>NZ_JBSWVA010000001.1:0-407500 GCF_056159345.1 Epibacterium sp. ABV4_022
GTCCGACCGCACAGGTCGGAAGCCCCTTCTGACACCAGGGAAACGGGGGGCGTACTAGGCGGCGGATGTGCTCAGGCTGCGTTCGATCTCGATCAGGCGCTGCTTACGCCACAGGCCGCCACCATAGCCGGTCAATGCGCCGTCGGCCCCCAGCACCCGGTGACAGGGGATCATCACCGCGATCTGATTGGCCCCATTGGCACGGGCCACCGCGCGGCTGGACCCGGGGCGCCCCAGCGCCTTGGCCAACTCGCCGTAACTGCGGGTTTCCCCGGCGGGGATCTCGCGCAGGGCGCGCCAGACCTCCGCTTCGAAGCCGGTGCCATGATAGGCCAGCGGCGTCTCAAACCGCGCCGCCTGACCCGCGAAATAGGCCGCAAGCTCCTCTGCCGCCTGGTCGATCACCGCCGGGCGACCAAAGCCGAGCCCGCCGGGCTGGCGCTTTTGCAGCTTTGCCACCTCGCGCGGCAGCGCCTTGCGATCGGCAAATTCCAGCAGGTGCAGGCGATGCTGGCCGGCCACCGCCACCATCGCCCCCAGCGGCGTATCGATCCAGTCGGCCAGCAGCTGCGCGTCCTTGCGAAAGGCACCCGGCGCCACCCCGACCAACCGTGCAAAGGCGGCGCGAAAGGCGCTTGGGCTCTCGAAACCGGCATCAAGCTGCGCCGCAATCACCGGCTCGCCCGCGCTCAGGGTGGTGAAACCGTCCCGCAACCGGCGCTGGCGGGCCATTTCCAGAAAGGTCATGCCGAACTGCCGCTTGAAGGCGCGCCGGGTGGTGGAGGGATCCAGCCCCATGGCGATCACGTCACCCTCGCCCCAGCGATGGCCCGGGCGCGCTTCCAACGCCGCCAGCAAGCGCCGCACGTTCGGATCATTGCCCGCCGCCGCATCGACCGGGTGGCAGCGTTTGCAGGCGCGAAACCCCGCCTCGATACAGGCGCCGGGCGTGGCAAAGAACTGGCAGTTCTCGAACTTCGGCTTGCGCGCCGGACAGGTCAGGCGACAGAAAATACCGGTCGAGGTGACCCCCACATAAGCGCGCCCGTCATAGGCCGCATCGCGGGAGAGCAACGCTTGATACAGCGTCTGTGAATCAGGCAAATCGAACATCATGACACCAAGCTTAGCCCAGATCGCCCGGCGATGACGCCGAAAATCGGGCGTCTATTCCCCCGCCGCTGCGCGGACGAAAATGCGGTCGACACGCGGTTTCCCCCGTAAAATCCACCAGCGCGCACCCCACACCTGTTTTGCATTGTGCAAAGGAAGCCCCATCAGGACCCAGAAAAGGACCCCCATGGCCACCAAGGACCTCGGCAAGCTGGCGGCGAAATAGGCCCACCGGGGTCCGATGCGGGATGCGCCCCGCGCCGGGCCACCTTCGCACACAACGACAATGGGCCCGCGACCAGAGCGCCCGTCCCGAGGCCGCGCCACACGCCGGCAGGGCACGCCCCCCCGTTGCCGGGCCCCCGCACGCGCCGGTGACCGGATCCTCAGATCCCTGTGGCAGGCTGGCGG
Source organism: Epibacterium sp. ABV4_022 (assembly GCF_056159345.1). Taxonomy (NCBI): domain Bacteria; kingdom Pseudomonadati; phylum Pseudomonadota; class Alphaproteobacteria; order Rhodobacterales; family Roseobacteraceae; genus Epibacterium; species Epibacterium sp. ABV4_022. The sequence goes on from NZ_JBSWVA010000001.1 coordinate 1,525, forward strand.
GGATCGATCACCTCTACCCGGCGCGGGCAAACTGTGTGGCTGCCCGCGCTCAGACCGGAGACCGGCCCCGATAAAAAGGGGGTCGTTCTGGCAAGCCAGTGCGAGCAGGCCCCGCGGGGTCTGTCCCTCCTCCACCCGGCGGCGCCGCCCCCCTTTCGGGGCCCCAGCCACGGATCACTGGATCACCGGATCAGGCCAGCAGCCTCGGCAATGGCGATGATCCCCCGCACCCTCCGCACCAGTGTGCGGACAGACCCGCCCGGCCTCAGGCCCCGGCGGCCCTGCGTGCTTGTCGGCGCCCGCACGCCAGCCCGCACGCAAGCCGACAGGCAAAAAGGGCCGCCCGAAGGCAGCCCTTGCGTGTTGATGCGCCCGGCGCGGGATGCCCGGTATCAGTCCTTTGGACCCAGCGCCGACAGGCCCTTGAGGATGTCGATGGCATAGGCCAGCTGATAATCCTCCTCGCGCAGCTCGGCGGCCTTCTCGGCCTTTTCGCGGTCGGCCTCGATCTGGCGCACCTCGTCCTCGGACAGGCTGTCGTTGTTCAGACGCCCACGCAGGTCGGCTTCGGACCGGGGACCAAAGGCAGAGCTTGCGGGCTCGTCCTCTTCGGCCTCGGGGCGGCGGCGGGGCTGCTGCACCACGATGTCGGGGCTCACACCCAGCGCCTGAATGGACCGGCCCGACGGCGTGTAATACCGCGCGGTGGTCAGGCGCATGGCGCCATCGCCGCGCAGCGGCATCACCGTCTGCACCGAGCCCTTGCCGAAGGATTTTGTGCCCACCACGATGGCGCGGCGGTGATCCTGCAAGGCGCCGGCGACAATCTCCGAGGCCGAGGCAGAGCCGCCGTTGATCAGCACCACGATCGGCTTGCCGTCGATCAGGTCGCCCGGGGTGGCGTTGAACCGTTCGCCGTCCTCGGGCTGACGCCCGCGGGTGGAGACGATCTCGCCGCTGTCGAGGAAACTGTCGGCGACGCTGATCGCCTGGGTCAGCAACCCGCCCGGGTTGTTGCGCAGGTCCAGCACGATGCCGTTGACGTTGTCCATGCCGCCCAGCGCCTCGACCTGTTCCTCGAGGTATTCCTCCAGATTGGGCGTGGTCTGTTCGTTGAAGGTGGTGACCCGCAGCACGACGCTGTCGCCTTCGGTGCGGCTGCGCACGGCGGTGAGCTTGATGGTGTCGCGGATGATGGAGACGTCAAACGGCTCCTCCTCGCCCTCGCGCACCACGGTGATGATGATCTCGGACCCGACCGGGCCGCGCATCAGCTCCACCGCTTCATCGAGGCCGAGGCCCAGCAGGCTCTCGCCATCCACATGGGTGATGAAATCGCCCGCCTCGACACCGGCCTCATAGGCGGGGGTGCCATCCATCGGCGAGACCACCTTGACGAAGCCGTCCTCCTGCGTGACCTCGATGCCGAGGCCGCCGAATTCGCCCCGGGTCTGCACCCGCATCTTGGAGGCGTCATCGGGCGACAGGTAGCTGGAGTGCGGGTCGAGCGATTGCAGCATGCCGCCGATCGCGGCCTCGATCAGCTCGGTCTCGTCCACCTCTTCGACATATTGTGCGCGGATGCGTTCGAAGATGTCTCCGAACAGGTCGAGCTGCTCGTAGACGGTTGCCTCACTGCTTTCCTGTGCCAGCAGCGGTGCCGCCACATAGGTCGTCGCCACAAAGCCCGCGAGCGTCCCGCCCAGAGCCGCCATCGCAAATTTCTTCATCTCTTGCCTATCCACCTTGCCCGGTCCTGAACCACGTTTCCGGGTCCACGGGACTGTTTTCCATTCTGACTTCTATATAGAGCGTTTCCGAGCGGCCAGTTCCACCCCCTTCACCGCTAAGTGACAAAATCGCGCTGCTCGCGGCCGCCTCACCGCCCATCAGACCCACCGGCGTGCCCTCGGGAATGACCTGTCCGGCGCTGCCAAAGACCTCGGCAAGGCCGGAGAGGATGAACAATGTGTCCGGCTGCGGCTCAAGAATCACCACATTGCCCAGGTCCAGCAAGGGCCCGAGATAGCGGATGGTGGCCGCCGTAGGGCTGGTGACCAGCGCCCGCGGACGGGTCGCCACCAGCACCCCGGCCCGGGCCACCCCGGCGGCATCCCGCTCGCCGTAGCCACGCAGCAGCAGCCCCTCGACCGGCAGCGCCAGATCGCCGCGGCGGTCGGAGATGTCGCCACGGGTGGTCTCGATGCCGTTGGCCTCGGCAATCAGCGCCAGACCGTCCGCAAACCCGGTGAGCGTCTCGGTCGAGGAGATCAGGATCGCGGTCTGCACCGGATCCTCGGTATAGCGCTGCGGCAGATCCTGGCGGTCGGCGATCGCCGTCGACAGCGCCGCACGGGCCGCCTGCACCCCCTGCAAGCCCTCCTCCAGTTTCTGCGCCGCGCTCTGTTGCAAGAGCCGCAGGTCGCGCACCTCCTGCACGTCGTTGCGCAGCGCATCGGCGCGGGCCTGCACCCCCGGGGTGACCTCCGCCAGCATCATCGCCGACCGGGCCGCGCCGAGCGGGCCGGAGGGATGCAGCATCAGCACTGGCGGCGTCGAGGTCTCGATGGTGGTGATCACCCCCAGCAGCTCCGCCACCTCGCCCTCGCGCGCCTTCAGCTGCGTGGTCAGCTGGGTTTCCCGCCGCGCCACCCGGCGCAGCCCGTCCCGCATCGCCTGCAGCCCGGCCTCATAGGCCCGCACCGTCTCGGTGAGCGCCTTGACCCGATCGCGCGCGCCCTCGGCCTGATCCAGACGCACTGCCGCCGCCTCAAGCGCCGACGCGGCCGATGCCGCCGCCTCGCCCGGGTCGGACGGCGCCGCCCGCACCACGCCCGCCGTAAACGCGGCGAGGCCGAGTCCCAGAACCATTGCCCATGCCCGGCTCATGCCAGCAGGCTCTCCCCGGTCATCTCCGCGGGTTGCTCCAGCTCCATCAAGGCCAGCAGCGTCGGCGCCAGATCGGCCAGACGCCCGTCCTTCAGCGCCGCCCCCTCCGGCCCACCGACCAGCGCCACCGGCACCAGGTTGGTGGTATGCGCCGTATGGGCGCCGCCTGTGTCCGGGTCGACCATCACCTCGCAATTGCCGTGGTCGGCGGTGACGATCATCGCGCCGCCCGCCTCTTTCAGGGCCGCGACAACCGCGCCAAGGCCCTGATCCACCGCCTCACAGGCCCTGATCGCCGCATCGAGGTCGCCTGTGTGACCAACCATGTCGGGGTTGGCGTAATTGGTGACAATGAGGTCATAGCCCGCCTTGATCGCCTCGACGAATTTCGCGGTGACCTCGGGCGCGGACATCTCGGGCTGCAAATCATAGGTCGCCACCTTGGGCGATTTGGGCATGAAGCGGTCCTCGCCCTCCTCGGGTACCTCCTTGCCACCATTGAGGAAGAAGGTCACATGGGGATATTTCTCGGTCTCCGCCAGACGGAACTGGCGCTTGCCCTGTTTGGCCACCCATTCGCCCAGCGTGTTGACGATAGCCTTTTTTGGATAGGCGGTGGTCATATAGGCGTTGTGGCCCTGGGAATATTCCACCATGCCCAGCAGCCCCGCGAGCGCGGGCCGGGGGCCGGTGTCGAACTCTGCAAACTCCGGCTCGCCAATGGCGCGCAGGATTTCCCGCGCCCGGTCCGCCCGGAAGTTGAGGCAGAAAAACCCGTCGCCGTCCTGCATGCCATCGAACCCCTCGACCACCGTGGCCTTGACGAATTCGTCCAGCTCGTCACGCCCATAGGCGGCCTCAACTGCCTCTTTGGCGGTGGCGGCGGTGAACTGACCTTCCCCCTTCACCATCGCAGCATAGGCCTGCGACACCCGTTCCCAGCGGTTGTCGCGGTCCATGGCGAAATAACGCCCGGTGACGGTGGCGATCCGCGCCCCTGCGGCCATACCGGCCTCAAGCTGATCCAGATAACCCAGCGCCGATTTCGGCGCCACGTCGCGCCCGTCGGTGACCGCATGCAGCCAGACCGGCACGCCCGCATCGCGGATCGCCTTAATCGCGGCCAGGATGTGGGTCACATGGCCATGCACGCCGCCATCGGAGACCAGCCCCATCAGATGCGCCGCCCCCCCAGTTTCCTTCAGCTTTGCGATAAAGGCCTGAAGCGCGGCATTGTCGTAAAAGGACCCGTCCTCGATCGCCAGATCGATCTGGCCGAGATCCATCGCCACCACCCGGCCCGCGCCAATATTGGTATGCCCCACCTCGGAATTGCCCATCTGACCGCTGGGCAGCCCCACATCGGGACCATGGGTGATCAGCCGCGCGGTGGGGCTGCTTGCCATGATCGCATCCAGCGTTGGCGTCTTTGCAAGATAGGGCGCATTGGCCGGTCCCGGCTCGGCACTGCCCCAGCCATCGAGGATGCAAAGAACAACGGGTTTGGGTGCGGGCATGTTTCGTCTCCGGTCAGCGACAATGGTTTGTCCCGGGTTCTACAGCCTGTGACGCGGTTGGGAAACCGGGGAGTGCGATCTCGGCAGTTTTGTGACAGCGGGCCTTGCAGGTTTCATGCATCGCCAGCGGCGCGCGATGCGCAGCGCGCCGCCAGGCGCGCTGCCGGGCCCAACGGGGGCGGCGGCATTTACAATGCAGACGCCCCCGGCGGGAGCCTCCCCCGGCATGGGGCGCCTGCCACCGCGGCGAAGGCGCAAGATCCGGGTCGCGGCGGCAATGCAGGGGTTGCTAGCCATGGCGGACAGATCAACAATAGGACGATCCCCCATGCCCCAGATCATCGCCATGCCCACCGAAACCGTGCGCGCCTATCAGGCCGGCCAGCCCGACGCCCATGGCCAGACACCGGAACGCGCCACCTCTGACGGCGGTGGCAACCCCTGTCGCCATTGCCTGACCTATATCCCCGAGGGGGCCGAGATGCTGATCCTCGCGCATCGCCCCTTTCCCACAGCACAGCCCTATGCGGAAACCGGGCCGATCTTCCTCTGCGCCGATGCTTGCACCCGGCACGCGGGCCCGGAGATGCCCGAGGTCTTCACCCGGTCCCCCGACTATCTGATCAAGGGGTATGGCGCAGACGACCGCATCGTTTACGGCACCGGGATCGTGATCGACAAGGACCGGATGATGGCGCAGGCCGAAGAGATCCTCGCCGACCCGCGCGTGCGCTACATCCACGTCCGATCCGCACGCAACAACTGCTATCAGGCGAGGATCGAGCGCTGACGCCCTTAGCGCGCGGCAACGAGGCCAAGGCCACTGGCGACGAACACCCCGCCCGTGGCCTTATGCAGCCGTGACATCGCCCGGCGGGACAGTTTCAATTCGCGCACCCAAGCGCCAAGCCCGCAGTAAAACGCCGCCACACCAAATGACCCCAGTCCGACCACTGTGACCATTGTGGCAAGCTGTCCAAGTCCTGTGCCTTCAGGTGACAGGAACTGCGGAAACAACGCGGTGAAGAATATGATGGCCTTGGGATTGCTCGCCGCCACGGTGAAGCCGCTGATAAACAGGCGGGCAGAACTCATGGTGGCTGGCCCCATCGCCTCTGCCATATCGACCCGCCGCGCAGCGCTGCGCCACATCTGGATACCCGCCCAGATCAGATAGGCAGCGCCCAGGTATTTTACCACCAGAAACAGGCTCGCGGACCCGGCAAGCACCACCCCCAGCCCGGCAGAGGCTGCAATCGCCTGCAAGATCGACGCCGATGCATTGCCCAGCGCGGTCCAGATCGACCGCAGCCAACCGCTCGCTGCACCATGGGCAAATGCGATCAGCGTGCTTGGACCGGGAATGAGAGAGACCCCGACAACCGCAGCTGCAAACAGGACGATCTGATGCAAATCCATTCCTAAAATCCCTCTCAGCCAAATACCGACGCCCAACACAGCCGTGCCGCGCCTGAACGTTTCAGGAACCTTATGCGGCGCGATCGCCCGGAGCGAGCGTTCATTGCGCCAGAGTAAACCTAGGGCAGCGTCTTGGTCATTGCGTAATTGTGGATCATCACACCGCGCCGTTCGAACTCGCGGCGCCCGGCCTCGGAAAAACCCTGCCGCAGAAAGAACCGCCGCGCCGCCTCGCTGGCTTCGACATAAAGCGACGCAAGACCAAGATTGCGCGCCTCCCCCTCCAGCTGGGCATAGAGGTCGGCGCCGATGCCCGTGCCAGCCACCTCGGGGGCAAGGTAGAAACAGTCGATGTGGCCGTCGGCCTCCAGCTCGATAAAGCCTTGCGCCACGTCGTTTGCATCCGCTGCGACCCAGATACGGCGGCCGTCGCGGGCGCGCTCCAGCACCCGGTCGACCGGGGCGGGTTCCGGGCTCCATGCGGCGCATTGTGCGGGGGTATAATCCCGCGCGCCGACCTGATGCACGGCGGTGTGAAAGATCCGCGCCCAGTCGGCGGCGTCACGGGGTTCAAACGGGCGGATCCGCATCAGCGGGACTTCGTCAGCGCGAGGAAGACATCTTCGAGGTCGGCCTCTTCGGTTTTGACGTCCCGGATGGAAATCCCGGCTGCGCGCACCGCCTCCAGCACCGCCTCGGCAGAGGTTTCGTTGCTGTGATAGCGCAGCACCACCGCGCCGTCGCCGCGCAGCTCGGCCTCGATGCCCGGCCCTTGTGGCAGGGTCGTGACGGGGGCGGCGGGCTGAACCACCATGGCGCGCGCATCAAGGCGGCCCAGCAGGTTTGCAGTCGAATCCCGCGCCACCACTTCGCCCTGATTGATGATGGCGATCTCGTCGCACATCTCCTGCGCTTCCTCCAGATAATGGGTGGTGAGGATGATGGTCATGCCCTGCGCGTTCAGCTTGCGGACGTTCTCCCACAGCATCTGACGCAACTCGATGTCGACACCGGCGGTGGGCTCATCCAGCACCAGGATATTGGGGCGATGCACCAGCGCCTTGCCCAGCAGAAGCCTGCGCCGCATACCCCCCGAAAGCGTGCGGGCATAGGCTTCGGCCTTGTCCTCCAGTCCGATCAGTTTCAGGATGCCGTCGCTGTCGCGCTCGGCCTTCGGCACGCCATAGAGGCCCGCCTGCACCTCCAGCGCGCCGCGTGGGGTAAAGAACGGGTCCAGGTTCAATTCCTGTGGCATCACCCCGATCGAGGCGCGGCTCTGACGCGGGTTTTCATCCTGATCGAAGCCCCAGATCGTCACTTTGCCACTGGTCTTCAGCACCAGCCCGGCAAGGATATTGATCAGCGTCGACTTGCCCGCGCCATTCGGCCCCAAGAGGCCAAACACCGATCCACGCGGCACGGTGAGGTCGATCCCCTTCAGCGCCTGTTTCTCGGGCTGGCCCTTGCGGCCCTTGTAGGTCTTGCGCAAGGCTTCAATTCGGATTGCCTCGTCAGTCATCGCGGCTCTTGCCCCCGGTATTTCCATGGCTCATAAAGCCCCTAACGCATTAGCCAGAGGATCGCCAGCGATGACCATAGAAGCGCCGGAAACCAAGATCGTAGACAGCTACCGTGTCGCCTGCGACGGCAGCGAAGGCGCGCTCGGTCATCCGCGGGTCTATCTGCAAATCCCCGAGGACAGCGGGTTTGTCGAATGCCCCTATTGCGATTGCAAATACATCCACCGGGATTTTGAGGGCAAAGTCGCCTGAACCGGGCCGGCCCGCGCTTTTGATCCGCGCCCGGGTTCGCTAGTCTGCCGGATATGGCAGAGCTGTTGATCGTATATCATTCCCGCACCGGCGGCAGCCGGCAGATGGCCGAGGCCGCCTATGCAGGCGCTTCGGGCGAGGGGGGCGCGCGTCTGGTGCGTGCCGAGGACGCCGGGCCGGAGGATCTGCTGGCGGCCTCTGGCTATCTGTTCTGCGCGCCGGAAAACCTCGCCGCGCTGTCCGGTGCGATGAAGGAATTCTTTGATCGCTGCTACTATCCGGTGCTGGGACAGATCGAGGCGCGCCCCTATGCGCAGATGATCTGCGCCGGGTCGGATGGCGAGAACGCCGCGCGGCAATTGGCACGGATCGCGCAGGGCTGGCGGCTGAAGCCGGTGCAGGAGCCGCTGATTATCTGCACCCACGCACAGACTCCGGAGGCGATTCTGGCCGACAAGGTGATCCCCGAGGATGCATTGCAGATGTGCCGTGACTTGGGTCAGGCCCTGGCGGCGGGCCTTGTGATGGGCATGTTTTGAAGCACTGAGGACAGCCCCCGAGCCTGGGTGGGGGTGAAGCCCCCTCCCGGGGGGAGGGTCGGGGGCTGTCCGACCTATCGGCCGGACGGTGGCGCTTTCCCAAGGTCAGGCACTGTCCTCTGCAACCTGCCGATCAGCCCCCCAATCCCAAACTCCAATTGCCCTTGGCCCCCGGATCATCGATAACCCAGAAACAGAACACGAACGATTTCCCGAGAAGGAGCGCGACGGTCATGAGCGGAACGCAATTCGGCAAAGGCTGCCATCTTCACCTGATCGATGGCTCCGCCTTCATCTTTCGCGCCTACCACGCGCTGCCGCCGCTGACGCGCAAATCCGACGGGCTGCCGATCGGTGCGGTCGCGGGGTTCTGCAACATGCTGTTCAAACAGGTCGAGGACAACAAGGGCCCCGATGCGCCGACCCATGTGGCGGTGATCTTTGACCATTCGGGCAAGTCGTTCCGCAATGACATGTACGACCAGTACAAGGCCAACCGCCCCCCCGCGCCCGAGGATCTGGTGCCGCAGTTCCCGCTGACGCGCGAGGCCACCCGCGCCTTCAACATCGCCTGCAAGGAAATCGAAGGCTTCGAGGCCGATGACATCATCGCCACATTGGCCTGTCAGGCGCGCGAGGCCGGGGGTCGCGTCACCATCATCTCCTCCGACAAGGACCTGATGCAGCTGGTCGGCGACGGGGTCGAGATGCTCGACGCGATGAAGAACAAACGCATCGACAGCGATGGCGTGCGCGAGAAATTCGGCGTCGGCCCCGACCGCGTGGTGGATGTGCAGGCGCTGGCCGGTGACTCGGTCGACAACGTGCCCGGCGCGCCCGGCATCGGCATCAAGACCGCCGCGCTGCTGATCAATGAGTTCGGCTCGCTGGAGGATCTGCTGGACCGCGCCGAGGAGATCAAACAGCCCAAGCGCCGCCAGACCCTGGTGGAAAAGCGCGACCAGATCGAGATGTCCAAACGGCTGGTGCAGCTGGATTGCGACATGGAGCTGGACTTCACCCTCGACGATCTGGAAGTGCGCGACCCGGACGCCGAAACGCTCCTGGGCTTCCTCGCCGAGATGGAATTCCGCACCCTGTCCAAGCGGATGGCCGACCAGCTGGGCCGCGAGGCCCCGACCATCCCCGAAGCTCCCTCCGCCGCGGCCGCCGCGCTGGAGTTGCCCGAGGCCCCGGGCTTTGACAGTGCCGAATATACCACCGTGCGCGACGCCGAGACGCTGCAACAGTGGATCGACCTCATTCGCGACCACGGCTATGTCGCGGTGGATACCGAGACCACCGGCCTCAACGAGATGATCGCCGATCTGGTCGGCATCTGCCTCTGCGTGGTGCCCGGGCAGGCCTGCTATGTGCCGCTCACGCACAAGGCGGGCAATTCCGACGATCTGTTTGGCTCTGACGATCTGGCCGAGGGGCAGATGCCACTGACGCAGGCGCTGGAGATGCTGAAACCGGTGCTGGAGGATGACGCCATCCTCAAGATCGGCCAGAACATGAAATACGACGCCAAGATCTTTGCCCGCAACGGCATCGACGTGGCCCCGATCGACGACACCATGCTGTTGTCCTACGCGCTGCATGGCGGCATGCACGGGCATGGCATGGACACGCTGTCGGAACGCTACCTCGATCACCAACCGATCCCGATCAAATCTCTGCTGGGCAGCGGCAAATCCGCGATCACCTTTGACCGGGTGCCGATCGAGGACGCCACGCCATATGCCGCCGAGGACGCCGACATCACCCTGCGTCTGTGGCAGCAGTTCAAACCGCAATTGCACCAGAAACAGGTGACCACGGTCTACGAGACGCTGGAACGGCCGCTGGTGCCGGTGCTGGCGCAGATGGAGCAGAACGGCATCAAGGTGGACCGCGACACGCTGAGCCGGATGTCGAACGCGTTTTCGCAAAAGATGGCCGCACTGGAGGCCGAAATCCACGAGCTCGCGGGCGAGAGCTTCAACGTCGGCTCGCCCAAACAGCTGGGCGAGATCCTCTTTGACAAGTTGTCCCTACCGGGCGGTAAGAAAGGCAAGACCGGGGCCTATGCCACCGGCGCCGACATTCTGGAGGATCTGGCAACCGAGCATGAGCTGCCCGCCCGTGTGCTGGACTGGCGGCAGCTGTCGAAACTGAAATCCACCTATACCGACGCCTTGCAGGAACATATCCACCCGGAAACGGGCCGGGTGCATACCTCGTATTTGCAGACCGGGGCCAACACCGGGCGTCTGGCCTCGACCGATCCGAACCTGCAAAACATCCCCGTGCGCAGCGAGGAAGGCCGCCGCATCCGCGAGGCCTTTGTCGCCGAAGAGGGCAATGTGCTCCTGTCGCTCGACTACAGCCAGATCGAGCTGCGCATCCTGGCCCATGTGGCGGGAATCGACGCGCTGAAACAGGCCTTTGCCGATGGTCACGACATTCACGTCATGACCGCTTCTGAGGTCTTTGACGTGCCGCTGGCGGAGATGACACCGGAGATCCGCCGCAAGGCCAAGGCGATCAATTTCGGGGTGATCTACGGCATCTCGGGCTTTGGTCTGGCACGCAATCTGCGCATCCCGCGCGGCGAGGCGCAGGGCTTCATCGACCGCTATTTCGAGCGCTTCCCCGGCATCCGTCAATATATGGACGACACGGTGAATTTCGCCAAGGAGCACGGCTATGTGCAGACGCTGTTTGGCCGCAAGATCCACACGCCGGAGATTGCCGCCAAGGGGCCGCGGGCGAGCTTCGCCAAACGGGCGGCGATCAACGCGCCGATTCAGGGCACCGCCGCCGATGTGATCCGCCGCGCCATGGTGCGGATGCCGGATGCGATTGCGCATCTGCCTGCCCGCATGCTGTTGCAAGTGCACGATGAATTGCTATTTGAAGTTCCTCAGGATCACGTGGACGAAACCATTTCGGTCGCCCGCGAGATCATGGAAGGCGCGGCCGATCCGGCGGTGCATATGGACGTGAAACTGGTGGTGGACGCCGGTCGCGGCCAGAACTGGGCCGAGGCGCATTAACGCGCGCTCTGGCCCGTTTCAGACAAAGCCCTTCCCGGCGGGCGCCCGACGTGGCCGCCGGTTTTTGACCAAACCAATTGGACGACCCGTTTTGAAACCGATCATCTTGACCGCACTGCTGGCGGCGCTGACCGCCTGCGCCCATCACATCGACCCGCAGGTCACCGCCTATAACGGCGACAGCGTCACCATTGCCACCAAACAGAAATTCAAACGCCACTGGGCGCTGAAAGTGGCCCGGGACGAGGCCGACCGCGTCTGCCGCGCCGGTCAGGGCAAGCGCGCCGAACATGCCTCGACCGAGACCGACCGCGCCCGTGGCCGCAATCTGGACCTGTTCCTCTGCTTGCAGTGACCGGTCGCGCCAATACGCCCTGCGCCGCGCCAGCGGCGCCGGGCCCAACGCCCGCAGATCATCTGTGATGATCGCACGGGGGGCGGGAGCGCCCCCTGCCTGCAACAGTGACCACCCCGGAACACAGCGCATACGCAGACCTCGCCGCCGCAAACGTCAGCCTTTCAGTCAGCAAGCCAGCCAGATCAGATCGCGGGGTTCAGGCCGCTTCCAGGCTGCGCATCCAGCTCAGGCTGTCCTCGGTCCGCGGCGTGCTGGGGGTATATTCGGCGCTGACCCAGCCCTGATAGCCACTGGCGTCGATCGCCGCAAAAAGCGCGCCGAAATCCAGCGGCCCGTTGCCCGGTTCGCAGCGCGAAGGTGCGGCCGCAAACTGCACATGGGTGGCGCGGTCTCCAAAGGTCTCCCAGACCTTGAGCGCATCGCCATGGATCAGCTGCGCATGGTAGGCATCAAACTGCAGGGTCACATTCTCGCGCTCGACCTCGTCGAGGATCTCCGCCGCGAGGTTGTAATCATCGAGGAAATAGCCCGGAAAATCGCCGCTGTTCAGCGGCTCGATGGTGAACTGCTGCTGCGGTGCAGAATCCGCCGCCGCCCGCAGGTTCTGCACAAAGGTCTCGCGCGCCGCCGCGCCCTTGGCCGGACCGGCCATCACATGGATGCGCCCGGCCTTCAGCATGTCGGCATAGCGCAGCACCCGGCGGATGTCGCGCTGGAACCGGTCGGCCAGCTCCGGCACCGCCGCATAGCCGGGATCGCCGCCGGTGTAATTCGGCGGTGGCGCATTGATCAGCAGCAGGTCCAGCCCGTTGGCCAGCAGCGCGCGCTGGGTTTCCTTGGCCGCAAACTCATAGGGAAACAGCACCTCCACCGCCTCGAACCCTGCGGCGGCCGCGGCCGAAAACCGGTCCAGATAGGGAAGCTCCGCAAAGAGCATGGATAGATTGGCCGCGAATCTTGGCATTCTCACCTCCTGCTGCACGCGTGCAGTCCGGACCCGAAGTGTAGCACACTCCGCCACCGGGCGTGCGCGGGTTTTAATTTAACTTTGAACTGCATCTGCTCTGTCGAGGCCTGATATGCCGCGCCGCCACGCAGAAGAAAACGGGTTGTTTTGTGCAATTTTAATGGCCTTCCTGACGCCGCACCGCCCGGGGGCGGCGATGGCGCTGCCACCCTCAGTTCGGCCAGTCTGCCGAGGCGCGCAGCTGTCGGCAAGGGGCCAGCCCGGGGGGTGCGAGGTCAGGCGGACTCCAGCCCATCTTCCGGCAGGATCGCAAAGAACTGCCCGCCCGACCACAGGCCGAACCAGCCGTCGTGGATCTCGCCGAGCTCCATCAGCCGGTAAAAACTCTTGCGGTCGATCAGCGCCTCCAGCCCGGCCCGCACATGCACATAGGGCGACGGCTCTCCGGTGGCGGGGTCCTGCTCGACCCGGATCGCGTTCTCCGCCCCTGCCACGCTGCGGTCGCCGACCTGGGTGACAAAGGTCAGGACCTGGTCCCGGCCGCTGCCGTCGACCTCGAAATCCACCGCCACAAAGGGCGCATCCTCCACCGTGATGCCGACCTTTTCCACCGGCGTCACCAGGTAATAGCGGCCCTCTTCCAGCTTCAGAATCGACGAAAACAGCCGGACCAGTTCGACGCGGTTGATCGGCGAGCCGAGATAGCTCCAGCTGCCGTCGCGATGAATGCGGATGTCGAGGTCACCGCAATAGGGCGGGTTCCACAAATGCACGGGCGGCAATCCGCCTTTGCCAGCGGCTTTTGCGCTGGCTTCAAGGCCCTTTGCCGTCGGGGTCACAGCTTTTTGTCCACTCATTCGTTTTGCCATTCCATCTGCGCGCGATACACTCAGACCATATAAGCCCACGGAAAGGGAAGTCATGAGCGAAGCACAGGATCTGTTGTCCGACATCGAAGCGCTGGAAGCAAAGCTGCAAGAGGCGCGCGCCTCGATCACCCGCCGCTTCATCGGGCAGGAACGCGTGGTGGACCTGACGCTGGCGACGCTCTTGTGCGGCGGCCACGGGCTGCTGATCGGCCTGCCGGGCCTCGGCAAGACCCGGCTGGTCGAAGCGCTGTCGACGGTGATGGGGCTGCGCGGGAATCGGGTGCAGTTCACCCCCGACCTGATGCCCGCCGATATTCTCGGCTCCGAGGTGCTGGATACGGCACCCGACGGCACCCGCGCCTTTCGTTTTGTGCAGGGGCCGATCTTCTGCCAGCTCCTGATGGCGGATGAGATCAACCGCGCCTCGCCGCGGACGCAATCGGCGCTGTTGCAGGCGATGCAGGAAAAAACCGTGACTGTCGCCGGGGCGGATCGCCCGCTGGAGGCGCCGTTTCACGTGCTGGCCACCCAGAACCCGATCGAGCAGGAGGGCACCTACCCGCTGCCCGAAGCGCAGCTGGACCGGTTCCTGTTGCAGATCGACGTGCACTACCCGGATCGCGACACCGAGCGCGACATCCTGCTGGCCACCACCGGGGTCGCCGAGGACGCGGCGCATCAGGTGTTCACCGCCGAGGAGCTGGTGGCCGCCCAGACCCTGCTGCGGCGCATGCCGGTGGGCGAGTCGGTGGTCGAGGTGATCCTCGATCTGGTGCGTGCCTTCCGCCCGCAGGAGGCCGGGGTCAGCGACCGGGTTGCCCAGACCGTGGCCTGGGGTCCGGGACCGCGCGCAGCACAAGCGCTGATGCTGGCGGTGCGGGCCCGCGCCCTGTTGCAGGGCCGCCTCGCCCCCAGTGCCGAGGATGTGATCGACATGGCCCGCCCGGTGCTCAGCCACCGCATGCAGCTCAGCTTTGCCGCCCGCGCCCGCGGCGACAGCCTGGCGGATCTGATCGACGAGACCGCCGCCACCCTGATCCGGACCGAGGCCGCCGCGTGAGCCATCCTGCCACCTCTCGCGATCTGGCCGCCCGGGGCCCCGCAGGCCAGATCCGCAGCCGCGCCGAAGAGGCCGCCAGCGTGCTGCCGCCCCTGCTGGTGCAGGCGCAGCAGCTCGCCGGGGCGGTGCTGCTGGGCGAACACGGGCGCCGGCGGTCCGGCGTGGGCGATGATTTCTGGCAATACCGTCCTGTGCAGCAGGGCGACAGCCGCCGCATGATCGACCACCGCCGCTCTGCCCGGGGCGATCAGCAATTCGTGCGCGAGCGGGAATGGCAGATCGCGCAGACCGTGCATCTGTGGGTCGATCAGGGCCAGTCGATGCGCTTTGCCTCCACCGCCGACCTGCCGCAGAAGATCGACCGCGCCCGCCTGCTGGCGCTGGCGACGGCGGTGCTGATGGTGCGCGGCGGCGAACGGGTCGGGCTGACCGGCGGGGTGCTGCCGCCCCGGCGCGGCAATATGCAGATCCTGCGACTGGCGGAGCATTTCACCACCCACGACGACACCGCCTATGCCCCGCCGGAACACCGGGCGCTGATCCCGCATGCCCGGGCGCTGTTCATCTCGGATTTCCTCGGCCCCTTCGAGGAGCTGGAAATCGCCCTCAGCAAGGCCGCCGACCGGGGTCTGCGCGGGGTGCTGTTGCAGGTGCTGGACCCGAGCGAGGAGCAGTTTCCCTTTGCCGGGCGCACCCGGTTCGAAGGGCCCGGCGACGGCGTCACCCATGAAACGCTCAAGGCGGCAGCGCTGCGCGACCGCTATCTGGAGCGGCTGGCAGAGCGCCGCGACGCCCTGGCGCGCCTGTGCCACGCCGCCGGCTGGACCTTTGGCCTGCACCACAGCGGCGAGAGCGCCCAGGCCGGGCTGCTGTGGCTCTATCACGCATTGGAGCGGCGCCGATGACCATGATCGCGGGCATAGGGTTTGCCAGCCCCTGGCTGCTGCTGGGGCTGTTGGTGCTGCCGCTTCTCTGGCTGCTGCTGCGGGCGATCCCGCCGGCTCCGAAACGGCAGCTGTTCCCCGCCGTCCGGCTGCTGCTGGGGCTGAAGGATGACGAGAGCCTGTCAGACCGCACCCCCTGGTGGCTGCTGCTGTTGCGGATGCTGGCGGTGGCGGCGGCAATCATCGGCCTGTCCGGGCCGGTGCTGAACCCGGCGCAGGACCGGAGCGGCAGCGGGCCGCTCCTCGTGGTGATGGACGCGGGCTGGGGCGGCGCGCCGCACTGGCAGCAGAACCGCACCCAGATCGAGGAAGCACTGGCCGAAGCCGGGCGCGCGGGCCGCCCGGTGGCGCTGTTGCGCCTGACCGCGCCGGAGCCGTTGCAGTTCCTCGCCGCCGGACGCTGGGAGCGCCAGTTGCCGGGTCTCACCCCGGCGCCCTGGGTGGCCGCGCCGGATCAGGTGCAGGCGGCGCAGGAGCTGATCGCCGGGGTCGAGGGCGGCTTTGACACCCTGTGGCTGAGCGATGGCCTCGCCATGCCGGGGCGGGCGGATCTGGTCGCCGCCCTGGCCGAACGCGGCGATATCGAGGTCTACGAAAGCGGCGCGCCGGTGGTCGGGTTGCTGCCCGCCACCTATGAGGACGGCGCCATTGTCCTGCGGGCCCTGCGCAGCGGCGCCGGGCTGGCGCAGGACCTGACGGTGCAGGCGCTGGGGCCGGATCCGAACGGCGTTGAACGGGCGCTGGCGGCGGCGACGCTGCGCTTTGAGCCCGGCGCCACCCAGGCCGAGGCGCAACTGGCGCTGCCGATGGAGCTGCGCTCCCGCATCAGCCGGTTCGAAGTGCTCGAAACCCGGTCGGCGGGGGCGGTCTCGCTGACCGATGACCGGCTGCGGCGGCGCGAGGTGGCGCTGATCTCGGCCCAGAGCAGCGACGAGGGGCTGGCGCTGTTGTCGCCGCTGCACTACCTGCGCCAGGCGCTGGAACCGACGGCGGAGCTGCTGGAAGGCGCGCTGACCGATCTGCTGCCCGCCAACCCGGATGTGGTGGTGCTGGCCGATGTGGCCCGGCTGGCCCCGGCGCAGGAAGAGGCGCTGGTCGACTGGGTCGATCAGGGCGGGCTGCTTCTGCGGTTTGCCGGGCCGCGGCTGGCGGCCAGCGACACCGCCCGCGACACCGAAGAGCCGCTGATGCCGGTGCGCCTGCGGATCGGCGGGCGCAGCATCGGCGGCGCCATGAGCTGGGGCGAACCCAAGGCGCTGGCGCCCTTTGCCGAAGGCTCGCCCTTCTACGGGCTGGAGATCCCGCCGGATGTGACGGTCAGTTCGCAGGTGATGGCGCAGCCCGACCCGGAGCTGGCCAGCCGCGTGGTGGCGGAGCTGAGCGACGGCACCCCGCTGGTCACCCGCAAGCCATTGGGACAGGGACAGGTGATCCTGTTCCATGTCACCGCCAACGCGGAATGGAGCACGCTGCCGCTGTCGGGCCTGTTTGTCGACATGCTGGAGCGGCTGGCGGTGTCCTCGGCGGCGAAACCGCCCGCGGCAGAGGATCTGGAGGGCACCACCTGGCAGGCGGCCGAGGTTCTGGACGGGTTTGGCCGTCTCAGCGATGCGGATACGCTTGGCGGTGTCGCCGGGCCGGATCTGGTCGCCGCCGCCGCCGGGCCGGATGTGCAGCCCGGGCTCTATACCAGCGGCAGCCGCGCCTATGCCCGCAATGTACTGCGGGACGGTGATGAGATCCAGCCCGCCACATGGCCCACCTCGGTGCCGGTGCTGCGCTATGAAGGCGCGGAGGAGCGCCCGCTGGGTGGCCTGATGCTGAGCGCGGCGCTGGTGCTCATGGCGGTGGATGTTCTGGCGGCCCTCGTGGTCTCCGGCCTGTGGTCGCCCGCCCGGATCGCCAGCCTCGCCCTGGCGGCGGGCCTTGCATCGGCGCTGATCGCGACAGGCCCCCCCGCGGCGCGCGCACAGGAACAGGCACAGGCCCAGGAACAGGCGCAGCGGGGCGCACCCGCAGCCACCGCCAGCCCGACCGAGCTGACATCCGAGCTGACCCTGGCCCATGTTCTGACCGGCGATGCGCAGGTGGACCGGGTGGCACAGGAAGGCCTGCGCGGGCTCAGCAACGTGCTGGCCCTGCGCACCTCGGTGGAGCCGGCAGCCCCCCATGGCGTTGACCTTGAAGCGGATGAGCTGGCGTTCTTTCCCTTCCTCTATTGGCCGGTGACGGAGGCGCAGCCGCTGCCCTCCTCGGCGGCCTACAGCAAGCTGAACGCCTATCTGCGCACCGGGGGCATGATCCTCTTTGACACCCGCGATGCCGATCTGGCGCTGGCCGGGGCCACCAGCGGCGCGGCGCGGCGGTTGCAACAGCTGGCGCTGCCGCTGGACATCCCGCCGCTGGAACCTCTGCCTGCCGATCACGTGCTGACCCGGGCCTTTTACCTGTTGCAGGATTTTCCCGGCCGTCACCCGCGCGGCGAGATCTGGGTCGAGGCCGCGCCGCCGGATGCGGAGCAGGTCGAGGGCCTGCCCTTCCGCAATCTCAACGACGGGGTGACGCCGGTGGTGATCGGCGGCAACGACTGGGCCGCCGCCTGGGCGGTGGATCAGAACAACGCGCCGCTCTATCCGGTCGGGCGCGGGTTTTCCGGCGAACGCCAGCGGGAGCTGGCGCGGCGGTTTGGTGTCAACCTGCTGATGCATGTGCTCACCGGCAACTACAAATCCGACCAGGTCCATGTGCCTGCGCTGCTCGACCGTCTGGGGCAGTAACCGCATGCAACACCCTGATCCCGTGGCGCAAGGAGCCCAGCCGCAATGACGCAAACGATCCTCTTCGACCCGCTGGTGCCCTGGGCGCTGGTCGCCGGGCTGGCGGCGCTGAGCCTTCTTGCGCTGGGGCTGGCGATCTGGCGGCGCCTGTCGGGCTGGGCGCTGCGGGCGGCGGCGGCGCTGGTGCTGCTGGCAGCCCTTTCGGGTCCGGTGATCCAGGTCGAGGACCGCAGCCCGCTCAGCGACATCGTCATCGTGGCGGAGGACCGCACGGCGAGCCAGGGGCTGTCGGACCGGCCCGACCAGATGACCACGGCCCGCGCGGAGCTAGAGGCAGCACTGGCCGCCCGCCCCAATACCGAGGTGCGCTGGATCACGGTCGAGGACAGCCCCGATGATGGCGGCACCCAGCTGATGGACGCGCTGTCGCGGGCGCTGGCGGATGAACCGCGCGCCCGGGTCGCCGGGCTGATCGCACTGTCGGACGGGCAGGTGCACGACATGGCCCGCAGCCCCGATCTGCCGGCGCCGCTGCATCTGCTGATGACCGGCCGCGCAGAGGACTGGGACCGCCGCCTGATCGTCAGGAATGCGCCTTCCTTTGGCATCATCGGCGAGCCGATGACCCTGACCCTGCGGGTGGAGGACCAGGGCGCCGCGCCTGCGGGGGCGCGGCTGACCGACCTGCAGATCTCCATCGACGGCGGCCCGGCGCAGAGCTTTCGCCTGCCGGTGGGGGTGGATTTCGACCTGCCGCTGACCCTGCCCCATGGCGGCCGCAACGTGGTGGAGTTCCGCGTCCCCGAGGCCGAGGGCGAGCTGACCGCGCGCAACAATGCCGCCCTGTTGCAGATCAACGGGGTGCGCGACCGGCTGCGGGTGCTGCTGGTCTCCGGCGCGCCGCACCCCGGCGGGCGCACCTGGCGCAACCTGCTGAAGTCCGACAGCGCCGTCGATCTGGTGCATTTCACCATTCTGCGCCCCCCGGAAAAGCAGGATGGCGTGCCGGTGGACGAGCTGTCGCTGATCGCCTTCCCGACGCGGGAGCTGTTCCTGGAGAAGATCGAGGATTTCGACCTCATCATCTTTGACCGCTACAAGCGGCGCGGCATCCTGCCGGCGATCTATCTGGACAATGTCGCCAATTACGTGCGCGGCGGTGGCGCGGTTCTGGTCGCGGCAGGGCCGGATTTTGCCAGCGCCGACAGTATCTTTCGCACGCCGCTGGCCGAGGTGCTGCCAGCCCGCCCCTCGGCCCGCGTGCTGGAGGAACCCTATCGCCCCGCCATCAGCGAGACCGGCCTGCAACACCCGGTCACCGCCGAGCTGACCGGCGCGGAGGACTGGGGCCGCTGGATGCGGCAGGTGGAACTGGAGACCACCGGCGGCGATACATTGATGCGCGGCATCGGCACCCGGCCGCTGTTGACCCTGGACCGGGTCGAGGAGGGGCGCGTGGCGCTGCTGGCCTCGGATCATGCCTGGCTCTGGAGCCGCGGCTATGAGGGCGGCGGGCCACAGCTGGAGCTGCTGCGTCGCCTCGCCCACTGGATGATGAAGGAACCGGAACTGGAAGAGGAGGTTCTGACCGCCGAGGCTACCGGCCAGCGCATGCGCATCCAGCGGCGCACCCTCGGTGATCGCGTCGGCCCGGTGACCGTGACCGCCCCGGATGGCAGCAGCTCGGAGGTGCGCCTGCGCGAGGTCCGCCCCGGGCTCTGGGTCGGGCGCTACGAGAGCGACCAGATCGGGTTGTATCATCTGGAGGAAGGCGACGAACGCGCGGTGATCGGCCTTGGCCCCGCCGCACCGCGGGAGTTCGAGCAGACGATCGCCACCGCGCGCGTGATGGAGCCTCTGGTGCAGAGCCTGCGCGGCGGCGCGATGGCGCTCGAAGACGGTATGCCCTCGCTGCGCAACATCCGCGCGGGGCGTCCTGCGGCGGGGCGCGGCTGGATCGGGCTGGTGCCGCGCGGCGCTTATGAGACCACGGCGGTGACCCAGTCCCCGGTGCTGCCGTCCTGGCTCTTGCTGCTGCTGGCGGCGGGGCTGATGATCGGGGCCTGGCTGCGCGAGGGGCGCAGCTAGGCGGTTCGATCGTCCCGGCCCGGGTGGCTGCGCCTGATCCGTGATCGCGTGCCGGGATCCTGCATGGTTTCTGCAAGGGTTCCGCATCAAGGCCAGTGCCGACGCTGTCTGCTGTGACCGTCACGCCGTCCGGGGGCGCTCCCGCCCAGGCTTGAGATCTTGCAATCTCATCGCCCGGTTGGGCCGCGCGCCGCGCCAAAGGCGCGGCGCGGGTCGCATCGGGCACAGCCCGATGCGAAACCTCTCATTCCAACGATCCCCGCGCACATCCTCGCATCAGGACGTCGACCCGAAGGTCACCGCAACCTGCGGATCACCAGGCAGCCCCTCATAGGTGACCGTGGCAGCACCATGAAGATCGGCGGGCGGCACCAGAGCGCCGAAGGATCCGACCGACACCAGATCGCCGGCCTTGAAGGTCACGCCAGCGGCGTGCAGCCACAGGATCGTTTCGGCGGGATGTCCCAACACCGCCGAGCCGGGTGCGGAGACCACCACCCGCCCCTGCGCATCCCGCAGCGTGACCTGCATCTGCGCCAGGGCAGCGGTCAGCTGCGGCACCTCCGCGACCTCGATCTCCGCGCCCAATACTCCAAGGCGCGCCCCGACCCCCATTGCAGTGATCGTCTCCGCCGTCATCGGCTCTCCGGGCGCGAGAGCAAGGTCCGGCAGTTCGATGAAGGGGCGGATGCTGCGTATGTTCTGCATCACCTCCTCCGGCGTGGTGGCCCAGTTGACCGCGGCATCCCCGATCTCAAGGATCAGATCCGCCTCCACCATCGGCACCGCACCCCAGGGGACCGGCACCGTCGCGCCGCTCGGCACCATCATGTCGCGATAGAGCACGCCACGCACCGGCGCCTCGGCGCCAAAGCGCGCCTGCGCGGGCGGGCTGGTCAGCCCGGCCTTGTAGCCGATCACCGGCCCCATGTGCGCCGAGAGGGCTTCACTCAGCCGCGCCTGCGTACAGAGTGCATCCACCATGCTCCCTTCCGCGCCCAGGGCCACGGTCGGCGTGAACCCCATGTAGTCCGATACGAAGCGCGCAACCTCCTCTGCGCTGGCACAATCGGCCCGCGCCCGCAGCGGTGTCAGCGCCGCAATCGCCGCCACCGTTGCGATCAGGGCCAGCCGCCTTGCTGGTTGCCTCAGCCGCCTCTTCTGCATGCCTTACCCTCTCTCCTCGATTTCCACCGTCACCCGCGCAGATTGCCCATCCGCATCGATCACCACAAGCGTGGCGTGGCCCGGCCCGGGGCTCGGAAGGTCGAGATCGCGGGACCGCAGACCCCGGGCCACCGGCAGACCGTTGGCCAGCACCGTAAACGGCAGCCGTCCCCCGCGCAGCTTCAGCGCCAGACGGCCCTCCACCAGCGCCAGCCGGGCGCGGGCGGGCGGAAAGACCACCTCCGGCGCCCCAGCCCCCGCGTCAGAGAACACCGCGTCCCGCGCCCGGAACCGCTGCAGGGGCTGCGGCAACTCCGCCGAGGCGAGCACCAACGCATTGGGCGGGGGCGGCGCCAGCGGCGTCAGGTCGGGCTTCAACGCCGCAAAGGCCTCGAAGAGGACCGGCGCCGCCAGTTCCGCGCCAAAGACGCCCGGAACCGGGGTGCCATCCGCCCGTCCCAGCCAGACGCCGATCACATGCTGGCCGTCCCACCCCACGGCCCAGGCATCGCGATGGCCGTAGGAGGTGCCGGTCTTGTAGGGCAGAACGCCCGCCCTGGCGCCGCGCGGCACCGGCACATCGCGCAGGGTATTGCCAAGATACCAGGCTGCAACAGGGGAGATCACCCGCGGCGTCCGGTCGGCCCTGTCGCCCACCTGAACCGTCAGCCGTGGCCCGGTCCCGCCCGCCGCCAGCACCGCATACATCTGCACCAGATCCTGCAGGCTGACGCCAACGCCACCCAGGCTCACCGCCAGCCCCGCCTTGCCGCCGGGCAGCTGTGGCTGCATCCCCGCCTGCCGCATCGCTGCCATCAACCGCGAGGGGCCAAGCGCCTCCGTCAGCATCACCACCGGCGTGTTGAGCGACATCTGCAGCGCATCCCGCACCCGCACATCGCCGCGAAACGCCCCGTCGAAATTCTGCGGCGCGTAGCCGCCAAAGGACACCGGCGCGTCGCGGATCAGCGTATCGGGATGCACCAGCCCCTCGTCAAAGGCGAGGCCGTAGACCAGCGGCTTCAGGGTCGAACCGGGCGAACGGGTGGCCGTCACCATGTCAACAAAACCGCGCCGCGCCGCGTCGGTATAGTCCGGTGCGCCGATCCGGGCGAGGACCTCTCCCGTGCGGTGATCCGCCACGATCATCGCCGCACCAAGCCGCGGCCCCGCCGCCGTCACCCGCCGGTGCAGCACCGCCTGCAGCCGCGCCTGCAGATCGGCGTCCAGCGTCACGTCAAACCGCGCCTGCGCCGGCGACGCGCTCCGCAGCTGGTCGCCCAGATGCGGCGCCAGCAGGGGGAACGGGCGGCGGCTATCCGGCATCCGCGCCTGTGCCGCATCACGTGCAACCTGCGTCGACAGCACCCCGGCCTCCCGGCTGCGCTGCAACACCCGCGCCCGTGCAGAGCGTGCTGCGCCTACCGAACGGTCAGGACGGCGTGTTTCCGGCGCTTGCGGCAGCGCCACCAGCAGCGCAGCCTCGGCGGCGGTCAGGCGGTGCGGCTCCTTGCCGAACCAGGCAAAGCTCGCCGCCCGCACCCCTTCGAGATTGCCGCCAAAGGGCGCATGGGTCAGATAGAGCGCCAGAATCTCCGGTTTCGACAGCTGCCGCTCCAGCGCCAGCGCCACCCGGATCTGGCGCAGCTTGCCCGCCCAGCGCCCTGTGGAGCCATCCTCCAGCAACCGCGCCACCTGCATGGTCAGCGTGGAGCCGCCGGACACCGTGCGCCCATGCCACAGGGCTTGCCCGGCCGCGCGCAGCATCGCCAGCGGATCCACCCCGATGTGGGTGTCAAACCGCTTGTCCTCATAGGCGCGCAGCATCTGCAGATAGGTCGGGTCCACATCCTCGACCCGCACCGCCATGCGCCAGATGCCATCCGCCACCGGATAGGCCCGCAGCAGGCGCCCATTGCGGTCGTGCAGCTCGACAGAGGTGTCCGCGAGTGTCTGGGGAAGCACCGTCGCGTCGACCCACCGATCAAGCGCGTGGGCGGTGAGCGCCCCCACGACAAGCAGGACCAGCAGCGGCGTTCTGACACCCGCCAGCCACCGCCGCAGGGGGCGCAGCGCGCCCCCGCCTGACCGAACGGTCAGGCCGCGCCCGGCCCCGGCAGGGGCCGGGCGCCCCCGCCATCGGCGCCGACGCAGCAGCACCCTGCCGGGGCGATCTGCCGGTGTCATTCGACCTGCAACCGTCCCGCCGCCGTATTGGCGCGATAGGCCGGACGGTACATGTCCTCAACCGAAGCCGCAGGATGGTGGAAGTCACCGGGGCTGACCGCGCGCACCATATAGGCCAGCGTGATCGGATCATCCCCCCGCGAGGTCACCGTCGCGAGGAAACGATCCGAGCGGAACTCCACGTGATCGGCCTCCCAGAGGCTCAGCCAGTCCAGATCGCGCAGATCGCCGGAGCGCAGCAGGTTGGGATTGTCGATCTCCAAACCCGCCGGCAGCGGGTCATTGACCATCAGCCGCGCGCCGATCTCCTCTTGCGGCAACACCCGTAGAACCGTCACCAGCCGGGTGCCGACCGCGACCGAAGCCAGATCCACCGGCTCCCCTTCCAAGGTGTAATACTCCCGCGTCAGGGCAAAGCCGTAGCCACGCGCCGCGGGGGGCACGACAGGCACGCCGATGCGGGTCAGGGTGATGTCGGTGCTGCGCCCGGAGGCCGCGGTGACCGAGAGATCCGCCGGGCTGTTACCCTGCATCACCTCGACAAAGGCTCCGGTGACCGGCTGGCCATTGACCCGCAGACCGGAGTCTTCGGGGTTGTCGACCAGCGCCTGCGCCGCCATCAGGCTCCAGGCGGCTTCCTGGGTGGAGCGATAGCCCTCACCGCCCGCAACCCGCGCCGTGAGGTAGTCGCGATTGACCGCCGCGCTGCCGGCCTCCACCGCGAGCGCCAGGACAGCCGCCGAATCGCGCAGCTGGGTGCCGTAATCGACCCGCAACAGCGGCTGTTCCGCGCCTTGGCCGGCGATCATCTGCGCGGCGCGGGCAAACATCTTGTCCGCCCGGCGCTGATCGCCATAGGCCGCGAGTGCGGCCCCCAATTGCGCCGCGCCCATTGGGGTGGAGAAGGCCTCGGCCTTCACATCCGCGTAATAGCGCAGATCGCCCATCGCCGCCGCGCCCTCGCGCGCCAGCACCAGCAGCGCATAGGCCACGTCCTCGCCACCGCTGTCAAAGTCCGGCGCGTAGTTCAGCCGGTTACGCAAATTGTCCATGGCGCGGGCAAAGGCCTGATCGGGCACCATATAGCCTTTGGCCCGGGCCCGGCTGAGGAAGTCAGACGCATAGGCATCCAGCCACAAATCACCGCTCTCGGCGCGCCAGAGGCCAAAGGCGCCATTGGCGGCCTGCCGGGTCAGCACCTTGCGGATGGCACCGTTGATGCGCGCGTCCACCTTAGGGCCATCGCCCAGACCGGCGGCCTCGGCCACCGACGACAGATAAAGGAGCGGCAGCGCCTTCGACGTCACCTGTTCGGTGCAGCCATAGGGGTAGCCGTCCAGCTGCGACAACAGCCCCGGCACGTCGAACTTGGCCAGCGGCCCCGCGGACATCACCGCGCGGGCAGAACCCGGGCGCAGACCTGCAAACACATCCGCGTTGAACAGGAAGCTGTCGCCACCCGCCAGCGAGAAGCGCCGGGTTTCCGACACCTCCGGATCATTGGCGCGCACCGGCAGGCGCAGGGTCTGGTCCAGCACCTCGCCGCCGGGGGTGGTCAGGCTCAGGCGGACCTCGGGATCGCCCACGGCCTCTGCCGTGACCGGCAGTTCCAGCAACACCCGGCCCTGTTCGGTGAGCGTCACCGAAGGCGGCAGCGCGCCCAGTTGCAGCCCGGCCCCGATCACCTCGGCCGCCAGACCGATCTCGCCCGCAGGCCCATCGGCGTGGGTGATATCCAGCCGGATGCGGCTCTGATCGCCGGGCGCGAGGAAGCGCGGCAGCGAGGCGGTCAGCACCACCGGATCGCGCACGATCATGTCGGCCTCCGCCTGCCCGACCGAGCGATCAGTCCAAGCCACAGCCATCAGCCGCACGGTACCGTTGAAGTCCGGCAGATCGATGGGCAGGGTCACGCTGCCATCGTCCCCGACCTGCACCGCGCCGTGGAAGACCGACATCAGATCCTGCGTCGGCGGCGGTGACTGGAATTGCGCCCCAAGCCCGGCATCGCCGCCGGAGCGCACACGCCCCAACGCGCCGTTGCCGGGGTCGATGAGGCGGCCATAGATGTCGCGCAGCTCCATCCCCAGACGCCGCTGACCGTGGAAATAGCCCACGGGATCCGGGCTTTGAAAGCCCGTGAGGTTGAGAATGCCGACATCAACGGCGGCCAGCGTCAGCCAGACCTCCTCGCCCGCTTCGGCCCCAGCGACCTCCACGGTTGCCTCGACAGTCTGGCGGGGGCGGGTGACCTCCGGGGTGTTGATCGTGACATCCAGTTGCTGCCCCGGCTGGGTCACCGTGGCATGGGCGATGCCCAGAGCCCGGGTCGGTGTGCGGCCCTGCCGACTGGCGACGGGCTGCACAACAGAGGCGGTCACATAGGCGCCGCTGCCCCACTCGGATGTGACCTCAAGCGGGATCACGTTCTCGCCCGCCGTCACCTCCACCGCCTGCCGGTGGATCAACTCGCTGCCCATCACGGAGATCAGCGCGGTTCCCGCCGCTTGCGGTACGATCCGCAGGCGGGCGGTGTCGCCGGGGGTGTAGCTTTCGCCATCCAGCGACAGTTCCAGACGATCCGGGGTCTGCGCGTCGGAGGCGGGCACATACCAGCCGGCGTAGAAATCCTGCGCGGCGGTCACATAGTCGCCATCCAGACGTTCCACCACCAGCTCGTAGCGGCCCCAGTCCACCGGAGCGGAGACCGCCACCGGATCGCCGCCCAGCATCGCCTCGCCCGAGGCCACGCGGGTGCGGCGGGTGATCGGCTCCCACTGCCAGTCGCCATAGAGCTGATACCACTGATAGCGCGTCTCGACCCGGTTCAGCACCCATTGCACCTGCATCGGCGCGGGGGTGAGATCCGGTGCCAGCGAGATCAACTCGAACCCAGCCTCGGTGCCCTCGGCCACCACGTCATCGGCAAACTGCGTCTTGATCCCGATCACGGGGGTCGCAGGCTGGACCGGCACGGTCAATTCACGCTCGACCGGACGGGCGGAGCCATCCGAGAGCCGCGTGCGCAGGCGGGCCTCAAGCGGCAGACCCGCTGCCTGCACCTCGGGCAAATCACCAACCGCGACGGACTGGCCATTGGCACCGGTGTCCTCGCCGCTGAAATAGCGGGTCTGGCGGTTGGTTTCCGCATCATAGCGACCAAAGCGATAACCGGGCCAATCGGCCAGCTGCCGCACCGGGGCGAGGGAGACATCGCCCTCGACGCTGAGGCCAGCGCCGGGTGCGCCAAACAGGAAGCGGGCGTCGATATCGACGACCAGCTGACCGCCGGGGCGCAGGCCCGCGACATCGCGGATCTCCTGTTCAAAGTCGATCCGCTCGGGCAGGAAATCCTCGACCAGCACGGTTTGCCGCGCCAGCGGCTCCGCCTTGGGGTCGGCATAGATCTCGATCGCCCAGGAGCCGCGCGGCGCGCTGTCGCCCACGGGCAGGGCATAGACATGACCGCCTGCATCACCGCCTTCGGAGATATGGCGCGAATATTCCACCCCATCGGGGCGTTTCAGCACCGCGATCAGCGGCAGACCTTCGATGGCCTGCGCGCGCGGATCGCGCGACAGGGCGGTGACGTTGATGGTTTCACCGGCACGATAAGCGCCCCGATCCGTGGTCAGGAAGACATCAACCGGGCCGGGCGCAGGTCGGCCCTCGACACCACGGTCCGACAGATCAAAGGCGGCATCGCGCAGCGACAGGAAGGCAAAGTCCTCCTCTCCGGCGCGGGCCAGCAGCATCGCGGGCGCAGCACTGCCGGTGCCCCGGGTCAGCCCCGGCGCAAAATGCGCATAGCCAGTGGCATCGCTGGTGCTGCGGGCAATCACCGCGTTGGCCTCCGAGATCAGCTCGACCTCGACACCGGCGCGGGCCTTGGCGTCCGACAGCCCCTGCACCTGCACATGCAACCCATCGGCCCCGGACATGGAGCTGAGACCCAGATCCGTGAGCACAAACCACTGCATCGCCGCCGGGCTGTCATAGGGATCGGCCCCCGGCACGGAAGCGCTAAGCGCATAGATGCCCACGGGCTGATCGGCCAGCACCTCGTCCAGCGGCAACCGGGTGGTCATGTCGCGGTTCAACGCCTGCTGCACCTCGGCGGTGCCGGTCCAGAGCTCCTCGGCCAGGGTGGCGTCGAAATTCTCGCTCTGCCATTGGTTCAGCGGGCGGGCGAAGAGATCCTCCTGCATGCTGCGCAACAGGTTGCGGTCGCTGATGCGGGAGAGCTTCAGGTCCAGCGTATCCACATTCACCGTCTCCACCGGCAGCGCGGTCACATCGCTGCGCGCCAGCACATAGGCGCGGCCCGGAAAGCGCACCGAGGGGCTGCGGTCGCGGATGTAGTGGCTGAGGTCCACATCCTTGATCAGCGCCTCGCCATTGGCGGCGGGAAGGCCGCGGCGCAGGGTGACCCGCAGGTGCTGGCCATGGGTCAGGCCGGTGAGGCACAGCTCCTGCCCCGAGGCCTCGACCGCCAGGCCCTCGGCCTCGGACTTCAGATAGTCGCCATAGGTGACGCCGGTCTTGGCCAGGTTTTCGGAGAAGACGATGCACATACGCGGATCGGCGCTGTCGGCCTCGACCCGGGTGTCGCTGACCCGAAAGCCGTATTTCGCCACCGCACGATCCAGCAGATCGGCGATGTCCTGACGCGGCGCGATGTCCTGTGCCAGGCGCAGCACGGAGACCATATCGCGGCCCCGGCCCAGTTTCTCGAGCGCCAGACCAGCCTCGCTCAGGGCGGTGGCCTGCAAGGGGGCGGCATCCGCACGCAGATAGCCGTTCAGCGCCGCCGCAACGGACTCGGCCTGAAGGCGACGGGTCTCGCTGCTGCTGTCGCTGGGCATGGCGCGCAGATAGCGGGCATAGTCCACCCAGAGATCCGGCGCATCGCTCAGCGCCACCGCCTCGCCCATCCAGCGCGCCGCAAGCGTGGCGTTGTTGCCGGCAAAGAACTGCCCGGCCCCATCCACCAGCGTGTCGAGGGGTTGGCCGCTCAGCGGGTAGCGGGTGCCGATCTCCTCTGCGAGCCTGCGCGCCGCGTTCAGATCCGTGCGACCGGACAGCGTCAGCCGCGCCGCACGCTCTTCCGCGCGCGCCGCCAATCCCGCGTCCACCGGAAGCTTGCGCACGCTCAGGGCGCCGACAAATCCCGAGGGGTCGCGCAGTTCGGATTTCGGGAAACAGGCATTGGATTTGGTGTTGTAGACAAAGCCGGCGCAGGCGTCCTGCGTGGCACAGGCCTGCTGGCAGGCTGACAGCGAGGTGTCGAACAGCGCCTGCAGGTCGGCGCCGAAATGATCGGTATCCGGCTGCGTCACAAACCGCATCTGCGGCAGCGGGGCATCGCCCGCGCCCTGCGCAGACACCGCAAGGCCTAAAGTATTCGAAAAAATAAAAGTCAATAAAATCAATAGGCGCCGCATGGAATCCTCCCTGTCACCAGCTAGAAGCTGACACGCGATTAACCACATGGCAAGCATCAGCGCCATAACACCAACGCTAAAGCCAAATTAAGGATTGCCTGCGAGATTGGGGCCGCAGGTGCGGAATAGAGTAGTTTGGAGTTGGCGCGCATGTCGCTTGCTGAAAAATTGGCACAGGAACGCCGAGCCCGACTGGCGGCGGAGCGGCTTCTGGAGCTCAAACAGGCGGAATTGACGGATGCGAACCGCAAACTTGGTCGCCATGCGCTGGCGCTGACCAAGCGTATTGGCGCGACTCAGGCCGAAATCGCCACCTTTCGCGATGAGAACGAGAAGGTCAAAAGCGACCTCAACACCGCCAATGAAAAGGTGGAACAGGCCGAACGCCGCCTGTGGCACTCGATCCAGGCGTTTCAGGACGGGTTTGCGTTCTTTGACAGCAACAGCAAGCTGATCGGCGCCAATACCGCCTATCTCAACATTTTTGAAGGCGTGGAGGAGGTCTCGCCGGGGGTGTCCTATGTGCGCATCCTGCAGATCCTCACCGACGAAGGGCTGATCGACACCGAAGAGCTGTCGGCCGATGCCTGGCGCGCGATGATGACCGAACGCTGGATGTCCCCGGCGCCGGAGCCGACGGTGATCCGGCTGTGGAACGACCGCTATCTGAAGCTGATCGACCAGCGCGGCCATGACGGCGACATCGTCAGCCTCGCGCTCGATATCACCACGACGGTTCACTACGAGGAAGAGCTGCGCGCCGCCCGCGAACGGGCCGAGGCCGCCAACCGCGCCAAATCCGCCTTCCTCGCCAATATGAGCCATGAGATTCGCACCCCGATGAATGGGGTCGTGGGCATGGCCGAATTGCTCAACGACACCAATCTGACCGAAGAGCAGCGCCTCTACGCCAATACGATCAAGAACTCGGGCGAGGCGCTTCTGGTCATCATCAACGACGTGCTCGACTATTCCAAGATCGAGGCGGAGAAACTGGTGCTGCATCCGGAACCCTTTGATCTCGAAGCCTGCATGCACGAGGTGGTGATGCTGCTTCAGGCCAATGCCCGCGACAAGGGGCTGACGCTCCTGGTGGATTACGACCTGTTCATGCCGACCAATTTCATCGGCGATCCGGGGCGCATCCGCCAGATCCTCACCAACCTGATCGGCAATGCGGTGAAATTCACCAATGAGGGCCATGTCACCGCCCGCGTCACCGGCGTGCCGCAATCCGAGGACAACACGGTGATGCTGCATATCTCGATCGAGGACAGCGGCATCGGCATTCCCGAAGAAAAGATCCGGCACATCTTTGGCGAGTTCAACCAGGTCGAGGATGAGGCCAACCGCCAGTTCGAAGGCACCGGCCTTGGCCTGGCGATCACCGAACGCCTGATCAAGATGATGGACGGCGAGATCTGGGTCGAGAGCGAGCTGGGACAGGGGTCCTGTTTTGGCTTCCGGCTGCCGCTGGTGGTCTCTGACGGGTCTCAGATCAACGCGCCGGAGCTGCCGGAGAATCTGAACTGCGTGATGATCGTCGACGATATGGAGATCAACCGCGAGATCCTCAATCGCCAGCTGCAGCGGCTGGGGCTCAAGGTGATCGCGGTCAACAGCGGTGCCGCGGCGCTGGAACAGATGTCGGCCGAGGTCGATCTGGTTATCACGGATCGCAACCTGCCCGGCATGGACGGTCTCAAACTGGCGCGCAGCCTGCGCCACGCCTGGCAGGATCTGCCGGTGCTGCTGCTGTCCTCCGACCCGACCGACACCAGCGATCCCGCCGTCGGCGCGATCTTTGCCGGCGTGTTGCAGAAACCCCTGCCACGGGGCGCGCTGTTCACCGCCTTGACCAACCTCAGCGCCCCCACCGCAGCCGCGCCCCCGGCCCCCCCGGCGCCGGAGCCTGCCCCTGCCGCCAGCGTCAGCGCCCCTGCAGAGCCCGTCACGCCGTCGCCGCCGCTGGCCTCCGATTTGCGCCGCATGCGGGTGCTGGCCGCCGAGGACAACCGCACCAACCAGCTGGTGTTCCGCAAGATGGTCAAGGATCTGAACATCGACCTGCGCTTTGCCAACAACGGGCAGGAGGCGGTCGAGCAGTTCCAGAGCTTTGCGCCCGACCTGATCTTCATGGATATTTCGATGCCGAAGATGGACGGCAAGGAGGCCACGCAGGCGATCCGTGCGCTCGAAGGCCCCGAGCACCGCCGGGTGCAGATCGTGGCGCTCACCGCCCATGCCATGGATGGCGATTCCGAGGGGATTCTGGCCGCGGGTCTGGACGACTATCTGACCAAACCGCTGCGCAAGGCGCTGATCCACGACCGGCTGATGAAGAATGTCCCCCCCGGTGTGGCGCCGCTGAACACCGGTGAGGATGCGCTGCGCGCCACCGGGTAGGCAGCGGGATTTATGTCGCCGCAGCCTAGGGTCAGGATCCTAGGGCCGCGTGCGGCGTCAGGCGCGGCGCAGGAACACCGGCGCGTCGGGCTCGGACATCTCGGGCTGATAGGCATAGCCGCCGCTGTCAAACCCGGTGATCGCCGCCGCATCCGTCAGCCGGTTCTGGATGATAAAGCGCGTCATGGCGCCCCGGGCCTTCTTGGCGTAGAAGCTGACCACCTTGGGGCCGCCCGGCTTGTCCTCCAGGAACACCGGCGTCACCACGCGCGGCTTCAGTACATCGAGATCCACCGCCCCGAAATACTCCTGGCTGGCGCAGTTCACCAGAACATCGCTGCCCACAACATCGGCCTGCGCATTCAACGCGTCGGCGATCTTGCGGCCCCAGTAGGCATAGAGGGTCTTGCCCTTTTCCGTCGCCAGCCGCGAGCCCATTTCCAGCCGATAGGGCTGCATCGCATCCAGCGGGCGCAACAGCCCGTAGAGCCCGGACAGGATGCGGAAGTGATCCTGCGCCCAGGCCAGTTCATCGGCGTCGAGCGAGGTCGCCTCCAGCCCCTGATAGGTATCGCCGGCAAAGGCCAGCGCGGCAGGGCGCAGGTCCGCGTCCTTGGGGTCGGCCTGAAAGCTGCGAAACCGGTCGTGGTTCAGTTTGGCCAGATCCTCGCTGATATGCATCAGCTTCATCAGATCACCCACCGACAGGCTCCGGGCCACCTCCGCCAGGGCGATGGCATCGTCCTGGAGCGCGGGATAGGTCATCTCCACATCGCGGTCGGACCAGTCGAGTTTCTTGGCGGGGGATGTTACTACCAGCATTCTCTGCCTCCGTTTGCTCTTGGCACCGACTTAGCCCGCGCCGCGCAGGACGTCCAGAAACGCCGATGCAAAACGTTCCGCGCGGCGCTCCCCCAGCAGACGCTCCATGCCGCTCTCGTCGTCGCTGCGCATCTGCGCCACCTTGGCCAGTTGCGAGGCCGAACAGGTCAGCGGCTTCTGGGTGCCGCACTCGCCGCGTTGCAACCGCGCCTGTACCTCCAGCAGCGTGTCGTAGATCGAGCCCTGTTCGCGTCCGGCCAGCTTGCGCCGCGCCGGGTGCAGCGCTTCGGCCTCGCCGGTGATCACCCCTAGGAACTCATCGCCGTAGCGGTCCAGCTTTTTTGCCCCAACGCCGGAAATGCGCGCCATTTCATCGAGGCTCTGGGGGCGTTTTTCCGCCATCTCGATCAAGGTGCGGTCGGGAAAGATCACATAGGCCGGGACTTTTTGCGCCTCGGCGAGGGCACGCCGCTTGGCCTTCAGCGCCGACAGGAGGGGCGCATCTTCGTCCGAAACCAGCGCCTTGACCGCCGGGCGGCGGGTGGCGGATTTGATGGTATCCTTGCGCAGGGTTATGCTGTCCTCACCGCGCAGAATCGGCAGCGCCGGTTCGGTCATCCTGAGCGCGCCATGCCGCTCCGGGTCGGGACGCACCAGATCGCGCCCCATCATCTGGCGGAAAATCGCCTGCCACTCGGGCTTTGAATGCTCGCGCCCGCAGGCAAAAACCGACAGATCGTCATGCCCCTTCTGGCGCACGCGGTCATTGGCGTTGCCGATCAGAATATCAATGAGATGCCCCGCGCCATAGGTCTCCTCGGTGCGCAGAATGGCCGAGAGCGCCTTCCTCACGGCAGTGGTGCCGTCAAACGTCTCGACCGGCACATCACAAAGATCGCAATTGCCGCAGGGCTGCGCCTCTTCGCCGAAGTAACTCAGCAAGGTCTGACGACGACAGGTCATCGCCTCCGCCAACCCCAGCAAGGCGTTGAGCCGTGCATGATCCGCGCCGCGCCGCTCCGCAGGTGCAAGCCCCTCGTCGATCTGGTTGCGGCGCAGGCGGATGTCTTCGGGACCAAACAGCGTCATCGTCTCAGCCGGGGCCCCATCGCGGCCGGCGCGGCCGATTTCCTGATAATAGGCCTCGATGCTTTTGGGCAGATCCGCATGGGCCACCCAGCGAATGTCGGGCTTGTCGATGCCCATGCCAAAGGCCACCGTGGCCACCACGATCAACCCATCCTCGCGCGCAAAGCGGGTTTCCACGATGCGGCGGTCCTCGGCCTCCATACCGCCGTGATAGTGACAGGCCACATGGCCCGATGCCTCCAGCGCGCGGGCGATATCCTCGGTCTTGGCGCGGGTGCCGCAATAGACAATGCCCGACTGGCCGCGCCGCGCATCGGCAAACTCCAGGATCTGTTTGCGCGGGCTGTCCTTGGCGGCAAAGGCGAGGTGAATATTGGGCCGGTCAAAGCCGCGCAAGAAGGCGCGCGGGGCCTCGCCATCAAACAGCTTCTGGATAATCTCTTGCTGGGTTTCCTGATCCGCCGTCGCGGTAAAGGCCGCCAGCGGCACGTCAAGCGCGCGGCGCAGCTCGCCGATGCGCAGGTAATCCGGGCGGAAATCGTGGCCCCATTGGCTGACGCAGTGCGCCTCGTCCACCGCGATCAGCGACACGCCAATGCGGCGCAGCATCCCCATGGCGCTGCCTGCGGCCAGCCGTTCGGGCGCCATATACAGGAGCTTCAGCTCGCCCGCCTCGATCGCGTTCCAGACCGCCTCGGTCTCTTCCTCGGTATTGCCAGAGGTGAGCGCCCCGGCAGAGACACCGGCCTCCTGCAAGGCGCGGACCTGATCGCGCATCAGCGCGATGAGTGGCGAAATCACCACCGTGATCCCCTGCCGCCTGAGCGCAGGCAATTGGAAACAAAGGGATTTGCCGCCCCCCGTGGGCATGATCGCCAGCACGTTTTCGCCTGCGCTCACGGCGTCGACGATCTCTTCCTGTCCGGGGCGAAAGCCGTCGAATCCAAAGATATCGCGCAACAGGGGGATTGCGTCGTGCATAGGGGGCCTGTGGGTTGGTCTGCTCAGGTTATGAGCGGCACAATCCCACAGCTGGAATCGGGGGGCAAGACCCGCCGCGGGCCGCAGCGGTCAATTGGCGCAGGCGCTAGTAGAACATCGCCGCGTTGTTCACCAAGATGATGCGCAGCGCATAGACACCGATCAGCACCACCAGCGGCGCCAGATCGAGCCCTTGCATATTGGGCAGGATGCGGCGCACCGGCGCGTAGAGCGGTTCGAGGATACGGTTCAGACCATACCAGATCTGCGCCACGAACTGCTGGTTCAGGTTCAGCACCTGGAAATTGATCAGCCAGCTCATGATCACATGGGCAATGATGAAGAACCAGACAATGTCCAGGACCAGCATCAGGATTTGAAACAGCGACTGCATCTTTGAACTTTCCTCTTTCGAACCGCAACACAGGTAGGCGGGGCGCGCGGATTTCGCAACCCTTCCGCAAGGTCCTAGGTTGACGTGTGGTGAACAGGTGGCATCAAGGGAACAAGTAAACCGGAGTGTTCAGATGTACCCGATCGTCCGCCTTTTGAAAGATGCCGTGATTGCCAGCCGCCAGCCGCGCCTTGCGCCGCTCGACACCCATGTGTCGCGCCACCACTGCTGGCCGTGGGACATCGACATCTGGATGGAGCTGAACAACGGCCGCACGCTGACGCTCTATGATCTGGGGCGCACGATGCTGACCCTGCGCACCGGTCTGGCAGGCGTGTTGAAACGCGAAGGCTGGGCGGTGGCCGTGGCGGGCACCTCGGTGCGCTATCGCCGCCGCATCAAGGCCTTTGAACGGTTTGAGATGAAAAGCCGCGCCATCGGCTGGGACAACCGCTTTATCTACGTGGAACAGGGCATGTGGAAGGCGAACGGCGACTGCGCCAACCACGCACTCTTGCGCACGGTGGTGACCGACAAGAACGGCATCGTGCCGCCCGAACGGGTCATCAAGGCCTGGGGCCAGGACATTCCGACCCCGGATTTGCCCGACTGGGTGCAGGCCTGGTGCGCCGCCGAAGATCAGCGCCCCTGGCCGCCGATGGCAGATGCGGGCACCGGTGCCCACCACGAGAGGCTTGCAAGCGCCTCCTGACCCCTGCCATAGCTAGACCCAACGTGCAGTCGGGCATTTGGGGGCGGTAATGGCGGAACTTACGGCGGCGCAGGGCATTTCCCTGCGCAAACGCATCTGGGGCTGGTGGTTTTTCGACTGGGCGAGCCAGCCTTATCACACGCTGCTGGTGACCTTTGTCTTTGGTCCCTTCTTTGCCGCAAGCGCGACCGAGTATTTCCTGGCAACGGGGCTGGAGAGCGAGGCGGCCAAGGCGCAGGCGCAATCGAGCTGGTCGCTCTGCCTGACCATCACTGGGCTGATTATCGGTCTCTCGGCGCCCTTCCTTGGGGCGCTGGCCGATATTGCCGGGCGCAAACTGCCGTGGATCATCGGGTTTTCCGTGGCCTATGTGGCGGGCTCGGCGGGGCTGTGGTTCATGGATCCGGCGGGCAGCAACCTGTGGTGGATGCTCATTAGTTTCGGCGTCGGCTTTATCGGCGCGGAGTTTGCGCTGATCTTTGTCAATGCGCAGCTGCCGTCGCTGGGAAGCAAGGAAGAGGTCGGGCAGCTGTCCGGTTCCGGTTTTGCCTTTGGCTATCTCGGCGGGGTGGTGTCGCTGTTCATCATGCTGTTGCTGTTTGTCGAACAGGACAGCGGCAAGACGCTGATCGGCCTGGACCCCGTTCTGGGCCTCGACGCCAGCGCCCGCGAGGGCACCCGCGCGGTGGGGCCCTTTGTGGCGATCTGGTTTGCGCTCTTCATGATCCCCTATTTTGCCTGGGTGCGCGATCCGCGCGGCCCCCGGCGTGGCAGCGCAAGCCTTGGTCGGGCGGTGTCGATGGTGGTCGCCTCGGTGAAAGGGCTGGCCCATCGCAAGAGCCTCACCAGCTATCTGGTGTCCTCGATGCTGTATCGCGATGCGCTCAATGGGCTGTATGGGTTTGGCGGCGTTTATGCGGGGCTGGTGCTCGATTGGTCGATCACCCAGATCGGCATCTTTGGCATTATCGCCGCGATCTCGGCGGCGCTGTTCAGCTGGATCGGCGGGCTGGCGGACACGCGGTTTGGCCCGAAACCGGTGATTGTGACCGCCATTCTGGTGCTGAGCCTCGTTTGCCTGATCGTGGTCAACATGTCCCGCACGCAGATCTTTGGCGTCGCTTTGGCCGATGGATCAAGCCTGCCGGATCAGGTCTTTTTCGCCTGCGGCGTGCTGATCGGCGGCTTCGGCGGAATATTGCAGGCCACCAGCCGTACCCTGATGGTGCGTCACACAACCCCGGAAACCGCCACCGAAGCCTTTGGTCTATATGGGCTTTCCGGGCGGGCGACAGCGTTTTTGGCGCCTGCGCTGATCGGCCTGATGACAACACTCACGGGCAGCGCGCGGCTTGGGATTACACCAGTGATTGCGCTCTTTGCCCTTGGTCTGCTTTTATTGACCCGGGTGGATGGTGAAGGAGATCAGGTTTGAGGTTCATTCGACAGGTCACCCTGGCGGCGTTTGTGCTGGCCGCCTGCGCGCCGACGCAGGACAGCCCGCGCCCATCCGCCGCGTCATTTGCCAACAAGGCGGTGAACTCCACCGCGCCCGCCAAACAGCTGTTCGGCGCCAAGCGCGACGGCTCCGCCCAACGCCCGGCGCCCCTGGGATCCTACGCCAAGGGCTGCGTCGCGGGGGCAGTGCAACTGCCCGAGACCGGCCCCACCTGGCAGGCCATGCGCCTGAGCCGCAACCGCAACTGGGGGCACCCGGAGACCATTGATTTCATTCAGGACCTGAGTCGCGTCGCCGCGCGTCAGCCGGGCTGGCAGGGGCTTTACGTGGGCGACATCAGCCAGCCGCGCGGCGGGCCGATGCTGTCCGGGCACCGCAGCCACCAGATCGGTCTGGATGCCGATATCTGGATGCTGCCGCCCGACCGGCTCGATCTGAGCCGCGAGGCCCGCGAAAACATCTCGTCGATCTCCTTGCGGCGCGCCAGCGGGGCCTATGTGAACAGCAATTGGAGCGCCCAGCATCACGAGATCCTGAAAGCCGCCGCATCGGACCCGCGTGTGGCGCGGATCTTTGTCTTCCCCGGCGCCAAGGTGAAGATGTGCGACACCGCAACCGGCGACCGCAGCTGGCTGCGCAAGATCCGGCCCTGGTGGGGGCATCACTATCATTTCCACGTGCGGCTGAATTGCCCGCGTGGCGCCCGGGGCTGTGTCGATCAGGATCCGCCCCCGCGCGGCGATGGCTGTGATGACGCCCGGCAATGGGTGGCCAACATCCTGAACCCGCCGCCGCCAAAACCGGTTGACCCGAACGCGCCAAAGCCTAAACCGCGCAGGGACTACACCCTTTCGGATCTTCCCCAACAATGCGCCGCCGTTCTCTCGTCCGACTAGCCTCGCTCTCTGCTGCCCTGATCGTCGCGCTCTGTGCGGCGGCCTGGGCGGCATCGGCGGTCTGGAAAGTAACCCACGCCGAGAGCAACAGCGCGACCCATGTCTCCAGCTATCGCTGGCAGGAGGACGCCCCGTGGTTCGGCGGCCTGTCGGGGCTGGAGCTCTCGGATGACGGCCGGCGCTTTACCGCGATCACCGACCGCGCGCATATGGTCTCGGGCGAGTTCACGCGCGACGAAGGCGTCATGACAAGCGTGCGGATGACTACAAACGGACGCTTGCGCGACGCGGATGGCGCGCCCGTGGCCGAAAAGGTCGAGGACAGCGAGGGCCTCGCCCTGGCCGGCAATGACAGGTATTTCGTGTCGTTCGAAAGCCCGCATCGGGTGCTGGAGTATCACGGCACGCAGGTCCGCGCCCTGCCCGCGCCCGCGGCGTTCAAACGGTTCTATTTCAACGCGTCCTTTGAATCGCTGGCCTATGGCCCGGCGGGCGAACTGCTGCTGATTTCCGAAGCGGCCGCCCGCGATACGCAGGTCTCGCGGGTCTGGCGCTGGACCCAAGCAACGGGCTGGCAGGGGTTTGGCCCCTATCCCGAAGGCGACGGGTTTCTGCCGGTGGGGGCTGATTTCGGCCCCGATGGTGCCCTTTATGTGCTGGAGCGCAAATTTGTCACCGTGGGCTTTCGCAGCCGCCTGCGCCGGTTTGATCTGTCGGATCAGGGTCTGAGCGGTGGAGAGGTGTTGCTGAATACCCCTCTGGCACAGCACGACAACCTCGAAGGTGTCAGTGTCTGGCGCACCGCATCCGGCACGCTGCGCGCAACCATGATTTCGGACGACAATTTCTTTTGGGTGCAGCGCACGGAGCTGGTCGAATACGACCTGCCCGACCGCCCCTGATGCGGATCGCCCCATAAAAACAGGGGGCACTCTCTTGCATTTGCCCCGGGATCTGCATAAACGAAGCGATCTTTCGCGCTCCGGACCGGGGTGCACAAGTCTCCGCGACCTTGTCTAAAAAACGGTAATATACATGACCCGCACCTATCTTCCTGGCGTTCTCGCCATGGCTGCCGTCGTGGTGGCCTCCAACATCCTCGTGCAATTCCTGTTCGGCAACTGGCTGACCTGGGGCGCGTTTACTTATCCCATCGCCTTCCTCGTCACCGATGTGACCAACCGCGTCTATGGCGCAGGCCCCGCGCGCAAGGTCGTGCTGGCCGGTTTCATCGTCGGCGTGATCTGTTCGCTGATCGGCACCCAGATCATGGGCGAGTTCGGCCCGCTGGTGACCCTGCGGATCGCCATCGCCTCCGGCCTGGCCTTCCTGCTGGCGCAGCTGTCGGACGTGGCGATCTTTGCCAGCCTGCGCGGCGGCAATTGGTGGCGGGCGCCGCTGGCCTCCACGCTGATCGGCTCGTCGCTCGACACCGCGATCTTCTTCACCATCGCCTTTTCCGGCGCGCTGACCTTCATCGAGCCCGGCAATGACGTCTCCTGGGCCGGGGAAATGCTGCCGCTTCTGGGCGCAGGCCCGGTTGCGCCGCTCTGGGTGTCGCTGGCCGTGGCCGACTGGCTGGTAAAGCTGTCGCTGGCGCTGATCGCGCTGATCCCCTTCCGCCTGATTGTTGCCCGTTTGACGCGCAGCCAGACCGCCGAGATCTGATTTCGCGCGATTTTCATTTGGTGATCCGAGAATTCCGTGCCACTCTGAGGACAACAGAAACAGAGAGAAAAGGAGGTGATCCAGTGTCAAGAAAGGGATTGGAGCAAGGAGCAGCAACCACCGGAGCGGTCCGCCACTGAGGCAGCCCTCTCTGGCAGAGGCCAACCGGCTGGGTTTGCATAAAAATGCACCCTAACCTGCCTTTGCTCTCAAAGACTTTCGGAAGGGCCGCCCCATCTGGAGCGGCCCTTTTCCGTGCATGGTCAGGGTATTGTGCGTGCCAACCGCGTGCTCTGGCCGTTGCTGCTGACAAGGCGGGATCTCAGTCCCGTCTCAGATGCAATTGCCCCGATTGCGTTTATCCGGGGGCAAAACCGGTTCCCACTTTTGCACGACATGCTCTTCTGGATGACGCATGTCTGGTGGTGCAAAACCGGTTCCCACTTTTGCACGACATGCTCTTCTGGATGACGCATGTCTGATTGCGCAAAACCGGTTCCCACTTTTGCGCGACATGCTCTTGTTGGTGCCGCATGTCTGATTGCGCAAAACCGGTTCCCACTTTTGCGCGACATGCTCTATGGTCCGCCCATGCTACGCATAAACGACGATATCACCCTGCAGGATTGGGAACTGACCGAGAGCTTCATGCGCGCTTCTGGCCCCGGCGGGCAGAACGTCAACAAGGTCTCCTCGGCTGTCGAACTGCGCTTTGAGGCCGAACGCTCGCCGCATCTGCCCGGCCCGGTCAAAACCCGCCTGCGCCGCATCGCCGGGCGGCGCTGGACCAATGACGGCGCGTTGATCCTGCAATGTGACGAAACCCGCTCGCAGGCGCGCAACCGCGAGATCATCCGCGAACGGCTGGCGGAGTTGATCCGCCGCGCCCTGGTGAAACCCAAGCGCCGCATTGCCACCAAACCCACCCGCGGCAGCGTCGAGCGTCGCCTCAAGGCCAAGAAGACCCGCGCCGAGGTCAAATCCCTGCGCGGTCGCGTCGACGGCGACTGAGCACAGATCCGGCAACGCCCCTTGCGCCGGTTGCGCCCCCGCGCCATCCTGCCGCCAATCAGCAGGAGAGGGAGGGCCAACCATGCGCCTCAAGGACAAGACCGCCATCGTGACCGGCGGCGCCTCGGGCTTTGGCAAGGGAATCGTGGAGGCGTTTCTGCGCGAAGGTGCGCGGGTGATGATCGCCGACATCAACGGCACGGCGGCGGCCGAGCTGGCGGCGGCGCACGGGCAATCCGCCTGCGCACAGACCGTGGATGTGGGAGATCGCGCGTCGGTCCAGGCGATGGCCAACGCCGCGCAAGAGACATTTGGCCAGGTCGACATCCTGGTGAACAACGCCGGCGTCACCCATCTGCCCACCCCGCTGGAAGAGGTCTCGGAAGAGGATTTCGACCGGGTGTTCAACGTGAACATGAAATCCGTCTACCTGACCGCTCAGGCGCTGGTTCCACACATGAAAGCGCGCGGCACCGGCGCAATCCTCAATGTGGCCTCCACTGCGGGCGTGTCACCGCGCCCAAGGCTCAACTGGTACAACGCCTCCAAGGGCTGGATGATCACCGCCACCCGCACCATGGCCGTCGAACTGGCCCCGTCGGGCGTGCGGGTCAATGCGATCAACCCGGTCGCCGGCGAAACGCCGCTGCTGAAATCCTTCATGGGCGAGGACACGCCGGAGGTGCGGGCCAGGTTCCTCTCGACCATTCCACTGGGCCGCTTTTCCACCCCGGAGGACATGGGCAACGCCGCGCTCTATCTCTGTTCGGACGAGGCCAGCATGGTCACCGGCGTCTGCATGGAAGTCGACGGCGGCCGGTGTATCTGACACCTGCGCCCGCCCCCAATCCGCGCGCCAGCGCTTAACCTGTGCGCCCCGTCAGGGGCGCTCCGCTTTGCAACAGGATTTCGCAATGACCCCAGGCCCCCGCAACCTGATCACCGATGTCGCTGGCCTTCGGGTCGGCAATGCCGCGGATCACGCCCTCAAATCCGGCACCACGGTGCTGACCGCCGATCAGCCCTTTACCGCCGCCGTCCATGTCATGGGCGGCGCGCCGGGCACGCGGGAAACCGATCTGCTGGCCCCGGACAAGACGGTGCAGGCGGTGGATGCGCTGGTGCTTTCGGGCGGCTCGGCCTATGGGCTGGATGCCTGTTCCGGCGTGGTCGCGGGGCTGCGCGCGATGGGGCGGGGCTTTCGCCTCGGCCCCGCCGTGGTGCCGATCGTGCCCGGGGCGATCATCTTCGACCTCCTGAACGGCGGCAACAAGGACTGGGACGACAGCCCCTACCCCGCCCTGGGCCGCGCCGCGCTGGAGGCCGCCGATACCGAGTTTCACCTTGGCAGCCACGGCGCCGGCACCGGCGCACTGACCGGCATGCACAAGGGCGGGTTGGGCTCGGCCTCGCTGCTGCTCGACAGCGGCCACACCGTCGGGGCGCTGGTGGTGGCCAATCCGATCGGATCCGTCACCACACCGGGCGAGCGCCATTTCTGGGCCGCCCCGTTTGAGATCGACGGCGAGTTCGGCGGTCTTGGCCCCGACCCCGCATCCGGCCTCGGGCGCAGCCTGCGCAGCCGCAAGATGGAGGCGATGGCCGCGCTCGCCGGGGCGCCGGTGTCCTCGGACGGGACCAATACCACCATCGCCATCGTCGCCACCGATGCCGTGCTGACCAAGGCCGAGGCTCAGCGCATGGCCACCGCCGCCCATGACGGCATGGCGCGGGCGATCGTTCCTTCGCACGGGCCGCATGACGGCGATCTGGTCTTTGCCGCCGCCACCGGCGCCGTGCCGCTGGACGATCCGGCAACCCACATGCTGGGCCTGTGCCATGCCTCGGCGCTTTGCCTGTCCCGGGCGATCGCCCGCGCCGTCCACGCCGCCACCCCCGCAGCCGGAGACATCCTTCCCTGCTGGTCGGCCTGATCGGCAAGTGTTTTGGCACCATTTGCCCCTGCCCTTTGCGCCAAGGCGCACCACATACTCCGCCTAGGACCAGAATGTCGCGTTGACTCCACCTCGGCGTCCGACAGAACCTGCGACCAGCGACTAGAACGCATAGGAGCCAGTTTTATGAAACCCATTCTTACCACAGCCCTGCTTGCCAGCCTTGCTGCCGCCCCGGCCTTTGCCGAGGGCGACGCCGACAAGGGCAAGAAAGCCTTCAACAAGTGTAAATCCTGCCACCAGATCGTCTCTGACACCGGCGAAAGCATCAGCAAGGGCGGGCGCACCGGCCCCAACCTCTGGGGCATTGTCGGCCGCCAGGCGGGCACGGTCGAGGATTTCCGCTACGGCGATGATCTTGTCGCCGCCGGCGAAGCCGGGCTGGTCTGGGACGAAGAGCAGTTTGTCGCCTATGTTCAGGATCCGCGCGATTTCCTGAAAACCTATCTCGACGATGGGGGCGCCAAGTCGAAAATGTCCTTTCGCCTGAAAAAGGGGGGCGAGGACGTCTATGCCTATCTGGCGCAGTTCGGCCCGGCCGCAGCGGAGGGTGAGGCGGACGAGAGTTCTGCC
Source organism: Epibacterium sp. ABV4_022 (assembly GCF_056159345.1). Taxonomy (NCBI): domain Bacteria; kingdom Pseudomonadati; phylum Pseudomonadota; class Alphaproteobacteria; order Rhodobacterales; family Roseobacteraceae; genus Epibacterium; species Epibacterium sp. ABV4_022. The sequence continues at coordinate 44,529 of NZ_JBSWVA010000001.1, forward strand.
ACCAACTGACGCTGCCCGGACGGCACAGACTGGCACAGAGCTGCCAACGCGCCGCAGCCCCGGGGGTCTGCCCCGGGGTTGCGGCGCCGTGTAGCAAGGGCGCGCTCTTGAGATATGGCCGCGCATGGCTTAAATCACCGGCTTTCGACAGTCGCCCGACCGGGCCCATGTAGCGTCAGGAGAACCATGCCAGAGCGCCGTCCCGATTTGATCCCCGCCTGGGTCGATGACCGGCTGACCCCGGTGGACAAGCTGCGCGCCCATCAGGACGGGCTGCGGCACAAGGCCGTTTCGGTCTTTGTGGTGCAGGGGCGCAAGATCCTGATGCAGCGCCGGGCGATGGGCAAATACCACACCCCCGGGCTCTGGGCGAATACCTGCTGCACCCATCCGATGTGGCGCGAAGCCTCCGACCATTGCGCCGTGCGCCGCCTGGAGGAGGAACTGGGGCTGACTGGCCTCTATCCGCAGTATCGCCATACGCTGGAATATCGCGCCGACGTCGGCGACGGGCTGATCGAACACGAGGTGGTCGATGTCTATCTCGCCCATATGCTGGCGCCGCTCGGGCTGGCGCCGAACCCGGCCGAGGTGATGGAAACCCGCTGGGTGGATTATCACGACCTGCTGGCCGAGGTCGCGCGCCATCCGGAGCGCTTCACCCCCTGGCTGAAGATCTATCTGGCGGACTATGCCGATGTGATCTTTGGCCCCGAGTTGATCGTCACCTCGCGCAGCTGAGCGCGGCTTGCCTTTTGCGCCGGGGCCATGGTCTTATGCGGCGCGGGAGGACATATCACGATGACAGTTTTGATTGCGGGCGGCGGGATTGCCGGTCTGGCCCTGGGGCTGACGCTTCACCAGATTGGCGTGCCGTTCAGGGTCTTCGAGGCCACCCGGGCGCTGAAACCCATGGGCGTCGGCATCAACCTGCAACCCAACGCGGTGCGCGAGCTGTTCGACCTCGGGCTGGAGGCACAGCTGGACGCAATCGGCGTGCGCACCCGCAGTCTCGGGTTCTTTTCCAAACTGGGCAAGACGATCTGGGAGGAACCGCGCGGGCGGGAGGCGGGCTATGCCTGGCCGCAGTTCTCGGTGCATCGCGGGGAATTGCAGATGCTCTTGTACCGCACCCTGCTGGAGCGCGCCGGGCCTGACGCGATCGAGACCGGAGCGCGGGCCGTGGGCTGGGCGGAGACCGATGCGGGCGCGACCTTGCAGCTGGCAGACGGGCGCAGCATCAGCGGCGCCATGGTGGTGGCGGCCGACGGCATCCACTCCGCGCTGCGGGCCTGCCAGTACCCCGAGGAGGGCGCCCCGATCTGGGACGGGCGCATCCTGTGGCGCGCCACCACCCGCGCGCCCCTGTTCCGGGGGCCCGGCGCGATGGTGATGATCGGCCATGACGCCCTGCGGTTTGTCTCCTACCCGATCTCCGCCGCCGATGCCGACGGCATCGCCACGCTGAACTGGATCGCCGAGAAACGCTTCGACCCCGATCAGGCGTTCCAGCGCGAAGACTGGAACCGGGCCGTGGGCATTGACCGGTTTGTCCATGACTTCGCCGCGTGGCAGTTCGACTGGATCGACGTGCCGGCGCTAATCCGGGGCGCGGAGGTGGTCTATGAATACCCGATGGTGGATCGCGATCCGCTGCCGCGCTGGACCTTTGGCCATCGGACCCTGATGGGCGATGCCGCGCATCCGACCTATCCCATCGGGTCCAACGGCGCGAGCCAGGCCATTCTGGATGCCCGCACCATTGGCGCGCAGATGCTTGCCCATGGGGTGACGGCAGATGCCCTGGCCGCCTATGAGGCCGAGATGCGCCCGGCGGCCACCAAGATCGGGCAGGCGAATCGCTCGGGCCAGGGGCCGGACGCGGTGCTGCAACAGGTGGAGGACCGCTGCGGCGGCGCCTTTGAGGTGATCGACGAGGTCATCCCGCAGGCGGAGCTGGCCGCACATGCGGCGAAATACAAGGCGATCTCCGGCTTTTCGATCGAGGCCCTGAACGCACAACCGCGCCGGATTGCCGAGGGGCATCGCCTGGCATGACGCTGGCGGGGGGCGGGGCGCTGCCCCTCTTGCCCTGTCGGGCAATTCACCCCGAGGTATTTCTAAAAAGATGAAGCCAGAGCCGTGGCGCCCTCTGCCAGTGGCGCGCGATCAGACCCCGATCACCGCCTGCACGGCCCGTTTCCAGCGGGCGTAGGCCTCTTCCCGGCGGCCGGCATCCAGCATCGGTTTGAACTCCCGGTCCAGCGCCCAGGTCGCGGCAAAGCCGTCCTGATCCGGGTAGACCCCCGCCTTCATCCCGGCAAGCCAGGCGGCGCCCAGCGCGGTGGTTTCCTGCATCACCGGCCGGTCCACGGCGGCGCCGAGGATGTCCGACAGGCTCTGCATTGCCCAGTCGCTGGCGCTCATGCCGCCATCGACGCGCAGGGTGACATTGGCGTCGCCCTCCCAGTCGGCCCGCATCGCTTCCCAGAGATCGCGGGTCTGGTAGGCCACGCTTTGCAGGGCGGCACGGGCAAATTCGGCGGGGCCGGAACTGCGGGTGAGGCCGAACATGCCGCCGCGGCAGTCGGGTTCCCAGTAGGGGGCGCCGAGGCCGGTGAAGGCGGGCACCAGGATCACATCCTGGGTGGGGTCGGCCTTGTCGGCCAGCACGCCTGATTCGCTGGCCTTGCCGATGATGCCAAGCCCGTCGCGCAGCCATTGCACCGCTGCACCGGCGATAAAGATCGACCCTTCAAGCGCATAGGTCGGTTTGCCATCGAGCTGATAGGCGATGGTGGTCAGCATGCGGTTTTTTGACAGCACCGGCGTCGCCCCGGTGTTCAGCAGCGCAAAGCAGCCGGTGCCATAGGTCGATTTCATCATCCCCGGCTTAAAGCAGGTCTGCCCCACCGTGGCGGCCTGCTGGTCCCCCGCCACGCCGAGGATCGGAATCGCGCCGCCAAGATGATCCTCCGCGGTGGTGCCGAAGTCTGCCGCGCAGTCCCTGACCTGCGGCAGCATCGCCTGCGGCACCCCGAGGAGGGCGCAGATTTCCTCGCTCCACTGGCCCGCCTTGATGTCATACATCAGGGTGCGGGCGGCATTGGTGGCATCGGTGACATGCGACGCCCCGCCGGTCAGACGCCAGATCAGGAAACTGTCGACGGTGCCAAACAGCAGCTCGCCCGCCTCGGCCCGGGCGCGGGCGCCCTCGACGGTGTCGAGAATCCATTTGACCTTGGTGCCGGAGAAATAGGGATCCAGCAGCAGGCCGGTGGTATCGCGCACCATGTCCTCGTGGCCGTCATCGCGGAAGCCTTCGCAGATCTCGGCGGTGCGCCGGTCCTGCCAGACGATGGCATTGTGGATGGCCTTGCCGGTGGTCTTGTCCCAGACCACGGTGGTCTCGCGCTGGTTGGTGATGCCGATGCCGGCAATGTCGGAGGCGGAAATGCCCTTGTCAGAGAGCACCTTGCGGCAGGTGGAAAGCGTCGTGGACCAGAGGTCCTCCGGGTCGTGTTCCACCCAGCCCGCCTGCGGATAATGCTGCGGGAACTCCTCCTGCGCCACGGCGGCCACCTGCATATCGGCATCGAACAGGATCGCACGGGTCGATGTTGTCCCCTGGTCGATCGCAAGAATGAATGTCATGAGCTCCCCCTCCAAATCTGTCTTGAGGCGGAGATTAGACATAAATCTGTTAGCGCGACCAGCCCTTACTAATAAATTAGTAGAAACGGCGCGGAGATCGGCCTGCCTCAGACGGTGTCAGACCGCGATATTGTCGATCAGCCGCACCCCGTCGAGCCAGGCCGCCACGAACATGCGGGCGGGGCGGTCCAGCCGGTCCAGGGACACGAGGGTTTCGGCGCAACGCAGGTCGATATATTCCACCTCGCCAAAGCCAAGCTCCTGGAGCCGGGTCCGCATCCCGGCCTCCAGCGGGGCGTAGGCGTCACCGGCGCGCAGGCGCGCGGCGGCGGCTTCCATCATCGGGTTCAGCTGGCCGGCACGTTCCACCGCCTGTGGCGACAGGCGCATATTGCGCGACGACAGCGCCAGCCCGGAGGCTTCGCGCACGGTGGGGCAGGCGATGACCTCGATGGGAATGTCCAGATCGCGGGCCATGCGCCGGACCACCATCAGCTGCTGATAGTCCTTTTCGCCAAAAAAGGCCTGATCGGCGCCCGATTGCAGGAACAGCTTGGCGACGACGGTGGCGACGCCCTCGAAATGGCCGGGACGGTTGGGCCCTTCCATCACCTCGGTCACGCCGTCGAGGCTGACGGTGGTGGCGTAGCCTTCGGGATAGATCTGGTCCGGGTCGGGCACATAGATCGCATCGACACCAAAGGGGGCGAGCTTGTCCGCGTCCTCATGTTCGGTGCGCGGGTAGTTGGCCAGATCCTCGGGGCTGTTGAACTGTCTGGGGTTCACGAAGATCGTCACCACCACATGGTCGCAGGCGGCCTTGGCGGCCTCTACCAGCGACAGGTGGCCCGCGTGCAGGGCCCCCATGGTGGGCACGAGGCCGAGGGTTTCGCCCTTCAGCATCCAGGCGCGGCGCAGCGCGCGCAGGTCATCCAGACGGCGCAGGATCGGGGTCGTCATGTCGGGCGTGGTCCTTCAGTCTGTCTTGGGCGCCAGGTCGGCGAAGGTGTGTTCCGGGGCCGGAAAGCGCCGGGCGCGGACCTCGGCGGCATAGTCGGCGATGGCCTCTTCGGCGGCGGGGCCCAGTTCGGCGTAGCGTTTCACGAACTTCGGTTTGAAGGCGGTAAAGAAGCCGAGCATGTCATCCACCACCAGCACCTGCCCGTCGCAGCCCGCAGAGGCGCCGATCCCGATGGTGGGGATCGGAACGATCTCGGTCACCTGATCGGCGAGGCTGGCGGGGACTTTTTCCAGCACGACGGCAAAGGCCCCGGCATCGGCGACCGCGCGGGCATCGGCGATCAGCGGTTTGGCCGCCTCGTCGCGGCCCTGTACCTTGTAGCCGCCGAGCGTGTTGATCGACTGCGGCGTGAGGCCGATATGCGCCATCACCGGGATGCCGCGCTTGACCAGGAAACGGATGGTCTCGGCCATCTCCACCCCGCCTTCCAGCTTGACAGCGGCGGCGCCGGTTTCGGCCATCAGGCGGGCGGCGTTGCGGAACGCCTGCGCGGGACCTTCCTCGTAGGAGCCGAACGGCATGTCGATCACCATCATCGCGCGGCTCAATCCGCGGGCGACGGCGGCGCCATGCATCACCATCATGTCCATCGTCACGCCGAGGGTGGAGGGCAGGCCGTGCAGCACCATGCCGACACTGTCGCCGACCAGCACAAAGTCGCAATGGGCATCCATCAGCCGCGCCATCGGCGTGGTATAGGCCGTGAGGCTGACGATGGGGCGCTGCCCTTTCAGCGCGCGGATATCCTCGGCATTGAGGGCGGTCTTTCGGGCGGTGGCGCTCATGTCTCGGCTCCTCGGCTGGACGGGCCACGGATGCGGGTCGCACGGGCCAAAGCGGGCAAGGTTTCGCGTTTCTATCACTTGCCGCTGCGGCTTACCAGTGATGCGGCGATGCAGCAAAGCTTGATTACGCGGGGAAAACCGGCAAGCCTGTGGGCAATGCCCGGTGCACACGGGCGGCATGACCCCGGTGGTGCAGAAGCCGCCGACAGAGGAGGATATTGGACGATGACATTCAAGACGCCGATCGTGGCGGCTGTCTCCGCGCTGGCGCTCTGGGCCGGTGCGGCGATGGCCAAGGAAACGGTCACCTATGCCACCCAGCTGGAACCGCCGCATCTGGACCCGACCGCGGGCGCGGCCCAGGCCATCGATTCCGTGGTCTACCTCAATATCTTCGAGGGGCTGACGCGCTTCACCCCGGATGGCGAGGTGGTGCCGCTGCTGGCCAGGGACTGGACGATCTCCGACGACGGGCTGACCTATACCTTCACGTTGCAGGAGGGGGTGACCTTTCATGACGGCAGCGCGATGGACGCCGAGGATGTGAAATTCTCGCTCGACCGGGCGCGGGGCGCGGACAGCACCAACGCGCAGAAGGCGCTGTTTGCCGATATTGCCGAGGTCACCGTCACCGATCCGCAGACCGTCGTGGTCACCCTGTCAGCGCCCAATGGCAGCCTGCTGTTCAACCTGGCCTGGGGCGATGCGGTGATCGTCGCGCCCGAAACCGTCGAGACCCTGAAAACCGCCCCCGTCGGGACCGGGCCCTATCGGTTCAACGAATGGGTGCAGGGCGACCGCGTGGACCTGGTGCGCAACCCCAATTACTGGGGCGAGGTGCCGGCGCTGACCGGCGCGACGATCAAGTTCATCTCGGACCCGACCGCCGCCTTTGCCGCGATGATGGCCGAGGACATTGACGCCTTTGACAATTTTCCGGCGCCGGAGAATGTGGTGCAATTCGAGGCCGATCCGCGGTTCCAGGTGATCGTCGGCTCCACCGAGGGCGAGACCATCCTGTCGACCAACAATGCCCAGGCGCCGTTTGACAATCCGAAGGTGCGCGCGGCGATCGCGCATGCCATCGACCGGTCGGCCCTCATCGACGGGGCGATGTTTGGCTATGGCACCCCCATTGGCACCCATTTTGCACCGCACAACCCGGCCTATGTGGATCTGACAGACCAGTCCGCCTACGATCCGGAAGCCGCCCGCGCCCTGCTGGCGGAGGCGGGGCTGCCGGACGGGTTCGAGACCACGCTGCACCTGCCGCCCCCCGCCTATGCCCGGCGCGGAGGCGAGATCGTGGCCGCACAGCTGGCCGCGGTCGGCATCACGGCGGAGATCATCAACGTCGAATGGGCGCAGTGGCTGGAAACGGTGTTCAAGGGCAAGACCTACGGGCTCAGCATTGTCAGCCACACCGAGCCAATGGACATCGGCATCTATGCCCGGCCCGACTATTACTTCCAGTATGACAACCCGGATCTGCAAGGGCTGATGACGCGTCTGAATGCCACCACCGACCCGGAGGCGCGCCGCGAGATCCTGCAACAGGCGCAACGGATCATCGCCGAGGATCACGTCAACGGCTATCTGTTCCAGCTGGCCAAGCTGGGCATCGCCAAGGCGGGCCTTCAGGGGGTCTGGGCAAATGCGCCAACGGCGGCCATCGAGATCGGCGCGCTGAGCTGGGCCGAGTGACACGCAGCGGGTGGGAGTCCCTTCGGGGCGGGGGAGGCTCCCGCTCGCTGTGTCTGCATTGAAAATGCATCCCCATCCGTTGGGCCCAGCGCCGGGCCTGCGGCCCGGCGGGCGCAGCGCGTCACGGCAGGTCGTGGCAGGTCACCACAGATCACGGCAGGTGGTCGCCCGGGATCAGGCGCGCTGCCAGCGCTCTCCCGCCTGCTGCCATCGGCGGCGCAGGACCGCGACCCGATCCACGATCGAGGGCCGCAGAGGGCCGTCGCGCGGCGCATCGCGGAACGTGGTGAACCAGTGCTCGGGTGGATTGCGGCCCAGCCTGTGGCCCTTGAATTCCAGCCGGCGCAACAGCTCTTCGGCCTCTGCCGGCACCCGGTCGGGAATGTCCTGCCCGTTGAGCGTGCCCCAGACCCCGGTCCAGAGCCGCCCCACCGACCACGGGTTATACCCGCCGCCGCCCAGCACGAGATAGCGCGGAGCCAGCGGTTTCAGCGCCGCCACAATGGCCCAATGGGCGCTGTTGGACAGGTCGAGATGGGCCAGCGGGTCCTCCGTCACCGCATCCGCCCCGCATTGCAGCACCACCGCATCGGGCGCAAATCCCGCCACTGCCGGCAGGATCAGCGCCTCGCGGATATGGGCCATTTCGCTGTCGTTGAGACCGCGGGGCACCGGCAGGTTCAGGGCTGAACCGCCCGCATCGTCCTGCAGGAGGCCGGTCCGGGGCCAGAGGTTTTCCTCGTGCACCGAGATCATCAGCACATCCTCGTCCCCGTGAAAGGCCGCCGCAACCCCGTCGCAGTGATGCGCGTCGATGTCCACATAGGCAATGCGCCGCGCCCCATGGTGGCGCAGCGACAGCATCGCCAGCACCGGATCGTTGAGGTAGCAAAAGCCGTTGGCCCGGTCCGGCATGCCGTGGTGGGTGCCGCCCGCCGGGTTGTAGACAACGCCGCCCCGGGCCAGGAGCTCCCCTGCGAGGATCGACCCGCCTGCCGCGGTGGCCGGGCGGCGAAAGATCTCCGGGTAGACCGGGTTGGACACGGTGCCGATATGGTGGCGCGCCCGGACCTCGGCACTGACCGCCTGCGCCTCCTCGGCTGCCTGCAATGCCGCCACATAGGCCGGCGTGTGCCAGGCGTGCAGCGCGGCGGGTTTGGCCCGGGGCGAGGTTACGAAGGCCGCGGGCGGCAACCAGCCCAGCGCCCGGGACAGATCCATTGTGGTCGACACACGCGGCACCCGCAGCGGGTGCCAGCGCCCGTAGGAGGAGCCGCGATAGATCTCGTGTCCGATAAACAGGGGGCGGGTCAGCATGGCTCAAGAGCTAGCGGATCTGACGCGCCGCACAAGGGGGACGGGGCGCAGGGCGGTTTTCTCATGCTGCCACTGGACGGCTGGGCTGCCGCCGCCTAACCTGCCGCCAATGCTGCACTATCTCGTCAGACGCCTCCTCTCGCTCATGCTGAGCCTCGCCGTCGCCTCGATGGTGATCTTTGCCGTGATCGAAGTCGCTCCGGGCGATCCTGCATCGTTTATGCTGGGCACCGGCGCGCAGGAGGAAACCGTCGCCGCCCTGCGCGAGGAGCTGGGGCTCGATCAAGGTAAGGTCAGCCGCTATCTGGACTGGGTCGGCGGCATGCTGACCGGGGATTTCGGCACCTCGTATACCTACCGCACCCCGGTGGCAAAGATGGTGGGAGAGCGGCTCTGGGTCTCATTGCCGCTGGCGATCTATGCGCTGACGCTCTCCACATTGATTGCGCTCCCGGCGGGGATCTATGCGGCCTCGCGGCGTGGCAAGGCGGGCGACATGGCCGTTATGGGCGCAACACAGCTGGGGGTGGCGGTGCCGAACTTCTGGTTTGCGATGCTGTTGGTGCTGGTCTTTGCCATCAACCTGCGCTGGTTTTCGGCCGGGGGATTTGTCGGCTGGGACAAGGGGCTGTGGGCGGGGCTTCATGCGCTCACCCTGCCCGCCGTGGCGCTCGCGCTGCCGCAGGCGGCGATTTTGGCCCGCGTGATGCGTTCGGCGCTTCTGGAGGTTCTGGGCGAGGATTTCATGCGCTCGGCCCGCGCCAAGGGGCTGAGCCAGAAACAGGCGATCCGCCGTCATGGGCTGCGCAATGCGCTTATTCCGGTGCTGACCATCATCGGTCTGCAGTTTTCGTTTCTGCTGGCGGGGGCGATCATCATTGAACAGGTGTTCTATCTGCCGGGCCTTGGGCGGCTGGTGTTTCAGGCAATCTCGGCGCGCGATCTGATCGTGGTGGAAAGCGTGGTGATGCTGTTGGTCTTTGCGGTGATCCTGGTGAATTTCCTTGTCGATATGGCCTATGCGGTGGTCGATCCCCGCCTCAGGAGAGCAGCATGAAAATCTTGGGTTTTGCCAGCCACACAGGACAATCCCCGGCCTCGGGTGGGGGTGAAGCCCCCTCCCGTGGGGGAGGTCGGGGGCTGTCCGGCCTCACGACCGGACGTGACCTGATTGCGAGGGCGTCATGAACCGAAGCCTGCTTCTTGGCGGTCTCCTCTCTGGGATCATGCTGCTTCTGGCCATCGTCTCCTTTGTGTGGACGCCGTTCGACCATGCGGTGATGAACATCCCCGACAAGCTCCAGACGCCAAATGGCACGCATCTGTTGGGCACCGATCATTTTGGCCGCGATATCCTGTCGATGGTGATGGTCGGCGCGCGCACCTCGTTGGCGGTGGCCCTGCTGGCCGTCGGCATCGGCATCGGTCTGGGTGTGCCGCTTGGACTGGCGGCAGCGGCAACGCGCGGCTCCTGGCTGGATGAGGTCATCATGCGCGGCAATGATCTGGTCTTTGCCTTCCCCTCGTTGGTGATCGCGATCCTGATCACCGCCGTCTTCGGCCCCAGCGCGATCAATGCCATCATCGCCATCGGCATTTTCAACATCCCCGTCTTTGCACGCGTGGCGCGGGGTGGCAGCCTCAGCCTTTGGGCGCGGGAGTTCATTCTGGCCGCGCGGGTGGCGGGCAAGTCGCGCGCGCGGATCTCGGCAGAGCATATCCTGCCCAACATCGCCAACCTCCTGATCGTGCAGGGAACCATCCAGTTCTCACTTGGCATTCTGGCCGAGGCGGGGCTGTCCTACGTGGGTCTTGGCGCCCAGCCCCCGACCCCCAGTTGGGGCCGTATGCTGGCCGAGGCCCAGACCCTCGTGAGCCTTGCGCCGCATCTGGCGATCGTGCCGGGCTGCGCGATCATCGTTACCGTGGTGGGGCTGAACCTGCTCGGTGATGGCTTGCGCGACCGCTTTGATCCCCGCCTGATGGAGGGGCGCGCATGAGCCTTTTGGATGTGTCCAACCTCTCGGTCTCGATCGGGGCGCTGCCGATCCTGCGGGATGTGACCCTGTCGATTGCCGCAGGCGAGATCCTTGCGGTCACCGGCGAGAGCGGGTCGGGCAAGTCCATGACTGCGTTTTCAGTGATGCGTCTGCTGCCGCAAGCCGCCGTCACCCGGGGCGCGATCTATCTGGAGGATGAGGACCTCTGCGCCCTCTCTGAGGACGAGATGTGCCAGCGGCGTGGGCGCGACATCGGCATGGTGTTTCAGGAACCGATGACGGCGCTCAACCCGGTGATGACCATCGGCGCGCAGGTGATGGAGACGATCCTGCTGCATACCGACACCAGCGCGGCAGATGCAAAAGCCGAGGCCGCGCGCGTGCTGACCCGTGTTGGCCTGCCTCCCGAACGGTTTCCGATGGACCGCTACCCGCACGAACTGTCGGGTGGTCAGCGCCAGCGCGTGGTAATCGCCATGGCGATTGCACTCCGGCCCAAGCTCTTGATCGCGGATGAACCCACCACCGCGCTGGATGTGACCACGCAGGCGCAGATCCTGGATCTGCTGCGCGATTTGGTGCGCGAATACGGCATGGGGCTGATGATCATCACCCATGACCTCGCGGTGGTCGCGGACCTTGCCGACCGCATCGTGGTGATGCGCAAGGGCGAAGTGGTGGAGCGCGGCCCCACCCTGAGCGTGCTGACCCATCAGCGCCACCCCTACACACGGATGCTGTTTGAAGCCTCCGCCCATAAGGTCGCCCTGCCCGCCGCACCAGAGGCCCCCGCGCCCCTGCTGGAGGTCCGCAGCGCCGTGCGCGACTACACCACGCCCCGCAAAGGCTGGCTTGGTAAGCCGGGGCAATTTCGCGCGGTGAACAACGTCAGTTTCACGCTCCACAAGGGCGAGCGGTTGGGGCTGGTGGGCGAGTCGGGCTGCGGCAAATCCACCCTGACCCGGGCCATTTTGGGCCTCGAAGAGCTGCAAGGCGGCGATCTGCTGCTGAACGGTCAGCCGCTGTCGCAACAGCGCAGTCCCGCCCAGCGGCAAGCGATGCAGGTGGTGTTTCAGGACCCCTATGGCAGTTTCAATCCGCGCCACCGGGTGGAGCGCCTGGTCACCGAACCGTTTCACCTGTCGCCAGATGCCCCAACGGGCCGCGCCCGGCAGGATCTGGTGGGTCAGGTGCTTGAGGATGTCGGCCTGTCGGCGGCGGACGCGCAGAAGTATCCGCATCAGTTTTCAGGCGGGCAACGTCAGCGCATCGCCATTGCGCGCGCCCTCATTACCCGGCCCGAACTCATCATCTTTGACGAGGCGGTCTCGGCGCTTGATGTCTCCGTCCGCGCCCGCATCCTCGACCTGATTGCCGAGCTCTGCGACGCCTATGGGCTGACCTACCTCTTTATCAGCCACGATCTGAGCGTGGTGCGCGAGGTCTGCGACCGGGTGCTGGTCATGCAAAAGGGTGAAATCGTCGAGCAAGGCCCGGTGGAACAGGTCTTTACCGCGCCCAGACACGCCTACACCCGGACGCTGCTGGCCGCCGCCCCGGTGTTGCCGGATATCACGCCGACCGAACCGCTCGAGGCCCCGGCATGAGTGTCACGCTCTCGCTGATCCTGCCGCGAGAGCGGGGACGGCTTGCCAGCCTGCTGGCGCCCTATTTTGCCGAAGTCGCCCCCTTGGCGCGCATTGATCCGACGGAACGGGCGGGTCAGTTGCTCAACCGCAAGGATGTGACGGCCTTCTGGATCCATGACGCCGCCACGCGCGTCGGCTTTGCCATCGTGCTGAACCTGCCCGATGACCGGCGGGAGTTTTCTGAATTCATGGTCCTGCCGCAACACCGCCGCAAGGGGCTTGGGATGGAGGCCGCCGCGCTGATCCTCAACGAGTTTCCCGGCTATTGGCGCATGGGCATCTCGCGGCATTCGCCGGCGGCGGCGGCGTTCTGGGGCACCCGGCTGAGCCTGCTGCCAAACGTCCGCGCCCTGCGCGAAGGCGCGCCCTTCACCGACCACCAGGTCAAGAGCTTCACCTTTGAAATCGAAGGACCCCCGCATGGCTGACACCTCCCCCCTGTGGTTCGACCCGGCGCTTTGCCTGATTGGCGGCACATGGCAGGCGCCCCTGGGTGGCGCCACCTTGCCGCTGATAAACCCCTCCGATGGCAGTGAAATCTGTCAGATCGCACGGGGCACCGACGCCGACATCGACGCCGCCGTGCACGCCGCCCAGACCGCGCAGGAGGGCGCATGGGGCGAGATGAGCGCCACAGAACGCGGCCGCATCCTGACCCGCCTCGGACAGATCATCGCCGACAATACCGACAGGCTGGCAGCGCTGGAGGTGATGGATGTGGGCAAACCCCTGACCCAGGCGCGCGCCGATGCGGTGGCGCTGGCGCGCTACTGCGAGTTTTACGGCGGTGCGGCGGACAAGGTCATGGGCGAGAGCATCCCCTATATGAACGGCTACACCGTCTACACCCTGCGCGAACCCTTTGGCGTGACCGGCCATATCGTGCCCTGGAACTATCCGATGCAGATCATCGGACGGTCTGTTGGCGCGGCGCTGGCGATGGGCAATTCCTGCGTGCTGAAACCCGCCGAAGAAGCCTGCCTGACGGCGCTGGCCTTTGCCCATCTGGCAGCGGAGGCCGGCCTGCCCGCCGGGGCGCTGAACGTGGTACCGGGTCTGGGGGCGGAGGCCGGGGCGGCACTTTCGGGCCATGCGGGCGTGCAGCATATCTCCTTCACCGGCTCGGTCGCCACGGGCGCGCTGGTGCAGGCTGCGGCGGCAAAAAACGTGGTGCCGGTGACGCTGGAGCTGGGCGGGAAATCCCCGCAGATCGTCTTTGCCGACGCCGACCTCGACGCGGCCCTGCCGTTCCTTGTCAACGCCGGCATCCAGAACGGCGGCCAGACCTGCTCTGCCGCCTCGCGAATCCTGGTCGAGCGCCCGATCTACGAGGCGGTCAAGGCGCGGATGGCTGCGGCCTATGCCGATCTCACCGTCGGCCCGGCAGCAGAGGACCTGCGCCTGGGCCCGCTGATCTCAACCCGCCAGAAAGAGATTGTCGAAGGTTTCTTGGCCAAAGGTGCGGATCTCGAAATCGCCGGTCAGGGCCGGATCAGCGCCACCGCGCCCGCAACAGGCGCCTATGTGCGCCCCACCCTGTTTGCCGATGTGCCCCCGGATCATCCGCTGGCGCAGCAGGAGATCTTCGGCCCGGTGCAGGTGCTGATCCCGTTTGAGACCGAGGCCGAGGCGGTCAGGATCGCCAACAGCACCGACTACGGCCTTGTTGCCGCGCTCTGGACCCGCGACGGGGCTCGGCAGCTCCGGCTGGCCAAGCGGCTGAAAGCGGGACAAGTCTTCCTCAACACCTATGGCGCCGGCGGCGGCGTAGAGCTGCCCTTTGGCGGCATCGGCAAGTCCGGCCATGGCCGAGAGAAGGGCTTTGAGGCGCTCTATGGGTTTTCACAATTGAAAACCGTGGCCGCGCATCACGGCTGAGCATTTCATCTTTTCAGAAATACCTCGGGGGTGAGGGCCCAATGGCCCGAGGGGGCAGCGCCCCCTCCTCCCCCTGTCACCGTTCACCACGCCGTCAGACGATCACGTCGATGCTCTCCTGCGTCCCGACGCCAAAGACCCGCTTGTAGCGCGCGATCTCCTCTGCCGGTCCCATCGCTTTCTCCGGGTTGTCCGACAGTTTCACCGTGGGCCGCCCATTGGCCGACACCGCCTTGCAGACCAGTGAGAATGGCGCCAGCCCGTCATCGGGCACCAGTCCGCGAAAATCATTGGTCAGCAGCGTGCCCCAGCCAAACGACGCCTTCACCCGGCCCGAGAACTGCCGGTGCAGTTCGGCGATCTTGTCGACATCCAACCCGTCGGAGAAGATCACCCGCTTGTCACGCGGATCCTCGCCTCGCTCTTGCCACCAGCGGATGGCAATCTCCGCCGCTGCCGCCGGATCGCCGCTGTCGACGCGAATGCCGGTCCAGCCCGCCAGCCAGTCCGGCGCATTGTCGAGAAACCCCTGGGTGCCATAGGTGTCGGGCAGGATGATGCGCAGGTTGCCGTCGTGCTCCTCATGCCAGTCCGACAGCACGTCATAGGGCGCCTGTGCCAGCGCCGCATCATCTTCTGCCAGCGCCGAATAGACCATCGGCAGCTCATGCGCGTTGGTACCGATCGCCTCGACCTCGCGGCGCATGGCGATCAGGCAATTCGAGGTGCCGGTAAAGGCATCCCCCAGCCCCTCCATCATCGCCTGCACGCACCAGTCCTGCCACAGGAAGCTGTGGCGCCGGCGGGTGCCGAAATCGGCAATGCCAAGACCGTCGACCTGCCGCAGCCGCTCGATCTTTTCCCAGACCTTGGTCATCGCCCGCGCGTAGAGCACCTGCAATTCAAACCGCCCCATGTCGTTGAGCACCGCGCGGGAGCGCAATTCCATCAGCACCGCCAGCGCCGGGATCTCCCAGAGCATGACCTCCGGCCAGGAGCCCTCAAACGTCAGTTCGTATTGGTCGCCCTTGCGTTCCAGGTGATAGGGCGGCAGGCGCAGCCCCTCGAACCACTCCATGAAATCGGGCCGGAACATCTGCCGCTTGCCGTAGAAGGTGTTGCCGCGCAGCCAGGTGCTCTCGCCGCGGCTCAGGCTCAGGGACCGGATGTGATCGAGCTGTTCGCGCAATTCGCCCTCGTCGATCAGCTTTGCCAGTGGCACCGACGTGGTCCGGTTGATGAGCGAAAACGTGACCTGAGTGCTGGGCTTGTTTCGAAACACCGATTGGCACATCAACAGCTTGTAGAAATCCGTATCGATCAGGGACCGGACGATCGGATCGATCTTCCACTTGTGATTGTAGACGCGGGTTGCAATGTCCACGGGCAGACCTCTTCCGATTGTTCACTGATTGATAGGACAGGCTGCAACCATTCGGCAAGCGGTTCAACCGCCCTGGGTTTCCCGCATGGTCTGCGCAAAATTCAGCAACACGGTCAGCAGTTCGTTGCGCGACAGCGGTTTGCTGAGGAAACAGTCCATCCCGGCCTCCAGACAGGCCTGGCGGCTGGTCTCGTCCGCATTCGCCGTCAGCGCCGCGATGAAGGGTTGCGCTATGTCGAGCTTCCGGATCGCGCGCGTCGCCTGCAGCCCGTTGACCTCCGGCATCGACATATCCATCAGCACCACCTGCGGCTGCTGGCGGCGGACCAGGGCCTCGGCTTCGGCACCGTTTGTGGCAAACTTCAGATCAACCGGCGCATCGGCCAGGAACTTGCTGATCAACAGCCGGTTGACGCGATTGTCCTCGGCCACCAGCAAGCGCAGGCCGCGCAGATCCTGCAACAGGGCCGGTGTCAGCGCCGGCGCATCCGTCACCGCCTCGCCAGCCGGGGCGGAGGACACGGCCAGATCGATGCGCAGGGTAAAGCAGGAGCCCACATCCGGGGTGGAGGTGACCGATATGTCACCGCCCATCGCCCGTGCCAGCCCGCGCGAAATCGAAAGGCCCAGCCCCGTGCCACCGTGGCTGCGCGAGATCGCGGTATCCGCCTGGGTGAACCGTTCGAAGATATAGTCCAGCTTGTCGGCGGGGATGCCGATCCCGGTATCCTCGACCGAGACCACCAGTTCGATCTGCTCCGCGCGCAGCTCGGCGCGGGCCCGCAGGGTGACCCCGCCCTGTTGCGTGAACTTGACGGCATTGCCCACCAGGTTCATCAGGATCTGTCGCAACCGCCGGTCATCCCCCGTCACCCAGACCGGCAGATCGGGATCAAGATCGATGTCGAAGGACAGCCCCTTGTCGCTGGCCTGCCCCTGCAGCAGAAGCGCCGTGTCCCGGATGCAGCTGTGCAGGTCGAAATCCACATCGAACAGCGAGACCCCGGCGGCATTCATCCGCGACAGGTCGAGCACGTCGTTGATCAGCGACAGCAGCGCGCGGGACGAGCTGAGGATGGTTTCCGTATAGAGTTTCTGATCCTCGCTCAGATCGGTGGCCTGCAACATCTGGGCCATGCCGATGACCCCGTTCATCGGGGTGCGGAATTCATGGCTCATGGTGGCCAGGAACTCTTCCTTGATGCGGGCGCCCTCTTCGGCGGCATGGCGGGCCTCTTCCAGCTCGCTTTCATGCTGCTTGGCCGCGGTCACATCGCGTTCCACCGCGATATAGGTCTCGATCCGGCCATTGTCGTCAAAGATCGGCACCTGATTGGTCTCGATCCAGATGTCCTGTCCGTCCTTGCGCCGGTTCACCAGCTCGGCGCGGAAGGGTTTGCCCGCTGCCCGCCCCTGTTCGATCAGGCGCAGGGCCTCGGGATCCGTTTCCGGGCTGTTCAGCAGTGCTCCGGGGGAGGATCCGACCAGTTCGTCAAAGGAAAATCCGGTCATCCGGACAAAGCCCTCGTTGACCCAGCGCACGATGCCATCACACCCGATCAGCATGACCCCGTCATTGGCGTGTTCGGCGATCATCGCCAGCCGGCGCGCCTCCTGCTTCTGGTCGAACAGGCGCATGTAGGCGTCTTCCAGCGCTTGCCGCTGGAGCGCCTGAGACCGCATCGCCCGGCGCGAGTGCTGGTGCCGTTTCTGTACAAAGACCAGGAACCAGATCTGGGCGATGTAATAGGCCAGGAACCCGGCGCCGATCAATTGCAGATCCGGCCCGATATTGGGGTGGTCGCTAAAGAAATAGGCCACCATCAGCAGCGGCATCAACGCAAAGATCGCCAGCCTGACCATCGCCGCCGGAGGGTTGTAGCGATAATCGAGCGACGCGCTCAGCGACGGGCCCAGCACCACACAGAGGGCAAAGAAGGGCTCTGCCAGGATCAGGTGGCCGTCCGTCGGGTCCAGGGGATGCAACAGCGGTACGGTGGCAAACCCGCAGACCGCAACCGCATAGAGCGCCGAGAACAGCGTCGTCAGCCCCCGGGCCTGCGCCACGCTCTGGCCCGCCTGCAACCGGGCCGAGAGCCGGCGCAGGTAGAGGGTTTCGCTGCCGTCGGCGACAACATAGGTGAGAAAGGTCAGCGCGGCCCAAAAGAGGCCGACGATCAGGGCAAGCGCCGCCGCCGTGGCAAAGGCAATCGCCGCGCGGGCCGGGAACAGTTCGCTGCGCGCAGTGGCATAGCGCTGCAACAGCCCCTCAGAGCTGAATTGCGCGTTGTGCTGCGCCAGTGGCCCGTCTGTCGTGCGGTTTGTCTGCTCCATTCCCTGCGAACCCGGTTATATCCGCTCCGTCATCTGTGGATCGGCCTCTGTGTACAGGTTTGAGATTAACAAATTGGGTGATGCTTTCAGGCAAATTTCACGCCGCATTGACGCATATTCTCAATTTGTGCCTCCAGCGAGCCCTCCAGGTTGATCGCCCGGCAGGCCTCTGGCACAACTCTGACGGAGAACCCCAACCGCCGGGCATCCAGTGCCGAGAAGGCAACGCAGAAATCGGTGGCAAGCCCCACAAGCGTCAGGTCGGTGATACCGCGCGTGCGCAGATACCCTTCGAGACCGGTGGGCGTGGTCTGATCGTTTTCGAAAAAGGCGGAATAGCTGTCCACTTCGGGGCGAAACCCCTTGCGGATAATCAGGTCGCCATCGGTGCGCAGATCCGGGTGAAACGCCGCGCCGTCACTGCCCTGCACGCAATGGTCGGGCCACAGAACCTGTTGTCCGTAAGGCATTTCCTGCGTGTCGAATGGTCCCCGCCCCAGATGCGTGCTGGCAAAGGAGGAATGTCCCGCCGGATGCCAGTCCTGGGTCAGGATCACGGTGTCGAACCGCGCCATCATCGCATTGATCGGCGCCACCACCTGATCCCCGTCCGGGACCGCCAGCGCGCCACCCGGACAAAAGTCGTTCTGTACATCGATTACGATCAGCGCCTCGGTCATCTCGGTCTCCTGTGTCCTGTCTCCGCCCCGGTCGAGTGTGCGTCGAAACCCACGACAAGTGCAATCAACCTGAAATTGAAAACCGTCGGGCCAGCCTGTGACACATTCGCAAACATTTTATGTATTTCACATACTTATTTCGACGCTGGCGCTTGACATCTTCGCATCTTGCAAAACCCTGCGCGAGGCTCTATGCGCGCTGGCATGTACACCATCGCCGCGCTCTATCAGTTCACCCGCTTTCCCGATCCCGCCGCACTGAAACCGGCGCTGCTGGATCTCTGCGTCGCGCAGAACGTCAAAGGCTCGCTGCTGCTGGCCCATGAAGGGATCAACGGCACCATCGCCGGGCCGCGAGCGGGAATTGATGCGGTGCTGGCCCATATCAGGTCCCTGCCGGGCTGCGCCGGGCTGGAGTGGAAAGAGGCATCCGCCGCGGAGCCCCCCTTCGGCAAGATGAAAGTGCGGCTGAAAAAGGAAATCGTGACCATGGGGCAGCCGGATGTGGATCCGCGCGCCTCTGTCGGCCACTACGTGGAGCCGGAAGAGTGGAACGATCTGATCCGCTCTGAGGATGTGGTGCTGATCGACACCCGCAACGACTATGAGGTGGCGATCGGAACCTTCGAGGGCGCGATCGACCCCAAGACCGAGAGCTTTCGCGAATTCCCGCAGTGGTGGGAAGAGAACAAGGACCGGTTTCACAACAAGCGCGTCGCCATGTTCTGCACCGGCGGCATTCGCTGTGAAAAGTCGACGAACTACCTTCTGTCGCAGGGGGTGGAGGACGTCTATCACCTCAAGGGCGGCATCCTGCGCTATCTGGAGGAAACGCCCAAGCAGGACAGCACCTGGCAGGGCGAGTGTTTTGTGTTCGACAACCGGGTGTCCGTGGGGCACGGCCTGGTTGAAGGCCCCCACCACCTGTGCCACGGCTGTCGGCGTCCGATCCTGCCGGAGGACACCGCCCGGCCCGAGTATGAGGCCGGGGTTTCCTGCCACCAGTGCATCCATGAAACATCCGATGCGGACAAGGAGCGCTTTCGCGAGCGCCAGAAACAGATCCGCCTGGCCCGGGAACGCGGCGAAACCGTCTGAGACCGCCCCGGCTGGCCCGGGGCGGAGACCTCATACCGTGGCCGAGGCCTGACGGTTCTGAATGCTCCGGCGCAGGAAGGCGATCACAAAGATCCCGGTCAGGATCAGCACGATCGTCGGTGCCGGGGCGCTGTCGATGAAGAAGCTGAGATAGACACCGCCCAGCATCGAGATCATGCAGACCAGAACCGCGACCGGCAGCATCCGCTTGAGGCTGCGCACCAGCAGAAAGGCGATCGCCCCCGGCGCGATCAGCAGCCCGACGGCGAGGATCAGCCCGGTGGCCGAGAGCGTCGCCACGATGGTCAGCGACAGGATCGCCAGCAGACCATAGTGCAGCAGCCCCACCGGCAGGCCGGAGACCTTGGCCTGCGCGGGATCAAAGGCATGCAGCATGAAGTCCTTCCACTTCACGCCCAGCACCGCCGCGACGCAGACCGAAATGATCCCCGCCGTCCACAGGTCCTGCGCGCCCACCCCCAGCATGTTGCCGAACAGGATGTGATCCAGGTGCACATTGGTCTGCAGCCCGACATACATCACGATGCCAAGCCCGAACATGCCGGAGAAAACCACACCCATCACGGTGTCCTGCTTGATGCGGCTGTTTTCCGACAGGTAGCCCGTCGCCACCGCCGTCAGCATGCCCGCGGCAAAGGCCCCGAGGATGAGCGGCAGCCCGAGAAGATAGGCCAGCACGATCCCCGGCAGCACCGCATGGCTGACCGCGTCGCCCATCAGGGCCCAGCCTTTCAGCACCAGGAAGCAGGACAGCAGCGCCGTGGGAACCGAAACCATCACCGCGATCCAGAACGCGTTCTGCATGAAACCGAACTGGAAGGGCATCAGAAGCGTATCAAGCATCAGACCAGTTCCTCCTGCATCGCGGCGGCGGCCTTCCTGCGGGCAGCGAGCAAGCCGTGCTTGGGCGCCAGCACAAAGGTGGTCAGGAAGATCGCCGTTTGCAGCACCACGATCACCCCTCCGGTGGCGCCGTCGAGGAAATAGCTGATGTAGGCGCCGGCAAAGCTGGTCACAGCGCCGATCGCCACAGAGGTCAGGATCAGCCGGGGGAAGCGGTCACACAGCAGGTAGGCGGTGGCCCCCGGCGTCACCACCATGGCGATAACGAGGAACGCGCCAACCGTCTGCATCGCCGCAACCACGCTGGCCGACAGCAGCATGAAGAACACCGCCTTCAGGAGCCCCGGGCGCAAGCCGATCGACCGCGCGTGGCTTTCGTCAAAGAAGGTGACCATCAGGTCTTTCCACTTCGCCAGCAGGATCACCAGCGACACCAGACCGATGATCGCCAGCTGCAACGTGTCCTCGGGGGTGATCGCCAGGATATTGCCCATGGTGATGGTCTGGATCGAGACCGACATCGGATTGACCGAGACCATGAACAGCCCGAGACCAAAGAAGGAGGTGAAGATGATGCCGATGATGACATCGACCTTCAGGCCCGACCGGTCCGACAGGAACAGCATCGCCGCCGCGGCCAGCCCACCGGAAAAGAACGCACCCAGCGCGAAGGGCAGCCCGAGCACATAGGCCCCGGCGACACCCGGCACCACGGAATGGGCCAGCGCGTCGCCAATCAGTGACCAGCCCTTGAGCATCAGATAGGACGACAGAAAGGCGCAGACCCCGCCCACGAGGGCCGACACCCACATGGCATTGGTCATGTAGCCATAGGCAAAGGGCTCCAGCAGAACGCTCATTTCAGGCGCTCCGTCTTGCGGGTCTTTTCACCGTATTGCACCAGCGGGCGCTCATCATCGGTGAAGATCGACACCTGCCGTTCGTCGTCATCCTCGTGCAGGTCGGCACCGCCAAGGGTGAAATGTCGCAGCACGCCGCCAAAGGCCATTTCCAGGTTCTCGCGAGTGAAGGTGGTCTCGGTGCGGCCATGGGCGAGCACCGTGCCCTTGACCAGCACGGTGCGGTCGCAGAACTCGGGCACCGAACCGAGGTTGTGGGTGGAGACCAGCATCACCCGGCCCTCGTCGCGCAAGGCGCGCAGCAACGCGATGATCTGCTCCTCGGTTTTCACGTCGACGCCGGTAAAGGGCTCATCCAGCAGGATCACCTTGCCATCCTGCGCAAGGGCCCGGGCCAGGAAGACGCGTTTTTTCTGCCCGCCGGACAATTCGCCGATCTGACGATGCCGGAACTCCAGCATGTTCACCCGCGCCAGGGCGGCCTCGACCGCCTCGTGATCGGTTTTGGACGGGCGGCGCAGAAAGCCCATATGGCCATAGCGCCCCATCATCACCACATCCTCGACCAGCACCGGAAAGGACCAGTCCACCTCTTCGGACTGCGGCACGTAGGAGACCAGGTTGCGCTTCAGCGCCTCCTTGACGCTGAGGCCCAGCAGGCGGATGTCGCCCCGGGCCACCGGCACAAACCCCATGATCGCCTTGAAGAGTGTCGATTTGCCGGCCCCGTTCACCCCCACAAGCGCCGTCACGGTGCCGCGCGGGATCTGGAAACTGGCGTTGCGCAGGGCGGTGTGACCATTGCGGTAGGTGACGGTGACATCCTGGGCCGCGATGCCGTCGCCGGCCTCTTGCGCCCGGACCATATGGCTTTCGTCTTTCATAACACTCTTTCTACCGGAAAAGGTCGGTGCCTGAAACGGCCGTGACCCGCCGGACGACGATACGCCCGACGGGTCCAACGGCAAGGGGAGTCTTTAGTTGGTGCCGGTGGTGAGCCCGTCCGCCACGGTCTGCGACGTCACCTTCAGCAGGTCGAGATAGGTGGGCACGGCGCCATCGGGTTCTGACAGGCTGTCGACATAGAGCACCCCGCCGTAATGCGAGCCGGTCTCGCGGGCGACCTGTTCGGCGGGGGCGGTGTTCACCGTGCTTTCGCAGAAGACCACCGGAATGTCGTTGTCCCGCACCCCGTCGATCACCGCGCGCACCTGTTGCGGCGTGCCCATCTGGTCGGCGTTCATCGGCCAGAGGTACAGCTCCTTCATGCCGAA
The DNA here is from genome assembly GCF_056159345.1 of Epibacterium sp. ABV4_022. Lineage (NCBI taxonomy): Bacteria > Pseudomonadati > Pseudomonadota > Alphaproteobacteria > Rhodobacterales > Roseobacteraceae > Epibacterium > Epibacterium sp. ABV4_022. Next base: position 67,031 of record NZ_JBSWVA010000001.1, read on the forward strand.
ATCCCGTGCCAGATAGCTGAACGCCCCCTCGCAGGTCACCAGCCAGCGCTGGGCCTCGGGGATGGTGGCGATCTCCTGCCGCAGCGGCTCCAGCGTGGCGCGCAGCTCATCCTTGTAGGCGGCGGCATTTGCCACATAGGTCGCGGCATTCTCCGGATCGTGCTCGGCAAAGGCTTCGAGGATATTGTCGATATAGACCAATGCGTTGTCGAGCCCCATCCAGGCGTGCGGATTGGGCTTGCCCTCGTAGGCGCCCGAGGCGATCGAGATCGGGTCGATCCCGTCGGTCAACGTCACGGAGGGGACGTCGCCGAGGTTGGTCAGGAACTGCTCGAACCACAGTTCGAGATTCATGCCGTTCCACAGGATCAGATCGGCGCCCTGCGCCCGGACAATGTCCTGCGGTGTCGGCTCATAGCCGTGGATTTCCGCGCCGGGTTTGGTGACCGAGACCACCTCGGCGGCGTCACCAGCCACATGCTGCGCCATATCGGCCAGAACAGTGAAGGTGGTGACGACCTTCATCTTGTCGTCCTGCGCCATCGCCCCACCGGCGGAAAACACCATGGCAAGCGCCGTGGCGGCCGGCAGCAACACCCGTTTGGTTCGCGTCATCTGTTCACTCCTTGTCTCGAATCAGCCCTCTGCGGGGCCAACATCTTGCCCTTGTGATAGTGCGGCGGCTGTGCAGCGTCAATGCAATTGCGAAGCATTCTCAAAAACGTTGAAATCGCAAACGGCCTCGCTTAAGACCTGAGCCATGATGAAGGGTTCTGACGGTTTCGCATATTCCACAGCAGTACGACGCCCGCCGAGGCGGTGCATCTGTGCTTTCGCCTACCGGACCGCGGGCCTGCTGCGCGCTCCACGGGCAGGCCGGGCGATGGCATGGCAAACGGACAGGGGGATCGGCCTGTGCGGGAGCGGCGCCGCATCAAGGCCGGGCCAGCACCTGCCGGCAAGATCCCAAACCGCCATGGGCGCAGGCAAGGGCGCAGACATATGAGCCCCCCAGCGCGCCTGCCACCCGAAGACCTGCTCTGCGCCCACGGCCTGCGCCCCACGCGCCAGCGCCGCGCCCTGGCGGCATTGCTGTTTACCGGCACGGGCCGCCACATCGACGCGCAAACCCTGCATGCAGAGGCGACACGGGCGGATGAAAAACTGTCCCTGGCGACGGTCTACAATGCACTGCGGGCCTTTGAAGAGGCGGGGCTGATCCATCGCGTTGCCGTGCCCGGTGAACGCGTCTGGTTCGACACCGGCACCGGCGCGCATGGGCATTTTTATATCGATACCGAAAACCGCGTGCTCGACATGCCTAAAGGCACACCGATCCGGCCCCCTGCCGGGTATCGGGTCACGCGCATTGAAACCGTTGTGCACCTCGAAAGGGCCGCAGATGATGACTGATCCCCTCCGCCGCAATGCGCTCAGAGCCGATCACATCGACACGGTCTGGAAACGGCTGACGACACAGGCGAATGCCGCCTTTGACGCCAACGACCTCTCGCGTGCGCAGCCGCTCTATGACCGGGCCCTCCGCGAGGCGCAGTGGCGGTTCCGAACCGACCGGGACAGCGCCACGCTGGCCGGTGCGCCGCCGATGCTGGTGGCCGCCAGCGCCAATGCGGCGGACTGCCATGCCCGCGCGGGCCTGCTGACCAAAGCCGCGCAGCTGACCTTTGACGCGCTGGGCGCCTTGCGCGACGCGATGAGCACTGTCACCGAGCCGCCTGCCTTCCGCCTCGCCTGTTTCCATCACCTGAAACCAGCCCTGTGCGAATACGCCCATCGCGCCGGAAACGCCCGGATCACCCCCGCCCTGACCCGACAGACGGCGCTGTGCACGCGCGACGCCGCCCTTGCCTTTGTGTCCGAGAACCACAGGCGCCACTGACACGCGCCCCGCGCCCGGCAGAGTTTTCTGCACACAACACCCGCGACGAGATGGCAGTGCGCCCTGCCGCGTGATAGCCATATGCGCAGGTCACGACTGGAGAGAATGCATGAGAATTGCCACTGCCGCCTACCCGCTCGACTGGCTCGACAGCTGGGCCCAGTATCAGGACAAGCTTGCGGACTGGGTGGCGACGGCTGCCGGGAACGGTGCGGATCTGCTGGTCTTTCCCGAATACGGCGCGATGGAGCTGTCGACGCTGGATGGCACGGCGATCGCCGGCAACTTGGAGGCGTCGATTCAGTCGGTGTCGGACAAGATGGAAGACGCCGCGGCACTGCACCTGCAACTTGCGGCGGAATACAAGGTTCACATTCTGGGCGCATCCGCGCCGGTGCATGCGGGGTTTGCACGCCCGGTGAACCGGGCGGAGTTTTATACCCCCACCGGCCTGCGGGAGGCCCAGGACAAGCAGATCATGACGATGTTTGAACGCGACCCGTGGGACATTGCCCCTGGCGGCCCGCTCAAGATCTTTGACACCGCGCTGGGCAAGATCGCCGTGCTGATCTGCTATGACAGTGAATACCCGCTGTTGGGGCGCGCCCTGGCAGAGGCGGATGTCATCCTTGTCCCCTCCTGCACCGAAGCCCTGGCCGGTTACTGGCGCGTCCGCATCGGCGCCATGTCCCGCGCATTGGAACAGCAATGCGTCACCGCCATGTCGTCGATTGTGGGTCCGGCCGATTGGTCCGAAGCGGTGGATGTCAATACCGGCATGGGGGGCATCTTTGGCCCGCCCGACACCGGCTTTCCCGCGACCGGCGTGCTGGCAGAGGGCCAGCTCAATCAGCCGGGATGGACCTATGCCGATGTGGATCGCTCGGCCATCGATCACGTGCGCCGGGAGGGCGTCGTGCGCAATCGGTCCCATTGGGAAGAACAGGAAACCCGCACGCAATCTGTCGTTAACCGACGCATGATATAAATGCGCCCTTGAAAATCAGGAGAAATGCGCTCATTTAAGCGCACGTCCCGGGTCATCCGGGGAAACACAAATATGGAGACAACATGGCCAAGGAAGATACGCTCGAATTTCCCGGTGTCGTGAAGGAACTCCTGCCAAACGCGACGTTTCGGGTCGAGCTGGAAAACGGCCATGAAATCATAGCACATACGGCAGGCAAGATGCGCAAGAACCGCATCCGCGTCCTCGCTGGTGACCGGGTCCAGGTGGAAATGACACCTTATGACCTCACCAAGGGGCGGATCAACTACCGCTTCAAGTAAGCGCGATTCGCCTCAGACGAAAGAGCCCGGCCCGGTGCCGGGCTTTTGTTTTGCTACGGCTTTTGGTTTCATGGCCGCCGGTCCGCCACGTAGGCCGGGCACGGATCAGGAGCCGGGGCGGCAAACCGCAGGAGTTCAAGCATGAGATTTATTCTTGGCTCGGGCAGCCCGCGTCGGCTGGAATTGCTGGCGCAGCTGGGGGTCACCCCGGACGACATTCGCCCGCCGGACATCGACGAAACCCCGCACAAGGGCGAACTGCCCCGCGACTACTGCGCCCGGGTGACCCGCGAAAAGGTCCAGGCCGTTGCAGCGGATGCGGACGATCTGGTGCTCTGTGCCGATACCACTGTGGCGCTGGGGCGTCGCATCATGGGCAAACCCCGCGACGCCGGCGAGGCCGCGGAATTCCTGCTCGCCCTTTCCGGCCGCCGTCACCGCGTCATTACCTCGGTGGCGCTGCGCCGGAACGACCAGCTGTGGCAACGCGATGTTGTCAGCCAGGTCAAGATGAAACGCCTCTCGGACGTGGAGCTTAACGGCTATCTCGCGACCGGTGACTGGGACGGCAAGGCCGGCGGTTATGCCATCCAGGGCCCCGCAGGCGCATTGATCCCGTGGATCAGCGGCTCGTTCACCGCTATTGTCGGCCTGCCGCTGGCCGAGACCGCAACCTTGCTGCACGCGGCAGGATACCCTCTCTACAAGGACCAAGCGCCATGAAAGGCACTCAGATCATTCTCGATCACATCGCAGGGCGCGAGGCCGCGGCCCTGATGGTGGACGGCACGCTCGAAGATTTTCTGATCGCAGGTGACGCGCCCTTGCCCGGCACCATCTACCGTGCCCGCGCCGACCGCCCCGTCAAGGGTCAGGGAGGCATGTTCCTCAGCACCCCCGACGGCCCCGCCTTCCTGCGTCAGGTCAAGGGTCTGGCCCCCGGGCAGATGCTGCTGGTCCAGGTCACCGGCTATGCCGAACCGGGCAAAGCCCTGCCGGTAACGCAAAAGCTCCTGTTCAAGAGCCGCTATGCCATTGTCACGCCAGAGGCGCCGGGGCTGAATATCTCGCGCGCGATCCGGGACGAGGATGAACGCGACCGCCTGCTGGAAATCGCCCACGCCGAGATGGAGAGCGAAGACTTCGGACTGATCCTGCGCTCCGCCTGCGCCGGGGCCGACCCCGAGGACATCGCCGAGGATGTCGCCACGATGGTCGCAGCCGCGCGCCAGGTCCTGGAGGATCCCTCCGACACTGCCGAAGTGCTGCACGAGGGCGACACGCCCCATCTGCAGGCCTGGCGCGAATGGACCGATCCAGCTCAGGTCGAGCAGACGCCCGGCGGATTTGAGCGCTGCGGCGTTCTGGATGCGCTGGAGACCCTGCGCAGCGGCAAGATTGCCATCGGTGCGGGCGCGTTTCTCTATGTGGAGCCCACCCGCGCCCTGGTGGCGGTGGATGTCAACACCGGCAGCGACACCTCGCTGGCGGCCGGCACAAAGGCCAATATGGCCTGCGCCCGCGCCCTGCCCCGCGTCCTGCGCTGTCTGGGACTTGGCGGCCAGATCGTGATCGATGCCGCCCCGATGCCGAAGAAGGACCGCCGCACCTTCGAGACCGCCCTGCGCGCCGCCTTCAAATCCGACCCGGAGGAGACCACGCTGGCCGGCTGGACCACGCTTGGTCATTTCGAGCTGCAGCGCAAACGCGCCCGCCTGCCCTTGTCGGAGGTTCTCTCATGAGCTGCCCGATCTGCGGCGCACCCGGCCTGCGCGCCTATCGCCCCTTCTGCAGCAAGCGTTGCGCCGACCTCGACCTCGCGAAATGGCTGAACGGAGGCTATTCCGTCCCCAGCGCAGATCAGGAAGACCTTGAAAACGCGCTGGAAGAACACGAGACCCGCCCTCCCACTGAACATTAGAGATTTTCTTTGAAAAAGCCTCTGGACACTGCATCACACAGCGCATAGAAGGCCTTCACCCAAGGCAATACGCCTTCCCGTGCCCGGGTAGCTCAGGGGTAGAGCAGTGGATTGAAAATCCTCGTGTCGGTGGTTCGATTCCGCCCCCGGGCACCACAATCACTTCGAGTTGTGGTTTGTAATTTCTTCTAATAGCCTGAATTTCGTCGAAAACATCGGATCCTTTGTCCGAGTTTGTCCGGAGCGATCCAGCCCAATCTACCCTCAATGGGGGTATGGGTCGGGGTACCGCCGAGGTCGTGAAATGAGGTACCCTCAGATGCCTGTTCTGAGCGATGCCAAAGTCCGCGCTCTAAAGCCGAAAGAGAAACCCTATAAGCAGGCCGACTTCGACGGCTTGTTCCTCCTGGTCAATCCCGGTGGCTCCAAACTGTGGCGGTTCAAATATCGCTGGATGGGTAAAGAGAAGTTGCTCTCTTTCGGAGAAAACCCTGATCTGAGCCTCGAGCAGGCTCGGGACCAACGGGAAGATGCACGCAAGCTTCTTAACGAAGGTAACCCCACAACCCGGCGCTCCAGGTCGATGTGCTCCCATTTCATACCCACGATTTCGCCGGCACACACTGCGGTTTCTGCCGCAAACAGGAATGCATGAAACGCGCGCGCCGTCGCATTGTTGAGATCACTAGCTGCTGAGAGCTCGAGACGCTCCAGTTCCGCCCTCGTCGGCAAACGGTTCCGGGCAGCTGCTTCTTGCGGCTTGCGAACATCGGTTACCTACTATTAATCCCCACTCCCGCCGAGCCACGGAGAACACAGACCTCATGAGAGGCATTTCTCTCCGCACTGTCGAGGGCGCCACTTGTTTGCAACCGGGCGTCACGCCACGCGACGAAATTTGCAGGTGAAAGTGTGGAGAGGCTCTTGTCGCCAAGATCGGATTGACCCCACCGGTCCAAGCAGAGCGTTTCCCGTTTATTGCCGCGCGTCTTCGAGCTCGCCTCGCGGGCACACCGCTCGAAGGGATCGCATACCATCAAAAGAGTGAGTGGTGCCTCAAGAGGGACTCGAACCCCCGACCTTGTCCTTACGAAGGACCTGCTCTACCAGCTGAGCTATTGAGGCGGATCGACGGTGGATTTAAACCCAACGGAGCCTGCTTTCAAGCTTAGATTTCAGCGCTCTGGGTCAACCCGTGTGTTCCATTTCAGATGGGTAACCGCGCTCCGGTTTGGCGATGCGCCAAACACAAAAGGGCGCGAATGCGCCCCTTTGCAAACTTCGAAGATGCCGGGATCAGGCCGCAGCTTCGCCCGGTGTCTTGCCAAGAATGATCATCGACAGGAGATCATCATCGGTCACATCGTCAATGTCGACGGTGCCCACAAGCTGGCCGTTCTTCATGACAGATGCCCGGTCGCAGAGTTCCATCACCGCATGCACATCGTGATCGATCAGGAAGATCCCGATGCCCTGCGCCTTCAGCTGCTGGATCAGTTCCGCCACCATCTGCGTTTCATGCGGACCCAGCGCTGCGGTGGGTTCGTCCATGATCAGGATCTTGGCGTTGAAATAGACCGCGCGCGCGATCGCCACCGATTGCCGCTGCCCGCCCGAGAGCGCCGAGACCGGCTCGTTGAACTTGCGGAAGTTCGGGTTCAGGCGGCCCATGATCTTGCGGCATTCGGCTTCCATTGCGGCGTCGTTCACCAGACCGGTGCCGGTGACGATCTCGCGCCCCAGAAACAGGTTGGAGGCCGCATCGAGGTTGTCCGCCAGCGCCAGCGTCTGATAGATCGTCTCGATATTGTGGCTGCGGGCATCGCGGGGGTTGGTGATCTCCACCTTGTTGCCGTTGATGCGGATCTCGCCCGAGTCCATCTTGTAGGCGCCCGAAAGCACCTTGATGAGGGTCGACTTGCCGGCGCCGTTATGGCCCAGCAGGCCCACGACCTCGCCGGGGTGCAGATCGACCGAGACGTCGTCCACCGCCTTGATACCGCCAAAAGAGATGGAGATGTTGTTCATCTCCACCATCGGAGTTGCGCCAGAGGCACGGAGTTCCTTGGGAGTGGTCATTATTTGGCCCCCACACGCTTGCGATAGACGATGTCGATATAGACGGCGGCGACGAGCACGGAGCCGACAACGATGTTCTGGAACGGCGCATCGACGCCCACCATGGCCATGCCGGACTGAAGGCTCTGCATGATCAGCGCGCCGAGGATGGCGCCGTAGATGGTGCCAAATCCGCCAGAGAGCGCGGTGCCGCCAATCACGGCTGCCGCGATCACCCGCAGCTCGTCCAATGTGCCGATGTCGTTGGAGTGGTTGGCCAGACGGGCCGAGGCCACAACCGCCGACAGCGCGCAGAGGAAGCCCATGATGGCAAAGATCTTCACCGTCAGCATACGGGTGTTGATACCCGACAGCTCTGCCGCGTCCGGATTGCCGCCGGTGGCAAAGATGTAGCGTCCCAGACGGGTGCGACGGGCCACAATTGTCATCACCACCGCCACTGCGATCAGGATCAGCACCGAAATCGGCAGGCCATAGCCTTGGGTAAAGCCTTCGGGCATCACCTCGCCGCGGGCCTCGAACATGCGCTCCAGACGACGGGTCGGGATCTCATAGGCATTCAGGGTGCCGACAAACCCCAGAATGGATGCGGCAATGATCGCGGCCAGCACGCCCTCGGCCCAGAGAGGTTTCACCGGGAAGTCATGTGCCAGCTTGGCCCGGCGGCTGTTCCACAGCGTCAACAATGCAAGCGCGGTCGCCACAAGCCCCAGCACCCAGCTTGCGGTGATCCCGAGGGTGCCGTTGGTGCCGCCAAACATCAGGAAGGTGGAATCGAGCGGGCCGATGGTCTGACCGTCGGTCATGTACCAGGCCACGTTGCGCCAGACGAGAAACCCGCCCAGGGTCACGATGAAGGCGGGGATTGTCAGATAGCCGACCATCCAGCCATGAAACGCCCCGATCAGGGTGCCCGCGACCAGGCCGACCACAACCGCAACCGCCCAGGTGATCGGATGGTTGAGGCCCAGCCCCAGCACATTCGGCACGAACTCGGTCTGCGTCATCGCCATGATGGCGGAGCAGGTCGCCAGCAGCGCACCGACGCTGAGGTCAATGTGGCGGGTGACGATTACAAACACCATGCCGGAGGCCATGATCGCCACGGAGACGGTCTGGATCGTCAGATTGAAGATGTTGCGCGGCGTCAGGAAGCGCCCATCGGTCACCAGGTTGAACCCGATGCAGAGAATGATGAAGGCACCAATCATACCCAATAGCCGCACATCCAGCTCAAGCTGCTGGAAGACATTGCGCTTGGTTTGGGGGGTGATTGGCTGAGACGTGGTGTCGGTCATATCCGGCTCCAGTATTCAGCGAAGTATATCAGAAAAGGGGGGTGGATGGTCCGAAAAACTCCGGACCACCCGATTTGGTTAGATCAGTTGCAGGGGGCCGGGCCGTTTTCCACGCCCTGGCAGAGCGCTTCCTGGGTGATCCAGCCAGCATCCACAACAGCCGACAGGTTGTCCTTGGTCACCGGAACCGGCGCCAGGAATTTGGCGGTCATGGTGGTGCCCGCCGGCGAGGTCCAGGACACGGCACCGTCGATGTTTTCCATCGCTGTGCCGCCGGCCATGGCCACGGCGATCTCGCCTGCGGCATGGCCGAGGTCACGGGCGTCCTTCCACACCGACACGGTCTGGGTGCCCTTGGCAACGCGGTTCAGCGCAGCGTGGTCGCCGTCCTGACCGGAAACCGGGATACCTTCCATGCCTTGTGCGGTCAGCGCCGCCACGACACCGCCCGCGGTGCCGTCATTGGAGGCCACAACCGCGTCGACATTGTTGTCGTTGGCGGTCAGGATCTGCTCCATGTTGCGCTGCGCGTTGGCGGGCAGCCAGCCATCGGTGTAGGCCTCACCCACGATATTGATGTCACCCGCATCAACCGCGGCCTGAATGATCTCCTGCTGACCACCGCGCAGGAAGTCCGCGTTGGGATCGGTGGGCGAGCCCTTGATCATCACGTAGTTGCCCTTGGGCATTGCCTCGAACACCGCGCGCGCCTGCATGCGGCCAACCTCGACGTTGTCGAAGGTCAGGTAAAAGGCGCGGTTGTCCTCGATCAGACGGTCATAGGCGACCACCGGAATGCCTTCATCAGCAGCGGCCTGCACGGCCGGGCCGATCGCCTGGGAATCCTGTGCGAGGATGATCAGCGCATCCACGCCCTGGGCGATCAGGCTTTCGATGTCGGAAAGCTGCTTGGCAGACGAGGACTGCGCGTCGGCGGAAATATATTCAGCACCGGCTTCCTCCAGGGCGGACACGATGGCCGCTTCGTCGGTTTTCCACCGCTCTTCCTGAAAGTTTGACCAGCTGACGCCGACGGTCAGATCCGCGGCAAAGGCCGAGGATGCAGCAAATGCACTGAGTGCGATAACGGAAAGTCCGTTCAAGAATTTCATGTCTTCCTCCCTTGTCATGCAGGCCAATTGCTTTTCCGGGCCCACACTGTGAGTCGTGTGTAGCAATATTTTTTTTGAGTTTCAAATTAAATCATGTAGGCTGCGACGAGGGAGAGATTGCCGGAGGCATTTTATGGTGCCATAACGTGGCGCTGCCGCGTGGAGACGGCATGGGAGGAGGATCAATTTGGCACGATCAGGACGGCTGTCGTCGGGCAGCGACCAGCGTGAAAGCGGACGGCAGCAGATCCTGGACGTGATCCGTGCGGCCGAAAGCATCGCCCGCATCGACATCGCCAAGGCAACCGGCGTCAGCCCGGCAACGGTCACCGCCATCACCGCAGAGCTGCTGGCTGCCGGTCTGATCGAGGAAATTGCACCGGACGGTTCTTCGGAAACCAAGCGCGGACGCCCGCGCGTCGCGCTCAAGATCCGCGGGGATGCGCATCGGATTGCCGGTTTGAAGGTGTCGCACCATGTGATCTCCACCGTCATCACCGACTTTGTCGGCACGGAACTGGCCAGCCACGAGATGCCCTTGGTCAAGGGCAACATGCCGGTCCCGGACCTCTGCGCCCAGATCCGGCGGGCGCTGGAGTATACCTGCAAGAAGGGTGGTTTCGGGATCGACGACCTGTCCGGTGTCGGGCTGGGCATGGCCGGCATGATCGATGCGGAACGCAGTTTCATCTACTGGTCATCCTCGCTCGAGGAGCGCAACGTGCAGTTTGGTGCGGCAATCGCCCAGGATCTGCCCTGCCCGGTCTTCCTCGACAATGATGCCAATCTGGTCGCCAAGGCCGAGCACCTGTTTGGCGAGGGCCGCACCTGCGACAATTTCATCGTCATCACCATCGAACATGGCGTCGGCATGGGCATCGTGATCGACGGGCAGATCTACCGGGGCACCCGCGGCTGTGGCGCTGAATTCGGGCACACCAAGGTCCACCTCGAAGGGGCGCTGTGCCAATGCGGGCAGCGCGGCTGTCTGGAGGCCTATGTGGGTGACTATGCGCTCCTGCGCGAGGCCAATATCTCCAGCGGCAGCGAGCGCCACAGGACCATCGCCTCGCTGTTTCAATCGGCCGAGAATGGCGATGCGATGGCGCAATCGATCCTCGACCGGGCACGGCGGATGTTTGCCATGGGACTGGCCAATGTGGTGAATATCTTTGATCCCAGCAAGATCATCCTCGCAGGCGCACGGCTGTCGTTCGACTATCTCTACTCCGACAAGCTGATCGAGGAGATGCGCCAATGGGTGGTGCAGGTGGATGCGCCCCTGCCCGAGGTGATCGTCCACGATTGGGGCGATCTGATGTGGGCCAAGGGTGCCGCCGCCTATGGCATCGAGGAAGTCACCTCGCAGACCGTGAAGGAGTTGGCCAATGCTGCGGCCTGACGCGTGTGCCCTCGCCCTGTTGATGCTGGCCCATCCCGCCCAAGCCGAACCAACGGTGCCAGAGTTCACGCCGGTGCCCATCGCAGAGCATGTCTATGACGGCGGATGGGAGCATTACGTGGGCGGCGGCCTTGCAGTGTTCGATTGCAACGGCGACACGTTACCGGATCTTTACGCAGCGGGCGGGGCCAATCCGGCACAGCTCTTTGTCAATGCCACGGCTGAACCTGGCGCGTCATTGGCGTTTTCCCCACAAACACCCCCGGCGCTGGCGCTCACGGGGGTCACCGGCGCCTATCCCCTGGATATCGACGGCGATGGGCTGGACGACCTCGCCATCCTGCGCGCGGGGCCGGATGTGCTGATGCGCGGTCTCGGACAGTGCCAGTTCGAACCCTTCGACACGTTGGGCTTTGTCAGTGGCGACCATTGGACAACCGCGTTTTCCGCCACCTGGGAAGGAGACAACGCCCTGCCGACGCTGGCCTTTGGCACCTATGTGGACCGCACAGATCCGGAGGGGCCGTTCGGAACCTGCGACGACACGCTGCTGTTTCGTCCCGCCGGAGCATCCTATGCCCCGATGCAACGGCTGACGCCGGGGTATTGCGCGCTCTCGCTCCTGTTCAGCGATTGGAACCGAAGCGGTCGCGCCGACCTCAGGGTCTCGAACGACCGGCATTATTATGTGCGCGGTGGACAGGAACAGATGTGGGCGATGGAGGCAGCGCCCCGCCTTTATGACGCCGAGGACGGCTGGCGCGAGTATGCGCTCTGGGGCATGGGGATCGCCTCCCGGGACATGAACGGCGACGGGTTTCAGGACGTCTACCTGACCTCGATGGGGGACCAGAAGTTTCAGCTGCAAACCCCCGACGCGGACGGCCCGGTCTGGGAAGACGTGACCTATGGCTTTGGCACCACCGCCCACCGGCCCTATACCGGCGGCGATGGGCGCCCCTCGACCGGGTGGCACGCGGCATTCGGGGATGTGAACAACGACGGGCGCGATGACATCTTTGTCACCAAGGGCAATGTCGAGCAGATGCCCGATGCCGCCCAGAAAGACCCCAACAACCTGATGCTGCAACGGGCAGACGGCAGCTTTGTCGAGGTTGGCGCGATGGCGGGTGTCGACAGCCTGCATCGCGGGCGCGGCGGGGCTTTGGTGGACCTGAACCGGGACGGTCTTCTCGATATTGCGGTGGCCAATCGCCGTGCGCCTCTGGAGGTCTGGCAGAACACAAACTCCGCAGGTGGCAACTGGTTGCTGCTGCGCCTCAAGGGCGCGGCGCCGAACACCCATGCCATTGGCGCCTTTGTCGAGATGGAACTGGGCGATACGGATGTCAGCCGCGAGGTGACCGTCGGCGGTGGCCATGCGAGTGGCGATCTCGGCGCCTTACACTTCGGCCTAGGGCCACACGCGCGTGTGCGGGTCCGCGTGAACTGGCCGGATGGGTCGCACTCTGATTGGCACACTGTCGATGCCAATCAACAGATCACCCTGACGCAGTAGTCCGATCTAGCGATCCACCGGCAGCCCGCTGGGGACCTGTTCCGGCACCCCAAGACGGCCCGCCGCGGCGACATCGTCCGTCAACGCGTGCAGGAACGCGACAATATCCGCGATGTCCGCTGGCGTGAGGCGCACCGGCGCGTAGCTGACCGCTTGTGTCAGCGCCTGGCGTTCGGATGCGGACTCGTGCACAGCCCAATCCTGTTGTCCGGACAGGTCAGGCAGGGTCGCGGCTGACCTGTCGTAATTATTCAATGATTCCCCCGGCTGCAGGTGATGCAGCACAATGCCCTCCAGCGTGGCAAAGGCACCGGAATGACCATAAGGCGCGGTCAGGTCAATGTTGCGCAAGGAGGGCGTGCGAAAGGCAAAGGCATCCTGCGCGGCGCCCGTGACGCGGATGCGGCCTTCGTCGCGATTGTGGGTTTCAAACCGCGCGGCCTTGCCCGGCCCGAGCTGCGGCACCGCCAGCGCATGAAAATCATGATCGGTCTGGAACCAGCCGGAGTGGCACTGGCTGCAATTGGCCTCGCCATAAAACAGCTCCATACCACGCAGGGCGGGCGCAGGAAGATCGCCCTGCCCCAGCATGTAGGCATCAAAGGGGCTCATATCGGCGCGCCACTCGAACCGGATGAAATCCGCCAGTACATTGCCGATGTCGGCAAAGGTGATTGGCGCGCCCTCCCCCAGCACCGCATCAAAACCAGCGCGATAGGCGGGGATGGCCTCGACACGTGCGGCGATCCGGTCCCATGCGCCGCCGGGTGTGGACAGTTGCCCCAGCCGCACCGCCTCTGCGACCTCGTTTTCCGAGTAATGCCCGGCCATTTCATCGGCAGAGAGCACCGGGAACATCGCCTGCGCGGCAAGCGCGTCGTCAAAGCCAGCAACCATATCCTCGCCCAAGGGGGTGCGGATACCGCCGGGGTGGTCGGGGTGATCCTCCAGCCGTCCATCGTGGAACATCACGGTGAATTCCGGTGCGCCAAGGTTCCACAGACCCGGCGCATTGCGCGGGATGCGCTGCTCGGGCAGATTGGCGGGATCAGCGCGGCGCTCAGGGCCAAGGCCGATACCGCCCTCGCCCAAACCCAGCGACAGACCGTCGCCAGTGCCAAAGCGCGGGTGGTGGCAGGTGGCGCAAGAGATGTTGCGATTGCCCGACAGGATCGGATCGTAGAACAACAGCTGCCCCAGCTCCACCGCCGCCATATCCGGTGCCGGAAACTGCGGGCGCGGGCCAAGGTCAGGCCGCATCTCCGCCTGTGCGGACGTAGCTCCCAGCAGGGCAAGCGCGATCATCCGGTGCATCAGATCCTCCCGAGTTCAAGACGCAGGCGTTGACGGTAGGGGTGATCCGGGGTCGCGATCACGCTGGGAAACTGCGGCAGGTTCACTGCGTTGGGAAAGCCCTGCGGCTCAAAACAGACGCCCATGGCGGGGCCGATCTGCTGTCCTGACAAAGCACCGGACTGGGGCGGCAGGGCGGCGGCGGTATAAACCTGCGCGCAGGGCTGATCGCTAACGATCCGCATTTGCAGCCCATCCGGTGCGGTCAGTGTCGCCACCGGCAATTGCGGATCACGGCAAGTGTCGAACACAAGCGCCACATCGCTGCCCCGGTGCTCCGGATCGAGGTCGGCAAAACTGCGCCCCAGACGAAGGTCATGATGGCTGCCATCCAGCGCTGCAATTTCACCGGTCGGGACATTGGCATCGTCCAACACGAGAAAGCTGCTGGCGTCCACCTGCAGCCGGTGATCGCAGATCGGCTGCCTACCGCCCATCAGGTTATAATAATTGTGCTGCGCGAGGCTGATCGGGGTCGCTGCGCTGACTTCGGCCCGCATGTCATAGACAATCGCCAGCCCCTCAAGCGTGACGGTCAGAGACACATCCACTGCACCGGGGAACCCCGCCTCCCCCTCCGGTGAGTGGTAGCGCAGGCGCGCGCTGGCATCAGAGAGCAGTTCAATCTCCCAGAACACATGAGAAAGCCCCTGTGCCCCGCCATGCAGCAGCGTATCGCCTTCATTGGCGTCGAGTTGGTAGCTCTGCCCATCGAGCGCAAAGCGCGCGTTCTTGATCCGCCCGGCCACCCGGCCCGCAATCACGCCGAGATAGCCCGGGTTGTACAGATAGGCGGCCGGGTCCTCAAACCCGAGGATCAGCGGGCGGTCGTCGTACAACAGGCGCAGATCGCGGGTTACGGCACCAAAGTTTAGCAGGCTGACGGAAAGGCCCGCGCTGTACAGCCGCGCCTCTTTCAGCATGTGGCCTTGGTGAAGGCCGTGATCCACGATCTGCGCGTTGCTCATTCAGACAAACCGGTTGATGACGTTTTCCAGATATTCCTGCCGCCCGGACCGCGGTTTCGGGTTGATGTTGTCGGCCTCGACCCGTTCTGCGATGTCGTCCAGTGACAGCTTGCCCGAGAGCATATCCTGCGCATCGTCCCGCTGCCACCCGGCGTAGCGGTCGGTGACAAACTGATCCAATGTGCCGTCCTCGATCATCGCCGCAGCGGCCTTGAACCCGCGGGCACAGATGTCCATGCCGCCGACATGCGCCATCAGCAGATCCTCCGGGTCGATGGACTGGCGGCGCAGTTTGGCATCAAAATTGGTGCCGCCCGAGGTGAAACCACCGTGTTTCAGGATGTGGTAATAGGCCAGCGCCACCTCTGGCGTGTTGTTCGGGAACTGATCGGTGTCCCAACCGGACTGGTAATCGTTGCGGTTCATGTCGATGGAGCCAAAGACGCCCAGCGCCTGTGCGGTGGCAATCTCGTGCTCGAACGAATGTCCCGCGAGGATTGCGTGGCCCTGCTCGAGGTTCAGTTTGACCTCATTTTCCAGCCCGTGGCGTTTGAGGAAGCCATAGACGGTCGCGGCGTCGTAGTCGTACTGGTGTTTGGAGGGCTCCTGCGGTTTCGGCTCCACCAGGATCGCTCCCTTGAAGCCGATCTTGTGTTTGTACTCGACCACCATGTTGAGCATCCGGCCCATCTGCTGGTCTTCTTGTGCCAAATCGGTGTTCAGCAGCGTTTCATAGCCTTCGCGCCCGCCCCAGAGTACGTAGTTTTCGCCGCCGAGACGGTGGGTTGCGTCCATGCAGGTCTTGATGGTCGCCGCCGAGAAGGCAAAGACATCCGGGTCCGGATTGGTCGACGCCCCCGACATGAACCGCGCGTTGGAAAACAGGTTGGCGGTGCCCCAGAGCAGTTTGACCCCGGTTTCTTCCTGCTTTTGCGCGAAATACTCGACGATCTCATTCAGGTTGCGGGTGTTTTCCGCAAAATTCGCCCCCTCCGGCCGCACATCGGCGTCGTGGAAACAGTAGTAGGGCGACTGCAGCA
Source organism: Epibacterium sp. ABV4_022 (assembly GCF_056159345.1). NCBI lineage: Bacteria > Pseudomonadati > Pseudomonadota > Alphaproteobacteria > Rhodobacterales > Roseobacteraceae > Epibacterium > Epibacterium sp. ABV4_022. The sequence goes on from NZ_JBSWVA010000001.1 coordinate 82,913, forward strand.
GGGTGAACATCTCAAACGCCACATCGGCCTTGAACTTGGCCGCCTCCATCGTGTCCTTGAACCACGGGCGGTCAAAGGTCTGGCCGCCAAACGGATCGCCGCCCGGCCACACAAAATTGTGCCAGTAGCAGGTGGCAAAGCGCAGATGTTCCTCCATCCGTTTGCCGAGGATCACCTCGTCGGGGTTGTAGTGGCGGAAGGCCAGCGGGTTGGTGCTGTCTGCGCCTTCATATTGGATTTTGGAAACGTCGCCAAAGAAGCCGGTGGTCATGTCATCAGTGCCTTCATGTTGGGATAGAGCGCGCGATACCGAGCGTATGAGGCGTCATAGGCCTCGGTCAGGTCGCGGCGTGGATCAATGGTGTGGGCGGTGGGCGGTGCAGTCATCACGGCGGAAATGTCCGCGCCTGTGGCGGTCATCGCCAGACGGGCGGCGCCCAATGCCGCGCCAAACTCGCCCTTGTCGGGAATGTCGAGGGACACGCCAAGGACAGTCGCAAGGGTTTCCACCCAATAGGGCGACCGGGTGCCGCCCCCCACTGCAAGCAGGCGCGTGAGGTTGGTGTCGGTGCCCTTGAGCGCCTCAAGGCAATCGCGCAGCGCAAAGGCCACGCCTTCCATCACCGCCTGTGTCAGCTCTGCCGGGCCATCGCCAATATCAAGCCCTGCAAGCGTGGCGCGAATGCGGGCATCGTTATGCGGTGTGCGCTCGCCAGAAAGATAGGGCAGGAACGTCACCGAAGAGGGTCCGGCGATCTGGTCCGGCAGCAGTCCCGCCAGCGTCGCCGGGGTCTGCCCAAGCGTGCGCGACAACCAATTGAGACAATCCGTCGCCGCCAGGATCACCCCCATCTGATACCACGTATCCGGCACCGCGTGGCAGAAGGTATGCACAGCCGAGGCCGGGTCAGGTTTATAAGCGGCTTTGGCGGCCAGGAGCACGCCGGAGGTGCCAAGGCTCACAAAGCCCTCACCCTCACGGAAACACCCGGCCCCGCAGGCGGCAACCGCGTTGTCGCCACCGCCCCCGGCGACAACCACCGCACCGTCGATGCCCCATTCATCGCGAAGCGCGTCACGCAGATCGCCGCTGGCGGCGGAGCCTTCGACCAGGTCGGGCATCTGATCCCGGCGCATACCGGACACGTCCAGCAGCTGCTCCGACCAATCCCGCGCGCCCACGTCGAGCCACGACGTCCCGGCGCTGTCTGACATGTCAGAGACATAGGCGCCGGTCAGCCAGTAGCGCAGATAATCCTTGGGGAGCAGCACCTTGGCGACCTGAGCAAAGATCTCCGGCTCATGCGCCTTGACCCAGGCCAGTTTTGGCGCGGTGAAGCCGGGAAACACGATATTGCCCGACAGATCCCGCACGCCTTCTGTGCCATCCAGCTGGGCCGCCTCGGCAGCCGAACGCGTGTCGTTCCACAGAATACAGGGGCGCAGAACCTTGCCCGCCGCATCCAGCAGCGTGGCCCCGTGCATGTGGCCGCTGAGGCCGATGCCGCGCAGCGCGGCGAGCTCGGTCGGGTGGTCCCGACGCAACGCCGCAATCGCGGTCTGGCAGGCGGTGATCCAGTCCTCCGGGTCCTGTTCGCTCCACCCGGTATGCGGGTGTGAGACCCCATAAGCTGCATCCGCCACGCCAATGACATTGCCACCCTCATCGGCCAGCAACGCGCGCAGCCCCGACGTCCCCACGTCAAGACCCAGAAACATTCGATGTCCTCCCAATCGCCCGGCGCGCACGACCGCTGGGGTCGTACACATATTTATTTCGGCGATTAAAATAAAACAGAATCTCCGCGCGCTGTCAATCGCGATAGCCGACGCGCCTGACCGCTCTGGCCTGATGCCCCCCGGCCGTGATCGCCAGACGCCAACCGGCGCCGCCTCCGCAGGGCAGCAGCGGTTGAGTTCGCATCTCAAAGCGCCTATGTCGAAGCCAGCTCGCCCGAACCAACCGCAACCAAGGATCGCCCCGTGGCCACGCATCTTTATCCGCAAGATCTTCCGGACGGCCTCGACCTTGGACCGGTTGTCGCCATTGATTGTGAAACCATGGGGCTGAACCCCCATCGGGACCGTCTTTGCGTGGTGCAAATGTCGGGCGGCGACGGCAATGCCCATATCGTGCAGATCGCAAAAGGGCAGACGTCCGCGCCAAACCTGACCCGGATGCTGGCCGACCCGAAGGTTCTGAAGCTCTTTCACTTCGGGCGCTTTGACATCGCAGCGCTTTATCATGCCTTTGGGACACTGGCGGCACCGGTCTATTGCACCAAGATCGCCAGCCGTCTGGTGCGAACCTATACGGATCGCCACGGCCTGAAGAACCTGACCCAGGATCTGTTGGGGCAGGATATTTCCAAACAGCAGCAGATGAGCGACTGGGGCGCCGAGACCCTGACCCAGGCTCAGCTGGATTATGCCGCTTCCGATGTTCTCTATCTGCACCGCTTGCGCAAGGAACTGGACAAGCGCCTGGCACGTGAAAGCCGCACGGAGATCGCTCAGGCGTGTTTTGACTTTCTGCCGGTGCGCGCGCAGCTTGATCTGGCTGGCTGGCCGGATACGGATATATTTGCCCATTCCTGACGGTGCCCGCCGCACCCCGCCGACGCCCTGATCCGCAACCCCAACACAGGAAGGACGAGCCATGGATCGCTATTCGCGCACTGTCGCCTACCTGAAGGTTGTGCTGCCGCTGGCGTCGCTCGGGCTGCTCTCCACCCTGTTTCTGATCTCGCGCGGCGTGGAAAACGAACCCGCGATCCCCTTTGCCCAGGTCGACATCGAAAACCGGCTCCGGGGACAGCAGGTGACAGCGCCTTTTTTTACCGGGACCACGGACTCGGGCCACGAAATCACCATTGCCGCCGCAAAGGCCCTGCCTGATGGCGATCAGGGCACGGCCTCTGCCACCGATCTTGAGGCCGAAATAAAGACCACGGAAGGAAACAGCATTCTGCTGCTGTCCGACTCCGGGTCGATCCGGCCCGACAAGGGGACCGCCACACTCACTGGCAACGTGCGTATCCTGACCGCAAACGGCACCCGGGTCGAAACCGACACGCTGGAAGCACTGCTGAGCGGCATCGAAGCCCGCAGCCCTGGCGCAATCACCGCCACTGGTCCTTTTGGTGACTTTTCCGCCGGTGCCATGCGGATCTTCACACAATCGAAGAACAGTCCCGTACATATAGAGTTCACGGACGGCGTGAAGCTGGTGTACGATCCTGCAAAAGTAGAAAGATAACCCGTGCGACGACTGACATTTGTTATGCTCTTTGGTTTGATGGCCCTCGGACAGGCCCCCGCCGTGATGGCGCAGGGGACCGGGGTATCCTTTGGGATCCTGCAGACGGACACGTCGCAACCTGTCGATATCACCTCCGAAAGTATGCGGGTGAACCAGGAAGACGGCTCTGCCTTGCTCACTGGCAGCGTGTTGATCATTCAGGGCGATATGCGGCTGAGCGCGGATAACGTTCTGGTCATCAGACGGGCCGAGGGCAACGGGATCAAACGGCTCGAGGCGCGTGGCAATGTCGTGCTCATCAGCGGCGAGGATGCCGCCGAAGCGCGCGAGGCCGATTACACCATCGAAAGCGGCACGGTGGTGATGCGGGGGGATGTGCTGCTGACCCAGGCCGGCAACACCCTCGGCGCAGAGACCATGACGGTCGATCTCACCACCGGCAACGCGACGCTCAGCGGCCGGGTCCGGACCACCCTCGGCGGCGGCAGCGATAACTGATGACCCATCCCAATCTGACAGTCACCACCGGGTCGTCGGGGCTGCGCGTCAACAAGATGCGCAAGAGCTACCGCAAGAAAGTCGTCATCCGCGATGTCTCAATGGAGCTCAACCGGGGCGAGGTCGTCGCGCTGCTGGGGCCAAACGGATCGGGCAAAACCACGAGTTTCTACACGATTGCCGGGCTGGTGTTTCCCGAGGCCGGCAGCGTCACCATCGACGGGCAGACCGTGACCTCGCTGCCGATGTACCGGCGCGCGCGCTTGGGGATCGGATACCTGCCGCAGGAAATGTCGATCTTTCGGGGGCTCTCGGTCGAGGACAATATTTCCGCGGTGCTGGATATTGCGGTTCGCCACGAACACAAACGGCGCGAACGCCTGGAGGAGCTGCTGTCCGATTTCTCGATCGAACATTTGCGCCGCGCCCCGGCTCTGGCGCTCTCTGGTGGGGAGCGTCGCCGGGTGGAAATCGCCCGTTGCCTGGCGGCAGATCCGAAATACCTGCTGCTTGACGAACCCTTTGCCGGGGTTGATCCGATTTCGGTCGGCGACATCCGCAATCTCGTTGCCGAGTTGAAAACGCGGGGCATCGGCGTGCTCATCACCGATCACAACGTGCGCGAGACCCTGGAAATCGTTGATCGCGCCTACATCCTGCACGACGGTCAGGTGCTGATGTCCGGCACCCCGGAAGAGGTCGTTGAAAATGAAAACGTCCGCCGCGTGTACCTTGGCGATAACTTTCGGATTTCCTAAACACCCCTGACGCAAGATATTCCGGCAAAGGCTCGCCGACTGGTTGTTTCAACCAACGCGATGCACGTGGAATTGCATTGACTCCGTGCCGGGTTTGTCATCGAATTGTGTCATGGCAAACATGCGTCCCGATGCAGTCCCTCCTTTGACCCTGTGCTCAGGGTCCGGCGGGCTGCACGCTGCAGGGTTTGCCCATCCTTCCTGGCGATCCTGACACCGACACCACAGCCCTGCTGTGTCCATTGGTGCGGGCCCAGGCAACACAAAAAGGAGATCACATGCGTTACAAAGTCAGCGGAAAACAGATCGACATCGGCGAATCTCTGCAAACCCACGTGGAGACGGAACTGAGTGCGATCCTGGAGAAATACGCAGGCCGACCGACCGATGCACAGGTCGTCTTCTCCCGCAGTGCGCATGAATATGTCTGCGAAGCAATCGTCCACCTGTCCACCGGGCTGACATGCCAAGCCAAGGCCCATGCCACTGAAATCTACGCCTCTTTCGAGGCCTGCCTGGAAAAAATGGACAAGCAGCTGCGGCGCTATAAGCGTCGTCTGAAGGACCATCACCGGGATCGGGCCGAACCGGTTGAACTTATGGGAGCCAGCTCGTATATCCTCGCCTCTGAACAAGCGGAGTCCGCCGACGAGCCGGACTCACTGCAACCGATTATCGTCGCCGAGATGGAGACCAAGATTCCCTCCTTGTCTGTTGGCGAGGCGGTGATGCAGATGGAACTGGCTGGCTCACCCGTGCTGGTCTTCCGCAATGAAGGCAAGGACGGGCTGAACGTGGTGTATCGGCGTGAAGATGGCAACATCGGCTGGATCGATCCCTGATCGAGAACTGAATGACCAGAGGGGGCCGGCAACAGGCCCCTTCGCCCTGAGTGGAGCAGAGGCAATGCAGATTTCCAACATCCTCACGCAGGAGGCCGTCCGGGTCATTGGTGCGGCATCGAGCAAGAAACGCCTGTTTCAGGAAATCGCAGAAGTCGGCCAGGCCGCCTACAACCTGGATGCGCAGGCCACCGTCGAAGCCCTGCTCGACCGCGAAAGCCTCGGCCCCACCGGTGTGGGCCATGGGGTCGCCCTGCCCCACGCACGGCTGAGCGACGTGGATCGCGTCGTGGGGGTGTTTGTCTCGCTGGAAAAGCCACTTGATTTTGGCGCCGTGGACCGTCAGCCGGTCGACATCGTCTTTGCGCTGTTTGCACCTGTGGACGCGGGGGTCGAGCACCTCAAGGCGCTTGCGCTTGTCTCCCGCACCCTGCGTGAACAGAGCTTCTGCACCAAGCTGCGGGCCAACCCCGACCCGGCCACGCTGCACACCATCCTCACCGAGAGCCAGTCGGTGCAGGCCGCCTGAGCACCGCAGCGGCATCGGACTGACAGGACACTCCTGATCTGCAGCCCCCCCCCTGTGGCAGGCGCCCTGTGACCTGCGACCACATCGCGGAGCGCTCCCCATGCACGCAAAGGGAGCGCATGCGCCGAGAGCCTCAGATACCGTAGGCCTTGCGCACAAATCCTGCGCCGAATTCCTGCCCCATCAATCGGTCGCAAATCCCGCGCATCAGTTTGAAACTGTCTGCGCGCAGGGTCTTCTCGCCATCCTTCAGGGCTTTGTCGGTCACCGTCGCATCCTTCTTCACGTAATGCGCAACCAGCGCCTTGTTGGCGTGGTGACCGATATTGTAGTCGTTCCGCGGCCCGTATTTCTTGACGGCCTCGGCGATCTTATTTTTCTTGTGAACCAGGATGTAGGTGTCCAGGAACGGCTCGTCATGGGTCGCCTTCAGCAATGCCGACAGGGCGTTGGTCAGCTTGCTGTCCTTCAGGATCATGTCCACCGTCGGCTTGTCGGACAACTTGCTCATCTTGCTTTCGAACGCATGCCGCTTGAGCAGATCGCTATGTTTGTCATCCGCGACCTTGAGGTAGTTGTCCAACCCCGCAATGGTTCCCTTGTGATCGCCGATCTGCTTCTTGCAGACCTTGATCGCCGCCATGATCTTCAGCTTGAGCTTGCCCACGACCATGATCGCATGTTCGACATCCTTGAGGATCGCCGCAAATGTCCCCACCGAATAATTGGCCTTGGCAATGTGTTTCTGCCAGTCATCCAACGCCGCGCCCACACCAAGCCCCTTGAGGAACAGGGGCCGGTTGTCCTGCCACTCCTTGCGGGTCATCTTCTTTGGTTTGAATGATTTGTCCATTGTCTGTCCCCATTGCAGTCTGCAGGAATGATACGATCCCGCGCGCCTGTTCCGACGCTAAAACCACAGAAAATTCGAACAGATCAGGCCCAGTCGCCAAACCCCAGCGTCATGTAATCCCGGGCATAGATCGAACGGCTCAGGGACTCGAGCTCGGCGTCGTAAATGTCCTGCAGGCTGTAGGGGTGGTCCGCCGCAACCCGTGGCACCGGCCCCGGCGACAGGCGCCCCAGCTTTCTGGCCAACCAGGGCAGATCATCGGCCATCTCGTGATCGCGGACGATCAGATCCGGCGAACCGAGCTCGGAAAAACCAGCGATCACCTGTGTCTGGCTGGCCCAGCGCGCATCCACGCGGATCGCGGTTTGCCCTGCCAGGTTCGCCTTCAGAAACAACAGGAACTGCTCGAATGCGGCCCGATGATCATCCCGCGTGTAGGTGTCATCCGGGTCTGTCGCCGGAATCTGCAGGTCAAACCGACGGCGCAGGGTCTTGCGGATCTGTCCCAGACTGTCAGCGCCGGTGCTGAGGATGCTGCGGCAGAATATCGAATGCGCCCGCGCCAGAGGGTGCCGCACCACGGTAAAGCTCCGGTGCGCCGGATTGTGCTTGCGCCATTGCCGCAACTGCTTCTGGCTCATTCCAGAGATCAGCCCATCGGGTTCGACCTTGTCCAACGCGCCGATCCAGCGGGTGACATCGGCCTCCACCCCGCATTTGATCGGCATATAGAGGATTGGCGTCACCACCCCCGCCACATAGCCCGGCACCGCCGGACCACGCCGGGGTTCGAAATTCGGCGTCCGGGTCAGATTGAACCGATCCAGCCCGGCCACGGCCTCCATCATCTCCTCCGGATTGCTGACCTTTGACACCACCGGCGCCGGGTTCTGACGCTTCAGACGCTCGTCCAGCGCCTCCAACCGGGCCGACGTGCCCAGCCATGCCGCAAGGCCGTTCATCACGTCGAGATCCTGAAGATCCTCATAGGCAATGTAGAATGCGGTCTGCCCGCTCCGCTGCAGGCGATTCAGGATGGTGACCTGAAACTCCTGGACCGCCTCCACATAGGCGCCGAATTCCGCGCCATCAAATTCGGCTTTGGCGTCCTTGCGACGGGCAACGTTGGTCAGCTTCCACTGACCGGTGCTCCGCGCGATCTTGAGCGACACATAGCTGTCGAGCGGGTTGCGGGTGAGGACAATCTTGGCGATCCGGGGATCGTCCAGAATGCAATCCAGCACCCGGGGATCATGATCGTGAAAATAGCGAAATCCGCCGAGCACGCCCGGCTGGGATCGGATCGCCGTCAGCACCTGCATCGGGTCGCTATCGCGCACATGTTGGGACACCCCCAGAATGTCATCCTTGTTCGGATAGCCGATGAAATGCGGATTGAATGCTTCCCCATGGCAGGTAACACCCTCCAGCGCATTGAGGTTGGCCTCGAGGAAATTCGATCCCGTGCGCATGTCTGCAAGCACGACAAAGGAGTGGAAGGCACCAGTCATCGGACCTCACTTCACCAGATAGGGTTTGCGGCGCGGGGGCGCACTCTGCTGCGCAAGGCTCTGAACCGGGAAGTCTCCCATGAGATAGGGATGCATGCCCTGGTTTTTCAGGTTTTGCAGGAACTGACCAAACCCGCTCAGGTCAACCAGGCGCGGCGCGGCGCTGAGATGGCCGCCGGTCGATCCGATTTCATCAACAACTGTCTGCAGGTTTTCCATCGGCGCCTCGATGAATTCCGCCATCGACCAGATGCGGATACGCGCCTTGGCCCAGTGCGACCGCAGGATCTTCAGATGCTCCGACTCGATCCGCTGCAACCGGGCGGCCTCCCGCCTCAGGTCGGCAAAGTTCCGGTTGGACTTGAACAAGGGCACCGCCCACGCGCCCGAGATCACCGAAATCTGCGCGTTGGTATCCCGCGCCATGAACCAATTCGCCTGCTGGGTGTCGCCCGGACCAAACTGAAAGCACTGCCGCTCGCCGCGGGTGTTCCAGATCAGATTGCTCAGATAGCTCTCGGGATCGTAGTCGCGCAGCGCCGCCGTATCGCTGAGGCAGCCATTTATCAACTCCTGCCCGCCCGCGAGTTCGGCCCGCCCGGGCGCAAACACATGGCCATGCACCCTGGCCCCCGTGGCACGCGCCAACCAGGTTTCGAAATCCTCGAACAATTCGGTAAACCCTTGCAGCACCGAATACGGCCCCGACGTGAGGCCGTTTTCCTCGCCGTGCCGGGGATAGCGGCTTTGCATATAGAGCCCCTTGCGCCCCCGGGTGCGACGTTCGACCGCTTTGGCGAAAATGCGGTCGATCTTGCCCGGATTGGGTTCTTTCCGCGTGCCAGCGCCAGCCCCATCCGTCAGAAACGCCTGATAGAGCCGTTCCGCATGTGGCCAGATCTTACGCGCCACAAAACAGTCCGATCGACGCAGAAGCTGCAAATGGTCATCGTAGAAAATATGCGGTTTGCCCTGGTAGTCGAACTTCGACAACGTCAGCGAGCGGCTCTCGATCTGATCGGAATAGAGCCGCGCGAGTGTCTGATAGTAGCTCTCGTCAGGGATCCACACATGCCGGAAATAGGCATCATGCCGGGGCCGCTCCGGATCCTCCAGGATCGCCGACAGGGTTCTGCGTGTCAGGCACCACCATTGGCTGCCCATATGCGGCACCAGCCCCGCCGGTATACGACGGCGCAGCTTGAACCGGCGCTGCAGCGCGACATAGGCGTCAAACAGCTTGCGGTGCCGGCGCCAGGAAAACGGAAACCTGAGGGTAAACCGTTCCGCACTGAGCCCACCCACGATCCACGGCACATCCGCAGTGGTGGCGCTTTCGATGAAATCCGTGGCCGGGCGTGCATCGAGATAGTCGATCAATTCCTGCACGGGCCGCAGCGGCAGGCACGACCCGGACGCCAGAAAGACATGACGCACCTCCGCAAACTCCGACAACATGTATTCCGAGGCAGCTTGGGATGCGGCAACGATGCCCCAGGTTCCCCATTCGCAGCGGTGGCGCCGGCTGAACCGGATCAGCGGATCGTCGGCAAGCGCCCCGCGGAACGCCTGAAAGGTCTTGCGCGGGACATTGCGATCCACATGCAGCACGACCGGACACCCGGCGGCGGTCCAGTGGCGCGCCACCTGTTCGGCGCGCTCCAGTGCCGTATGCACAAGCATCACGATGCCGACAGTGCTCATGCCCAGTTCCCCTTGGACATCAGCCCCATGATCTCCAGCTGGCGCCAGTTGATATATTTCTCGCTCCACTTGCACCAAAGCTCGGGGCGATCCTTGAGCGAATTGGCATAGGCCGTGTATTCGACCGACCTGCCGTAGTGTTGCCGCCGCTTGATCTCCTCCGCGGCCTTTTCGCCGAAGGTATCGAGAAACTTGGTATGCAGGAGTATTCCGCTCGCCTTCTCGCCACCATTGGTTTCATAGACCTGGTTCAACCCGCGCGGCAGCAGCATGTGCGTTGAGCTCACAAAAGCATATTTGCGATGCCATTTCACCAGCGGGATCTTGTTCAGCGCTGGGGCGAGCTTTGGCTTGTCGGCAAAAAACACCCGTGCGCGCGGACCACCCTGTATCCACAGGTTGCCGTAGCGATTGTTCCGCTTGATCGTGTAGTTGCCACCATCGAACCAATGCGCGATCTCCAGCGGATCCTGTCCCGCCTGATAGGGCACCTCGTCGATCCGGCCCTTGGGATACATATCCAGCAACATCGCCGCAAAGCTGCGGATCTGCGATGTATCAAGCCAATCCGTCAGCGCGCGGATCGGGCGCGTATCGCAGAACGGGTAGATAAAGAACTCATCCGGATCAACAACCAGGGACCAATGGCCGTGCGCGTAGCGCCGCAGCAGGTAGTTGATCCAGTCGACGCCATAGGTTGCGCGTTTGTAGCTGCCGCGCGTGTGCCACACCGAGACATCCGGCATATCAGACAGATACCCCTGCAGCCCGTCAGTCGAGTCATTGTCGACAAACAGAAAGTGATTGACCCCCAGGCTGCGGTAATACTGCAGGAAATAGGGCAGGCGGATTTGCTCGTTCCGGACCGTTGTCGCGAGCAGGATGTCACCGGGGCAGATCCGGTGGGTATTGTCCTGCATGCAGCGCAACTCTCGCGACTTTCGCAAGGCGCGCAGGACCCGACGCTTGCGCCTGATCCGCATCTGGTAGGAATCCCAAAGCCCCAAATAACTGCCCTCAAGTTTCAGGATCGGCCCCACGACCCTGGCACAGGCTTAATGCGCCCGCACAGATGCAGGCAATATGTCATGTCCACATTATGGAAACAATGCGTTTAGAAATGGTTACATAGTCGACGAACCGATCGGCATCACCAGGCAATGCGGCCGCACAACCCCAGATCCACCAGCTGCTCCGGTCCCTGATACCGAAGCGCACTCGGATGCCACAGATCCGGGTATTTTTGAATTTCGTTATAATAGTCATCAAAGAGGTCGGGCATGTGAAAATGCTGGCGGCGCCCCTGTTCAATCCCGGACTTCTGCACGACCTCCGGCAGGAACTTGGTATGCAACAACACGCCGGACGGTTCGGGCGCACCTGGACCGCCGTAGAGCATGTTCAAATGGCGTGGCAGCAGAGCATGGGTGGAATTGGTATAGGCGTACCGCCGGTTCCAATGGATCAGGGGGATCTTGTTCAGCGTTGGCGCACGATCCGGGCTCTGCGCAAAAAAGACCCGGTCCCGCGTACCGCCCTGTACCCACAAATTGCCCCGCGGAGCCTGCCGCCGAGACCGGAAGGGACCGGGATCAAACCAGTTCAGCAGGCGGGTCGGATCCTGCCCGGGCGCGTAGGTTTGACGCCCCAGCGGTCCCTTGGGAAACAGGTCCAGCAGCAACGCACCAAATCCAATCTGCCCCCGGCGCTCCAGACGGGTCGCCAAAGCCCGCAGATCATGGGTCTCGATCCCGTCATAGGTCAGCAATTCGTCCGCATCGACGGTCAGGCACCATTTGTCATGGCCGTAGCGCATCAACAGCCAACCGGCCCAATCCACGCCAAAACGGCTGTCGCGATAGCTGTCAGACGTCTGCCAGATCGAGATATCGCCCGTGCCGGCCTGTTGCCGCACATAATCGCTGCTGCCATCCGTGCTATTGTTGTCGACGATCAGGAAATGGCCCGCGCCCAGATCCCGATAATACTGCAGGAAATGCGGGAGACGCTGGTGCTCGTTGCGCAGCACCACCACGACAAGAACATCCCCCGGCTTGATATTCCGCGTATTGTTGACAACCTGTTGCAAGCGATGTCGCGCCCGCAGCGCGCGCCACAGACAGCGCCGCCGCTTCCAGCGCAGCCGATAGGCCGCGCCTGCCGAGATGCGGGGCAGCGCATCAGCTGACACGTCAGCGCTCGTAGGCGCCAGTCTGGTGCCAGCGCCAGGCGTCCGCAATCATCTGGTCGAGCGAAGAGCGGACCGGCTCCCAGCCCAGCTCTTCGCCGGCGCGACGCGACCCTGAGACCAGCTTGGTGCAGTCACCGGCACGCCGCGCGCCGATGGTGTAGGGGACATCCGTATTGGTCACCGCCCGCGAATGCTCGATCACCTCCATCACCGAAAACCCGGTGCCGGTCCCGAGATTGAAGACACGGCTGCCCTTGCCCTCCTGCAACCACTTCAACCCAAGAACATGCGCATCCACCAGATCGCAGACATGCACATAGTCGCGAATGCAGGTGCCATCAGGCGTCTCGTAGTCGGTTCCAAACACGGTGAGCGCATCACGCTCGCCGCGGATCGCCTGGATCATCAGCGGGATCAGGTGGGTTTCAGGCTGGTGACATTCCCCCACCTCCGCTTCGGGATCGGCGCCGGCCACGTTGAAATACCGGAAAATGACCGCGCGCAGACCATGCGCAGCTTCGAAATCCTTCAGGATGTCCTCAACCGCGCGCTTGGAGGCCCCATAGGCGTTGAGCGGCTGCTGGGGTGTATGTTCATCCAGCACCACATTGTCATGCTCCCCATAGGTCGCACAGGTCGAAGAGAACACAAAATCGAGGCAGCCCGCAGCCACCGCAGCTTCGATCAGGCACAGTGAGCCGCCCACATTGTTGGCCCAATAGCGACCAGGCTGGCTCATCGCTTCGCCGACCTGGCTGAGAGCGGCAAAATGCATCACGGCAACGGGCTCGTATTTTTCAAACACAGCATCAAGGCGCGCCCTGTCGGTCAGCTCCCCGTGCTCGAAAGGCCCGAACTTCACCGCATCCTGCCATCCGGTGACCAGATTGTCATAAGTGACCGGCGTATATCCCGCCCGCTTTAGCGCCTTGCAGGCGTGTGATCCGATATAACCGGCGCCGCCGGTCACGAGTACATTGGTCACGGTGCTTCCCCAGGTTCGGTTTTGCAAGTGAGAGTGGACTGCTCACCGGGAGTGAAGCAACTCCCTGCTATCGGAGCAACCTCAATCCCACGTGACGCTGGCGGATTATTCCGCCGCACGTGTGACCTGTGCCACGTCCTGGATATAGTCCATCAGATCGTCCCGAAGATCCGGCCGCGCCAGGGCGAAAGCGACGGTGGCCTGCAGGAACCCGGCCTTGGAGCCGCAGTCAAACCGCTGGCCTTTGAACCGGTAGCCGTAGACGGGCACATCTGCGGCGATGTCTTCCGCGATCGCATCGGTCAGCTGGATCTCGCCGCCCGCCCCTTGCTTGCGCTGGTTGAGGTTACGCAGCACCGAAGGGGACAGAATGTAGCGGCCGATCACCGCGAGGTTCGAGGGCGCATCCTCTGCCTTTGGTTTTTCGACCATCCCGTTGGCTGAAATCACCGCGCCCTTGTCCTCTTTCACATCGAGCACACCATAAGAGGAGGTCTTCTCGGGCGCGACTTCCATGGCCGCCACCATATTGCCTCCGGTTTCCTCATAGGCTTCGACCATCTGTTGCAGGCAGGGCTTGTCCGCCGCGATCACGTCGTCGGGCAGCATGACCGCAAAGGGTTCATTGCCGATCAACCGGCGCGCGCACCACACGGCGTGACCAAGGCCTAGGGCCTTGTGTTGCCGGATATAGGCGACCTCCCCGGAATCCATATTGGTGTTCTTCAACACCGAGAGCAGCTCGTCCTTGCCCTTTTTGCGCAGCTCCTGCTCCAGCACCGGCGCGTGATCGAAGTAATCCTCCAGCGCGCCCTTGCCGCGCGAGGTGACAAAGATGAATTCCTTGATGCCCGCCGCGCGCGCCTCGTCGATGGCGTATTGCACCAGCGGCCGGTCGACCAGGGTCATGATTTCCTTGGGCACGGATTTGGTGGCCGGCAGAAACCGGGTCCCGAGACCCGCAACCGGAAAAATGGCTTTGGTTACCTTTTTACGCATTTGTTCATACTCTATTGCTTGGGACGTCTCGTGCTGCATGGCACCGGTCTCTGGAAACGCGGGTCAAAGAGATCGTCTGTTTGGATCGGTTTGCGGCTGAGCGGATATTCGCCCCAACCTCCCCGGTCATCGTGCCGAGTTCTGCAGAAACAAACAGCACAAATCCGGCAGAATTCGCCTAGTCGAGGTTCATTGCACGCATCATGGTCTCTATTTTCGGCACATCCTCCGGATTGTTCAATTCCCAGAACTCCCGCCCCCGCGCTTCGACCTCGACACAGAGGATGCGTCGGCCATTCTCCAGAAACCGCAGTTGCTCCAATCCTTCAAGGGTTTCCAGCGGCCCCACCGACCAGGACGGATAACTGCGCAGCGCCTCCGGGCGATAGGCATAGACCCCGACATGATGGAACACCGGTGTCGCATCCGCGTCCGCGTAGTTGCTGGAGGTGTAGGGGATCACCTCCTTGGAAAAATACAGGGCGCTCTGATCGCTTGCAAAGACGGCGGTGGTCCCGCCGACGCGTCCCGCCTTGCGATCCGCCAGCAGGCTGTTCAGCGCAGAACCGTCACAACGCAGGACCGGTGTCGCCAGTCCCATATCCGGCGCGGTGCGTAACCCGGCGACCAGGTCCTCTATAAACCAATGCGGTGTCAAAGGGGCATCCCCCTGCAAATTCACCACGATCTCGTACCCACCGCCAAGCGCCGCATGTGCTTCGGCACAGCGCTCGGTGCCGTTGGCGCACTCTGGCGCGGTCATTACGACCTCCGCGCCAAAGCTTTCTGCGTGTTGTCTGATCCTGTCGTCATCGGTCGCCACAACCACGCGGTCAACGCCGGCCACCCCTTGCGCCGCCCGCCAGGAGCGTTCGATCAGCGTCCGTTTTTGCCCGGTCGCCCCTGTCAGCTCTGCCAGCGGCTTGCCGGGATACCGCGTCGATGCGTAGCGTGCCGGAATAACGATCAGAACCGACATTCAGGCCTCTTTCAGCTCAACGGCGGGCGCATAGGCGATAAAGAATGGGTTTGCATACCCCTCCTTGCCGTAGACCAGCGGGCTGTGATCATCAAAGCGGACCACCTTGCCGCCCGCACCGCTGAGGACGGCGTGTCCCGCTGCGGTATCCCATTCCATGGTGCGCCCCACGCGGGGATATAGATCCGCCTCTCCGGTTGCGATCAGACAGAACTTCAGCGACGATCCCGCGCTTTTCATGTCCTTGACGTTGTATTTGTTGATGTAGTCGTCAGTGGCTTGGTCCCGGTGCGATTTCGACGCCACCACCATCAGCGCCGCATTGTCGCTGTCCGCCACACGGAGAGGGGATGTTTCCCCTGCCACATCCTGTGCAAAGGGGCCTTTTTCCTCGACCGATTTGCCATCGGCAAGCGTGTAGAACATCCGCGCGCGCGCCGGAGCATAGACCACCCCGCGCGTCGGGACGCCAGCTTCGACATAGGCGATGTTGACGGTGAAATCACCGCGACGGTTGATGAATTCCTTGGTCCCGTCCAGCGGATCGACGATCAGGAAGGTATCGCCCTTGGCGCTGTGCGACTCGGCCTGCTCTTCCGTCACCAGCATCACACCGGGAAAGGCGGCGCGCAGCCCGGCGGAAATCAGGGCATCTGCCGCTTCATCCGCTTCGGTCACCGGACTGTCGTCGGATTTGACTTTCACGTCGAAGTCATCGGCGTTGTAGATCTCCATGATCTTGTCCCCGGCCTCCAGCGCAAGGCGCCGCATCACCACGACCAGTTCGTCATAATTCACTGCAAAAACTCCCAAAGACCCACAAGTTGCCACAAAGATTTGCGTTCCTTATGCTCGCATCGCAATGGATCGGCAAGAAATCCGTGCAACAATAAGCAACGCACTGCTGAAATTGAGGCCATGTTCCAGTATCGCAAAGATAGATCCGCGCTGTCCCGCGCCATAACCCTGGGTGAAGTCGTCTTCCACTCGGTGGTGCGCAGTGTGCGGTCAAAGCACAACAACGCCTTCATGGCGTTGGCGCTGAACATCGTGCAGGCAGTGATGTTTGTGATGTTCTTCTATTTCATGTTCTCCGTGCTTGGCATGCGTGGTGGCGCCATCCGGGGTGATTTCCTGCTTTATATGATGTCGGGCGTGTTCCTGTTCATGACCCACACAAAGACCGTCGGGGCGGTGGTGGGTGCTGAGGGCGCGTCCAGCCCGATGATGCAGCATGCGCCGATGAACACCACCATCGCCATCCTGTCGGCGGCCATCGGCGCGCTCTATCTGCAGGTGCTCTCGATGCTGATCATCCTGTTTGCCTATCACGTGGCCTTCACCCCGATCCATATTGAGGAGCCCATTCCCGCCTTTGGAATGCTGCTTCTAGCCTGGGCCTCCGGCGCGGCGATCGGACTGGTGCTCTATGTATTGAAACCCTGGCTGCCGGGCGCGATCGGGATCATCTCGACGATCTACCAGAGGTCAAACATGCTGTTCTCGGGCAAGATGGTGCTGGCCAACTCCCTGCCCGGGTACATGCTGCCGATGTTCATCTGGAACCCGCTGTTTCACACCATCGACCAGGCGCGCGGCTATATCTTCATCAACTACAACCCCCATGTCACCTGGTGGGAATACGCCGCATGGCTGGCGCTCATCTTCTTTGTGCTGGGTCTCATGGGGGAATTCTACACCCGCCGCGCCGTCTCTCTCAGCTGGAGTGCACGGCGCTGATGCAGCGCCCGCCTTCAGGTGACGACCCGCAGCGTGAGGTTCACCCGACCGCCTTTTGGCAACAATCGAGAAGAGCGGAATCGGATGCGATCAACCCCGTGATAGGCAAGGCGCGCATCACCGCCCATCACCACCACATCACCTGAGTTCAGCCAGATCGATTCCGTCTTTTCCTTGCGCACAGTACCACCCATGCGCAGCAGCCCGTCATCTCCCAGGGAAATCGACACCACGGGATAGGAGAAATCAGCCTCGTCCTTGTCCTGGTGCAATCCCATGCGCGCGCCCTCGCCGTAGTAGTTGAACAGACAGCAATCCGGCATGCGGTCCCGGTCCACCAGATCCGTCCACACCTTCAGCACATCGGAGGGAATGTCTGGCCAAGCCTGTCCGGACGGATGCTGTTCGATATAGCGGTATCCGCTCTTGTCGCTGTACCATCCGAACCGACCCGCCGAGGTCATGCGCACCGACATCTGTCCGCCCCCGGGCACATCGGGCGAAAACAGGGGCGCGGCGCGCAACACCGGGCGCAGGGCATGAATCAGCGCCTGCTGCGCCTCCACCGACAGAAATCCCTTGTGAATCTCGAATCCGCGCACCTTCAGCCGTGCCATTTACCCAATCTTTACTCTGTTTGCCGCAAAAGCGCTCAGAATTGCCTATGACGGGGCAATGACGCGGTTGCAGGGGTGATTTTCGCTCCCTATATACGCCGGGAAGCGGTTGGATGCAGATCCTACCGCAACTGAATCGGGGCCGGAATGCCAAAACGGGTTTCGGCTTCGGGTAATCGCCTTGTGAAGTAAAAGGGATCGAACACAATGAGCAAAGTGATCGGGATCGACCTCGGTACCACCAACTCCTGCGTTGCCATCATGGACGGCTCTCAGCCGCGTGTGATTGAGAACGCAGAAGGTGCACGCACCACCCCTTCCATCGTCGCCTTCACCGATGAAGAGCGCCTTGTTGGCCAGCCGGCAAAACGCCAGGCCGTGACCAACCCGGACAACACCATTTTTGGTGTGAAGCGCCTCATCGGTCGCCGGTTCGACGACAGTGACCTCGCCAAGGACAAGAAGAACCTGCCCTTCGCCGTGATCGACGGCGGCAATGGCGACGCCTGGGTGGAAGCCAAGACCGAGAAATACTCCCCCTCCCAGATTTCCGCCTTCATCCTCGGCAAGATGAAGGAAACCGCCGAAAGCTATCTCGGCGATGAAGTGACCCAGGCGGTCATTACCGTTCCGGCCTACTTCAACGACGCTCAGCGTCAGGCCACCAAGGACGCCGGCAAGATTGCGGGCCTCGAAGTGCTGCGCATCATCAACGAGCCGACCGCGGCTGCGCTGGCCTATGGCCTCGACAAGGCCGACACCCAGACCATCGCGGTCTATGACCTTGGTGGTGGTACCTTCGACGTCACCATCCTCGAAATCGACGACGGCCTGTTCGAAGTGAAATCCACCAACGGGGACACCTTCCTCGGCGGTGAAGACTTCGACATGCGCATCGTGAACTACCTCGCGGATGAGTTCAAAAAAGAGCATGGCGTCGATCTCACCAAGGACAAGATGGCGCTACAGCGCCTGAAAGAGGCCGCCGAGAAAGCCAAGATCGAGCTGTCCTCCTCCAGCCAGACCGAGATCAACCAGCCGTTCATCTCGATGGATTCGTCCACCGGCCAGCCGCTCCACATGGTGATGAAGCTGACCCGTGCGAAGCTGGAGACCCTCGTTGGCGACCTGATCAAGAACTCGATGAAGCCCTGCCAGGCCGCGCTGAAGGATGCCGGTCTCTCCGCATCGGACATCGACGAGGTGGTTCTGGTCGGCGGTATGACCCGCATGCCCAAGGTCATCGAAGAGGTGACCAAATTCTTCGGCAAGGAGCCGCACAAGGGTGTGAACCCTGATGAGGTGGTTGCCATGGGTGCCGCCATTCAGGCCGGCGTTCTGCAAGGTGACGTGAAGGACGTTGTCCTGCTCGACGTGACCCCGCTGTCCCTGGGCATTGAAACCCTGGGTGGCGTGTTCACACGCCTGATCGACCGCAACACCACTATCCCGACGAAGAAGTCCCAGGTCTTCTCCACCGCCGAGGACAACCAGAACGCCGTGACCATTCGCGTGTTCCAGGGTGAGCGCGAGATGGCATCGGACAACAAGATGCTTGGTCAGTTCAACCTCGAGGACATCCCGCCGGCGCCGCGCGGCATGCCGCAGATCGAAGTGACCTTCGACATCGACGCCAACGGCATCGTGTCCGTGTCCGCCAAGGACAAAGGCACCGGCAAGGAACAGAAGATCACCATCCAGGCTTCCGGCGGCCTGTCGGACGATGACATCGAAAAGATGGTCAAGGACGCCGAGGACAACGCCGAGGCGGACAAGGAACGCCGCGAGC
The DNA here is from genome assembly GCF_056159345.1 of Epibacterium sp. ABV4_022. Classification (NCBI taxonomy): domain Bacteria; kingdom Pseudomonadati; phylum Pseudomonadota; class Alphaproteobacteria; order Rhodobacterales; family Roseobacteraceae; genus Epibacterium; species Epibacterium sp. ABV4_022. The sequence continues at coordinate 102,170 of NZ_JBSWVA010000001.1, forward strand.
TGATCGAGGCGCGCAATCAGGCCGAAAGCCTGATCCACTCGACCGAGAAATCGATCGAGGATCACGGCGACAAGGTGGACCCGTCCACCATCGAGGCGATCGAACTGGCAATCGCCGCGCTCAAGGACGACCTCGAGGGCGACAAGGCCAACGCCGAAAAGATCAAATCCGGCATTCAGAACGTCACCGAAGCGGCGATGCGTCTGGGTGAAGCGATCTACAAGGCGCAGGCCGACGAAGGTGGCGAGGCGGAAGACCCTGCCGCTGCCGCCGATGAAGCGGCCGCAGGCCCCGGCGATGATGACATCGTCGATGCCGAGTTCGAGGATCTGGACGACAACAAGCGCTAAGGCTGCACCTTGGCCAAAGGTGGGCCGGTCCGATCCCGGACCGGCCCTCTTTCGTTGAGGCAGAAGGGATTTTCCGATGTCAAAACGTGACTATTACGAGGTGCTCGGGGTCTCTAAAGGGGCCAGCGCCGACGAGATCAAGAAAGGCTTTCGCAAGAAAGCCAAGGAACTGCACCCGGACCGCAACACCGACAATCCGGATGCGGAAGCACAGTTCAAGGAAGCCAACGAGGCCTATGACGTCCTGAAGGACCCGGAGCGCAAGGCCGCCTATGACCGCTACGGCCATGCCGCCTTTGAAAACGGCATGGGCGGCGGCGGCGCGCGCGGCGGTGGCCATCCGGGTGGTGACTTTTCCTCCGCCTTCTCGGATGTTTTTGATGACCTCTTCGGCGACTTTATGGGCGGCGGACGCGGCAGTGGCGGGCGTCAGCGCGCCACTCGGGGTGCCGATCTGCGCTACAATCTGCGCCTGTCGCTTGAGGAGGCCTTCTCCGGCCTACACAAGACCATCAATGTGCCAACCTCCGTCAGCTGTACCGCCTGCGAGGGCACCGGTGCCGAAGGCGGGGTCGAACCGACCACCTGCCCGACCTGCTCTGGCATGGGCAAGGTGCGCGCGCAGCAGGGCTTCTTCACCGTTGAACGCACCTGTCCGACCTGTTCGGGCCTGGGTCAGATCATCAAGAACCCCTGCAAGGTCTGCCACGGCCATGGCCGGGTGGAAAAGGATCGCTCGCTGTCGGTGAACATCCCGGCTGGCGTGGAAACCGGCACCCGCATTCGTCTTGCCGGCGAAGGTGAAGCCGGCCTGCGCGGTGGTCCCCCGGGCGATCTCTATATCTTTATCGAGGTCACGCGGCACGAGCTGTTTGAACGCGAAGGCAACAACCTGCATTGCCGGGTTCCGGTGTCCATGGCCAAGGCGGCTTTGGGCGGGGCGATCGAGGTTCCGACCATCGACGGTGGCCGGGGCCGCGTGCAGATCCCGGAGGGCAGCCAGTCCGGTCGCCAGATGCGCCTGCGCGGCAAGGGGATGCCGGCGCTCCGCGGCGGCGGCACCGGTGACATGTTCATCGAACTCGCGGTGGAAACCCCCGTGAACCTCACCGCGCGCCAGAAGGAGATCCTGAAGGAGTTTGACGAGATTTCAGAGGAAAACACCAACCCTGAAACCCGCAGCTTCTTCTCATCGGTCAAAAGCTTCTGGGATGGCATGAAGGGCTGATCTTGGTCCAACTGACGGGCGCAAGCCCGTCTCAACCTGTAAAACGCCCTTCGGGGCGTTTTTCTTTTTGGTAGCCTTACGATCCCGCCACCACACGTTAACATCTCACTAACCAAGCTGGCCGCACCATGGCAGCATGGGAAAATTGGGTCGTTTCGAAGAACAGATGCTGCCTCTCTTTGAGGAGCGCGATGCTCCCCCCGCCGCCACGCTGCCGCAGGGGGGCCGCCTTCCGTCCTATATCAAGGACCACCGCTCCCGTCTGCGGGCGCGTTTCATGGCCGGGGGCGCTAGCGCCATTCCCGATTACGAGCTTCTGGAGTTGATCCTGTTCCGGTCCATCCCGCGCCAGGATGTAAAACCACTGGCGCGCCAGCTTCTGGACCACTTCGGCGACTTCAACCGCGTGATCACCGCCTCCCCCGAACGTCTCGGCGACGTACAGGGCATCGGCCAGGCGGTGATCTGCGACCTCAAGATCCTGGAAGCTGCCGCCCAGCGCATGGCCCGCGCCCGGGTGATGCAGCGACAGGTGATCTCCAGTTGGGACGCGCTTCTGGACTATTGCCACACCGCCATGGCCCATCGCGAAACCGAACAGTTCCGGGTGCTCTACCTCGACCGCAAAAACGCTCTGATCGCCGATGAGGAGCAGGCGCGCGGCACGGTCGACCACGTGCCGGTCTATCCGCGCGAAGTTGCAAAACGGGCGCTGGAACTCAATTCCAGCGCCCTGATCCTAGTCCACAACCACCCGTCCGGCGATCCCACGCCATCGCAGTCGGATATTGCCATGACCCGCAAGGTGGAGGCCGCGCTTGAGGCCCTGGGCGTCACCCTGCACGATCATCTCATCATCGGCGCCTCACAGGAACTGTCCTTTCGCGCCGAGGGCCTGCTGTGCTGAACCCCGGCGCAGATCGCTGTCACTCCGCGGCCCCAAGAGCCCGGCGCACAACACCTGCCGCAGGCAGAACCCCGACCTCCGTCTCAACCGGCGCCGCCGTATGGTTGAACCAGAACTCCTCCGTTGCGGTGCGGCGGGTGCGCACCCCGTCCGGCAGGCGTCGCATGGCCAGACCCGCCGCCGCCCCGACCTGGGCAATCAGGCGATCCAGAGCTTCTGCATCGAGCCATCCTCCGCAGTAGATCTGCCGTCCGCTGCGCATCGCCACCGGCGCCCCGTCGGCGGTGCACAGAAGGACCTCCGCATCGCCTTCCAGCTCCTCCAGATACCGCGTGGCAGCGCCACCCCCTGCCAGCGACACAGGCATATCCGGGCGCAAGCTCTCCACCCTCGACACGATGACATCCAGCCCCGGCAAGGCGGGGGGCAGAGGCGCGGTCGGAATGTTGAAATGCGCATCCCGCGCCCCGGTGCGCGGCCCATAGAGCACGTCGCCCTCGCAATCCGCCAGAGCAGCTTTCAGATCCTCGGGCATATGCATCAATCCCGGCGCAAGGATCAGATCATAGCCGCCGAACTCCCGCGCGGTCGCGGGCAATATATCGATGCTCAACCCTGCGCGGCGCAACGCCTTGTAGTGATCAAGGACCAGGCCAAAATAGCTCAACCCGGCGCCATGCGGCTGCGTCGACCACGCCCAGTCCGCATCATAGTCGAACAGGAGGGCGACGGGGGCCTGCGCAGGCTGAACCATCGGCGCGGTTTCAATTTCCTCTGCCACCTGACGGGCTTCGGCAGCCGCCGGCGCCTCCTCGCTGTCCGGACGCAGGAGGCCAGCATGCATCTGCTCCTGGGCAAAGGGGGCCTGCCGCCAGCGAAAATAGCACACGGCCTCTGCGCCATGCGCAAAGGCTTCCCAGGACCAGAGCCGGACCATCCCGGGCAGAGGCGCAGGGTTGTAGGGCGCCCAGTTCACGGGCCCCGGTTGCTGCTCCATCACCCACCAGCGGCCGCGCCCCACGGCGCGATAGAGGTCATGGTGCAAGGCCTGAAAATCCGGATCTCCCTGCCGCGCATAGGCGCGTTGCTCCTGCGGTGTCGCGCCAACGCGATCTTCGAGAAAGCCCAGCGGATAGCTGTCCCATGTCGCGATTTCCAGATCCTCGCCCAGCTTGAAGTGGTCGAAATCCGTAATCCGTCCCATGTAGTTATGCGATATCGGCGCGTCCGAGAACTGCTTGATGATCTCGACCTGCGCCCGATTGAAGGCAACAACCTGATCCGAACTGAACCGCTTGAAGGCCAGCACATGTGCCGGATTGGGTTCCGTTACGGTGAGATTGGGCAATCCGATGTCGGAAAAGTCACGGTAGTCCATCGACCAGAAGACATTGCCCCAGGCAGCGTTCAACGCGGATATGTCCGCGTCAAACCGATCCCGTAGCCAGTCTCGAAACGCCACCCGTGCCGCTTCGGAATAACTCAGGGTGGTGTCGTGACATCCGTACTCATTGTCGGTCTGCCACGCCGCCACATGGGGATTGGCGCCATAACGCTCTGCCATCAGTCGGGTGATCCGCTGGCTTTCGGCAAAATACCCTCTGTGGCTGAAACAATAATGGCGGCGGGAGCCGAACCCACGCCGATGCCCGTTAGCATCCACCGCAAACATGTCCGGATATCGGCCCGCCATCCAGCGCGGTGGCGTGGCCGTCGGCGTGCCCAGCACAACCCGCAGCCCATGCTGGCCCAGCACGTCAATGGCGCGGTCGAGCCAGTCCCACTGCAACTGGCCGGGCGATGGTTCCAGTTTTGCCCAGGAAAATTCCCCGATGCGCACCCAGCTGAGCCCCATATCAGCCATGCGCTTCGCGTCTTGGGTCCATATCTCCTCGGGCCAGTGTTCGGGATAGTAGCAGGTGCCCAGGCTTCGCTTCATGTCATCCTCACAAAATGACCTTGTGTTCATACTGACCGATTGCGCCTGTCAGGGCACAATAGGTCTGACCGGCGTTTGGGTCGTCCAACCCTTCGGCCGCCGTCGTGATAAAGAGGGTCGACAGGTCTGCGCCGCCAAAGGCCGGACAGGAGCATTGAGGTGTCGACACCTGAACAGTCTCTAACAAGGCGCCTTCGGGACTATAACAGGCAACGCGGCCAGCACCCCACTGCGCGTTCCAGAGGTTCCCGGCACTGTCGACGACTGCACCATCAACTCCGAAATCTTCCCCGCTGGCATCAACGAAGACATCCGCCTCACCCTCCGGCCAGCCGTCCGCCGCAGCCAGAGGCTGACGCATGATGCGCCCCGCTTTGGTGTCTGCGTAAAAGGCGCAGCTTGCATCCGGGGCAAAGCAGATTGCATTCGAGATCGTCACATGCGGCACCAGCTTGCGCAGCTCCCCGCGATAGAAGCGATAGATCGCCCCTGCGCCCGGTTCTGCATTGAACCCCATGGTCCCAATCCAAAAACCGCCCCAAGGGTCAGCCCGCCCGTCGTTGGACCGGGTCAGCGGATTGTCGGCCTCCAGCGCACAGATCAGATCGCGCTCTTGCGAACGCAGATCAAAACGCCAGAGCCCGGTTTCACTGGCGATCAGCAAGGCATCGTGGTCCAGCCAGCCCGCCGCCGAGACACATTCCTCGAACTGCCAGATACGGTCCTCGGTGCCCTCGACAGTAAACAGACGCTTGCCGAGGATATCGAACCAGAACAGTTGCTGCCGTTCCGGGTGCCAGAGCGGCCCTTCCCCCAAAGTACACCTGTGGGAACTGAAGACCTCCGCCACGGTCATACCGACACCGCATCATAGGCCGAGACCATGTCCCGCGCTCTGGCGGCAATGTCGTCAATGCTCCGCCCGGGTTTGTAGAGGTTGGACCCGATCCCGAACCCGGTGATTCCGGCGGCTTTCCAGTCGGCAAAATTCTCCGGCCCGACACCACCGACAGCAAAGGTTTGCGTCTGCGCGGGCAAGACGGCCTTGACCGCCGCAAACCCGTCGATCCCCAGCTTGAAGGCCGGGAAGAATTTCAGGCCATCCGCACCGGCGCGCAGGGCGCTGAAGGCTTCGGTCGGTGTAAACACACCTGGAAAGGACAGCATCCCGGCCGCCTTTGTGGCGGCAATCACATCCGGATTGCAATCGGGCGACACCACCAGCTTCGCCCCGATCTCCTGCAACCGCTGGACATCGGCACGGTCCAGGACAGTGCCCGCGCCGACCTGGGCGTGGCCGGTGGTATAGGCGACCATCCGCGCGATGCTGTCGAAGGGATCAGGGGAATTGAGCGGTACCTCGATCTGGGTGATGCCCGCCTCCAGCAGGGCATCCGTTACCGGGAGCGCTTCTTCCGGCGTCAGTCCGCGCAGGATTGCGATGATGTTGCGGCTCATGGTCTGTTCCTCATGTGATTTGCGCGCGTGCAGCGCCCAATCCGGCAAGCGTGACCTGCTCGGCGTCCAGCACCCGTGCCTCGGCATTCTCAATCGCAAGCGCTGTGGCATAGGCCTGCGCGATGTCGCTTTCGCCCACCAGAATCGTGGTCTTTCCCTGCCAGAGGGGACGCATGCCCGAGACTTCGAGACCCAGCAGCAGCCCCGACGCCCGGGACCTGGCCTCCACCGGGTCGAGATCGGTCAGCAGCGCTTCGGCGCGCAGACCAAACAACAGGTTGCCAAGCAGCTGCGGTGACTGGCTGCCGGCACGGCATCCGGCCTCAAATGCGGCGCTATTCCAGCTGTCCTTCGCCAGAGTATGGCGCAGAACGGAGGATGCACTGAGCAGCTGAAACAGCTCGCCCGTCAGAAAGGTCGAGAATTGCCTGATTTCCCCATCTTCGACCAGAACCCATTTGGTGTGCGTCCCGGGCAGGCAGATCACGCCCGACAGGTCGGGAGACAGCGCCAGGACCCCCGCAATCTGTGTCTCTTCCCCGCGCATGACGTCGGCGGGATGAAGCTGTTTCACCCCCGACAGGACATGCACCTCGATCCGCGGATCGGAGGTCTCAACGCGGGTTGCAGTGTCACATCCCGGCGGCGCGCAGGGGGCTTGGAGATAGGGGGCCTCGCACCATCCCTGGCGCGAGCCAACCATGCCGCAACAGAGGACATTCAGCGTCCGTCCAGACTCGATATAAGGCTCTAATAAGGCCAATAGGGTCTGTTCATAGTCTTCACGCGCCAGACTCGCCATACCCTTGTCAGAGTCGATCCGGCGCAGGGGGCGGCCGTCCTCCCCCATGGGCCACAGACGCAGATGAGAGGTGCCCCAGTCCACAGCGACCCAGGCGGCGCTGGTATTGGTGTGATCCGTCATCCGGACACCACGACACCGCCGTCGACCACCAGCGACTGACCGGAGATCATGCGGCTGGACTGCGATGCCAGAAAGAGCGTCGACTCGACGATGTCCTGTGGCGCGAGGTGATCCTTGAGACACTGGCGTTCAAGATGGGCCGCCAGCCCTTCGGGCGTCGCCCATTTGTCGAGCTGCTTTTCAGTCAGGACCCACCCCGGTGCGAGCGCGTTGACGCGGATGCGATCAGGTCCGAATTCGCGCGCAAGGCTGCGGGTCATGCCATTGATGCCGGAGTTGGCGGTCGTATAGGCGGGATACCCGCTGTTGCCCATCATGTAGCTGATCGAGGTGAAGTTCACGATCGCACCGCCGCCAAGCTGCTGCATGCCCGGGATCACTGCCTGGCAGGCAAAGAAATAGGCCTTGAGGTTCACCGCCTGCGACCAGTCCCAGAACGCCTCATCGACATCCAAGGTCGCGTGGCGTTGGTCGTTGGCCGCATTGTTCACCAGGATACCAACCGGGCCATGCGCGTCTGCCGCCTGGGCAATCGCGGCCTGAAGCGCCGAAATATCGGTGATGTCACACTGAATGAACAGCGGTCGGGTGCCGGTCTCGGCCTCCATCCGCTCGACAAACTCACTGGCGTCGGATCGCCCGACAAAGGCCACCCTGGCCCCTTGCCGCAGAAACCCCTCGGTCAGGGCCGCGCCGATACCGGATCCACCGCCAGTGATGAAGACGGAGGCGCCCTCCAGATCGTGGAAAGTTGCGTTCAGATCCATGTCAGTGGCTCTCCCTCGTTACCGGGCGGGTGTCCTTGCCCACCAGGAAATCCAGATCCGCGCCCTGATCGGCCTGAAGGACGTGATCGATATAAAGTTTTGCGTAGCCGCGGGTGTAATGCGGCGCATCCGGCTGCCATGCGGCGCGGCGGGCCTCCATCTCCTCGGCGGAGATCAGAAGCTCCAATTCGCCCTGTGCGGCCGACACCCGGATGCGGTCGCCGGTCTTGACCAGCGCAAGCGGCCCCCCCGCCTGCGCCTCGGGCGAGACATGCAGGATCACGGTGCCAAAGGCGGTGCCGGACATGCGCGCGTCCGACACCCGGATCATGTCCTTCACCCCCTGGGTCACCAATTTACGTGGGATCGGCATGTTGCCCACTTCCGGCATCCCGGGATAGCCCTTTGGTCCGCAGCCCTTGAGCACCAGAATGCTATCCGCCGTCACCGGCAGATCCTCGCGGTCGATATTGGCTTTCATGTCCTCGATGCTCTCGAACACATAGGCCTCGCCTTCGTGTTCCAGCAGGTGATCGGAGGCCGCCGAGGGTTTCACGATGGCCCCGTTCGGCGCCAGATTGCCCCGCAGCACCCGCAAACCGGCAGCAGGTTTCACCGGCGCATCGAAACCGCGGATGACGTCGTCGTTGAAACACTCCGCCCCGTCGGCATAGGTGGTGATATCACCACCAAGAACGGTCCGTGCGGATCTCAGGTGGCCCTTGTCCTGCAACTGCTTCAGCACCACGGGCATGCCCCCCGCGTAGCAGAAATCCTCCATCAGGTATGTGCCGGAGGGCATGCAATTCACCAGCAGCGGTATCTCAGAGCCGATCTCGAAATCCTTCAGGTCCAGTTCCACGCCAACCCGACCGGCCAGCGCCAACAGATGCACCACCGCATTGGTGGAGCCGCCGACTGCGGCGTTGGCAAGAATGGCGTTCTCGAAGGCCTGTTTGGTCAGCACGTCCGAGGGTTTGAGATCCTCATCGACCATCTCGACGATGCGCTTGCCCGTCAGATGCGCCAGCGCCATGCGACGGGCATCCACCGCTGGCAGGGCCGCGTTTGTGGGCAGCGACATCCCCATCGCCTCGACCAGAGACGCCATGGTTGAGGCCGTCCCCATGGTCATGCAGACCCCTTTGGAGCGGCTCATGCCCGACTCGGCGTTCATGAAGTCCTTCAGCGTCATCTCGCCTGCGCGGACCGCTTCGGAGAATTTCCAGACGTCGGTGCCGGACCCGATGTCCTGACCGCGGTATTTGCCGTTCAGCATCGGCCCCGAGGAAACAACGATCGCGGGCAGGTCGACGGAGGCTGCGCCCATCAGCTGGCCCGGCGTGGTCTTGTCGCAGCCGCCAAGCAGCACCACACCGTCGATCCCATAGGCGCGGATCGATTCTTCGACGTCCATCGCCAGAAGATTGCGGAACAACATCGCCGTCGGCTTCATCTGGGTTTCGCCCAGCGACATCACCGGAAATTCGACAGGAAAGCCACCGGCTTCCCAGACGCCGCGCTTCACCCCTTCGGCAAGGTCCCGCAGGCCGGAGTTGCAGGGTGTCAGTTCGGACCACGTATTGCAGATCCCGATGATTGGCCGCCCGTCAAAGGCATGATCGGGAAAGCCCTGGTTTTTCATCCAGGACCGGTGAATAAAGCCGTCCTTGTCCAGCTTGCCATACCAGCCACGGCTGCGACGGTCTTTGGTCATAGTTTTTCTCCTTCGATCACCCAGATCGTTTCGGGAAATTGCCAGGGAAGGGTCAGCCCCTGCTGCATCAGGATCTGACCGCTGAGCGTGAGCGGTCCCTCTTTCAATGCGGTGCGCCCGCGCGACAGGTGGTGCAACTCCTCGCGGTTCACGAGGTCGATCCGGTAGAGCGCTTGGGGATCGAGACCAGTCAGGCGCAGCGGGCGCGGCATGATCTGATGCGAGGTCCGCGCCTTGCCGGCAAAGACCACAAAGCGGCTGCCATCGGCCGCCTGCTGCTGTTCCGCGATCACAGTGTCATCCGCGCTGTCAAGGCGCAGAATATCCGCGCTCATCCGCCAGTGGCGGTTGTCTTTCCACCAGGCGGTGACCCGGGTCAGCACCTCGACCTCCGCCTCTGTCAACTCGCGGGGGTCCATCTCGAACCCCATGTGCCGCTGGGCCGCGACCCAGGCGCGCATCGGCATGTCGATGCTCCGTCCAGAGGTATGGCAGATCCGCGGGCCGACATGCGATCCCGTCACGGGTATCGGCAGGAACAGCGCCGCATCATGCTGGATCCGCAAGCGTTCCAATGCGTCGTTGCTGTCCGAGAGCCAGACCCGCTGCGTGAGGCTCAGGATACCTGCATCGATCCGCCCCCCGCCCGAGGCGCAGCTCTCGATTTCGACCTCCGGAAACGCCGTGCGCAGATCCCGCAGCAGCGCGTAAATACCCTCTGCCTGCGCCGCATCGGCGACCGGAAGCAGGCGGTTATGGTCCCATTTCAGGTAGTCGATCCGGTTCTCGTTCAGGATCGTCGACAGTTTGCGGAACAGGTGCGCCCGCACGTCGTCGCGCGACAGGTCCAGCACCCGCTGTTGGCGTCCCTCAATCTGATCCGCCGGGCCGAGGATCCAGTCCGGATGCGCCCGCGCCAGATCACTGTCAAGGTTCACCATCTCCGGCTCCACCCACAGGCCGAAACTCATGCCGAGGCGTTCCACATAGTCGATCAGCGGCGTCAGCCCCTCGGGCCATTTCCGCCGATCAATGTCCCAATCGCCCAACGACGACGTGTCGTCATCGCGTCTCCCGAACCAGCCATCATCCAGCACAAAACGTTCCGCGCCAAGCTTGGCCGCCCGCTCCGCGATCTCGCTCAGGACACCGAAATCATGATTGAAATAGACCGCCTCCCAGCAATTGTAGTGCACCGGGCGTGGGGTTTCGGGCTTGGGCCAGGCAACCACATGATCGCGTAGCAGACGTTGAAAGGCGACCGCACAGCCGTTGAAGCCTGCCTGCGACACCGCCAGATACAGCGGCGCGGTGCGGAATTTGGTGCCCGCCGCACGGGTCCCCGTCGCATGGCCCCATTGGATCTGCCGCCGTCCGGAGGGCAGCTCTTCGGCGCGCATCACATGCCCACCGGACCAACCGTAATGCATGCCAAAGACGGTGCCTTGGGTATTGCTGGCGCCGGCTTCGGGGAAATAGGCCAAGGGCGGATGCTCATGGCCGGAGCGCCCCGTGCGCGCCTCGCGCGTGTGGATCCCCGCCCGCCATGGTGCACGTTCGATCTGGAATTCCCCGATCCAGCGGCCGGAAACATCGACGATCTCCTGTCCCATCTGCGGCCCCGGCAATACCGGCGCGGCAAGGTGGTGCAGGGTGACCTCCCGATCCGAGATCAGCGTGGTCGAGGCGGCAATTGTCTCGCCCCGGACCTCGAAATCAAGGAGCAGCGTCAGCCCAAGATCGTGATCCCGACAAGTGAACTGCGCCCCGTTCGTGTCTTCCAGACGGAACCGCGGATGGAGCGGCGCCCCATCGCGGTAGGCCACCAGACCCGGCTGCCCCTCAAACGACAGTGAGGCCTCTGGACACAGCGACAGCGGCGGCAGCCGATCAATCATCCCGCCGGTCACCTCCTGTTCGCAGGCGCGGGCCAGTGCGGCCAGATCCGTCTCCGGCAGCAGCGCAGGCCCCCAGTAGAGCGCGCCGGGAAGACCGCCGTCAGACGACAGCACCAGCGTTTGACCCGGCGCATCGATCCGCCAGAGGTGCAGATCGTGGCTCATTTCACCGCACCAAGGGTCAGACCGGCGATGAAATGCCGCTGCATCAGGAAGAACATCGCTACCGGCGGCAGCGCCGCCACGATCGAGCCCGCGCTCATCAGGTGATAGGCCGCGCGATATTGCGCGTTGAAAGAGGTGATCCCCGCGGTCACCGGCTGGCTTTCAGCCCCCTGCGTCAGCACCACCGCCCAGAAATAGTCATTCCAGATGAAGGTGAAGATCAGCACCGACAGCGCGGCAATCGCGGGCTTCATCAGCGGCAGCACCACAAACCAGAAGATCCGCCACTCCGCGACGCCTTCGACGCGCGCCGCTTCGATCAGCTCAAACGGCAGGGCGCGAATGAAATTGCGCATGAACAGGGTGCAGAACCCGGTCTGAAAGGCAACGTGGAACAGCACCAGCCCGGTCTTGGTATTATAAAGACCCAGATCCAGCGTCAGGTCGCGCACCGGAACCATCAGGATCTGAAAGGGCACGAAGTTCCCCGCCACAAACATGAAGAACAACAACAGGTTGCCGCGGAACTTATACACGCCCAGCGCAAAACCCGTCATGCAGGACAGCGCCACCGCCCCGATCACTGTCGGCACCGTGATCAGCACCGAGTTCATCAGATAGCGCGGCATGTCGGAGGCAAAGAACACCTTGCCGTAGTTCTCGAACCCTTTGAACGCCGAGGGCCAGCCCCAGTAGTTGCCGGTGGTGAAATCCACATCCGGCTTGATGGAGAACACGGCGACCGCGATCAACGGCAGCAGCCACAGCACCAGCGCCATCGGCACCATGGCCTGATAGGTGGCGGCCCAGGCGGGTGAGGATTTCTGGATCGGACGCGGGAACATCAGCGGCCCCCTTTCTCTTCTTGGTACATCGACCACAGGAAATAGGCGATGAAGCACAGCATGATCAGGAACAGCACCACGGCAATCGCCGCGCCATAGCCCATGCGGAAGCCGTATTCCGACAGCGCTTTTTCAAACATGTAGAACGACAGCACACGCGACGATCCAAACGGTCCGCCGTTGGTCATGATGGAGATCAGGTCGAACGAGCGCAGCGCCCCGATGATCGTCACCACAAAGGCAATGAAGGTCGCGGGCCGCAGCTGGGGAATGATCACATACCACAGCATTTTCATGCCCTTGGCCCCATCAAGGCGCGCAGCCTCCACCTGCTCCGGGTCCACCGCATTCAGCCCCGTCAGATAGAGGATCATACAATAGGCAGTCTGCGGCCAAAGACCGGCAAGGATGATCCCGTAGGTCACCAGGCTGGGGTCACCGAGAACGTTTAGCGTACCAAAGCCAAAGAAACCGAGGATCTGGTTCAGCAAGCCAAAGGTTGGATCATAAAACCAGCTGAACACCAGGCCGACGACAACCTGGCTGATGACAAATGGAAAGAAGAACAACGACTTGTAGAGCCGGATACCAACGACATTCTGGTTGAGAAACAACGCGATCGCCAGGCCGGCGGGGATCGCCAGAAGGTACAGGAGCAGCCATTTCAGATTGTTCCACAAGGAGACCTCAAACGCGCGGTCGTCCATCAGCTCCACGTAGTTTTCCATGCCCACATATAGCGGCTCTCCCAGTCCATCCCAGCGATAGAAGGAGAGGTTGAAGCTCTGGAGGATCGGAAAGATCACGTAGAACAAGAAGAACAACGTGCCCGGCAACAGGAACAGGAACGGAGCAAGGGCCTGCCGGTTGCGTCGAATCCAACCGGGGGCACGATCTGTGAGCGGCAAGGCTGTGTCAGCCATAGGAGGTCTCCCGGGATACTTTACACCCGCCTTCGGTCACAGACGGCGGGACAGGCGAAAGAGGTGATTGGATCTCTGGCAGCGACATCGTGCGCTGCCCATCCACGGTATCGGGCGGGAGTGTTCCCGCCCGATCGCTTTGGATCAGTAGACCCGCTGACGGGCCTTCTCGAGGCGGTTCAGGATGTCCTCCAGATTGTCCGGGAACACCATGAACTCCTGGAAGCCTTCCATCGCAACCGACGCCATCTCGGCCGGGGCGTCGCGGTCGAAGAACTGCGCGATGCCACCGGGGCTGTTGGATGACAGCAGTTCAAAGCCCTGGGTCAGCATCTCGTCATCATCCACCGACGAGGACGCGTTGACCGGCAACTGGCCCAGTTTATCGCCGCTGTTGATGTCGGTCTGCACATCTGCGGACACGACATAGCGCAAGAATTCGCGCGCCGCGTCCTTGTTCTGCGCACCTGCCGGGATGTGGAAGGTGTCGGTGGGCGCGTCTTCGGCCATCTCGACATCCGGGTTGATCGCCGGGAACTGATAGAAATCGATCTGATCTTCACCCAACCCGGCCTCGCGCAGCGGCGCGACGGCAAAGTTGCCCATCAGATAGGCTGCGGCCTCACCATTGACCATGAACGGCAGCGCTTCTTGCCAGCTGTAGGACTGGTGGTTGTCGATGAACGCCCCCATGTCGATCAGCTCGCGCCAGTTGGCAAAGGTCTGCTGCACCCGCTCATCGGTCCACGGGATTTCCCCGTTGGTCAGTGCCATGTGGAAATCATAGCCATTGGTGCGCATGTTCAGGTAGTCGAACCATCCCCCGGCGGTCCAAAGGAATTTCGACCCGATCGTAAAGCACTTGCGGCCCGAATCGAGGATCTTCTGGCAGTTCGCCTTGAAGCTCTCCCAGTCCGTCGGCTCCTCCAGACCCAGTTCGTTGTAGATGTCTTCGCGGTAGTAGACGCCCCATTGATAATAGGTATAGGGCACGCCCCATTGCTTGCCGTCGATGGTCATGGCGCCTTTGGTCGACGCAAGGTTCTCGGCGATCTCGGGCTCGGCCCACAGGTCGGAGACATCCTCGAACAGGCCAGCCGACACATAGGGGCGCATCCGGTTCGCCGCATACCAATTGGCCACATCCGGGGCATTGGCGGTGAGGAAGTTGCGAATTTGGGTCTTGTAGGCTTCGCGATCGATCACGGTCAGCTCGACCGAGAGATCGGGGTGCATGGCATCAAAATCTTCCGCCAGCTGCTCGATCACAGCGCGTGGCGCCGGATTCGACATATCCGAAAAAATCTTGAGCGTCCCGCTCAACTCCGAGGCCTGTGCAGATGCAGCCAGACCGACGGTCATTGCGATACCCGCGACCGTTCCCTTCAGCAAGTTCATGATGTCCTCCCATATTGACGGCTGGCGTTTGGTTTCACATAATGGAACCAGTTTCCAACTATTGAAACCATGAATGATACTGTCTATGAATGTCAACAGTCTCTTCGCCTCCGGGCGGCGGGACGTCAGGGAGGACAACAATGGCAACGCCGGACACGCCGCAGCGCGGCAACGACGGAACAGTCGGAAAAGCCTTGGAAATTCTGGACCGGGTTGCCGAGTACGGACGCCCTGTGCGCTTTGCCGAGCTGCTCGCCGCGTCGCGCCACCCCAAGGCAACGCTGTACCGCCTCCTGCAAACCCTGACGAATCAGGGCATGCTGTGTTTTGACGACGAACAGCAAACCTATGCACCGGGCCTGCGCCTGGTACGGCTGGCCCATGCCGCCTGGCGGCAGAGCTCGCTGGCCCCGGTCGCCCGCGATCACCTGGACGCGCTTTCGATCGAGGTTGGCGAGACGATCCACCTGGCCCAGCTGGATCAGGGGCAGGTGCTCTATGTCGACAAGCGCAACGCCCGCACCCCGATCGAGATGTTCAGCCAGGCAGGCAAGGTTGGTCCGGGTTTCTGTACCGGCGTTGGCAAGGCAATGATTGCGCATCTGGACGGAACCGCCCGCGACGATGCGATCCGCCGGCAGGCCTATGTCCAACACACACCCCACACTCTGGCGAGCGAAAACGCCTTTCGCGCCGAGCTGGACCGGATCCGGACCGATGGCGTGGCGTTCGACCGCGAAGAGCATGAACCCGGGATCATCTGCATCGCTGCCCCCATCCTGTCCACCAAGGGCCGGGTCATGGGCGCCCTGTCGATTACATCATCCACCCAGCGGCAATCTCTTGAGGGGCTCGACGCCTTTCGCCCGCTGCTGCTGAAAACCGCCAATGACATCGCGGAGGCTGCCGAGAGCTGGCAGTTCCCCACCTGAGGAGGACCGGCGCAGCGGGCAAGGACCCCGCGCCGCAGAAAGGACCACGATCATGACCGGCGTCACGCTGACCAATGCCGTAAAGAAATACGGCGAAATCCAGACCATCTTTGATGTGAACCTCCAGATTGAGGACGGCGAGTTCTGTGTCTTTGTCGGCCCGTCTGGCTGCGGCAAGTCCACGCTCCTGCGCATGGTGGCCGGTCTTGAAGAAACCACCGCCGGACAAATCCATATCGGCGCGCGCGACGTCACCCATGTCGATGCCGCAGAGCGGGGCGTGGCCATGGTGTTCCAGTCCTACGCCCTCTACCCGCATATGACCGTCGAGGAGAACATGGGATTCGGGCTCAAGATGACCGGCCACCCAAAGGCGGACATCAAGGAGAAGGTCGCCGAAGCCTCCCGCATCCTCAAGCTGGACGACTATCTGTCGCGCAAGCCCAAAGCCCTGTCGGGCGGTCAGCGGCAACGGGTTGCGATCGGTCGTGCGATCGTGCGCGGACCGGAGGTTTTTCTGTTCGATGAACCCCTGTCGAACCTGGATGCAGAGTTGCGCGTCGACATGCGCGTGGAGATCGCGCGCCTGCACAAGGAAATCGGCGCTACCATGGTCTATGTCACCCACGACCAGGTCGAAGCGATGACGCTCGCGGACAAAATCGTCGTGCTGCGCGCCGGGCGGGTGGAGCAGGTCGGCACGCCGATGGACCTCTACAAGGATCCCGACAACAAGTTTGTCGCCGGTTTCATCGGCTCCCCGAGCATGAATTTTGTCACCGGCACCGTCCAGGATGGCAAGGTGACCGTCCCCGCGTTTGACGGACGCCAGATCTCAACCGAGGTTGCATTGCCGCCGGAGGGCACGCCCGTCATCGTCGGGCTGCGTCCCCAGAATATCGCGGTCTCGGCAGGTCACACAGCGACGCTCGATCTGCGAGAGCGCCTTGGTGCGGTGGCCTATGACCACCTGATCTGCGCCGATGGCGCCAAGATTATCGTCGAAACACGCGGCGAGGACTCGCTGGAGGAAGGGGCTGCAGTTGCCCTCGATTTCGACGACGCGGATGTGTTCCTGTTTGATGCCAGCAGCGAGGCGCGATTGCGCTGACGCCCGGGTCGGGACCGCCCGCACACAACACGGGACAGGATTGGACGGTGGCTAGAGGGCGGGCTTTGTCAGCATCAGCCACAGGATGGCCAGCACCGCTGCAAACGCGGGAAAGCCACAGGCGAACCACCAGCGATAGAGGCGAAGATACGCCTCCGGGAGCGCCGCGCCGGCCTCCCGCGCCTGTCGCGCCAGGTTCCGCATCCGGATCTGCATCCACACGACAGGCAGCCAGAACGCTCCGACCACCAGATACAACGCCAGCGACAGGGCAACCCAGCCTTCCGTCAACGACCAACCGACCTCTCGTGCCAGCAGATAGCCCGTGATCGGCTGCGCCACGGCAGCCGTTGCGGTGAACAGCGTATCCGCAAGCACCACGATACCCGCCACATGGGCGATCAGCGCTGGGTCGCGGCTGTGATGTGAAACCACCATGAAAAAGGCAATGCCTGCGCCGGTCCCCAGCAGAACCACCGCCCCGATGACATGCAGAAACAGCAGGATCTCGTAGGTCATCGCGCCTCCACGACCAGCCAGACAAAGCCCGCCAGCACCATTCCCGGAAACACCTTTAGCATCGGGCCCAAGGGATCCAGCCACAGGTCCGGGGCCGCCACGATGCTCCCCAACAGGTAGCTGAGCGACAGGGCAACCATTCCAAGCGCCGCCCGCCTGACCCACGGACGCCATAGGAGTGCAGCGCCCAACACAATGTCCAGTACAGCGCCGCCGATCACGGCCAGGGTACTTGCCCAAGGGGCGACACCCCGCTCGGTCAGGATCGACACCGTTCCTGCATAGTCAAAGAACGGGATGATCCCGGAGAGAATCCAGAACAGCGACAAGGTGGCGATTGCCAGGGGCAGCAGCAGGTAGACCCGAGCAAACATCCGATCCTGTCGCGTCGCCGGCTGCGCCTTGAGGGTATCCGCAAGAGATCGGCAAGGCGCCCCTCCGGCGGCGATCCAGGAGTCGGGATCCCCGCGAATGCCCGCCTCAAGGCTGCGCAACGCGCTGCGTCGAAGCGGAGACCGCCAACCCAGGTGGCCAAGAAGATCCGCACCACAGCTGCTCAATCGGACCATCCAGCCCGGCACGACCGGCCTCCAGCGCGCAGGCGGAATCCCGAGCCAGGCGCGCACCTCAGACGTGAGTTCCGCAAAACTCTGCACGCCTGCTTCGGTCAGTGTCGCGGTTGTTCGCGCAGGAATATCGCCGGTCGCGGCACGCACGACCGCCTCTGCAACATCATCGAGGGCAACGGTTTGAACCGGCGCATCCGCCAGCACCTGCGGCTGGACCAAGGGGATCGAAGCGATCGCACGCAACAATGCCGTTCCCCCATAGGCCTCGCGCGCCAGAACCAGCGTCGGCCGCAAAATCACCCAATCCGACAGCCGGTCGGACACAAGTGTGTCGCCTCGGGCCTTGCTGCGAAAGAACGCTGTCGGGGCGGTCTCAGACACGCCCGCCGCCGAAATCTGCACCAGCCGCACCGGCAGATCGCCGATGGCTTCGGTCAGGTTGGCGATAGCGGTTACATGGATGGCCTCCAGGTTGTCCCGCGCACCATCTTGGAGCGCCCCTGCCGCGTTTACCACCACATCCACGTCTCGCAGCATCTCTTGCCATTGTGCGACGGTGAGCGTGGTTATGTCGCAGATCTGCCATTG
Organism: Epibacterium sp. ABV4_022; assembly: GCF_056159345.1. Classification (NCBI taxonomy): domain Bacteria; kingdom Pseudomonadati; phylum Pseudomonadota; class Alphaproteobacteria; order Rhodobacterales; family Roseobacteraceae; genus Epibacterium; species Epibacterium sp. ABV4_022. Next base: position 120,409 of record NZ_JBSWVA010000001.1, read on the forward strand.
CACGGGCAGGTTTGCCGCCTGCGCCGATGCCGCGGAACGCCCCATCCCGACGACCTCGAAACCGGCATTGTCGAGCGCCCGCACACAGGCTGCGCCAATCAACCCGTAAGCACCAAGGACAAGGGCACGGCGTTGCTGCGACATTACTCCACCCAGATCTCCACCCGCCGATTGACCTGTCGGCCCCAACCGCTGTCATCGCAGGCGATCGGAAGTGTTTCGCCATAGGCCTGGGTCTCAATGCGCAGCCGGTCCAGATTGGCCGTTTCCGCCGCAGCCTCGACCGCCTGCCGCACGGCCTCCGCCCGCTTCAGCGCGATCGCCAGATTTCCCTCGGCAGGGCCCTCCCCATCGGAGAACCCGACAAACACCAATCGTTTGTTGTCATAAATACCGGCCTCGATCTCGCGCGCGAGCAGGTCGATATTGCTGCGGGATTGCGCGTCCGGTCGCGACGATCCGGCCTCGAATCGGAAGGTCAGCGTCAACCGCTGCAATGTGTCGAGCCCCCGGATCAGGCTTTGCAGCGCGTCGAGGCCAATGTCCTCTCCTGCCGCCTTGATCGCATTGCCCAGACGTTCCCCCTGTGCTGCCATCGGGATCCGTTCCGCGGCCTGGTCCACAAAACCGGCCCGCCGGATCACCGCCTGCGCTGCCGGCCCGCGAACATAGGTCAGAAAATCGCGGGCCACCCGGGGCAATCTCCGGGCCGGAAGATAGAGGAACATCGGCGCCGTCAGCGGGTAGTCCTCTGTCTTTATCATACGACGCCCGGCACTTAGCGAGAACCCGCAGGACCCGGTCAGGGTCAGCATCCGTGCCGTTCCGGTTTCGGCATAGCTGGCAATGCCGATCGAAAACGGATCCGTGGCCACGGTCCGCACCAACGAGCTGCCACGATCATGCCGCCGGATGGCGCGCGACAGCTCCAGCCCCGCCGGGGCCAGCAAGCGGTCTTCGACGGCCTCCGCCAGACCGGAGCCTTCGACTGTCAGATGCATCGAGATTGGCGCATCCGCTCCGCCCAGCTGCTTCCAGTTGGTGAGCTTGCCGGCATAAACGTCAGCCAGTTGCGGCAACGAAATCCGGCGCACGGGGTTGGTGCGTGATACGATCGGCACCATCGCATCCAACGCCAGCACCCGCGCGCGATTGGACAATGTCATATCGCCCATACCCGCGTCCTGCGCGAGGCGGCGCTCGGCATCCCGTATTTCGCGCAACGCCATGACGATGTCGGTCTGATCTGCCAGAAGATCGGCAAACCCCTCGTTGGTGTTGCTCACCAGGAATACGAAACGGGCGGCCGGATCACTGTCACGCAACAGGGTGTATTCAAACTCGCGTGAATCGATCTGCTCCCGGGTGGTTTGAAACCCGTTGCGCAGGGCAAACCCCTCCACCAGCGCGGGCAACAGCACTTCGGCCATGGTCGAGGACCCCGACAGGGTGATCTCGGCCACAAAATCCGACAGGCTGGGACAGCCGGGCCCGTCACAATGGACGCCGGAGCCATCAACCGTCAGTTCCCCGAACTGGGTATCGACACGATAGAACTCGCCATCGAACCCCAGCAGGTCGCCGGTGACCTCGATCGCGCCATCGGGCGAGGACAGTGTCACATCCTGGCCTGCAACCGGGACGCCTGCGCCGAACAAACAGAGTGCGGCGCAAATCGCCGCACGAAAATAGCTCATGAGAAATCCTGGTGTCGTCGCCGTCAGTTGGCGGCGATTTTCAAGCTTTCGACGAGATTATTCAACACCAGAAAATCACCAACCGCAGAACAGTCTGGCATGTTCAGGGTCAGATCCCGCGTCCGCAGGTGGTCCCCGCGGCGTTCCACCAGTTGGGCAGAGATCGTGCGATCACAATTCATCGCGGTAATCTCCGCTTCGACGGAGACGTCAGCATCGCCAAGAGCTGCGCTCTGCGGCAGGGTGTAGACCTGCAGCAGATGGGGGGCAATCTGATCGGGGTCGCCCAACAGCTCGACGGAGCCAGCGCCCCGACCGGGCTCGGACCCGGCCCAGACATGACCCTCTTCGCCATAGGTGGCACCAAATTCAAGCGCATGCAGCTCAAGCCCGCTGTGTCCCTGCCACTGCAGCGCAACACGTTCGACGCGGTCAAAATCCACAACCCGCGCACTCGCCTCCAGATCGCGCCCGGTTGCAAAATCCGCCAACACCACGGAATGCGCCGCCATGGCAGGCACCTGGCCGGAGTACGTTCCGGCAGGTGACAGGGCTTCGGTGATCATCAGACCGCTGTGATGCAGGGTGAACCGCTCCCCCGCATGGCACGGTGCGTCAATTTCGACTTGCAGGAAGGCATCTTTGGCAGAGGTCACCGTCATATCCGCGGAACATCCCGCAGCCGGATCCGTCACCGCGCCCGCATCGGGCCGAGAGGGGCGCACAACGGGCGCGGCCGAGGTAAAGGTGAGATCCTGCAACACCAGCTTTCCGGTGTCCGGTTCGCTTGGCAGCGTGGCTGGGGCAGACACCGCGACGGGTCCAGGCCCGCGCATGTCATCGGCGCGCTTTTGCATGTACAAGCCTGTGCCCAATGCGCAGCTGACCGTGGCCGCCACAATCAGCACTGTCACTCGTGTACCCATAACCACTCTCCTTACCCCAAAAGGTTAAGGATTCGTATCTCTCGAAGGAGGCCAGACTGTGGCAGGGGCCGGGAGGAATATCGGCGATTGCCACAGTCTTTAATGAAATCGTCGCTTGTCGCGATCGTCTGCGTCAGCCCAAGCGGCCGTGGCAGTGTTTGAACTTCTTGCCCGACCCGCAGGGGCATTTGTCGTTGCGCGAGGGGTTGCCCCAGGTCGAGGGGTCATCTTCGACAAAGCCCGCAAGCGGTTCTTCCACCGGGTCTGCCGCGGCCGGAGCCGGGCCCGCAGCCTGTTGCATGGCAGACTGGCGGGCCGCCATCTGCATCATCATCTCACGCTGCTCTTCTTCGCTCAGCGGGCGCACCCGGGACAATTGCTGTGTCACGGTTTCGCGCAGCGAATCGAGCATGGATTCGAACAGCTGGAAGCTCTCGTTCTTGTATTCATTGAGCGGATCGCGCTGCGCATAGCCCCGGAACCCGACCACAGAACGCAAGTGCTCCAGCGTCAGCAGATGTTCGCGCCATTTGGCATCGATGGTCTGCAACAACACCTGCTTTTCGATGTTGCTCATCCCCTCCTCACCGAAGGCATCAACCTTCTCGGCCATCAGCTTGTCAGAGGCCTCGATCAGGCGTTCACGGATCTGCTCGTCGTCCACGCCTTCTTCTGCGGCCCAGTCGGCCACGGGCACGTCAATGCTCAGCTTGTCCTTGACGTCCTCCTGCAGCCCTTTGGTGTCCCATTGGTCGGCATAGGTCTTGGGCGGCATGTAGATATCGATCAGATCGTCGATCACCTCGTGACGCATATCCGTCACGATCTCGTGGGTGTCCTCCGAGGCCATGATTTCACGACGCTGGGCAAAGACCACCTTGCGCTGGTCGTTCATCACGTCGTCGAACTTCAGCACGTTCTTGCGCATGTCGAAGTTGCGACCTTCGACCTTGGCCTGCGCACGTTCCAGCGATTTGTTCACCCAGGGGTGCACGATCGCCTCGCCCTCTTGCATGCCGAGCCCGGAGAGCAGTTTCTCCAGCCGTTCGGAGCCGAAGATGCGCATCAGGTCGTCTTCGAGGCTGAGGTAGAATCGGGTGCGCCCCGGGTCGCCCTGACGACCGGACCGGCCCCGCAGCTGGTTGTCGATGCGGCGGCTCTCGTGGCGTTCTGAGGCCATGACAAAAAGACCGCCAGCGTCGAGAACCTTCTGCTTCTCTTCGGCGTGTTTGGCTTCTTCTTCGGCGCGCAATGCCGCCGGATCCGCCTCCGGATTGGCCTCCAGCGCCTCCATCACCTTCAGGTCGACGTTGCCGCCCAGCTGAATGTCGGTGCCGCGTCCCGCCATGTTGGTGGCGATGGTGACCGCACCATAACGCCCAGCATCAGCGACGATCTTGGCTTCTTGCTCGTGATGGCGTGCGTTCAGAACATTGTGTTCAATGCCTTCCTGTTGCAGCAGGTGGCTCAGCAGTTCGGATTTCTCGATCGACGTGGTGCCCAGCAGGACCGGCTGGCCCTTTGCATGGGCGACCTTCGCCTCCGCAATCATCGCTGTGTATTTTTCGCCAGCGGTGCGATAGACCTGATCGTCCTCATCCACACGGGCGATCGGCCGGTTGGTCGGAACCTCGACCACACCGAGACCGTAGATCTCCGCAAATTCCTCCGCTTCGGTCATCGCCGTGCCGGTCATGCCGGACAGCTTGTCATAGAGGCGGAAGTAGTTCTGGAACGTGACCGAGGCCAGGGTCGTGTTCTCCGGCTGGATCTGAGCGCCTTCCTTGGCCTCGATCGCCTGATGCAGCCCCTCGGAGAGGCGACGGCCCGGCATCATCCGACCGGTGAATTCGTCGATCAGCACCACATTGCCGTCCCGCACGATGTAGTCCTTGTCGCGCTGGAACAGCTTGTGCGCACGCAGCGCCTGGTTCACGTGGTGCACCACAGTGGTGCTCTCGGGATCATAGAGGCTGGCGCCCTCTTCAAGCAGACCCGCCTGTTGCAGCGACTGTTCGAGGAACTCGTTGCCCTCGTCGGTAAAGGTCACGCCGCGGGTCTTTTCGTCGATCTCGTAGTGATCTTCATCCAGCGTCGGAATCAGCGTGTCGATGGTTTCATAAAGTTCCGAGCGATCCTCGGCCGGGCCGGAAATGATCAGCGGCGTCCGGGCCTCATCGATCAGGATCGAGTCGACCTCGTCGACGATCGCGAAATTGTGCTGTTTCTGGAACACCTGATCCAGCGAGGGCTTCATGTTGTCGCGCAGATAGTCAAAGCCCAGCTCGTTGTTGGTGGCATAGGTGACGTCGCATTCGTAGGCGGCCATCTTCTCCGCCTCGGGCTGGTTCGAATAGATCACGCCGGTGGTCATCCCCAGCGCCTCGAACACCTTGCCCATCCATTCGCTGTCACGCTTGGCGAGGTATTCGTTCACCGTGACCACATGCACACCCTTGCCGGTGAGCGCGTTCAGATAGGCCGGGAAGGTCGCGACCAGCGTCTTGCCCTCACCGGTCTTCATCTCGGAGATATTGCCCTGATGCAGGAAGGTGCCGCCCATCAACTGCGTGTCGAAGGCCCGCAGACCCAGAGCGCGGCGTGCGGCCTCGCGCACATTGGCAAAGGCTTCGGGCAGGAGGGCATCAAGGCTCTCACCGGCAAGAGCCCGCTTGCGCAGGTCCTCGGTCTTGTCCTTCAGCCCCTGGTCACTCAACGCCTCGAACTCCGGCTCCAGCGCGTTGATTTTTGCAATCAGCGGCCGTGTCGCCTTGATTTTGCGGTCGTTCGGCGTGCCGAAGACCTTTTTGGCGAGAGTTCCGATACCCAGCATGTGCGCTCCAAAAGTCCTGTTCACGGCCTTGTTTTGCGGCAGGCTTGCCCGCCGTGTTCGCAACCCATAAACAAAGGTGGAAAGACGGTCCTGCCGCAGGCCCTATGGCGATGTAAGGGGCAGGAAAATAAGTGTCAACGCCACGACCCTCCGTGGCAGGAATATAGGAAGGTTTCCATGCGCAAAGGTCTCACTTTTTTGCGGGGCGTCGTTGCAGCGACTGTTTTCGGCCTCACAGTACCCGCTCATGCCGAACAGACCGCCAATACCGTCATCGCGAAGGTGAACGGCGAAGAGATCACTCTGGGTCACATGATTGTGGCGCGATCCAAACTGCCAGCTCAATACCAAAGCCTTCCGGACGATGTGCTGTTCAATGCGCTGCTGGACCAGCTGATTCAGCAGACCACGCTGAAACAACAGCTGCACGGTGATGTGCCGGAGCTTGTGCGGCTGAGCGTCGAGCACGAGAAACGCTCGCTTCTGGCCTCGACGGTGATCGAAACGATCATGGAAAATGCCCAGTCCGAAGACGCGATTCGTGAGGCTTACGATGCCCGCTATTCCACTGGCGACGGCGGCGACGAGTTCAACGCCTCGCATATTCTGCTGGAGACGGAAGAAGCCGCGATCGACATCAAGGAACAGCTGGATGCCGGCGCGGACTTCGCATCGCTGGCGAAAGAATCCTCCACCGGACCGTCCGGCCCCAATGGCGGCGAGCTGGGTTGGTTTGAAAACGGGCGCATGGTGCCCGAGTTCGAGGCCGCAGTCACCGAAATGCGGGCCGGAGAGGTCTCCGACCCGGTGCAGACCGAATTTGGATGGCACGTCATCAAACTGCATGAGCGTCGCAAGCTGGAGGCACCCGACTTTGACGAGGTCCGCGAAGAAATCGCGCAGGAACTGGCGGTGCAGGCCGTCGAAGACCGCGTCAATCAGCTGACCGCAAATGCGATGATCGAGCGTTCCGAGATCGAAGATCTGGATCCGTCGGCGCTGCGCGACATGAGCCTGATCCAGAACTGATCCCATCCCCTGCGTTTGCAACTGGAGGCCCAAGATGGCTAAATCCCTGCCCCGTTCACCGCTTGCGCCCGCAACGTTTCCGGATCTTCCGGTGATCGGCGGTGTGCGCTTTGCCGCGGCTGCCGCGGGCGTCAAATATCAGGGCCGCACCGACGTGATGCTTGCGGTGATGGACCCGGGCACGGCGGTTGCGGGTGTTTTCACCCGATCCGCCACCCGCTCCGCCCCCGTGCTGGATTGCCAGGCAAAGCTGGGCGGCGATCCGGGCCAGGGTGCGGCCATCCTGGTCAACTCCGGCAATTCCAACGCCTTTACCGGTCACTACGGGCAGACCTCGGTTGCAGAGATCACCGCTGCGGTCGCTGAATGCACCGGGCTGCCGCAGGAGCGGGTCTTCACCGCCTCGACCGGTGTCATCGGTGAACCGCTCCCCCACGACCGTATCGTGACCAAACTGGATGACCTGCACGACGCCCTGTCCGATACCGCGCTGCAACAGGCTGCCGAGGCTATCATGACCACGGATACCTTTGCCAAGGGGGCCTCCGCGACGGTCGAGATCGACGGCGCGCCGGTGCAGATCGCCGGCATCGCCAAGGGTTCGGGCATGATCGCGCCGGATATGGCTACCATGCTGGTCTATATCTTTACCGATGCTGTGTACGACCAAGGAAAACTTCAGGCGCTGTTGTCGGCGGAGAATGATACCTCATTCAACTGCATCACCGTCGACAGCGACACCTCGACCTCCGACAGCCTGATGCTCTGTGCAACGGGCGCGTCCGGCGTGGATGCCACCGACCACCCGGCCTTTGCCACCGCTTTGCGGGGCGTCATGCTGGATCTTGCGCATCAGGTGGTGCGCGACGGTGAAGGCGCGACCAAATTCGTCGAGATCCAGATCACTGGCGCGGCCAGCGACGCCGACGCCAAGGTACATGGCCTGGCCATTGCCAACTCGCCGCTGGTCAAGACCGCCATTGCCGGCGAAGATCCCAACTGGGGTCGCGTGGTGATGGCGATCGGGAAATCCGGCGCAAAGGCCGACCGTGACCTGCTGTCGATTTCCTTTGGCGATATACGTGTCGCGGAAAAGGGATGGGTTGCCCCGTCCTACAAAGAGGAACTGGGCGCCGCCGAAATGAAGAAGGACGAGATCACGCTGAAGGTTGATCTTGGCCTTGGCGATGGGTCCGCAACCGTCTGGACCTGCGATCTGACCCATCAGTACATCACCATCAATGCGGACTATCGCTCATGACGGATCAGAAAAAAGTCGTTCTGGTCTCTGCCGTCGCCCTGATCGATGTCGAGGGCCGTATCCTTCTGGCGCAACGTCCCGAGGGCAAGTCCATGGCCGGTCTGTGGGAGTTTCCAGGCGGCAAGGTCGAAGAGGGCGAAACCCCCGAGGTCGCCCTGATCCGTGAACTTCAAGAGGAACTGGGCATCAACACCTGGTCAAGCTGCCTGGCGCCGCTGACCTTTGCCAGCCATTCCTACGAAAAGTTCCACCTGCTGATGCCGCTCTTTGCCTGCCGCAAATGGGAAGGCATTCCGCAGGCCCGCGAAGGTCAGGTGCTGAAATGGGCACGTCCGCAAGAGCTGCGCGACTACCCCATGCCCCCCGCGGATATACCGCTGATCCCGATCCTGCGGGACTGGCTCTGAACACCCCCGCATCCCCGGCACGCAAAAACCCCCGGCTGTTTCCAGCCGGGTTTTTTTTTGTTGTCTCATCCTATCCTCAGTCGAGGGTGCGGGTGACTTCCTCACGCTCGAAGATCTCGATGACATCTTTCGGGCGGATGTCTTCGTAGTTCTCGAACGCCATACCGCATTCCTGACCGGACTGAACCTCGGACACTTCGTCCTTGAAGCGCTTCAGGGTCTTCAGCGTGCCTTCGTGGATCACCACGTTGTCGCGCAGCAGACGCACACCGGCAGAGCGGCGGGCCACACCTTCGGTGACGAGACAGCCGGCAACCTTGCCGACGTTGGACACTTTGAAGACGTCCTTGATCTCGGCATAGCCGATGAAGTTCTCCCTGATCTCTGCCGAAAGCAGACCGGAGGCCGCAGCTTTAACATCGTCCACCAGATCGTAGATCACCGAATAGTAGCGGATTTCCACGCCCTTCTGGTTGGCGGTGTTGCGGGCAGAGGCATTGGCACGGACATTGAAGCCCATGACCGGCGAGCCGGAGGCTTCGGCAAGCCCGATGTCGGTTTCGGTGATCGCGCCCACACCGGAGTGCAGCACGCGCACGCGCACCTCGTCGTTGCCGATCTTTTCCATCGCCTGAACGATGGCTTCGGCAGAACCCTGCACATCCGCTTTGACCAGGATCGGCAGCTCGGAGACGTTCTCGTCTTCCTTGGCCTTCTGCATCAGCTGTTCAAGCGTCGTCGCAGCGCCGGCAGCAGCGCGTTTGTCCTTCGCCGCCTGTTCGCGGTATTCGGCAATCTCGCGCGCCTGTGCTTCGGTCTCTGTCACGTTCAGCACATCGCCCGCTTCGGGGGTGCCGTTGAGACCGAGAACCTCGACCGGAACCGAGGGACCGGCTTCCTTGACGCGTTCGCCCTTGTCGTTGATCAGCGCGCGGACCTTACCGTATTGCTCACCCACAACAAAGATGTCGCCCTGGCGCAGGGTCCCGGTCTGAACCAGAACCGTTGCAACCGGACCACGGCCCACGTCGAGCTGTGCTTCGATCACGGCGCCTTGCGCGGCACGGTCGGGGTTCGCCTTCAGCTCAAGGATCTCCGCCTGAAGCGCGATCGCTTCGAGCAGTTCATCCAGACCCTGGCCCGTATGGGCGGAGACTTCGACGTCCTGAACATCACCGGACATCGCTTCGACGATCACCTCGTGTTGCAGAAGTTCGGCGCGGACCTTGTTCGCATCGGCGGCGGGTTTGTCGATCTTGTTGATCGCCACGATCATCGGCACTTCGGCCGCTTTGGCGTGATTGATCGCCTCGATCGTCTGCGGCATGACCGAGTCGTCCGCCGCAACCACAAGAACCACGATATCCGTCACCTGCGCCCCGCGGGAACGCATCGAGGTGAAGGCCGCGTGGCCGGGGGTGTCGAGGAACGACAGCACGGCACCGCTGTCGGTGGTCACCTGATACGCACCGATGTGCTGGGTGATCCCGCCTGCTTCGCCTGCAACAACCTTGGCATCGCGGATCGCATCGAGAAGCGAGGTCTTACCGTGGTCGACGTGACCCATGATGGTAATGACCGGCGGACGCGGTTCCAGGTCTTCTTCCTTGTCCTGGACCTCCTTGATGACGTCCTCGACATCAGCATCGGAGACACGAACCACCTTGTGGCCGAATTCCTCGATGATCAGTTCGGCGGTGTCGGCGTCGATGGTCTGGTTCTGCGTGACCATCATGCCCATGTTCATGAGTGATTTGACCACATCCGCAACCCGTTCCGCCATCCGGTTTGCCAGTTCGGACACGACGATTGCTTCGGGCAGCTGCACGTCGCGGATCACCTTTTCACGTTCGACCGAACCGCCCATGGCCTTCTGACGCGCGCGCTCCTGCTTGCGCTTCATGGCTGCAACAGAACGATGCCGCCCGCCTTCGCCGCCAGTCGCCTGGCTCAGGGTCAGCTTGCCAGAGCGGCGTCCGCCGTCATCACGACCCTTGCCACCGCGACCACGCTCTTCGCGTTCGCGTTCCGCCTTGCGCGGCTGCGTGGTCGGTTTCGGCGCACCGCCCGCCGGGCCACGTGCCGCCGCAGGCGCACCGGCGCCCTTGTCAGCCTTGGGTGCCGCAGCTTTCTCTGCTGCCGCGCGCTTGGCGGCCTCTTCGTCTTCCTTGCGCTTGCGCTCTTCTTCTTCGGCTTTCTGGCGCGCCTTTTCTTCGGCCTCGCGCTGTTCGCGCTCCTTGGCCTCCTGTTCGGCACGGCGGCGCTCACGCTCCTCGGCGCGGGCCTTTTCTTCGGCCTCACGCTGGGCTGTTTCTTCGGCCTCGCGCGCTTTGGCGGCCTGAAGCGCCTTCAGGCGGCGGTCCATTTCCGCATCAGAAATACCAGCAGGGCGCCGCGAAGCATCGCCGGCAGCAACGCCACCGGCGCCGCCTTTGCCTGCGCCCGGCTTGGGGACAACCACGCGCTTACGCTTGGTTTCCACCACAACATTCTTGGTCCGACCGTGGCTGAAGCTCTGTTTCACATTGCCGGGCCGAGACCCGCTACCACGAAGACCCAATGTCTTTTTGCCGTCACTATCGCTCATAAAGCTCTTTATCCTTCCGTGCGGCCGATGCCGCCCTTTTCGCGCAAACCCTGCAATCGCTGGGCTTCCTCTACAACACGTTGGCTGAGTCCACCAGAGGCGAGCGCGGCATGTATGACAGTTTCACGCCCAAAAGCCATCCCAAGCTCGTCTGCCGTCATGCATCCGATGTATTTGCCGCGGTGCGGCGTACTCAGTTTCGACTTCCCTCGCCCGGACCCGTCAGACGCTTGGATCAAGATCCGTGCCTCTTCCTTGTCCAGCCAATCCTTGACCTTTTCATAGCCACCCACGGCATCGCCCGATTTTCGGGCAAGGCTGATCAGGTCGACCGTGCGGCGCAACACCTGACGCTCCACCTCGTCAACCAGCCCGTCCTGAACCGTGACCTGCGCCTTGAACCCGCGTGCGAAGAGTTTCTTCTTCACCGCTTGTTCCAGCGCAGCCCGCGTCGCGGTCACGTAGACACCACGACCGGGCAGCTTTCCCATCACATCCGGGTAGACCTGATTGTCAGGCCCCAGCACAAAACGGATCAGCCCGGCCTTGGGCTGTGTCTCGCCAGTCGCGATACATTTCCGTTCTGGCCCGTCAGCACGGGATTTTTCTGCACCACCACGGGTCATTCATATCTCCTGGGCGTCAGGAAGCCGATCAGGCTTCCGCTTCCCCTTCGGCTTCTTCTTCGGGATCTTCGGCATCGGCTTCAAGTTCTGCCGGGTCCACCCAGCCGAGCATGATGCGTGCCGTCATCACCAGATTTTGCGCCTCTTCAAGGCTCACGTCGAAGGGTTCGAGAAGACCTTCATCCTTCACACGTTCGCCATTGACCGTGGTCCAGCCGCCGGCCAGTTCCCAGTCAGCGCAGGTGGCGAAGTCGTCGAGAGTCTTAACGTCATCCTTCGCCAGTGCTTCCACCATCTGGGGTGTCAGGCCCTCAAAGTCAATAAGGCTGTCCTCGGCCCCCAGGCTGCGTGCATTGTCGAGCGCCGCCTTGGCCTGCGCTTCGAGGTAGTCACGGGCCCGCGCCTGAAGCTCTTCGGCGGTACCTTCATCGACGCCGTCGATGACCAGCAGTTCGTCAAGCTCAACATAGGCAACCTCTTCGAGGTTGGTGAAGCCTTCGGAGACCAGCAGCTGGGCAAAGAACTCGTCCAGGTCGAGGGTCTCCATGAACAGGGCGGTGCGTGCCTCGAATTCTTTCTGACGGCGTGCGGATTCTTCCTCTTCCGTCATGATGTCGATGTCGAGGTTGGTAAGCTGAGACGCCAGACGCACGTTCTGACCACGGCGGCCAATGGCGAGCGACAGTTGCTCGTCCGGCACCACCACTTCGATCTTGCCCGCTTCTTCGTCCAGAACCACCTTGGACACTTCTGCGGGTTGCAGCGCGTTCACCAGGAAGGTTGGCTGGTCTTCGTTCCACGGGATGATATCGATCTTTTCACCCTGAAGTTCGTTCACAACCGCCTGCACGCGGGAGCCACGCATACCGACGCAGGCGCCAACCGGGTCGATCGAGCCGTCATAGGACACAACGGCGATCTTTGCGCGCGAACCGGGGTCACGGGCCACGGCCTTGATCTCGATGATGCCGTCATAGATTTCCGGCACTTCCATCTTAAAGAGCTCCGCCATGAATTCCGGCGCGGTGCGGCTGAGGAAAATCTGCGGGCCACGGGGCTCGCGACGTACATCCTTGATGAAGCAGCGGATACGGTCGTTGGGGCGATAACTTTCGCGGCCGATTTTCTCGTTGCGGCGCAGGATGCCTTCGCCGGAACCGATATCGACGATGACGTTGCCGTATTCTTCGCGCTTGACGACACCGTTGATGATGGTGCCGTTGCGGTCCTTGAACTCTTCGTACTGGCGATCCCGCTCCGCTTCGCGCACCTTCTGCAGGATGACCTGTTTGGCCGATTGTGCTGCGATCCGGCCCATCTCAACCGGGGGAACTTCATCGATGATGGTGTCGCCGACGCTGGGGTTTTCCATGTACTGTTTGGCTTGCGCCAAGGTCAGTTCGGACTGGTAGTTTTCCAGCTCCTCGTCCTCGACCACGGTGCGCACGCGGGTGAAGGTCGCCTTGCCGGTCTTGCGGTCGATCGAGACCCGAATGTCCATCTCGCTGCCGTAGCGGCTCTTGGCGGCACGGGCGAGGGATTCTTCCATCGCTTCGACCACCAGACCGGGGTCGATCATCTTTTCACGCGCCACGGCCTCGGCGGTTTGCAACAGCTCCAGCTGGTTTGCAGAGGTGATAGCCATTACTTGTTCTCCTCTTCGGACCCTGTGGTCCCTTCTGCGGACCCTTCGGTCTCGATGTCGTCAAAGGCGTCTTCGTTCAGAACACCAGCGGCCTTGCGCTGGCGCAGCATTTCCTTGATCAGGTCGTCGGTCAGAACCAGCTTTGCGTCGCTCAGCCAGTCGAATTTCAAACCGATGGTCACGGTCTCACCGTGTTCCTCGATATTGATCAGAACCTCATCTTCTTCGACGCCGGCCAACTCTCCTTTGAAGCGGCGGCGACCGTCGATCAGATCGGCGGTTTCCAGCTTCGCCTCATAGCCTTCGAACGTGTCGAAGTCCTTCAGGCGGGTCAGCGGGCGGTCGATGCCGGGGCTCGAGACCTCCAGCGTGTAGGCATCGAGAATCGGGTCCTCGACATCGAGCGTGGCGCTCACGGCGTTCGAGATCGCCGCACAGTCATCGACCTCGATGCCGCCATCAGGACGGTCAGCCATGATCTGTAGCGTCGTGGTCTTGCCGGACATCAACCGGATGCGGACCAGTTCATAGCCCAGATCCTCGATCACCGGGGTGATGATCTCGGCCAGGCGGCGGTCGATCGCGGCTTTGGCTATCAGGTCGTTGCTCATCAGACTTCCAAACACAAAAAAACGGGCCTGCGGCCCGTCGAAATCAATCAAAGGTGCCTCAGGCCCAGAGCCCGACGCGCCGCTGTTGAGCGTGGATATACGCCTGCGGTCACCGTTTTGCAAGCCTTTCCTCCGACGCGGGCGATCAGCCCTGCCCGAGGCGCTGCTTCATGGCGTCGGCCAGGGCACGGGTACGCGCGGGATCCTGCCCACCGATCACCAGGTAACCAACGCCATCTTCGACCCAAGACGTCGCCGCCAACCCCTGCGCCATGCGGTCATTGGGCGCGCTGTCATCATTGGTGGTGGTCAGGACACACAGGGCAAAAGGTGTCCCATCTTCACCAAGATAGGCCATTTGCATCAGCGGTTTGCCCTTGAACCCCAGAACCTGCGCGCGGCGAAACTCCACGCCCTCGACCGCAGTGGCCGCCGCCAGCTCGACGCCGACCCGGCTTTGGAAATCCTCCAGAACGCCCAGCGCAACCTCTGGCGCCTGGGTGGTCTCTTCCACCGTCTCGGTCATGTAGAGGCTTTGATAGCTGGCCACCACCTCGATCCAGCCCGGCGCAGCTTGCTCTGGTTGCGACAGGTAGCCGCCTGTGAACCCGATTCCCAGTGCAAGCACAACCGAGGCCGCAAGCTGCATCGGACGCCAGTTGCGATTGGCGGCGGGGCGCGGCAGGGCTGGCGCCGGCGGGGGGGCAAGACGCTCCATCGCAAATGCTGCGCGCAGCGTCTCCATCGGCAGGCTCAACCCTTCCACCCGTGCGACCAGGGCAGGGTCGCTCTCCAGCCCGGCCTCGATCCGGGCCGCAAGTGCGGCGTCCGCCTCGCCATCCAGAAAGGCGGTCAGATCCTCATCGGTGAAACTGTTGCTTACCTCGGTCATTCTCCGGCCTCCACCGCAGACAGGGCGCCTGCGACCTTCTTGCGTGCGCTGGCCAGACGGCTCATCACCGTCCCGATCGGAATCCCAAGCGTGTCCGCGGTTTCCTGATAGGTGAAGCCTTCGACATAGGCCAGAAGCACGACGACACGCTGACCTTCCGGCAGCGCTCCTATCTTGGCAAACACTTCAGCGACGAAAATATTCTCTTCCGACGTCGCAGATCCGTCGGCAATCTCGGTGTCTTCCAGCGCCACGATCCCGGTTCCGGTCCGCACCGCCGTCGCCCTGATCTCGTTCAGCCACAGCCGGTGCGCCATGGTGAAAAGCCAACGATCAAGATGCGTACCGGGTTGATAGCTTTCGTGTTTTTCCATGGCGCGCAGGCAGGTGTTCTGGGCCAGATCATCCGCCCGATCCCGCTTGCCCGTCTGCACAAGGCAGTAACGCCAGAGCCGCGGATAAACCGCTGCGATGCCCTCCCGGATCTCTTCAAGCGCCGTTTTTTTCAAAAAACCGAGAATGAATCCCACTCCTGCGGACTGCGCAATCTATCACGTCATAGGTAATTGGCGCCACTCTAACGATATTCCGAGAGCGATCTCAACTCATTGTTTGGAAAGCGCTCACGCCATCCACCAGCGTTCGGCAATGCGGTGGTCGTCCAGTGGTGCGCGGGAGGACACCCGGTGTGGCAGCATCACATGCGGCGCGGCAGCCAGCGCCATATCGCCCTCCGACGGGTGAAAGCGAAAGCTGCCGCGACCGCGCAGCCCATCCGGCAGCGGCAATGTCGCAACGTCGACAAAGCCGTCGCGCAAGGCTTCTGCCCGGACCGCAGAATCCGGAATCACAATCAGTTCGATGGCATCAAACCATCCGGCCTGCTCGCGCTTGAAATGATGCTCGCGGCGCGCGGCGCGAAAGTGATGCTGCTCACGCGCCCGCTCGACCTCATAAAGCCCGCTGCCGACACTGCTGGCGAGCGGCATCGCAACCGCGCCCTCGGGCGCAATCACCAGGCCGGTATCCGCCAGCCGATATGGCAGATGTGGATTCCCCTCCCGCAAGGACAGAACCACCGCGCCCTCTGGCGACAGGAAGATGTCATCCAGCGCCTCCAGATGCAGCTCACCCCGCACCGCATGCGCCTCCAGCGAGGCCACAACATCCGCACCCGAAAGCAAACGCCCGTCATGAAACGCCACATCGTTGCGAATATCCAGCGACCACAGGCGCGCGGCATCATCGCTGCGCCAGCCTGTCGCCAGCTCACCGCGCAACACGCCATCTGGGGCAACTTCGGTCAGCTGGTTATACACCGCGCCACGCGCAACGCGGGACATCAGATCGTCTTCGCGCGGCACCGCCAGACGCAGCGTCCCGCCCCGCTGGGGATGTTGCGCCAACCCCGCCCCCGTGGCAGCCAGCAGCGCCGCCGCGGCACCGGTGGCAAAAAGCGCACGTCGATCCAGCCGCTTCATGACAGCAGATCCTCGCCCAGCTGATCCATCGTCTTGACCAGCGCGGCACTGATTCCGGGCTCTGACAGCGCATGACCGGCGTTGCGCACCATGATCAGATCCGAATTCGGCCAGGTCTGGTGGATGCTATACGCCGATTGTGGCGGGCAGATCATGTCATAACGCCCCTGGACGATGACGCCGGGAATATGGGCGATCCGGCCCATATTGGCGAGGATTTGACCATCCATATGGAGAAAACCGGCATTGGAAAAATAGTGGTTCTCCAGACGGGCAAACGCACGCGCGTAATCGCCGGGGCTCTCTCCCGATACGCCGTTCGAATAGACCGAGGCGAGCGCATTCTCCCACGCGGACCACGCACGCCCATACCGGATTTCCTCCTCGCGATCCCCGGAGAACAAGCGCCTGTTGTATGCGGTGATCAGATCGCTCTGCTCATCCTCGGGGATGAGATCCGTGAACTTTGCCCAGGTCTCTGGCCAGAACTTTCCCGCACCCCCACCATAGAACCAGCTCAGCTCCGCCTGCGTCATCAGGAACACGCCGCGCAGGATCAGATGCGTGACACGCTCCGGGTGGGTCTGCGCATAGACCAGCGCCAGTGTCGCGCCCCAGCTGCCGCCGAACAGCATCCAGGCATCGATGTCCAGCAGCTCGCGGATCATCTCCATGTCTGCCACCAGATGCCAGGTGGTATTGTCCTCGCAAGACGCATGCGGACGCGAGCGGCCACAGCCACGCTGGTCAAACAGGATGACGCGATAAATGCTCGGATCGAAATAACGCCGCATTGCCGGGCTGGTGCCGCCACCTGGGCCGCCATGGCAGACAATCACCGGAATCCCGTCCGGATTGCCACATTGCTCCAGATAGATCCGGTGCCCCTGCCCCACATCCAGCATCCGCTGATCGAAAGGCTCGATCGGCGGGTAGAGAAACTGCACTGCGCGCTTTTGATCCGGGTATTTGTCCATTACTGACCTAGCTAACAACTGAACCCACAAGAAAACACACGGAGACAGGAATGCAAGCGCAACAGTCCACGGTAGACCCCTCCGAAATCGCCAAGTTCGAAGCGATGGCGGCTGAATGGTGGGATCCCAACGGAAAATTCAAGCCCCTGCATATGCTCAACCCCTGCCGACTGGACTATATCACAGACCAGATCGCGGGCGAATTTGATTGCGACCTGACTGCTGAGGCACCGTTCTCAGAGCTGCGCGTCCTCGACATCGGCTGCGGAGGCGGCCTGCTGAGTGAGCCGATGGCCCGTCTTGGGGCCACCGTGGTCGGGGCCGATGCCGCCGAAGGCAACCTGCCCGTCGCCCGCATCCATGCCGAACAATCCGGGCTGGAGATCGACTATCGCCACACCACCGCCGAAGCCCTGGCCGAGGCTGGTGAAACCTTTGACGTGGTGCTCAATATGGAAGTGGTGGAACATGTCGCCGATCCGCTCAGCTATCTGACCGCGACGCAAAAGCTTCTGAAGCCGGGTGGCCTGCAGATCTGCTCCACCATCAATCGCAACCCCAAGAGCTACGCCATGGCCATTTTTGGCGCCGAGGTGGTGATGCGCTGGCTGCCGCGCGGAACGCATGAGTGGTCAAAGTTCATAACCCCGGATGAGCTGTTCGACCTGCTGGAACAGGCCGGCCTGAGGCCTGTGGACCGCAAGGGGTTCGTCTTTAATCCACTGCTTTGGAAATGGTCGATCTCTGATCGTGACCTCAGCGTAAACTACGTCACCGCAAGCATAAAACCGTGATTTGTTTGCGCCGCGGGGTCCGCGCAGCGCATCACCATCTCGTTGCGTCGCCTGATAATCGAGGTGCGCTATACTTTGGTATAGGTGGTCATCCTTCCGCGCGATTGTGCTTTGACCCGCGGATGCATAATCTCGAAAGACATTCGTTCGCGACAGGCGTTCACACCGCGCCGGTTGCATGGACACTCGAATGACAGTCTTGGGGACGCACTCACACCACTCACGGCCCCTGAATAGAAAAGAGCGCCGGAATTTCCCGGCGCTCTTTTTTTGGGGTCCGCTCCCGATCAGGCTCGGCGTCAGTCCTCGGTTTCCAGTTTGCCGCGAAACTCGCGCAGGATCGGCAGCGCCGCGCGTACCCGGTCCCCGCCCAGCTCTGTCACGACCTCGGAAATCATCGGAATGATCGATGCCAGCGCCGAATCGCGTGCCTTGCGGCCGGCCGGGCTGATCGCGACCATCTTGCGGCGCGCATCATCCCAGTCGGGGCGCACATGCACATAGCCCGCCACCTCAAGCTTGTTGATGGTGTTGGTCATAGCGCCACGGGTGACGTGAAATGCCTTGGCCAGCTGTGCCGGAGACCGCTCCAGACCGGCGCGCGCAAGATGATTGAGAACGGAGAAATGCGACAGCTCCATCCCCTTGGGCAAGGCTTTCCCAAGCCGGGCACGGGCCAGTTGGTCCGCCATCAGGATTTCGCTGAACAGCGAAATGGCAAGGGAATGGTTCTCGTCCATCAGGGTCCATCAAACTCCCGGTCATGGCTCAGCGAAGGTAAGCGTTTGCGCGCCTTTTTCACCGCTTCAAGATCAAGGTCAACGCAGATCACCCCGACATCGGTGCCCGCATCGGCCAGCACTTCGCCCCAGGGCGCAACCACCAGGGAGTGGCCGTAGGTCTGGCGGCTGGCGCCGCGACTCGCGGAATGGGTCCCGGTCTGCGCCGCGGCCAGCACAAAACAGCCGGTCTCGATCGCCCGCGCCCGCAACAGGCTGTGCCAATGGGCAGCGCCTGTCACATGGCTGAAGGCAGCGGGTGCGGTCAGGATCTCGGCGCCGCCCTTGGCAAGACGGCGATGCAACGCGGGGAACCGAACATCATAGCAGATGGTCATGCCGACTTTGGCAAAGCCTGCATCAGCGACCACCGCCCGCGTTCCGGGCCGGTAGCCATCAGATTCGCGATAGGTTTCCTCTGGCGTGACCTCCACATCGAACATGTGGATTTTATCGTAACGCGCACAGATTTCACCCGTGGGTGAAATCAGGAACTGCCGATTGGCGAAACGGCCATCCGCATCCGTTGTTTTCACACCGATCGACCCGATAGAGAGCCAGATCCCGTGATGCGTGGCAGTCTCGCGCAGCCCCGCCAGCGTCGGATCATCGTCTTCGTGGTGCAAGACTGCGCGCTGGTGCGTGCGGCTGGTGGACAGGCAGTTGGTGACCTCAGGCGTCAGGACAAACTCCGCCCCCTCGGCAACGGCGCGGGCGATCATGCCGCGTGCCGTTGCAAGGTTCTCCTCGGGCATATCCGAGGAGCACATCTGAAGAAGGCCAACCCGCACCATCTGCTCAGGCCGCCAGTAGCGGATCGAGCTTGCCGGCGCGATCCAGCGCATAAAGCTCGTCACAGCCCCCGACGTGGATTTCGCCGATAAAGATCTGCGGTACCGTGCGGCCCCCATCTGCGCGCTGGATCATCTCCGCCTTGCGGTCAGGATCGGCCAGCACGTCGATTTCGGAAAAGCTCACACCCTTTTGATTCAGCAGACGCTTTGCCGCGTGGCAAAAACCGCAAAGGGGAGAAGTGTAGATTTCGACCGGTTTCATAGGGGGCTCCGTAGGCATTGCTCATGGGTTTTGCGGCATGTGGGTGTTTTTATCAAGCATTGCCAGAGATTTCACGCCGCCGTGACCCGTGCGAGAACAAGGACGCTGACCTTCGCGGCACCCGCTGCGACACAGGCCCGCGCGCAGGCAGACAGCGTCGATCCGCTGGTCATCACATCATCCACAAGCAACACCCGCTGCCCATCGAGGCGCGACGTCATACGCGGGTTGGGCCGGATGGCATCGTCCAGAAGCATCATCCGCTCTTCCCGGCTGCGGCCCTCGAGCATCGGAGTCTTGGTGACCCTCATCAGCGCATCCGGGCAGCAATCGCAGCCTTCGCGCGCCGCAAGAGCCTGTGCCAGCAGCGCGGATTGATTGTAGCGTCGGCGCAGAAGGCGCGTCCAATGCAGCGGCACCGGCACCACCAGGGGTTTGTCCGCCAGAAGGTCCGGCGCCGCGCGCGCCATCCATGAGGAGGCAGGCCGCGCCAGATCGGTTCGGTCGCCGTGTTTCAGTGCCAGCACCAATCGACGCCCCTGCCCGCCATAGAGCAGCGCGGCGCGGCCCTGGCTCCATTCCCGTGGTGTCCGCAGACAGGCGTCGCACTGCACAATCTGGTCGTCGGCCTCTCCGGGGAGGGGTGCACCGCAGGAATCGCAGACCAACCCGGAAATAAACGAGGTGTCACGCCAACAGGCGCTGCACAGGCCAAAATCGCTCTCGACCAACCCGCCGCAGTTCAGACAGCGCGCGGGGTAGACCAGTGAAACTGCCGTTTGAATCCGTGCCCGCAACGTCATAGGTACACCTCATGACAAAAGAACCGATGGCTCATCCCCAGATCTTTGACCGAGAGGCGCTGAAACTGCGCCGCGCCCGGCGCAAACCGGAGGCGATGTTCCTGCACGACTTGGCCAGAGACGAGATCGAGGATCGGCTCAGCATGGTTAAGAGAGTCTTTACCAAGCCCGCGATTGTTGCGCCTTTTGCGGAACCCTGGGCGGACCTGCTGCCGGAGGCAAAGATCATCTCGGATGACGAGGTGCTGGATCTGGCCCCGCAGGCGCATGATCTGTTGATCCATGTGATGGCGCTTCATTGCGCCAATGACCCGGTCGGGCAGTTGATCCAGTGCCGGCGCGCGCTAAAGGAGGATGGCTTGCTGCTGGTCGTGACGCTGGGCGGTCAGACCCTGCACGAGCTGCGCAGTGCCCTTGCGGAGGCAGAGACATATGTCAGCGGCGGTCTGTCCCCAAGAGTCGCGCCCATGGGTGAAATCCGTGATCTTGGCGGGTTGCTGCAACGGGCGGGGTTTGCCCTGCCGGTCGCAGATCTTGTGCCCTTGACGGTCCAGTACCGCGACCTTGCACATCTGATGCGGGATTTGCGCGATATGGGGGAAACCAACACGCTGACCGAGAGGCTACGCAGCCCCACCCGTCGTGCAGTGTTCACGCTTGCCGATCACATCTATGCCCAGAATTTTGTCACACCAGAGGGCGCGCTGGCGGCAACCTTCGAACTCGTATGCCTCACCGGCTGGTCCCCCGCCGACAGTCAACCGCAGCCCCTGCGTCCCGGCTCCGCCAAGGCGCGGCTTGCGGATGCGCTGAAGGTGCCGGAAACCAAACTGCCCGAGACGTGATGATAACCTGAGCCAATGGTCGCAGTGAGATGATCCAATTGGCCTTTCCCACCGTACCGACGTAACAATCGACACAACATCTATTTTTCCGAGACACAGGACACTTGCCCATGCTGGATGCGACCTCACCTGCGACCCGCCCTGACCATGCGCCCGCGGATCACCCGCCGGTCAAGGCGGAAAAGGTCGGCATCCTGCTGGCCAATCTCGGAACTCCCGATCACTACAGCTATTGGCCCATGCGTCGCTACCTGAACGAGTTTCTGTCGGACAAGCGCGTGATCGATTATCCGTCGTGGAAATGGCAGCCACTGTTGCAACTGATCATCCTCAGCAAGCGTCCCTTTGCCTCTGGTGAGGCTTACAAGTCGATCTGGAATCACGACAAGGGCGAAAGCCCGCTGATGACGATCACCAAGGACCAGACCAAGGCCATGGCACAGGCGATGGAAGAGGTCTACGGCGACCGTGTGATGGTGGATTTCTGTATGCGCTACGGCAACCCTTCCACCAAATCGAAGGTCGAAGAGATGATCGCCGCCGGGTGCCGCAAGATCCTGTTTGTGCCGCTTTATCCGCAATACGCTGGCGCCACGTCGGCGACTGCAAACGATCAGTTCTTCCGCGTGCTGATGGATCAGCCCTGGCAGCCAGCGGCGCGCACGATCGAACCCTATTTCGATCACCCCGAATACATCGACGCGCTGGCGAAGTCGGTCGAGGACGCCTATGCCAAGATGGAAAAGACGCCGGACATCCTGGTGTGTTCCTACCATGGCATGCCCAAGCGCTATCTGATGCAGGGCGATCCCTATCACTGCCAATGTCAAAAGACGACGCGGCTGCTGCGCGAGCGCCTCGGATGGGACGAATCACAGATCACAACCACGTTTCAGTCGGTCTTTGGGCCCGAGGAATGGCTGCGCCCCTACACGGTCGAACATGTCGCGGAGCTGGCGAAACAGGGCAAGAAGAACATCGCGGTGATCGCACCGGCCTTCTCGGCGGACTGCATCGAGACGCTGGAAGAGATCAACGAGGAGATCTGCGAGAGCTTTGAGCACGCGGGCGGTGAAAACTTCACCTATATCCCCTGCCTCAATGACAGCGACGCGCATATCTCCGCCCTGTCGAGCGTCATTCGCAACAACCTCAAGGGCTGGCTCGACTGAGCCCCCTTGTGCAGCACGACATGGGGCCAAGCAGGCAATAAAAAAGGCGGCTGGAGATCCAGCCGCCTTCCTTGTTCTTTAGGGCAACGATTAGTTGCTTGCAGCAGCAGCGGCCACGATGACCAGCAGCAGCAGCGGCAGCAGGATGCCGGAAGAAGAACCGGTTGCTTCTTCAACAATAACCGGCGCTTCAACGATCGGTTCTGCCAGGGAGCCAGCGGATGCAGCGGATGCAGCAGCGACCAGAGCGGCAGCGATAACGAGTTTCTTCATGTTAACCTCCAGAATACGCGCACAGCACACATATGATGTGCGCACTCAAGACTTACCTCGTGGTTTTTTTCTAAGCAGTAAACCCACCGGATTGCAATTGCTTGTTAAATCCCTTTGACCCGCCCCGACGCGGTTGTCGTCAAATTAGCAACACCTGTGTGCCGTTTCGTGCCAACTCAAAAAGCTGGGCGATATGTTCGTTGTAGAGGCCGATGCAGCCATTGGAGGAGCGGCGGCCGATCTTGCGCGTGTCGTGGGTGCCGTGGATGCGATAGTACTTCCAGCTCAGGTAAAGCGCATGGGTGCCCAGCGGATTGTCCGGTCCCGGCGGGATATAGGCCGGCCATTCGGGGTTGCGCTTGCGCATGTTGGGCGTCGGCGCCCAGCCCGGCCCCTCGACCTTGCGGACAACCCGGGTGCGGCCACGCCGCGTCAGGTCATCACTCAGCGGAACCGACGACGGGAACAGTTTGTAGACCGATTGGTCCTCGGACCAGTAGTGCAACGCGCGGCTGTCGATATCCACCAGGATGGCGCCCCGCTTCAGGTTATCGAAATAGGGCCGCCAGTCCTTGGCGCGGAAGGCCGAAATATTGCGCACGACATTGGGCTCGGGCTCCGGCGGTGGCCGCAGCGGATCATAGGAGGGGTCTTCTGCCTCGCTCAGGTCCTGCGCCAGCGCGGGTGCGGCCAGAAGAGATGTCGTGCCTGCAAGGAATTGCCGACGGGTCGGGGTCAAGAATGGTTTGCGTGTCATGACATGCTTCTCTGCAATGAATCTGCGGGATTTCGCTACAGTTTATGGCCGGAATGCCTCAGTCGCAATTCAATCCCCCCATATCTCGCCAATGTGACCGGGCCGGGTTTGCCTATAAGTCACAGGAGCGTTAAGGGACGCTGTGATCCAACACTTAGGGTTTAGAATGACACGCGTATTCCTGATTATGGCTACACTGACGAGTTTTGTCCTAGCGGCCTGTACCACCGGCAATGATGGGTCCGCGACCGGCTCCGGCGTCTATAGAATTCGCAACGAAGAACGCGTTCAGTTCCGGATGCTCGATTCCGTCAACGCATTGCGCGAAGCCGCCGGCAGCCCCGCCGTGCAGCTGAACGCGCAGTTGAATGCCGCGGCCGCCACCCATTCCCGCGATATGTCGGTGCAGAACCGCCCCTGGCACTTCGGGTCGGATGGCTCCTCGCCATTGGATCGGGTCGCGCGTGTCGGATACAGCGGCGCCCTGCTGGGCGAGGCGATTTCGGAAACCTACGAAAACGAACAGCAGACGCTGGCGGCCTGGATGCAGGACAGCGGCACCCGCTCGGTTATCATGGACCCCAAAGCCACCAACATGGGGTTTTCCTGGTTCCAGGAACCCAATGGCAAGATCTGGTGGACCCTGGTGATGGCCAACTGACGCTGATCCCGACGACCTCTGATACAAAAAGGCCGCTCGTGACATGAGCGGCCTTTTTTTAATGTCTCGTCTTACCTACGCCGGGCCGAGCTAGGCTCTGAGCGTGATCAGCGTGCCGTTGTTGACCATTGCCCAGATTTCCTCGATCTCATCGTTGCGCACAGCGATGCAGCCAGCGGTCCAATCCTGAACCCTGGAGGCCCGACGCCGGTCCGACCTGTCGTTGGGTTCACCGTGAATGAAGATGTCGCCGCCCGGGCTTGCGCCGATCGCGCGCGCATAGGCCCGATCTGCGGTGTTGGGATAGGAGATCCCGAGGGACAGGTGGAACTGGCTGCGCGGGTTGCGCCGGTCAATCAGATAGCTGCCTTCCGGTGTGCGTCCATCGCCTTCGATCTGCTTGTGCCCGATGGGGGCAAACCCCAAACCGACGCGGTATTCACGCAAGACATTGCTGTCATTCAGCAGGTAGAGTTTTCGCGCGCCCTTGTTGACCACGACGGACGTCACGGGTGGTCCGTTGTAGCGCGAAATATGGGGGCCGCTGGAACACCCCGCTGTCCCGAGAGCAGCCAGAACGCCTGCTCCAAATGTTCGCCTGTGCATTGTTGTGCTCTGTCCGCTCTTCTAGGCTTTGTGCTCTTTGATTAGCACTACATCAAACTTGGTTAACAAATCCTAATCACTTTTGCGTCGAACGGTCCTGGAGCTGCGAAATGCGATTTTCGATCGCCTCCAGCCGGGAAATCACCTGGTCCCGATAGGCATCGGTGCGTTCGCCCTCTTCCTCCGAATGGGCATCCTGCATCGAATTCACGATCAGGCCGACCAGCAGGTTCACCACCGCAAAGGTCGTCACCATGATAAATGGCACGAAGAAGGCCCAGGCATGGGGGTAGACCTCCATCACCGGGCGCACGATGCCCATCGACCAGCTTTCCAATGTCATGATCTGGAACAACGAATAGGCCGACAGCCCAAGGGTGCCAAACCACTCCGGAAAACTGTGGCCAAACAGTTTCGTCGCCATCACCGACCCGATGTAGAAGATGATCGCCATCAACAGAAAGACCGAGCCCATGCCGGGCAGCGCGGTGATGAACCCTTCTACAACCCGCCGCAGCCGCGGTGCCACGGAAATGACCCGCAACACCCGCAAGATCCGCAAGGCCCGCAGCACGGAGAACCCCTGTGCCCCGGGGACCAGCGCGATGCCCACGATCAGAAAATCAAAGATGTTCCAGCCACTGAGAAAGAACCGCAAGCGCCGCACAATGAGCTTTGCCGCGATTTCCAGCACAAAGATCAACAGGCACAGCTTGTCCACGAGGTGAACGATACCGCCCGCATGCGCCATGATGACATCTGAGGTTTCCATGCCCAGTGTCACCGCATTCACCAGAATCACAGCGGTGATAAACCGGCTAAAGCTGTCGCTCTCCAGCACGGCGGTCAGGCGGTCGATCATCGGGCACTCCTCGGGGCAGGTTTCACGATAGGGTCAGACTTGCTGCAAGCTCCGTATGCGATGACCAGCGGAACTGGTCAACGACCTGTACCCAATTCAGCGTATAGCCCGCGTTAACAAGCCGTTCCGCATCCCGGGCAAAGGTGATCGGATTGCACGACACATAGGCGATGGTCGGAATGCGGGCCTGCGCCAGCTCCATCACCTGCGCCTCTGCACCAGCGCGCGGAGGATCGATCACGACTGCGTCGAACTCGGCACCAAACGGTTTCAGGTCTTCGGGCAACATCGGGTTGCGGAACAGATCGCGGGTTTCGGTGGTGACTTTCTTCAGCCCCTTCGCCTTGCGCCAGCCCAGCTCCAGCGCGCTCAGCATATCGCCTTCGCCCTCGACGGCATGCACCTCCGCCGCACGGGCCAAGGGCAGGGAAAAGGTTCCGCAGCCGGCAAAGAGATCGACCAGCCGGCGGGCGTCTCCGACGATGTCCTGCACGGCCTCGACAAGCGCGGCCTCTCCCTGCGGTGTCGCCTGCAAGAAGGCACCGGGCGGCGGGCAGACACGGGCGGGTCCAAAGCTCTGCACCGGCGGCTGCTCCATGCCGACAGGTTCGTCATCCCACGTCAGCCGGGCCAGCCGATAGCGCTCAATCGCCTGCGCCAGCTCTATCCGCAATGTGCCATCCAAGAGCTTGCCATTGCGCACCAGAACATCGAGACCGGCATCGGAACTGGTCAATGTCACAGACAGCGGCGCCTTGCGGCTTGCCCCGATCACCGCGAGCTCCTCGGCCATAGGCAGCGCGGACAACAACTCCGGCGCCAGCAGCTGGCACTCCGGGATTTCAGTGATGATGTCGGACGCGCGGCCATGGAACCCCGCCATCGCCCCTTTCTTTGTGCGCTTGACCGAGAGCACCGCGCGGCGGCGGGACCGGGGGGGCGACGTCTTGATCGGGCGAAAATGCGTCTCTAACCCGCGTGTTTTCAGGGCCTGACGGACAACATCCGTCTTCCAGTCGGCGACAAACCCGTCGCTTGCGTGTTGCAGCTGGCAGCCGCCACAGGATTTGTAGTGGCGACAGGGCGCTTGTACGCGGTGCTCCGAGGGGGTTTCGATCCGGATATCCGAAAGCACTTGCCCCTCCACCCGGCCGGACACGATTTCTCCCGGCAGGATGCGTGGCGCGTAAAGGGGACCCGGGGCGATTCCATCTCCCTGGTGTCCCAAACGTGTGATCGTGGCTCTGGTTCTGGCTGCGTCTGTCATGCCCCCTGCCTTAGCGCGGAGTGCGCTTGGGCAAAAGACTGAAACGCACCCCGGGGGCCTATTGGGCCGCCGCCGCCGACTCCTCCTCGGTGCGAATGAACCCGCCGGATTGCCGGCTCCAGAACTGCGCATAAAGCCCGTCTTGCGCCAGCAGGCTTTCATGGCTGCCCTGTTCGACAATGCGTCCTGCATCGACGACGATGATCCGGTCCATCTCCGCCAGGGTCGACAAGCGGTGCGCGATCGCCAGCACGGTCTTGCCTTCCATGACCCGGGTCAGAGCCGACTGGATCGCGGCCTCAACCTCGGAATCGAGCGCCGATGTCGCCTCGTCCAACACCAGGATCGGCGCATCCTTGAGAATGGCGCGGGCCAGCGCGATGCGTTGCCGCTGCCCCCCCGACAGCTTGACCCCGCGTTCGCCAAGAAAGGCCTCGTAGCCTTCCCGACCCTGACCGTCCTGCAACTCCGTGATGAAGTCATGCGCCTCCGCGGCCTTGGCGGCGGCGATCACCTCCTGTTTGCTGGCGTCGGGCCGACCATAGAGGATGTTCTCCATCGCCGAGCGGTTGAACATCGCCGTTTCCTGGGTGACCATCCCGATCTGGCTGCGCAACGAGTTCTGACTGACCGAGGAAATATCCACATCGTCGATCAGGATACGGCCCTGTTCCGGCTCATAGAGGCGCAGGAGCAACGAAACCAGGGTGGATTTTCCCGCCCCCGATGCGCCCACAATGCCGAGCTTTTCGCCCGGCTTGATGGTCAGGGACAAATCGGCGATCCCGCCGATGTCGCGCCCATAGGTGAACCGCAGATCATCGAAGGTGATCGCTCCATCGCGCACCATCAGGTCCTTGGCGTCGGCGGCATCTTCGATCCGGTCCGGTCGCGCCAGCGTCTTCATCCCGTTTTCGATCTCGCCAATGTTGGAATAGATCCCCATCAGGGTGAAACTAACCCATCCGGTCATTTGCGCAATCCGGATCGACACCGCACCGGCAGCAACGATGTCGCCCTCGCTGGCCCCGCCCCCCTGCCACAACCAGAGCGTCGCCCCGATCAGCAACACTGGCAACACGCCGGCCAGCGTCATCAGGCAGAACCGGAAGGACGCGGAAAGATATCCGAACTCCAGCGCCTTGTCGCGAAAGGTCACCATCGCATCCTGAGCGCCGCGCTCCTCATGGTCGGCATGCGCAAACAGCTGAACAGTCTTGATGTTGGTAATCGTATCCACAACCTGGCCGGTGACATTAGCCCGCGCGCCTGCGCGACCGGCGGAGCGTTGGCGAATCCGCGGCAGGAACCAGCGGATCATCGCAAAATAGGCCGCCAGCCAGATCAGAAACAGCAGCGTGATGCGCAGATCGACGGCCCCCAGCAATATCAATGCCCCCGCAAGCGACGCCAGCGCAAAGGCAACAACATTGATGATCTCGACGACCACCGTGGTGACCGCGGTTGCCGTCTGCATCTGCTTTTGGGCGATGCGGCCTGCGAAGTCATCATCGAAGAACCGCACCGATTGCCCCAGCGTCCAGCGATTGAGGCGGGATAAAACGAGCGGGCTGACATTGGGTTGCACGATGATCCCGTTCGACGCCGCCGAAAGGCCGAACAGCAACGGGCGGACCAGGATGAAGAAGGCCAGCGCCGCCACGATGACCACCGTATTGGTGGCAAAGAACCCCTCCGGGCCGCTGGCAATGGCAGTATCGATCACCAGACCGAGGATATACGCCGTCCCTGCCTCCATTCCGCCCGCCAACGCCGAGCAGACCGCGGCAACCAGCAGCATCGGCCAGGCCCCCGACAGGCACCAGCGCATAAACGCGCGCAACGTCTGCGGCGGTGGACCATCAGCCGGTTGGAAGGCGTCGATCAGATTTCCAAGCTTCATTCTGCTGCCTCTATGTTCAGGAATCCTCCGGACTGGCGCGCCCAGAATTGTGCATATAGGCCATTCGCCGCCAAAAGCGCCTCGTGCGTGCCCGCTTCGACAATTTTTCCCTGATCCAGAACCAGAATCCGGTCCATCTGCGCAATGGTGGACAGGCGGTGCGCAATGGCGATCACCGTTTTTCCCTCCATCATGCCGTAGA
This sequence comes from Epibacterium sp. ABV4_022, assembly GCF_056159345.1. NCBI lineage: Bacteria > Pseudomonadati > Pseudomonadota > Alphaproteobacteria > Rhodobacterales > Roseobacteraceae > Epibacterium > Epibacterium sp. ABV4_022. The sequence goes on from NZ_JBSWVA010000001.1 coordinate 149,361, forward strand.
GCGTTTCCTGAATCGCGGCCTCGACCTCGGAGTCCAGCGCCGAGGTGGCTTCATCCAGCAACAGAATCGGGGCATTCTTCAGGATCACCCGTGCCAGCGTCACCCGCTGCCGCTGACCGCCAGAGAGCTTCACTCCGCGCTCACCGACATGGGCATCATAGCCGGTGCGGCCCTGCGGGTCTTCGAGATCGAGAATGAAATCATGGGCATGGGCCTTGCGCGCAGCGGCGATCATCTCCTGTTCGCTGGCGTCCGGCCGACCATAGAGCAGGTTATCCCGCACCGATCTGTGCAGCAACGAGCTGTCCTGCTGCACCATACCGATGTTCTGGCGCAGACTGTCCTGCGTCACGGTGGAGATGTCCTGACCATCGATCAGGATACGCCCGCTTTCGATATCGTAGAACCGCAACAGCAGCTTGACCAATGTCGACTTCCCGGCACCCGAACGTCCAACCAGGCCGACCTTTTCGCCCGGCTTGATCGTCAGATCCAGCTGGTCAAGCCCTCCGGCACCACGTCCATAGTGATGCGACAGCCCATCAAAGGTGATCTCGCCCTTTGTCAGCTGCAGCGGTGTGGCCCCTTTGGCATCGACCAGCTCGATCGGCTGCGCGATGGTTTCCATCCCTTCGGACACCACACCGAGCTGACGGAAGAAACTGGTCAGCGCCCACATGATCCAGCCGGTCATCGAATTCAGCCGCAGGGTCAGCGCCGTTGCAGCAGCAACAACCCCGACAGAGGCTAGCCCCTGCATCCAGAGGGCAATCCCCCAGCCCACAACGCCGACGATCAGCAGGCCATTCAGCATCACCAGGGCACCGTCCATGATCGTGAAGATCCGCATTTCGGCCTGAAAGGTGGTGCGGGTTTTCTCGATGGCGTCGCGGGCATAGTCCAGTTCGCGATCATGATGGGCAAACATCTTGACCGAGTGGATATTGGAATAGCTGTCCACGACGCGCCCGGTCACGGTCGAGCGGGCATCAGAGGCCGCCTGGCTTGCGGGGCCAACCCGCTTTACCGTCCAGCGGATCAGCGCCCCATAAAGAACAAACCAGATCACCAGCGGCAACAGCAACCTGGGATCTGCGCCCCACAGCAACAGCGCCGCCCCCACGAGATACGCAAGGGCAAAGGTAATGGCGTCAAAAACCTGAAACACCACTTCTCCGGCCGCCGGTGGGGTCTGCATGATCCGGTTGGCGATACGCCCGGCAAAGTCATTCTCGAACCAGCCAACGGATTGGCGCAGCACGTGCTTGTGCGCCCGCCAGCGGATCAGGGTGCCAAAGTTGGGCAGGATGGTGTTGTTCAGGAGCAGCACATCAACCAGCTGAAGCGCCGGACGCACCAGCAGAATGAACAGTGCCACCAGGATCAGTTCGGTGCCATGACGGGCCCAAACATCTTCGGGAGACCCGGCAAGAAGATCGACCACCCGCCCCATGTATGAAATCAGACCGATTTCGATGGCGGCAACAACGATCGACATCAGACCAGCAGCCCAGAACACGGATTTAAACGGCCGCGCGTAGTCCCGCATGAACGGCCAGAGCCGGGTCGGCGGAGTGTCCGTTTCCGGATAGTCGCAATAGGGGTTTATGAGGTTTTCAAAGAATCGAAACATGGTGTTGCTCCGTCAATTCGAGCAAAGAATTAAGAGAAAATGCGATGCGCATGGCAAAAGGCGGTGACCGAGGCCCCCGACCTACCCTACGGGCGGGACTCGGATGTCAATCGTCGTTCCAGATCCCGTAATGCATCAGCATTCCTCCGGCCAGTTCCGTTTCACGCTTTATGGGTAGCGCGAGAAAACGGCTTTGTCACGCCCCCGGGGTCATGAAGATTTCCTGACACCCGGGTCAGCTCAGATCGGGCAGGCGCTGCAGGAGCGTCTCTCTGTCGGATTCAAAACCGCTTGCGATCCACTCCGCCTCAAGCGTCCTGAGCGCACGGCCCAGGGCGGCCCCCTGCACGACCGGCATCAAATCCTGCGCGCTGATCGGAAAGGACGCGGTGGCACCCCGGTCAATATCAGTGTCTAATGTGGGCGAAACAGTCGTTTCCAGCAGCGCGGCGCGCAACAGCATGGCACGCTTCGCGATCTGCGCATCATGTCGGTACGCAAGCTCTGCCGCGCTTGTGCCGTCCGTTGCCAACTCGCGCAGGAGCGCAACGCGCGTCGCCGAAGCCTTGCTCAGGCGCAGGGCGTCCCGTGGCTGATCACCGCCCAGCGCTGCAAGGCGGAGTTCCGCCTCGACCGGCAAACCGACCTCCAGATGGATCAGGGGCGCGAGGGCACGATCATCGGCACCGGGCAGGATCTGCGCCAACACGCCGATCTGACGCATGGTCGCAACCGAGGGCGCGGGATTGACCGCAGCCAGCAGCTTCATCATCTCGGCTCCGACCCGCTCACGCGACAGCTCCGCAAGTCCGTCTTGCGTCTCGGCGATGGCGCCCAGCGCCTCGGGATCAAACCCCTCGTCCGCGTCGCCATACCAGCTGTGAAACCGAAAGTAGCGCAGGATGCGCAGATAATCCTCGCGAATACGCTGGCGGGCCTCGCCGATAAACCGCACCCTGCGCGCATACAGGTCATCCAGACCGCCCAGCGGATCGACAATCTCGCCATCCGGGCGCGCATAAAGCGCGTTCATGGTAAAATCACGCCGTCGCGCATCCTCGGCCATATCGGTCGCAAAGGCCACAACGGCCCGACGCCCATCGGTCGCCACATCCTTGCGGAACGTGGTGACCTCATGCGGGACACCTTCGGCCACGACCGTCACCGTCCCATGATCGATTCCGGTCGGGATCGCTTTGAGGCCGGCGTCGGCCGCGATCCGCATCACACGCGATGGCGCGACATTGGTGGATAGATCCAGGTCCGAGGTCGGTTCACGCAGCAGCGCATTGCGCACGCAGCCCCCGACAAAGTAGATCTCTGCCCCCGCATCAGTCAGCGCCGCGCAGACCGCGCGGGTGGAGGGCGTATGCAGCCAGGGCTCATCGATCTTCATTGCAGGTCCATCATCGTCGCAAAGCCTCGCAACATGCGCGCAGTTGCCCCCCAGATGTAATAGGGGCCGAAGGGCGCTGTAAAATAATGCCGCCGCGTGCCGCGCCACCGGCGCGATTGTACCTGATAGCGTTCCACATCAAGCACATGTGCAAGCGGCGCGCGAAAGATCTCGGCGACCTCGCCCGCTTCGGCACGCGCGTCAAAGGGCCGCTCGATCAGGGCGATCACAGGTGTGACCTGAAACCCGGTCACGGTTTCATGACACGGAAGATGTCCGAGGACCCGCGGCAAAGCCCGTGGGAGTGCGACCTCCTCCTCGGCTTCGCGCAGCGCGGCATCCGTGACATCCCGATCACCGGCATCAACCTTGCCACCGGGAAACGCGATCTGGCCGGGGTGATGTTTCAGCGCCGATGACCGTTTCGTCAGGAGGACCTGCGGCTCGGCGCCATATGTTTCGATCCCGACCAGCACGCCGGCCGGGCGCAACCTGCGGCCCTCCGGCAGGACGGTATCCGGATTGAGGTCGAAATCAGACGTCGCCGTCTGTGCGCGGGCCAGCGCCTCGGCAATCTTCTCCGCAAGCGCTGACACGGGGTTCACTCCTTCGTGGCATCAAAACCAAGCGTGGCGGGATCGAGATCGTAATGCGCCCCGCAGAACTGACAATCCGCCGTCACCCGGCCCTCTTCGGTGGTCATCGTTTCGATGTCCCGGGCCGAGTAGATCGACAGGCTTTGCCGCACACGGTTCTCCGAACAGGTACAGCCAAACCGCACGGATTGCGCATCATACACCCGGGGGCGTTCCTCGTGGAACAGACGCAAAAGCAACTCGCTTGGCGACACCGACGGCCCGATCAGTTCCAGGTCCTCGACCGTTTCGAGCAGGATATTGACGCGGTTCCAGTTCTCTTCTTCCTCGCCAGAGACAAGATCCGCGGCGGTCAGCACCTCACCGGTCCCCTCGCCCTGCGCCGCAAAGGGCGAGGCCTTTGGCATATGCTGCAACATGATGCCGCCCGCGCGCCAGTGCTCGGGTTTTCCCGGTTCGGAAGATTTGCCAAAACTGAGGGAGAACCGCGTCGGCAGCTGTTCGGACTGCGCAAAATAGGCTTCGGCACATTGTGACAACGAGGTCTCGGCCAGCGGCGTGATCCCCTGGTAAGGCTGCGTACCCTCGCCCTGATCAATCAGGATTGCGAAATAGCCCTCGCCCACCTGCTCAAACGGCGCGCCATCGGTTATGCGCTCGGGGTCAAAACTGGCATAGGCCCGAATACGGGCAGGCTCGCCTTCCTTTTCCGGGGCGTAGTAATCAGTCGCGATCATCCGCACCGCACCCTTGGACTGGACCTGAAGCGACAGTTTCCAGCGCAGGCTCATGGTCTGGCCGATCAGCGCAGTCAACAGCGCCATCTCGGCCACCAGGGCCTCTACCGGTTGCGGATAGTTGTGTTGTTTCAGGATGCCATCCAGCACGCCGTCCAGCCGCGCCACACGGCCGCGCATGTCGGATGCATCAAGCTGGAAGGGCAGGACGGTATCGTCCCACGCGATTTTCGTACCAAGTGTCATGGGGTTTCCTTAACGGCCGGCTATTGGCATACCGACGCTATATAGACTTTTCAGCCTCAGAGTGAAGGGGAGTCCGGTGATCAGACGGTTTGGAGAGGCACCACGCAGGGATCAGACCTACCGTCTGCGCCCCGGCGCCTATGCGTTGTTGCCACGAGATGGCCAGTTGTTGTTGACCTGTCAACATACCCCGGCACCGGACATCCAACTGCCGGGCGGCGGGATCGATCCGGGCGAATCACCGATCCCCGCGCTGCATCGCGAGGTCTATGAGGAGACCGGCTGGAAAATCGCAGCCCCGAAACGGGTCGGCAGCTTTCGCCGGTTTGTGTTTATGCCGGAATATGACCTTTGGGCGGAAAAACTCTGCCACATATATGTGGCTCGCCCGGTCTTGCGCCTTAGTGCCCCGATCGAGCCGCATCATAGTGCGCTTTGGCTCCCCACGGAGGATGCGGTCAGAGTTCTCGGGAATGCGGGAGACCAGCATTTTTCCGCGCTGCTGGCACGCTTGGGCTGACCGGCGTCAGGGCCCCTGAAACTCAAACAGGGTGGCGGATATGTCATCCTCCAGCCCCTTGTCATCGCCCATCACCTGGGTGAGGTGCCAATACAGATCGTCAAGGAATTCCTTGCCGCTCCGCTTCCGGTCGCAGCGCTTGACCAGTTCCACCAGCCCCTCGGTATCGAGCATGGAGCCATCCTTCAGATGCGCTTCGGTGAACCCGTCGGAATAAAGAAGCAGCCTGTCGCCCTTCTCCATCACGAATTCTTCCTGCTCGTAGTCCACATCGGGCACCAGCCCCACAGGAACACCGCCCCTGCCGATAAACTCCGTCGACCCATCGCGACGCAACAGGAGCGGGTGCGGATGCCCGGCCTGCACCATCTTGATCACCCCCGTGCGCAGGTCGGCGATGCAATAGGCCATGGTAAAGTATTCTTCGATGCCGGTATCGGCGATCAGGCGCGCGTTGAGCACACCCGCAACCTCTTCTGGCGGGCGCAGCGCGTAGAAGCGATTGAACTTCTTTTCCATCCCGACATTCTGATCGAAATAGGTCGAGGACAGATAACCGCCCAGCCGCGCGGTCATCATCGCCGAGGTGATCCCGTGGCCGGACACGTCGATGGAATAGAACCCCAGCCGGTTGATCCCGGGCGAGAACATTCCCACCAGGTCACCGCCGATATGGCCGCAGGGTTTCAACAGCAGATTGACCTCGGACTCTCCGAAGGAACGGGTCAGTTCGGGAACAAGCGATTCCTGGATCTTGCGCGCCTGCATCAGATCCTTGTCGATGGCGTCATATACGGTCTGCAGCTCATCCAGCGTTTCAGACACGATGCGGTTCTTCTCGAACAGCTCGCGCTGCATGCGCAGAATACGCTCCCCGGCCGAGATCCGCGCCCGCAGCTCGTCCGAGCTGACCGGCTTGGTGAGAAAATCATCCGCGCCTGCATCAAGCCCTTCGGCAACCTCGTTTTTTTCGCTCTTTGAGGTCAGCAGGATGAAATAGCTGTACGCCTCGTTCGATTTCGCACGAAAGGCCCGGCAGAACTCGATGCCGTTCATCCCGGGCATCATCCAGTCGCTGAGGATCAGGTCGGGCGGATCGACACGACAGATGTCCATTGCCTCCTCGCCGCCCTCGGCCTCGACGACGTCGAAGCCCCACTTCTTGAGCGAGGCCACGAGGATGCGTCGTTGCAAACGGCTGTCATCCACCACCAACACACGTCGGATGGACCCGCTCACAGGCACCTCTTCGCTTTCAACTGAATGCTCTGGCAGCACCGACAATCCCTCATTAACGCGGCGTGTCCCCTCGTGACCTTCTTAGAAAACACTTGATCGGCTTAATAGCTGATGAAGAATAAAATTTTACTCAAGTTTTTTTCCTTTACTATACTTTTACCCGATTTGACATAGGATACGCGCGTCTCCCCCGGAAGTTTGGAAGAAGACGATGATTGACTGGCCACGTGTACGCGAATTGAAAGACGAAGTCGGCGAAGACGGCTTCGAAGAGGTGATCGAACTGTTCCTCGAAGAGGTGGAGGGCGTCATCGACAAATTGAAGTCGGGCGACCGGTCCCAGCTTGAACAGGACCTGCATTTTCTCAAGGGCAGCGCGCTGAACCTCGGCTTTCGGGATTTTTCCAACCTCTGCTTTGAGGGGGAGCGTCTGGCCGCCAACGGGCAGGACAGCACGATCGACCTGCCCGGCGTGTTCTCCAGCTATGACCTGTCTAAGGCCCGCTTCCTTGCCGAAGTGGACCAACAAGCCTGACAGGGATCAGATCACGAACTGCGCCAGCGTTTCATCGTTGGTGATATCCGTATAGGTGAAACCGGCCGCATCCAGCTGTGCAAACAGCGGTGCAAAGTTCTCCGGCCGTTTCGTTTCGATCCCGATCAGCACCGACCCGAAGTTGCGGGCGGACTTCTTCATATATTCAAACCTCGCAATGTCATCTTCGGGACCGAGGATATTGAGGAATTCCTTCAGCGCACCGGGCCTCTGGGGCAGGCGCAACAGGAAATATTTCTTCACCCCGGAATAGCGTTGCGCCCGTTCCTTGACCTCGGGCAGGCGTTCGAAATCGAAATTGCCGCCAGATGTCAGACAGACCACCGTCTTGCCCTTGATCCAGGTGCGCAGGTCGCCCAGCGCTTCCACGGCCAGTGCACCTGCGGGTTCCAGTACGATGCCTTCGACGTTGAGCATCTCAAGGATCGTGGTGCAGATCCGATCCTCGGTCATGGTCAGCACATCCGGCAACGGCACGTTGCGCAGTATGTCAAAGGGGCGTTCCCCGATCTTTCCGACCGCAGCCCCGTCGACAAAGGTGTCGACCCGCCCCAGCGGCACAGGGTGACCGGCCTCCAGCGCGGCCTTCAGACAGGCGCCCCCTTCGGGTTCCACAAACAGCGCATGCACATCCTCGCCAAAATACTGCGACACGCCTGACGACATGCCGCCGCCGCCAACCGGCAGAACGATATGATCCGGGGCCCTGCCCAGTTGTGCCTCGATCTCGACCGCGATCGACGCCTGACCCTCGATGACATCAGCATCGTCAAACGGCGACAGGAAGCAGCCGCCCTTGTCGGCACACCAGGCCTGCGCGGCGGCCAGCGTGTCATCGAAGTAGTCGCCGATCAGGTGAACCTCGACATTGTCGCCGCCGAACATGCGGGTTTTCTGGATCTTCTGCTGCGGTGTCGTCACCGGCATGAAGATCACACCGCGCTTGCCCATCTGACGGCACATATAGGCCATGCCCTGTGCATGGTTCCCGGCCGAGGCGCAGACAAACAGATCCTTGCCTGCCTGCTTGCGCATGGCATTGAGCGCGCCGCGGATCTTGTAGGAGCGCACCGGGCTCAGGTCCTCGCGCTTGAGGTATATGTCCGCGCCAAAGCGCTGGGACAGGAGTTCGTTGCGTTGCAGCGGCGTGGGCGGGAAGACATCGCGCATCGCCGCCTCGGCCGCCTTGGCCTGGGTCCGGAAGTTGGTCATGGGGATTTGGTGACCCAAAGCCGCGCCCAAGGCAAGAGGGCGCGGCAAAGCATTCCTTGGTATGCCGTCAGCGGCGCTCAGATCGGGCGTTTTTCAACGTAGTGACCGTACAGAGTGGTGAGAATACTGACCTGGATCAGGCCGAACACCACGGAGGTAAGCGCCCACCACACAACCACCACAGGTCCGGTCAGCAAGAGCAGCGATTGTTCGATCGCAAACTGCATCACGACCGTAATCAGCACCAGACCGAACACCGGGCCAAATGCATCGGATGTTGCCTTCCACGCATCGGTGATGCTCAACCGCGTCCTGCCGAGGGCAACATTGGGCAATGTGATCGACAAGCGCAGGAACACCCAGGCCGGCAACAAGGCCAGACCCGGCTCCAGGATCGGCAGGACGTGAACAAAGTTCCCGCCGAGCACGCTGGCCAGCACGGCAATCACGATCAGAACCGGGATCATCGCCAAAAGAACCAGAAGCCCGATCAGGATCCCTTGAAACGCATAGGCCAGGATACGGTCAAGATGGAGCGGCGGCAGAAATCCCGGGTTCCGCTCCTCCTCCAGGACATAGCGATGCCAGGCCACGATCGGCCACATTGAAATCAGCATGACGACAATGGCGGTCAGCAACACACTGCCCACAAGGCCGCCGCCGGGAGTGACCCCCGATGCGGCCCCGGGAGACAGGAGCGCCAACACCCCGGTTTGTTGCGCCAGAACCCCGAGGATCACGCCAACCAGCACCGTCGGCAGGAGAAAAATCCGGATGACCATTTGCCAGTTTCGCACCAACATCGACACCGCGTGTTTGAATAAATACCAGCCCGTCATGGAAATACTCCTATTGAATACAACTTGCCGTCGCCCCTTCATAACGGAAGGATTCTGGACGAAAAGCCCCGAAAACCTTGCACCCACGTGCAAAAGGCGCTACGGCGCTTGACGTTCTGACCAAGAGGAAAACCCATGTCCGCGCCCAAGAAAGTTGTGCTGGCCTACTCCGGTGGCCTTGATACTTCGATCATCCTGAAATGGTTGCAGACCGAATACGGCTGCGAGGTTGTCACCTTCACCGCCGATCTCGGCCAGGGCGAGGAACTGGAACCGGCGCGAAAGAAGGCAGAGCTTCTGGGCATCAAACCGGAGAACATCTTTATCGAGGACATCCGCGAAGAGTTCGTGCGCGATTTTGTCTTCCCGATGTTCCGCGCCAATGCGGTCTACGAGGGCCTCTATCTGCTGGGCACCTCGATCGCGCGTCCGCTGATCTCCAAACGTCTTGTCGAGATCGCAGAAGCCACCGGCGCCGACGCGGTATCCCATGGGGCAACCGGCAAGGGCAACGATCAGGTGCGGTTCGAACTCTCGGCCTACGCCCTGAACCCCGACATCAAGGTGATCGCGCCCTGGCGCGAGTGGGACCTGACCTCGCGCACCAAACTGCTGGAATTTGCCGAGGCAAACCAGATCCCGATCGCCAAGGACAAGCGCGGCGAGGCGCCCTTCTCGGTCGATGCCAACCTGCTGCACACCTCCTCCGAGGGCAAGGTGCTGGAAGACCCGGCCGAAATGGCGCCGGACTACGTGTTCCAGCGTACCGTGAACCCCGAAGACGCGCCGGATGAACCCGAATTCATCGAAATCACCTTTGAACAAGGCGACGCGGTTGCGATCAACGGTGAGGCCATGAGCCCCGCAACGATCCTAACCCAGCTCAACGAATACGGCCGCAAGCACGGCATCGGGCGTCTGGATTTTGTGGAAAACCGGTTCGTCGGCATGAAGTCCCGCGGCATCTACGAGACCCCCGGCGGCGACATCCTGCTGGAAGCCCACCGCGGTATCGAACAGATCACGCTCGACAGCGGCGCCGGCCACCTGAAGGACTCGATCATGCCGCGCTATGCGGAACTGATCTACAACGGTTTCTGGTATTCCCCGGAGCGTGAAATGCTCCAGGCGCTGATTGATGAGAGCCAGAAACATGTCACCGGTACCGTGCGTCTGAAACTCTACAAAGGCTCCGCCAAAACCGTTGGCCGCTGGTCCGAGCATTCGCTCTATTCCGAGGCGCATGTGACCTTTGAAGAAGACGCGGGCGCCTATGACCAGAAAGACGCACAGGGCTTCATCCAGCTCAATGCGCTGCGCCTGAAGCTGCTCGCCGCACGCAACAAGCGCGTGAAATAATATGGCCGGGGACGACTTCGAAGACGACTTTCCAGAGGACGATCTGGAAGAGGAGCTCGACATGTTCGTCGAGGCTCAGGACGCAGTCTGGGGCGATGTCGTGGCCGAACTCAAGGCTGGCAAGAAGACGAGCCACTGGATGTGGTTCGTCTTTCCTCAGCTGGCCAGCCTCGGGCAATCCCACATGGCGCAGCTCTACGGTCTGGAAGATCTGAAAGAGGCGCAGATCTATCTGGATCACCCGGTCCTGCGACAACGCCTGATCGAGGTCTGCGATCTGATGCTGGGTCATGCCGGCAAGGACGCCGCAGAAATTCTGGGCCCGGTGGATGCCAAAAAGCTCCGCTCGTCCATGACGCTCTTTGCTGCTGTGCCGAATGCGCCCGATCACTGCGCCCAGATCCTGCAATTGTTCTACGCCGGCGAACCCTGCTCCCATACTGCGGATGAAATCGGCTGAACTCGGCTGTTCCTGCGCAAAACGGGGCAACTTGCAAGCAAAACACCTGTCGCGCTCCGGGCAAGTTTTGCTAAGCTTGGCATGACCTGAGACACAAACCGGGAGTGGCGCAGTGAAGCCTATGATCCTCAGCGGCCTGATGCTTTGTCTGGCCTCGCCTGTGCTTGCAGATTTCAACATCTGCAACAAGACAAACAGCAAGGCCTTTGCCTCCATCGGCTACAAGGATGGCGACACATGGGTGTCAGAGGGCTGGTGGACCATCGAACCAGGCGATTGCAGTATTCCTGTCGTTGGCGATCTGAAGAACCGCTATTACTACATCCGCGCCGAGAGCGAGACCGGGAACTGGACCGGCGACTATTCCTTTTGCTACATCAATGACGCCTACACCATTCGTGGCGACGAGAACTGCACTTCTCGTGGCTACAAGACCGGAGGCTTCTTTGAGGTCGACACCGGAAATGCTCTGGACTGGACCCAGAACCTGACGGATTGAGCCGTCCCGCTGCCCCTTGGTCACGCTTGTCAGTTTGTGCCCCGACCCCCTAAGCCTGTGCGCATCACCGCAGTTGGGGGGGGCGTAATGATGGAAGAGATCGCAACGGATATTCGCAAAGGTCTGGATGGCAAAAGCTTTGACGGGTCGTTGAAGTTCGACTGTGGGTCCGAGGGCGTAATCGTTCTCGACAACGGTAATGTCACGACCCAGGAACAAGCCACCGATTGCACATTGCGCCTGAGCATCGAGAACCTGAAAAAGCTCCTGCGCGGGCAGCTGAATCCGATGACCGCCGTGATGATGGGAAAGATCAAGATTTCCGGCGACATGGCAGTCGCGATGAAGCTCGGCAAACTGATCGGCTGACCGCGGCGGGCTCAGATCTTGATCGCCCGCATCTCCTCGTAGATTTCCATCGCCTGTTCCAAAACCGGTTGCAGACGCGCCGGAACCTCGGGCAATGCGCCTTCTGGCCCGGCGAAACCGGTCGAGTTCCACACCGCCCCGTACCAATGCGGCGCCCAGACGCCGTCATCCTTGTGGCCGCCCTTCGGCCAGCTCAACATCTCGGGCGAAAACGGCAGGCCGATCGCCTCGCACAGCTGTTCCAGCTTGTCCCTGGGGTTCTGACGGATGTCATAGCTGTCGATCACCAGCGGTTTCTGTCCCCATCCGCGCACAAGCTCTATCAGCTCCATCTGCTGGCTGAACCCGATGTCGTCGAGGCCAATCTGGTCATATTTCGCGGCAAAGGAGGCGATCACCCGCGCGGGATGGCGGATGAGAAAGACATTGGTGACATCACGCAGCCACTCACGGGGCACGTCCGCGATCATGTGCTGGCACATGTGTTTCTGATAGAAATGCGGCCTGGCGCCGGGCACCGGACCCAGAAGCTGCTCTGCGACGACCGATGGATCCTGCGGTTGGCTGTCCAGAATGTCGTCGCGCATCGGATGTTCAAGGCCAGTGCGGGCCAGATAGGCGGCGTAGAACGGTTCGTCCACAACCGCGCAATCGCTGCGCGCCCCAAAGGCATACATCATGGCGGTAGACAGGTTCCTCGGTCCCGACCACATGGCAATCCGCATCACTATACTCCCTGACCTCATGCAATTTTTGCCGACGCTAGAAGAAACTCCCCGGCGCGCCAACCGGTAAACTGCCGTCACCGATGCGTGACATTCGATGTCACTCCCTTGGCGCAGCACGTCGCGTCAGGCAGGCTCGTCGCAATGCAGGAACCCCTTCATTCAGGAGGATGCCATGGGTCGTCTTGATACACTGAAACACATCACGCTCGCCGCGTTCATCATCATCGGATCGCTGGCAAAGGGCATCGAAGCGCGCGCCCAGTCGCAGCAGGAACTGATTGTGGCAGGCGGCTGTTTCTGGTGCGTCGAGAGCGATTTTGAATCGGTGAAAGGTGTCTCGGAGGTGATCTCCGGTTACACCGGCGGCACCACCAAGAACCCCACCTACAAACAGGTCGGACGCGGCGGCACCGGGCATTACGAGGCGGTCAAAATCCTCTTCGATCCCTCTGTCATCCGGCGCGAGAGCCTACTGGAGTTGTTCTTCCGTTCGATCGATCCAACCGACGCCGGCGGACAGTTCTGCGATCGGGGCGAGGTCTACCGAACCGCGATATTCGTCTCTAACAAGGCAGAAAAGGCTCTCGCTCAGCAAGTCCGATCCGACGCCCAGAGAGAGCTTGGTCAGAAAATCGTCACGCCGATCCTGGATGCCAAAACATTCTACGACGCCGAGGACTATCATCAGGACTACTACAAGGGCGACGGTCTGGTGTTGACCCGTTTTGGCCCGCTGCGCCAATCCAAAGCCTACAAACGCTATCGCACCGCCTGTGGTCGTGACGCGCGGGTTGCAGACCTGTGGGGCGATCAAGCACCCTTTGTCGGAACACATTAAACCCTGCGCAACAGGTGCAAAAAAGGGGCCTCAGAGGGCCCCTTTCTTCAGGTTGAAATGTCCGGACCTCAGAAACTGGCGTCCTGCACCTCTTTCAGATCTGGGATCACATCCGCAGCCCCGTGACGTGTGACCATCAGCGCGCCGGCGCGCGACGCCTGCGCCATTGCTTGTGCCATCGGCAGGCCACGGTCCAACGCCGCCAGCACGTAGCCGGTAAAGGTATCGCCCGCGCCGGTGGTATCCACGGGCGTCACTTTTTGCGCAGGGATATCTGTTGCGGTCCCGGTGCGGCCATCAAAATGGCGCGCGCCCTCGGCACCAAGTGTGACGATCACATCGTCCACGCCCAGATCCTGCGGTGCTTTGCCGGTCGCATCCTGAAGCTGCGCCGCCTCGACTTCATTGAGGAACAACAGATCCATAAACGGCAAAACCACCTGCACCGCCGCTGCATCAAACGGCGCTGCCGCATAGGCCACGCGCAGGCCAAGCTTGCGACCGATCTCGGCTGCCTCTGCCTGCATGTTCGTCTCATTCTGCATCAGAAGAATGTCACCGGCATGCGCAGCAGTCAGGGCCTGACCGATTTGATCCGCGCTCAGGGCCCTGTTCGCACCGGGATAGAGGATAATCTGGTTTTCCCCCGCCGGGTCGACTGCGATGATCGCATGCCCGGTGGCGGTATCGATCTGCGCGATGTGGCGCGTATCGACGCCGTATTCGGTCAACCGATCAACGCACCATTTGCCCTCCGGCCCGACCGCACCGATGTGACAGGCATGCGCACCGGCCCGCGCCGCCGCAACCGACATATTCGCGCCCTTGCCGCCAAGCCCCTGTTCCAGAGAGTTGGCGGCCAGTGTTTCGCCGGGGGCCGGCATATGCGGCAGGGCATAGACCATGTCTATGTTGATCGACCCAAGGTTCCAGATTGCCATGATGCGCGCCCCCTCGTGGTTCAGCCGATATTGCAGGCCGCCAGAACGGCCATGTTCAGCACGTCATTGGCGGTCGAGCTGGTAGAGCAGATCTGGATCGGCTTGTCGACGCCCGACAGGATCGGCCCCACAACAGTCGCCCCGCCCATTTCCTGCATCAGCTTGACCGAGATCGAAGCCGAGTGCCGTGCCGGAACCACCAGGATATTGGCCGGACCGGACAGGCGCTGGAACGGGTAATGTTCCTGCGACTTGGCATTCAGCGCCACATCCACGGTCATCTCACCCTCATATTCGAAATCGACGCCGCGTTTGTCGAGCACGGTCGGCGCGATATGCATCTTCTCCGCCCGCTCCGACACCGGATAGCCAAAGGTCGAGAAACTCACAAAGGCCACCCGGGGTTCAAGCCCCATGTGCCGAGCCACACCGGCAGCACGTTCCGCAATGGTGGCAAGATCGTTCTCGTTTGGCCATTCATGCACCAGCGTGTCGCCGATCAACACGATGCGCCCCTTGTGCAAGAGCGCCGTCACCCCGGCCACACCGTGGTCCGCATCGGCGTCGAACACATGGTTGATGCGTTCCAGCACATGCGCGGATTTCCGGGTGGCCCCAGTCACCAGACCGTCGCCATGCCCATGCGCGAGCATCAGCGCAGAGAACACATGCCGGTCGCGCCCCACCAAACGGTGGATATCCTTGCGATCAAACCCCTTCCGGTTCAGGCGGTTATAAAGAAACTCCTTATAGGCATCAAAGTGATGGGTATTGGCGGCGTTGACCACCTCCAATTCGCGCACCGCATCGCCCAGACCGGCCTCTTCGAGCTTGGCTTTGACATCCTCCTGACGGCCAACCACCAGCGCCTTGCCAAAGCCCGAGCGCTGATAGGTCACAGCCGCACGCAGCACACGCGGGTCATCCCCCTCGGCAAAGATCATACGCGATTGTGCCGCACGGGCGCGCGCATTGAGGCCGCGCAGGATCGATTGCGTCGGGTCCATCCGTCCTCGCAGGCCGTGTTCGTAGGTGTCCATGTCGATGATCGGACGGCGCGCCACGCCGGTATCCATACCGGCCTTGGCAACCGCAGGCGGGATGCGGTGAATCAAACGCGGGTCAAACGGCGTCGGGATGATGTAGTCGCGACCAAAGGACAGCGATTTGCCGTAGGCCAGCGCCACCTCATCCGGCACATCCTCACGGGCCAGGCGTGCCAGTGCGTGGGCACAGGCGATCTTCATCTCGTCATTGATGGCGCGCGCATGAATGTCGAGCGCCCCACGGAACAGGTAGGGAAAGCCCAGCACATTGTTCACCTGGTTCGGATAGTCCGAACGCCCGGTGGCAACGATGGCATCCACACGGACCTCATGCGCCTCTTCGGGGGTGATCTCGGGATCGGGGTTCGCCATGGCAAAGATGACCGGATTGTCGGCCATGGATTTCACCATCTCTTGGGTCACGGCGCCCCGGACCGACACGCCGAGGAAAACATCCGCGCCGTTCATGGCGTCTTCGAGGGACCGCAGCTCGGTCTTGACCGCGTGGGCCGACTTCCACTGGTTCATCCCTTCGGTCCGACCCTGATAGATCACGCCCTTGGTGTCGCAAACGATGCAGTTCTCATGCCGCGCGCCCATGGATTTCAACAGCTCGATACATGCGATGCCTGCAGCCCCTGCCCCATTGAGGACAATCCGAACATCTTCGATTTTCTTGCCAGACAGATGCAAAGCATTGATCAGGCCAGCGGCACAGATCACCGCGGTGCCGTGCTGGTCATCGTGGAAGACCGGAATATCCATCTCTTCCTTGAGCTTCTGCTCGATGATGAAACACTCGGGCGCCTTGATGTCTTCGAGGTTGATACCGCCAAAGGTCGGCCCCATCAGCTTCACCGCCTTGATGAACTCGTCCGGGTCCTCGGTGTCGAGCTCGATGTCGATCGAGTTCACATCCGCAAAACGTTTGAAAAGGACCGATTTGCCTTCCATCACCGGTTTGGAGCCGAGTGCACCGAGATTACCGAGCCCCAGAACCGCCGTCCCGTTGGAGATCACCGCAACAAGATTGCCCTTGTTGGTGTAATCATAGGCAAGTTCGGGGTTTTCGGCGATCGCCTCACAGGGCACCGCCACGCCGGGGCTATAGGCCAAGGACAGATCCCGCTGGGTGGTCATGGGAACCGTCGCGGTGACCTCCCATTTGCCGGGGCTGGGTTCCAGGTGAAAGGCCAGCGCCTCTTCATTGGTGATCTTGGCTTTGGGCATGTCGGTCTTCGTCCTCTCCTAGTCGAAAACTGTCATATCCCAGCGGCCGCAGCCTCTCAATCCACCGCTTTCACAATTCACTCTTTTGCATTTCTTTCAAATCACGGCTTAAAATCGAAAGGGTTTGTCAAAGTTTGGCCCCAATCCAGACCCGTCTTTGCTACACTTCCTTGGTGTTTCTTAACTGCACTTGCTGCCCAAGTGGCGCAGCGACTCATCTGTCGACTGCATATGTCAGAATGGCTTCCCCCGTCCGTTCGGGCCTTTCCCGCGCGGGCCAATGAAGCATGCATACCAGGTATTGGGTTATATAGGGGTGCACAAATGACAAGTATCAACACCAACCCGGGCGCAGAGATCGCGCTTCGGGTTCTCACCGACAAGCAGGTGGAAAAGGAGGATGTCCAGGACGACATCTCCACCGGCAAAGAGGTCGACAAGGCCAAGGACGCTCCGGCGATCTGGGCCATTTCCGAAATCATGGGGTCTGATCTGGCCGGGTTCGAAGCCACCTCCAGTGGCTTGAACGTCGGCGAGGCCACCGTTTCCGTTGCCTCTGCCGGCGCGGAACAGATCACCTCGATCCTCACCGACATGAAGGAGCTGACAGTCCAGGCCAGCTCCGGTGTCGGCGACTACTCCATGATCGAGGAACAGCTCGCCCAGAAGACGGAGCAGATCAATACGATCATTTCTTCTTCTGGCTTCAACGGGGTCAACCTCCTGGCCACCGACGCCGATGGTAATGGCGGCACGGGTCTGACGGTCGCGGCGTCTCAGGATCGCTCCGGTGACGCGGCGCCGACGCAATCCACCATCACCGTCGACAGCGTAGATTTCGAGGGCAGCACCAGCTTTGACATCAACAATCGTACCGCGGTGACCGACGCAGCCTCGGCCCGTACCGCCCTTGGCGAGATCGAGGGCTTCTTGCGCTATGCCACCGACAGTGCCGCCGCCCTTGGCGCGGGTGCGCAGCAGATGGCAGAGCAGGATGTCTTTCTCGACAAGCTGAGCGACGCCGTCAAAATGGGCATCAGCGAGCTGACCGATACGGATATGGAAGACGCCGCCGCCCGATACGAGGCCCTCAGCGCTCAGGAACAGCTCAGCGGGCTATCGCTCTCGATCGCCAACGCCTCACCGGGGTCCTTGCGGTCGCTCTACTCCTGATCGCCCTGAAAACAACACCTCTGGCCGAGTTCCGCAGATGCGGGGTTCGGCCTTTGGATTGCCGGGTTTTCCTCGCGACTCGAGCCATGTAAACGTCATGCGACCTGACGAATGGGGGCTCGCATGTCTGTCACGCCGATGATGGCGCAATATCTCGAGATCAAGGCGCAATACCCGGATGCGCTGCTGTTCTATCGCATGGGCGATTTTTACGAGATGTTCTTTGAGGACGCGGTGAACGCCGCCGAGGCGCTTGATATCGCTCTCACCAAACGCGGCAAACACGAAGGCGAAGACATCCCCATGTGCGGCGTGCCGGTGCACGCGGCAGAGGGCTATCTCCTGACCCTGATCCGCAAGGGATTTCGGGTTGCTGTCGGGGAACAGATGGAAAGCCCGGCCGAGGCCAAAAAACGCGGTTCCAAATCCGTTGTGAAACGCGATGTGGTGCGTCTGGTCACCCCCGGTACATTGACCGAGGATTCCCTGCTGGAGGCCCGTCGGCACAATTTCCTTGTCGCCTATTCGGAACTGCGCGATCAGGCTGCGCTTGCCTGGGCCGATATTTCCACCGGCGTGTTCCACGTGATGCCGGTCGCCCGTGTGCGGCTCAGCCCGGAGCTGGCGCGCCTCGCCCCGTCAGAGCTGATCGTTGCCGACGGCGCAGTCTATGACTCCACCCTGCCGCTGGCGGAGGAATACAAGATCCCGCTGACCCCGCTGGGCAAGGCCAGTTTTGACAGCACTGCCGCTGAAAAACGTCTCTGTAACCTGTTCAACGTGGGCGCGCTCGATGGATTTGGCACCTTCAGCCGTGCCGAAATTTCCGCGATGGGCGCTGTGGTGGACTATCTGGAGATCACACAAAAGGGCAAATTGCCCCTGTTGCAACCGCCCTTGCAGGAATCCGAGGATCGCACGGTTCAAATTGATGCCTCGACGCGGCGCAATCTCGAACTGACTCGCTCACTTTCGGGGGGGCGTGCCGGATCGCTCCTCGCGGTCGTGGATCGTACCGTAACCCCCGGGGGGGCGCGCCTACTGGAACAACGTCTATCAAGCCCCTCGCGCAATCTCGATGTGATCTCTTCGCGTCTTGCTGCGCTCGATGCCGCCGTTGAGGATCCGACGCGAAGCGATGCGCTGCGGGGTCTTCTCCGCAAAACGCCTGATATCGACCGCGCCCTGTCGCGGCTTGCGCTGGACCGCGGCGGGCCCCGCGACCTCGCCGCCATTCGCAACGCGCTGAGCCAAGGCGAAGAGATCGAGCGCGAACTTCAGGGCGAAGATCTACCACCTCTTCTGACAGAGGCCAGAAACGCCCTTGGCGGCTTTGATGAGCTTCTGTCCTTGCTGGATGCAGCCTTGATCGCAGAGCCACCGTTGCTCGCCCGTGATGGCGGTTTTATCGCGGCAGGATATGACAGCGAATTGGACGAGGCCCGGACCCTGCGCGATGAGGGCCGTTCCGTCATCGCAGGTCTTCAGAAGAAATACGCCGAACACACCGGCATCAACTCGCTGAAGATCAAGCACAACAACGTGCTTGGCTATTTCATCGAAACCACCGCGACCCACGCCGCCAAAATGCAGTCGGCACCGATGTCGGAAACCTACATCCACCGTCAGACCACCGCAAATCAGGTGCGGTTCACAACGGTGGAGTTGAGCGAGATTGAAACCAAGATCCTCAATGCCGGAAACCTGGCCCTGGAGATCGAAAAGCGGCTCTATCAAAGGCTTTCCGGCGCAATTCTCGACTGCGCCGCGCGTCTCAACCAGGCTGCGCGTGGCTTTGCCGAGATTGATCTGGTGACCGCACTGGCTGATCTGGCCCGCGGTGAAAATTGGACCCGGCCACGGGTTGATACCTCCCGCGCGTTTCACGTGGACGGGGGCCGCCATCCGGTTGTGGAGCAAGCGCTGCGCCAGCAAGGCGGCGAGACCTTCGTTGCCAATGACTGCGACCTCAGCACGGACGATGGCGCCGCAGTCTGGTTGCTGACCGGTCCGAACATGGCCGGTAAATCAACCTTCCTGCGTCAGAACGCGCTGATCGCAGTTCTGGCCCAGATGGGCAGCTATGTACCGGCTGAATCCGCCCACATCGGCATGGTCAGCCAGCTGTTCAGCCGCGTCGGAGCTTCCGACGACCTCGCCCGGGGGCGCTCAACCTTCATGGTGGAGATGGTGGAAACTGCCGCCATCCTGAACCAAGCCGATGACCGCGCGCTGGTGATCCTTGATGAAATCGGACGTGGCACGGCCACCTACGATGGCCTGTCGATCGCCTGGGCGACGCTTGAACATCTGCATGAGGTCAACCGCTCCCGCGCGCTCTTTGCCACCCATTACCACGAATTGACCCAACTCGCCGCCAAACTGCCCGGTGTCGACAATGCCACGGTCTCGGTCAAGGAATGGGAAGGCGAAGTGATCTTCCTGCATGAGGTCAAAAAAGGCGCCGCAGATCGTTCCTACGGTGTGCAAGTGGCACAGCTCGCGGGCCTGCCCGCTTCCGTCGTGGAACGCGCGCGCAGCGTCCTCGATATGCTGGAGAAAAGCAGCCGCGAAGGCGGCGGCGCGGGCAAGGTACAAATCGACGACCTGCCACTGTTCGCCGCCGCGCCAGCGCCGCAGCCCAAACCCGCCAAAGGCCCCTCGCCGGCAGAAAAGCTCCTCGAAGAGATCTTCCCCGATGATCTCACCCCGCGTGAAGCACTCGAAGCACTCTACCGGCTAAAGGACGCCAGCAAGAGCTAAGAAAAAGGGCGGTCCCAAACGGCCGCCCTTTCATCTTCTTAAAAATATCTCCGCCAGAGGCATGGGCCCATCAGGGCCCATTTTTATTAAGACGCGGGCGTCGACGACACACCTACCTGAGCGGGTCGCAGCAGGCGGTCGTGCAGCATGAAGCCCTCAGCGGACACCTGAATGATGTCACCGGCCTTTGTGCCGGGCACAGGTGCCTCGAACATGGCCTCATGCACCTGCGGGTCAAACCGATCTCCGACCTCAGGTGTCACCACCTGAATGCCGTGCTTCTGGAACACGTCCAGCAGCGCCCGCATGGTCAGTTCAACCCCTTCGATCAACGCAGCGGAGACAGCCTTCTGCTCTTCGGTTGCAGCCTCAACCGCACGCTTCATGTTGTCATAAACCGGCAGCATGTCCCGCGCCAGTTTGGAGCCACCATATTGCTCCGCCTCACGCCGTGCCTTGTCGCCACGCTTGCGCGCGTTTTCCGCATCGGCCAAGGCGCGCATGAAGCGGTCCTTGTATTCATCACGCTCCGCACGCAGGCTGTCCAGCTCCAGCGCTTCGTCGTCGAATTCCTCGGTCTGAGCCGACAGCTCCTCGGCTTCGGCTGCCTCGATATCGTCCAAAAAGTCTTCGTTCTTGGGCTCTGCCATAATCCACCTCTAGCTCCGGTCGGATACCATTTTCCCGACCAGTTGTGCCGTGTAGTCCACGATCGGCACAATCCGTCCGTAGTTCAGGCGCGTGGGGCCGATGACCCCGACCGCACCGATGATCTTTCGATCAGCGTTCATATATGGAGACACCACCAAAGAGGAACCCGAAAGTGAGAAAAGTTTGTTCTCCGAGCCGATAAAAATGCGCACACCGTCGCCTTCTTCGGTCAGTTCAAGGAATTCGGCGATGTCACGCTTACGTTCCAGATCGTCAAACAGGCTGCGGATCTTCTCCAACTCGTCCGGCGCACCATCTTCTGAAAGGAGATTCGCCCGTCCCCGCACGATCAAACGTGCCTGATCGCCGTTCTCATCTTCCCAGGCCGCAAGCCCGCTTTCGATCATGTCGCTTGCAAGCGTGTCGATCTCCTGACGGCGTTTTTCGATCTCGACCTGCACATCCTTGCGCACATCACTCAATGTGCGCCCCTCAATCAGTGCATTGAGGAAATTGGCCGCCTCCCGCATCGAGCTTGGCGTCTGCCCCGGCGGCGGCGTGAACAGCCGGTTTTCCACATGCCCGTCCGAAAACACCAAAACCACCAACGCACGATCCTGCGCCAGAGACACAAATTCAATATGGCGCAGTTCCGCCTCATGCTTGGGCGTCAGCACCAGTGATGCCCCATGCGTCACACCCGAAAGCGCGGCCCCCACACGATCCAGCATGCCACCGACATCGCTAGAGTTATCCCCCAACGTGCGGTCTATCATCTCGCGGTCCTGTCGACTCGGATCGCCCATCTGCAAGAGGCCATCCACGAATAACCGCAGCCCCATCTGCGTCGGAATACGGCCCGCACTGACATGAGGGCTGTCCAGCAAACCTAAATATTCCAAATCTTGCATTACATTCCGGACGGTCGCGGCGCTAACCTTTTCGCTCAGGGATCGGGTCAGCGTGCGGCTGCCTACCGGACCGCCAGTATCCAGATAGTTTTCGACCAGAATGCGAAACACCTCGCGTGAGCGATCGTTCATATCCTGCAGAATGGATTTCGCGTCCGTCATCTCTTACCCGATGTTTCCGACCCGAAGGCCTTCATACCCCTCATTTGTCACTAAAGCGCATCCTCAGATATGGTCAATGACCCTTGCATCGCCAACCCCACGGGCGGTATCGACGGGGCAACAACAAAAGGATATCCACATGCGACCCTCCGGACGTGCCCTGAACGAAATGCGCAGCGTTTCCATTGAAACCGGCTTTACCAAACATGCAGAAGGTTCCTGCCTGATCAAGATGGGCGACACCCACGTTCTGTGTACCGCAACGATCGAGGACCGCGTTCCCCCGTTTATCAAAGGCTCTGGCCTGGGTTGGGTCACCGCAGAATACGGCATGCTGCCCCGCGCGACCAACACCCGTATGCGTCGTGAGGCTGCGTCTGGTAAACAAGGCGGGCGCACCGTCGAAATTCAGCGCCTGATCGGCCGTGCGCTGCGCGCGGGTGTTGATCGTGTGGCTCTGGGTGAACGCCAGATCACCGTTGACTGCGATGTGCTTCAGGCCGACGGTGGCACCCGCTGCGCGTCGATCACCGGGGGTTGGGTCGCTTTGCGTCTGGCTGTCAACAAGCTGATGAAAGCGGGCGACGTCACCATGGACCCGCTGGTTGATCCGGTGTCCGCCATTTCCTGCGGCATTTATGCAGGCCAGCCCGTGCTTGATCTCGACTACCCCGAGGACTCCGAGGCCGGCGTTGATGGCAACTTTATCATGACGGGTTCGGGCAAACTCATCGAGGTTCAGATGAGCGCCGAGGGCTCTGTTTTCTCTCGCGATCAGATGAATGAGCTGATGGACCTTGCGGCCAAAGGCACATCCGAACTCGCAGAGATGCAGAAGGCCGCCTGCGCATGACCCGCAAATTCGAAGGCGACACCTTACTGGTCGCCACACATAACGCAGGAAAGCTGGGCGAGATCACCGAGATCCTCGCGCCCTTTGGCGTGAAGGTTGTTGGTGCGGGCGAAATGAACCTGCCCGAACCCGAAGAGACCGAAGACACTTTCGTCGGCAACGCCCGCATCAAGGCGCATGCCGCGGCAAAGGCCACCGGCCTCCCGGCCCTCTCGGACGACAGCGGCATCACCATTGACGCGCTCGATGGTGCTCCCGGCGTCTATACCGCAGATTGGGCCGAGACCGATCAGGGTCGGGACTTCATGATGGCGATGACCCGCGCCAATGATGAAATTACCGCAAAAGGCGCGGATGCCCCCCGTACCGCGCAATT
Organism: Epibacterium sp. ABV4_022; assembly: GCF_056159345.1. Lineage (NCBI taxonomy): Bacteria > Pseudomonadati > Pseudomonadota > Alphaproteobacteria > Rhodobacterales > Roseobacteraceae > Epibacterium > Epibacterium sp. ABV4_022. The sequence goes on from NZ_JBSWVA010000001.1 coordinate 172,694, forward strand.
TCGCTGCACTTTGGTTCTGGCCTGGCCCGACGGTCACGATGAGGTCTTTGAGGGCGTGATGCCCGGACGCCTTGTCTGGCCCATCCGTGGCGAGGGCGGCTTTGGCTATGATCCGATGTTCATGCCCGAAGGCTATGACGTGACCTGCGCGCAGTTGGAAAAGGCGGAGAAAAACCGCATCAGCCATCGTGGCCGCGCATTGGCGCATTTTGTGCAGGGGTGTTTTGGTGGATGATTGGCGCAACGGGGGCTTTGGTCTCTACGTGCATTGGCCGTTCTGTCAGGCCAAATGCCCCTACTGCGACTTCAATAGCCATGTGGTTTCCCAGATCGATCAATCGGCCTGGGTGACCGCCTATCAATCCGAGCTGCGCCGCATGGGCGAGCTGCTCCCGGATCGCCTGCTGAATTCCATCTTCTTTGGCGGTGGCACACCCTCGCTGATGCATCCGGATACCGTCGCTGCGGTGATTGAAGCGGCGCGCGAGAACTGGACCTTTGCCAACGACATTGAGATTTCGCTTGAGGCCAATCCGGGTTCTGTCGAGGCGGGGCGATTTGCCGGTTATCGTGATGCCGGCGTAAATCGCATCTCAATGGGAATACAGGCGCTGAACGACGATGATTTGCGCCGCCTGGGCCGCATTCATTCCGTCGATGAGGCGCGGACAGCCTTTGACGTGGCGCGGAACTGCTTTGATCGCGTCAGCTTTGATCTGATCTACGCACGTCAGGGTCAGACCTTGGCGGCATGGAAAGCAGAGCTTTCAGAGGCCCTCAGCATGGCGATCGACCACCTCTCCCTCTATCAGCTCACGATCGAGGACGGCACCGCCTTTGGGGATCGCTACGCACGTGGCAAACTCCGTGACCTCCCCACAGACGACAACGCCGCCGATATGTATCTTGCGACTCAAGACATCTGCGACGCCTACGGTCTTCCCGGATATGAGATATCCAACCACGCCCCTCCCGGCGCGGAAAGCCGCCACAATCAGATCTACTGGCGCTATGGCGATTACGTTGGGGTTGGTCCCGGCGCGCATGGCAGAATCACGCTGAATGATCAGCGGTATGCAACCGAAGCCCCCCGCGCGCCCGGCGCTTGGCTTGACGCCGTAAAAAAGGGGAGCGGCCTCCTCCCTTTCGACCCGCTGTCCCAAGAAGATCAAGTGGCTGAACACATGATGATGGGGATGCGTTTACATGAGGGCCTAGACCTCGATCGCCATTCCAGTCTTGCGGATCGCCCAATCTCCACGACCAAAATTCACCAGCTCAAGGAGCTGGGAATGATTGACGTGGACGGATCACGGCTCAAGGCTACTTCTGAGGGACGAGCGGTTTTGAACGCTGTGCTCCGTGAACTCCTAATGGATTGATTTATGAAGATTATCTACCTCTGCCTTGGTCTGTTCTGCGTCCTGATGGCGATGGTAGGGATCGCACTTCCATTGCTACCAACCGTTCCGTTTCTCCTATTGGCTGCCTTCTTTTTCGCGCGCTCCTCTGATCGCTTGCATGACTGGTTGCTCTCCCACGCCACCTTTGGCCCGATGATCTCGGACTGGAACGAACACGGCGCCATTCGCATCGGCGCAAAAAAAGCGGCCACCGTGTCGGTCGCCGCTGTCTTGTTGCTCTCGATCTTTCTTCAGCTTCCCGGCCACATCCTGTTGATACAATCGGTAACCTTGGCCGCGGTGATGATCTTTATCTGGACCCGCCCTAACGGCTAAGCAGATTGCACAGCTCGTCCAGCTGATCCAATGTCTCATACGAGATTGTCATGGTACCGGCCTCTCCGCCAGGTTTGTGATCGATGGAAACCTTCATCCGGATCATCGCAGACAAATCGCCCTCCAGCGCACGCGTGTCTGCATCCTTCTCCGCCTGGGACTTTGGTTTCTTGGTCCCGGTGCCACCAGAGATCCCCGCCGCATCCTTTTTCACCAGAGATTCTGTCGCACGGACCGACAGGCCGCCTTTGACAATTTTCTTCGCGAGTTCAGACGCATTATCAGATGTAATCAGCGCGCGCGCGTGACCTGCGGACAACTTGCGATCCAGAACAAGACCTTGGACATCCTCTGGCAAATGGAGCAACCGCACCAGATTGGCGATATGGCTGCGGCTTTTTCCAAGAGCCTCGGCCATCTTTTCCTGCGTATGGCCGAACTTGTCCATCAGCTGCTTGTAGCTCTGCGCTTCTTCCAACGCGTTCAGATCTGATCGCTGGATATTCTCGATGATCGCGACTTCGAGCATCTCCACGTCGGAGTAGTCCCGGATCAGAACAGGAACCTCGTGCAACTGCGCGGCCTGAGCGGCCCGCCAACGACGTTCGCCGGCGACGATCTCGTAGATACCACCCTCTCGCGGCCGCACGATCAGAGGTTGAAGCACCCCTTTTTCCTTGATCGATGCTGTCAGATCATCCAGATCTTCTTGCAGGAACTGGCGTCGGGGCTGATCAGGATTGGCCTGAACCTTCTCAATCGGAACAAGAACAACGGCGTTCCGAGGCGGAGTTCCTCCCTCGGTACTCACCGGTTCAGCATTCACATCCGCCATCAATGCCGACAATCCCCGGCCAAGGCCGCGCGGTTTCGGTTTCTTATCTGCCATCTCTGCCCCTCTTGTTCTTATTCCGCCGCAACGTCTTCATGGTTTCCAATGATCTCACCCGCGAGTTGCCGATAAGCCTTTGCGCCGAGCGATCCGGGATCATAATTCAGCACCGGCATAGCGTAGGATGGCGCTTCGCTGACCCGGACATTGCGCGGAATCTTGGTACGAAAGACCAGATCACCGAGATTGTCTCTCGCATCCTGTTCAACCTGCTGAGAAAGGTTGTTCCGCCGATCGTACATTGTCAATACGACCCCCTCGATCCGAAGATCGGGGTTTGCAGCTTGTCGAACTTCTCGAATTGTCAGCATCAGTTGCGACAGACCTTCAAGCGCAAAAAACTCGCTCTGAAGCGGAATCAGCACCGAATGCGCCGCAACCATCGCATTCACAGTCAATAGGTTCAGAGACGGCGGGCAGTCGATCAGGATGTAATCCCAATCGTATTCGGCCATCGCCGGCTGTCGCAAAGCATCATGAAGAAGGAAGCTACGCTTCTCATTGGAAAACAACTCAATGTCGGCGGAGCTCAGATCAACGGTTGCAGGGATTATACAGAGATCTTCGAGGTCGGTCTCGCGAATGCATTGCGATAGCTCGGCTTCTTCGACCAGAAGATCATACGTCGTATGATCTCGCTCATCCGCCTCAACACCCAAGCCGGTGGAAGCATTTCCCTGCGGATCAAGGTCAACAAGAAGCACTCGCATCCCCTCTTCCACCATTGCAGCGGCGAGGTTGATGGCTGTGGTTGTCTTCCCTACCCCGCCTTTCTGATTTGCAATTGCAACAATGCGGGGGTCTCCCGAACGGGACACTTCAGACACGCTCTACTCCCTTGATTTTGAGAATGACAGCCTCTGGCTCAGTGAGACTTGTAATCTCTTCACACTCAAACCGCCATTGTTTGCGTGCGTTATCCACTTCTTTTTTCCAACTGGCGCCCTTTGGGAACACAGAAACGCCACCCGGCTGCAAATGGCGCTCGGAAAAACTCAGGAGATCGGACAGATCGGCCAACGCGCGCGCGGAAAGAACCCCTGCCCCCACTGGTGACGCATGTTCAATTCTCTCGGCTTTCACCACGACGTTGACCCCACATTCTCTGGCCACACTTCGCAAGAACGCGGACTTGCGCTGATCACTCTCCATCAGCGTAACAGACATATCCGGCGCTTGTTCTGCAGCCATGATCGCCACGATGATTCCCGGAAGCCCGCCACCGCTACCAATGTCGAGCCATGTCTCGGCTGGTTCGACTGCTTCAAATACCTGCACGCTATCAAGGATATGCCGTGTCCAAAGATCCTCGAGGCTCCTTCGCGAAACCAGATTGATCTTGGGGTTCCATTTGGTCAGCGTCTCGGCATATATCTTCAAGCGCTCGGATGTTTCACGTGAAACATTGAAACGCTGCGTTACTGTTTCGAGGCTCATGCAGATTGCGCTCCAACTCTCTGTAAACGCTTTAGGTTCCCGAGAATAAGCGCAAGCGCTGCCGGTGTAATCCCATCAATTCGTGCGGCTTGCGCGAGATTCGACGGGCGCGCGCGTTCGAGCTTTTGCTGTAGCTCAAACGACAGCCCCTCGATTTGGTAGTCGAAATCAGCTGGGATAATCTGAGATTCATCCTTTTTGAGAGCAAGGACTTCGCGCTCTTGCCGGGAGATATAGTTCGCGTACAACGAATCTCTTTCGAGTTGTGTCCGCACCTCATTCGATACGGTGCCCAACTCTGGAAAGAGCTCGAGGATATCTTCAAAGCCGACGTTCGGAAAAGCCAGGACATCTACGCCATTTCGACGCTTACCATCCTGATTGACCTCAAGACCAGCTTCGACCAGTTGCTTGGGCGTAAAGTCTGACGAAGTGAGAACGCGCTTTGCATGTTCAAGTGCTTCTCTCTTCTCTTCAAACACCACCTTACGATATTCACCGACACATCCAATAGAAAGGCCAAGTGGCGTCAGCCGCTGGTCCGCGTTGTCTGCTCGCAGCGATAGCCGAAATTCAGCGCGAGATGTAAACATCCGGTAGGGTTCACTCACCCCGTTGGTGATGAGGTCATCAATCATGACACCAATGTAGCTGCTTGAGCGTCCCAGCACGATGTCATCACCGCCCAATGCATGTCTCGCCGCGTTCAACCCGGCGATCAGGCCCTGTGCCGCCGCCTCTTCATAGCCGGTGGTGCCATTGATTTGCCCAGCAAGATATAATCCATCCATTTCGCGGAGCTGAAGCGTCGCTTGCAGCGCTCTGGGATCGACGTAGTCATATTCGATCGCATATCCTGGCTGCAGGATCTTGGCCTGTTCCAATCCAACGATGGACTGCACGTAGTCCAGCTGAACTTCCTCGGGAAGACTCGTCGAGATACCATTTGGATAAACCGTATGGTCATTGACACCTTCGGGCTCCAGGAAAATCTGATGCGAGGACTTCTCTGCAAAACGTACAACCTTGTCTTCGATCGACGGACAATAGCGAGGGCCAACCCCTTCGATATGCCCGCCATACATCGCAGAACGATCAAGATTAGCTCGAATAATCTCGTGCGTACGCTCGTTCGTATGCGTGATCCCACAGGAAATTTGCTTTGCCGATACGCCAGTACTGAGAAATGAGAACAGCGTCGGCTCCTCATCACCAGGTTGGGCATCCAAAATGTCCCAGTTTATCGTGCGCCCATCCAGACGTGGTGGCGTTCCAGTTTTCAAACGTCCCATTGGCAACGTAAACGCCTGCAATCTCTCAGCGAGCTTGATGGAAGGCTTATCCCCCATACGTCCGCCGTAGACAGCAACATCTCCGATATGGATGACGCCGTTCAGAAACGTCCCGGATGTGAGTACGACCGAAGGAGCGCAGATTTCAGAACCATCCGCAAGCTTAACACCGGCCACCCTCTGATCACCAGACATCAGGAAATCCGTGACCTCTGCTTCGACAATATCCAGATTCTCTCGCTGCTCCGTCGCCTTAAGGATCTCTCTGCGATAGATCTCGCGATCCGCTTGGGCACGGGGGCCTTGGACCGCTGGTCCCTTGCGGCGATTCAGCAGCCGAAACTGAATCCCTGCGAGGTCGGCGACCTTGCCCATCACACCATCTAGTGCGTCAATCTCGCGGACGAGGTGCCCTTTACCAAGACCTCCGATCGCAGGATTACAGGACATAATCCCGATCCCATCCTTCCGGAGGGAGATCAGCGCAGTCTTTGCACCAATGCGCGCCGACGCATGGGCCGCTTCGGTCCCTGCATGCCCACCGCCGATAACCACAACATCATAGTCCGGATGTTTCACGTGAAACACTCCTCACTTACCCAAGCAAAAACTCGAAAAGATCTCGTCCAGAAGATTCTCAACGTCGATACGCCCGACCAGTAGTTCCAACGCGCGTATCGCCGACCTCATATCTTCAGCCGCGAGATCATAGAATTCGGAACCATTCTCAAGCATCGTGACCGCCTGATGCAAGCTTTCCAGAGCATTTTGCATCGCATCTCGATGGCGGGCGCGCGTGGCGATCCCAGCATGAGCAGACCGATTCTTCAATGTCGTCGAAATGTGCAAAACAAGTTCGTCTATTCCTGCACCGGTTTTTCCCGACACCGCACCCGCCGCGTCTTCTCTCTGGTCCGCCTTTGGCAGCAGCCGCAAATCACCTTCTTTCATCGGAACATCCAGAACATCATCTGGCTCGGCAAGAAAAACGCGTAGATCGGCGGCCTCTGCGCGTTCCTGTGCCAACTTGATGCCGATTCCTTCGACGTGATCATCAGTGGCACGAATTCCTGCGGTATCCAAAAGCGTTACCGGGAGTCCTGCGAGATCCATGCGAACCTCAATCACGTCTCGCGTCGTGCCTGCATATTCTGATGTGATAGCTGCATTCCGGCCCGCCAGCGCGTTGAGAAGGGTGGATTTTCCGACATTCGGTGCGCCGACGATCGCGACTTCAAATCCAGTGCGGATTCGTTCAGCGATCCCGACACCTTCGACCTGTGTTTTTAATCCCGTCAGAACGTTCTGCAGCAGCGCTGTCACTTCGGGTGTCACGTCAACAGGCACATCCTCATCGGCAAAATCGATCGTCACTTCGATCAACGACGCTGCCCGAATCAAATCCGATCGCCAGCCATCCGCGATCTTTCCCAGACCGCCAGACAGGATGACCTGTGCCTGTTTGCGCTGCGCCTCGGTTTCTGCATCAATAAGGTCTGCAAGACCCTCAACCTGCGTCAGGTCGAGCTTGCCGTTATCCAAGGCGCGTCGCGTAAACTCTCCGGGATCAGCCAAACGGGCTCGATCTGTTGCCCGGATTGAATCCAGGACCGCATCAGCCACGGCCACGCTTCCATGTATTTGAAATTCAACAATATTTTCACCGGTAAAGCTATCCGGCGCCGTGAACGACAGGACCAGGGCCTCATCCAGGACCTGGCCATCTCTATCTTTCAATTTCGAAAATATCATGCCCCGCGCAGGAAGCGTCCTGCGCGTCAGGTTTTCTCCGACCTGAATGGCATTCGGGCCGGAAACACGAATTACAGCAACACCGGCCTTTCCCTGGGCGGTGGCCAGCGCAAAGATCGTATCCATGGGATGGCCTCTTTCTCCGCCCTGCCCTGTTTACGTGTTCATTGAGTCGAAAAACTCAGAATTTGTCTTTGTTTGCTTTAGCTTAGATAGCAGGAACTCGATCGCATCCGTGGTGCCCATCGGGTTCAGGATACGGCGCAAGACAAAGGTTTTGGCCAGATCTGCCTTGTCGACCAAGAGGTCCTCTTTCCGCGTGCCAGACTTGAGAATGTCGATGGCCGGGAACACGCGCTTGTCGGCGATCTTACGGTCCAGAACGATCTCAGAGTTACCCGTACCTTTGAATTCTTCAAAGATAACCTCGTCCATCCGGCTGCCTGTGTCGATCAGCGCTGTCGCGATAATGGTGAGCGAGCCGCCCTCTTCGATGTTCCGCGCAGCCCCAAAGAAGCGCTTGGGACGTTGCAGGGCGTTTGCGTCGACACCACCGGTCAGAACCTTACCAGACGACGGCACAACCGTGTTGAACGCACGACCAAGACGCGTGATCGAGTCGAGCAAGATCACGACGTCGCGCTTGTGCTCAACCAGGCGTTTGGCTTTTTCAATGACCATCTCGGACACCGCCACGTGACGCGCTGCGGGCTCGTCAAAGGTGGAGGATACGACCTCGCCTTTGACGGAGCGCTGCATGTCGGTCACCTCTTCGGGGCGTTCGTCGATCAGAAGGACGATCAGATAGCATTCCGGGTGGTTCTGCTCGATCGAGTGGGCGATATTTTGCAGCAGAACCGTCTTACCGGTCCGTGGCGGCGCCACGATGAGCGAACGCTGCCCCTTACCGATCGGCGAAACCAGATCGATCACACGTGCGGAGCGATCCTTCACTGTGGGATCCTCGATCTCCATGTTCAGGCGTTCATCCGGGTACAGCGGTGTCAGGTTGTCGAATGCGATCTTGTGACGGGCCTTTTCGGGCTCCTCAAAGTTGATCTTGGTCACTGTCGTCAGCGCAAAGTAACGCTCGTTCTCCAGCGGTGCCTTGATCTGTCCCTCAACCGTGTCGCCGGTGCGCAGCGAGAACTGGCGGATCATGTCGGGAGAGACGTAGATATCGTCCGGACCGGGCAGATAGTTGGCCTCTGGCGAGCGCAGGAAGCCAAAACCGTCCTGGAGCACTTCCAGAACCCCATCCCCACCGATGTTCCAGCCCTCATCCGCGCGTTCACGCAGGATCTGGAACATCATCTCGCCCTTACGCATGGTGGAGGCGTTTTCGATCTCCAGCTCCTCGGCCATTGCCAGGAGGGCTTTTGGGCTTTGCGCCTTGAGATCGGAAAGGTTCAGGGATTGCTCGGTCATATGCACACGGCCTTTATTCCCTCAGGGTGGAGGGCGTCACAGTATCAAATACGGAAAATGCGGGAATCCCGGACGGGGCCGCTTTAACGCTAGATAGTGAGTCTCCGGGGGTGAGTCAAACCCCGCGTCAGAACTTGAAGATCACTGAGACCACGATCACCACCATCAGAAGGGTCGGAACCTCGTTCATCAGGCGATACTGGCGCCCTGTGAGGGTATTCTTGCCCGCTTTGAAGTCCTTGTGACGAAACATCAGCCAATGATGGAACCATGTCATCGCAAGCACCGATGCGCCTTTGGTCCAGGGCCAGATGTAGGACCAATCCACCAGCCCCGGCGTGAACACCATAAACAGCCCTGCGACCCAGGTCACAATGCTTGCTGGACCCATGATCACTCTGAGCAACTTGTGTTCCATGGTGAGAAAGATCGGCGCCACATCCTGGACCTTCTCAGCCTCCTCCACGTGATACACAAACAGACGTGGGAGATAGAATAGACCCGCCATCCAGCTGATCACCGCCATGATGTGAAGCGATTTCACGTAAGGATACAGGGTGAACATCAGATCAGTCAGATCCATGGAAGGCTTCCTTGGTGCAGTCGGGTCGGTGGGCCACCCTAATATAATTAATAAGTTTTATAAGGATGATGTTTTTGTAGTGCACCCCGGAATCCGTGGATTATCGAGTCTTCACACCGGTTCTGCACAGGGTGGACAGTTTTCCTGCCTTATTCCCGCCAGAAGGGTGAACAACTCCTTAACGCCCTTAAAATTAGAGGCGTTAACAAAATATTTACATATGAGACTCTGGGGATAACATCGGGAGAAACCGGGAGAGCGCGACTTATCCACGTGGTCAAAGTTATCCCAATCCCCGATGGAGGAATCGCGGAGGAATCACCTGAGATTTCGGGAGTTGTCCCACCCTTGCGCTGAGGGTGGAAAATCATACAAAACGTCCCTGAATGATCAGACGTTTTCCCATAGGGTTGTCCACATGAGTACCCACATCCTGCTAGCTTCCGGATCGGAGATCCGCGCTCACCTGCTCCGTCAGGCGGGGGTTGCGTTCCGTGTGGAGGTCGCGCGCGTCGACGAAGGCGCAATAAAGGCCGCCCTTTTGGCCGAAGGGGCCGCGCCACGCGATATTGCTGACACGCTTGCAGAGGCCAAAGCCCGCAAAGTGTCGGGAAAACATCCCGGCGAGATGGTTCTGGGCTGCGATCAGGTGCTCGATTTTGAGGGCACGCTGCTGTCAAAGCCCGACACAAAGGACCAGGCGCTGGATCAGCTCAAGGCGATGCGCGGCAAACGTCACATGTTGTTGTCGGCCGCAGTGATCTACCGCGATGGGGAGCCGCTCTGGCGCCATGTCGGACAGGTGCGGCTGGTGATGCGCATGGCCAGCGACGCCTATCTGGAGAGCTATGTGGACCGCAACTGGGAGAGCATTCGCCATGCGGTCGGCGCCTACAAACTCGAAGAAGAGGGCGTGCGGCTGTTTACAACCATTGACGGCAGCTACTTTAATGTCTTGGGATTGCCGATGTTGGAACTCATAAACTATCTGGGATTGCAGGGGATTATCGAACAATGACAGAGCAGAAAGTCCCCCTCGCTGGTGTGATCGGTTGCCCCATCGCGCATTCGAAGTCGCCGCAGCTTCATCGGCACTGGCTGACGACCCATGGCATCAACGGTCATTACATGCCGATGCACGTGGAGCCCGAAGACCTCGAAACCGTCGTCCGGATGATGCCGCGGATGGGGTTTGTCGGTGCCAATGTCACCATCCCGCACAAGCAGGCGATCATGGATATCGCCGACAAGGTCACGGATCGGGCCAAGCTGATGGGCGCGGCCAACACGTTGATTTTTCGCGAGGACGGATCTGTTGTCGCTGATAACACCGACGGATACGGCTTTATCACCAATCTGCATGACGGGGCGCCGGAGTGGGATCCCAAGTCGGGGCCGGCGACGGTGTTTGGCGCAGGCGGGGCCAGCCGTGCTGTCGTTGCGTCCCTGATCGAGGCCGGCGTTCCCGAAATCCGCCTCACCAACCGTACCCGCGCGCGTGCCGATGATCTGGCCGAGGCCTTTGGTCAGAAAATCAAGGTCATAGACTGGGTCCAGGCCGGGAATATCCTCGAAGATGCCGCGCTGGTGGTGAATACGACGTCCCTTGGCATGGTTGGGCAACGCGCGCTGCGCGTGCCTCTCGATGGGTTGCAGCCGGGGACCGTGGTCACGGATCTGGTATACGCTCCGCTCAAGACAGGGTTGTTGCAAGCTGCTGAGGATGCGGGCTGCACGGTGGTCGACGGTCTTGGCATGCTGTTGCACCAGGCGGTTCCGGGGTTTGAACGCTGGTTCGGCCAACGTCCGGACGTTGATGACGCCGCCCGCGAAGCAGCATTGAAATGACATTTGCACTGGGGCTGACCGGCTCGATCGGCATGGGCAAATCGACCACGGCCGATCTCTTTGCGCAGGCCGGGTGTGCGGTTTGGGATGCAGACGCTGCGGTGCATCGGCTGTATGATGAGGGGGGCGCGGCGGTCCGCCCGATCACGGCGCTGTTCCCGCAGGCAACGGTCGGCGGGACGGTTGACCGGTCGGTCCTCAAAACACTGATCGCAAAAGATCCCTCCGCCCTCCAGAAGATCGAGGCGATCGTGCATCCGCTGGTACAGGCAGACCGGCAAAGGTTTCGCGAAACCACGCAGTCCGATGTGCTTGTCTTCGACATCCCGCTCCTGTTTGAAACCGGGGGGGACGCCGAAATGGATGCTGTGGCCTGTGTCCACGTTTCACCGGCGGTGCAGCGAGACCGGGTGATGGCGCGCGGGACCATGAGCGACGAACAATTCCGCCAGATCCTTGCAAAGCAGATGCCGATCTCCGAGAAGCTGGCCCGCAGTGACTACAGGATCGAAACCGATACGCTCGACCATGCCCGGAGCCAGGTCGCAGAGGTATTGGCGGACATAAGACGGAGGACAGAGCATGCGTGAAATCGTACTTGATACGGAAACCACCGGTTTTGACCCGTTTTCCGGCGACCGCATCGTCGAAATCGGGGCGGTTGAGCTGCTCAACCACATGCCCACCGGAGAGACATTTCACGTCTATATCAACCCGCAGCGCTCAATGCCGCAGGAGGCGTTTGGCGTCCATGGAATCGGGCCAGACCTGCTGGAACCGCCGCAGCCGCCGGGCCCGGGACAGGTGACCCTGAAGGACAAGCCGCTGTTTGCCGAAGTCGGGCAGGCGTTTCTGGATTTTGTGCGTGATTCCAAGATGGTCATCCACAATGCCAGCTTCGACATGAAGTTCCTGAACGCCGAATTGGGCTGGATGAACCTGCCGCAGCTGCCCATGGATCAGGCGATCGACACCCTGGCGATGGCGCGCAAACGGTTTCCCGGCTCACCTGCGACGCTGGATGCGCTGTGCCGGCGTTTCAGCATCGACAATTCCAACCGAACGCTGCACGGCGCGCTTCTGGACTCTGAAATTCTTGCCGATGTCTATCTGGAACTGATCGGCGGCCGGCAGCCGGATTTTGGTCTGTCGTCCCAGTCAGATAGCGGACCCAGCGCCGGGGACCTCGACTGGCGCCCGCAACCCCGCGCCACCGCCCTGCCCTCCCGGCTCACCGCCGATGAAAAGGCGGAGCATGAGAAATTTGTGGCAAAGCTCGGGGAAGACGCGCTCTGGAACGCGGCGCCCGACACGTAAAAAGCGCCGCGACCTGAGGTCGCAGCGCTTTGTGGTCAGTTCAACAAAACCCAAACGGGATCAGTTGGGCGTCTCGCTCGCGGCAGCGCCTTCGGACTGGCGGCGGGCCAGTTCATTGCGATAGATCGCGACAAAGTCGATATTGTCGAGGTTCAGCGGCGGGAAACCACCGTCGCGGCTGATGTCGGAAACGATACGACGCAGGAACGGGAACAGCATCCGCGGGCATTCGATCAGCAGGAACGGATGCAGCTGGTCTTCGGGGACGCCAGCGATGTTGAAGATGCCGACATATTCCAGCTCCAGCACGAACAGAACTTCGCCGCCGGACTTGTTCTTGGATTCGATGGTCAGCTTGGTGATGACTTCATACTGGTTCTCGGTGCTGCGCTTCTTGGCATCAAGTGCGACCTGAACGTTGACGTCCGGCTGCACTTCACCACCGACGCCCTTTTGTGCCATCACATTTTCAAAGGACAGATCGCGAATGAACTGTCCGAGAATATTCATCTGGACTTGCTGCTGACCTGTGCCTTCGGCTGCGCCATTTTCGGCCATGGAAATCTCCTGAATTTAACGTGTCGCAGCGTGCTTACCAGCTTGGGGAAACATCCTCAAAGTCTTATTTCGGGCCCTCAACCCAGCCGGACCGGTCTTCGGGACGGCGACGTGGGGTGACCTCTTCGAAATCGCCGTCGATCACGTCACCTTCTGGGCCGGAGGGATGCATGGTTGACCGCGGATGGCTGTGCTGCGAACCCATCTGAAACGAGGTTACATGCACCTTGGAGCGCAGATAGGCGAAGGCGCGGGTGCGAAATCCCGGCATCAGCAACAGGAACCCGAAGGCGTCGGTAAAGAAGCCGGGGGTCAACAACAACGCGCCGGCCAGCAGGATCATCGCACCATGGGCCAAGGGTTCGGTGGGATCAGACAGCCGTTCGAATGATCCGCGCAGCTGCCCCAGCGCCAGTTGACCCTGCGTCCGGACCAGCCACGTGCCCAGCACCGCCGTCAGGATCACGATCCCGAGAGTGGGCCACAGGCCAATCAAGCTGCCAACCTGAATGAACAGGGCGATCTCGATGATGGGTACCAGCATAAAAGCCAGAAAAAGGGGCATGATAGGCGTCCTCTCGATAGGGCAGAACGGTGGACTTGGTCCCGCCTGTCACCTACATAAGAGCAGAGTGCGTCGGTTTCAAACCGACAGGTCCTGATGGACGAAGAGGTATAAATGGAGTCGCCCTTGATAGAGCTTTTGGTCCTGGCTGGCATCGCGGTCTTCTTGATCCTGCGCCTGAAAAGCGTTCTGGGTACACGCGAAGGGTTCGAGAAACCCCCGTTGGCGGGGAGCGAGCCCCGTACGCCGCAACGCAAGTTTGAGGTGATCGAGGGGAGTCCCGATGATGACATCGTCGCCTATGTCGATGAGGGCAGCCCCCAGGCGCAGGCGCTTGCGGAAATGAAGCGGGCAGAGCCCTCTTTCCACGTGGCTGAATTCGTGCAGGGTGCCCGTGGCGCCTACGAGATGATCCTGATGGGGTTCGAAACCGGGGAACTTGACGGGATTCAGCCGTTTATCTCCGATGAAATCTTCCAGAGCTTTGTTGACGCCGTTGCCGCGCGCGAAGATCAGGGGCTGACGATCGAAGCCGAATTTATTGGCGTCCGGGAAACCGTTATCGAGGATGCGACCTTTGATGCGGCCACCTCGACGGCTGACATCACGGTTCGGTTTGTCGGCGAGCTGACCTCTGCCGTGCGGGATCGGTCGGGCGAAATTGTCGAGGGTGACCCGAAGGCGGTGAAGCGCCAGAAGGACACCTGGACATTCTCCCGCCAGATGGGCGGCGACGATCCGAACTGGCAACTGGTGGCGACGGACGCATGATCGGGGCGCTTCGGCGGGGACTGGGCGCGGGCGTTCTGCTCGTAGCCCTCTGTTCCGGCGCCGGAGCGCAACCCGCGACCGGTCCGTCGCATCAGATACTGGAGTTTTCGGATCTTCCGGACTGGGACCTCGACAACCATGTCGAGGCCCTTCGCGTCTTCAGGGAAACCTGCATGGACATGGACGGGGCGGATTGGCAATCGCTCTGCGCCATGGCGCATAATGCGGATGATGGTGGCGCGCGGGCCTTCTTTGAACTGTTCTTCCGCCCGGTGCTGATCGAGGATGGAAAGGCGGGACTGTTTACCGGCTATTTCGAACCGGAATTGAACGGGGCACGCACACCAAATGCCCGGTATCGCTACCCGGTCTATCGGATGCCGCCAGAGGCTCGGCAGACCTCTTTGTGGTTGTCTCGTCGCGATATTTTGACCTCGGGGGTGATGAAAGGTCGCGGGCTGGAGATCGCCTGGGTCGATGACCCGGTCGAGCTGTTCTTTCTGCAAATTCAGGGCTCTGGCCGCATTCGGCTTGAGGATGGATCAACCATTCGGCTGGGCTATGGCGGCGCAAACGGGCACCCTTACCGTTCGATCGGGCAAGAGCTGGTCCGACGCGGCATCTACAATCTGCATCAGGTCAGCGCCCAGGTGATCCAGAACTGGGTGCGGCGGAACCCCGGCCCGGGCGCAGAGCTGCTGATGCACAATCCGTCTTATGTTTTCTTTCGGGAAATCAAACGTGTCGCAGCACACAGAGGACCTCTGGGCGCGATGAACAGGTCGATCACACCCATGCGGTCGATCGCGGTCGATCCCGCCTTTACGCCGCTTGGTGCCCCGGTCTGGATCGAGAAAAACGGTCAGTCGAGGATGCATCGATTGATGATCGCGCAGGACACAGGCTCTGCCATCAAGGGCGCGCAACGTGCCGATATCTTCTTTGGCGCTGGCGACGAGGCCGGGCGGAAGGCCGGCCAGCTGCGTGATCCCGGCAGGATGCTGGTCCTGATGCCGATACAGCGTGCCTATGCCCTGTTGCCGGATGATCTGTGATGACCCGGCGCAAACTGACAGATGACGAGATCGACCTCTGGCAAAAGGTTGTGAAACACGCCGAACGCCTGCATGCGGATCGCGACAAGAAGGCGGGGGATCATGCGGTCCCCCCTGCCCCGAAACCAAAGCCAAAGCCGCAACGCGCCCCGAATGCCGCCCTGCCCCATTTCGAAGTGGGCAGCCAGGCGCGGGACAAGGCGATGGGCCATGACCTGAAGCCCTCTCCCGGACGTAAACTGGCAACCGCCCCCTTGCGCATGGATGAAAAGGCCTATCGCCGGATGAAGCGGGGCAAACTGAAGCCGGAAGGCAAGCTGGATCTGCATGGCATGCGGATAGATGCGGCACATGGGGCGCTGACGCGCTTTATCCTGACGGCGCAGGCCGCCGACAAACGGCTGGTCCTGGTGATTACCGGCAAGGGCAAGGATCGCGATGTCGAAGGGCCGATGCCGGTGCCGCGCGGGGTGTTGCGCCATCAGGTTCCGCAATGGCTGACAATCCCGCCGTTGGCCCAGGCGGTGCTGCAAGTCACCCCTGCGCATCTCAGTCACGGCGGCGAGGGCGCCTATTACGTCTACTTGCGCCGCAACCGCTAAGCTCAGCCTAGCGGTTTTCGCGGCGTTGCTGACGTTCGATCATCAGTTTGCCCTGCGTGTTCACAACCTTTTGGGATTGGGGCAGAATCTGCTGGAGCAGGCTGGGATCAACGGGGCCAAAGACACGGCTCACGTTGCCCGCCGATCGCAGCACGGCCAGCAGGCTTGGTGATGTCGCGGCCACAAAATGCCCGGATGCCGCATCGGCGTTGAACGCAGTCAGGTCGATCACCTCGATCGGCCATTTCTCCAGTCGATCCGCGGATTTGATATTGCCGAGGCGTTCGCCCTGATTGGTGCCGCGCAAGCGACCGGAGATATTGAGGATGCGATCCTTCTCCGACACCATCACCGCAAAAGGTTGCGGAACCTGGCGCAGATCCGCCATCTGGCTCTCGAACAGATCCACGTCGAGGTCGGGCGAAATCAGCATCACACCGCCATTGAGCGTGCGTGCCGCCCAGCCGGGATCATGCAGATCCGCCTGTCGCAACATTTCCATCGTCAGCGCAGAGCCCATGGAATGCGCCACCAGAATGATACGCTGCGCCCCTGCCCGTTTGACCCGTCTGATGGTTTCCTCCAACCCGTCGCGGGCAAAGAGCATGCTGTCGATGTCATACGCATATCCGAAGGCCCGGCCCCGGCTGGGCCAGGAGTACATCACCAGCGATCCCGGCAGATCCACATCATGCGCCATTTGCGCAGCGCGATAGGCGGTCTCGGGATGGGTGCTGTTGTAGCCATGCACAAAGATCGTCACTTCACGCAGCGGCCAGTCGTTTTCCTGCTGCTCCCGAATGAACCGGCTGCGCAGCTCCTCGACGGTGGCAACGGGGTGCTCTGCCGCGATCGCGAAATTCTTGTGCGGATCAGGATTCTTGTGCCGGTAGGACAGCTCTCCGGGGCTGTGGGTTGGCGGGATGGTGACGGTCAGCTCCATCATCTGCAACTGATCGGATCTGCCGAACCCGAAGGTTCCATCCGGTTCCATCTCGCGGGTGGTGGTTGCAAACACGGTAAGAGGCGTGCCGACCTGAACGGCGTCAGGCAAGATCGGCATCAGATCCCGATCCGCACAGCCTGTCAGCAGGACGGCCATGCAGATCGCCAGCACGTGTTTTATCATCTCATGACCCTTTACACCTTGACCGCCGATCACGTCGCGATCTGCGTGCGAAAGGTAGCGGATGAGACGCAAAGATCTAGCCCAGGAGTGCGGGGAAAGCCCCTTATCCTACGTCATCAGGGGATCAAACCGCATCCGGCCGGGATCGAGGAGACGCCGCCCTTTAGTCCAAGCCTAGAGAACATAGCGGCTGAGGTCGGCGGATTTTGTCAA
Organism: Epibacterium sp. ABV4_022; assembly: GCF_056159345.1. Taxonomy (NCBI): domain Bacteria; kingdom Pseudomonadati; phylum Pseudomonadota; class Alphaproteobacteria; order Rhodobacterales; family Roseobacteraceae; genus Epibacterium; species Epibacterium sp. ABV4_022. Next base: position 189,875 of record NZ_JBSWVA010000001.1, read on the forward strand.
TTCGCCAAGGTTCTTGTTCACAAAGGCCTCATCAACGGTGATCTCTTCGCCGGACCGGTCCGGTGCAGCAAAGGAAAGTTCCTCAAAGACACGCTCCATCACCGTATAAAGGCGCCGCGCACCGATGTTCTCAACGCTATGGTTGACCTCTGCCGCAATCTGGGCAAGCGCGTGAATGCCGTCCTTGGTGAAGGTGACCTTGACCTTCTCGGTGCCGAGGAGGGCTTCGTACTGACGGGTCAGCGCATTGTCGGTTTCGGTCAGAATACGGACAAAATCCTCTTCGCTGAGCGCACGCAGATTGACGCGGATCGGCAAGCGCCCCTGAAGTTCTGGTAGCAGATCCGAAGGTTTGGCGATGTGAAAGGCACCGGAGGCGATAAACAGGATGTGGTCGGTCTTGACCGGGCCATGTTTGGTGCTGACGGTGGTGCCTTCGATCAAGGGCAACAGGTCCCGTTGGACGCCCTCGCGGCTGACATCCCCCCCCCGCGCATCCGTGCGCGCACAGACCTTGTCGATCTCATCAAGGAACACGATTCCGTTCTGCTCCACAGAGGTCAGGGCCGCCTTGGTGACGGTTTCATCATCCAGCAGCTTGTCCGCCTCTTCGCCGATCAGCACGTCATAGCTTTCGGCCACTGTCATCTTCTTGCGCGTCGTGCGGCCACCCATGGCTTTGCCAAAGAGGTCACCAAGGTTCATCATCCCCATGTTGCCGCCCGGCTGTCCGGGGATCTCGAACATGCCCCCCATCGGGTTTGAGGTGTCGGCGATGTCCAGCTCGATCACGGTGTCATCCAGTTCCCCCGCTTTGAGCTTCTTGCGGAACATGTCCAGCGTGCTGTCACGGGCATCTTCGCCTGCGATCGCGTGCAGGACGCGGTCCTCTGCCGCCTTGTGCGCCTTGCTTTTTACATCATTGCGCATGTGCTCGCGGGTCTGAACGATCGCCGCATCCACCAGATCACGCACGATCTGTTCGACATCGCGGCCGACATAGCCGACCTCGGTGAACTTGGTGGCCTCGACCTTGATGAAGGGCGCGCGGGCAAGCTTGGCCAGGCGGCGCGAGATCTCGGTCTTGCCGACACCCGTGGGGCCGATCATCAGGATGTTCTTCGGGTGCACCTCATCGCGCAGATCATCCGGCAGCTGCTTGCGCCGCCAGCGGTTGCGCAGGGCCACGGCGACAGCGCGCTTGGCGTCTTTCTGGCCGATGATGAACCGGTCGAGTTCGGAAACGATTTCGCGGGGGGTCAGATCAGTCATGTCTATCCCTTGAGGTCAGTGAGAAGGCGGCAGCCGATGCAGCGGCAGCACGCCGGAAAGAAGCGAGAGCAGCGCGGCGCGAATCCGGGCCCAGAAGGCACCAAGGATCACCAGCACCACGCCAAGCGCCAGGATGCTGATCCCGGTGCCCTCGCTGTCGAAGACGGTTGTGCTCAGCGCCACGATATAGCCGATGGCGGTGATCAGGAACGATCGGCGATCGATTACGATGGCAACCAGCGCAAAGAACGCCAGCACCAGCGCCAGCAGCAGCCCCTGATCGCCTTCGAGGAGCGATAGCGCGATGGTGTTCACCAGCGCCGGTGCCGCCACCACATGGAGCCAGAACCCTTGGGCGGAGCGGCGGGTCACGCGATGCGGGTCGCTGAGGTCAAAGGCCATGGCGACCGCAAAGACCAGCAGACCCACCGCCAGGGTGATCCACGCAAACGGCCCATTGGCGCTGAGGCGGAACAGATCACCCAGTTCGGTGGGCACACCCGATTGATCCGCCGCGACAATCAGCGCCACTGCAAACAGGCCAAGCGCGATCAGCGCCATGGCAAAGGGCACGCGGAACCGTCCCCAGAACGCAAACAGCGCAAGCGTCGACAGGGTGAGCGCCATCGGGAGCGAGGAATAATCCTGCTGCGCGATCATGAAAGGCTGGGCGTATTGGGCAATAAAACCGGTTGCGGCATTGCCCGCAAACATCACCGACAGGGCAATGGCAGGTGCCACCATGCGCCGGCGGCGGATGAAATACTCAGAAAGCCCCCAAAGCACGGCGGCGCCGATCAGCGCGGCGGTGGTGGCCTGGGTGCGATAGTTGACGATCTCGGTCAGCATCGAGGCGGTGTTCACCGCGATCCACCCCATGGCGAGGATCACCAGCCCGACAACGATGAAGATCTCGTTGAAGCCCTTGAACAGCTCAAAGGGCTCATCGCCTGGTGCGAGATTTTCGCGCGCCCCGCGCCGACTGTCCGCCAGCGCCGACAGCGACGCCGCCTGCGCTTCGGACAGCAGCCCGGAGCCAACCGCCGCCCGGAGATCGTCACGGGAAATCATTTGGCGATGCGCTCCACTGTGAGGTTGCCATTGGTGTAGACGCAGATGTCTGAAGCGATCGCCATTGCGTCACGGGCCACTGTTTCTGCGTCACGGTCGCTGTCCATCATGCCGCGCGCGGCGGCCAGCGCGAAATTGCCGCCAGAGCCGATCGCCGCGACGTCATGTTCCGGCTCCAGCACGTCGCCTGCGCCGGTGATGACGTAGAGATCCTTGCCATCGGTGACGATCAGCATGGCCTCGAGCTTTTGCAGGTATTTGTCGGTGCGCCAGTCCTTGGCCAGCTCGACACTGGCACGCTGAAGCTGCCCGGGCGTTGCTTCCAGCTTGGCTTCGAGCCGTTCCAGCAGGGTAAAGGCATCGGCGGTCGATCCGGCGAACCCCGCCACGACATCATATCCGCCCGGCGACAGCCTGCGGACCTTCCGGGCGCTGCCTTTGATCACGGTCTGTCCCAGTGATACCTGCCCGTCACCGGCCACCACGACCTCACCGCCCTTGCGGACGCCGATGATGGTGGTGCCGTGCCAGCCGGGGAATTGATCCTCTGCCATAAAAGCCTCCGTTTCTTTGCCGACCTATATGGAAGTATCGCTGGCCCGGCACAAGGGCAGGGCCAAACTCCGCCGGATCTTCGCAAGCACGTGCGCGCGTTAACAAACTGCTCATTTGCTATGCATCCGGTGCAATTCGGGGCTGAAGAATGGGCAATTGTGAGACTCAGCAGACGCGCCTACACGGTCATCAACAACCGACAAGGGGTCGGCTGGATCTATCAAGGAACACGATCATGGCAAACGCAAGCACCATCATTGCACCGGCCGGCTCCGTCGCAGTTCTGCGCGCAGTCGATTTCTTCTTCAACCTGCGCAGCAACCTTGCTGACTGGAACGAAGCCCGCATCACCCGCAAGGCGCTGTCCTCGCTGACCGATGCACAACTCGAAGACATCGGCCTGACCCGCGCCGAAATCCAAGCGCTCTAAATCCAGATGACATATCCGGTAGCGTAAAAGCCGTCCTGACGCAGGGCGGCTTTTCCTTTGTCCGGGGCTGGCGAGCTGATCCGCCACGAAAAAAGGCGCCTCCCTTGGGACGCGCCTTTTTCTATTTCATGCGTAGCGAATTAACTTCCATGTAACCGCTTTTCCACCATGCGGTGGCATTCGGTTCCTTATGGCTATCGGGGCAGTTGTTGAAGGGTAGTCCATCGACTCCCAGACACCGCTTTCAGGGCAAAGCTCGCCAGTTCTTGCTGTAGTTCCAATTGGTTTGTTAGCCATTTGGAGGCTCCTTATCAATCTAGGTTAAGAAGGAGCCGCGCAACGTGAGTTTGGTTGCTACACCTAATTCGCTACGCGACCCCTTTGCTCATCGAGCGATTACAGATTATCGGCTGATCTACCAATATCAAGGGAATAATCTGACATGAGCACAAGATGTTGTGTGTAGGCATATCAAGTACCTATAATTAAAGAAAAACCCGCAACGAGATAAACACTCATTGCGGGTTTCTAATAACTGATCGCGTAGCGAATCAGGTGTAGCTTCTCCAATAAATCCTAGTGTGATTCACCGGTCAATTATTTTCTTTTCTTATAAATCAAAGACCTAAGAAAAGAATCACAAAAGGTACAAATTACTTGCGCCCTTTCGTGTTGTTTTCAGCATCTAGTATTCAGATGGCTTCGTCGATCCAGCTTTTGAGTGCAGCTTTGGGGGCGGCGCCAGCGCGGTTGGATACCACCTGGCCATCCTTGAAGACGAAAAGCGCAGGAATGCCACGCACGCCCATTGCGGCGGCGGCGTTCGGGTTGCTGTCAACGTCGACTTTGGCGATTTTCACCTTGTCGCCGTATTCGGCGGCCAGCTCTTCGAGAGCGGGGCCGATCTGTTTACAGGGGCCGCACCATTCGGCCCAGAAGTCCACCACAACGGGGACATCGGAATTCTTGACTTCGGCGTCGAAGGTCGCGTCGGTGACGGCTACGGTGGACATGGGTATGTCTCCTGAGAAGTTTGGCAACTGGACCCGAAACCTATGGACGCCAGCAAGCGGCGTCAAGGTTCCAGCCGCTGGAAAGCAGCGCGTTCACGCGCCTGTGTGATCAAGGTGACCGGAAGCGGCATCAGAGTGGCAGTGCGCGTCCAGAGGATCGCGGTCTCAATCTGGCGATCCGGATAGATCTGGCGCAGTGCGGCGTCATAGGCTCCCATCTGCCGCAACAGACCTTCGGGGCAGGTTTCAGGGCTTTGGGGGACAACCGCGTTGGACTTGAAATCGACCGCAAGCACCCGGTCTGGCGTCACCACCAGTCGGTCGATGACACCATGCATGCGGGTCTCACCCAGATCTGCGGTGATGGGCACTTCGGCCAGCGTGTTCGGCGCGAATACCTCCTTGCACTCCGGGGCATTGAGAACCCGTTGCGCTTCCGCTAGCAGAGCCTGCCAGTCATCATGGTGCGCGATATGTTCGGCGCGACTGTCCCACTCTGCCTGCGGCACATTCGGCAGATGTTCGAGCAGGAGGTGCAGTGCTGTGCCGCGGGCCTTGGCTTCTTCTTCGCTGAGGCCGTTGTCACCGGGCAAGGCCTTGGCCCCGCCCAGATCTTCGGACGGGCGCAGGGTCGTCGCGGGCGCCACATAGGCGGGCGCTGCGCGGCGAAAGACGTCTGGCAGCGTGATCTCTTCTTCTTCGGTCAGATCGGACGGTACAAAAGGCGGGGCATTCCAGTCCCCATGCGCCCACCGCAAGCCCTCTCCGCCGGGGGCGTCAAAGGGCAGGGCGCCCATGGTTTTTAGGGCCGCTTCAACCCGCTGATACCAGCTCTCTCCCCCCTTATCGAGATCACCGGCCCCGGCCACGATCAGCCATTTTTCCGCCCGCGTCAGCGCGACATAAAGCAACCGCAACCGTTCGTTGGCCTGTTTTTCCTGCGCAAACGCGCGGGCGGCATCCATGGCCGGTGGCATCTGGTCACTGCTCATGCGCCATAGGGGCGTGCCTTCGACCTCCATCACCTCTGGCGCGGGCGAGGGGCGGCGCTTGGTGGTGTCGGGCAGGATCACGATCGGAGCCTCCAGCCCCTTGGAGCCATGCACCGACATCACCCGGATCATCGAACTGGCAGCGCCCATCTGGCGCTTGATCTCCAGATCATCGGTCTGCATCCAGACAAGGAACCCGGTCAGGCTTGGCACCTCCGTGCGTTCATAGGCCAAGGCCTGCGACAACAGCGCATTGATGCCATCCTCAGCCTCGGTGCCCAGACGCCCCAGCAATTTTGCACGGCCCAGATGGCGGGTCAGGATACGTTCGATCAGATCATAGGGGCGCAGGAAATCCGCCTGACCGCGAAGATCATCGAGAATCGCCATGGTTTCCGGGAATGCCTCAGACCGCGCACGCAAAGCAGGCCAGAGGTGCATCTCTGTGCGTCGATGCGCAAGATCAAAGAGCTGTTGCTCGCTCCAGCCAAAGATCGGCGATTTCAGGGCTTCGGCAAGTGACAGGGAATCCTCGGGCAGCGCGAGGAATCGCAGCAAGGCTGCAATATCCTTCACCGCCAGCTCTGCCCCAACCTTGAGGCGGTCAGCGCCCGCGATTGGCAGCCCGGCGGCCTTGCAGGCGCGAATGATCTCGGAAAACAGATCCGACCGGCGCTGCACAAGGATCAGGAAATCGCCCGCATGTACGGGGCGGCGCTGGAAGGTACCACGCTCGGGGCCATCTTCTGGAATGGTGACGCCGCTGTCGATCATCTCCTTGATCTGCCCGGCGATCCGTTCGGCGAGGATTACGGAATGGTGGCGTGGGCTTGGGCGGTCGACCGGGTCCGTCCAGTCGCGGTCTTCCTCATCCTCTGTCTTTTCCACCAGCGGCCACAGGTCCACCCGGCCCGGCAGGTCGGATTTAAACGCCTGGTGTTTGGCGTCGCGCGCAAACCCGGCCCGGTCCTGACCATCAAACACCACGTCAACCAGACCAAGGATCGCCGCAGAGGAGCGGAACGAAAACGCAAGGCTTGCGTTCTGCAAGCCCTCGCCGGTGTCCTCCAGCCTGCGACCGAACTCCGCCTGCATGCGATCAAAGGCATCCGGGTCCGCGCCCTGAAAGGAATAGATCGACTGTTTCTTGTCGCCGACCACAAAAATGGTGCGCTCGACATCGGCGCGGGCGCCTTCGCCGGCGGTGAACTCCTGCGCCAGTTTTTCCACCACATCCCATTGCACCGGGCTGGTGTCCTGCGCCTCGTCCACAAGGATATGGTCGATGCCGCCGTCCAGACGATAGAGCACCCAAGCCGCCACCGCGGGATCATTCAAAAGGTTGCGGGCCTTGACGATCAGGTCGTCGAAATCAAGCCAGCCCCGCAGCTGCTTGCGCCGCTCATATTCCGGTAGGAACACCCGGGCAAAATCGTGCAGGACGAGCGATTTCTCCATCGCATCCAGCGCAAGACGACGGGGGCGGGCTGTTTCGACCCGCGCCATGAAGGGCTCCAGCTGATCCATCAGCGCGCCATGGCTTTCGCGCAGTTTCTTGGTGGGAAAGCTGCCGATCTTGGCGCTGAAGGGGGCTTTTGCGCTTTTCCCGGTGAGGAACACATCCTCCAGAATGGGCAGGACCTCGGGCGTGACGGAGGAAATCCGCGCGAGTTTCTCGGCGTTCTTGGCATCCGTCGCCCCGCCAGTCTTGAGCATCTCGATGGTGCGCGACAGAATGTCGGCCTCATTGCCGAGAAACACCTCGGCTCTCAGCGCCTCCAGATCATAGCCAGCAGGCAGCTCGAACACTTCACCCAGCGCATTGCGGTCGAGGTCTGGGTCGAACCCGGCTTGCCTGCGGCAAATTTCGGCTGTCAGGCTCTCAAAATCCAGACCTCCGATATGAAAGGACGCAGCCTCAACCACATGCGCGTCGGGGCCTTGCGCCATATCCTCGGTTATTTCCGCACGCAGCATGGCGGCCGCGCGATCTTCCATTTCGGAAAACTGCGGGCTGACACCGGCCTCCAGCGGGAAACGGCGCAGGAGCGATGAACAGAACGAGTGAATGGTCTGGATCTTGAGACCACCGGGCGTCTCGATCGCGCGCGCAAAGAGGGTGCGTGCCTGCGCCAGCCCATCCCCGACAGAGGCATCTTCGGCACCAAGGTCCACCAGTGCTGCGCGCAGTTTGGCATCGGGCAGCATCGCCCATTCCCCCAAACGCTGAAACAGCCGGTTTTGCATCTCGCTCGCGGCGGCCTTGGTGTAGGTCAGGCAGAGAATATGTTGCGGTTCCACCCCGCGCAGCAGCAGCCGTGCAACCCGGTCGGTCAGAACCTTGGTCTTGCCCGATCCGGCATTGGCCGCAAGCCATGTGGAGGCATCGGGGCGGGCGGCGCGAAACTGTGCCTCGGACGCGGCGTTGCGGCTCATGTCAAATCCTCCGGCACAGGGTCCGAGCTGCGATCCCATTCGCCGTAGCGGGCGAGGTGGTCGTAATCCCCGGCAAAGTCATCCCGGTGCACCATGCGGCGGCTGCTGTAGCCCTGTTCGGCGTCAAAATAGGCCTCGATCAGGCTGCGCAACTCTTCCCAGACCTTGGCGGGTGGTTCATCCAGAATAGGGGCTGCGACCTCTTTCACCGGAGGCTTCAGCCCGATGTAGAGGGACCGTTCCACCCGTGCTGCACCATAGTCCTCGAATGCGCCTTGCTCTGCCATGGCGGTCTCGATCAACAGCTGTTTTTCAAAGGATTTCTGTTGCTTTTCCGAGGGCGGATCCCCGGTTTTATAGTCATAAAGATGCAGCATGCCGCGTTCATCCACATCAATCCTGTCGGCCTTGGCGGCAATCTCGAAATCGAGGGGATCCAGGCGGACCTGACCGGATTTCTCAAACCCCGACGGGCGGGCACGCAATTGGCGCTCTCGCTCACCAGAGACAAAATCCTCCGCTACTTTTTTCAAGCGTGTCAGCCAGAGCGTGCGGGCAACCGGCCATGGCACCTCCGCCTCCAGGATGCGCTGTGATTGCTCGATAAACGCACGGGCGGTGAGGATCTCTGGCTGTTCCTGAGCGGATTTTATAAAATCTTCCAGCACCTTATGGATGATGGTACCGCGCAGCAGGGCGTCTGGTTCCTGCAATAAAGGGTCCACAGGTTTCAGCCGCAACACGTGTTTGGCGTAGATCGCATAAGGGTCGCGGATCAGTTTGGGGATCTCCGTCACCGTCAGACGACGTGGCCTTGCTGCAACCGGCGGGCGCGGCGAGGGCCGGGGGCTGAGCGGCGAGGGCTGCGGCGCATCCAGAACGCTGGCCCAATCCTGCCAGACCTGCCCCCGCATGCGCATCGCGGACAGCGCGGCCTGACCACCCTGATCCGGCAACCCACCCAGGAGGTTGGTCATTCGATTGAGCCAACGCGAGGGCACTGTGTCGGCCTCTTCGGACCTCACCGCACGGGTGAGCCAGACTTCGGGTGCCGCGACCGCCTGCTGAAAATCATGCGCCGACAGACCAATGCGCCGCTCTGGCAGGAGCAAACCGGCCTCGTGGCGCAGTTTGCGGTTGAGCCATGGATCGGGGCTTGCGGCCTCGGGCCAGCTGCCCTCATTCAGCCCGCCAAGGATGACCAGATCAGCACCTTGCACCCGTGCCTCCAGAGTGCCCCAGATCATGATAGACCCATAGGGCGCATCGCGATCGCGCACTTCGCCTTGTGACAGCAGCGCGCCCAGGAGGTCCGCAAAATCGCGGGCGGTCATCTCGCCGCCGTGGGGCGCTTCGGCTTCAAGCTCTTCAAAAATCTCAAGCGCCTTGCGCCCGGCCTTCTTGTCCCAGAGTTCGCCAGCATCGGAATGTTGATAACCGCGCGCGATCTTCTCAGCGGTCGCTCGTAATGTTGCAACCCAGCCGGTTAGTTTAAGAGGTCCGGAGGTTTCACGTCCTGTAAACGTTGTCGCGACCCATTCCGCCCATTCGGGAATTGCCCCTCGGGTCAGCCCGAATTTGCGAAGTGAATTTTCGTCAGGAAATGGGGGGCCGTATTTTCGGAGGCTGAGCTCTAGCTCGCGTGTCTGCTTCAAGTGGTGACCACGCGACTCCCCAGAGTTGGTTAACGGGTGTTTCAGCAGTGTCAGCAGCATATCGGCCTGCAAGGGCAGGCAAAACAGATCCGCCACGTGCCGTAGGAACCGACCCGGTGGCGACAGCTGTAGCGGCAGACCCGCGGAATCGTCCGGCAGGATGTTCCAGCGATCCAGCGCGGCAGAGACCTGACGGGTGAGCATCCGATCCGGTGTGATCAATGCCGCCGTCTGCCCGTCCTCGGCAGCCTGACGCAGACGCAGTGCAATTGCCAAGGCCTCGCTGCGGGGGCTTGTGGCCTCGATGAGCGTCAACGCGCCTGTGGCTTGGTCCAGATCGGTCAGATGCGGGCCCTCGCTCATCCATGCATCGGTCACGGGCGCGGGGCGCAGAGCCAGCGAAATCAACTTGTTGCGCGGTGGGGATACGGGTTTCGTATCGACCCAAGCGCGAATGTCGCGCGGGCGCAGATCAAGATCACGCATCAACTTGAAAAACCGGTATTGCGGATGATCTTCTGCAACCAACCCGTCGGCCAGACTGTCCCAGACCTCCTCTGGTTGGTCAAAATCGAACCCCGGCAGGACCACGGCGCCCTGTGGCAGGCGCGCAATGGCTTCCATCAGCAACAGCGTGGTGCCGCGCGAACCGGTGGAGCCTGCCAGGATGATGGGGTGTTGCGGCGGCGTGTGTTCCCACTCCGCAATCAGATCCAGAACCACCTGCCGTTGCCGCGCATTCACATCGAGCGCGCCTTCGTGCATTTCGACAAACTGATCGGCGATGCCGATGAAGTCCTGCGCGCGTTTCCAGTGCCCGGACATATCCGACACATCCAGCGCGCGGATCTGATCTGTTGTCACGCCTTCGCTTTGCATCTCGTCGATCAACTCGGCCAGACTGTCTGAGAGATCATAGAGCGACGAGCGCGCCGCCAGATCGGGTTGCGCATCAAGGAGTTTTGCAATCAGTTGTGACAGCTCCAACCGGCGGCGCAGGGGCGGCAATGCCGGGGGCAGACCGCGTAGATTGGCCTGTCTGCTGAGGCCTGAGAGCAGAGAGATACGTGGCAAAAGCCGCGCCGGGCCACTGTCGAACAGGTGACGCACTCGGCGCTGCATGCGTTCGGTGTTCAGGATCAGCTCAACCCGGGCCAGCGCCTCTGGCGGCTGATCTGCAAATCGCTGGCTCAGCCCATCCACAAGCGCGCGGGGGAAATCCACACCGCAAGGAACGGCGAACAGACGTGGTGTGGTCTGGCTGGGGTCAAACATCTGCGCGTGCCATCATGTCTTCGGCCAATGCGATGCCTTCGGGGCGGCCCACGTCGCACCAGTGGCCGGGGTATTCAACCGCCGAGACGCGTGCGTCGGGAATGAGAAGGTCCCACAAGGCATTGAGGGAGAAAACCTTTTCAGTCACGCGATCGAGCTGGTCGAGTTTGATGATCTGCGCACCGGTGTAGACGAGATCGCCACCACGGGTGATGTGACCTGCGTTGCTTGCGGTGAAATCTCCGGCCCCCAGTCGCCCCACGGCGCGCGTGGTCGGCACGCAGAGCAACAGCGCATCCATGTGTTCCGGTCGCCAAGCGTCCCGCAGCACCACGAGAGGATTGGGCCCGCGCCATGCAACATCGGGGTTCAGCGTATAGCTGCAGGTCGCATCGAGCAGGGGGCGCGCTTGTTTCAGCCCACCACCAGTATCAAGGATTTCGTTCCCCTCATGACTGATGAGGACCTCACGCCCCTCAAGATGGGTCGCCAGAACCTCGGCCTTGTAATGCGTATTGATAACAACGCGCTGGGGCGTGATGTCAGAGACCAGATCCAGCGCATGATCAATCAGCGGCCGCCCTGCCACGGGGATCATCGGCTTTGGTCTGTCGGCGGTGAGTGCACCCATGCGGGTGCCAAATCCGGCAGCAAAGATCATAACAGCAGTTGGAGCAGTCATGCGCGCAGCCTCTCCATGGCCTCGGGTGTTGGGGCGGGCAGGGCGGAGAGCAACTCCTCCGCCACGCTGGCGAGGGCGGGGTGGTTCAGTCCGCGTTCGAAATGATCCCAGACGCGCGGCACAAGGTCGATATAGTGGTGTTTGCCAAACTGCTGCGACAGGCGCGCAAAGATGCCGAGGATACGCATATTGCGCTGAACGCCCGTCACCGTATAGGCGCTGCGGAAGCTTGCCTCCTCGACGCCGGTTGCGCGGATGTAATGGTCGATCATCTGCATCTCGACACCAGCCGGGACGTCGCGGCGCGCGTCCTGCAACAGTGACACCAGATCATAGGCGCGATGACCGGCTTTGGCGTCCTGAAAGTCGATGACCCCGACTTTGGCAATCCCGTCCCGTTCTGGCAGCCAGAGCAGGTTCTGGGCGTGAAAATCGCGATGCACAAACACCATGTCGCCTTGCAGGTGGTTGCGCAGGATATCCTCGAACCTGTTCTCGAACCGAATACGGGCCGCCTCTGCGGGATCGCCGAGGATGGCGCTGCGGTACTCACTGAAGGCAAGCCCGGTCATTTCCGCCATGATCCGCGGCCCGAGCGGGGGCAGGGCCGGCGCTGGGGTGTCATGAAGATGCACCAGCAGATCTACAGCCGCGCGGTAAAGCGGCAGTTCGGCGGTCGCATCAGCAGCGATCACCTCCGTGAACAGCGCGTCGCCCAGATCCTCGATCAGCAGCAGGCCCCTTGCGTGATCCGCTGCCAGGATCTCCGGCGCGGATACGCCACGCGCGCGCAGGTCTTCCGCAAGCTCTGCAAAGGGCCGGGTATCGCCGCCATCTGCGGGGGGCCAATCCATCAGGACCGCAGGTGTGCCACCGGTGGAGGTCAGCCGCTGATAGCGGCGGCTGGAGGCATCTCCGGCAAGCGGGGTGACGTTCCAGCCCGCGTAGCCATGTGCCGCCAGAAAGCTGTCGATTTCGCTCTTGCGCGTGGTCATGGCATGATCCCTTTCAGCCGCGAGTCCCATTTGTCCGCGCTCCAGACAAGCTCCATCTGCCGCGCGTCCTCGCTGTCCCTGTCCAGTGAGAAGCGCAGCGTGAGGGCGTTTTCGGGGCGCAGATCTTCGAGTTTCTCCGGCCATTCGATCAGGCAGATTGCGTCGTCAAGGGCGGCGATCAACCCGAGTTCCTCGACCTCGTCCACATGGGACAGCCGGTAGAGGTCCGCATGCCACAGCTCACCCGTGGGCACCTCATAGGTTTGCACCAGCGTGAAGGTGGGGGAGGGCACATCCTCGGGCACCTCCATGAGCGATTGGATCAGGCTGCGGGCGAAATGGGTTTTTCCAGCGCCGATCGGCCCGTCAAGCAAGACAACATCGCCCGGAACGAGGATCCGGGCGATGGTTTGGGCCAATTCTGAAGTTGCCTCGCTGCTGGGCAGCCGGCAGGTCGCAGAGCTTTGTGTCATGGCGCCACAATGACGTTGCGCGCAGGGCTCCGCAAGCGGGTTCAGCCTTCTCTGGAGGCCGCGAAACGCTCATCTTCCGGCGGGGCGAGGGGCAGTCCAACCTGCTGGAAACGCACCATGGTGGACCCGTTCTGAAGCGATTGCACCCGGCAGAGCAATTGATCGCCGTTTCGCATGTTCACGCGCGACCACCAATCCGACCGATCCTCCGTTCCACCGGCGATGAAGTCGCGAATTTCGCCCCAGGTCGGGGTTGGTCCGGACAGTTCCTGCCAGGTGCGGCAGGCATCGGTCACGGTGATCCTGGCAAAGCTCGCCTCGGGATCGGTTTTCCACATCTTGTGGTAGGCCGTGTTGGAGTAGACCATGTTGCCGTCGGTGCCAAAAACCGCAAAGGCGTCGTCCATGTGATCCAGGATCGACTGGCCAAGTTCCAGTTCAGAGCGGAATTGACGGGTCAGCGTGATCTCTGCGGTGATGTCTTCGAACAGGAAGGCAATGGCCCCATCGGGATGCGGACGGCCGGACACCGAGTAGACCGAGCCGGACGGCAGGGACCAGGTTTCCTGATAGCGTCCCTCTGCCGCCGCTTCGAGCAGATCGGCCATCTGGTGCCGCCAGCTGGAGTAATTCTTTGGTTCCGGCATCATGCGCTGGTCGCGGAGGCGGTCGAAGAAGGACATCATGTTTGGCCGCGAGCTGAGAAAACTGGCGGGCAGCGCGGTCAGGTCGATCAATACCGGGTTGAACAGCACCAGTTGCCGATTGCGGTCAAAGATCGCAAGGCCGATCGACAGCTGGGCAAAGGTCTTGGCCAAGGTCTGCACGAAATTGCGCTGGGCGACTTCGGCGTCCACCACGGCGTTCACATCCATCGCATGGCACAACCAGCCCGCTTCGGTCTCGGTGGTAGACACATTGTACCAGAGCTTCTTGTCGGTCTCAGGCAATTCGACAGAGATCCGCTCCGCGCGGCCACTGTTCATCGGGGCATCAAGATTGGGAAACAGCGGTGCAGAGGTGTCATTGCCGCGCCCCCGGATTTTCTGGTTCAGCCGGTCATAGGCGAGATTGGTCCAGGTGACACGGGCATCGTCCGATTGCAGCCAGACCGGATAGGGCGCCTGATGCACGGCTGCCCGCAGGGTGGTCAGCTCCTGATCGTCGCCGGATTGGCCAAGCTCCGAGGCGCTGCGGCGCAGCTGCACCCGGGTGACGCCATCGATCCATTCGCAATGTGCTTCTCGGCTATCTGCCTCTGCGGTGCCCGAAAGCGTCAGGGAGCCGACATCGCGTAGGAATCCCGGAGATTGCGGCAGGCCCGGGTAACTGCGCGAAAGCTTGTCGCGCAGTTTTGTCCAGCTGAAGCTCTCGGCATCGTCGCCCAGGAATTTTCGCGCGCCAGAGGACCAGGCGATCAGGGTCTGATCGTCAAACAGAAACACGGCGTCTGTGCGACCGTCTGCAATCAGCAGATCATGTTCCATTCCCTTGCGCTCGGTGCGGGGGCTGAGGAACCAGACGGCGACCGCGGCGCTGGCGATACATAGGGTCACCAGAACGAACCACTCTACGGACATCAAATTCTGCATGGACACTGCCTCGCTTGTTCTCCTTGAGCGTATGTTCCCCCACAATGGTTAAACGAAGTTTAATTGGTTTCCCAAAAGTGAATACTTAAAACTGTATGGGAATATTTTCTCCGGACGGAACCGGGGTATCGCCGTGGATCGCATCGATCTTGCGGCGCGGCCAGGTGACGGTGATCAGCGCGCCTTGCTGCGTCGGTGTCAGGTTTTGCGAAATGCGCACATCCCGTCCATTGGCAAACTCCAGCCTGGCGCCGGTGCGCTCCAGCAGTGTTTTTGCGATGAACAGGCCAAGCCCCATGCCTTCGTATTCCGGGCGTTTGCCGCGATCCGCATGCGGTGCGCGCCGGCGCATGAACGGATCGCCAAGCCGCCCGAGCAGGTGCCCCGGAAACCCGTTGCCATCATCGCAGATCCGCACCGACACGCTGTCCTCGCTCCAATGCAGTTCGATCCAGACCTTGGCCTGTGCAAAATCCACAGCGTTCTGAACCAGGTTGCGCAGCCCGTGAATGATCTCCGGTTTGCGCAGAACGCTGGGCTGGTGCAGGTCGTCCCCCGCCGCGGGGTGTTCGCTGAAATGAATGTCCTTGCCGCGATCAAAATGCGGCTCCGCAGCCTCGTGCACCAGGGCGGACAGCGGGGTCTGACGCAGGTGCAGATCATCCTTTCCCGCCCGTCCCATGCTGCGCAGGATGTCACGGCAACGGTCAGCCTGCTCGCGGATCAATCGCGCGTCCTCCTGCAGATCCGGATGATCGTCCAGCTCTTCGATCAGTTCAGAGCTGGTGAGCTTGATGGTGGCCAGCGGGGTGCCCAACTCATGCGCTGCCGCCGCGATGACGCCACCCAAATCGGTGAGCTTCTGTTCGCGGGACAGGGCAAACTGGGTGGCGGCCAATGCGTCCGACATCGACCGAATCTCGGCGCTGATCCGATAGGAATAGGCGCCAATGAACAGAATCGCGATGATCAGTGCCGCCCAGTGTCCGAACACGAACAAGGTCGGCATGTGCAGGATCTCTCCCTGCGCGGTTTCGAGCGGCATGTGGAACGGCACCAGCAGCGAAACCAGGATGATCGCACTGGTGCCGATAATGAGCGTCGAGCGCAGCCCCATCACCGAGGCTGAGATTGTCACCGGGCCAAGCACGAGCAAGGCAAAGGGGTTGTTCAGCCCGCCGGTCATATAGAGCAGGAAGCACAGTTGCAGCAGGTCAAACAGCACCATCAGGAAGTTCTGGAACTCCGTCAGGCGCTTGTTTTCGGGGAACACGATCAGCGCGACCAGATTGGCCAGTGCGGAAATCCCGATCGCCAGATAGCAAGGCAGAACCGACAGCTGGAGGTCGTACTGCATCTGAGCCACGCCAATGGCAGTGGCCTGTCCGACGATCGCCACCCAGCGCAGCACGATCAATGTGCGCAGCCGGATCCAGTGGCTGCGTTCCTGGCCGGACATCAGTCCAAAGGTGGTCTCACTCATGTGACGTTTGCTCCCGTTGCATCGCCGGTAATTGTTGATAGGTCTGGCGCGGATCGGGATCAACTGCGGCACGTTTTCCCTGCGTGCTTGTCCCGCTGGGCTCAATGAGGAAACGAGACATGGTTCGAAACATTGCAATTCTGGCGTTTGCCGGCGTCGTCGCCCTGTTGGGGGGGATCTGGTACATGACCTTGCGCGGAGGATCCGGCGATAGCTTTGCCCAATGCCGTGCCAGCAGCGTTGCGGGTGGCACCGATGCGATCGGCGGGCCCTTCGAACTGGTGAATGCAAAGGGAGAGACGGTCACTGACGCTGATGTGATCACGGAACCCTCGATCCTCTATTTTGGCTATACCTTCTGTCCCGATGTCTGCCCGCTGGATACGGCCCGCAATGCAGAGGCGGTGGATGTGCTGAACGAGCGTGGCTACTCCACCACGCCGGTCTTCATCTCGATCGATCCCAAGCGCGACACACCCGAAGTTGTTGGCGATTTTGCCTATAACCTGCATGAAAAGATGATCGGCCTGACCGGATCGCCAGAGCAGGTCAAGGCTGCAAGCCAGGCCTACAAGACCTATTACAAGGCGCAGGAGGGCGATGAGGATTACTATCTCGTGGATCACACCACCATGTCCTATCTGGTGCTGCCCGAGCATGGCTTTGTGGATTTCTTCCGCCGTGATGTGACGCCGGAGCAGATGGCCGACCGTGTGGCCTGTTTCATCGACAACAGCTGATGCCGGTGGAGATTTGACGTTTTGCTTGCGGGACGTAATATCTCTGGAAACAAATGCGTTTGACGCTGGAAGGAAAGTGAATGGCCGAAGCAGTTCAGTCCGAGGTTGGACCTGACCCCTCGCTCCTCTTGGTCGATGATGACGAACCGTTTCTGCGCCGTCTGGCCAAGGCGATGGAGAAACGCGGCTTTGCCGTGGAGACAGCGGATTCCGTGGCCTCCGGGCAAGCGATCGTAACCGCGCGGCCCCCCGCCTATGCGGTGGTGGATCTGCGCCTTGAAGATGGCAATGGTCTTGATGTGGTCGAGGTGCTGCGGGAGAAACGCCCCGACAGCCGCATCGTCGTGTTGACCGGCTATGGCGCGATCGCCACGGCCGTTGCGGCGGTCAAGATCGGGGCGACGGATTACCTGTCCAAACCGGCGGATGCGACCGACATCACCAATGCGCTGCTGGCCGGCGATGACGCCCTGCCGCCGCCGCCGGAGAATCCGATGAGTGCGGATCGTGTGCGCTGGGAGCATATTCAGCGGGTGTATGAGCTCTGTGATCGCAATGTCTCGGAAACCGCGCGGCGTCTGAACATGCATCGCAGGACCTTGCAGCGCATTCTTGCCAAACGCAGCCCCAAGTAAGGTCAGCGCATGCGCACATCCGGCGAGCCCGATCCATTGAACCGTCCTTCACCCAAGGGCGGCTGGTCCGAGGAGACGACGGTGTTGCGCAATGTCACCGTTGTGCCACCGGTCGAGAGCGGAATGGTGCAAGCTGCGGGGCTGTTGCACGCGGACGGCAGCTATTGCCCCGAGGGCGCCCTGTGGCGGCGACACCGCCCCATAACCACCGAACCGGATATGCCGAAGGAGATTTCACAGGAAATCTCCGGGCGCTGGCTCTGGGGGGGGGTGCTCTGGGCGCATTTCGGGCATTTCCTGGTGGAGAGCACTGCCCGTCTCTGGGCGCTGGCCAATCTGGATGCGCCGGTGGATGGTGTGTTGTTCATCCCCAAACGGCCCGCCGTGGGGGACCAGGTGCGCGGATTTCAGTCCGAGTTCGTCCATTTGATGCAGCCGGGCCTGCCGGTGCGCGTGGCGGCGGAGCCGTCCCGAGTTCAGGAACTGGTGGTGCCCGGGCAGGGTTTCGGACTGGGCGAAATCACCCAGGCAACACGCAGCTATCGCAATGCCATTCACGCGCAGTTCGCCCGCGATATTCCCCCCGAGGGGCCGGAGAAACTCTATATTTCGCGCTCGAAACTTGGGCTTGGCAAAGGCGGGCTCCTCGGGGAAGAGCAGATGGAAGCCTATCTCGCGGCCGAAGGCTACGAGATTTTCCACCCTCAGGAGCACAGCCTTTCCGCACAACTGGCGCGTTACAAGGCGGCGCGGAAGATCATCGCGGCTGATGGCTCCGCGCTGCATCTCTATGCGATGGTGGGACGGCCGGACCAGAAGGTGGCAATGGTGCTGCGGCGCAAGTCGACCGCGCATACCTTGCTGACCGACAATGTACGGCACTTCTGCAAATGTGATCCCCTGGTGATCGGCGCCCTGCGCACGGAATGGGTGCCCAAGGGCAAGCAGCGCTCCAGTCGCCTGAGTTTCGGAGAGCTGGACCATTCCGTGATCGGACGGGCGCTGAAGGCCGGCGGGTTCATCAAGGGCGGTAAAAACTGGCCAGTGCTGGATGACGCTGCACGCCAACAGCTGCTCAGGGACAAGGGCATCAAGAGCCACCGTTTTGTCGAGTCGCCAGAGTTTCGCAAGGCGCGCGAGGAGCAGGAGCGCGCAGAACGTCGTGCCCGCCGCGCGGCACGGCGCGCGCGGCGCGAAGCCCGGCAGGCCGCACAGAATGACGGATGACTGTCAGAGCTGATGCAACAGCGCCTCGTGACGGCTGACAAAATCCCGACGTACCTCGACGGGCGGGCGCAGGTGAATCTCCAAACCCTCGATCAACTCGGCATTGGGTCTGCCGAAGAATTTCGTCGCCTCGGCCTCTGAAAATCCGGCGATCTGGACCGCTTCCATCCAGGCGGAGACCTTGTCCGCGCGTTTGATCTGCGCCTTGACCGTTTTGGGAAGCGCGGCCGGCAGGCCGAACCGGATGTGGATCGCCGAGGTCAGCCGCGCATCCAGCTCTCCATAGCCGGAGCCGATCGCCGCCTTGACCGGCGAAATCATGTCGCCGATCACATATTCCGGCGCATCGTGCAAAAGCGCCGCAAGTTTCCATTTGACTGGTGCCTTGGGATACATACGACCGTGAATATCCTCCACCAGCAGCGAATGTTCGGCGACGGAATAGGCAAAATCCCCGCGCGTCTGCCCGTTCCAGCGCGCCACAAAGGCCAGTCCGTGCGCTATATCCTCGATCTCGATGTCGACCGGCGTCGGGTCCAGCAGATCAAGGCGGCGCCCGGACAGCATTCGTTGCCAGGCACGAGGTGATTTAGGGGGCATGAGGTCATCCGTCGTTGTCGCGCTGGGCACTAGCTACCCCCGTCGTCAGCCGGTTGCAAACCCACAATGTCTGGGCAAAACCGGCGTGAAATCTCCATAAATCCTCACATCCGGAAACGATGAGTTGTTGTTGGCGCTGGTTGATACAGGCCAGTTCAGACACCATATATAGATTGAAGAAAGGGGCGCGTCCCCGACATGGCTTGCCCTTTTCCGGTGCTCACACAGGAAAGGAGAAGCACAATGTTCAAACGTCTCATATCCGCAGCACTGGTATTTGGCATGGCAGCGATCGCGCCGCCGGCACAGGCACAGACCTGCGCCCCGCGCGAGGTGATCGTTGAGCGCCTGGAACATCAGTTCGACGAACGTCTGAGTTCGGCGGGGTTGCAGAAAGGGCGACCCTTGGACGTGATCGTCGAGATCTGGTCCTCGCAGGGAAGTGGTACTTTTACCGTATTGCTGTCCCATCCGACGGGACTGAGCTGTCTAGTGGCCTCGGGTCAGCACTACTTCATCGTCCCGGAGCATGACCGACGCAACGATCCGGCCAGCTGACGCGGTCCGGTGCGATTCTGGTGATCGGTATGGCAGATGTCCGACGCCATCTTCGTTGCTTATCAACCTTTGCGGTGTTACCTCCCAAAGCCAAGAAACCTGTTGAAATCTCAAACGGAGCAGAACATGGCCGGAGATTATATCGTCAAGGACATCGCGCTGGCGGGCTTTGGCCGCAAAGAGCTGGACATTGCAGAAACCGAAATGCCGGGCCTGATGGCGCTGCGCAAAGAATACGGTGAGGAAAAGCCGCTGAAGGGCTCCCGTATTGTCGGCTCGCTGCATATGACGATCCAGACCGCTGTGCTGATCGAAACGCTGGTGGCGTTGGGTGCCGATGTGCGCTGGGCGTCCTGTAACATCTTCTCGACCCAGGATCATGCTGCTGCGGTCATCGCCGAAGCGGGTGTTCCGGTTTTTGCGATCAAGGGTCAGAGCCTTGAAGAGCATTGGGATTACCTGGACCGGTCCTTCCAGTTTCCCGAAGGTCCGAACCTGATCCTTGATGATGGCGGCGATGCAACGCTCTATATTCTGTTGGGCGCACGTGCCGAAGCGGGTGAAGACGTGATCGCGGTTCCGACCTCCGAGGAAGAAGAGGTCATCAAGGCGCAGATCAAGAAGCGGATGGAACAATCCCCCGGCTGGTTCACCAAGATGCGCGATCAGATCAAGGGTGTTTCCGAGGAAACCACCACCGGTGTGCACCGTCTCTATGAGCTGGTGAAGCAGGGTCAGCTGCCCTTCCCGGCGATCAACGTGAACGATTCTGTCACCAAGTCGAAGTTCGACAACAAATACGGCTGCAAAGAGAGCCTCGTCGACGGTATCCGCCGCGCCACCGACACCATGATGGCGGGCAAGGTTGCCGTTGTCTGTGGCTATGGTGATGTGGGCAAAGGCTCTGCCGCGTCGCTGAGCGGTGCCGGTGCACGGGTCAAAGTGACCGAAGCAGACCCGATCTGCGCGTTGCAGGCCGCCATGGACGGTTATGAGGTGGTCCTGCTGGAAGAGGCGCTGGACGCGGATATCTTCATCACCACCACCGGCAACAAGGACATTCTGTGCATCGAACACATGCGCGAGATGAAGGATATGGCCATCGTCGGCAATATCGGCCACTTCGACAATGAAATTCAGGTGGCGAACCTGAAGAACCACAAGTGGACCAACATCAAGGAACAGGTGGATATGGTCGAGATGCCTTCGGGCAACCGGATCATCCTGCTCTCTGAGGGGCGTCTGCTGAACCTCGGCAATGCGACCGGTCATCCGTCGTTCGTGATGTCTGCCTCCTTTACCAATCAGGTTCTGGCGCAGATCGAATTGTGGACCCGGGGCGATGAGTACGACAACAAGGTCTATATCCTGCCCAAGCATCTTGATGAGAAAGTTGCAGCGCTGCATCTGGAGCGTGTCGGTGCAAAACTGACCAAGCTGACGCCTGAGCAGGCCGCCTATATTGGCGTCAAGCCCGAAGGCCCGTTCAAGCCGGAACACTACCGCTACTGAGCGATCGGATATTTGAAGAATTGGAAAACCCGGCCATCGCGCCGGGTTTTTTCGTGATGCTGTCCGGCGCTCGTTCCAGGGGAACATCGCCCCACCCACCCTCCCAAACCGCATTTCTGATATGGACTGCGAAGAAAAACCCCTTTGTTGGATTTTGGAATCTTCCTACCGTCACGCCATCGCAACGCTGCCAAAGAGGCAGCAGATCCAGGACAGGAGAATGTGACCATGGGCAAACGTGAAGAGCTGATTGCGCAATATGCGGATGATCTGAAGGCCAAATGCGGCGTGACGCCGGACATGGATCTGCTTACCAAAGTGACGATCGGCTGCGGCCCGGCCATTTACAATGCGGATGCGTCTACCGTTGCCTCCAGTCAGCCCGAGGAACTGGAAACGGTAAAAAACAACTTTCTGATCAAGAAGCTTGGCCTGACGGACGGACCGGAGTTGATGGCGGGGATCAACGAAGTGATCGAGATCTATGGCAAGTCCGAGCGCAACAAGTACCGCGCCGTGGTCTATTACCTCCTGACCAAGCATTTCGGCAAAGAGGCGATCTACGGCTGACCCAGCCCGTGTGGCCGACAGCTGCGGTTGAAGTGGACATTTTGACCAGTCGGTCAGGTTTTAACCAGATTGTCGCGCACCGGGAATTGTGGCCATCGGCGGCCTCGGATAGAAGCCTCTCGGCGCAGTGACGGCGCAAAATCTGACGCGCACGGTGGGAGTGGGCGTTGAGTGACGAGAAGGCCGCGGCGGATGTCAGCGGCCTTTTTGCTTCGCCACCTCTGCCAGCGGATCAGAATACGGTCAGGACAAGGCCCATGATGGCACAGGCAAGCGTTGCGTATCCGCCATCGATCACGGTCAACAGGCGCGGCCGCATGCCATAGAGGTTGTTGAGCGCAATCCAGGGCGTGATGAAAAACAACCCTATGCCCAACCCCGCCACAACCCCGGCGCCGAGTGTTTCAATACCGGACAGGCTGAACACATGGCGCATCATGCCGCAGACCACCAATTGGCAGAGGAAACCGATGGCAAACATGGCCGGGGTCTGGCCGCCTTTGGGTTTTCCCGCTGCATCGCGTTCGATGCCCGAGGCTGTCATCCATGGGTCTGCCAATGCACCGTAATAGGCCGCCCCTGCTGCAAAAGCGGCGAGTGTCGCCACAAGCACACCAAAAAGTTCCAAGCCGTTGTCCCTCCCTGACACTGATCCGGGACAAGAATGCCAGATCGGGTGATCCGGTCAATCGGCTTGCGTGTGTCCCATCTTGCAGATCTCGTTCCACTCGGCCTCTGTCACGGGCTGGACCGAGAGCCGCGAGTTCTTGACCAGGACCATGTTTTCCAGGGCGGGGTTGGATTTGATTTGGTCCAGAGAAACCGGCTGTGAAAAGGCGCGAATGGCCTTGATGTCCACGCATTCCCAGCGTGGATCATCCGTTTTGCTGTCTGGGTGCACCTCGGCGCAGACCTCGACGATCCCGACCACGGATTTTTCCTTCAGGGAGTGATAGAAGAACCCGCGATCCCCCAGTTTCATCTCCCGCATGAAATTGCGGGCCTGATAGTTGCGTACGCCGTCCCATTCCTCGCCAGCATCCCCTTTGGCGACCTGGTCGTCCCAGCCCCAGGTGTTGGGTTCGGATTTGAACAGCCAATACGCCATTAGCCGATGACCTTCTTCCAGGTGATCAATTCGACTGCTTCAAACAGACCGGCCTTGTTGTAGGGATCATTTGCGGCCCAGGCTTCACCAGCGGCCATATCTTCGACATCCAAAATGACCAGAGAGCCAACCATCTCACCGTTCTGGTCCAACAGAGGGCCCGCTTGGGCGACAACTCCGGTCTCCTCGATATAGGCAAGGTGCGCCGCACGATTGTCGAGACGGGTTTGCAGATGGTCGGGTTTGTCGCGGGCAATCAATGCAATGAGCATTTTATTCCTCTTTGAGTGGTCTTTTAAGCAATTGATCCGCAGCGTCGGAGATCGTCAACCTTTGATCCAGCAAATTGGTTACCGTTTGCGTGATCGGCATCTCCAGCCTCATCACCTGGGCGGCTTTTGCCGTTGCGCGGGCGGTGGCGGCGCCTTCAACGGTGATCGACGGGTCAAAGGCCTCGCCACGCCCGAGACTGAGACCAAGGCGGAAGTTGCGGGATTGTTCCGAGCTACAGGTTAGCGTCAGGTCGCCAAATCCGGAAAGTCCGGCAAGGGTTTCCGGCCGCGCACCGCGCGCAAGGGCCAGTCGCTGCATCTCTGCATAGCCGCGGGTCATCAGCGCAGCGCGGGCACTGTCGCCGAGCTGTGCGCCGATGACGGCACCACAAGCGATCGCGATGACGTTCTTCAGCGCGCCACCAATCTCGGCACCGACCAGATCCGTGGTGCGATAGAGCCGCAGATTGTCTGTGGAAAGGCTCGATTGCAACGCCTTGCCGGTTTCGTCCGGGTCGCAGGCCAGCGTCAGCGCGGTGGGCAGACCCCTTGCGATATCTGCGGCAAAGCTGGGGCCGGTGAGCAAGGCCGCTGTCGCCTCGGGAGCCGCTTCGCGCAGCACGGAAACCGGACCCAACCCAGTGTCGAGTTCGATCCCTTTGCAACAGGCCACCAGTGTCTTGGTCGCAAGTGCCGTGCGATGCTGCGCCAGAAAGCTGCGCATTTTCTGCATCGGCACCGCAAGGAGGATCACATCATGCGCCTCGAAACAGGCATTGTCCGACGTGACGGTCAGGGACGCGGGCAGGGGCGCGTCCGGCAGGCGGCGGGTGTTTTCCCGAGATGCCTGCATGTCGGCCGCATGGGTTTCATCACGACACCAGAGCGTTGTTGGCGCTTTGCGCGCCAGCGAGATCGCCAAGGCGGTGCCAAACGCACCTGCGCCGAGGACCGCGACGCTCATGCTTTTGCTCCCTTTTTCCCGCTGCCAATAAGCGCGGGGCTGGTCTGGTCCAGCGGCCAGCGCGGGCGAGCTACCAGATCCATGCCATCGCGTGCTCCGGTGCGAAATCGCTCAAGCCCGGCGTAGGCGATCATGGCCGCATTGTCCGTACATAGATTTAAGGGTGGTGCGAGAAAATCAGTCTCTAATTGGGCGCAAAGCGCCATTAGGCCAGCGCGAATTTCCGTATTGGCGGCAACGCCTCCTGCCACCGCCAGCGTGGGGTGCGTGGGGTTCTCATCCAGGTAGAGCCTGAGTGCGCGGCGCGTTTTTTCAACCAATGTATCGACGATGGCAGCCTGAAAACCGGCGCAGAGATCGGCGCGGTCTTGCCGGGTCAAGCCGCCTTTCTCCGTTACGATCTGATCCCGCATCCGGATCAAGGCCGTCTTCAGTCCGGAAAAGGACAGGTTGCAATCGGGGCGGTCCAGCAGGGGTCGCGGAAAACGGAACCGTGTCGGGTCGCCATGCTCCGCTTCTTTTTGCACGGATGGGCCGCCGGGTTGTGGCAGGCCGAGCAGACGTGCGGTCTTGTCAAACGCCTCACCCGGCGCATCGTCAATCGTTCCACCGAGACGCGAGAACGCCTCTGGCCCGCGCGCAATCAGATATTGGCAATGGCCGCCTGACACCAACAGCATCAGATAGGGGTAAGCGACATCATCCGTCAGCCGGGGCGTCAGCGCATGCCCTGCAAGGTGATTGACGCCCACCAAGGGCAGCCCTTTTGCCGCCGCGATCCCCTTTGCACACATCACACCCGACATCACGCCGCCGATCAGGCCCGGACCTGCGGTCACGGCAATGGCGTCGAGATTATCCAGGGTCAGATGCGCCTCGGACAGGGCATCCAGCACACACGTATCCAGCTTTTCCGCGTGGGCGCGGGCGGCGATCTCCGGCACGACCCCGCCAAAGGCGCTGTGCAACGCGGTCTGGCCAAAGACCACCGACGACAGGATCTCTGCCCGCTCGCCCGCTGTTTGGCGCACAACGGCTGCCGCGGTATCGTCGCAGCTGCTTTCCAGTCCGAGAAGAGTGAGCGTTTGGGTCATGGGCCTACCGTTGCATCCTTTGTGCTGCGGGGCTACCACCATGAAGTGATGCAAACAATCCCGGGAGCGCGCAGGTGCACAGGAACGGGCCAGCCCTTCTGATGACGCGCCCGCGCGAGGCGGGAGAGCGTTTTTTGGATCTTCTTCCAGTGGCGCTGCGCGCGCAGTTGTCGGTGATCCATTCCCCGTTGATGCGTATCTCTGCCTTGCCGGTCAAAATCGATCTCGGCGGAATCGAGGCGGTGATCTTCACCTCGGGCGAGGGCGTGCGGGTCACATCCGAGGCACAACCGCATCGTATGAGAGCCTATTGCGTTGGGGAACGCACAACCCAAGCGGCGCGCGATGCGGGGTGGCAGGCGGATTGTCTGGGGGACACCGCTGATGCGCTGGTTACGGCGCTGCTCGCGGATCAGCCCGCAGGCGCTTTGCTGCATCTGCACGGAGAATACACCCGCGGCGCCGTAGCCAAACGTCTGTCCGATGGTGGGGTTTCGTGCAGGGGGCAGGCGATTTACCGTCAGGATCTCTGTCCCTTGACGACAGAAGCGTCGGATGCGCTGGCGGCGCAGGTCCCGTTGATCGTGCCGCTTTTTTCACCGCGCACCGCGGCGCATTTTGCCAGCTTATGTCCGGAAACCGCGCATTTGTCGCTGATTGCGATGAGTGACGCGGTGGCAGAGGTCATGCCGCGCTTGCAAAGTGGGGCACGACACGTAAGTAAGTTTCCATCAGCCGAGGCGATGGCGGATTTGGTGCGTGATGTCGCACAGGATTGGCTTCGGGTTGAGGCGGAGCGACCCGGAGACTAGGGTCATCCTGTATTGTGTTGAACACGTTTGGGGAATCGGGGGAGGCCAGAGTGGCTGAAGGCAAGAAATCAGGAGACGCGGCAACACCGGCCCCGGGAGACTCCGCGGACGATCTGAAAAAGGATCACGAGGCGGCCCCCGACACGGTCAGCGCAGAGGAAGTTGAGGAGCGGCTCGCAACAGAAGAGCTTGACGACTTTGCGGAAACCGAGGTGCCTGTTTCCGAGACCGAGACCGAGACCGAGACCGAGACCGAGACCGAGACCGAGACCGAGACCGAGACCGAGACCGAGACCGAGACCGAGACCGAGACCGAGACCGAGACCGAGACCGAGACCGAGACCGCTGCGCAGGACACGCCGGCAGAGGACCCAGCGCCGGTGCCTGTGGTCCAGGAGCGCATCGTCGAGAAACGCGGCGGTTTCGGGGCTGCGATCCTTGGCGGTGTTGTGGCCGCGCTCATCGGGTTTGTTGCGGGTCAGGGGGGCGCTCTTGATGGCGTCCTGCCCCCGTCCTTGCGCGGATCCAGCGTCGATCTTGAACCCTTGCAGACCGCCCAATCCGATCTGAAATCGGACGTGGCAGATCTGCGCAGCAGCGTGGCGGCGATCGAGGTGCCTGACCTGGACCCGCTCCGTGCACGGTTGTCCGATCTGGAGGCCGCACAAGAAACGCAGGAGCAGCCTGCATCAGGCATCGACGAGGAACTGGCGCAATCGCTTCGGGACCTCACCGACCGTGTGGCTGCGCTGGAGGCGCGTCCCATCACCGAGGGGGCGTCCGCGGATGCCGTCGCGGCGTTTGAAGCGGAACTCCAACGTGTGCGCGACAGCCTGAGCGAACAGCAGGCCGAGGTGGAGCGCATGGTGACCGAGGCGCAGGAGATGGAACGCGCAAGCGCAGAGGCCGCCCGTATCGCAGCGGCGCAATCCGTGGTGTCGCGGCTGCGGTCGGCGCTGGATGCCGGTGCGCCCTATGCCGATCTGGTGGACGAACTTGGCCGACTGCAAGTCGAGGTTCCCGACGATATTCGATCTGCAGCGGATACAGGTGTTGCGACCCTCGCGGGACTGCGCGACGGGTTCGCCCCGGCCGCGCGCGCGGCACTTGCGGCCGCACGCGAGGAAACCAAGGGCAGCGGGGGCCTCATGGCCTATGTGAACCGTCACCTAGGGGCCCGTTCCGTTGCGCCACGCGAAGGGGATGATCCGGATGCGATCCTGTCGCGGGCCGGTGCCGCCGTGGAGAGCGGAGACATTTCCGCCGCGCTTGATGAACTCACCGCCCTGCCCGACAGCGCCAAGGAGGAGCTTGCCCCGTGGCAGAACTCGGCGCGCACGCGCCTTGATGCCGAAGCCGCCACCGACGCGCTCTCGCAAAGCCTGAACGCCAACTAAGGACGTCGCCATGCTCTGGTCATTGTTGAAGATTCTCGTATTCGTCGCGATCGTCGCGCTTCTGGCCTTTGGCGCGGGCGTCCTGATGGAAACCGCCGGAGGCGTGCAGATCACCCTTGCGGGCACGGAGTACACGCTTGGTGCATTGCAATCGGTGATCGCTCTGCTGGCGCTGATGGTGCTGACGTGGCTGTTTTTCAAGCTGCTCTCGCTGTTGATCGCAACGTTGCGGTTTCTGAACGGCGATGAAACGGCGCTGTCGCGCTATTTCGACAAGGGACGTGAACGGCGCGGTTATCAGGCGCTCGCCGACAGTCTGATGGCGCTGGCAGTTGGTGAGGGACGCACCGCACTGACCAAAGCGGCACGCGCCGAACGCTACCTCCAGGATCCGGCTCTGACCGATCTGGTTGTGGCGCAGGCGGCGGAAATGGCCGGTGACAGCCGCAAGGCATCGGAAGCCTACAAACGCCTGTTGTCGGATCAGTCCACCCGCTTTGTGGGCGTGCGCGGGATCATGAAGCAAAAGCTGTCGGAGGGGGATACCGAGACTGCGCGGCACCTGGCCGAAAAGGCGCTTGCTTTGCGACCCAAGCACGAGGAAGTGCAGGATACCCTGCTGAAACTGCAGGCGCAGGCCGAAGACTGGGCCGGTGCGCGACAGACGCTGGCGACAAAGCTCAAGACCGGGACACTCCCGCGGGAGGTGTTCAAGCGTCGGGATGCGGTGTTGGCGCTGTCGTCGTCCAAGGCGCTTCTGTCCGAGGAGGCCTCACCGGAGCAGCAGGAACAGGCCATCGAAGCCAACCGCCTCTCGCCGGATCTGGTTCCCGCCGCGGCGCTGGCGGCCCGCAGCTATATTGCCAAAGGCAAGCCGCGCAACGCCGTGCGGATCCTGAAAAAAGCCTGGGAGGCGCAGCCGCATCCGGATCTCGCCCATGCCTTTGCCGAGATCGAGCCGGATGAGACCGCGCAGGACCGGGTAAAGCGGTTCGAGACCCTGCTGCGCGTGAAACCCGACCATGATGAAACCCGTCTGGTCAGGGCAGAGCTTTTGATTGTGGCAGAGGATTTCCCCGAAGCGCGCCGGGCGCTGGGCGATCTGATTGATCGAGCGCCGGATGCGCGTGCGCTGACGCTGATGGCTGCCATCGAAAAGGGCGAAGGTGGCCCGGACGCCATGGTGCAGGGCTGGCTGACCAAGGCGCTGTCGGCACCGCGCGGTCCGCAGTGGGTCTGCGAGAGTTGCAATCATATTCAGGCGGCGTGGACGCCGACGTGTGAAAACTGCGCCAGCTTTGA
The DNA here is from genome assembly GCF_056159345.1 of Epibacterium sp. ABV4_022. Taxonomy (NCBI): domain Bacteria; kingdom Pseudomonadati; phylum Pseudomonadota; class Alphaproteobacteria; order Rhodobacterales; family Roseobacteraceae; genus Epibacterium; species Epibacterium sp. ABV4_022. The sequence continues at coordinate 218,590 of NZ_JBSWVA010000001.1, forward strand.
TACGCTGACCTGGAAGCGCCCTGATGCGCCGGAGTTCAGCACTGCCACCGGGGCTGCCATGCTGCCGTTGCTGGCCGGGCGCGCGGAAAACAGCACCGGTGCATTGACCATTGTCGATCCTGACCTGGGTCCTGATCTCAAGGACGTGACGGAGGCACCTTCGTCCGAGGGCGCATCGGAGAGCGACGCGGAAGATCAGCGCTCGAATGCGTCTGACGGCACCAAATAGAACCCAACACCCCCTGGCCACGTCCTTGGCAGGCCGGGGTGGGGTAGCAGTTGGGCCAGGGTCCCTTGATCTGAGCCGTTGCACCGTGGCGTGCGGGCTGCGGCGGCGCGGGGTTGTGTTTCTGCGGTGATCGTCGCACCCGGGGCATGGGCGTCATTCATGTATCGCTCAAGCCAGGCGACCGAAGCGATACGCTCATAATCCACGTGACGGTGGCGAAAAACGAATTGGGGAAGGTCCAAATTGGTGCCCAGAAGAGGACTCGAACCTCCACGTCCATACGGACACTAGCACCTGAAGCTAGCGCGTCTACCAATTCCGCCATCTGGGCACGGGTTGGTGTCGGGCCGTATAAGCGGGATTTGCATCCTCGGCAAGCGGAAAACGCATCAGACCTGCGTCCAAAGCCTCGCCGCGCAGGCGAATAGATGCTTTGGTCTCAAAGGCTTGGTCAGGCGATGATGTCAGGAAATAATGGTGCCCAGAAGAGGACTCGAACCTCCACGTCCATACGGACACTAGCACCTGAAGCTAGCGCGTCTACCAATTCCGCCATCTGGGCACGGGTTGGTGAAGGGCCGTATAAGGAGAGTCGGGCGGGGCGTCAAATGGATTTTTGACATTTTTCCAAAATACGATGACGGAGCCGGACCCCGGTCGCGGCTCAGGAACAATCAGCGACGTTTTGCGCCTTGTTTCAAAGGGCTTGGAGCGATAAATCGGAACAGCAGCTACGTGAGAGGAGCCAAGTCATGTCCAAACTGGTCACCATCTATGGCGGATCGGGCTTTGTCGGTCGTTACATCGTACGCCGCATGGCAAAGGCAGGCTGGCGCGTCCGTGTCGCGGTCCGGCGCCCCAACGAGGCGATGCATGTCAAACCCTATGGCGTCCCTGGCCAGGTCGAGCCGGTGTTCTGCAATATCCGCAATGACGAGTCCGTTGCGGCTGTCATGGCTGGCGCCGACGCGGTGGTAAACTGCGTTGGCGTGCTCAACGAGGTGGGCAGGAATACCTTTTCGGCAGTGCAGGCGGAGGGCGCGGGGCGTATCGCCCGCATCGCGGCGCAAAACGGTGTTGGAAAACTGGTCCATGTTTCTGCGATCGGCGCGGATTCGCAGGCCGAGAGCGTCTATGCGCAAAGCAAGGCCCGTGGCGAGGATCTGGTCCTCGAAGCCTTCCCCGAGGCGATGATCCTGCGACCGTCGGTCATTTTTGGTGCGGAGGATCAGTTCTTCAACCGGTTCGCCGCCATGACCCGTTTTGGCCCCATCCTGCCGATTGCCGGTGGGGAGAGCCGGTTTCAGCCCGTGTATGTCGATGACGTGGCGCAGGCAGCGGTTGCGGGGCTGACGGGGGAGATCGCGCCCGGCGTCTACGAGCTTGGCGGTCCCGAGGTAAAGTCGTTCTCTGCATTGATGCAGGATATGTTGGCGGTCATTCACCGCCGTCGTCTGGTCGTGTCCCTGCCGCATGTCGTGGCCCGCGTGATGGCATGGAGCTTTGACCTGGCGCAGTCGATCTCTTTCGGGCTGTTTGAGAATACGCTGCTGACGCGCGATCAGCTCAAGAACCTCAGGAACGACAATGTGGTGGCGGACGGGGCCAAGGGCTTTGCCGAGCTCGGCATCGAGCCCGTGGCTTTGGGATCTGTGCTACCGGACTACCTGTGGAAGTTCCGCCCCTCGGGCCAGTATGACGAACTGATGCGATCCGCCCGGAACATTCGCGGCGACGTGTGAGGCTTTCGCTCTGCCGCGACCGTCGCAGAGCCGCGGGCGCTGGTTGTTCGGCGGTTGGCGCGTCAGCTGTAGGCGATGCTCAGAAGCACCAGGCCCAGGATGACCCGATAGATCACATAGGGCGTGAAGCTGACCGATCTTAGCAGCCGCATCATCAGAGTCAGCGCGGCGAGCGCAGAAAACATGGCGAGGGCGGCGGCGATGCCCATGTCCCGCATCAGCGCCGTATTGGCATCCAGCGCCACCTCCGTGCCCAGGAACAGACCGGATGCCGTGATCGTCGGGATCGACATTAGCATGGCAATCCGTGCCCCCTCTTCCCGACTATAGCCAAGCTGGCGGGCACCGGTGATTGTAATACCGGAGCGGGATGTGCCCGGGATCAGGGCAATCATCTGCCACAGGCCCATGATCAGGGCGTCACGCAGCCCCCAGTTCTCCAGTGTTTTCTCTGTGCGGCCGCGCTGGTCCGCAACATAGAGAACAAGACCAAACACCAGCATTGCCCAGCCGATCACCGCGATCGAGCGCAGCATGTCGCTCAGGCCGGTGAGGTGCAGGAAAATGCCGAACACCACCGTGGGTACGGTGGCCACGATCAGCCCCATCGCCAGCCGTGTTCCGGGCGTGTCCATATGGCCGCAGAGGGCTCTTGGCAGGCCGGCAAGCCCGGTTTTCACGTCCCGCCAGAAGTAGAGAATGACCGCCAGTAGGGTCCCGATATGGACTGCGACGTCGATGGCCTGACCTTGATCTTGCAGACCGGTCAACGCGGGCAGGAGAATCAGGTGACCGGAGGATGAGATCGGCAGAAACTCTGTAATGCCTTGAATCAAAGCGATGAGGATCAACTGAAACAGAGGCATGGATAAGTCGTCCGCTGCGGTTTCGGCAAAAGGCACGTGATTTCACCTCTTGTATAACCCCTTTATTTTTATAAGAAAGTCGCAATTTAGGTCCGAAACGGACCTGAAATACCCTGTACAAGCTGGCCAAAAGCAGTATTCACAGACAGCTAGCCCATAAATAGGTCAGTAACACTGACTTTAATTGGGGCTTCAAGGTATTCATACTGTCGCCGCCAGCCAAAAGGAGAGTTTCGCCGTGGCCAAGCAACCGATGCTGAAATTCGTGAACATTGATCGCGATATGCCCGAGAAACGAACTGCCGAGACTCGCAGGGAGGATTTCGACGAAATCTACGCGGAATTCGCGGCGGTGAAGGCAGAGGAACAGGCGAGCCGGTGCAGCCAGTGTGGCGTGCCCTATTGCCAGTCGCACTGCCCCTTGCACAACAACATCCCCGACTGGCTGCGTCTGACCGCAACCGGGCGGCTTGAGGAAGCCTATGCAACCTCGCAAGCGACAAACACCTTTCCCGAAATCTGTGGTCGCATCTGCCCGCAGGATCGCCTCTGCGAGGGCAACTGTGTGATCGAACAATCCGGCCATGGCACCGTGACCATCGGTGCGGTCGAAAAGTACATCACTGACACCGCCTGGGACAAAGGCTGGGTGAAACCTAATGCGCCACTGGCAGAGCGCGAGGAATCCGTCGGCATCATTGGCGCAGGTCCCGGTGGTCTGGCGGCCGCCGACATGCTGCGCAAGGCTGGCGTGCAGGTCACCGTCTATGACCGCTATGATCGTGCGGGGGGGCTGCTGACTTATGGCATCCCCGGCTTCAAGCTGGAAAAAGAAATCGTCATGCGCCGCAATGAGCTGCTGGCAGAGGGTGGCGTGACCTTCGTGATGAACTGCAACATCGGTGAGGACATTTCCTTTGAGGAGATCCGCGCCAAGCATGATGCGGTCATCATTGCCACCGGCGTCTATAAATCCCGTGATCTGAACATGCCGGGCTCTGGTGCGACAGGCATCGTCAAGGCGATCGACTTCCTGACCGCATCCAACCGGGTGGCGAACTTTGGTGACACCGTGCCCGAGTATGAGGACGGCACCTTCAATGCCAAGGGCAAGAAGGTTGTGGTCATCGGCGGCGGTGACACCGCGATGGACTGTGTGCGGACCTCGGTTCGTCAGGGCGCCGAGTCGGTGAAATGTCTCTATCGTCGTGACCGCGCCAATATGCCGGGCTCGCAGCGTGAAACGCAAAATGCCGAGGAAGAAGGCGTGATCTTCGAATGGCTCTCCGCCCCCAAAGGCTTCACCGATGAGGGCGGCAAGGTTTCGGGCGTGATGGTGCAGAAGATGCGTCTGGGACAGCCCGATGCGTCGGGCCGCCAATCCCCCGAGGTGATCGAGGGCGCTGACTATGTCGAAGACGCCGATCTGGTTATCAAGGCGCTTGGCTTTGAACCCGAGGAGCTGCCGACGCTCTGGAACCAACCAAATCTGCCCGTGACCCGCTGGGGAACCATCAAGGCGGAGTTCAAAACCGGCGCGACCAATCTCGATGGTGTTTATGCCGTGGGCGACATCGTGCGCGGCGCGTCGCTGGTGGTCTGGGCGATCAAGGACGGCCGCGACTGTGCCGAAGCGATCATCGAGCGTTTCAACACCAAGGCCGCCGTCGCCGCCGAGTAATCAACAGGTTTCCCCGAGCGGTCCGGCGCCCCTGACAAGAGGCGCGGCGCCACCGCCAGGCAGAGGAGAATGAACATGACGAAATACGATGAAAACTGGGTGCGTGCCGAGGAAGCAAAGCGCCAGTGGATGGCTGAAAACGGTCTCTATTCCGAGGAAGAAGAGCATTCCTCCTGTGGTGTGGGCCTCGTGGTCTCCGTCGACGGCTCCAAGAGCCGCAAGGTGGTCGAGGCCGGCATCGACGCTCTCAAGGCGATCTGGCACCGTGGCGCTGTGGACGCCGATGGCAAGACCGGCGATGGCGCCGGCATCCACGTGCAGATCCCGGTGCCGTTTTTCTGGGATCAGGTGAAACGCACAGGCCACGAGCCGCGGGTCGATGAGTTGCTCGCTGTTGGACAGGTGTTCCTGCCCCGCACGGATTTCGGCGCGCAGGAAACCTGCCGGACCATCGTGGAAACCGAAGTCCTGCGCATGGGCTACTACATCTACGGCTGGCGCCACGTGCCAGTGGATGTGACATGCCTCGGTGACAAGGCGAACGCGACCCGTCCGGAGATTGAGCAGATCCTGATCTCCAACTCCAAGGGCGTGGACGAGGAGACCTTTGAGCGCGAACTCTATGTGATCCGTCGCCGCATCGAGAAGGCCGCCGCTGCCGCGCAGGTTGGCGGGCTCTATATTGCGTCGTTGTCCTGCCGGTCGATCATCTACAAGGGCATGATGCTGGCCGAGCAGGTTGCGGTTTTCTACCCCGACCTGATGGATGAGCGGTTCGAGAGCGCATTCGCGATCTATCACCAGCGCTACTCCACCAACACCTTCCCGCAGTGGTGGCTGGCGCAGCCGTTCCGCATGCTGGCCCACAACGGCGAGATCAACACGCTCAAGGGCAACGTCAACTGGATGAAGAGCCACGAGATCCGCATGGCCTCCTCGACCTTTGGCGACCACGCCGAGGACATCAAACCGATCGTGGCGTCGGGGTCCTCCGACTCTGCGGCTCTGGATTCGGTGTTCGAGGTTCTGGTGCGTGCCGGTCGGTCCGCGCCGATGGCAAAAACCATGCTGGTGCCGGAAAGCTGGTCCAAACAGGCCGAGGAACTGCCGCAGGCCTGGCGCGACATGTATTCCTACTGCAACGCCGTGATGGAGCCCTGGGACGGTCCCGCCGCGCTGGCAATGACCGATGGCCGCTGGGTCTGTGCCGGTCTCGACCGCAACGGTCTGCGCCCGATGCGCTATGTGGTCACCGGTGATGGTCTGGTCATTGCGGGCTCCGAGGCGGGCATGGTGCCGATCGACGAGGCGTCTGTCGTTGAGAAAGGCGCGCTTGGTCCCGGCCAGATGCTGGCCGTCGACATGAAAAAGGGCGAACTCTACCACGACGTTGAAATCAAGGATAAACTTGCCCGCGCTCTGCCGTTTGGCGACTGGGTTGCAAAGGTCAATGATCTGGATGCCGTGCTCGGCGGGGTGACGGAAACACCCCTGTTCTCGGGCGAGGAACTGCGCCGCCGCCAGATTGCCGCCGGCTACACGATCGAGGAGCTGGAGCAGATCCTGGCGCCGATGGCCGAAGACGGCAAGGAAAGCCTGGCCTCCATGGGCGATGACACGCCCTCTGCGGTTCTGTCCAAGCAATACCGCCCGCTCAGCCATTTCTTCCGCCAGAACTTCTCCCAGGTGACCAACCCGCCGATCGACTCTTTGCGCGAATTCCGGGTGATGAGCCTCAAGACCCGGTTCGGCAACCTCAAGAACGTGCTGGACGAGGACAGCTCGCAAACCGAGATCGTGGTGCTGGAAAGCCCCTTTGTCGGCAATGCGCAGTGGGACAAGCTGGTCGACAACCTCGGGTCCAAACTGGCCGAGATCGACTGTACATTTGCCCCCGGCAAAGGATCGCTGCACGCTGCGCTGGCGCGGATTCGGGCCGAGGCCGAAGAGGCCGTGCGCTCCGGTGCGGGGCACATCGTGCTGACGGATCAGTATTCCGGCGATGGCAAGGTGGCGATGCCGATGATCCTGGCCACCTCGGCGGTACACTCGCATCTGATCCGCCAGGGTCTGCGCACCTTCTGTTCGCTCAACGTGCGTTCGGCGGAATGTATCGACCCGCATTACTTCGCGGTGCTGATTGGCTGCGGCGCAACCGTCGTGAACGCATATCTGGCCGAAGATTCCCTCGCCGACCGCATTGAACGCGGTCTTCTCGACGGCACGCTGACGGAAAACGTCGCCCGCTACCGCGAAGCGATCGACCAGGGCCTGCTGAAGATCATGGCTAAGATGGGCATCTCCGTGGTGTCTTCCTACCGGGGTGGTCTGAACTTTGAGGCTGTGGGCCTGTCCCGCGCCATGGTGGCGGAGTATTTCCCCGGCATGACCTCGCGGATTTCCGGCATCGGTGTCTCTGGTATTCAGGTGAAAGCCGAGGAAATCCACGCCAAAGGCTGGAATGCGCCCGAGGGCATCATGCCGATCGGCGGATTTTACAAGGCCCGCAAATCGGGAGAGACCCACGCTTGGGAAGCCACCTCGATGCATATGATGCAGATGGCCTGCAACCGTTCGTCCTATGAGCTGTGGAAACAGTATTCGGCCAAGATGCAGGCGAACCCGCCGATCCATCTGCGGGATCTGCTGGACATCAAACCGCTGGGCAAGGCGATCCCGATCGAGGAAGTGGAATCGATCACCTCGATCCGCAAGCGTTTCGTGACCCCGGGCATGTCGCTTGGTGCGCTGTCGCCCGAGGCGCACAAGACGCTGAATGTGGCGATGAACCGGATCGGAGCCAAGTCCGACTCCGGTGAGGGCGGCGAAGATCCGGCGCATTTCGTGCCCGAAGCCAACGGCGACAACCCGTCGGCAAAGATCAAACAGGTCGCCTCGGGCCGCTTTGGTGTGACCGCCGAGTATCTGAACCAATGCGAAGAGCTGGAAATCAAGGTCGCGCAGGGTGCCAAGCCCGGCGAGGGTGGCCAGCTGCCCGGCATGAAGGTCACCGACCTGATTGCGCGCCTGCGTCATTCCACCAAGGGGGTGACCCTGATTTCGCCGCCGCCGCACCACGACATCTACTCGATCGAGGATCTGGCGCAGCTGATCTATGACCTCAAGCAGATCAACCCGCGCTGCAAGGTAACGGTGAAGCTGGTGGCCTCCTCCGGTGTTGGCACCATTGCTGCCGGCGTGGCCAAGGCCAAGGCCGACATCATCCTGATCTCGGGCCACAACGGCGGTACCGGGGCCTCGCCTGCGACCTCGATCAAGTACTGCGGTCTGCCGTGGGAGATGGGCCTCACCGAGGCGCATCAGGTGCTGGCGATGAACAACCTGCGCGGCCGTGTGACTCTGCGCACCGATGGCGGTCTGCGCACCGGGCGTGACATCGTCATGGCCGCGATGATGGGGGCCGAGGAATACGGCATCGGCACCGCCGCGCTGATCGCGATGGGCTGCATCATGGTGCGTCAGTGTCAGTCGAACACCTGCCCCGTCGGTGTGTGTACTCAGGATGAGGCCCTGCGTGGCAAATTCACCGGCAATGCCGACAAGGTAGTGAACCTCATCACCTTCTACGCACAGGAAGTCCGCGAGATTCTGGCTTCCATCGGGGCACGGAGCCTCGATGAGGTGATCGGCCGTGCGGATCTGCTGGCGCAGGTGTCGCGTGGCTCCGCCCACCTTGATGACCTCGACCTGAACCCGCTGCTGATCACAGTCGATGGCTCTGCCAGCATCGTCTACAACCGCGACAAGGACCGCAATGCGGTGCCGGACACGCTCGATTCGGAAATCGTGCGCGATGCCGCGCGGTTCCTCAAGGATGGCGAGAAGATGCAGCTCTCTTATGCGGTGCAGAACACGCATCGCACCGTGGGCACGCGTACCTCCAGCCATATCGTGCAGAACTTCGGCATGCGCAACACCCTGCAACCCGATCACCTGACGGTGAAGCTGCAAGGCTCTGCCGGTCAGTCCTTGGGCGCCTTCGCGGCCCCCGGTCTGAAGCTCGAAGTCTCCGGCGACGCAAACGACTATGTCGGCAAAGGTCTGTCGGGTGGCACGATCGTCGTGCGCCCGCCGATGGCCTCGCCGCTCAATGCGGCAGAGAACACCATTGTGGGCAATACCGTTCTTTATGGTGCCACCGATGGTTATCTCTTTGCGGCCGGTCGTGCGGGCGAACGGTTCGCGGTGCGGAACTCGGGCGCCAAGGTGGTGATCGAGGGCTGTGGCACCAACGGTTGCGAATACATGACCGGCGGTGTGGCCGTGATCCTTGGCAGCATCGGCGCGAACTTCGGCGCTGGGATGACGGGCGGCATGGCCTATCTCTATGACCCGGATCAGTCCGCTGAGACGCTCATGAACATGGAAAGCCTGGTGACCTGTCCGGTGACTGTGGACCATTGGGAAGCGGAACTGAAAGGCCTGATCGAACGCCACGTTGCCGAAACCGGAAGCCGCAAGGCAGCAGAGATCCTGCAACATTGGGAGAGCGAGAAGGGGCATTTCCTTCAGGTTTGCCCGAAGGAGATGCTGGACAAGCTGGCGCATCCCATCGCGACGGAAGCATCGGCAATCCCGGCAGAGTGATCGAATAATCCCCGAGAATAAGAGACCCTCTTATTCCTGAAACTGAACCCCGCAGTGTTTCGGCCTGCGGGGTCCTTTTTTGCGCCGCGCGCCTGCGCGGGCAGATGCCGGCGGGGCGATTTTCCCTGTTGGAGTGTTTGGATGCTCTGTCCTATAGAGAGGCCATGGCAAAAGCAGCGCGTAAGACAAAAACAAAAAAATCCACCTCCAAATCCGCGCGGCTTGGTCTCCGGGCCGTGGTGGCGCGGGTACGGCGCTGGATCTTGCGGGGGCTGTTGGGCAGCCTTGCGTTTGTTCTTGCGCTGATCCTTTTGTATTCGGTGGTGAACCCTCCGATCACCCATACGATCTGGGCCGAGAAACGCCGGCTTGGCGATGTGGATCGCGAATGGGTGCCCTTAGAACAGATGGCCCCCGTGCTGGCGCGATCCGTGGTTGCGGCAGAGGATGCGCGGTTTTGCGAACATTGGGGGTTCGATGTCACGGCAATCCGCGATGCGCTGGAATCCGGTGGCAAGCGCGGCGCGTCCACCATTACCCAGCAGGTGGTGAAGAACGTCTTCCTGTGGCAGGGGCGCAGTTGGGTCAGAAAAGCGCTTGAGACCTTTATGACTCCGGTGGTCGAGGCCACCTGGAGCAAGCAACGCATCGTCGAGGTCTACCTGAACGTGGCCGAGATGGGCGAGGGGATCTTTGGCGCGGAGGCTGCGGCACGGCACTATTTCGGTACCGGTCCTGATCAACTCAGCCCGCAGCAGGCGGCATTGATTGCAGCCCTGCTGCCAAATCCAAAAGAGCGTTCTGCCGCCGATCCCGGCAATTTCATGCGCAAACGGGCGCGTCAGATCGTGGATGGCGCTGCCACGATCGAGCGCGATGGCCGTGCTGCCTGTTTCGAGCATTGAAGTTTCCGTTCTGGCAAGGCATTGCTGGAGAAACAAGATCCCTTAACAACCGGAGAGCTCAGGACGCCCATGGCTCGTCTCTATCATGTCCCCCTGTCCCCCTTCTGCCGCAAGGTGCGCCTGTCCCTGGCGGAAAAGAAGATCGAGGTGGAGCTTGTCGAGGAGCGCTACTGGGAACAGGACGCCGACTTCCTGCGCCGCAACCCGGCGGCCAAGGTGCCGGTCCTGCGTCTGGATGGCATGCTGATGGCCGAGAGTGCCGCCATCTGCGAATATATCGAGGAAACCCGCCCCGACCCCAGCCTGATGCCAAAGAAACCGGCCGAACGTCTGGAAGTGCGCCGGCTGGTGAGCTGGTTTGACGACAAGTTCCATCATGAGGTCACGTCGAAGCTTCTTTATGAACGGGTGAACAAGAAGATGACCGGCGAAGGCTATCCGGACAGCAGCAATGTCAAATCCGGTGCCAAAGCGATCAAGTATCACATCGATTACCTGTCGTGGTTGCTGGACCATCGCCGCTGGCTGGCCGGAGACAACATGACGCTTGCCGATTTTGCGGCCGCCGCACATCTGTCGTCGCTCGATTATATCTCTGATGTGGACTGGAACCGCTCGGCGGTGGTGAAGGACTGGTACGCCAAGATCAAATCCCGCCCTGCCTTCCGGTCAATTCTGGCGGATCAGGTTCCGGGGTTTCGTCCTCCGTCGCATTACGCGGATCTTGATTTCTGAGATGGTGCAGGGGGCTGTCTGCCCCCTCCGGGCCTTGCGGCCCGTTCACCCCCGAGGATACTTCTGAGAAGATGAAAGCGGCAGGGGATATCAAGGCGCGTCTGATCGCGCAGGCCCGGGCGGAGGGATTTGTCTCCACGCGCATCTGCCGCCCGTGGGATGTACCCGAAGTGCCCGAACGACTGCGTGCATTTCTGGACGCCGGGTATCACGGCCAGATGGCGTGGATGGCGGAGCGAGTGAACTGGCGCGAAAACCCGGCGGCGCTTTGGCCGGAGGCACGTTCGGTCATCATGCTGGCAGAAAGCTACACGCCCGAGGAAAACCCGATGTCGGTGGTGGGACTGCCGGATCGTGCGGCGATATCGGTTTATGCGCGCGGCAAGGATTATCATGACCTGGTCAAGAAGCGGTTGAAGCGGCTGGCGCGCTGGTTGATCGCCGAGGCGGGTGATGAGGCTGAGGTGAAGGTCTTTGTCGACACCGCGCCTGTGCCAGAGAAAGCACTGGGGCAGGCGGCGGGGCTTGGCTGGCAGGGCAAGCACACCAATTTGGTGAGTCGGGATTGGGGCAATTGGGCCTTTTTAGGCTCTATTTTCACCACATTGGATCTGCCGGTAGATCCGGTAGAGCCAGATCATTGCGGGTCCTGTCGCGCCTGTTTGACGGCGTGTCCCACGGATGCCTTTCCTGCGCCCTATCAACTGGACGCACGGCGGTGCATTTCCTACCTCACGATCGAGCACAAGGGGCCCATTGAGGAAGAGTTGCGCGCAAAGCTCGGCAATCGGATCTACGGCTGTGATGATTGTCTTGCGGCCTGCCCATGGAACAAATTTGCGGTTGCGGCCTCGGACATGCGCTATGCCGCGCGTGAAGGCACGGTTGCGCCGCCGCTTGCGGAACTGTCGCAACTGGATGATGCGGCGTTTCGCGAACGGTTTTCGGGCTCTCCGATCAAGCGGATTGGCCGGGATCGCTTTGTGCGCAATGTGGTCTATGCGATCGGAAATTCCGGTGAGGCAAAGTTGCGCCCCTATGCCGCGCAGCTGTGCGATGATCCTGATCCAACGGTTGCGGAGGCGGCGCGCTGGGCTGTGGCGCGGTTGTCAAAATGACGCAAACAGAGTGGACGTGACGCAGCCAGCCGTTACACCCGAGCATGCGTGAGTGAAATGCGAGGATAAGATGGCGCTTCTGCTTGGGGTCGATACCGGGGGAACATATACCGACGCGGTGCTGATCCGTGACGAGAGCGAGGTGATCGCCTCGGCCAAGTCGCTGACCACACGGCAGGATCTGGCGATCGGGGTTGGCGGCGCGGTGCGGGCCGTGCTGGAACACACCGGCGTGAAACCTGCCGAAATCTCGATGGCGGCGCTGTCAACGACACTTGCGACCAATGCGCTGGTCGAGGGGCAGGGTGGTCGTGTGGCGCTCATCTATATCGGGTTCAGCGCGCAGGATCTGGAGCGTCACGGGCTGCGGGATGCACTGAAAGGGGATCCGGCCCTGATCCTGGCCGGGGGGCATACCCATGCCGGCTCAGAAGCCGCGCCGTTGGATAAAGATGCGCTCATCGCCTTTTTAGAGACTGAATCAGCCGGGGTCAGCGGGTTTGCTGTTGCCGGGGTTTTTGCCACGCGCAATCCCGCGCATGAGCTGGAGGTTGCGCGGATCATCCAGGAGCGCACCGACGTTCCGGTCACCTGCTCTCACCAGCTTTCGGCCAAGCTCAATGGACCCAAACGCGCGCTGACGGCTGTTCTGAATGCGCGTCTGATCGGCATGATCGACCGGTTGATCAACCGGGCGGCAGAAACGCTTGTGACGCTTGGTATTGAGGCGCCGATGATGGTGGTTCGGGGCGATGGGGCGTTGATGTCGGCGGAACAGGCACGTGCGCGCCCGATCGAGACAATCCTGAGCGGGCCGGCGGCCTCGATCGTGGGGGCGCGATGGATGACCGGGGCAGAGCATGCCTTGGTCAGTGATATCGGTGGAACCACCACAGACGTCGCCTTGATCGAGCGAGGCTTGCCGAAGATCGACCCGGATGGTGCACAGGTTGGCGGCTTCCGGACCATGGTGGAGGCTGTGGCCATGCGCACCACGGGCCTGGGGGGAGACAGTCAAGTTCACCTGAATGGCGATGGCCTGCGCGGTGGGATCACGCTTGGGCCGCGGCGGGTGTTGCCGGTGTCCCTGATCGCGACCGAAGCCTCCGAGGTTGTGCATGCGGCGTTGGATGCGCAACTCAACGCCCCGGTTGTTGGGGAGTATGACGGCCGTTTTGTGCGTGGTGTGATCGGGCAGGCGGCGGTGGGCCTGTCGGAACGGGAGGCGGCGCTGCTGGCCCGGATCGGTACCGCGGTTCTGCCACTGGGCGACGTTCTGCGCACGCGTATGGAGCAGGGCGCACTTAGCCGTCTGGTGGATCGCGGCCTGGTGCAGGTTGCAGGGATCACGCCGTCGGATGCCAGTCACGTCCTGGGCCGTGTGGCCGCATGGGATCGAGACGCCGCAGACAAGGCGCTTACCGTCTTTGCCAGGCGTCGTGTTGGCAGCGGGGATGCGGTGGCAAAAAATGCCAAAGCGCTGGCTCAAATGATCGTGGATCAATTGACCGAGCAAACGGCTTTGACCTTGTTAGAGTCTGTTTTCTCCGAGGAGCAGGCTACTTTTGGGGGACCTGCGGAAGATCTTGCACGGCACGTGCTGCTGCAACGGGGCCTGACGGCACATAGCAGTTTGTTGGCGATCGACGCACGTGTGAATGTGGATGTGATCGGTTTGGGGGCTTCGGCACCTAGCTACTATCCCGCGGTCGGAAAACGTCTGAGGTGCAATATGATCCTGCCGGAACACGCCGGGGTCGCCAATGCGATCGGCGCCGTGGTGGGGCGGATCATTCAGCGCCGTTCCGGTACCGTCACCGCCCCCTCCGAAGGCAGGTTTCGCGTGCATCTTTCCGACGGACCAAAGGATTTCACAGCCCGTGCCGAGGCGCTGGACATGTTAGAAAGCGTCTTGCGTGCCGAAGCTGTGGCAGCGGCCGAGGATGCGGGCGCTGGCGATATTCACGTGCATGTCACCCGCGATCTCCGCATGGCCGAGGTCGAGGCGCAGCAGGTCTTTGTCGAGGCCACTCTCACCGTCGAGGCCAGCGGTCGGCCACGGGTGGCACACGGCTGATTACATGATACAGGCCGCTCCCGTCCGGAAGCGGCCTGCATCTTGATGATCTGAGCCATACTCAGGCTCTAACACAGGTTATTCAGCAGCTTGATCGCGCTTTGGCAGCACCCAATCGGGGCGTGGGAAGTGGCAGGTATAGCCATTTGGCAGCCGCTGGAGATAATCCTGATGCTCCGGCTCCGCCTCCCAGAAATCGCCGACAGGTTCCACTTCGGTCACGACCTTGCCGGGCCAGATGCCAGAGGCCTCAACATCGGCGATGGTGTCCTCGGCGATCTGTTTCTGGCGGGCATCCACATAGTAGATCGCAGAGCGGTAGCTCATGCCGATGTCATTGCCCTGACGGTTGGTCGTTGTGGGGTCGTGGATCTGGAAGAAGAACTCCAGCATCTCGCGGTAAGAGGTCTGTTCGGGGTCAAAGGTGATCTCGATGCCTTCGGCGTGGGTGCCGTGATTCTGATACGTTGCATTCGGCACATCGCCGCCCGTGTAGCCGACGCGGGTGCTGAGGACACCTTTGCGGTGACGGATCAGCTCTTGCATGCCCCAGAAGCAGCCGCCTGCGAGAACGGCGCGTTCGGTCTTGCTCATCGGTGGTCCTCCACTTGATTGATGTAGGCGCCATAGCCCTCCGCCTCCATATCGTCGAGATGGATAAAGCGTAGCGACGCCGAGTTGATGCAGTAGCGCAGGCCACCGCGATCTGCGGGGCCGTCGGGGAAGACGTGGCCGAGATGGCTGTCACCATGGGTGGAGCGCACCTCGGTGCGGATCATGCTAAGGGTGCGGTCTTCGAGTTCCTGCACATGTGCGGGTTCGATCGGTTTGGTGAAACTTGGCCAGCCGCACCCGGATTCGTATTTGTCGGAAGAGGCAAACAGCGGCTCTCCGGACACGATGTCCACATAGATACCTGGCTCCTTGTTCGAAAGCAGCTTTCCCGTGCCGGGACGTTCGGTGCCGGAATTCTGGGTCACGTAGAATTCTTCTTCGGACAGCGCGGCGATGACATCAGGGTTCTTGAAATATTTGGTCATGGGGCCTCCCACCTGATCTGATGCGGCATTAAGTGGGGTTCGACACTGCGCTTTCAATGCCTGAAGCGCAAGTGCCCTGGCCTGTAACCGGCGCATCATGCGTAAACGTGATTGTTCGTGTGTGGGCACCCTGCGGTGGACCCGTGTCAATCCGCTTGCGGATGCAGCGATGTGGGCAGCGGCTGCTTTGGCGGTCCGGGGTGGCGGGCGAGTTGAACCGCGAGGATGCCCAGTGTCACCACACCGACGCCCAGGATATCGAGCGGGCCGAGCCGCTCTCCCAGTAGGAAGCTGGCGACCGCAACACCAAACACCGGGTTGAGAAAGTGGAAGGTGGCCGCGCGCACGGCTCCGATCCGGTTCAGGAGCATCACCCAGATCAGGGTCGCCGCCAGCCCCGGCACAAAGGTGGTATAGGCGAAGGCGATCGCCAGCGGCCAGCTGGGCTCGACGCGGATGGTTTCAAACGCAAAGGCCGCCGGGAAAAGCGCTGCAGCGCCCACCAGCATCTGCAATCCCACTACCATCATGAAATTGCCGCCGGATGTCGCGCCCCGCAGCGCGAGTGTGGCGGTGGTCAGCGCCAGAACTCCAATCCCGCAGAGGGCAAGGCCGAGCAAATCGACACCAGCCCCGATCCGGGTGCCCATGATCAGCGCCACGCCGGCAATCCCCGCAACCAGCCCCAGCAGGCCAAGCGGGCGGATGGGTTCGCGAAAGAACGCCAGGGACGCCAGCGCCACCAAGAGCGGCATGGTGGAGGCAATGATCGCCGCCAGGGACGCCTCAATCCATTGCATCGCGACAAAGTTCAGGCCGAGGTAGAGCGCATTCTGGCAGATCCCGAACAGGATCGTGGCCTTCCACTGGCCCGGCGTCAGCCGCCAGGTCTGCCCCATGGCACGCGCGATCATGACGCCGATCAGGCCGGAGATCAAAAACCGCAGCGCCAGAGAGAACAGCGGTGAGGCGTCCGCCACAATGATCCGGGCCGAGGTAAAGGCCGAGGACCACATCAGGGCAAAGGCGAGCCCCATGGCAAGTGCACGCAGATCCATCCGTCAGTCCCTCCTGGTCGTTGGCGGCACGCTACCCAGTAATCACCGGGCTGAATAGGGAGAGTGGAGGAATTGGTACAATCAAAAAAATGGGCCGCCCGATAGGGCAGCCCCGAAGCCGTCGCCGGACCAAAGGTCTATCAGGCGTCGCCGTTGACGCTGTCTTTCAGCGCTTTGGCGATGGTCATTTTCACGACCTTGTCTGCTTCTTTCATGAACTTCTCGCCGGTGGCGGGGTTGCGCACTTCGCGCTCGGGACGCTCACGGCAGTAGATCTTGCCAACACCCGGCAGGGTCACGGCACCGCCGCCGGACACTTCGCGGGTGATCAGGTTGCAAACGGCATCCAGAGCGGCACCAGCGGTTTTCTTGTCGCTGTCCATTTCCTCAGCCAGTGCTGCCACAAGCTGAGTTTTGGTCATCGGTTTGGACATTCTTAGCTCTCCTTGAAACTGCCCGACGTGTTGGGGCCTCATCGCGTAACATTAGCGTTATGTTGTGGGACAACACAACGCGTAGCGTGCAAGATCAAGCGCCAAACAAGCAAATTTCCGTGGAAAACAGCATATTTTCGCCATTACAGGAAGGCCGTTTCGTCAAAGGAGCGCAGTTTCCGGCTGTGCAGGCGTTCCAGCGGCATGGTTCTGAGCCGTTCCATCGCCTTGATGCCGATCAGAAGGTGCCGTGAAACCTGCGTGCGATAGAAGTCCGAGGCCATGCCGGGCAGCTTCAATTCACCGTGCAGGGGCTTGTCGGAGATACACAGAAGCGTGCCGTAGGGCACCCGAAAGCGGTAGCCGTTTGCGGCGATGGTGGCGCTCTCCATATCCAGCGCGATGGCACGGGATTGGCTCAGGCGTTGCACCGGGCCGGACTGATCCCGCAGCTCCCAGTTGCGGTTGTCGTGGCTGGCAACGGTGCCGGTGCGCATGATCCGCTTGAGGTCGTACCCTTCAAGTCCGGTTTCCTGGGCCACCGCCTCCTCCAGCGCCACCTGAATTTCCGCCAGCGCCGGGATCGGCACCCAGACCGGCAGGTCATCATCCAGCACGTGATCCTCGCGCAGGTAGGCGTGGGCCAGGACAAAATCGCCAAGCGCCTGAGAGTTTCTAAGCCCGGCGCAATGGCCGACCATCAGCCACGCATGCGGACGCAGAACGGCAATGTGGTCGGTGGCGGTTTTGGCATTCGACGGACCCACACCGATATTGACCAGCGTGATGCCGTTCCCGTCCGGCCGCTTGAGGTGGTAGGTCGGCATTTGCGGCATCTTGGGAGAGATGGGCAACTCGCCGTCGGCCTCGGTGATCTCGGCGTTGCCGGTTGATACGAAACTGGTGTAGCCGCTGGCGGGATCGGCCAATTGCGCGCGGGCGTAGGCTTCGAATTCAGTGACGTAGAACTGGTAGTTCGTAAACAGGACGTGGTTCTGGAAATGATCCGGGTCCGTCGCCGTGTAATGCGCCAGACGCGCCAGGGAATAATCCACCCGCTGGGCGGTAAACAGCGACAGCGGCCCCACGCCATTCTCCGGCACATAGGTGCCATTGACGATGTCATCGTTGGTGGTCGCCAGATCCGGGACATCAAACACATCGCGCAGGGTGAAGCGTGCCGCGCCTTCCTGCGGCACGGTCAGTCCGGGACGGGACGCAACGGCAAAATGCACCGGCATCGGGGTATCGGACACGCCGACAATCACCGGCTGGCTATGGTTCTTGATCAGAAGCCCGATCTGCTGCTCCAGATAGTGTTCGAACAGATCCGGGCGTGTCACCGTGGTGGCATAGGTGCCCGGATCGGCCACATGGCCAAAGCTGAGGCGGCTGTCCACCTGCGCATAGGTGGTGGTGGTAAAGCGCACCTCCGGGTAGAAGGCCCGCATACGGCTGCCGGGCGCGGCGCCGGCGCTCATCGCGGCGATGAACTCATCACACAGGAAATTGGTCGCGCTGTCATAAAGCGCGATCAGGCGCGCAACCGCAGCCTTGGCATCGGTGAAGCTCTCTGCTTCGGGGAGGGCGGGTGTTTTTACATCATTCATTAAACGGCTCGATCACTGGAATTTTCTTGAATGTGCGCACATCGACAAGGCCGAGGTCGCTGATCCTCAGTTCCGGGATCACAACCAGCGCCAGAAGCGAGTGCTGCATATAGGCGTTGTTCAGTTTGCAGCCGCAGGCCTCCATGGCCTCGACCAGTTTCTGCGCATTGGCGGCCACCGTGGACGCTGGGCTGTCGGACATCAACCCGGCAATCGGCAGTTCCACCAGCGCCAGTTCCTCATCGTCGCGATAGATCGTGATGCCGCCGCCGACCTCGGCCAGACGGTTCGCCGCCATGGCCATCTGCGCGCGGTCGGTGCCGACGACGATCATGTGGTGACTGTCATGCGCCACGGTCGAGGCCATCGCCATGCGGCCTTCGTAGCCAAAACCCGAGACAAAGGCATTGGTGACGCCGCCGGTTGCGTTGTGACGTTCGACGAGGGCAATCTGGCAGATGTCGCCCTTGCCTTCGACGAGACCGTTCTCGACCGGCAGTTCGGCTTTCAACGCCTTGGTCGGGGCCTGGTTTTCCACCACACCGATGATATTGGCGGTGACGGCATTTGCGCCTTCGGGCGCGGCGAGTTCAAAGTCCTTTGCCGTCAATTCATGCCCCAGATGCACGGTGCCGCGCGCGGTGTCGGGCCAGTCCAGATGTGGGCATTCGACCTTGATAGAGCCTGATTCCGCAACAATCTGACCGCGTGCGATCACCACCTCGATGGGCAGGGTCTTCAGATCAGAGGTCATGATCACATCCGCCCGGCGACCCGGAGTGATGGAGCCGATCTCGCGCTCCAGCCCAAAATGCGTGGCAGTGTTGATGGTCGCCATCTGGATCGCCACCACCGGATCACAGCCGCAGTCTATTGCGTGACGCACCACCCGGTTCATATGGCCATCATTGACCAGCGTACCGGAATGGCAGTCATCGGTACACAGAATGAAGTTGCGCGGGTCGAGACCCTTTTCCGTGATCGCGGTGATCTGCGCTTCGACGTCGTACCAGGCGGACCCCAGACGCACCATGGCCCGCATCCCCTGTCGCATCCGCGCGATGGCATCCGCCTCGCAGGTGCCCTCGTGGTCATCCGCCGGGCCGCCGGCCACATAGGCCGCAAAATCGAGGCCAAGGTCGGGCGACGCATAATGCCCACCCACGGTTTTGCCCGCGCGTTGGGTGGCGGCGATCTCCGCCAGCATCTTGGCGTCGCCATTGGCCACGCCGGGAAAGTTCATCATCTCGCCCAGGCCGATGATACCGGGCCAAGTCATTGCCTCTGCGACGTCTTCGGCAGAGATTTCATACCCCGTGGTTTCCAACCCCGGTGCAGATGGCGCGCAGGAGGGCATCTGGGTATAGATATTGACGGGCTGTAAAAGCGCCTCGTCATGCATCAGACGCACGCCTTCAAGGCCCAGAACATTGGCGATCTCATGCGGGTCGGTGAACATGGTGGTGGTGCCATGGGGGATCACCGCGCGGGCAAATTCCGCAGGTGTCAGCATACCCGATTCAATATGCATGTGCCCGTCACAGAGGCCCGGCACCATGTAGCGGCCCTCGGCCTCGATCACCTGCGTGTCCGGACCCATACAATAGGACGCATCCGGACCAACATAAGCGATGCGACCGGCCGTGATTGCGATGTCATGCCCGTCGAGGATCTCGCGCGTGTGCACATTTACCCATTTGCCTTTCCGGATCACGGTATCGGCAGGGCTGCGTCCAGCAGCGGTTTCGATCAATTGGGGGGCGACGTCGGGCCAGCTTGGGAAGGTCTTGTTTGTCATGGCCTAGTCTTGATGATTGCGTTCCGGCGTGCAAGACCCCTATTGGGCGATCATAACACTGTCATGAACCAGACCAACCTGCGTCCCGCTGGCACCGGAACAGAGATCCCTGATGCGGCCTCCCGTTACGGCGGGTTCGCACTCATCCCCGCACTGGGCTAGGTGCTTGTCGCAACGCTCTGGGTGTTGTGGCGAATTCCGATCTGAACGCTCTGGTGAGCGCGCTTGGGTTGTCATACCCACAACGGGCCGCCACTTCGGAGACGCTCATATCAGTCTCTAACAATAGCTTTCTGGCCTGAATCAACCGCAACCGCCGATACACGGCCGCGGGTGTCGCACCCAGATCCGCCTTCATGCGCGCTTCCAGATCCTTGCGCGGGCGACCGATGCGGCGGGCAATTTCCGGGATCGCTAGCGGAGTTTCCAGGTGGCTCTGCATGAGGGCCACGGCGCGCGCCACGACGCGTGTGCGGGAGAGCGTGATGTCCGATGTCGCACCGCCACCTTCGGTGCTCATGAACAAGGCCGCGACCTCCAGGCGCAGGGCTTGTCCGTGGCGCGCTCCGATCCGTTCCAGCATCAGGTCAAAGGCGGCCAGCGCCCCGGTGCAGGTGGTCCTGTTGCCATCCTGTACATACCGCCTGCGCTGCACTTCAACCTCAGGGAATGACTCTCCCAGCCGGTCCAGCTCGTCCCAGTGGATGGTCGCGACACGCCCGTCCAGCAACCCCGCAGCGGCCATCAGCCACGGTCCGGTATCAAACCCGGCAATCTCGCGATAGCGTCCGGCGGCGGCGCGCAGCCCGCGCCGGGTCGCGGTCCCGTCCTGGCGCAGGAAATTATAGCTCGGCATCACGGCGAGCATATCGCCGGAAAAATCCGCAAGCCGCCCGTGCGCGGTGACTTGCATACCGGAAGAGGACACCACCTGCGCGCCCGTCAGCGACAGGAACCGCCAGCGATAGAGCTCCCTCCGCGCGAGCGTGTTGGCCGCACGCATCGGTTCCACCGTGTTGGCAAGGCAATGGGCAGAGAAATCGTCGAACAAGAGGACATCCACTTGCTGCGGTGCCGCGAATTCATTTGTCCATTTCTGCATGATTTCGGCCTTCCTTGCACGATACACACGCTAGGCGACCACTAACATCCCGTGCAAGCAACCACATCAACAAGGAGACGCCCGGTGCAATTCGGCATGACAGAAGAACAGGCGATGATCGTCGAAACCACGCGCGCCTTTGTGGAAAAAGAGCTCTATCCGCATGAGCTGGAGATCGAGCGCAACGGTCATCTCGACATGGATCTGGTAAGGGAAATCCAGAAGAAGGCGATGGAAGCCGGGCTTTATGCCGCCAATATGCCCGAAGAGGTGGGCGGTGCAGGTCTCGATACGCTGTCCTGGCTGCTCTATGAAAAGGAGCTCGGTCGCGCCAATTACGCGCTGCATTGGACCAGCGTCGCGCGCCCCTCCAACATCCTCTTGGCGGGCACGGAGGAGCAGAAGGAGAAATATCTCTTTCCCTGTATCCGCGGTGAGAAATGGGACTGCCTGGCGATGACGGAGCCGGGCGCGGGGTCCGACCTGCGCGGCATGGCCGCTTCGGCCCGCAAGGATGGCGACGACTGGATCCTGAACGGCACCAAGCATTTCATCTCCCACGCGGATGTGGCGGATTTTGCCATCGTCTTTATGGCCACGGGTGAGGAGGACACGCCGCGCGGCAAGAAGAAAAAGATCACCGCCTTCTTTGTCGATAAGGGCACGCCCGGATTCTCGGTCCGTGACGGCTATCGCAATGTCTCGCACCGGGGCTACACCAACGCGGTGCTGGAATTCGACGATTGCCGCCTGCCGTCTTCGGCGGTTCTGGGCGAGGTCGACAAGGGGTTTGAGGTCGCCAACACTTGGCTGGGCGCGACCCGCCTGCAGGTGGCCGCAACATGTCTGGGCCGCGCCGAACGCGCGCTGCAACACGCCGTCGAATACAGCGCCGAGCGCAAGCAGTTCGGCCAGCAAATCGGCAAGTTTCAGGGGGTTTCGTTCAAGCTCGCCGATATGGCCACCGAGTTGAAGGCCGCGAATCTGCTGACCTGGGAAGCCGGCTGGAAGTTTGATCAGGGCACCGTCACCGAGAGCGACATGTCGATGGCCAAGCTGAAGGCGACCGAGATGCTCGCCATGGTTGCGGATGAAGCGATCCAGATCCACGGCGGCATGGGGCTGATGGACGAACTTCCCCTCGAACGCATCTGGCGCGACGCGCGTGTGGAGCGTATCTGGGAGGGCACCAGTGAAATCCAGCGGCACATCATCAGCCGCGAGATGCTGAGACCGCTTGGAGGCTGACCTTGTCCGATCCCGCTGAAACCGCCCGGAAACCCGTTGTGACCATCACCTATTGCATTGGCTGCAACTGGCTGTTGCGCGCCGCCTGGATGAGCCAGGAACTGCTGTCGACCTTTCAGGAACAGCTGGGTGGGGTGACTCTGGTGCCGGGCGAGATTGGCGGAACCTTCGAGATCACCCTCGACGGAGAGGTGATCTGGGAGCGCAAGCGGGACGGCGGTTTTCCGGATGTGAAAGAGCTGAAGACCCGTGTGCGCGATCATATCAACCCGGAACAGAGCCTTGGGCATCTGGACCGCGAAACCTCGGGTGAATAACGTCAAATGCAGTCTCTAAAAAGGCTCTTTCGCCCCAAAACCATTGCCGTTATCGGCGGTGGGGCGTGGTGCGCCGCCGTGATCGAGCAATGCCGCAAGATGGGGTTTGAGGGCGAAATCTGGCCCGTACATCCCAAGGCCGAAGAGGTCGCGGGTCTGCCAGCGTTCAAGGACGTGGCGGCCCTGCCCGCGGCACCGGATGCCAGCTTCATCGGGGTGAACCGCTTTGTCACCATCGACATCGTCACGGCGCTGGCCGCGCGCGGTGCCGGCGGGGCGGTCTGTTTCGCCTCCGGCTTTCTGGAGGCGGAGGCCGAGGATGCCGAAGGCGCGGATCTGCAGGAGCGTCTGCTGGCGGCGGCCGGGGACATGCCGATCCTCGGGCCGAACTGCTACGGGTTCATCAACTACCTCGACGGGGCGCTGTTGTGGCCCGACCAGCATGGCGGCAAGCGGGTGGAAAAGGGCGTGGCGATTGTCACCCAGAGCTCCAACATCGCGATCAACCTGACGATGCAGACCCGGGCGCTGCCGCTCGCCTATGTGGTGACCTGCGGCAACCAGGCCCAGACCGGGTTGGCGGCAATTGGCGAGGCGCTGCTGGAAGATGACCGTGTCACCGCGCTGGGCCTTCATATCGAGGGCTTTGGCGATCTGCGCGCGTTTGAGGCGCTGGCGCTGAAGGCGCGTCAGCTGGGCAAGCAGATCATCGCACTGAAGGTCGGACGGTCCGCACAGGCGCGTGCCGCAACAGTCTCGCACACGGCCTCGCTGGCCGGGGGCGACGCGGGTGCCGGGGCTTTGCTCTCACGTCTTGGCATTCCGCGCTTGTATGATCTGCCGTCGTTCCTGGAGACATTGAAGCTGATGCATGTGGTGGGGCGTCTGTCCTCGACCCGCATCGCAACGATCAGCTGTTCCGGTGGCGAGGCAAGCCTGTCTGCGGATACCGCCCATGGGCGCGGAGTCAGCTTCCCACCGCTGAACGACCGCCAGCGCAGTGACCTGCGCGCGGCCCTCGGGCCGATGGTGGCACTGGCGAACCCGCTCGACTATCACACCTATATCTGGCGCGATACGGAGGCGATGACGCGCGCCTTCTCTGCGATGGTCGACCCGCAACTGGCGCTGACGATTCTTGTGGTGGATTTCCCACGCTCCGACCGGTGTGACGCCTCTGACTGGGATTGCACGATCCAGTCCGCCATCGCGGTGCGGCAGCAGACCGACCAGCCGATCGCCATGCTGGCAACCCTGCCGGAACTGCTGCCCGAAGAGGTGGCCGAACAGCTGATCGCTGCCGGGGTGGTGCCGATGCTGGGTCTGCCCGAGGCGATCACTGCTATCGAGGCGGCCGGCCAGCCCTTGCCGGAATTGGCGCATCCGCTGTTGTTGCCCACCAAGACCCATGACGAACCGGATCTGGTGTCGGAGGGTGAGGCCAAGGCCTGGCTTGCGCGCTTTGGTCTCCGGGTGCCCCGTGCAAAGCCCGCGCGCACGGTGGTGGCTGCCCGCGCGGTGGCAGCGGATATCGGCTTTCCGGTGGTGCTGAAGGGCGAAGGCATCGCCCATAAGACCGAAGAGGGCGCGGTGAAGCTGAACCTCTGCTCCGGACAGGAGGTCAGCGATGCCGCCGTGGCTATGCCCACCGACCGTTTTCTGGTCGAGGAGATGGTCACTGGTGCCGTGGCCGAGCTGCTGGTTGGCGTGGTGAAGGATCCCGCACATGGCTTCGTGCTGACGCTGGCCGCTGGCGGAACACTGACCGAGATCATGCAGGACAGCGCCTCGGTGCTGCTGCCCGCCTCTGACGCTGCCTTGAACGCGGCACTCGACGGGTTGAAGATCGCGCCCTTGCTGGCAGGCTATCGTGGCGCGCCGGCGGCGGATCGCAATGCGATCCTGCGCGCGATCCGATCCATCGAAGCCTATGTGGTCGCCGAGGCTGAAGGTCTGGAAGAAATCGAAATCAACCCGCTGCTCTGCACCCCCACGGAGGCCGTGGCGGCGGATGCGCTGATGCGCAGAAAGGACATGTTGCGATGAGTGAAACGAGCCCCGTCAAGACCCGCCGCGAAGGCGCCATCCTCGAGGTGACGCTGGACCGCCCCAAGGCCAACGCGATTGATCTGCAAACCTCGCGCCTGATGGGCGAGGCGTTTCAGGCCTTTCGCGATGACGATACGCTGCGGGTTGCGATCATAACGGGGGCGGGCGAGAAATTCTTTTGCCCCGGCTGGGACCTGAAGGCGGCCGCGGGCGGTGATGCGGTGGATGGCGATTATGGCGTCGGTGGCTTTGGCGGTTTGCAGGAGCTGCGCGACCTCAACAAGCCGGTGATCGCGGCGGTGAACGGCATCGCCTGTGGCGGAGGGCTGGAGCTGGCCCTGTCGGCGGACATGATCCTTGCGGCCGATCACACCAGCTTTGCCCTGCCGGAGATCCGCTCCGGCACGGTGGCGGATGCGGCGTCGATCAAGCTGCCCAAGCGCATTCCCTATCACATCGCGATGGAGCTCCTGCTGACGGGCCGCTGGTTCGATGCTGAAGAGGCCCATCGCTGGGGCCTGGTGAACGAAATCATCCCCGGCGATCAGCTGATGGACCGCGCCTGGGAGCTGGCGCGCCTTCTCGCCTCCGGCCCGCCGCTGGTCTATGCCGCGATCAAGGAGATCGTGCGTGATGCCGAGGATTCCAAGTTTCAGGATGCGATGAACCGCGTCACCGGGCGGCAGCTGCGGACGGTGGATGTGCTCTACGGATCCGACGACAACCTTGAAGGCGCGCGGGCCTTTGCCGAAAAGCGCGACCCGGTGTGGAAAGGACGCTGAGGCCGCCCCACACCCGACAGGCGGCGGGCCGCTGACCGGCGCAACCGCCCGGATTGGAGCGTGAGGGCAAACCCGGAGGAGGGGGGCGCTCCCGCCTGTTTCCGCCGCCCTTGCGGGCGACCAAAACAGTTGGGCCGGGCGCCGTGCCTGGCGGCACGGCGCGGCGCATCCGCGATCAGACCTTCTGAAACAGGGCGATCAGCGCGGTATCCTCGTGATGGGCGCTGCCTGCATCGCCCCCGTAGATGCGGACTTCGGGCAGGGACAGGTTGCTGATCCATTGTCCACGCAGCAAACGGTCAAAGGCTTCGGCAAAGCCGGCTTTTTGATAATGGGCCGCGTTGATGGACATCGCCAGCCAGGCTCCGGGGCGTGCGACCCTGAGAATGGCGGGCAGGACTTCCGGTCCGAGGTGACCATGGGTGAAGGTTCCGGAGGAGACGACGCCTGCGTAACTGGCCCGAGGGACCGGGATCCCCTCGTACAGGTCCGCCTCGATCACGTCACGGTAGACATCCTTGCGCAACGCCTGTGCCAGCATATCCGGGCTGATGTCGGCGGCGTCGACCGGGGTGATCCGCAACCCCGACAAGGCGACGCCACACAGGCCGGTGCCTGCGCCCACATCGAGCACAGGCCCCTGTCCGCCAGCCTGGGCGAAGGCCCGGGCGGTCAGGCCGGGCAACAGATAGGCCTCTGACCTGGCAAAGCTTTCGTCATAACTGTCCGCCCAGTCTGCATAGAGCTGGCGCAAGTCGCTCGGGGACGCCGCCGCATAGGCGTCGCTCACATCGGGTGTTTTTCTGGTCATGAACAGATCAAAGGCGCGGCGGGGATTCGAATCAAGCCCTTGCCGTCTTGCATCTGCCCGCCGTGGATCGCATGGTCCGAAACATGACGAAAAAGACGCTTCTCTGCTTTGGATTTGGCTACACGGCGCGGGCTCTGGCGCGGACCCTCGCGGGACCGGGCTGGCGTATCCTCGGCACCACCCGTGATCCCTCCGAAGCCGAGCCGATGGCCGGAGTGGAACTCCTGACCTGGCCCGGCGACACTGTCCCGCTGGAGGAGGTGACCCATATCCTCTTGTCGATCAGCCCGTCCGAACAGGGCGACCCGGTTCTGAATGAACTCGGTGCGCGTCTGGCGGCACTTCCATCTCTGGAATGGGTCGGCTACCTCTCGACCACGGCGGTCTATGGCGATCACGATGGTGCCTGGGTGGACGAGCAAACGCCCGTGACGCCATCGAGCCAGCGTGGCGACTGGCGCGCAGGTGCCGAGGCGGCATGGCAGGCCATCCCGAACCTGCCGCTCCACATCTTTCGTCTGGCGGGGATCTACGGGCCGGGCCGGGGTCCCTTTGCCAAGCTGATGGCAGGTCGCGCCCGCCGGATCGTCAAGCCGGGGCAGGTGTTCTCGCGCACCCATGTCGATGACATCGCGCAGGTGCTGGCGGCCTCCATCGCGCGGCCCAACCCCGGCGCGATCTACAATGTCTGCGATGACGAACCCGCACCGCCGCAGGATGTGCTGGGCTATGCCGCCGAGCTGCTGGGGCTTCCGGTGCCTGCCGAAGTGCCCTTTGACGAAGCCGGGATGAGCCCGATGGCGCGCAGCTTCTATGGCGAGAACAAGCGGGTGCGTAATACCCGCATCAAGGAAGAGCTCGGTGTCACCCTGTGCTACCCGGACTATCGCAGCGGTTTGAAAGCGGTGTTTGCAGCCGAGGATATGGAGCGTTTTGTCCCTCCGGCGGATCCGCCAGGGGTCTAAGAACGCCCAATCCAGCGCAGGTTGGACCGTTGGGGCAGTGGGGGCACACTCAGGCCCGCTTTTCCCCGATCCTTGCAACCCCAAGCACGTCGAGCACCTTCGCTTCGATATGCTCTGCATTCATTGCGGCCACGTCGTACATGTCGCGGGGGCTGGCCTGGTCGATGAATGTATCGGGCAGAACCATGGAGCGGAACTTCAGGCCGTCGTCAAACACTGCCTCCTCCGACAACAGCTGCGCGACATGCGAGCCAAAGCCGCCGACCGCGCCTTCCTCGATGGTGATCAGCGCCTCGTGATCGCGCGCCAGTTGCAGGATCAGGTCGCGGTCCAGCGGCTTGGCAAAGCGCGCATCGGCGATGGTCGGCGTGATACCCTTGGCCGCAAGCGCCTCGGCCGCTTTGCGGACCTCGCCCAGGCGGGTGCCGAAGGACAAGAGCGCCACGCGCGTGCCGGACTGGATCATCCGGCCCTTGCCGATCTCCAGCACGTGCGGTTGTTCGGGCATTTCCACACCCTCGCCCTCGCCTCGCGGATAGCGGAAGGCGATGGGGCCATCGCTGTAGGCGGCGGCGGTGGCGACCATATGCTTCAGTTCCGCCTCGTCAGCGGCGGCCATCACCACCATGCCGGGCAGATTGGCCATATAGCCGATGTCGAACGAGCCCGCGTGGGTGGCCCCGTCGGCGCCGACCAGACCGGCACGATCAATGGCAAAGCGGACGGGCAGGCGCTGGATCGCGACATCGTGCACCACCTGATCGTAGCCGCGTTGCAGGAAGGTGGAATACATCGCGCAGAACGGCTTCATCCCGCCCGCCGCCAGTGCAGCGGCAAAGGTCACGCCGTGCTGCTCGGCAATGCCCACGTCAAAGGTGCGCGAGGGGTAGCGCTCTGCCATCAGATTGAGGCCGGTGCCGTCGGGCATCGCGGCGGTGACCGCGCAGATCTTTGAATCCTGTGCGGCCAGCTCCACCAATGTGTTGCCAAAGACCGAGGTGTAGGAGGGCGCGTTGGAGGGCGCTTTTTTCTGCTCGCCCGTCACCATGTCGAATTTCGCCGTCGCATGGCCTTTGTCGCGCGCCGCTTCGGCCGGGCGATAGCCCTTGCCCTTTTTGGTGACCGCGTGGATCAGGATCGGCCCGGTCGCGCGCGCCTTGACCGTGCGCAGCACCGGCAGGAGTTGGTCCATGTCATGGCCGTCGATGGGGCCGATGTAGGAAAAGCCGAGGGATTCGAACAAGGTACCGCCCATGGCCATGCCCTTCAGCATGTCCTTGGCGCGTTTGGCGCCCTCGCGGAAAGGTTCCGGCAACAGCGAGACCGCGCCCTTGGCGGCGGCCTTGAGGTCGTGAAACGGCGCCTCGGTATAAAGCCGGCTGAGATAGGACGACAGCGCCCCAACCGGCGGCGCGATCGACATCTCGTTGTCGTTGAGGATCACGATCAGCCGCTTGCCGAGGTGACCGGCGTTGTTCATCGCCTCAAACGCCATGCCGGCGCTCATGGCACCATCGCCGATCACGGCGATCGCGTCGCCAAGACCCTCTTCGGTGACGCCACCCAGATCGCGCGCCACGGAAAACCCCAGCGCGGCGGAAATCGACGTGGAACTATGCGCCGCCCCAAAGGGGTCATAGGGGCTCTCGGTCCGTTTGGTGAACCCCGAGAGACCGTCCTTCATGCGCAGGGTGCGGATGCGATCACGCCGCCCGGTCAGGATCTTGTGGGGGTAGCTCTGGTGCGAGACGTCCCAGATCACCTTGTCCTTGGGCGTGTCGAACACCGCATGCAGCGCCACCGTCAGCTCCACCACGCCGAGCCCTGCACCCAGATGGCCGCCGGTGACAGAGACGGCAGAGATGGTTTCCTGCCGCAGCTCATGCGCGACCTGCTCCAGTTGCGCGTCAGAGAGACGTTTCAGATCCGCAGGCGATGCGATCTGATCCAGGAGCGGGGTCTGTGGCCGGTCGGTCATGCGGGTCGTGGCTCCTTCGGGGCGCGATTTAGCTGTCGCGCGAGATAACGAAGCGGGCGGCGTCCTTCAAGGTATCGCCTGCCGCACCATAGGGGGCAAGGGCTGCACAGGCCTGGTCGGCGAGGTCCAGCGCACGCGATTTTGCCCCCTCCAGCCCGAGCAGCGACACAAACGTGGCCTTGCCGGCCTCCGCATCCTTGCGTACCGCCTTGCCCACGGTGGCAGCATCGCCTTCAATATCCAAAATGTCGTCGGCGATCTGAAAAGCCAACCCGAGGGCCTGCGCATAGTGTCGCAGCGGTTCGGGATCGGCACCTGCCAGCCGGGCACCGGCGCAGGCGGACCATTCGATCAGGCAGCCTGTCTTGCGCGCCTGAAGCGTGGTGATGTCGTCGAGCGTCAGCGGGGTTTCTGCCGTTTCTGCCGCGATGTCCAGCATCTGACCGGAGACCATGCCGTCCTTGCCGGCTGCCTCGGCCAGGGTGCGGATCAGGGTCACGGCATGGGGGCCGACCGCGTCACGGGCGAGCAGTTCAAACGCCAGGGTCTGGAGGCTGTCGCCCGCCAGCACCGCCGTGGCCTCGTCCCATTTTCGGTGCAGCGTCGGCTGGCCACGCCGCAGGTCATCGTCGTCCATGCAGGGCAGGTCGTCATGGACCAGCGAATAGGCGTGGATGCATTCGATCGCCAGCGCCGCCTCAAGCGCGGCCGGTTCGGGCACATCATGCAGACGCGCGCTCTCCAGAACCAGGAAACCGCGCAGCATCTTGCCACCGCGCAACGCATAGCCCATGGCCTGATGCAGCACATCTGACGCCGTCAGGCGCATGTCCATATGGGTGGAGATCTTCGCCTGCGCCTGCGAGAGCGCGGCGGCAAACCCTGCCGTCATCGGGGCTTATCCCGCGTCGAGCGGTTGCGTGCCGGCGGGCTGGCCGTTGGCATCCAGCGTGATCGCGGCGACCTTTTCCTCGGCGCGCTTCAGCTCGTCCTCGCAGCGTTTTTTCAGTTGAGCGCCCCGCTCGTAAAGCGCGATGGACGCATCCAGTGCCACGTCCCCGCGCTCCAGTTTATCGACGACGCGTTCCAGTTCCTGCATCGCAGTTTCAAAGCTCATCTCTTCGACGGGGGTCTCGGTTGTCATGTCGCGGCCTTTATCAGTTCTTCCACATGCGCCTTGGCGGCGTCGGCTAGGGCGTTCAGATCATATCCGCCCTCCAAAGTCGAGACGATACGACCCTGACACAGCTCTTGCGCAAGACGGCACAGCTCTACCGTGAGCCACCGGAAATCCTCCGTCTGCCAGTGCAATTGAGCCAGCGGATCGTCGGTGTGGGCGTCAAACCCGGCCGACAGGATCAGCAGCTCCGGCTTGAAGGCGCGCAGGCGCGGAAACACCTGTTCGGAGTAAAGCTCCCGCATGGCGGCGCCGTCGCTTTCGGGCGGCAGCGGCAGGTTCATCACGTTGCCATGGGCACCGTCCTCCTCCGGGTGGCCGGTGCCGGGCCAGAGCGGCATTTGCTGAGAGGTGATGACCAGGGCGCGTTTCTCATCCCAGAGCAGGTCCTGGGTGCCATTGCCGTGATGCACGTCGAAATCCACCACCGCAACGCGTTTGAGCCCGTGGTGATCCAGCGCGTGTTTTGCGGCCAGCGCCGCATTGCCAAACAGGCAGAACCCCATCGGCGTGTCGGTTTCGGCGTGATGCCCGGGCGGACGGGTGGCGCAGAACGCATTGCCGACCTCGCCCCCCAGCACCATGTCGACGGCGCGCACCGCAGCCCCGGCCGCGCGAAAGGCAGCGTCCAGCGATCCCGGTGACATCCAGGTGTCCGCATCCAGCTGCTTGCGCCCTTCTGCGGGCAATTCGCGGCGCAGCTCCGTCAGATACTGGGCGGGATGCACCCGCAGAATGTCATCTTCGGCGGCCACTGGGGCGGTGACACGCTTGAGGTCAAGCCCCGCAAGTGCGTGCAGCACATGTTCGAGGCGGGCCACCTGCTCCGGGTGGCCTCCGGGTGTTTCATGCGTCAGGCAATCCGCGTGGGTCAGCAAGGCAGTGGTCATAGTGGTCCCCGATCTGTTTTGCGGCACGATCCTTCTTTGCCGGGCATGTTGCAAGAGGGGGGACCGTCAGATCAGCGTCAGTCCGCATGGGCCTGGATCAGGGCCTCCACATGCGCCCGGGCCGATGACGCCAGCGCCGGCAGATCATAGCCGCCCTCAAGCACCGAGACCACACGCCCTGCGCAGGTGCTGTTGGCAATGGCGCAGAGATTGCGGGTCAGCCAGTCGTAGTCCGCCTCGCGCCAGTTCAGTTCGGCCAGCGGATCATCCCGGTGGCAATCGAAACCGGCTGAGATCAGGATCAGCTCGGGAGCAAAGGCCCGCAGCCTCGGAAAGACCTGTTCGGCGTAGAGCGCGCGCATCTCGGCACCGCCGGTTCCGGGCAGGAGTGGAATATTGACCACATTGTCATGCGCGCCACGCTCCTCGGGCGTGCCGGTGCCGGGCCATAGCGGCATCTGTTGCGAGGTCACGACCAATGCGCGCGGCTCGTCCCAGAGCAGGGCCTGGGTGCCGTTGCCGTGATGCACGTCGAAATCGACGATTGCCACACGCTTCAGCCCGTGCCTTTCCATCGCATGCCGCGCCGCAAGCGCGACATTGCCAAAAAAGCAGAACCCCATCGCCCGGTCCCGCAGCGCGTGGTGCCCCGGCGGGCGCATGGCGACAAAGGCGTTTGGGGCCAGACCGGACAGCACGAGGTCCACAGCCAAGGCCGCACCGCCCACCGCCCGAAGCACGGCATTCAAAGAGGTGGGCGACAGGCTGGTTTCATCGTCCGTATCAGAGTCTAAAAAGGCGAAACCATGTTCGGGAATGCTGCCGAGAACATGATCGACATAGGCGGGATCATGCAGCGTTTCGATCACATTTCGCGCGGCCAACGGCGCCGAATGGTGTGCGAGTGGCAGATCCTCGATGGCCCGGAGCACGAAATCCAGCCGCCCCACCTGCTCATGGACCTTGGCAGGGGTCTGATGCAGGAGCCCCTCGGGATGGGTGACGAGAGCAGTCTTCATGTCAGGGTCTTAATCCGGGGCCAGCATGTAGCCTGCACCGCGCACGGTTTGCAGGTATTGCGGCTGTTTAGGGTTGGGCTCGATCTTGCGGCGCAAGCGGGTGATCTGCACGTCCACGGCACGTTCCTGCGCCTGTCCCCGGTCGCGCCCCAGGTCCTCGACCAGTTTGGCGCGGCTGACCGGTTCGCCGGGCTGGGCAGAGAAGATCTTCATCAACTGGCTCTCGGTCGAGGTCAGCCGGATCAGGTCTTCGCCCTGCCACATCTCGCCGCGCTCGATGTCATACCGGATCGCCCCGAGCTGCATATACTTGGGCGTGACGTCTTCGGGCTGGTTCTCGGGCATGCGCCGCAAGATCGCGTTGATCCGCAGCAACAGCTCCTTGGGTTCAAAGGGTTTCGGCAGGTAGTCATCCGCGCCGGCTTCCAGCCCCTTGATGCGATCATCGGTTTCACCGCGGGCGGTCAACAGCAGGATCGGCGTCACCATGGTTTCGCGCAGCGCAGCGGTCAGGGACAGCCCATCCTCGCCCGGCATCATCACGTCGAGCACGATGAGGTCGAAATCCAGCCCCGACAGAACCCGCCGGGCATGGGCGGCATCCCGGGCTGCGGTGACCAGGAACCCGGCGCGCATCAGGAATTTCTTCAACAGGTCGCGAATACGCTCATCATCGTCGACGATCAGCAGATGGGCATCGGGTGAGTTCATTGGGGCGCCTCGCGCAACTCGACATAGGCGCGTCGCATGTCCGGATCCATCATCGCCTCCAGCACCTTTTTAAACCCCTGCACCGCTTCGGGGCCGGCCTGTTTGTAGGCCGCACGCATGCGGACGCGCTGGGCATCCGACAGGCGCTGCTCCAGGTCGCGACCGCGTTCCGTGAGGAAGAGATTGCGCTCGCGCTTGTCTAGGGTGCCCACCCGGCTATCCACCAGCCCGTCCTCGACCAGCGCCCGCAGCACCCGGTTCAAGGATTGCTTGGTCACCCCGAGGATACTGAGCAGGTTGTTGACCGTCGTGCCGGGAGAGCGATTGATGAAATGCAGGGCGCGGTGATGCGCCCGCCCATAGGCCAGTTCTGCAAGAATGCGATCCGGATCCGCCGTAAAGCCGCGATAGGCGAAGAACATCGCCTCGATCCCCTGGCGCAGCTGCTCATCGGTCAGGAACAGCAGGCTTTCGCCGCCAAACCCCGCTCCGGAACGCCCGTCAGACATATGTGCCTCTCCTTTATTTTGAACGCTAGTTTATGTCAGCATTATTGACATTCCAAGACCCGAGATGTATCGAGTTGCGGGTTTGGCGCAATTATCTGAATGAATTCACGTCATGTTGCGCAACAACCGAAAATGACACGGCGCTGAAAAGGAATGCGGAATGGCTGGATATGATGACCGCGACGGTCTGATCTGGATGGATGGCGAACTGGTGAACTGGCGCGATGCTAAGGTCCACATCCTGACGCATGCAATGCATTACGCCTCTTCTGTGTTTGAAGGCGAACGTGCCTATAACGGTAAGATCTTCAAGAGCCGCGCTCATTCCGAACGCCTGATCGCCTCTGCCGAGGCGCTGGACATGCCGATGCCCTACTCGGTGGATGACATTGAGACGGCCAAGGAAGAGACCCTGAAAGCCTCCGGCCTGAAGGACGCCTATGTCCGCGCGGTGGTCTGGCGTGGGTCGGGCGAAGATATGGGCGTTGCGTCGGCAAAGAACCCGGTGCGGATGGCGGTCGCCGTCTGGGGCTGGGGTGCCTATTACGGCGATGCCAAGATGCAGGGCGCAAAGCTCGACATCGCGGAATTCAAACGCCCCTCGCCTGAAACCATCCCGGTGCATGCCAAGGCGGCGGGCCTCTACATGATCTGTACGATCTCCAAGCACAAGGCGGAAGCCAAAGGCTGTTCGGATGCGCTGTTCATGGACTACCGCGGCTATGTCGCCGAGGCGACTGGTGCGAATATCTTCTTCGTCAAGGATGGCGAGGTACATACGCCGAAACCGGATTGCTTCCTCAACGGCATCACCCGGCAAACGGTGATCGAGATGCTGAAGGAAAAGGGCATTACCGTGCATGAGCGCCACATCATGCCCGAAGAAATGGACGGGTTTGAACAGTGCTGGCTGACCGGTACCGCCGCCGAGGTCACGCCCGTCGGCGAAATCGGCCCCTATACATTCGAAGTCGGCCAGATGACCCGCGAGATTGCCGAGGACTACGAAGCCCTGGTCCGCAGCTAACATAATTCTCGCTACTAAAATGCAAAAGCGCGGGACAGACGCCCCGCGCTTTTTCTGTATGAGCACCTTCGGTGCCGTTTGGCGCCTGTCGCCTCTTCAGCTTTTCTCAAATATCTCGGAGCGCGAGGCAGCGCCTCGCATCCCTGATCAAACCTGTGCGCCGCAGGCGCTCCGCTGGATCACGCGATTTCTGTGGTGACGTCGACGTTGCCCCGGACAGAATTGGAGTAGGGGCAGATTTTGTGCCCCGCCTCGGTCAGGCGCTCGGCGGCGTCCTTGTCAACGCCCGGGAGCGTGACTTTCAGGTGCACCTTGAGGCCAAAACCCCCCGCCTCGCGCGGGCCGATTCCGACCGCGGTTTCGACTTCGACGCTGTCGGGAACCTTCGGCAGGCTATCATCTTGCGTGGTCGCGAATTTCATCGCGCCGATGTAGCAGGCGGAATAGCCTGCGGCGAAGAGTTGCTCCGGATTGTAGCCTTTGCCATCGCCACCCATTTCGGTTGGCGGAGCAAGATCAAGAACCAGGTCGGTGCCGGCCACTTTGGCCTGACCATCCCGACCTCCGGTGGCAGACCCATGGGCGGTGTAAACGGGGGAAACGGACATGTGCGACTCCTTTAATCGTGTGCGATTATGTCGTGTACGATATATCTTGGTTGTGCAGCGCCTGATGTCAACCGCTTGCGATCATATCGTGCGAGATCTATCGTCTTCGAATGGACCGACCTTTGAAAATCGACGAGCTTTTGTGCTTCTCCGTCTACTCGGTGAACCATGCGATCTCGCGCCTTTATCGCCCCTTGCTGGCCCCTCTGGGGCTGACTTACCCTCAGTATCTAGTGCTGGTCGCGCTCTGGAACAGGGACAGGCGCCGGGTCAACGATCTGGGGCGTGAATTGCAGCTGGATACCAACACGCTGACCCCGCTCCTCAAACGGATGGAGGCGGCAGAGTTGCTGACCCGACAGCGCAATCCGGACGATGAGCGCAGCCTGATCGTGGCGCTCACCGACAAGGGGCGCGCCTTGGAGCAAAAGGCGGGGGAACTGACCGCCTGCGTGCTGGACGCAATGGGCGGGGACATCGAAGAGCTGACCGCGTTGCGGGACCGGCTGCATCTGTTGCGCGACAAACTGGAACGGAGCTAGCCCGTCCTAGCCGCCCTTGGGGTCGGTCAGCGGCTTGGCCTTGCCACGGTCCAGTCCCAGACGGCTCTCGCGCCAGATCACGATGCCATTCGCCACAATCACCAGCGCCGCCCCCGCCAGCATCACCAGCGAGGGCCATTCCGAAAACCATACATAGCCGATGACCAGCGCAAATAGCATCGACACGTAGTCATAAGGCGCCAGTAGCGACGCTGGGGCAAACCGGTAGGACGAGGTGATGAGCAGCTGCGCGATCGCTCCGATGAAACCGGTACTGACCAGCAGCAGCAACAGGGGCGTATCGGGCATGACCCAACCAAACGGCAAGGTCAGCAGCGACAGCAGGGATGCGGTGACGGAGAAGTAGAAGACAATCGCGGCGGTGTCCTCGCTCTGCACCATTTTTCGGATGTGGATCTGCACAAACCCGCGCAACGCCGCTGCTGTCAGCACCAGTATTGCCCCGATAAAGGCCGTATCCTGAAAGGCCTCTGACCCATTCAGACGTGGCGATAGC
Source organism: Epibacterium sp. ABV4_022 (assembly GCF_056159345.1). NCBI lineage: Bacteria > Pseudomonadati > Pseudomonadota > Alphaproteobacteria > Rhodobacterales > Roseobacteraceae > Epibacterium > Epibacterium sp. ABV4_022. The sequence continues at coordinate 254,743 of NZ_JBSWVA010000001.1, forward strand.
ATGATCAGCACGCCGACAAGTCCGATCGCCACAGCGCTGATCCGGATGATGCGAATGCGTTCTCCAAGCAGGAGTGCGGCGAGAATCAGCGTGAAGATCGGCGTGGCATAGCCGAGCGCGGTGACCTCCGGCAGGGGCAGAATAGCCAGTGCGGCGAAGTTCAATCCCATTGCCGAGGTGCCCACGAGGCCGCGCCAGAAATGCAGCATCGGGCTTTGGGTGCGCAGCCCCCGTGGCAGATCACCGCGCAGAGCAAGCCAGACCAGGATCACCGGCAATACGAAGAACGAGCGAAAGAACACCGCCTGCCCGGTGGGCACAACCTGCGTGATTTCCTTGATAAGGCCGGACATGATCGTAAACAGGCCGATGGCGGTCACCTTCAGCGTGATGGCCAGCACAGGTCGATGCGATGTTAAGCTTTTTGCCATGCGCGGACCCTGCGCGCTCCGCCGGTGAATGGCAAGCGCGCAGGGGGAGACTGGTACATTATTTAGACCGCGACAGCCGCGAAGCGCTCAGTGGGCGTGCTCGTGCCCTTTGGCGCTGTCGTGGTTGTGACCACAGGTAGACTGCGGGGGAGGCGCCTTTCCCTGCTGCCATTCAGCCAGCGCCTGGCGCAGGATCTGGAACGCGGAGCTGAGGAAGAGGCCCGCCATGATGCCGGCGACGATCAGATCCGGCCAGCCGGTGGCCGTGCCCCAGACCCCAAGGGCCGCGATCATCACCGCCACGTTGCCGATGGCGTCGTTGCGCGAACACAGCCATACCGACCGCACGTTGGCGTCGCCATCCTTGTAGGCGGCCAGCAGCGCCACCGACAGGAGATTTGCGACAAGCGCGAGAAAGCCAATGGCCCCCATCACCTGTGCCTCGGGGACGCCGGCGACAAAAACCTGCCACAGGGTGGAGCCGAACACCCAGATCCCCATGACAAGAAGGCTGACACCCTTGCCGATCGCTGCCAGAGACCGGGTGCGCAGGCTGGCACCGATGACCGCCAGCGAAATCCCGTAGGTCAGCGCGTCGCCGAGAAAGTCCAGCGCGTCAGCTTTCAGCGCCTGGCTACCGGCGGCTTCGCCGGCGCTCATCTCGACAACGAACATCACCGCATTGATGGCGATCACCATCCATAGGCGGCGTTTGTATTGTTTGGATACCCCGTCGAACTGGGCGTCATGGTTGCAGCATCCTGCCATCAGTCAGGTCCTTTGCTCTTGTCCTTGATCTCGATTCGGGATCAACCTAGGTGCTCTAGTCACTAGAGGTTCAAGAGGGGATTGCGATGTATTCCATCGGCGCATTGTCCAAGGCGACCGGCGTTAAGGTTCCGACCATCCGCTATTATGAGGAGATCGGCCTCATCGACCCCGCCACGCGCAATGCGGGCAACCAGCGGCGGTATGATCAGGCCGGTCTGGACCGGCTTGGTTTTATCAAGCACGCGCGCGATCTCGGGTTCGGGCTGGAGGAAATCAAGGAGCTGATGGGGCTCAACGGCGAGCTGGGGCGCGATTGTCACGCCGCGGACGACATCGCCCGGGCCCAGCTGGAAAAAGTGCGCGCCCGCATTGCCCGGCTGCAACAGCTGGAGGTGGAACTGGAGCGGATCACCCAGCTGTGCGAAGGGGGATCGGGTGGCACCTGTCAGGTGCTGACGGCGCTGGGCGATCACAGCCAATGCCTTGGAGAGCACGGCTAGGGCGTTTTGGATCTGGCACATTTGGGTGTGATCGCATGTTCAGGCCCCCGCCGGGATTAGGTCAGCACCCACAACAGACCGTTCAAGGTGACATAGGCAAGAACGGTCGCCGCGAGCGACGCGAGGCTCGCCGCGCCTTCATGTCCCTTGGCCTGAGCAAAGATCGTATAGGTGGCAAACATCGGCATCGCCGCCGACAGGATCAGCGCGGCGCGGATCTCGGGTGAAATCTCCAGCAGGCCCGCCGCGCCGCAGATCGCCGCGACCACTGCGACAATGGCGGGATGAATCACCAGCTTGCCCAGTGTCGCCTGGGCTGCGAGGCTCTTGTTGCCACGCAGGGGCAGCCCGGCAAGCGATCCGCCGATGACGATCAGCGAAACCGCCCCGGCAGAGGCCGCGAGCATATCGGTAAAGCGAAAAAACGGCGCCGGGATCGGTACGTGGAGAAGCGCCACCAGAAGCCCCGCGACAAGGGCCATCATCGTCGGCATCTTCGCCACGTTCCAGACGATCCGCCACAGGCGCGGCCCAAGCGGGACGGAACGGTCGGCGTCGGCCGCCTCCATCAGCATCAGGCAGATCGGGATCAGGATCAGCGTCTCGATCACCAGATTCAGTGTCAGGACGATGCCCGCTATATCAGGGAATGCCAGCAGCATCACCGGATAGCCGACAAATCCGTTGTTGGGACAGGTCGAGCCCATGACGCCCACCGCCCGCCGCATCGGATCAAACCCGCGTAGCGAAAACAGCAGATAGGCGACCGCAATGTTCAGTACGCCGCCAATCAGATAGGGCAGCACATAGGCGGCCTGGAACACCTCGACCGGGTCGCGGCTGGCGATGGTGGTGAAGATCAGCCCCGGCAGCGCCAGGTTGAAGACATAGGCGCCGAGGCTCTTGATGTCGTGGCTGGAAAAGATGCCTTTCCAGACAAACAGGTAGCCCAACCCGAGGGCCGCGTAGATCGGAAAGGTAATCCCGAGAATGGCGACCATGGGCCTGGGTTATCCGATCCGGCCCTGATTCTCGCCAATCTGGCCGCGATGCAGCAAGAGGTGGTCCAGGATGACGCAGGCCATCATTGCCTCGGCCACGGGCACGGCACGAATGCCGACGCAGGGGTCGTGGCGGCCTTTGGTGATGACTTCGGTGGCGGTGCCGTCCTTGCGGATCGACTGGCGCGGCGTCAGGATCGAGGAGGTCGGTTTGACCGCGAACCGCACCACGACGTCCTGACCGGTGGAAATGCCGCCAAGGATGCCGCCGGCGTGGTTGGAGGAATAGACCGGCTGGCCGTCATTGCCCATAAAGATCTCGTCGGCGTTCTCCGACCCTTTCAGCTGGGCGGCATGCATGCCCTCGCCGATCTCCACGCCCTTCACGGCATTGATCGACATCATCGCGGCGGCGAGGTCGGTGTCGAGCTTGCCATAGATCGGCGCACCGATACCGGCGGGCACCCCGCGTGCCACCACCTCGACCACGGCGCCGACCGAGTCGTGATCCTTGCGCAGCGCTTGCAGGTAGTCTTCCCAGTCCTGAACAGCGCCCGCATCCGGAATCCAGAAATCGTTCTGGTCGATCGCTGCCCAGTCAAACCGGCTGCGGTCGATCTCCATCTCGCCCATCCGGGTCATATAGCCCTTGATCTGTAGGCCGGGCACCAGCGCGTTGATCGCTTCGCGTGCAACACCGCCCGCGGCCACCCGCGCCGCGGTTTCGCGGGCAGAGGACCGCCCGCCGCCGCGATAGTCACGGTTGCCGTATTTCTGGAAATACGTGATGTCCGCATGGCCGGGGCGGAAGGTTTGCGCGATCTCGCCATAGTCCTTTGACCGCTGATCGGTGTTCTCGATCATCAGCTGGATTGGCGTGCCGGTGGAGTGGCCTTCGAACACGCCCGACAGGATCTTCACCGCGTCCGGCTCGTTGCGCTGGGTGGTGTTCTTGTTCTGGCCGGGGCGGCGCTTGTCCAGCCACTGTTGCAGCATGTCCGGGCTCAGCGGGACATTCGGCGGACAGCCATCGACGGTCGCCCCGAGAGCAGGCCCGTGGCTTTCGCCCCAGGTGGTGACACGGAAGAGGTGGCCGAAAGAGTTCATGGACATGCGCGCGGGTCTCCTTTGTCCTGACCCTTTAACGGCAAAGCGCGCCCGGGAAAAGAGAGCCGCGCATCAACAGGGCAGAAACGACAGAAACACCGCCTGCTTCTCATTGTCCTCGTGTTTCGCGGATGAAACGACAGGTCAGGCGTGCTGACCCAAGCCTGAGCTGGCGTCTGTCTTTGGCATCTCAAGGCTGCGCTTGCCAATCCGGCAAACGCGCCCTAGGGTTTGCCCCACCTCGGGGTGCGCGACATGACGCGCTGAGATGCCGGATGGCGAACCCGTTGAACCTGAACCGGATTATACCGGCGGAGGGAAGGTTCCGGATGTTGCGGTGCGCTGATGCTCCGATCTCCTCCTTGCCTGACGCCGCATTGGAGGACGATATGAAACCCCTCTTTGTTGCGAGCGCGCTTTTGGCCGCCACCGCCGCGACGGCGGACACGCCAGAGCTTGTGGTCTACACCTACGACAGTTTTGTGTCCGAGTGGGGCCCCGGCCCGGCGGTGGAGCAGGCGTTTGAAGCGACCTGCGACTGTGACCTGAAATTCGTCGGCGCCGGCGACGGGGCGGCGCTGCTGGCGCGGATCAAGCTGGAAGGCGAGCGGTCCGATGCGGATGTGGTGCTTGGCCTTGATACCAACCTGACCGCTGCGGCAAAGGACACCGGTCTGTTTGCGCCGATCTCGGTCGAGGCCGACTATGCGCTCCCCGTGGCGTGGAACGACGAGGTCTTCGCGCCCTACGACTGGGGCTATTTCGCCTTCGTGCACAATGCCGCCGCGGATGCGCCCACGAATTTCAAGGCGCTGGGCGAGAGCGACGCCAAGATCGTCATCCAGGATCCCCGCTCCTCCACCCCCGGGCTCGGGCTCTTGATGTGGGTGAAGGCCGCCTATGGCGACGAGGCGCCAGCGATCTGGGGGAGTCTGAGCGACAATATCGTCACCGTCACCAAAGGCTGGTCGGAAGCCTATGGTCTCTTCCTCGAAGGTGAGGCGGATATGGTGCTGTCCTACACCACCTCGCCTGCCTATCATCTGATCGCCGAAGAGGATGACAGCAAGGCCGCCGCCGTCTTTGACGAAGGGCACTACATGCAGGTTGAGGTGGCCGGAAAACTCGCGGCCAGCGATCAGCCGGATCTCGCGGATCAGTTCCTGCAATTCATGGTGTCGGATGAGTTCCAATCGATCATTCCGACCACCAACTGGATGTATCCGGCGGTCATCCCCGCCGACGGCCTGCCTGCCGGGTTCGAGACTTTGGTGAACCCGGAGAAAGCCCTGCTTCTGCCCGAGCAAGAAGCCGCAGACCTGCGGGCAAAGGCGCTGGACGAATGGCGCACAGCGCTCAGCCGGTAAACCTGCGTCCGGTCGCGACCTGGCCCGGAACCTGCGCCGCCCTCGGGGTGGCGCTGCTGGTTCTGGGCACGCTGACGGCGGTAACCCTGCGGGCGGAGGACGGCGCCGGGTTTGGCGCAGCCGATCAGTCGGCTCTGCGGTTCACGCTGGTGCAGGCGGTGCTGTCGGCCCTGATCAGTGTCGCTCTGGCGATCCCGGTCGCCCGTGCCCTGGCCCGCCGCAGGTTTCCCGGGCGTCGTGTCTTGATCACGTTACTGGGCGCGCCGTTCATCCTGCCGGTGATTGTTGCGATCCTGGGGCTGCTGGCGGTCTTTGGCCGCTCCGGCTGGGTGAGTGATGCGCTGGGGCTGGTGGGCCTGCCCCCGGTTCAGATCTACGGGCTGCACGGGGTGGTGATCGCGCATGTGTTCTTCAACCTGCCGCTGGCAACCCGGCTGATCCTGCAAGGCTGGCAGGAGATACCGGCAGAGCGGTTCCGGCTCGCGGTGCAGCTGGATGCCGGGCCGGGGGCCATGTGGCGTCTTCTGGAACTGCCGATGCTGCGGCAGGTGGTGCCCGGTGCCGCGGCGGTGATCTTTGCCATCTGCCTGTCGAGTTTCGCGGTGGCGCTGACCCTTGGTGGCGGGCCACGTGCGACGACGCTGGAACTGGCGATCTATCAGGCGTTTCACTTTGACTTTGATCTTGGGCGGGCGGCGATGCTGTCCAGCGTGCAGCTTGTCCTGACGGTGGCAGCGGCGCTTCTGGCGTTGCGGGTGTCGCTCGGGGATGGTCTTGGTGCCGGTCTCGACCGGGCGGTGGCCCGTTGGGACGGGGCAGGGGCGCGCGCAAGGCTGTTTGACGGTCTGTGGATCGCACTTGCCGCGCTGTTCCTGATGCTGCCGCTGCTGGCGGTGCTGGTGGCGGGCGTGCCTGGCTTGGCGAGCCTGCCCGGCTCAGTCTGGAACGCGGCCTGGGTGTCGATCCAGATTGCCAGCCTGAGCACCGCACTGCTGTTGCTGGTGGCGCTGCCCCTGTCGGCAAGCATTGCCATGGGGCGCAAACGGCTGGGAGAAGTCGCCGGTATCCTGGGGCTCGCGGCGTCGCCGCTGGTGATCGGGACCGGGCTGTTCGTGATGGTCTATCCCTTTGTCGACCCGTTTGTGCTGGCGCTGCCGGTGACGGCGGTGGTCAACATGGTGATGGCGCTCCCCTTTGCGCTGCGGATTCTGGTGCCTCGCATGCGGCAGGTGCTGCAACAGAATGCACGCCTGGCCGTTGCGCTCGACATGCGTGGCCGAGCGGTCTGGCAGCGGGTGCTGCTGCCGCGCTGTCGGGCTCAGATCGGCTTTGCCGCCGGACTGACCGCAGCGCTGTCGCTTGGTGATCTTGGTGTCATCGCGCTGTTTGCCGATCCCGAGGTCGCGACGTTGCCGTTGCAGGTCTATCGGCTGATGGGGGCCTATCGCATGGAGGCCGCGCAGGGGGCGGCGCTGCTGCTGTTTGTTCTGTCGATGGGGGTATTCTGGCTGCTGGACCGGGGAGGGCGATTCCATGCTGAAACTTGAAGGCGCAGACATCCGGAAGGGCACGTTCCGCCTCGAAGCTGACCTCGAGTTCGCCGGTGGTGCGCGGGTGGCGGTGATTGGTCCGTCCGGTGCGGGCAAATCCACCCTGCTGGAGGCGGTTGCCGGGTTTCAGCCCCTCGCGGCGGGGCGGATCCTGTGGCAGGAGCGAGATCTGGCGCCGCTGGGCCCCGGCAAGCGGCCGGTGGCAATGCTGTTTCAGGACGGCAACCTGTTTCCGCATCTCTCGGTGCGGCAAAACGTGGGCCTCGGGGTCGATGCCAATCGCCGTCTGACTGCGGCGGAGCGCGCGCAGGTCGACGCCTCCATCGCCCGCGTCGGGTTGCAGGGCTTGGAAGATCGCAAACCCGCGGAGCTGTCCGGTGGCCAGCAGAGCCGGGCAGCGTTGGCGCGGGTGCTGGTCCAGGGGCGGGAACTGCTGTTGCTGGACGAACCCTTTGCGGCGCTGGGTCCGGCGCTCAAGGCGGAGATGCTGGATCTGGTGCGGGACATCACCGCCGAAAGCGATCTTACCCTGTTGATGGTCAGCCACGATCCGCAGGACGCGCGCCGGATCGCGGATCAGGTGGTGCTGGTGGCCGAGGGCACGGCACGACCGCCCGAACCCACAGTGCAGCTGCTGGACAACCCGCCTGCGGCGCTGCGCAGCTACCTGGGCGACAATTGACCGCGGTTTCCGCATTTTTTGCGATCCTACATTTCCAAAACGGCGGAACGCCCGCTAGAGTTGCGCCAACCAGGGAGACCCAGTGACATGAAACTCTTCTATTCGGCTTCTTCCCCCTTTGTACGCAAGGTGGTGCTGGTGCTGCATGAAACCGGCCAGCTGGACGATGTTGCGCTGTTGCCGGTCACCACATCCGTCACCGGCCCGGATGCGGCGCTTGCGGCCAGCAACCCGCTGGCCAAGATCCCGGCGCTGACCCGCGAGGGTGGTCCGACACTCTATGACAGCCGGGTGATCTGCGAATTCCTCGATGCCCGTGCAGGGGGCGCCCTCTACAAGGGCGGCTGGGACATGAAGGTGCTGGAGGCCACGGCGGACGGCATCATGGATGCCGGTGTCTCCATGGCCTATGAAAAACGCCTGCGCCCCGCGGACAAACAATGGGACGGCTGGCTGGACGGGCAGCGTCACAAGATCCTCGGCGCCTGTGCAGCGGTCGAGGCGCGGTGGATGCCGGCATTGAACGGGCCGGTGAACATCGGCCAACTGGCCATGGCGGCGGCGCTGGCCTATGTGGATTTTCGTCACCCGGACGCCGGTTGGCGCGAGGGCAACCCGCAGCTTGCCGAGTGGCTGCGGGCCTTCGAATCGCGCCCGTCGATGCAGGCGACGCGACCGGATGCCGCCTGAACGCCGTCTGGGGCCGGGTTTTCACCCGGTTTTAAAGGAGAAGCGGCAGATAGGGGCGGAAGCGGCGCAGCATTGCAACGGTTCTGTGAAAGAAACCCCGTCTTCGGCAGACCTGCGCTGCTTTGACCGCTAGACGAACCCGGTTTGCATCGCTAGACACGCGGCTGAGTCACCGCGTCCAGTTGCGGTGTAAGCGCATGTTTGCCCTAAACGGGCGCTGAAATTGGAGAAAACCTCGTGTCCCACGCAGAAGACCACGAAGGAACCCGGAGAGATTTCCTCTACTACGCCACCGCTGGCGCAGGGGCTGTCACCGCGGGTGCCGCCGTTTGGCCACTGGTCAACCAGATGAATCCCTCCGCTGACGTTCAGGCCCTGTCCTCCATCCTTGTGGACATTTCCGGCGTGGATGTTGGTACGCAGATCTCTGTGATGTTCCTTGGCAAGCCGGTGTTCATCCGCCGCCGCACCCAGGAAGAAATCGACGAAGCGCGCGCAGTCGAGATGCAAGAGCTGATCGACTCGTCCTCGGAAAACCCGAACAAACCGGGCACCGACGCCGCCGATGAAAACCGCACCCTCGACGAAAATGGCGAATGGCTGGTGATGATGGGTGTCTGCACCCACCTCGGCTGTGTGCCGCTGGGCGATGGCGCCGGGGAATTCAATGGCTGGTTCTGCCCCTGTCACGGGTCGCACTACGACACCGCGGGCCGTATCCGCAAAGGTCCCGCGCCCGAGAACCTGCATATCCCGGTGGCCGAGTTCACCGACGAAACCACCATCAAGCTGGGATAAGGAGACGCGCGAATGGCTGGTATTCCACACGACCATTACGAGCCGAAGACAGGCGCAGAAAAGTGGCTCAACAGCCGCCTGCCCATCGTCGGCCTCATCTACGACACCATCATGATCCCCACCCCCAAGAACCTGAACTGGTGGTGGATCTGGGGCATCGTCCTCGCCTTCTGTCTGGCGTTGCAGATCGTCACCGGCATTGTTCTGGTGATGCACTACACGCCGCATGTGGATCTCGCCTTTGCCTCCGTTGAGCATATCATGCGCAACGTGAATGGCGGCTACATGATCCGCTACCTGCACGCGAACGGCGCGTCGTTGTTCTTTGTTGCCGTCTACATCCACATCTTCCGCGGTCTGTTCTACGGCTCCTACAAGGCCCCGCGCGAAATCACCTGGATCGTGGGCATGCTGATCTACCTCTGCATGATGGGCACCGCCTTCATGGGCTACGTTCTGCCCTGGGGTCAGATGTCCTTCTGGGGGGCGACCGTGATTACCGGCCTGTTTGGCGCGATCCCGTTCATCGGTGAACCGATCCAGACCTGGCTTCTGGGCGGACCCGCTGTGGACAACGCGACGCTGAACCGCTTCTTCTCGCTGCACTATCTGTTGCCCTTCGTGATCGCGGCCCTCGTGATCGTTCACATCTGGGCCTTCCACACCACGGGCAACAACAACCCCACCGGTGTCGAAGTGCGTCGCGGTTCCAAGGAAGAAGCCAAGAAAGACACGCTGCCGTTCTGGCCCTACTTCGTGATCAAGGATTTCCTCGGTCTGGCCGTGGTGCTGCTGGTGTTTTGGGCCATCGTTGGCTTCATGCCGAACTACCTCGGCCACCCGGACAACTACATCGAAGCCAACCCGCTTCAGACCCCTGCGCACATCGTGCCGGAATGGTACTTCCTGCCCTTCTACGCGATCCTGCGGGCCTTTACCTCCGAGGTCTGGATCGTGCAGATCGCGTCCTTCGTGACCGGCGGTATCATCGATGCGAAGTTCTTCGGTGTTCTGGCGATGTTTGGTGCGATTGCCGTGATGGCACTGGCGCCGTGGCTGGATACCTCTCGCGTGCGCTCGGGCAAATACCGTCCGCAGTTCAAGTGGTGGTTCCTGCTGCTGGTCATCGACTTCTTTGCCCTGATGTGGCTGGGCGCGATGCCTGCGGAAGAACCCTATGCGTCCTTCTCGCTGATCGCATCCGCCTATTGGTTCGGCTACTTCCTGGTGATCCTGCCGCTGCTTGGTGTGATCGAGAAACCGGAACCGATCCCCGCCACCATCGAAGAAGATTTCGACGCCCACTACGGCAAGAAATCCGAAGCTACTCCTGCTGAATAAGAAGAAGGACAGCTACCTATGTTCAAGAAATTTGTAACCGGTGCTGCCTTCGCTCTGGCACTCGTCCCGGCCGCGTCCTTTGCGGCTGGGGGTGAGGGGCATATCGAAGACTTCGCCTTCTCTTTCGAAGGTCCCTTCGGCACCTATGACCAGAACCAGTTGCAGCGTGGTCTCCAGATCTTCACCGAGGTCTGCGCCGCATGTCACGGGCTGAAACAGGTTCCGATCCGCACCCTCTCTGACGAAGGCGGCCCCGGTCTGCCCGAGGACCAGGTGCGGGCCTATGCCGCCGACAACTTCGAGGTGTTCGACGCCGCGCTGGATGATTTCCGTCCCGCGACCCCGGTCGACCACTTCCCGGCAAACACCGCACTGGGCGCGCCGGACCTCAGCCTGATGGCAAAGTCCCGCGCCGGTTTCCACGGTCCCTACGGTCTGGGTCTGAACCAGCTGTTCAAGGGTATGGGCGGTGCGGAATATATCGCCTCGCTGCTGACCGGCTACACCGGTGAGACCAAGGAAGAGGCCGGCACGCTGTTCTACGAGAACACCGCCTTCCCGGGTGGCTGGATCTCCATGGCGCCGCCGCTTGCGGATGAGCAGGTGGAATTCATCGATGGCCACGCCAACGATCTGCACCACCTGGCCGAGGATGTCTCTGCCTTCCTGATGTGGACAGCGGAGCCCAAGATGATGGCCCGCAAACAGGCCGGTTTTGTCGGTGTGCTGTTCCTCGCCGTGCTGTCGGTGCTGCTCTATCTGACCAACAAGCGTCTGTGGGCACCGCATAAGGGCAAGAAAACCTCGTAAGGGCGTGCACCTGCAAGATTGAAGAAACCCCCGTATCGGTTGATGCGGGGGTTTTTTGCTGTTTTGAGGGCAGCGGCAGATCGTCAGCCTGCTGCGCGCACCGGGCCGCGGTGGCGCGTGATATCAGTCGAAGAAGTGAGAGCGGGCACGTGGGGCCGCGATGCGTGCAAGGATCTGCTGCGCGCCTTTCTGTGCCCCTGTGCGGCCATCAAATGTGACGTCGTAGGTGAGACCATCATGGACATGGCCGAAGTCCCGCGCGGCGCTGCCTGCGGGGCGGTCTGCGCGTGCCACCTCGCGGGCTTCAAGCACCGCCAGAGGGGTCATCAGACCGACGAACAGAACCTCGTGACCAACCAGTCGCTGTTGCAGCTCGTGATGCCAGCTCGGGGTGTCGAGGATATGTTCTACGATCAGATCGTTGCCGGCATCGGCAAAACCGGCAATGGCACGGTGAAAGCCCGAGAAAAACTGCGGCCGGGCAGCGCTCCAGTCCGGATAGGCCGCAGGGGTCCATGCGCCGCTGTCACGCAGGTGATCGATGGAGAGGTGCAGGAACGGCCGCTCAGACGCGTTGCGTATCGCCGTGGCCAGTGTGGATTTGCCGCTGCTGGACGGGCCGTGCAGGAACAGGATCAGGGCCATGCGTGCGTCCTTGAGGCGGTCAGGCGGTCAGCTGTGTCCCCTGGATGCCGGTAATACGGGCCTGGATCAGCGCGCCTTCGATCTGCGGGGTGGCAAAGCGCACCTCGGTGAATTGCTCTGTGCGCCCCATATGCGGATTTTCCATCAACACGCTATGCTGACGCCCCAGTTGCCGGGAAAGGTGTTTTTCCACCTGTGCATCGCCTTTGGCGCGCAGGCGCGCGGCCCGATCCTTGATGATGTTGCCGTTGACCTGCGATGGGATCTTTGCCGCTGGTGTGCCTTCTCTCTTGGAGTAGGGGAACACATGCAGCCAGGTGAGGTCGCAGTCGGTCACCAGCTTGAGCGAGTTTTCAAAATGCGCCTCGGTTTCGGTCGGGAAGCCGGCGATAATATCGGCTCCAAATGTCATGTCGGGACGCAGCTTGCGCGATTCCTCTGCAAACCGGATCGCATCGTCGCGCAGGTGGCGGCGCTTCATCCGTTTCAGGATCATGTCGTCGCCATGTTGCAGGCTCAGGTGCAGATGCGGCATCAGGCGCGGTTCGGTGGCGATCGCCTGCATCAGGTTCTCATCAACCTCGATCGAGTCGATGGAGGAGATGCGCAGGCGCGGCAGATCCGGCACCAGCTTCAGGATTCGCATCACCAGATCACCCAGTTTCGGCGTTGCGGGCAGGTCCGCGCCCCAACTGGTCAGGTCGACGCCGGTCAGCACAACCTCGTTGTACCCCTTGTCGACCAGCCGCTTGATCTGGTCCACCACCACACCGGCGGGAACCGAGCGCGAGTTGCCGCGCCCGTAGGGAATGATGCAAAAGGTACAGCGGTGGTCGCAGCCGTTCTGCACCTGCACATAGGCCCGCGACCGGCTGCCAAACCCATCAATCAGGTGGCTTGCGGTTTCGGTCACCGACATGATGTCATCCACCAGCACCTTCTCGGTGGTGCCTATGAAATCCGGCCCCTTGGCCATACGCTGCCAGGTCTCGGGCTGCATCTTCTCGGTATTGCCGATGACCTGCGTGACTTCGCTCATGGCGGCAAAGGTCTCCGGCTCGGTCTGAGCCGCGCAGCCGGTCACAATGATCGGCGCATCGGGGTTGTCCCGGTGCAGCTTGCGGATTTCCTGACGGGCCTTGCGCACGGCCTCTGCCGTCACCGCACAGGTATTGACCACCACGGCATTCTCGAGGCCCGCCTGGCGGCTCAGCTCCTTCATGGCTTCGGTCTCATAGGCATTGAGCCGACAGCCAAGGGTGGTGAACTTCGGCGCAGCGCTCACGGGGTGAGGCTTTCGAGGAACTGACGGGTGAAATGCCCGTCGGCCACATGCATGGTCGGGCCTGTCATCCAGACGCCGTCCTCGCGCCAGTCGATCCACAGCGTGCCGCCATCCAGATCGATCTGCACCTTGCGCCCCGTGAGCCCTTTGCGCGCCGCGGCAACGGCTGTCGCACAGGAGGAAGACCCAGAGGCAAGGGTCACCCCCACGCCACGCTCCCAGACACGCATGCGCAGGTGATCGGGACCGACAACATGCGCCACCTGCACGTTGGTGCGTTGCGGATAGAGCGGGTGGTGTTCGTAGCGGGGGCCAAAATCCTCCAGCGGGATCAGATCGGCGTCCTCCACAAAGAAGGTGCAATGCGGATTGCCCATGCCGGTCGCCGTGGGGCCGCCCTCGATGGGCAGCTCCAGCGTATCCATGTCCTCGCTCAGCGGGATTTCATCCCAGGAGAGTTGTGGCATCCCCATGTTGACCGAGGTCAGCCCGGCGCCGGCATCACGTGCAAACAACGTACCCCTATCCGTCGTCAGGGTAAGCCCGGTCGCGCCGCTCTGATCCAGCAGGTAGCGCGCGATGCAGCGGGTGGCGTTGCCGCAGGCAGCCGAAGTCGACCCGTCGGCATTGTAAAACACCAGATGCGCATCCGTGGCACCGTCATCGGGCTCTGGGGGCAGGATCACCGCCAGCTGGTCGAAACCCAGGCCGAATTGACGATGGGCGATTCCCTTCGCCAGAGCGGGGGTAATGTGAGAGTTTTCGGTGCGGGCATCGATGACGACAAAGTCGTTTCCAAGCCCGTGCATCTTCATGAACGGCAACATATGATCGGATCCTGGGGAGGCCATGACCCGCATATAGACCTCATGAGAAAATGAATCCAGAGATAGCGCAGAAAACTTTGAAAAGGGGGTTGACCCTTTGCCGCCGTGACCGTAGAAGCCCCCCCTATCGGAACGGCGCGGCCAGCTTGGCCAAGACGTTTCAGCCCGAAATAAGCGCTTGATCCTCCGGGATTAATCAGCTCTAAGGGCGATCCGCGGAGGCCGGACCGAGCTTCCATACAGAGAGTGGGCCGTTAGCTCAGTTGGTAGAGCAACTGACTTTTAATCAGTGGGTCGCAGGTTCGAATCCTGCACGGCTCACCACTTCTCACAATTGACGAACGACAGTAAGTTTGTCGCTTTCGACAGATGATTGTCCATTTATCGGCATAGTAGTTCGCTGTTCTGGTTGATCGGGAATTAGGTCAGGTTACAGGGTGCTGCAAAAAGCGATGACGCTTGAGATCGACACCCTTTTTGGTACGCGCTTCACGCCATCCATTGTTCAACCCGACACGTCCGGTACGTGTCTCGCCGAGACCCGCGTGTAAGCCGTATCGAGACTTGGTTTTTTCGTTCCATGTAAACCTGCGCCACGCACGGGATCTGATCGCTGCCTGGCGGAGCAATTATCATCGCCAATGCCCACCCCGAGCCTCGACGGGCTCACCTCGTGGGAGTATCACCAACGGTCAGTAGACGGCCACCCCCTGAACAGAGCGCGTCCAACAACGCGGGCTCTGCGGGGAGCACGTCACCCACAATCAGAGGATTTACGTATGCTGAACACCAAATGCCGTTTTGAAACCGCCAAAGCCAGCCAGTACCTACAACAGCTCTGCAAGCATTTTGCACATAAGGTCGAGGCGCGTTTCGATGATCGCGAGGGCACCGTGGATTTTGCACGTGGTACGGCGGTTCTGATCGCCGAGGACGATGTCCTGATGATCACGGTCACAGCAGAAGATCAGGACGGGCTTGAACAAACCAAGGGCATTATCGAGAGCCATCTGATCCGCTTTGCCTTTCGCGAAAACCTCGAACGCCTGAACTGGGACTGAGATATTCCAAAATGGACATGGCCATTTCCTGAAGGCTGTGGCAGGTTCTGCCCGCCAGCAAGTGTGCACGCACAGCCAGCGAAGCAGATCTTTCCCTTCCTTGAAATGACATGGGGACTTGTCCGATGTTTCGATCGCTTGCTTGCGGCGCTGCGCTGCTTTTGGCTCTGCCTGCGTTTGCCGCAGATACCGTATCCATTGACACCTATCGCGGTGCTGTGGAGGTCCCGGAGGCCCCGAAGAAAATCGCGGTCTTTGACATTGCTGCCGTAGACACCTTGTCGGCGCTGGGAGTCGACATCACAGGTGCACCGCAGAACCTCTACGTGGATTACCTCGACAGCATTGCCGAGAAAGCGGAAGATCTGGGCACCCTGTTTGAACCCGACATCGAAGCGGTACATGCCTTGCAGCCCGACTTGATTATCGTCGGCGGGCGCAGCTCGGATCAGGTCGAACCGATGTCAGAACTGGCTCCGGCGATCGACATGACCATCTGGGAAGACGTAGTCGGTCAGGGGCTTGATCGGCTTGAAGCCTATGGCAGGATTTTTGACCTTGAGGACAAAGCCGCCGAACTGCGTGCCGCCTTCGATACCCAGCTAGCCGACACCCGCGCTGCGGTGGCCGGTCAGGGAACCGCGCTGATCCTCCTGACCAATGGACCGAAAATCTCTGCCTATGGCAAAGCAGGCCGGTTCGGCTGGCTGCATTCCACACTCGACCTGCCGGAAGCCGCAGCGGAGATCAGCGACTCGACGCATGGCGAGAGCATCTCGTTCGAGTTTATCCAGACCGTGAACCCGGATTGGCTGATCGTGATCGACCGCCTTGCCGCAATTGGCCAGCCGGGCGAGGATGCAAAGACAACCCTCGACAATACCTTGGTGCATGAGACCACAGCCTGGAAGAACGATCAGGTCGTGTATCTCAATGCGTCCGACATCTACATCTCCGGCGGCGGGATCCAGTCGATGATGCGGACGCTTTCGGATATCGAGGCCGGCTTCAGCGGAAACTGATCCCTGATGTCTCACAGTATCGCGGGGGTGCTGCTCCTGAGTCTCCTGTTTGTCGGGTCGCTCTTTGTGGGGGCGACCCCTTTGGCGCTGACGGATGTCATGACGTCGGAGGCCTGGGTGTTGATCCGGGACAGCCGCCTGCCGCGCGCATGTGCGGTGGTGCTGACCGGGGCGTCGCTGGCGATTGCCGGTCAGATCATGCAGTTGATCGCGCGCAACAGGTTCGTGGAGCCGATGACCGCGGGCACCGGCCAAAGCGCGATGCTGGGCCTGTTGCTGGTTTCGGTTCTGCTGCCGACCGCGGCCATCGGCGTGAAGATGACCCTAGCGGCCTGTGCCGCCCTCGTGGGCAGCATGGGGTTCTTCGCGCTCACGCGCCGCCTGCCGCCAGAAGAGCCACTGCTGGTGCCGCTTGTAGGCATCGTCTACGGGGGCGTGATTGGGTCGGCCGCCGTCTACATCGGGTTTCAACTCGATATGCTGCAATATATCGACATCTGGCTGACCGGCGAGTTCTCCGGCACCATGCGTGGCCGATATGAACTGCTGTGGATCGCGGGTCTGGCCGCGGCGCTGAGCTATCTGGTGGCGGATCAGTTTTCCATCCTCGGCCTCGGAGAAACCGTAAGCCTGAACCTCGGGCTCAACTACCGGCAGGTGGTGCTGAGCGGTCTGGTGGTGATTTCCGTGGTGACGGGCCTCACCGTGGTAACAGTGGGTGCGATCCCCTTTGTCGGACTGGTGGTGCCAAACCTTGTCAGCCGTCTCGTCGGGGACAATCTGCGCCGGAGCCTGCCGATGACGGCGATGGTGGGCGCGGGGTTGGTTCTGGCGTCGGATATCTTTGCGCGCCTTGTGGTACATCCGTTCGAGGTGCCGGTGGCGACCGTCATCGGCATCATCGGCGCGGCTGTCTTTCTGTGGATGCTCTACGGCAGAGGCCAGCATGTATCGTAATCGCCTGCTGATTCTGGCGCTGGTTCTTGTGGCCTGCGCGCTTGCCTATCTGTTCACGGGCGTGAAGGGCAGTCTTGAGTTTGCGCTGATGTTTCGCGGCAAGAAGCTCGCGGCATTGGTGTTGATCGGCGCCGCTCAGGCGGTGGCGGCGGTGATGTTTCAGACCATTTCCGGCAATCGCATCCTGACGCCGTCGATCATGGGGTTTGATGCGCTGTATGTTCTGATCCTGACCTCTGCGTTGGTTGCATTGGGAGCGCCTGCCTACCAGCAACTTGATCCGGGGCTTTTGATGCTGACCAACGCAACACTGATGTCTGCGGCAGCGGTGATGCTGTTTGGTCTGTTGTTGCGCAAAGGGCAGGGCGATTTGATGCGCATGCTTCTGACCGGGGTGGTGCTGGCGGTGATGCTGCGCTCGATCACTGGCCTGTTGCAGCGTGTGATCGACCCAAGTGAATACGCCGTGGTGCAGGCGGCGTCCTTTGCGCGGTTTTCTCGGGCCGAAACTGATCTGCTCGGCGTCTCGGCCATCCTGTGCTGTGTGGCACTGGGATGTGCCTGGCGCATGCGGCATCGGCTGGATGTGCTGGCGCTCGGACCGGTGGCGTCGACGTCGCTGGGGGAGCCCCCACTCAGAGGGCAGCGCCGGGCGCTCTTGCTGATTTCGATCCTGGTTGCGGTTTCCACCGCGCTGGTGGGTCCGGTGGCCTTCTTCGGGCTTTTGGTCTCTGCGCTGACCTATCTGGTGCTGCCAACGTATCGCCATGCGATCCTGCTGCCCGGGAGTGCGCTGATCTCCGGCGTGATCCTCGTCGGCGGCCAATGGGCGCTGGAGCGGGTCTTTGTCTTTACCACGCCGCTCAGTGTCGTGGTCGAATTCCTTGGCGGGTTGGTCTTCCTGCTGTTGCTGATGAAAGGACTGAAACGATGATCGAGGTCCAGAACCTGTCCCATCATATCCACGGTGCTCCGATCCTGAACGAGATATCCGTCACCGTGCCCAAGGGCGGTGTGGTGGCGCTTGTCGGTCCCAATGGCGCGGGAAAATCGACGCTGCTGTCGCTGATGGCGCGGCTGACACCGCAGCAGCAGGGGCGCATCACCGTCGATGAGCTGGTCGTGGGCGAAAGCGATGACAAGGAACTGGCTCGGCGGCTTGCGATCCTGCCGCAGACGGTCCACGCCGCAAGCCGCCTGACGGTGCGTGATCTGGTGGGCTTTGGCCGCTACCCCTATCACCGCGGGCGCCCGACGTCAGAGGATCGCGCCAAAGTCGAAGAGGGCCTGGGCCTGTTTGACCTGTTGCCGCTGGCGGATCGGTCGCTTGATACGTTGTCTGGTGGGCAGCGGCAGCGGGCGTTTGTGGCGATGACCTATGTGCAGGACACTGATTACCTGTTGCTGGATGAACCGCTCAACAATCTTGATCTGGCCGCGTCGCGCGCTTTGATGGCCCGCCTGCGGGATTTGGCGGACAACAAGGGGCGCACCATTATCATCGTGCTGCATGACATCAACTTTGCCACCTCCTATGCCGACCGTGTGCTGGTGATGAAAAACGGGTGCCTCTGTGCTGATGGTGCGCCGGGGGATGTGGTGACCGCAGACCTGATCAGAGGCGTCTTTGAAACCGATGCGCCGCTTCACATGGTGGAAGGGCGCCCGATTGTGATGGTGTGATCCCGCCCACCGACAGCGCGTCGGTCCCTGCCGCAGGCGCGCAGGGGATGGGATGCGGCTGCCGTCAGACCGGAATGCGCGCCTGACGTACCGTTAAAGTAGACAGCGGAGGTCTTCTGCGCGCTGATCAGCGCCAGGAGGAGCAGCATGGAATACGACTATGTCATCGTGGGCGGGGGCTCGGCCGGTTCCGTTCTGGCGGCGCGGCTGTCGGAGAACCCGGCCGTCACCGTTTGCCTGCTCGAGGCCGGGGGCCGCGGCGACGGGCTGCTGGTCCGCACCCCCGCGGCGGTTGTCGCGATGCTGCCGGGGCGGCCCAAGATCAACAACTGGGCTTATGAAACAGTGCCGCAGGCAGGGCTCAACGGGCGCAGAGGGTATCAGCCCCGGGGCAAGGCACTGGGCGGGTCAAGCGCGATCAACGCCATGCTTTATGTGCGCGGCCATGCGCGCGACTATGACGAATGGGCCACGCTTGGCTGTCCCGGTTGGGGGTGGCAGGACGTGCTGCCCTATTTCCGCCGGGCGGAGAACAATCAAACCGGCTGTGACCCGATGCATGGCGCCGATGGTCCGCTTCACGTCAGCGACCAGAAAGCGCCGCGCCCGGTGACGGAGGCATTTGTGCAGGCAGGGCAGGCCATGCAGATCCGCCGGAGCGAGGACTTCAATCGCGGCGACAACGAAGGCATCGGCTACTATCAGGTGACGCAGTTTCACGATCCCGCGCGCAATGGGCAGCGCTGTTCGGCAGCGGCTGCTTATCTGCATCCGGTGATGGGGCGTCCGAACCTGACCGTGCTGACGGGCGCCCATGCCACGCGGATTCTGTTTGAGGGCAAGCGCGCAACCGGGGTTGCCTACCGGCACCGGCGCAAACAGCGGCAAGTTCTGGCACGACGGGAGGTCCTGTTATGCGGCGGGGCCTTCAACTCGCCTCAGCTGTTGCAGCTGTCCGGTGTCGGGCGACCGCAGGATCTACAACCACACGGGATCGCGGTGCGGCACGCATTGCCGGGTGTGGGGCAGAACTTGCAGGATCATCTCGATTTCACCCTCGCCTACAAGACGCGCGATACGGACAATTTCGGGATTTCGCTTGCTGCCGGAGGGAAGCTTCTGCGGGAAATCCTGACATGGCGCCGAAGCGGGCGGAGCATGATTGCCACGCCTTTTGCCGAAGGCGCGGCCTTTTTGAAAACGGATCCCGCGTTTGACCGTCCGGATGTGCAGTTGCATTTCGTGATTGCCATTGTCGACGATCACGCGCGCAAGCTGCATCTTGGGCACGGGGTCAGCTGCCATGTCTGCTTGCTGCGCCCAAAATCGCGGGGCACCGTATCCCTCGCCTCGGCCGATCCTCTGGAGGCACCGTTGATTGATCCCCAGTTTCTGGCGGAGAACGACGATCTGGACGGGCTGTTGCGTGGCGTGCGGCTGACCCGGCGGCTCATGGCGCAGCAGCCGCTGGCCGACTACCTGACGAAAGAGCTGTTCATTGACGCCGAACCGGATGATGCCACGCTTGCAGCGCATATCAGGGACCGCGCCGACACCATCTATCACCCGGTGGGCACCTGCCGGATGGGCCGGGACCCCGACGCGGTCGTCGATCAGGAGCTGCGGGTGCACGGGCTGGACGGATTGCGGGTGATTGACGCGTCGATCATGCCGCGTCTCATTGGCGGCAATACCAACGCGCCCACGATCATGATCGCCGAAAAGGCGGCCGACATGATCCGGGGGCGACCAGGACCGGCTCCGGGCGGGCCGGAACACCACAGATAACAGGAAGGACATCCAATGCTTGGCAAGATGATGACGCAACCGCTGACCATCAGTTCGCTGATCGAGCACGCGGGCAAGTACCATGCCGGCACCACCGTGGCGTCGGTCGAAACCACCGGTGGCGTTGAACACACGACCTGGGGACAGGTTGCGGGCAACGCGCGCAGGCTTGCCGCGGCGTTGGATCGGCTTGGGCTGGCACCCGGCACCCGCTGCGGCACGATCGCCTGGAACAACCGTCGCCATCTGGAAATCTACTTTGGCGTCGCCGGGGCGGGTTATGTCTGCCACACGTTGAACCCGCGCCTGAAGCCCGAGCAGCTGATTTATATCATCAACCACGCCGAGGATGAGGTGCTGTTCATCGACGCCACCTTTGTGTCGGCCGTGGCCCAGTTGCGTCCGCACCTGCCGAAGCTGCGCTATGTGGTTCTAATGGGGCCGGAAGATGCCGAGGCCGCCGCCCAGATCGACGGGCTGCTGTTCTATGACACGCTGCTCGCCGCAGAGAGCGATGCTTATATCTGGCCCGATCTGGACGAGAACACCGCCTCCAGCCTGTGCTACACCTCGGGCACCACTGGCAATCCCAAGGGCGTGCTCTATACCCACCGCTCCACGGTGCTGCACTCGCTGGGCGGCAACCAGCCCGACGGTTTGGCGCTAGCGGCCCGCGACAGCGTCATGGCGGTGGTGCCGATGTTCCACGTGAACGCCTGGGGCGTTCCCTATATCACTGCCGCAGTTGGCGCCAAGCTGGTGTTGCCGGGGCCGCATCTTGATGGCGAAAGCCTGGTGAGGCTGATCGATGCCGAACAGGTCACCATTGCGCTGGGCGTGCCGACGATCTGGATGGGTCTGTTGCGGGCCCTGGAGACAACCGGAAGCAAGATCCCCAGCCTGGAGCGTACCGTGGTGGGCGGGTCGGCCTTGCCGTCGGTGATGATCCCCACATTCCGCGATACCTACGGGGTGGAGCTGATCCACGCCTGGGGGATGACCGAGACCAGCCCGCTTGGCACGCTCAATCAGCTCCTGCAGAAACACGCCGATCTGAGCGCCGCCGACAAAGGCGCGATCCGCACGGGGCAGGGGCGCCCGCCGTTTGGTGTGGAGCTGCGCATCGTCGACGAGGCCGGGGTCGCCCTGCCTGAGGACGGACAAACCCAAGGTGCGCTTCAGATCCGGGGGCATTGGATCATCGACACCTATTTTGGCCAGGAGCAGTCGGCGCTGAATGATGATGGATGGTTCGACACGGGCGACGTGGCGACCATAGATCCCGACGGGTACATGATCATTCGGGACCGGACAAAGGACATCATCAAATCGGGCGGCGAGTGGATCTCCACGGTCGAGCTGGAGGACATCGCCATGTCGCATCCTGGGATTGCTCAGGCAGCGGCGATCGCGGCGCGCCACCCCAAATGGGATGAACGGCCGGTGCTGATAGCGGTGAAATCCGACCCGGCGCTTACGGAGGTAGAGCTTCTTAAACACTATGATGGCAGGGTCGCCTCGTGGCAGGTCCCGGATGCGGTTGTGTTCGTGGATGCCTTGCCGCTCGGTGGAACCGGCAAGGTTCAGAAGAACAAGCTCCGCGAATCATATGGTGACCTGCTGTTGTGACAGCGTCAAAGGGGGCGGGAATTTGACCCGCCCCGACCGCCGCCACAAAGCGGCCACATTGTCGCCAGGAGCCTGCCTCAGGTTCACCCCCGAAAAGCCAGGATGGCCTAGATTTTGCCTTAGAAACCATACGTTTAGGCGTGTTACTGGGGCCAATTTTATCTGTTAAGACCTGGTTAAGGAACGCCTCTGTATCCCGGTTTTGGGTGAACAGAAAAGGTGGTGGGAACATGACTGCTCAGAGCAATGAAGCTCCGGTAATTATCAAGAAGGTGAAGAAAGTCAGCGGTGGTGGACACCATGGCGGTGCATGGAAGGTGGCCTATGCCGACTTCGTGACCGCGATGATGGCATTCTTCCTTCTGATGTGGCTCTTGAATGCAACCACGGAGAAACAGCGCAAGGGTCTGGCAGACTATTTTTCGCCCTCGATTCCGCTTGCGCGGGTGTCCGGTGGCGGCAACGGCGCCTTCCAGGGCGACACCATGTTCACCGAGGATGTGAAGCCGCAGAACGGGATTGGCGCGACCCGGGAAAATCCGACCGATGCCTCCCGCGCGCAGGGTGATTCCGGTGTCGCCGACAATCAGAAGAACGACGCCGCCGAAGAGGCCAGCTTCCGCAAGATCGAAGAGGCGCTGATGGGGCGCGGCGGCGAGAGCATGGTCAGCATTGATATGGCGCGCCACATCGTGACTCGCGTCACGGACGAAGGTCTCATTATCGAGTTGTTCGAAACCGATGATGCCAAGCTGTTTGAAGCGGGAAGCGAACGCCCCACGGCGCTGATGCGGGACCTGATGCGGATGGTGGCGCGGGTGACCGCCTCGGTAGAGAACGACGTCGCCATCAGCGGACACGTGGCCTCGACCCCGGTGGTGATCGCCAACAACCCGGTCTGGTCGCTCTCTCATGCCCGGGCGGACGCAACGCGGGAACACCTGCAGGCGGGCGGCATGAAGGCCAAGCGAATCTCGCGGGTGACCGGTCATGCTGATCGTGACCTTGCCTCCGGAAATCCGATGTCACCGCGAAACAACCGCGTCGAAATCACGCTCCTGCGGAAGTGACAGCCCCATAAAAGCAAGGCAAAAGCGGCTAACAGATAGATTGGATTTTATCTGTTAGCCGCACGTTAAGTACAAGCGCGGTAAGTGTTTCTGCGAGTAGATCTCAAGATGCAGCAGAAAGGCGTATCTCATGACCATTTCTTCTTCGCTGAATGCTGGCGTAGCCGGGCTTGCCGCGAACTCCAGCCGTTTGGCGGCGATTTCAGACAATATCGCTAATTCTTCGACCGCCGGTTATAAACGCGTCGTGACCTCATTTGAATCCATGGTCATCTCGCAATCCGGCGGCGCCTATGCCGCAGGTGGCGTATCGGTCAACAACGCGCGCATGATTGATGAGCGCAGCTCTCTGATCACCACCAGCAACTCCACCGACCTTGCCGTCGACGGCAAAGGGTTCCTGCCCGTCGCAAGCCTGGCGGAAGTCGAGGCCGGTGAAGACGCCACCATGCTGCTGACGACATCCGGCTCGTTCCGCACCAACGAAGAGGGGTATCTGACCACCTCGTCCGGTCTGGTGCTGCTCGGCTGGCCGGCGGATGCGGATGAAAGCTTCCCCACCGTCGCCCGTGATACCGATGATCCGCTGGAGGCGATCAAGTTTGATACCTCGCAGCTGAGCGCCGCGCCCACCACCGAAGTCAGCCTCGGTGTGAACCTGCCGGCAGAAAGTGCCGTGACCGGCGCTGCGGGTGATACCGAACAGAACACGATCCAGTATTTCGACAACCTCGGTGGTCAGCAGGATCTGGACATCGAATACACGCCGACTGGTCTCAACGACAACGAATGGACCATGACGCTGACCGATGGCGCGACCGGCACGGTTGTCGGGGACTATACCCTGACGTTTGATGACTCCGCCACGGGCAAGGGCACGCTGGACACGGTCACGACCACCACGGGCGGCGCCTATGACTCCACCACCGGCACCATCATCGTGACCACCGACAGCGGTCCGATCGAGATCGAAATCGGTGTGATGACACAGCTCTCCAGCGCCTTCTCGGCGGCAACGATCGAGAAAGATGGCTATGAGGCTGCGAGCTTTGCTGGCGTCGAGGTGGATGAGGGCGGTTTTGTACACGCGCTATATGAAAACGGCAGCAGCCGCATCGTGTATCAGATCCCGCTTGCGGACATGCCCAATGCCAACGGCATGAAGTCGCTGGACAGCCAGACCTTCATGCCCTCACCGGGCAGCGGTGCCTACTACCTGTGGGATGCCGGAGCGGGCCCGACCGGCACCGTGGCCAGCTATCGCCAGGAAGAATCCGCAACCGATGTGGCGACTGAGCTGACCTCGATGATCCAGACCCAGCGTGCCTATTCGTCCAACGCAAAGGTCATCCAGACCGTGGATGAAATGTTGCAGGAAACCACCAACATCAAGCGCTGATAAAATCGGCGCTTCCACTTGATGAAACATAGTCACAGAAGGTGATTTGGGATGTCTCTTTCGACTGCCCTCAATAGCGCGATGTCTGGCATCACGGCGGCCGGCAGGTCGACGTCGGTGGTGTCCGACAACCTCGCGAACGCCCTCACTGAAGGGTACTACAGGCGCACTCTGGATCTCAGCTCCAATGGGGCCGCGGGTGGCGTGAGCATCGGTTCGGTGCAGCGCATGATCGATCCCGCGATCCAGAAAAGTGTCCGGGCGGCGGAAGCGAACTTTGCCGCCACCTCGGTGACCTCCGATTTCTATGCGCGGATTTCTGAACAGGTCGGCACCGTAAACGATGGATATTCCATCGCCCAGCGGCTCACCGACCTTGAATCCGCGCTGATCGAAGCCACGTCACTGCCCGACTCCGATGCCCGACTGAACGACCTTTCGATGCAGGCCGAAGAGCTGGCGATGTCGATTCAGGATGCGGCCGAAGGCGTTGCGACCCTGCGGAACAAGGCCGAAGATTCCATCGTCTCCTTGGTCGACGGGCTGGAAACGGACCTGAAAAACCTCAATGATATGAACAAGAAGATCCTGGCTGCTGAAATTCGCGGTCAGGACACCTCGGGCCTGGAAGATCAGCGCGACAACCTGATCGATTCCATCAACGAGGTCATCCCGGTTCAGATCTACCAGCGCGACAACAATCAGACCGCGCTTTACACGACATCCGGTATTAAGCTGATCGACGGCGGTTCCGTAGCGGAGTTTTCCTTCGACGAAACCCCGCTCGTGACCCCCTATATGACCATCGACAATGGTCAGCTGTCGGGATTGGAAATCGACGGAAAATCCATCGATACCTCGATCAACGGCAGGATCGGCGGTGGCAGCCTTGCCGCGCAATTCCATGTTCGGGATGTGGCGTCGGTGCAGGCGCAGGAAGATCTGGATACCATGGCCGGCGATCTGATCGAACGGTTTCAGGATCCCACGGTGGATACGACACTGGGTGCGACAGATCCCGGGATCTTTACCGACGGTGGTGGGTTCTACGACAACACCAACGAGTTGGGCATCGCCAACCGCATCGAGATCAACAGCACCATCGCGATGAGCGGGGATGCGGAAACCTGGCGCCTGCGCGACGGCCTCAATGCCACCGGCATCGGCAACAAGGGTGACACCACCATCCTGAACAACTACGGCGCCGCGCTGGAGGCCAGCAACACGATTTCCTCTGCGGGTCTTGGGACCGGCGATTACAGCGCCTATGAAATCGCCTCCAACCTGATGACGAATTTCACTCAGGAGAACACCTGGGCGGAACAGGAACTGGCGTTTTCCTCTGCAATCTTCTCCGACATCCAGGCCCGCGAGCTGGAGCAGGGCGTCGATACCGACTCCGAACTCCAGACGCTGATGATGATCGAGACAATCTATGCCGCGAACGCCCGGATGATCCAGGCGATCGATGAAATGATGCAGGAACTGATGAGGCTCTAAGCTATGAATGTGCAATCCTTTGGTGACATGGCGCAGTATCTGTTTCTGCGCGGTCGGTCAGTCGAACTCAACAAAACCCTGGATACGTTGACCCAGGAAATGAGCACGGGCATCGCCTCCAACCTGCCAGAGCGCCTCGGTGGCGATCTGGGGTTTGTGGCAGATCTTGAACGCTCGATTTCCAAGATGGACAGCTACCAGGTCGCCGCGCAGGAGGCTGCGCTTCTGTCCTCCACCGCGCAGGACTACCTCGAGCGGATCAACGACAACGCACTGAACCTCGGTGCGGACATCCTGTCTCTGTCCAGCACCTCGAATGACACCACGGCGCAAGAACTCGCCGCCCAGTCGATGACCTTCCTGCGCGAGACCATCTCCAACCTGAACGGTCAACTGTCCGGTCGCAGCCTGTTTGCGGGGACCGACACCGGCGCAACCCCGCTGGAAAGCGCGGACACGATGATGACCGCGCTCGTTGCGGAAGTGGGTGCGTTGACCGATGTGGATGACATCACGCAAGCGGTGCAGGACTGGTTCGATGATCCCGCCGGGTTTGACGCGATCATGTACAATGGTTCCACCGATGACATGAGCGCGGTGCGTATCGGCGCGAATGAAGAGGTGAACTTTGCCCTTCGGGCAGACGATGACCGCTTCAAACAGGCGATGAAGAGCTTTGCGCTCGGCGCCTTGGCCAGCGAGGACTATCTGGGCCATCTGTCCACGGTCGAAAGCTCCGCTCTTGTTGAACGGGCCGGCACCGAACTGATGAATGCGCAATCGGAACTGACAGATGTCCAGTCCGACATCGGCTTCATCGAGGCGCGCATTTCCGAAACTCAAACGCGCAACGCCGCAGCGCTGACGTCGATGGGCACCACGCTCAACGACCTGATCCTGGCCGACCCGGCCGAAACCGCCAGCCGTATCGAGGAGGTGGAGTTCCAATTGGAAGCTCTCTATTCGATCACGGTGCGGTCCTCGCAACTTAACCTGCTGAACTACATGTAATGCGTAAGGTTCTGTATATCCTGATGACATGCCTGCTGATGCCAACGCTGGTGCAGGCCAATGCAATTCGTCTCAAGGACCTCGTCGAATTCGACGGTGTCCGGGGCAACGATCTGGTCGGCTACGGTCTCGTGGTTGGCCTGGACGGCACCGGGGACGGGTTGCGCAACTCGCCCTTCACCGAAGAGATCATGACCAACATTCTGGAACGCCTCGGGGTCAATGTGACCGGCGAACAGTTCCGCCCCAAGAATGTCGCGGCTGTCTTTGTCACCGCCACCTTGCCACCATTCGCGCGCGTCGGCGGGACCATCGATGCCACGGTGTCGGCGATCGGCGACTCCAGCAGCCTGTTGGGTGGGACACTGATCATGACTCCGCTCAACGCAGCGGATGGCCAGATCTATGCGGTTGCGCAGGGCACCATTCTTGCAGGGGGCGCGGTGGCAGAGGGTGAAGCCGCTACGGTAACGCAAGGCGTGCCCACCTCCGGCGTGATCCCCTCAGGGGCTCGGGTGGAGCGCGAGATCGAATTCGATCTGTCCTCGCTCAATTCGATGCGCCTGGCATTGCGGGAGCCCGATTTCACCACGGCCGGCCGGATCGAACAGGCGATCAACAGCGAGTTTGGTCGCAATGTCGCGGTGATGCGTGACTCCGGCACTGTCGAGGTCAACATCCAGCGCACCAATGCCCGCTCCACCGCGCATGCGGTTGGTCGCATGGAAAACGTCCTGGTCGAACCGCAGCGCAAGGCGCGTGTCGTTGTCGACCAACGCTCCGGCACCATCGTGATGGGCAGCGATGTGCGCATCTCTCACGTTGCTGTTGCACAGGGGAACCTGACCCTGCGGGTTGAAGAAGCCCCGCTGGTCTCGCAACCCAACCCCTTTGCGGATGGCGAAACGGTGGTTGTTCCACGCACCGGCGCCGCCATCGACGAAGAGGAAGGCGTGCAGCTGGCCGAAGTGCGCGAGACCACATCCCTGTCCGAAGTTGTAGCGGGTCTCAATGCCCTTGGGGTCTCGCCGCGCGACATGATCGACATCCTGAAGAGTCTCAAGGCTGCAGGGGCGCTACATGCGGAGTTCGTCGTGCGTTGACCCGCCTGACCTCAGCCCCCTGATGAAACACCCCGGGAGACCCGCCCGGGGTGTTTCTCTTTGTGCGCGGGCGCCAGGCAGCTCCGCGGATGTTGCGCACTGCTGACGGATCATGAGAGCTGTGCCGCCCACCTCTCCCACGCAGACGGGCCTGGGGGCTGGATCGGAAATATGGTGTTCAGCGGCTTGGATGCGCGAGCCCCCCGGGCAATGTCCTTGCTGGTGTCGCGAAACGATCTGACCGTTCAGGCCATACCCCTGGATGACATGCGGGATGAAGCCGCCGCGATGGAGGATGTCCGTCTCTGCTGTCGCTGGCTTGTGCACTTTATTAGGGCGCAGTTGGGTTGCGCGTCCGGTCACGTTTGCTGGGTGGGAGCCATGGAAGCGCCCTCTGTGCACCGGGTTATCGCGGTGTCAAAACCCACATCCGCAGATGCAAAAAGCCCCCGCTCCGGGCGACGGAGCGAGGGCTGTGGTGGTGTGCTGAGGCGTGCGTCAGCTTGGGTAGTAGCTGCGGACCAATGCGGTGGCGATCAGGCTCCAGCCGTCCGCGACCACGAAGAAGGCCAGCTTGAACGGCAGGGAAACCAGCGCCGGTGGGACCATCATCATCCCCATGGACATCAACACCGTGGCGGTCACCAGGTCGATCACCAGAAACGGCAGAAACACGAGAAACCCGATTTCAAAGGCACGCGTGATCTCTGACAGCATGAAGCTTGGGATCAGGACGGAGAGCGGTGCCTCGGGGGTCGGGTCTATGCCTTCGGTTCCGGGACGCAGATCCGCGATCGCATAGAACGTATCCGGGTCCAGCCGGTTCGCCATGAACCCTCGGAAGGGGACGACGGCGCGTTCAAGTGCCGGCACCACTTCGAGCTGCTCGTCCAGAAGCGGCGCGATGCCCACATTCCATGCTTCGGTGAAGACCGGCTCCATGACGAAATACGTCAAAAACAGCGCCAGGCTGATCATCAGCATGTTCGGAGGCGCCTGCTGCAGGCCGATGGCCTGCCGCAGAATGGACAGCACGGTGACCAGAAACGGAAAACAGGTGATCATGATCAACAGACCCGGCGCAATGCTGAGCACCGTGATAAGCAGGATCAACTGAATGGTCCGAGCCGAAATCGATTGTCCGTCTGCGAGGTCAAGGCTCAGTTCTTGAGCCAGCGCTACCTGAGGCAGCATCAGCAGTGCAATGGCTGCCAATGCCCCCAGAGCGAAGAGTTTACGTGTCATCCCAGCCCGCTTTGCAAATCGGCAATTTCAGTCAGCCGGACGGCCAGTTGTCCCGCCTGGTCGCCCTCCATCTCTTCCAGTTGCCCGCGTGCCACCAGGCGGTCGCCGACGTAGAGATCGACTGGATCCTCGACTTTCTTGTCCAGGGTCAGGATGGCGTTCTCGCCCAGATTGACGAGATCCCGGATCAAGGGGCGCGCCTTGCCCACGGAGACAATGACTTCCACCGGCACCGATACAAAGGGGTTCGCGGCATCGGCCGATTTGGGGTTCAGTTCACCGGACTCATCCATAGTGGCTTTCCTCTTTGAATTGGTAGGAGAAGGCATCAATTGAATCGCGGATCGATTCGATCAGGGCCTCGGAGTTCAGTTCACGTTCGCATTTGCCAACGCGCAGCTGCGCCTGTCCGGGAGACAGACCCGCATCCTCGCGCACGCGGACGTCGGATGTGGGCTCCTCGCCCAGCAGCGCGCGTACCGCATTCCCCTCACCGGCAGCGACAACGACCTCCATCGGCTCGTTGATCTGACCCTTTGCCATCTCGCTCAGGTGATCGATGACATGATGGCCAAAGGTCGCGGCCATGGTGTCAGGCAGGATGACGGAGGTCAGGACCTTGAACATGGGATCAAGCGATTCCATCAACTGCGTCTGCGCTTCGTGATAGGTGAAGGTGAGGTCTTCGAGCGATCCGGCAAGGGTTGCGGAGATCCGTGTCGTCTCCTTGTCCTTGGCGTCGATCGCATCGTCCCAGCCTGCGGTGTAGCCCTTTTCAAAGGATACAAGCTTGGCTTCTTCCACGATTTCCTCGGAGAAGTTGCTCACGGGTTCGACCGGAGTCTTCACGCCGAAATCTTCCAGAAGATGTGCAATGGTCATCAGGCACGCTCCTCGTTGTTTTCTTCAAGCCACCCGCGCAGGATCTGCACGGTCTCTTCCTGACGCTCGCCGATCATCGAGCGCAAACGGTCCACCGGATCGTCGCTCATGCCGCCGCCGCCAAAGCTGTTGAGCCCATCGCCCATGCCCGGCAGGCCGCCCATGCCGCCCATCGGGTCGAACTGATCGTCCTCGCCATTGTCGATCTCGCCATCGAGCGCGATGCCAGCACCGAGATTGGGGTTGGTCATGAACCCCGAATCGCCGCCCATGGCAGGCAACTCCGGCAGGCCGCCGGCAGGGGCAGGGCCATCGGGACCCGGCAGCGCTTTCACCGATGCACCGTTGCCGGCGAGGATCGGACGCACCACAAAGAGCCCGAGGATCAGCGCGACCACTGCCAGGGCAGCCATCTGGATAATCGACATGACATCAAAGTAGAGATTGTCGAAGAATGACGCCTCGGCTGTGGTGCCTTGCGGTTCCACATTCGGCAGATCCATGGATTTCAGGGTGATGACATCACCGCGTTCCGCGTCGAAACCAACGGCGGCGGAAATCAACTCGCGCAGGGCGTCGAGTTCATCCTGGGGGCGCGGCTCGAAGACGGTCTGACCCTCATCGCCGCTCTCTGTGGTGATACCATTGATCAGCACCGCAACCGTGAGGCGCTTGATCGCACCGGGTCCACGGATAATTTCTTTTTCGGTTTCCGAGATCTCGTAGTTCACACGCTCGCGCGTTGCGTTGGTATTGGCGCGAGAGCCTTCACCGGTGCCGGCATCACCATCCGGGATATTCGAGGCCACAGTGACCTCCCCCGCCTGATTCTGCGAGCTGTCGGTGCGTTCTTCGACATCGGTGCTGATGGCAACGCGGCTGTCGGGATCAACCCGCTTTTCGCGAATGGATTCCGTGTCGGTTACGGTTTCAACACTGATTTCAACGACCGCGTTGCCTTGTCCAACGCGCGCTTCGACCAGGCGCAAGACCCGTTCACGCAGCGTTTGAGAGCGATCGTCCGTGCCCGCGCCCGCGGCCGCCGCGGCCTCTGGAGACCCGATCAACGCGCCATTGGCATCAATCACCGCAACATTATCCACTGCGAGACCGGCCACGGCTGAAGCAACCAGGAAGCGAATCGCGTTGGCCTGCGACGGGGTGATCGGGGTTCCCATTGGGGTGACCGAGACCGAGGCCGTGGGTTCGATGGTTCTCTGAAACGGGTTGTTGCTGGTGTTGGCGATATGAACACGCGCTTGGGTGACATGGGGGTTGGCGACAATGGTGCGGGCCAGCTCCCCTTCTTTGGCGCGCCAATAGGCGGCGTCAAACATCTGCGATGTCGTCCCAAAACCGCTGAGCGAATCGAGGAGTTCATACCCTTTGCCGCCATTGGCGGGCAGACCCTGGCTTGCCAGCGTCATTCTCAATTCATCGCGTTTGTTTGCGGGGACATAGATGGATCCACCGCGAACTTCATAGTCGACAGCACTCTGTTCCAGAGCGCTGACCACATCTCCGGCCGAGCTGCTTTCGAGCCCGGCATATAGTAGTTGCATGGTTGGCTTGTTGGCCACCATGGACATCAGGAAGAAGGTGAAGATCACGGCGAGTGTCGCCCCGATTCCCATCATCCGCTTCCGCGTGTCCAAACCTGCCCAGACATTCTTGATCTGCTGCACATTAACCTCCGTCGCACCGGCGTTCTCTCCGGCCTGCAACCCTTTTCTCCGATTGGCCTTAACATTCGGTTAGTTCCTGTCGGGTTATGAACGGGGTGCACGACGTTTTAGGAAAAGCCATGACAGACGCTGTAGCTGATGTAGAAACAGAAGGATCGGCGAAGAAGAGTAAGATGCCCCTTATCATTGGGCTCGTACTTGCCATTGCCGGTGCAGGGGGCGGGTTTTACGCCGTTCAGTCAGGCCTTCTTCCCTTTGGGAGCACTCAGGCGCCGGAAGATGCGCATGCGACCAAAGAGGCACCAGAAGGTGTGAGCAAAGGTGAGTCGGCGGAAGAGATCGCCAGCCTCGCCTTTATCGAAATGGAACCGATCGTGATCACGCTGAACAAAGCCAGCGGTGTTCAACAGCTTCGGTTCCGTGCGCAACTCGAGGTCAACCAGGCCGATCAGGCCGAGGTTGAAAAAGTCCTCCCCAGGGTTGTCGATGTTCTGAACAGTTATCTGCGGGCGCTGGAGCTTGAGGATATGACCGATCCGATGGCCTTGCCGAAACTGCGGGCACAGATGCTACGGCGGATCAATATCGCGACCGGTCAAGGGCGCGTGCGCGATCTGCTGATCATGGATTTCGTACTCAACTAGGAGGACAGGATGGAACTTATTGCTGATATCCTGCTTGCGGCCGGAGCACTGGGTGCCGGGTTTTATTGCCTGGTGCTGTCGCGCCGTCTGAAACGCTTCAATGATCTCGAAAAAGGGGTCGGAGGCGCGGTGGCGGTGCTCTCATCGCAAGTAGATGACTTGAACAAATCGCTGGTGGCAGCCCGTCAGATGTCTGACGGATCCAGCCGGGCCCTGGAGCAGCTGACCGGACGCGCCGAATCGGTGGCGCACAAGCTGGAGCTGATGATGGCGTCGATGCACGACATCGCGCCGCAGCAGGATGCTCAGCCGGCCGCTCAGTCGGCCGCCCAGGCAACCGAGGAAAACGACGCCTTGGCCGAAGCGTATGAAGCGGATGCGCAAGTGGAGGAGCCGGCCGAGCCGGTTCAACCCGAGCCGCAGGAGGAGTCGAAACCTGCGGGGCTGATGTTTGTGCGTCACAACCGGAATCAGAACCGGGTGGCGTGATGGCGAAGGCAGACAAATCCAAGAAGATGGAAAAGGCCAAGCGTGGCACATTGATGTTGCTGGCCGTGTTCCTGATGGGCTCTGCAGCTGTCCGCATCGCGCTGGAGGCTGGTCCGGCGATCGCGCGCGAAGTGGCGGAGCTTCAATCCGACGCGCCGAACGAACAGGCCGGGCCAATGACGCGACAGGCGGTTCCCGATTCGGCGGAAATGCAGGCGATGCTGGCAGCCTTCAAGAAGCGCGAAGCCATGCTTGATGAGCGCGAAGCCGAGATCGAAGACCGCATGAAGGCGCTCGAGATCGCGGATGAGGCGATCGAGAAGAAGCTGACGGATCTTCAGCAGGCGGAACAGAAACTGCTGGCAACACTGGCCCTGGCGGACGGTGCGGCTGAAGCGGATGTCACCACGCTGACCTCTGTCTATGAGCAGATGAAGCCCAAGGACGCAGCGGCGCTGTTTGAGGAAATGGATCCGAGTTTTGCCGCCGGTTTTCTGGCGCGGATGCGTCCCGATGCGGCCGCTGGCATCATGGCCGGTCTGAGCCCCGAAGCCGCCTATACGATCAGCGTTGTGCTGGCCGGACGAAATGGTGAGGTGCCCAAGGAGTAACTTGGGCGCGCACTCAGCCTTTCTTAACAAGACTCGCCTACCTTCAAAGTAGTGACGGAATTTGGAGCTTACCTATGATCGGGATTGTAGGGATCATCGTGATCTTTGCCATGGTGTTTGGTGGTTACCTTCTTGCAGGGGGTAAACTGGGCATCATCCTCAAGTCTCTCCCTTTCGAGATGATGATGATTGGCGGTGCGGCGATCGGGGCGTTCCTGATCAGCAATGACATGGGCGGCGTCAAGCACACGCTCAAGGACATGGGAAAGGTCTTCAAGGGACCGAAGTGGAAACCTGATGACTACAAGGATCTACTCTGTCTGCTGTTCGCCCTGATTCGTATCGCTCGGGCCAACCCGGTCGAGGTCGAACAGCATATCGAAGACCCTGAAAACTCTACGGTCTTTGGCAAATACCCAAAAATCCTTGCGGACAAGGAAGCGGTCAACTTGATCAGCGACACCATGCGTTCTGCATCCATGAACTATGATGACCCGCATCAGGTGGAGGAGGTTCTGGAGAAGCGGATCGAGGCGAACCTGCACCACGCGCTGCATTCAAGCCATGCGCTGCAGACCATGGCTGACGGTCTGCCAGCCCTTGGGATTGTTGCGGCGGTTCTGGGGGTCATCAAGACCATGGCCTCGATCGACCAGCCGCCAGAAGTTCTGGGTAAGATGATCGGCGGCGCGCTTGTGGGGACGTTCCTCGGGGTGTTCCTCTCCTACGGTCTGGTCGCGCCCTTTGCGGGCAAGGTGAAATCCGTGGTCGAGGAAGACGCGCATTTCTATCAGTTGATACGTGAGGTTCTCGTCGCGAATCTTCACAACCACGCCGCAGCCATCTGTATCGAAGTGGGGCGTCAGAACACGCCATCCCACATCCGGCCCGGGTTCTCCGAGCTGGAGGAAGCTTTGAATGAAGTGAAACAGGACGCAGCATGATCTCGCGAGCAATCGCATATGCCACCGCAATGGTGATAGCCGGATACGCAAGCGCGCAGACCATTGTCGCCAGGTCCGGAGAACACGAGGATTTTACACGTCTGGTAATGCGAATTCCGGATGGTGTGGAATGGTCTCTGACGCAGAGCGACCGTATTGCGACAATCAACGTCGGATCGCCGACCGCGGTGTTCAATACGCGCAACGTGTTTGATCTGATCCCCCGCACCCGGGTCCGCTCTGTGAGCCAGACCGGCCCGGGGCAACCGCTCCGGATCGAACTGGGGTGCGAGTGCGCCGTGGACTATTATCAGCAGGCCGATGGCTATCTTGTCGTGGACGTTCGGGAAGGCCGGTCGCTGAAACTGGATGCGCCAGCGGACACAACCAGCCTGCCCCTTACATTTCCGTCCGCCGTGATCGGGGGCGGCTTTCAACTTGGCCAACAGGATTTGGCCAGTGCGCGGGTTGCAATGGACCTGGCGGATGCTGTGGCCCAAACCTTTGGCACAGCTCAGCAAAGCCCGCGGCATACTGGTCCCGTCCAGTTGCCATTGAATGCAGCCGATCCGGATGGCGCCCCGCTAGAGGGAACAGGTGCCGGTGGTACGCAATTGGCCGAGGATACACCCGAGGTCGGTGCGAACGAAAAAACCGAAGATGGTAAATCAGAACCTGCCTCGCTGGAGTCGGATGCCAGCCTGTTGATGGATCTCGACGAGAACCGGCGGGCGGCAATGGTCAATGATACCGAAGCGCGAATCCTGCAACAGATCGGACGCGCCAGCGATCAGGGGTTGCTGCAACCGACAGATCAGGACGCCGCGACCAACCAGCTTGATCCGCTTGGCAACGAGAACCGGCCGCTCAATCCGCTGGACAATATTTCGGTGACATCGGCCATCGACCGTGAAACCGGCTTGCTGGCCGTCGGAGCCGGAGGCGATTCTCAGGACACGCATTGCATTGCGGATCGCGAACTGGCGATTCACGATTGGGGTGATGATCAGCCGTTTTCCGAGCAGATCAGTGCGCTGCGCAACAAGATCCTTGGTGAATTTGACCAGGTGAATCGCGAGGCGACCCTTCGACTGGCACGCACCTATCTGTATTTTGGTTTTGGTGCCGAGGCGGCCGCGACCTTGAACCTGATCCCGGACGATGATCTGCCAACGCGGTCCCGCGAGATCATGACGACCATGGCTCGAATCCTCGATTCTGCGGATTTGCCCGTGAACACCGTTTTCTCCGGTCAGCAAACCTGCGGCGGAGATGCGGCCTTCTGGGCGGCGATGTCGGACGGTGTTGTGAAAAAAAGCGCCAACACCGATGCCATCCAGCAGGCCTTTGCCAAGATGCCGCCTCACCTTCGGGTTCAGCTGGGTCCAAGGGTCAGCACCTTCTTCGCCGAAGCGGGTGATCCCCATGTTGCCAAAGTCGCGATGCGCGCCGTGGAGCGTACCGGCGTCGAGAACATTCCTGATCGCAATCTGGCAGAAGCGGCCATCGCCGCACTTGAGGGAGACAGTGACGCGGTTGCTCGCAACCTGACGGAAGAAGTCGCTGCGCAGAGTGAAAATACGCCGCGTGCTCTGATCGACCTGATCGAGCTGAGCTTTCAAGAACGGCGGGCTTTGTCTCCGGATGTGCCAGAGTTGGCGGCATCTTACGAGTTGGAAAACCGCGATACGGAACTTGGTGCGGATCTGCGTGTGGCTGAGGTCACCGCGCTGGCGCTGGTTGGCCGCTTTGACGAGGCTTCTGCGCGGTTCAATAGGCTCACGGCCCGCGACGGGGTCGCGGCGCGCAACCGGGCAAACATTCCGTTCATGACCTTGCTGACGGAAAACGCGGATGATGTCACTTTCCTCAAATATGGCCTCATTTTTGCCGAGGACAGTGGCGCAACACGTGCAGCGCAGGTCGGAGAGATGGTCGCGCGACGCCTGCTGGATCTGGGCTTTCCCGAGCAGGCAGAGAACCTTCTGCGCAAGATGAGCCTGGAGCCGGGCAATCAAAACCGACGCATGATGAGTGCTGAAGCACATTTGGCTATGGAGCAACCGCAGCGTGCATTGGTGGAGTTGATGGGGCTTGAAGGTGAGCAGGCGGATCGCATGCGCGCCAAGGCCCTGTGGTTGAACAAGGAATACAATCGCGCCAGCGAGTACATGCTGTCCGCACAGGAGTTGAACGAGGCTGCCCGTGGTTTCTGGCACTCGGAAGATCGTCAGGCCGTGGAAACACTGGATCAGGACCGGGCGCCATTCCGTGCCGTTTCCGATCTGACGGATCAGATTGATGCGGCGGTGCGCGAACCACAAGGACTGCCACCGCTGGCCGAAGCGCGCGCGCTGGTCGAAAGCAGTATGGGCGCACGCAGTTCGATCGAAGAGCTGTTGCGGCAGGTTGAACGCGACACAGCCGCAGACGAACCGTAATGCGATAACTCTGCAGGTGACATGGCCGTCCTTCGGGGCGGCCATTTCCTTTCGCGGTGATAACACTTTGTAAATCCTGGACGCCTAACCTGAATTCCAGGGAAGAATCCTGAATTGGAACAGGCAGAATGCCAGTGAACGCGATGAAATTTACCGTGCCGCGAGGCCGGTTGTCCGTGGCCGTGCCGCATTGCTTTGCATTGCCGTCGCGGCTTTTGGCGTTTGGTCTTCTGAAACACCTGTGGTTCGACAGATCTCGCCCTGTCCCGACCGGTGCTGCCGGCCTGTTTCTGATCGCTTTCACATAAGAGAAAAACCGTGCCGAATCTGTCAGTCAAAGAGCTTTTCAGCCCGACAATCCTGCTCGCTATGGCGCTCATGGCGATTATCGTCATGATGATCCTGCCAATGCCAGCCTGGGTGCTGGATGTTGGCCTTGCCACATCCTTTGCGCTCGCCATCCTCATATTCACGATCACGCTTTTCATCGAAAGGCCGCTGGATTTCTCGTCGTTCCCGACCATCCTGCTCGGGTCTTTGATGTTGCGCCTGTCGCTCAATGTGTCGTCGACCAAGCTGATCATTGGGCAAGGTCACTCCGGTACCGATGCGGCCGGGAACGTGATCGAAGGGTTTGCCAATTTCGTCATGGGGGGCAGCGTCTTCCTTGGCCTCGTTGTGTTCGGCGTGCTGCTCATCGTGAATTTCATGGTGATCACAAAGGGCGCGGCCCGAATGGCCGAAGTGGGCGCGCGTTTCGCTCTTGATGGCATGCCGGGCAAACAGCTGGCGATCGACAGTGATATGTCCGCGGGTGCGATCGATCACGCGACCGCTAAGGAACGTCGCGAGACAGAGCAGAAAGAGACCACCTTCTTTGGTTCGCTGGACGGCGCATCAAAATTCGTCAAGGGCGATGCCATTGCGGGCCTGTTGATCACTCTGCTGAACCTGATCGTCGGCTTGATCATGGGGGTTCTGATCCATGGCATGCCCCTGGGAACCGCGTTTGAAACCTATGCGATCCTGACCGTCGGCGATGGCCTCGTTTCCCAAATCCCTTCGGTCATCATCTCCATCGCGGCGGCGTTGCTGCTGGCCCGCGGTGGCGCTACCGGTGCGACCGACGCGGCGATTTTCTCGCAGATGAGCAAATATCCCGGAGCGCTGGCGGCTGTCGCTGTCTTGATGGTGCTCTTTGCCCTGGTTCCGGGTCTTCCTTTTGTCCCCTTCATCACCGGCGGCGCAGTGCTGGGTTTCTTCGCCTACCGCATGCAGAAGAAGAACGCCGAGGAGGCGCAGAAGGAAATTGATGCCAAGGTCGAGGAAGTGCAGTCGCCGGAGAAATCGAAAGCGCTTGGCGATATTCTCGATCTTGATGATCTGCACCTGGAGTTCTCGCAAGACCTGGTGTCGATGGTTCTGGACCCAGGAACGGGCCTCGACGCGAGGATTGCCAACATGCGCACGCATGTTGCGACCACGTTTGGTCTCATCCTGCCGGAAATCCGTTTGACCGATGAGGCTGAACTGGAAAACGGGACCTACGTCATTCGTATCCAGGGTGTTGAGCAGGCACGGGGCACGCTTCATGCCGATATGGTGCTGGCATTGATGCCGGACAATCATGCTGCGCTGCCCAAGGGCACTGATGTTACCGAACCGGTCTACGGCGCGCCCGCGCGCTGGATTTCCACGAAACACCAGGAAGATGCCGCCCTTATGGGGGCCACCGTTGTATCGCCGCCGGAAATCCTGGCCACCCATCTTTTGGAAGTGGTCAAGCAGAGCTTCCCGCGCCTTCTGACACTCAAGGCGTTGCGCCGCCTGCTGCGCGAAATGACCGAACTGTCGGACGAGTTCCGGGCCAATGCCAACAAGAAACTGCTGGATGAGCTGATCCCGGACAAGGTGCCGATCGACACGCTGCACGCGGTGCTGCGGCTGCTGCTGGAAGAGCGCGTATCGATCCGCAACATGCCACTTATTCTGGAGTCCATTGCCGAAGCTCGCATGCGGACCACATCGCCGGAACTGATCACCGAGCATGTCCGTCAACGCCTGGGGTTCCAGTTGGTCGCGGAAATGAAACGCGAGGATGGTACCATCCCGTTGGTGCAACTGGCGCCTGAATGGGAAGATGCCTTCAACACCTATCAGGTGGAAACCCAGTCCGGCCTCGATATCGCCTTGCCGCCCGACACGTTCAACAAACTGGTGGAGGCGATGAGCGACAAGATCAATCAGGTCACGGAACAGGGGGTGTTTGCTGCGATCGTCACCTCGACCCGCCGCCGGCGCTACCTGCGCACAATTCTGAGGTCGCGCGGGATTCAAAATCCGGTGCTGTCGTTCGAGGAGATCGGCCTCGAGGCACGCCCGGCCCTGGTTGGCATGGTCCCTGCATGAGATTCGAAGGCATCACTCCGGAACTGATGGCACTGCTTGGCATTGGCTTTTGGCAGGCGGCCATCGTGTTCCTGCGTATCGGTGCCATGGTGTCGATTATGCCGGCGTTTGGCGAGCAGATGTTTCCGACCCAGATGCGGCTTGCAGTCGGGCTTGTGTTCACGGCCGTCGTTGCGCCGGCGTTGCCCCAAATGCCGATACCGGAGACGATCATGCAGTACGCGGGGCTGATTGCAACCGAGGTTGTGGTGGGGCTGGCGCTTGGTATGGCGCTGCGCATGTTCATGCATATGTTGCAGACTGCGGGCTCCATCGCGGCCCAGTGTACCTCTCTGAGCCAGGTGCTCGGCGGGGCCGGGGTCGATCCGATGCCAGCTGTCGGCGCGGTCCTGTGGATCGCGGGGATCGCTCTGGCGATCTTGCTCGACCTCCATATCCGCGCCGTCGAACTGATGATCGGCTCCTACCAGTTGTTTCCCGTTGGGCAGTTCCCGGAGGCATCGGGACTGTCGGAATGGGGCGTGTTCCGGGTTTCGCAGGCCTTTTCCGGCGCGTTCACTCTGGCAGCCCCCTTTATCATCACTGCGGTGATCTACAATCTCACCCTCGGCATCATCAACCGGGCCATGCCGCAGTTGATGGTGGTCTTTATCGGGGCGCCGGTGATTACCCTCGGCGCGTTGTTCCTGCTGATGGTTAGCGCACCGATGATCCTCGACGTCTGGGGGCGTAACTTGCTGAGCTTCTTTGCCAATCCCGGCGCAGGTATGCCATGAGCGACGACAGCGACGACTCTGATAAGTCATTCGAACCAACACCGGAAAAGCTGCGCAAGGCGCGTCAGGATGGTGATGTTCCAAAGTCCAACGATCTGTTGCAAGCGGCCTCCTATCTGGGGCTGCTGATTGCATTGTATTCCGCAGGCAGCGCCTCGGTCGAGAAGCTGGGCACGGTGCTGATGGCCTTTATCGATCAGCCGGATCGGTTGGCGCCAGTGTTCCTGAGCGATGGGCTCGCAGCACCGGTGGCCGGGGAATTCATGCGATCGTCGGTTGCCGCAGTGTTGCCCTGGTTTATCGTTCCGGCTGCGCTGGTTGTGCTTGCGGTCTTTGCGCAAAAGGCGATGGTGTTTGCGCCCAAACGCATTGAACCAAAGCTGTCGCGCCTGTCGGTCATCAAGAACGCAAAGAACAAATTCGGGCGCTCCGGCCTGTTTGAGTTTGGCAAAAACTTCTTCAAACTGATGCTCTACTCCATCGCATTGGGCATCTACCTCAGTTGGCGTTTGCCCGAGATGGTGGCGTCGGTGGACACCAGCGCGTCGACGGTGGTGCCGTTCCTGGTGCAGCTCGCGTTGGAGTTCCTGATCCTGACGCTGGTGATCGCCCTTGGAATCGGCATGGTGGATGCGTCTTTCCAACAGGCAGAATTCATTCGCAAGAACATGATGTCCCGCAAGGACGTCATGGACGAGATGAAGAATTCCGAAGGGGACCCGCAGATGAAGGGGCAGCGCCAGCAGAAAGGGCGCAAGATCGTCAGCAAGCAGATCGCGGCCGCGATTCCCGAGGCGGACGTGGTGATCGTCAACCCGACCCATTACGCGGTTGCACTGAAATGGAGCCGGGCTTCGGGCAGTGCGCCGGAATGCGTCGCCAAGGGCGTGGACGAGGTTGCGGCGGTGATCCGGGAAATCGCTCAGGAAAACGGCGTACCGCTGCACAGCGATCCGCCCACCGCGCGGGCACTCTATGCCACCGTCGAGGTGGGTGAGGAAATTGCCGAAGAACATTATGCGCCGGTCGCCGCGGCAATCCGGTTCGCCGAAGAGATGCGCAAGAAAGCCAAGGATAGCATACTATGAAACAGGACAAGATGTTGGGTCAGATGCGTGCCGTGACCAACGCGGTCTATCTGAGGGAACATGCAAAGGTGAAACCGCTGCTGGATCGTGAGGCGCAGCTGCGCGGCAAACTGTCGATGTTGAAACAGCAGGTCGAGGACTCAAAGGCCTTGATCAACAAGAGCCACGAGATGAAAACGCTGGGCGTCGATCTTCAATGGCAGCAATGGCATACCAACGCCCGCCGCGATCTCAATCAGGAGCTGGCGCAAGTGACGGCGCAGAAATTCCGCGCCATGGACAAGCTCCGGCAGGCCTTCGGGCGCAAACATGCGGTCGAAACCATGGAGAGCAAACATAAGGCAGATGCAAAGGCGCATCGCAACAAGATGTTGTTCGACCGGCTGATGAACCTGGATTGATCACCAGAACCAGCACTAAAAAAGCCGCCCTCGTTTCGAGGGCGGCTTTTTAATGTGTATCAGTGTTTGTTCAGACGTCCTGGCGGGTGATTTCGAGGATCAAGACATCCACGAGGTCCTTGCCAAGGAAGCGGCGCGCCTCCTCCCGCAGGGATGTGCGCAGCGGATCAAGCACTTCGGAGCGGGTGAAGGCACCGCGGAAGCCGCCCATGTTGGCATGATCAAACAGCACCCTGAGAAACACATCGCGCAACTTCGGTTCGAATGCATGGACCTTGGAGGCCATTCCGGGCTTGGTTTCCAAGCTCAAGGACACCACCACCATCGACGCCAGCTGATCGCGTTCGACCACGGGGATCACAAACTGGTTGTTGATCTTGATGAACTCATTTGCAGGTGCATCGCTGGCGGCGTCGTGATCGTCCGCGGTGTCATCCGTATCGGTGCCAGCCTCCGTGGTGGCATTCTCGTCAGCCTCGGCGTCTGAACTTGCCGGTGTGATGGGCTCTTCGGGCGCGGGCGCCAGCATTATGCCGGCGCCGATACCCCCTCCAAGTCCGATGATCAGCATGATGACTGGAAGCAGTTTTGACATCACAAGTTCACCTCAGAACGGCAGGACGGCGTCCAGCACCTGCTGACCGTAGCGGGGTTGCTGAACATCGGTGATTTGTCCGCGGCCGCCATAGGACACCCGTGCAGACGCGATCTTGTCATAAGTGATCTCGTTCTGGCGGCTGATGTCATCGGGACGCACATACCCGGACACCAGAAGCTCGCGCAGTTCGAAATTCACCCGAAGCTCCTGCGATCCGCTGATGGCCAAGACACCATTGGGAAGCACGTCGACAACGGT
This sequence comes from Epibacterium sp. ABV4_022, assembly GCF_056159345.1. Classification (NCBI taxonomy): domain Bacteria; kingdom Pseudomonadati; phylum Pseudomonadota; class Alphaproteobacteria; order Rhodobacterales; family Roseobacteraceae; genus Epibacterium; species Epibacterium sp. ABV4_022. Next base: position 297,242 of record NZ_JBSWVA010000001.1, read on the forward strand.
GGCGGCAACGCGCAGCTCCAGTTTTTCGCTCCGGCTGACCGAGCCGCTGCCCCCCGAGGAGGAGGAGGACCCAAGGTCTACAAGATCCGCACTGGAGGCGCCGTCCGGCAATTCCTCGTTCAGGCGCTGGGGCAGGCCAAGGAGCTGAGGCACCTGCATGCTCTCGGAAGACGTGCGCGAGCGTTCGGTGTCATTGGAGATGGACGCCTCTTCGTCGATTTCGATCACGACCGTCAGGATATCGCCCTTTTTCGTGGCACGACGGTCCCCCAGCAAGGATTGCCGTGACCGGCTCCACAACGAGGCATTGTCGACAGCGCGCTGTGGCTGCGAGGTCAGGGGCAAGCCCTGATAGAGCATCGCAACGTGCTCCTGCGTTTCGTTCGCGGGCGTGAAGCTCGGCGGTTTGCCCAGGTGATCCAGACGTGCACATCCGCCCAGAAGGCCGAGACCGAGGACTGCACATTTGACTGCGAGAATGGGTTTCATCAGTTTACCTCAATATTGCCGTCGGCCCTGATCCGGCCAGTGACCGTTGTGCGCGAAGACAGGTTCATGACACGGATCAGTTCGCCTTCGGCGCCGCGGCCGAGCGAACGGCCTTCCGTGGTGATTTCGAGACCGCCGTGGCGAAAGATCAGCTTTACCAGATCGTTGCGGTCCACCAGCGCCGGCGGCCCGATGTCGCCGGCGTGAATGGGACGGCTTGCATAAAGCGCAACCCGTGCTTCCTGCCCGATCAGCTCTTCCGGTACGCTCAGGGCGCCGGGCGACTGGATGTTCTTGAACACCAGATCTTCGGCGGCGATGATCTCCTTTGCCCGGATGGTCCGAACTGGCACGAGCACATCTGCCAGGGCGGATTGGGCGAAGAGAAGGCCGATGAGGACGGGCAGGAGTTTCATTTAACGCACCTGTGTGGTTGCCGACATCATCTGGTCAACGGCGGAGATCACTTTGGAGTTCATCTCGTAGCCGCGCTGGGCTTCGATGAGATCCGTGATCTCGCGCACAGCATCAACGGAGCTGTCTTCCAGATAGCCCTGTCTCAGTGTGCCCAGACCGTCTGCACCGGGTTCGGTGGTGATGGGCTGACCAGAGGCTTCGGTCTGTTTGAACAGGTTGCTCCCGACGGCCTCCAGTCCTTTGGGGTTGGTGAAACCCGAAAGGGTGAACTGGCCCAGAAGTTCCGCTTCCACCGTATCGCTGAAATAGGCGTAGAGCTCGCCTTCGGCATTGATCGACAGCGATGTCGCGTCCTCCGGCACGGTGACCTCGGGCGAGACCGGGTAACCGTCGCTGGTCACAACCAGACCTTCGGCAGAGCGTTTGAACGAGCCATCACGGGTATAGGCGGTCTCTCCCGACGGCAGGGTCACTTCAAAGTAGCCGTTGCCGTCGATCGCCAGATCCAGGTCATTCCCGGTCTGCGACAGGGCGCCCTGGTTCAGATAGACCGAAACCGCCGAAGGACGTACACCCAAACCAACCTGGACACCGGTCGGCAAGACCGTGCCGTCAGATGCGTTGACGGTGCCGGCGCGCGAGACCTGCTGATAATGCAGGTCAGCGAATTCGGCACGTCGCGCATTGTAGGCGGTGGTGTTCATGTTGGCGAGGTTGTTGGAGATGGTTTCGACGCGCAGCTGTTGCGCGCTCATCCCCGTGGCGGCGATTTTAAGTGCACGCATGATGATCTCCTATGATTTCATAAGGTTGTCGATGGCCGCGCGGATGCGTTTATCCTCGTGGTCAAGAAAGCTCTGTCCCATTTCGTAGGCGCGCTGCACCTCGATCATGCGGGCCAGCTGGTGAATGGTGTTGACGTTGGACCCTTCGAGGAAGCCTTGAAGCACCTGGGCACCGTCAGCCGGAATGGTCTCGCCTTCGACGCGGAACATCACCCCGTCTTCGCGCAGGATCTGAGCCTCTTCATCCGGCTGGAACAGGCCGATCTGGCCCAATTGCCGACCATCCGCGCTCAGCGTGCCGTCGGCGCCGAAGGCGATGGATTCCGCGTCACCGGGGACAAACAACGGCGCTTGTCCGGCATCCAGCACGCGGTAGCCATCCGCCGTAACCAGGTCCCCTGCAGCGTTCGGTGTGAAATTCCCAGCCCGTGTCAGGCGGTTGCCGGCCGGGGTCTCCACCATGAAGAACCCATCCCCTTCGATGGCGAGGTCAAAGCTGCCGTTTGTCTGGCTCAGGGTGCCCTGTTCCAGTGAGGTGTTGCGAATGTTCGCCCGCCCCATCGAAAGGCTTTCCTGCCCCGGGGCAGATTTTACATATTCCGAAAAGATCAGACCTTCGGAGCGATACCCGGTGGTGGCGGAGTTCGCGATATTGTTGGCCACGACCTGCATTTCGTTCAGCAGGCCGGATTGGCGCGACAGGGTCGCATAACCGATGGAGCCCATATCCTATCCTCCTTGAATCAGCGGAATGACGTGGCCGCTAAAGAATGCGACCAGCGTTTGTGTCATGATGCCCATCGTCAGCCAGACGACGATGAGCACCCCGGCCAGTTTCGGCACGAAGGTCAGTGACATCTCCTGGATCGAGGTCAGCGCCTGAAACAGGCCAACAATGAGACCAATGACCAATGCTGCTGCCAGGATCGGCATTGCCATGGAAATGGCGGCGAGGATTGCCTGACGCAGCGTGTCGTAAAAGAGACCTTCGGTCATCATGGCTCAGACCGGCATCCGGAGGATTTCCTGATAGGCCTCGACCACTTTGTTGCGCACCGTTACCGCGGTTTCCACAGCCAGTTCGGTCTGGGCCAGGGCCTGTACCAGCGCGTGCGGATCCGCGCCTTGGGTCATGGCCTGCACGGACACCTGTTCGCTGTTTGCGAGCGTGTTGGTGAAATCCTCAAAGCTTGTCTTGGCCTGCTCCTGAAAGGTGCCGGGAGTGTATTCCGGATCAACCTGTGTGGCAGGGCGGGCGGCTGCATAGCCGGAGGTGGCGTTGATAGCACGAATATCCATTCTGGATCTCCATTCGTTTCAGGTTAGCGACGCAACAGATCCATCAGTGAGGCCGACATTTGCCGGGTCTGATCGAACATTTTCAGGTTTGCTTCGTAGGTCCGCTGCGCCTCACGCGCATCGGCAACTTCGATCATCAGATCGACGTTCGACCCTTCGTAGTGACCGGTTTCATCGGCCATCGGGTGCGAAGGATCATAGACCTTTTCCAGTTCGGTTCTGTCCAGCGACACGCGACCGACCCGGACCTGGCTCACATCCGTCTCCAGATCGCGCACGGCCTGAAAGGAAACCGTCTTGCGGCGGTACCCAGGGGTATCCGCGTTCGAGATGTTTTCCGACACATGGGTCAGACGCGCGGCCTGGGCCCGCAGGGCGCTGGCGGTTACAGCCAGGGATTTGGAAAAATCACTCATTGTTCAAACTCCGTCGATCAGCTGCGACCAAGACTGGCGCGTAGGATGTTCATCGATGACCGGTAGATGGCGAGCGCGCGGTCGTGCTGGCGCTTGGCATCCACACCGTTGAGAATCTGCTCTTCGATCGAGACGGAGTTGTTATTGGGGTCGACGGACGATTCATTCGTCGTCACCGCCCAGTCAAATCCCGAGCCGTCCACACCATGCATGTGTGAACCACGGGAGGACATCATGTCCCCCTGCGCTTCACCTGCGGCAAAGACTTCCTTGAAGGGTTTGATATCCTTGGCGTGATACCCGGGGGTATCCGCGTTTGCGATATTTTCCGAGACAAGCGCCTGACGCTTGCCCGCATGAGTCGCCATGGAATAGGCGATATTAAAAACATTCAGTCTTTCGAACACCGGGGCTTCTCCCTCGATCAATTTCAATCAAGGCTTAACCCTGATTCCTTTAGAAATTGTTTTCAGAGGAATGTTGGAGAACCCGCAGATGATGAAATCGATCCAGGCGCTCAGTCAGGAACTGGCCAATACACGTCTCGCGGCCCCGATGGGGCGGGTGACCGGAATTTCCGGCGGCGAGATCGAGGTTTCTGGACTGGAAGGGCAGGCCCGCATCGGTGACCGACTGCTGTTGCGGCGCGGCAAGAAGGACGATCTGCATGGCGAGGTTCTAGCGATCGGCGGCGACCACATCCGCATGCTGCCCGATACCGCGCCCGAGCGCGCCTCGATCGGCGATGCGGTGCTGCTGTTTCCGACACCGGAGTTTGCACCCGACGACAGTTGGATCGGACGGGTCATCGACCCATTTGGCGAACCGCTGGACGGCAAGCCGATGCTGCGTGGCGTGGACAGTCGCGATATCATGGCAAGCCCACCAAAGGCCGCGGCACGGCGTGGGCTTGGCGCGCGTTTGTCCACCGGGCTTGCGATTCTGAATACCGTTCTCCCGATCGTGAACGGTCAGCGTGTTGGTCTCTTTGCGGGGTCAGGCGTTGGTAAATCCACCTTGATGGCCCAGCTTGCACAGAACATGGAGGCCGATGTCGTCGTCATGGCGCTGATTGGCGAACGTGGCCGCGAGGTCAATCACTTCGTCAAGGAGGTGCTCGGTCCGGAGGGGATGAAACGCGCCGTCGTGGTTGCGGCCACGTCAGACCAATCGGCACTGGTGCGGCGGCGATGTGCCTGGGCGGCGATGTCGGTTGCAGAGCATTTCCGCGATCAGGGGCTGAACGTCTTGTTCATGGCCGATTCCATCACCCGTTTCGCAGAAGCGCATCGTGAAATCGCGGTGGCCTCGGGAGAAGCCCCGGCCCTGCGCGGCTTTCCTCCCTCCGTGACGCCGCTGATTACCGGGCTTTGCGAGCGTGCGGGTCCGGGCTCTGATGGGCAGGGTGACATTACGGCGGTCTTCAGTGTGCTTGTCGCAGGGTCCGATATGGACGAGCCGATCGCGGATATTTTGCGAGGTGTCCTGGATGGTCACATCGTTCTTAACCGTGAAATAGCGGAGCGCGGCCGCTTTCCGGCGATCGACGTGTCGCGGTCGGTGTCGCGCAGTCTGCCCGCGGCGGCCAGCAAAGATGAGAACGAGATGATTCTGGCGGTGAGGAAATTCCTCGGTGCCTACGAGCAATCTGAAGTGATGATCCGTGCGGGGCTCTATTCTGAAGGCAACGACCTTGTGCTCGACCAGGCCGTCAAGGTCTGGCCGGAACTTGATAATTTCTTCGGGCGAGCGGAAGTGGACGGCATCAAAGGCAGCTTCAATCGTCTTGCCTTGTTGCTGCGCCGAATCGGATCTGGTCGCTGAGACCGAGTGCCTTTGCGGTGACTGGATCGTGACAAGGCTGGCGGGATCGCGCCAGCCTTTTCCTTGTCGAACAGATGCAAGCGTGGCCTGCCTCGCCTCTGGGAACAGGATTAAGCGATCAGGCGCTGCGATCCGCCTTCGCGGCGGAATAACCCCAAGTAGAAAGGCAGAGGGCCGCGCGCGGTGAGCGTTGGGTCGTGACCGGAGGCTGCATTGAGGCGTGCGGAGAGGGCAACGGTCATCACTCAAAGAACGTATCTAAGTGATGACCGTTCGGTCTTTCAAACCTAGCTGCGCAACATCATCAACGCGGCGTTGCCGGAGCTGTAACCGCTGTTGATCGAATTCATCTGGGCGCGCGTCAGATACAGGTTCACGAGATCATCCATCTTGTCGCCTGCAATGAATTCGGACGGTTTGTCAGTGCCGAGGACATCTTTTGCCTTGCGTTTGTAAACCTCGACAGCCTGGTCAATGTCCATCTGGCCCACTTCCTTGGGCAGGCCGAGCGCAACCTGCATGAAGTCGGTCATGGCCTGTTGCCCCATGATCGTGAACCACTGCGAGCTGGCGCTGGGCCCGTCATCTTCGTCATTCATGGTGCGCAGTTCTTCCAGCGCATCCTCGAACTCCTGCTCCGCATCCGTGTCATCGGTCTGGAACAGGGTGTTCAATTCCCGCTCTGCGATCTGCGTGTAGTAGGTGATGAAGAACTCGCTCTCACCTGCAGCCTCTGCGTTGGTGCGATACGCGTCGCTGAGTGCGCCCATTTGATACGGGCCGGTCAGCTCGTTCAGATCCTCGGTGCCAAACAGTTCGGTCGCCTTGTCTTTGTAGATGGTCAACTGTTCGTCGATGGTCAGGTCGTCAAACACCTCCCCTGCGTCGAGCGCCGAATTCACATCCAGAGCGGTTTGCAGGAAGCGCGGGACACCGGTTTGCCCCATGATGCTGTACCAGCCGGCATCAATTTCAGCCGCTGCGGCCGCATTTTCCCCGTCTTCATCGACCACATCGGTAGAGTCGAAGGAGAATTCAAAGATGGTCTCAACTGTTCTCAGAGTGGAGGTGATTTCGCTGTTCGTCATTCCGGCGGCAGAGGCTTTCTCTCGATAGACGCCAAGTGTTGCGTCGAGCTGATCGCTGCTGGCAAACACGTTGGGATCATCGGTGCCGAATTCCTCGATCGCCTTTTCGCGATAAATTCGCATGGCTTCACTGGTGGGACGTTCGGCGATGTCATCGGGAAGATCGAGGGCCACCTTCATGAAGTCGGCCAATGGATCCTGCCGGGAGATAAAGTCCCATTCCTCGTTCAGCGCTGCGTCCCGTGAGACCAACTGGTCCAGGATATTCTCCGCAAGGGTCGCAGTCCTGGCGATATCTTCGCTCAGATCACCATCCACCGTTGCACGTGTTTTATAGCCGGAGATGATTGTTGCCTTGTTGTCCGCGGAAAAGAACACAGTGGGATCGTCACTGCCAAACACGATCATCGCCCGATCCCGATAGGTCTGGATCAGTTCCTCCTCCTCCAGCCCCGCAGCGGCAGGCGGCAGTCGCAGCGTCGTGTTGAAGAAATCGGTCAGCACGTCCCGCTGAACGATGTCTTTCCACTGATCCTCAACCGAGGTCACCCCCTGCGGGCCATCTTCAGCACCGTTGATTTCCTTCAGGGTGAGGTCGAATTCGCGCAGTGCGCGCTCTTTCACGCTCAGTTGGGACACATCGTCCTCGTCCGGCTCGCCAAAGACCTCGAGCATGGCCCGTTTGGCAAACAGGGCCGTGCGCATCGTTTCATCGACTTCGCCCACGGCTTCTTCGAAGGAAGCCGACTGGAACTTGTCCATGACGGCTTGCATGGCTTTTTTGTCGCCGGTCATGGGCGATTGCCCCGGACCAAAGCCGAAGGCCTCGGAGAAATCCACGTAGCGCTCGTCATTCATGGTATTGGCGAGCGCATCATCCGCCGACGTCCCTTCATTTAGCGCGCGTTGAAGCAAGGCCCGGTAGTTGATTTCCTCTTCCAACCCGAACGCCTTGACCGCCACCTGAAGCAGGCGGCGGTCATTGAGCAAGTCATCGCTGGAGGTCACTTTGCCGATATTCTCGGCAAAGTACTCGCTGTCGTTCTTTAACTGTCCCGACTTGATGAAAGCATCGTATTGCCGGTCATAGGTCGATTGCAAAAAGTTCCAGCCCGCGACCCCCGAAGACGGAATATGCGGTGTGAAGCTCATTGTGATCTAACGGCCATCAGCCGCTCCTCGCGAGGCAGCAAGGCCCGCAAGGCCTTGAGGCAGCGATAGTGGTTGTTGCTGATCACCGCCTCCGTGGCCTCCGAGAGGGCCGCACGGCTATCCGGGTCGGTAAAGACCTGGCTCAGCTCTTCGATACGACGCAGCATCGGCAGGCGATCTTCTTCGGGGTCGACGTCGCCGGACAGGACCAGCTGTGCAGCATAGCACACACGGCGCACCGGCGTATTCGCTTGTTCGGGGTGGATCGCATCTCGCAAGCGCAGGATATGCGCATCAGGGGTGACGATCGACAAGCGACTGCGGCGATCTCCGTTTTCGATCACGGCTCCGTTGACCAGGACGCGCTCTTTGGGCGCGAGTTTAAGGACCAATCCACTCATGTTCAGGTCGCTCCGCTTCTGAGGCCACGCATGATGGCCGTGTTGATTTCTACCAGCGGCTGGACCGAAGCCTTGCGGGCGAGGACCTTGCTGCTGTGTTCACGCGTGAAGCGGGCCAGATGAAACAGACGTTGTTTCAACTCGGTTGGCAGTTTGTTGCCGTCCTTGGCCAGATCCGAAGTGAAGAGCGTCCAGAGTTTTCGATTGTCGGAAACAGCTGCGACGAGCTCCTTGAATCCGTCCGAACCCTTGCTGTTTGCCACGATCATCCGATGCGTGATGCGCGCAAGGATCTCATATTCGGTGTTCCGTGCTGTACGGGTCGGGGCTTTTGCCGCCGCGTAGGCGCTCTTCGCCTTTAGAAGGGCATTCACGTGTTATCCTAACGTATTATTGTTCACTGATTCTCAGAGAAGTAAGCTGGTTGGGGCGCTGGAGCGCCCCAACCAAAAGGCGGTTAGCGGAAGAGCTGCAGCAGCGAACCCGGCGCCTCGTTGGCGATGGTCAAGGACTGCACCGCGAGTTCCTGCTGGGTCTGCAGGGCGCTCAATCGAGCCGACGCTTCTTCCATATTGGTGTCGGTCATCGTCGACACACCGAGGGTCATCGAGTCTACCAGGTCGGCCACGAACATGGACTGATCCTCCAGTCGTGCGGCAGACGCACCCAGGGCAGCAGCGCCGGTGATGGCGGTCTGGAGGTAGGTCTCGATTTCACCCAGCGCGGACGCCGCGGAGGTGGTATCGGTGATCGAGGTCAGGCTGGTGCTGAGGTTCAGGCTGGATTCGAAATCAACGGTCGCGATGGTGATTTCCACAGCAGACACGGTGCCGCCTGCGCCAACGCGGTCAAGCGATGCAAGAACGCCCATTTGCGTGGTGGTGTTGCCATCGATATCGGTGGCCAGGAGGTTTGCACCGTTGAACTGCGCCGCGGAAATGATCGCTTCGACCTGCTCGACCTTGGAGGTGATGTCGGTCTGGATCTTGCCGTGGTCCACGTTCTCGGACTGAGCAGAGACGATCAGCTCTTTGATTTCTGTCAGTTTTTCCACGATTTGTTCGGCACCGGCCGAGGCCACTGCGACGGTCGCTTCGCCAACGGCGAGGCCTTCTTCGATGGCTTCGAAACCGGCGATGTCGGATTCCATGGTCTTGGAAATCGCCCAGACAGCGGAGTTGTCTTTGGCGGTACCGATTTCTTTACCGGTGGAGATGGCGTTTTGCGTGTCGGTCAGGTCGTCATTCACAGACTTGAGGGTCTGCAGAGCAACCATTGCACCATTGTTCGTCAGAATGCTGGACATAGCATGAGTTCCTTTGATTTAGGGCAATTTAGCCCCTGATTTGGTAATCCCAACCCCGTCTCCGGGGCTCTCTCTGTCGTCGTTCTGACCGTGCTTCACCTTTCGGTTTCCGCGCCACCTCGCTTGAGATGCAAGGCGACATTGGCGTATCAGGTGCTAAGAGAGTGCTAATGGTGCAATTTGCATTTTTAAAATTGTCCCGACCTCCACAGGGCTTACGCGCGCTTCTCCAGTTTCAGACTGCCGCTGGTTGTGTAGCTGGTGCGTTGACCGGACCGATTGTAGACCTCGAGCCCCTTGCGCACCTTGCGCAGTTCCGCCATTCGCGTTGCCACAGCCTTGATCCCCTGCATGGCGCTGCCCAGAAGCGCCTGGTTGCGGGTGACCTTGCCGTGGACGTCGTTGAGGCTCTCCTGTTCCAGGTCGGAAATCCGGTTCAGCTGGTCAAACAGCGTTTCCTTGCGCTCCAGGATGTCTTCGAGTTTGCTCAGTTCCCCTTTGGTCAGGGCTGCGCGTTCTTCTTCCAGCAGCGTGTCGAGTGCATCGATAAGGCTTTGCGGGGATAGATCGCTAAGTGTGCTCATTCTTGAGAGTCCTTCAGAGAGTTGTAGATGGATTCGGCGAGGCCGATGCCGCCAGCTTCGGCCATGGCGCGTGCTTGCTCGTTTACGAGGAGGCCGGAAAACTGGTCCTCTCCCGCGCCGCCACCAAAGGCTTCGGGGGATTTGCCGAGACCGGCGGCTTTCAGCATTTCAGATAGAAAGGAGGCTTCGAGGTCGATCGCTGCCTCGCGCAACGCGGCATCCTTCGGATCGGCAGCGTGCTGCAAAGAAGCTGCCGCTGGCGGCAGGGAAACACTTGGTATGGGCATTTTGCCTCAGTCCTCTGTACTGTGTCGAATTCTTCGATTTCTGCACTTTGAACAAAAACCGGTTAAAAATGCCGTAACCGGTTTGCGATATTCATGAGTCACACGAGATAGAACATCCGGTGGATCATGATTGTGAACATCCTTTCGACTCAGGCAGTTGGCTCAGGGCCAGCCGAGTCGCAGCGCTCCGAACCGTCCCGTCGACAAGGTGATTCCTTTGAGTCCGTTCTTGCGCGCGGTACAGATCAGCAAGACCAACCTGCGGAACAAAGCGAGGCGACGGAAGACACCTCAGCAGAGGTGGAGCAGGCCGGTGCCAACACGGATCGGCGTGCAGACACCGACGGGCGACGAGAGAGCGCTGATGCTGTTGAAAGTGAGGAGGAGACCCCGGAAGCGGAGTTGGCCGCGCTTACTGATTCTGCTCAGGAAACCAAGCCGACGGTTGCTCCACAGGCGGGTAGCGCGGCTGAGGCCTCTGGCAAAGCGGATGCGACGCCCAGTCCCGCTGCGGCAGGAGAGGAACAGGCCGCGGCGTCACCTGCTGTGAACCCGGATGGATCCGCAGGTGCAAAAGCTGACGCCAACGCGTCTGCTGACACATCGCGTGGCACTGGCGGTACCGCTGCACAGCAAAACACCGCAACTCCGGCTACCTCTGAGGCTGGCGGAGCCCAACCCGCCTTTGCTGCGGGTGAAGGCAAAGAGAGCGGAACGGGTCCGCGCGCGGACAAGGCCGATCACCCGATGGCCGCCGTGCGGGCGGATCAAATGGCGGCGCAGGAAACCCGAAATGCAACCTCGGTTCCGCTCGAGCAGCACCGCGATATGCAACGGCGCCAGGTTGCCGGCTTGAGCGGGCAGCCGACGGATATGCCCGCCTCGCCGCCAAAGACACGCAGCGCACCGCAACAGGAGGCGGCGATACCGGGGCTGATCCCGCAACCGACTGCGGACAAGGATGCGACGCCGCTGCGCCTGCGTGACATGCCGCTCACCGGGCAGCAGGCTCAGTTTGCATCAGCCACGCCTCCGATGCGCGCGAATGTGACGCCGGCGTCGGCCCGGACCGCAGCACCGTCGATAACCGGATCAACGCCAGCGGGAGGGGCTCTGCAGTCCCTTTCTGGCACATCTGTGCTGCAAACACCGTCCTCTGTCGTCGCAGGTGTTTTCGGAGCCAGTGACAGTGCGCGCGTCGGAGAGGATGTGCTGACACAACGCGGCGCGGAGAGCTTTGCCCTGCCGCAATTGCTGGCAGAAGCATCTGTACGTTCGGGGGCCGCAAACTATCGCGCCGAAACCCCACGGCATGTGGCGCAGCAATTGGCCGAAGCCGTGGCCACGGCCGGGCGTCGCAACGTGGATGTGTCACTCAACCCGCGCGAACTTGGCCACGTGAATATGCGCCTGATCACGACCGATGTCGGGGTGACCGTGACCATCAATGCGGAACGGCCCGAAACCGAGGACCTGATGCGGCGTCACATTCAGGATCTTGCCCGCGAGTTCAAGGAAATGGGGTTCAGCGATATCTCTTTTCAGTTCGGCTCGGATACGCAGGCCGGTGATACCGGAGAGGATGACGGTGCATCTGCGTCCGGCTCTGGCGGACGCGGTTCGGAAGATGACGCGGGCGCAAATATCGGCGAGCGGGCAGATCAGCTGCCGTCCCAACAACTCAACATTGCAGCCGATGGGCTGGACATGAGGATATGATAAAATGACCACACCAGTATCGAGCTTTGGAACCCAGCAAGCCACCGGGGGGAGCGGCAGCACAGCCGCCAGCCAGTCCGCCACCAGCGCACTGACCTCTGATTTCGAAACCTTCCTGAACCTCATGACCACGCAGGCCAAATACCAGGACCCGCTGGAGCCGATGGATTCCTCCGACTATACGGCACAGCTGGCACAGTTCTCCTCGGTCGAGCAGCAGGTGCTCACCAATGAGACCCTGTCCAGCATGCTGTCGGCGTTGTCTCTGGGCAATATGTCCCAGCTGACCGGCTGGGTGGGCAAAGAGGTCCGCGCACAGGCCGCGGCGCATTTTGATGGTTCCACGCCGGTGGCGGTTGCACCCAACCCCGCTGCGGTGGCGGATGAGGTCAAGATGGTCATCTATGATGCCGAAGAAAACGAGGTCGGTCGGATCGATCTGCCCGTTTCGGCCGAGCCCTATCAGTGGTCGGGTGAGGACGGCGATGGCAACACCCTCCCCGAGGGATCATACACATTTGTCGTGGAAAGCTACTCCAATGACGAGGTGATCCTGTCCGAGGTTGCAGAGGTCTATGGGCGCGTTGAGGAGACTCAGAACGTCAATGGCGAAGTGGCCTTGATCATGGAGAGCGGAAGCGCCATCCTTGCCTCTGCGGTCACCGCCCTGCGGGATCCCGAAGGAACCTCGGGGGACTCCTGACCAATTGGTGCCGGTCCCTATGGATGCCGGGGAGAAGGGGCGATCCGGATATCGGAGTCCTGATCCTGACACTGGACACCTTACAGATACAACCAGCCCTGTTTCGTCATCTGGCGCAGCAGGGCTGGTCGCTTTCAGAGCCGGTCCCCTTGCACGGGGGTCGGAGCAACCACGTCTGGCGCGCAGGCGATGTGGTGGTGAAACTCTATCGTCGACAGCGCGCCAACCCGCTGTTTGCAAATGACCCTGTGCGGGAGCGGGCCGCGCTCCTGGCGCTGGGCGGATCCGGCATAGCGCCGCGCTTTCTCGGATACGGCCGGTGGCAGGGTCGGGACTGGTTGATCTACCGCCATGTGTCAGGGACCCCCTGGCGAAAAGGCGCCGCTCAGGTGGCGCGTTTCCTCGGGGTGTTGCATCAACAGGCTGGCTTTTCCGGGTTGCCGGCAGGGTGCAACGGCTCGCAGGAACTGGCGGCGCAAACCGGGGCGATACTGGCCGAATGCGCGGCGCCTGACGACCTGTACCAAGTTGCTCCTCGTGGAGCGGTAGCGCCCACCAGACATCTTTGCCTGATCCATGGTGATGCCGTACCCGGAAACTTGGTTGTGCGTGAGTCCAGATTGGCGCTCATTGACTGGCAGTGCCCACAACGCGGAGATCCGGCAGAAGACCTTGCGCTGTTCCTGTCCCCGGCGATGCAGTTTCTTTATCGGGGCGCGGTGTTGTCACCGGACGAAGAAACAGAGTTCACCTTAGCCTATCCCGTGCGCGAAGTTGTGGCGCGGTATCATGCCCTCAAACCTTGGTTTCACTGGCGTATGGCGGCCTATTGTCAGTGGCGGGGGGATCTGGAGGCGCGGGATCTGGAGATGGCGGCGCTTCAGTCCATGAGCCCGAGCAGCCCGTAGGCCGGGGGCATCAGCAAGCGCCTCGCACGCCCCAGCGGGAACCGGGGCAGGCGCTGCATGACCTTTGAATACGGCATGTCCGGTGTGCTTCCCTGCACGAGCTGCGCCAGAAGCGCGCCGGAATAGCTGCCCATGGCAACGCCATTGCCATGATAGCACAGCCCTGCAAACAGGCCGGGATGGTCTGGAACAGCGCCCACAAAAGGGACCAGGTTGCGCGACAGGCAGACCATCCCGGACCAGCTATGTGAGGTGTCCACATGCCGCCAGGCCGGAAACAACCGTTCAAAATGGCTGCGCAGCACAGCGCGAATCTTTTTCTCTGCGCGGGGTGAGGACGTCAGCCCGCCGCGCATTCCGAACAGAAATCGCCCATCCGGCATCAGGCGGAAATAATGCAGCATATGTCGGGTGTCATAGGCCATCTGCGCTGAGGTCCAGCCTTGCCGTGCCTGTTCATCCGGCGTGATGGGGCGGGTGACCATCACCGTGGACTGGGCCGGCATGTAGCGGCCTGCAAGCCAATCGGGCAGGTTTTCGCTGGAATACCCATTGGTCGCGATGACCATCCGTGAGGCGCGCAACCGACCTGTTGGCGTGACAGCGTGCCAGTGTTTGCCGTCAGGGTTCAGGCTGATCGCAGGGCTGTTCTGATAGAGATCTGCACCTGCCGTCTGCGCAGCATGTGCCAAACCAAAGAGGTATTTACGTGGGTTGAGGGCAAAGCCCACAGGTGTGGTGAGGGCACCGTGGAATGCACCACCAAGACCCTGGGCAGCCAAGTGAGGGGCGTCGATGAACTCGGCCTGTTCATTTTCGGCCTCTCGCATCAGGGCGGCGCGGGCCTTGGCGGAATGCGCCATGACGGTTTCGCCCTGCGAATGTGTATCCGCATCGATCCGATGGCGGGCGATCAACTGTTCCACCAGGCGGACAGCGGCCTCCTCGCCCGCCTGATAGACCTGTGTTTCGGTGCTGCCGTAGAAGCGCGCCATGGCGCGCGCGCCAAGTTTGGCGCCGCCGAGGCAACAAAATCCGCCATTGCGCCCTGATGCACCCCAACCGGGTGTTTCGGCCTCCAGAACCGCAACATTCAGCCCCGCCTCCGACATATGCAGTGCAGCCGAAAGCCCTGTGAACCCGCCACCGATGATCGCCACATCAACGGTCTGATCCCCCTGAAGCTCTGGCCAGATGGGCGCGGGGCAGGTCTCATCCCACCAGCAGGTGCTGCGTGGACCTGCCCCATAGGCGTAGTCGGAAAAGATGCGGCGCATCATGCGGTGCGCACCGCTTCCTGTTCTTCGCGTCTCTGCTTGACCAGGGCCCGTTTGCTGACGAGCGATGCGCTGATTACGCCGACCGTGACGATGCCGATCATAATGGTTGAGAGCGCGTTGATCTCCGGGCTGACACCGAGTCGCACAGCCGAGAAGATCTTGATCGGCAGGGTCGTGGCGGCCGGACCGGTGGTGAAGGAGGCGATCACCAGGTCATCAAGCGACAGGGTGAAGGCCAAGAGCCAGCCGGAGACCACAGCCGGCGCGATAATCGGCAATGTCACCAAACGGAAAGCCTGCGCCTGCGAGCAGCCCAGATCCAGCGCCGCTTCCTCCAGTGAACGATCAAATGTCGCCAGTCGCGAGGAGACCACAACAGAGACGTAGCACATGGAGAAGGTGGTATGTGCCAGCACAATGGTGAGTACGCCGCGGTCCAACCCAATGCCGATGAACAGCAACAGCAGCGACAGGCCGGTGATCACTTCGGGCATGACCAAAGGCGCGTAGATCATGCCGGAAAACAACGTCCGGCCCATAAAGCGCCCGCCGCGCACCATGACGTAAGCGGCCATGGTTCCAAGCACGGTGGCGATGGTTGAAGAGAATACTGCAACTTTTACGGTAACCCATGCGGCTTGCAGCATGGCCTCGTTCTGCATCAATTCGGCATACCATTTGGTCGAAAAGCCCGCCCAGACCGTCACCAGTTTGCTTTCATTGAAGGAAAACAGGATCAGGATCAGCATCGGGATGTAGAGGAAGGCAAAGCCCAGCGTCAGCGAGACCACATTGAATGCGCTTAGACGTTTCATGCGTCGCCCTCCTGTTCTTTTTGCTGATTGCGCTGGAACAGCACGATCGGCACCACGAGGATCAACAGCAGGATCACCGCCACCGCGCTTGCCACCGGCCAGTCGCGATTGGAGAAGAACTCCTCCCACAGCACTTTGCCGATCATCAGCGTGTCAGATCCGCCGAGCAGCGAAGGGATCACGAATTCGCCCATGGCAGGAATGAAGACGAGGAAACAGCCCGCGATGATGCCCCCTTTGGACAAGGGTATGGTCACCAGCCAGAACGCCGATAGGCGCGAACAGCCCAAATCCTCGGCCGCTTCGATCAGGCTGTCGTCCATCCGTTCCAGCGCCGCGTAGATCGGCAGGATCATGAACGGCAGATAGGTATAGACAATGCCGATATAGACGGCGGTGGTGGTGTTCAGGATCTGCAGTGGTTCGGATACAAGGCCGGTCCACATCAGGAACTGATTGAGGAAGCCTTCGTTCGACAGGATGCCCTTCCACGCATAGACGCGGATCAGGAATGAGGTCCAAAACGGTAGAATCACCAACATCATCAGCGTCGGCCGCCATTCTTCGGGCGCGCGCGCCATGCCATAGGCGATGGGGTAACCCACGATCAGCGTCAGCAGAGTTGAGGTCAGCGCGATCTGAAGGCTGCTGAGATAGGCTTTCCAGTAGAGGTCATCCTCGATGAGCCATGTGAAATTTTCAAAATCCAGCTCAGCAAGAAACGCACCAATGCCTGCGGCCCAGTCGAACTGCGGGACATAGGGCGGGCGGGCGATGGCCGCATCCGACAGCGAGATCTTCAGGACGATGACGAAGGGCACCAGAAACAGTGCCAGAAGCCAGACGTAGGGGACTGCGATCAGAAAGAAACGGCGCATCACTCACCCAGCAAGACGCCGCCGGTGGCTGTCCAGGACAGCCAGACGGTGTCTTCCCATGTGTAGGCACGACGCGAAATGCGGCGGGTGTTGGCGGTTTGTGCCTTGATCACATCGCCGGTGGGCAGTTCCACGTGGTAGGTCGAGAGGTTGCCGAGATAGGCGATATCCAGGACCTTGCCCTGGACCACGTTGTCAGCGCCGTCGGGTTTGTCGGCGCTGATGGTCACCTTCTCCGGGCGGATCGCCAGATGCGCGGTTTGGCCATCAGAGATTGTGTTTGGCGATTTAACCACCAAAGGTGCGGCACCCTCGCGCCAGTGCAGCGCGTAGGTGGCTTCGCCGGTTGCGGTGACCGTGCCCTTGATCAGGTTCACGTCGCCAATGAAATCAGCGACATAGACGGAATTTGGTGCCTCGTAGATATCTGCAGGTGTGGCGACTTGCATCACCTTGCCATTGTCCATCACTGCGACCCGGCTGGCCACTGTCATGGCTTCTTCCTGATCATGGGTGACGATCACAAAAGTGGTGCCGGTCTTTTCCTGAATGTCCATCAGTTCGAACTGGGTTTCCTCGCGCAGCTTCTTGTCGAGCGCGCCGAGCGGCTCATCCAACAACAACAGTTTCGGGGCCTTGGCGAGACTGCGGGCCAGTGCCACCCGCTGGCGTTGTCCGCCGGAAATCTGATGCGGTTTGCGACGGGCGAATTTTTCCAGCCGGGTCAGGCGCAGCATTTCTTCGACGCGGGCGCTGATCTCGTTGCGGGGCATGCCTTCGCGTTTCAGGCCAAAGGCGATGTTTTCCCAGACACTGAGGTGAGGAAACAGCGCGTAGGACTGGAACATCATGTTCACGGCGCGCTGGTTTGGGGGAACGGGTGCAATATCTTGCCCGGCGAGAAAGATCTTGCCCTCTGTCGGGGCTTCGAACCCGGCGAGCATCCGCATCATCGTGGTCTTGCCGCAGCCCGACGGCCCCAGTAGCGCAAAGAACTCGCGCTCGAAGATGTCGATGGTCAGGTCGTCGATCGCGGTGAAATCGCCAAAGCGCTTGGTCACGTTCTGGAACTGGATCAGCGGCTTTGCCTGCGGATCCGTCCAGGGTTCAAATACCGGTAATGCCAAAGTGTGCCCCCATTCGGGCGGCTCGAAACCTGCCCGTTATCGTCTGTCAGTCGGGGCAGGGCGCCTGGATGCGCCCTGCCGGAAGGGTCGGCCTGATGGGTCTCAGGTGCCGGATTTCACACGGGTCCACAGGCGCGTCACGACACGCTGGACCTTCTGCGGGTAGGGGCCCTTGATGTAGGTGTTGTCCAGCGCCGCGGGGGTCGGATAGATCGCCGGATCTCCGATCACGTCCTCGGCGAGGAACTCCTGCGCGGCTTTGTTGCCGTTGGCGTAGTAGACATAGTTCGACGCGGCGGCCATGTTCTCGGCATCAAGGATGAAGTCCAGGAACTTGTGCGCAGCCTCCGGGTTCGGCGCATCCACCGGGATCGCCATCTGGTCGAACCACATCAGAGCACCCTCAGACGGCGCGTTATAGGTAATATTGACGCCATTGTCGGCCTCGGCAGCACGGTCGCGGGCCTGGAGAATGTCGCCGGACCAGCCGAAGGCCACGCAGATATCACCATTGGCGAGCGCGTTGATGTATTCGGACGAATGGAACTTTTGAACATAGGGGCGCACCGCTTCGAGCGCATCGGCCGCTTGTTCGAGGTCATCCTTGTCGTGGCTGTTCGGGTCAAGCCCGAGATAGGTCAGCGCGGCAGGGATCATCTCATCCGGAGCATCGAGGAAATGCACGCCGCATTCGGAGAGCTTTTCCATGTTGGCAGGGTCGAAGACCAGCGCCAGGCTGTCGATCGGGGCGTCCTCGCCCAGGGCTTCGCTTACCTTGCCGGTGTTGGCGCCGATCCCGGTGGTGCCCCACATGTAGTTGATCGAGTAGTCGTTGTTGGGGTCAAACCGGGCGGTGCGGTCCTGGATCACATCCCAGACGTTGCCGTAGTTTTCCAGCTTGTCCTTGTCGATTTTCTGGAACACGCCGGCCTGGATCTGACGTTGCAGGAACGAGCCGGTGGGCACGACGACATCATAGCCGGACCCCCCTGCGAGCATCTTGGTCTCCAGCAATTCGTTTGAATCGAAGACATCGTAGATCAGGTCGATACCGGTTTCCTGCTCGAATTTCTCCAGCAGCGACTCGTCGATATAGTCGGACCAGTTGTAGACGCGCACCTCATCTGCCGAGGCGGCTGCCGCGCTGAGTGCGATGGCGGACACGATGGTGGCCGTTTTGAGTGTCATGAGAATCTCCCCTGTGCATGCCGGCGTCTTTCTGTCCGGCTGTGGGCTATTTTGATCAAGTTTTGCCTCATCCGGCAAGACACTTTATGTTTTCATCTGCATTTCGTTGGTGCAAGCTGCCCGAAAATGAGAAGGATCCAAGTTCGTTGAATGTGCCAAATCCGCCATCCGGGCCCCCGTCGGAAGGGGGGGCAAAACTGCCCGCTCACGAGCAGGTCTATCAGCGTTTGCGGGCGCAGATTTTGTTCGGGGAACTGGCCCCCGGACAGGCGGTCACGATACAGGGGCTGGTGGAGGCGCTGGAGAGCGGCATGACACCGGTGCGCGAAGCGATCCGCAGGCTGATTTCGGACGGGGCCTTGGTGTTTCAGGGCAACCGTCGCGTATCGGTGCCCGAACTGCGGGCCGAGGATATAGATGAGCTAGTTTATGCAAGAAAAACAATAGAGTGTGAGCTGGCGCGTCGCGCGGCAACACGCATGCCTGCGCCCAAGGTGGACAAGTTGGAGGCGTTGGATCTGACACTGGACAAGGCGATCTCCTCCGGGGATGTGGCGGGCTATCTTGAGCTGAACTACCAGTTCCACACCGCCTTGAACGCCCATGCGGGTGCGCCCATCCTTGCGGATCTCGCCGACCGGCTTTGGCTGCGCTTTGGCCCCTCGCTCCGGGTGGTCTGCGGACGCTTCGGAACGCAGAGCTTTCCAGACCGTCACAAGGACATCCTTGAGGGGCTGCGTAAAAAAGATGCGGATCTGGTGGCGCTGGCCATGGAACGGGACGTGTTGCAGGGCATGGAACAGGTCCGGGCGGGGCTGACGCCGATCAACTGATTCGATTGACAGTGTGATTTTTGATCATATTCTGGACGAAAGCTTTCCGTTCAGGAGTGTCCCCAATGACGACGATTACCAATCATCTGCCCACCACAGAACTGCAAGCGCTGGATGCGGCGCATCACATGCATCCGTTCACCGCAAACGGCGGTCTGGCGCAGAAGGGCGCGCGGGTCATCACGCGCGCCAATGGTGTCACCCTGACCGACAGCGAGGGGCACGAGATCCTCGATGCGATGGCGGGGCTGTGGTGCGTCAACATCGGCTATGGCCGTGATGAGCTGGCCGAGGTGGCGGCGCGCCAGATGCGCGAGCTGCCCTATTACAATACCTTCTTCCAGACGACGCATGTGCCCGCTATCGCGCTGGCCGCCAAGATCGCCGAACTGGCGCCGGGGGATCTGAACAATGTGTTCTTCGCCGGTTCCGGGTCCGAGGCCAACGACACCAACATTCGGATGGTGCGTCACTATTGGGCCATGAAGGGCAAGCCGACCAAATCTATCATCATCTCGCGCAAGAACGCCTATCATGGCTCTTCGGTTGGGTCTGGGTCTCTTGGTGGCATGTCGGCGATGCACGCACAGGGTGGCCTGCCGATCCCGGATGTGCACCATATCAACCAACCGAACTGGTGGGCCGAAGGGGGGGATACGAATCCCGAAGAGTTCGGTCTGGCGCGCGCGCAGGAGCTGGAAAAAGCCATTCTGGAACTGGGCGAAGACCGTGTGGCGGCCTTTATTGCCGAGCCGGTCCAGGGGGCCGGGGGGGTGATCGTGCCGCCCGCAACCTATTGGCCCGAGATCCAGCGTATTTGCGACAAGTATGACATCCTACTGATCGCGGATGAGGTGATCTGCGGTTTTGGGCGCACAGGCAACTGGTTCGGCTCCGAGACTATGGGTATCCGGCCCGATATCATGACCATCGCCAAGGGGCTGTCCTCGGGCTATGCGCCCATCGGCGGCTCCATCGTCTCGGACGAGGTGGCCGGTGTGATCGCACAGGACGAATTCAACCACGGCTACACCTATTCCGGTCACCCGGTGGCGGCTGCTGTGGCGCTGGAGAACCTCCGCATTCTTGAGGAGGAGAAGGTTCTGGAGCACGTCCGCGACGTCGCTGCACCCTATCTCAAGGAAAAATGGGAGGCACTGACCGATCACCCTCTGGTCGGCGAAGCCAAGATCGTCGGGATGATGGGCTCCATCGCGCTGACGCCAAACAAGGCAACCCGCGCGGCCTTTGCATCGGACGCGGGAACGGTGGGCTTCATTTGCCGCGAGCGTTGCTTTGCCAACAATCTGGTGATGCGCCATGTGGGCGACCGCATGATCATCTCTCCGCCGCTGGTGATCACGACGGAAGAGATCGACACATTGATTGCGCGCGCAACCAAGTCGCTCGATGAATGCTACGCCGAACTCAAAGCGCAGGATCTGCTTGCCGAAGCGGTTTGATCCGGTTGTTCACCTGATTCGAATCATCAAAAGGGATCGTTAGCGGTCCCTTTTTTGTGCGTATGCAAAAAAAATCATCGCGTCAGCTGTTGTGCTTAGGGGTAAAAATGTCCAAAAATGGCGCAAACAAGCAAGTAAGGGTCGCAAATCGTCTGGGTTCGCGATCCATTCCTCCGGGAGAGTTGAGAAACCCACCGGGACGCCGAGCCGGAGCCGATTGATCCGGTTGCACAGTGGAGTGCCGCTGTGCTTACACTAATGAATAAAGAGCGGATCAAAGCCGCCGGGATAAGAACATATACGGGGAGCCTGATTTGGCCGATGCGTCGAATACTGACGCGTTCGTTGAATTCGAACGCGTGCAAAAGAGTTATGACGGTGAGACACTTGTCGTCAAAGACTTGAACCTCACCATGCCCAAGGGCGAATTCCTGACCATGCTGGGTCCGTCGGGGTCGGGGAAAACCACTTGTCTGATGATGCTGGCCGGCTTCGAGACCGCCACTCATGGCGACATCCGCCTCGGCGGTGTCTCGATCAACAACATCCCGCCGCACAAGCGTGGCATTGGCATGGTGTTCCAGAACTACGCCCTGTTTCCGCATATGACCATTGCCGAGAACCTGAGCTTTCCGCTCGAGGTGCGTGGAATGGGGAAATCCACACGTGAAGAAAAAGTCAAACGTGCGCTCGACATGGTGGAGATGGGCAGTTTTGGCGGCCGTCGCCCGGCGCAGCTGTCCGGTGGCCAGCAGCAACGTGTTGCGCTGGCCCGTGCCCTGGTGTTCGAGCCCGAACTGGTGCTGATGGACGAGCCGCTCGGTGCGCTCGACAAGCAGCTGCGCGAAAAGATGCAGTTCGAGATCACCCATCTGGCGCACCAGCTCGGGATCACCACGGTCTATGTGACCCACGACCAGACCGAGGCGCTGACCATGTCGGACCGCGTCGCCGTGTTCGACGATGGTCGTATCCAGCAGCTGGCGCCGCCGGATCAGCTCTATGAAGAGCCGGCAAACAGTTTCGTGGCCCAGTTCATCGGCGAGAACAACACGCTGGAAGGCGTGATCAAGGAAATCTCCGATGGCCGCGCCCTGGTGCAGCTCGACGGTGGGGAACTGATCGACGCCATGCCCATCAACGTGTCCGAGGTGGGACAGCGCACACGCGTATCGATCCGCCCGGAACGGGTGGAATACAACAAGGATCGCCTGCAAGAAGGCGTGCACACCCTGAAGGCCGAAGTGCTGGAATTCATCTACATGGGTGACATCTTCCGCACGCGCCTGAAGGTCGCGGGCAACGATGAGTTCATCATCAAGACCCGCAACGCGCCGGATCAGGTTCGCCTTCAGCCCGGACAGCAGATCGAAATCGGCTGGCTGCCCGAGGACTGCCGCGCGCTGGACGCTTGATCGCGACCGGTTGCGCATAGGAACCCCCGGCGGTGCTGAATGGATCGGGGGGCCAAACACATGAATAATCAGTGTCTCAACAAGGAGAATACGAATATGAAACTGCGTAAACTGACGGCACTCGCCGCCACGACCGCTCTCTGCGCGCCGATGGCTTTTGCCGCGGATATGGCGGATGAAATGACCATCGTGTCCTGGGGCGGAGCCTACTCCAACTCTCAGCTCAAGGCCTATCACGAGCCCTACGCCGAAAAGACCGGCGTCAAGATCATCAATGACGAAAGCTCCAACGAGGCCGTTGCCAAGCTGCGTGCAATGAACGAAGCTGGCAATGTGACCTGGGATGTTGTCGACGTTGTGGCCGCGGACGCAATGCGTCTGTGCGACGAAGGTCTGGCGATGGAAATCGATCCCGATGAGCACCTGGCGGCTGCGCCGGACGGCACCTCTGCCGAAGAAGACTTCGGTGAACTTCTGGTGTCCGACTGCTTCATCCCGCAGATCGTCTATTCCACCACCTTCGGCTATCGCACCGATCTGGTCGGTGACACCCCGCCGACAAGCGTTTGCGACGTGTTTGATCTCGAAGCCTATCCGGGCAAGCGTGCGCTGGAGAAGCGTCCGATCAACAACATGGAATGGGCTCTGCTCTGCGACGGCGTCGCCAAGGACGAAGTCTATGACGTGCTGGAAACCGAAGAAGGTCAGGAGCGCGCGCTGGCGAAGCTCGACACCATCAAGGACAGCGTGATCTGGTGGTCCGCCGGTGCCGACACGCCGCAGCTGCTCGCCGATGGCGAAGTTGTGATGGGCTCCACCTACAACGGCCGTCTGTTCTCGGTGATAGAAGAGCAGGATCAGCCGGTGGCGATGCTCTGGGACGCACAGGTGTTCGACCTGGACGGCTGGATCATTCCGGCGGGTCTCTCGGATGAGCGCAAGGCACGTGCCCTGGACTACATCTATTTCGCCACCGACACTCAGCGTCTGGCGGATCAGGCGAAATACATCTCCTACGGCCCGGCGCGTGCCTCTTCCGCACCGCTCGTCGGCAAACATGCCGAGCTTGGCATCGAGATGGCGCCGCATATGCCGACCGATCCGGCAAACGCACAGAACACGTTCCTGTACAACTACGAGTTCTGGGCTGACTATCGCGACGACATCGACGCGAAGTTCCAGGCCTGGCTGGCCAAGTAATCGGATCTGATGATGCCGATGCCGGAGAGCGGTCTGCGCTCTCCGGCTCCCTCTCCGGCGCCGCGTCCCCAGGGCGCCGCCGCGGCGGAGACCTCCACCCCGCAGATTTGAAAAACGCGGGAAGACAACAGGGACAATCATGAGTGACACAACTCAATCCGGCCCGGTCCTAGCGGCTGACGGTACGCCGTTGAAGCGCAGCCTGGCCCGCGCGTTGAGGATGCAGAAAATGCGGGCCTTGATGCTGATCGCGCCGCTTCTGGTCTTCATCCTCCTCACCTTTATTCTCCCGATCGCGGATATGTTGTTCCGCTCGGTCGAGAACCGAATCGTGTCAGACACGCTTTCCGAAACCGTGGTGACCCTGAAAGACTGGGATGCCCTCGGTGACGAGGCTCCGGGCGAGGCGGTGTATGAGAGTCTCTATTACGATCTCTTCGTTGCTGCCGAAGCCAAGGAACACACCAAGCTCGGTACGCGCCTGAACTATGAGGAAACCGGGATTTCCTCTCTGTTCCGGGGCAGCGGGCGCAAGGTTGATGATGTTGGTGAGGACCACGTCAAGGCCATCGAACGCGCCAATGATGGCGCTCTGAAGGATGAGGCGCTCTGGTTTGAAATCATGACCGGGGGCAGCAGCGCCGAGGGCAACACCGGCCTTCTGGACGCGCAGCGGGCCAAACTCAGCCAGCTGACCGGTGACAGCTTTGCCGGTGATATCGGCTTTGTGCCGGGCGCCGAGATCAGCGCGCTCTTTCCTCGCATGGCGACAGCCTACACGGATTTTGCTCTGTTCACGGCAATCGCGGAAGAGGACGTCGTCGCTGAAGAAGATCCCTGGGAAACCGTTTTTGTGGCCTTTGCCACCGCCGTTCAGTCGGCTGACGGTGCGGAAAAGCTCGCTAGCTACTCGGGCCCGGGCGCAGCCGAGTTGACGGCCGCAGCCGAGGCACTGGCGGAGTTGGAGCCGATTTCCTTCAAGGCCGCCTTTCTCGACATGGATGAGGATTGGGGCGATCTGGGCAACTGGCGCACGATCCAGACCTACAGCCCCAATTACACCAGCGGGTATTTCCTGAACTCCATCGACATGCAGAAGGGCCCCGAAGGCGCAGAGCCGCGGCCCGAGAACCAGCAGATCTATATCACGCTGTTCCAGCGGACTCTGGTCATGTCGCTGGTGATCACCGGCTCCTGCATTCTGCTGGGCTATCCGGTTGCCTGGATTCTGGCCAACCTGCCGACCCGATCAGCCAATATCCTGATGATCCTGGTGCTGCTGCCGTTCTGGACCTCGCTCCTGGTCCGGACATCGGCCTGGAAGGTCATGCTGCAGCAACAGGGTGTTATCAATGATGTGCTGGTCTGGCTGGGACTGGTCGATGACGCGGCGCGACTGGTGATGATCAACAACCAGTTCGGCACTATCGTGGCGATGACCCACATCCTGCTGCCATTCATGATCCTGCCGATGTATTCGGTGATGCAGACCATCAACCCGTCCTATCTGCGCGCGGCAAAGTCGCTGGGTGCGACCAACTGGACGGCGTTCTGGCGGGTGTATTTCCCGCAGTCGGTCCCGGGGATCGGCGCGGGGTCGATTCTCGTCTTCATTCTGGCGATCGGCTACTACATCACGCCCGAGATCGTGGGCGGCACCAAGGGGGTCTTTATCTCCAACCGGATTGCCTATCATATCTCGTCCTCGCTCAACTGGGGTTTGGCGGCGGCGCTCGGGAGTATCCTCCTGGCGGTCGTGCTGCTGCTCTACTGGGCCTATGACAAGATCGTCGGCATCGACAACGTGAAGCTGGGATAAGACAAATGGCATTGACACCTGTTCAAAACCAAACTCCCGCCTTCACCGCTGCCGTATCCGCTGCCGCAGGGGGCTTCTTCGGCCTCTTCGTGGGCACGGCGCAGGGATCGGGCCTGCTCGGGCTTGTGATCGGCGCGGTCCTTCTGGGCGCCATGGGCTTTGTGTACTGCAACCTGCTGGCGCAGGAGAAACCCGTGCGTTGGGCCACAGTCGCCGTGTTTGCAATCGCCGGGTTCCTGCTCGGCGGTCTGCCCGCCCTCGTGGTGGGGGCACTGTTCGGCTGGTTCGCGGGCTGGTTCATCTTCTGGCTCGCCACGTCGAGCTATCGCAAGCACCTGCCCCCCTATCTGACGCCCGGTCAGGTTCTGTGGTATTACAGCTTTCGGGTGATCTGCGGCGCGATCTTCGTGTTTCTGATCACGCCGATTCTGGTGGTGATGCCGCTCTCGTTCAACGCCGAGAACTTCTTTACCTTCACACCGGAAATGCTGCGGTTTGACCCGGAAGGCTATTCCCTCAAGCACTACCAGGATTTCTTCAGCAACGATGACTGGCAGCAGGCGCTGTGGAATTCGCTGCGGATTGCGCCTATGGCGACCTTCCTGTCGGTGAGCTTCGGCACGCTTGCGGCGATCGGCCTGAGCCAACCGCATGTACCGTTCCGCCGAGCGATCATGGCGGTGCTGATCTCGCCGATGATCGTGCCGCTGATCATTTCGGCTGCGGGGATGTACTTCTTTTACAGCCGTATCGGCTTGCAGGGGACGTATTTCGGGGTCGTCCTGGCCCACGCCGCCCTCGGCATCCCCTTCGTCATCATTACGGTGACTGCGACTCTGGTGGGGTTTGATCGCTCCCTGACACGTGCCGCGGCGAATATGGGGGCCGGGCCGATCACCACTTTCTTCCGGGTGCAGATGCCGCTCATCCTGCCCGGCGTGATTTCCGGGGGGCTGTTTGCCTTCATCACCTCCTTTGACGAGGTTGTGGTGGTGCTCTTTGTCGGGTCTGCTGGCCAGAAAACACTGCCGTGGCAGATGTTTACCGGCCTGCGCGAACAGATCTCGCCCACCATTCTGGCGGTGGCGACGATCCTTGTGGCGATCTCGATCTGCTTGCTGACCACGGTTGAGCTTTTGCGTCGCCGCAGTGAGCGTTTGCGCGGCATGAGCCCGAGCTGACCCACCTCATGACAAGAAAAAGCCCCGCCATTGAGCGGGGCTTTTTTGTGTGCAGGGGCTGAGCGCCCTGAGGTGTTATGGGGTGTTAGCGTAGCTTCTCCAGCAGTGTCAGCGAGGCATAGCCGTCCGGCATCAACCCCTTGGCGCTCTGATAGGCGCGCACAGCGGCCACGGTCTTGGGTCCGATGCGCCCGTCGATGCCATCGGTGCTGAAACCGGCGCGTGTCAGACGTTGCTGCAATTCCTTACGCTCCGCAAAGGTCAATGCGCGATCTCCACGGGGCCAGCTGCCCTTGATCTTGTCGCCGCCGCGCAGCCGGTCGCTCAGGTGACCAACGGCGATCACATAGGCATCGGCCGTGTTGTAGCGCTCGATCACAGAGAAATTCTTGAAGATCATGAAGGCGGCACCCTTGCCGCCAGCCGGCAGCAGGATCGAGGCCTCACCATGATTGGGCACCGGCTGGCCATTCATCGCACGCACACCAAGCCGAGCCCATGCCTCCGGACTTTTCTTGATCTTGCGGTTGGCCAGCGTGAAGTCAAAAGTGTCGGGCAGCGTCACTTCCACCCCCCAGGGCTGTCCGGAGACCCAGCCGAATTTCTTCAGATAGGCCGCGGTCGAGGCCAGGGCATCCGTCGGGGTATCGGACCAGATGTCCCGTTTCCCGTCGCCGGTGAAATCCACCGCGTAATCGAGGTACGATGTTGGGATAAACTGCGTGTGTCCCATTGCGCCGGCCCAGCTGCCGGTCATCTCCCGCGGCGCCACATCGCCGGATTGCAGGATCTTCAGCGCGGCAATCAGCTGCTCTTCGAAGAAGGCGCCGCGCCGACCATCAAAGGCGAGCGTTGCCAGGGAACGAATGATGTCCATATCTCCACGAAAGCTGCCATAGCTGCTTTCCAGCCCCCAGACGGCAACCAACACTTCCTTTTCGACCCCGTAGTGCGCCTCTATTCGTTCCAGCGTATCCCGTTGGCCTTGAAGAGCCGCCTTGCCATTCTGCACACGACTGTCGGAGGCAGCACGATCTAGGTAATCCCAGATCGTTCTGGTGAACTCGGACTGGTTGCGGTCCCGCTCGATGACGGAGGCGTCATAGGTGACGCCGTCGAGTGCGCGGTTCAAGATCTCCGGCCGAATGCCCTGTGCCTGCGCGCGGGAGGCGAAGTCGCTGAGCCAGGTTTTGAAGTGTACGTCTTTATCGTGGTCCGAGCGGGGGGCCGACAGCGCAGCTTCGGTCGTGGCGGCGACGCTGGTGCGTGCCACCGGACGAAGTGTGGTGGCGGTGGCGAGCTGGACGCGCGCCGCCTGCGCCTCGGGACCGGCGGGGCGCGCCTGCGGTCGCGGCGTCTCCGTGAGGATTTGTTGTTCCGAAACGGCTGCTTGCGCCATCCATGCCGGAAGGGTGAACCCGACACATAGCGCTCTTTTAACCCAACTGCGCATTTTGAACCTCAACACCTGCTCTGTTTATTGTCATCAACTGTAGCGTGACTGGGCCGCGGGCAAAAGAACTCAGACAGGCGCCGCCGCTCCTCAGCGCTCCTCTGCCTGTTGGACACCTTCAGCCATAGGCCTGGCTGCGAAGATGGTCGAGTGCGGCGCGATAAAGCCGAACACGATGCGGGCGAAAGGATGTCTCCGTCACCTCAAGCCCCTGCATGCGATCCAGGCGAAACACCCGAAAGTCCCGACGCAGGAGGCACCATGCAATCAAGACCGAGGAATTGTCGAAATAGACCAGTCCAAGCGGTTTCACCTGTCGCCATGTGCTTGCACCTTTGGCGTCCACATAATCAAACCCCACCTCGCGCTCGTCCCACGTCGCCTGTCTCAGTTCGGCTGCATCCACCGTCGGGGCGTGCGGCGGCGCAAAGCTATGCGCAGAGAGGACCGCATGCTGCAATCGGTCAGCCTGGCTCTTGGGCAGGCGGGCGCGCAGTTTTTTCAGGGCGGTGCGGGCCGCATCTGCCAGATCGGGATCGCCCTTCTGCTGAACCTCGCAAAGGCCCAGCACCAGCGCCTCCAGTTCGGTGGCTCCAAACCCGAGCGGGGGCAGCGTTGCATCCTCGACAAGCGTGAAGCCAAATCCCGCGGCCCCGTCAATCACGGCCCCCAATGCCCGGAGCGCGTCAATATCGCGATGGATGGTCCGACCAGAGACACCAAGATCCTGGGCGAGCTGTTCAGCCGTCACCGGTGGCGGGAGCTGGCGCAGGGTCTGCATCAGGCGAAAGAGGCGTTCTGTTCTGGTCATACCCTGCGTGTACTTTCCCCTGATGACAAAAACTGACAACAGGCCCGTATAGCACATCCTCATCACATCCCAAATGGAGAGAGACGATGTTGACCCTATTGACCCACGGCGGTGGCGACGGTTTTTACAGCTACAGCATGTTTTGTACCAAAGCGGCGCTGCTGCTGCAGATGTCTGGTGAGGACTGGCAGCGGCAGGATGTGCACGACCCGGCAGAACTCGCACGGATGCCGCACAGCAAGCTTCCCGTGGTGCAGGACGAGAACGGTACCCTGACCCCCGACAGCGAAGGCATCCGTGGTTTCCTCGAAGACCGGGGCGCGGAGTTTGATACGGGCCTTAGTGCTGTGCAAAAAGGTCAGTCACGCGCGCTCATCCGCATGGTGGACGAGTCGCTGTGGTTGCAGCTTATGTGTGCCCGCTGGCTCGAAGATGAGGGCTGGGCAGGGATGCTGCAGACGGTTTTTGCGGGTGTGCCTGAAGAGCCCGTTAACAGCTTTCGCGCCAAGGTGCTGGACGGTCTGCACTTCACGGGGCATTCGCGGTTTGACCGGGCGGAGCGTCTGCAGCGGCTGGAGCAGGATCTGACAGCGATAGAGGATATTCTGGGCGATCAGCGTTTCTTGTTTGGGGATCAGATGACCGCCGCTGATTGCTCTGCCGCGCCGATGATTGAGGCCCTGTCCCGTGCACCTGCCGCGCCGCAGGTGGTGGAGGTGACACAGCGCCACGGTGCACTCTTGACCTATGTGTCCCGCGTGATGGAGCAGAGCGCGCTGACGCTCCCGCAGGCGGCGTAGGTTTCGCGCAGTTGATGACACTTTATAGGGGCCGGGGGGCTCCCGCGCGTCACCCTTGCATTAAAATGCAAGGGCGCCCCTTGGGCCGGGCAGGCCGCGCCGAAGGCGCGGCCTGCCCCCCGGCGATCCGCAAAGCGGAGCGCAAAACCTCTGGCGCGCCCCCTGGAGGCGCGCGACGCGACCGGGTTATTTGCGTTTTCGGGTCACCTTGCGCTTTACCTTGGCTGCCTTGTGCTTTGATTTTGCAGCCTTGCTGCGAGACACGGTGCGACCCGCAGGGCTCCGACGGCGACCGCCTTTACCGGCATCGCCGCGCCCTTTTGGCAGTTCCGCATCTTCAAGGGCCAGCAATTCCAGCTCCAACCCGCCGGTCACCGGTGCAGCCTGGGTCAGACGCACCGTGACTCGTTGGCCGATGGCGATGATCAACCCGGTGTCAGACCCCATCAACGTTCCAGCCTGCGCGTCAAAATGGAAATACTCCCGTCCGATCGAGCGCACTGGCACCAGCCCGTCGGCTCCGGTTTCATCCAGTTTCACAAAGGCGCCAAAGCGAGCGATGCCGGAGATCCGACCGGTGAACTCATTGCCCACGCGTTCCGCCAGATAGGACGCAAGATAGCGGTCCGTGGTGTCGCGCTCCGCCAGCATCGAACGACGCTCGGTTGCGGAAATATGAGTCGCGGTGTCCTCCAGCCGCTCGACCTCGTCAACCGAAAGCCCGTCCTTGCCCCACCCATGGGCCGTGATCAGGGCGCGGTGCACGATCAGGTCGGCATAGCGGCGGATCGGCGAGGTAAAATGCGCATAGTTGCGCAGCGCCAGACCAAAATGGCCGAAATTCTCCGGGTAGTAATAGGCCTGCTGCATCGACCGCAGGGTGGAGATGTTGATCAGCTCCGCATCATCGGTTCCCGCGGCGGCATTCAGCAATGCGTTCAGGTGCCGCGTTTGCAGCACCTGTCCTTTGGCAAGGTTCAGACCCGCCGCCTGCGCCGTGTCGCGCAGCGCGTCCAGTTTGTCCTGAGCGGGTTCTTCATGCACCCGGAACAACAGCGGCTGGCGCTTCTTGATCAGGGTTTCGGCGGCGGCCACATTGGCCAGCACCATGAATTCCTCGATCAGCCGGTGGGCATCGAGGCGGTCGCGGAAATTGACCGAGGCAACCTTGCCTTTGTCGTCGAGCACGATCTTGCGCTCTGGTAGGTCGAGATCCAGCGGTTGGCGCGCGCCACGGGCGGCTTTGAGCGCTTCATAGGCGGCATACAGCGGCTTTATGACGTCTTCCAGGAACGGCTCCGTGCGCGCGGTGACGCGACCATCCATGGCGTCTTGCACCTCGCCGTAGTGCAAGGAGGCCTGTGATTTCATTAGCCCTCTTACAAACCGGTGCGCGAACTTGTTGCCCTCGGCGTCGATCTGCATGCGCACCGCCAGACAGGGACGTGGCACACCCTCGTGCAGAGAGCAGAGATCGCCCGAAAGCCGGTCCGGCAGCATCGGTACCACCCGATCAGGGAAGTAGCTGGAGTTACCGCGTTTGCGTGCTTCGCGGTCCAGCGCCGAACCGGGCGTCACATAGGCCGCGACATCGGCGATCGCGACCCAGATCACATGGCCACCGGGGTTCTTGGGGTCCTCATCCGCGTGGGCAAAGCAGGCGTCGTCGTGGTCGCGGGCATCGGCAGGGTCGATGGTAATCAGCGGCAGGTCGCGCAGATCTTCGCGCCCCTTGAGGCCCATTGGTTTGGCGCTGTCAGCCTCGGCAATAACCGCATCGGGGAAGTGATCGGGAATGCCATGCTGGTGGATTGCGATCAGCGACACCGCCTTGGGGGCGGATGGATCGCCGAGCCGTTCGACGATGCGCGCTTTGGGCAAACCCATACGGGCCTTTGGTCCGGCAAGCTCTGCCTCGACCAATTCGCCGTCCTTGGCGCCATGGGTGTTTGCTTCGGGCACCTGCCACTCGTTGGAGCCCGCCTTGTCGATGGGCACAATACGCCCGCCTTCGGACCCTTGGCGATAAATACCCAAAATGCGCTTCGGGTTGGTCCCGATGCGACGGATCAGGCGGGCCTCATAGTTGTGATCCGCTTCCTGCACCACGGTCAGGCGCGCAAGGATACGGTCGCCTTCACCCAGGGCCGGATCCGACGCACGCGGGATCACCATCACGATGGGTTCAACCCCTTCGCCATGCCATTCCAGCGGCTGGGCAAACAGATCGCCATTGTCATCGGGGGCTTTGACCAGCAGAACCGTGACCGGCGGCAAACGATCCGGGTCGGTGTAACTGCGCTTGCGCTTTTCCAGATGCCCTTCGGCCTCCAACTCCTTCAGGAGGCGTTTGAGGTCGATCCGCTCAGCGCCCTTGATGCCAAAAGCCTTGGCAATGTCACGTTTGGAGTTCTGGGTCGGGTGGGCGGAGATCCAGTCCAGAATCTCGGCCTTTGTGGGAATACGCGCCATAGATCTGCCGTAGCATGGCGCGCAGGGAACGTCATGCTGAAAACACCAAATGACAGGCGGCGAAATATGGACCGACCTTTTACCAGGTGGCGCCTGCTGAGTGACCTATAGCGGTTTTACCATATCCCGATGATCTATACCCGCATCGAGGTAAACAGGCCCAAAGGCCTCAAAGCCAAGCTTCTCATAAAAACCAATGGCGTGGATCTGCGCACCGAGCTTGGCCCGGGTGATCCCCTGCCGCCCTCTGGCAACGTCGACGCAAGCCTCGATCAGCCGTGCACCAAGCCCCGTACCGCGTGCGGATTTTATCACACAGACCCGCCCGATCTTGGCAATATCGCTCTGAAACACAATCCGCGCGGTTCCCACGGGTGTGCCATCCTGCGTCGCCAGAAGATGCGTGGCAGAGTCATCGAGCGTATCGCGCTCTTCCTCCGGGGGAACGCCCTGCTCTCGTACAAACACCTCGAAGCGCAGCTCCAGGCAGGTGTCGAGATCTTCCGTTTCCGCGATCAACAGGCTCATGCGAAGTAATCCGTCAAAATGCGGGTGTAGATGGCCTTCAGTTGATGGATCTGGGCGACCTCAACATTTTCATCGACCTGATGCATGGTTTTGCCCACGAGACCGAACTCCACCACAGGGCAATGCGCCTTGACGAAACGCGCGTCGGATGTGCCGCCGGTGGTCGACAGCTCCGGGACCTGATTGGTTTCGGTCTGTACAGCCTGGGCCACCAGATCGGACAGGTCACCCGGGGGGGTGATAAAGCTCTCGCCAGAGATCTTGACGTCCATGTCGATCCTGAGACCGAACTCTTCGGCCACCTTGTCCGCTTCCTCTTGCAGCCAGTTGGTGAGCGAGGCGCCGGAATGCAGGTCGTTGAAGCGGATGTTCACCGCCGCGCGGCCCTGGGCGGGGATCACATTGGTTGCAGGATTGCCGGTGTCAATGGTGACGATCGCCAGGGTGGAGGCGTCGAAATGCTCGGATCCGTCATCAAGCTGATGGCTGCCGAGGCGATCCATCAGGCGCGAGAGGCCATTCAAGGGATTGTTGGCACGATGCGGATAGGCCGAATGCCCCTGCACGCCCGTTACCGTGAACCATGCTGTCATGGAGCCACGGCGGCCGATCTTGATCATCTCGCCCATGTGATTGGGGCAGGTGGGTTCACCCACGAGGCAGACGGACATCTTCTCGTCCGCCTGATCCATGTACGCGAGCAGGGCCGTGGTGCCGTCCACCGCGTCGCCTTCCTCATCGCCGGTGATGGTCAGAACCACGGCACCGTCGGGCGGTGTCTCGCGCACAAAGTCGATGGCGGCGGCGGCAAAGGCCGCAACGCCGGATTTCATGTCGGTGGTGCCCCGACCATACATCACCCCATCGACCACGTCGGCGCCAAAGGGGTCGTGGGTCCATGCGGCCTCGTCACCGACGGGAACGACATCGGTGTGGCCGTTAAAGCCGAAGGTCTTGGCATGGCCCTTGTCGCCCCAGCGGGCAAAGAGGTTGCAGACGCCTCCGCGATCAACCCGGGTGCAGGCAAAGCCCGCATCGCTCAGCAGTCGTTCCAGCAACACCAATGCGCCGCCCTCTTCTGGTGTGACCGAAGGGCAGCGAACGAGGTCCGCGGTCAACTGGACGGGATCGGTGGCGGTCATGCGGGGTCCTCCTGAAATCATCGTCAGTGACCTAGCGCGAATTGCGGAGGCGGTGCAATTGTCATCGCGCCTTGCGGGGACCTGTGGCCGAAATGCTCGGGCAGTCGCATCGTGGGCAATCGTGCCCTGACAGGGCGCGCGGCGCGTGCTAGGGTGGTGGGAATAACAGACCGAGGCATGGAACGGGACGGCGACAAGATCGCCCGGACGTGCGACGAGCAGGACTACCAAAGCGAACAGAGGCGGACCGTTGGATCACTTGATTCACCGAACCCGATTGTCGCGCTGTGTCATCCTTCTGCGCCGCATGGCGTCCCTGACCGGGAACATCGGGACTGAAACTGAGGGACGCCCCGGGCACCAATAAGGCCGACGCATGCGCCACCCGCCCGGGGCACGACATAGATGCGCTGCGAGGTGTAGATGGCAGGATACAGACGGCACGATGTTGGTGCCCCGACCGGGGGGCATGAATGAGCTGGCTGGGCCTGTGGCACAATCAAGCGCAGGTGTTTGATCCTGCCGGATTGACGCCCGAAGGTGCGAAGTACTGTCTGCTGTTGCGTGAACCGAACGCGCTGCTGGCGACCGGCGCGCTGGTGCTGGAGATCAGCCTGCCGGAACTGCGCAAACCCGAACCGCTGGTCCTGTTCGAGCGCGGCGGCGATTGGCCGGTGCGCTTCCAGGTCTCGGCGGTGCCTGGCGGCGGCATCAATCTGGTGCTGGAGCAATATGGCGCCGTGCTGCACAAAACCATGAACCCGACCAGACGGGGCCGCACCGACCAGGTGCGCCTGACCTACAGCTGGGATGCGCCAGCCTTTCGCGGTCAGCTGGCGCTGGAACATCTCGACGGTGGGCGGGCTGACATCATGCCGATCGACGCCCCGCGCCCGTGGCGGCTGGAGGATCTCCGGGCCCTGATGAGCGGCACGCCACAGTGCTACATTGCCCCTGATGTCGACTATATCGCGCTTTCAGATTGCCAGGAGCCGGTTGGCCCGATGCCGGGCCTGACGCCGGAGACGCCGCTGGCGACAGACACCGGGATGCGTCCGGTCCGGGATCTGCGACGGGGCGATCTGCTGCGCTGCGCCAGCGGTGCGCTGGTGCCGGTGCTGCATGTGATCCGCCGGCAGGTGCCTGCGCTGGGCAGCTTTCATCCCGTGCGGGTGCGGTCGCCCTATTTTGGTTTGACGCAAGACATTGTGGTCGCACCGTTCCAGCGCATGGTGCTGACGGGGTCAGATGTGGACTACCTGTTCGGCTGCGAGGCGGTGCTGGCGCCGGCCGAGACCCTGGCGGGCACGCGCACGGCGCATCCCGAGCCCGCCGCCGGTGTTTTGGCAACCTATATGCAGGTCATCTTGCCGGGGCACGAGGTGCCGATGGCGGCGGGACTGGGGATCGAAAGCCTGTTCCTCGGCCGGATTCGCCGTGATCGACCAGCACTCGCCGCGAGCCTCCTTGCGGATCTGGACCGCAACAGCCTGCCGGAACATGCCCACCCGCGATATCCCGTGGTGCGCGCGTTTGATGCCGCAGTTCTGGCCGAACAGCGTACCGCCTGAGCGCTGGGGCTTGAGAATCATGGCGCAGCCCTTCTAAGGCAGGTCGGACATTGGATTCGAGACCTAGATCATGACCCTGCGTTCCCTTTGGTTCTGCCTGATAACAGTTCTGATGAGCCTGCCCGCGTTTCCGCTGCGTGCGCAGGAGCAGGTTGTTGTCAACACAGTCACGCGCCCGCCGTTCTCGATGCAGGTCGGAGGGCAGGACGTCGGCTTCACCATGGACCTGATGCGAGAGGTCGCGCGGCGCCTGACCTGGGACATCAAAATCAACCGTGTCGACAGTTTTGTGCAGATGCTCGAAGAGGTCGAGCGCGGCGAGGCGGACATGGCGGCGGCCAATATCTCGATCACGGCGGGGCGCGAAGCGGTCATGGACTTCAGCCAGCCCATCTTTGAGAGCGGCCTGCAAATCATGCTGCACGAGGATGACATATCAGAGCCGAGCCTGATTGCGGCGCTGTTGTCCTGGGACCTGTTTGCCGCCATCGGCATCGCCTTTGTGATCCTGTTGGTCGGGGGCATGCTGATGTGGATCTTCGAACGCCGCGCGCAGCCCTACTTTGATCGCCCGCTAAAAGAGGCATGGTTCCCGTCGTTCTGGTGGGCGCTCAACCTGGTTGTGAATGGCGGCTTTGAAGAACGGGTTCCGCGCAGTTTCCTCGGCCGCATCTTTGGCGTGCTGCTGGTGTTGTCCTCGCTGTTCGTGGTCTCCGTTTTCGTGGCCAAGATTACGGCGGCAATGACGGTCGAAGCGATCAACGGATCGGTCAATTCCGTCAACGATCTCTACGGCAAACGGGTCGGGACCATCCAGGGGTCGACCGCTGCGGGCTTTCTGGACCGGCGTGAAATCGACTATGTCGCGTTTCCGGGTCTGGGCGAGCTGCTAAAGGATTTCGAGGCCGGCGAAACCCGCATCGTCGTGTTCGATTCGCCCGTTCTGAACCACTATGTAAAGACCGATGGTGCGGGGATCGGGCATGTGATGGGGCGCAAGTTTCTGACCGAATACTACGGTATCATCTTCCCGCAGGGATCTGACCGGGTCGAGGCGGCCAATCGGGCGCTTTTGTCCATGCAGGAAGACGGCACCTACGAAACGCTCTATCGCAAGTGGTTTGGCAGCCGGTCCTGAGCGCTCAGCAGTACTGGTCCGTCACCGCGGCCGCCGTGAACTTCAGTGCAAGGCGTCCGTGTCGCTGTCGTGCTGCAGTTCGTCCCCAAAAAACGGGGTCATCTGCGCGACGATCACCGCGTTTTCATCCAGCGCGCGCTGCATCAGATCGCGTTCTTCGTCCGCAATCTCGTGGCCCTCGGCTTCACGCTCGGCGAGCGTGCCGTAGCCGGTCACATCCAGCGGGGCGGTATCCGCCTGTTTCAGGATGGCGACGGTTTCGCGCACGGCTTCTGCCTCGTCGACGCCCGACGCATACACCATGAGCGCCGCGCCGGTCGCCCCGTCGGGCAGGCCATCGCCGTCTTTGCGGCCAATCTGGACGAGCAGCGTGTAGACCTGCTGGCGGGAGGGTTTTTTCTGGGTCATGGGCTTGCATTAGCTGGGCCAAGCGGGGAAGGTCAAACCAATTTGCATACAATTGCGCCCAATTCCTGCCCCGGTTTGACCATATTTGAAGCGCATCTAAAGGGCGCGTATGGGGAACCGCGTTTATAATCCTCGATGTTGCGACCAATCTTGGTGATCATATTATGGCGACTGCTCAAGAACTGCCCGTAAATACAAATGCCTCAGCCGAGGAAATGGCCGAGGCAATGTTCGGCAATGGAATTTCCATTGAATCGGCCAGCTACACCGGTGCTGGCGGGGCCTCCGGTATCTATAGCGATGGCGATACGGTGGCTCCGGATGTGACGCCTTCGGACAGCGGTGTCATCCTGTCGACCGGCAACGCGACAGATTTCACCAACAATTCGGGCACGACCAACACCAACACAACTGCAAGCACAACAACCCAGCATGGCACCGCAGGCGATTCGGATCTGGACGCGATCGCGGGCGGCACCACCTATGACGCGGCAGTGTTCGAGGCGGATTTTGTTCCCGAAGGTTCAACCCTGTCGATGCAGTTCGTGTTCTCTTCGGAGGAATACCTGGAATATGTCGGCTCCGGGTTCAACGATGCCGTTTCGGTCTGGGTCAATGGTGTCGAGGCGCAGCTTGTGGTGGGCGATGGGGACATCACCATCAACAACATCAACGATGGTTCGAACGAGAACCTCTATGTCGACAACCCGGAAGACGAGGACAATTACAACACCGAGATGGACGGTTTCACGGTCACGTTGAAGCTGACGGCCCCCGTCAATCCCGGTGAGGTCAACTCGATCAAGATCGCGATCGCCGACACCGGGGATGCGAGCTATGACTCCAACCTCTTGATTGCAGGCGATTCGATCCAGACCGCGCTGATCGCAGGCGATGACGATGTGTCATTGCAGGAAGGCACCACCACGACGCTGGATGTGTTGGCCAATGATGAGCAGGTCGACGGCACCCAGCTTACCATCACCCACATCAACAACCAGCCCGTGACCGCCGGCAGTTCGGTGACCCTCGCCAATGGCGAGATCGTCACGCTCAACGAAGATGGCACCTTTGACATCACCGGTCAGGATGACGTCGATGATGACGAGACAACGGTCTTTACCTACACGGTCGAAGACGATGACGGGAACTCCGATGTCGCGTTTGTCAATCTGACCACCACCCCGTGCTTTGTGGCGGGCACCCTGATCGAAACCCCGCAGGGGCCAGTCGCCGTCGAGGCGCTCGAAGTGGGTATGATGGTGCAGACGCGCGATCACGGGGCGCAGCCGATCCGCTGGATCGGGCGCAGTGAGCGGACCGCGTCCGGCAAGGATGCGCCGGTGCGGATCGCCGCCAATGCGCTGGGGCAGCACGATGAGATCGAGCTTTCCCCCAGTCACCGGGTGCTGCTGTGTTCGGCCACGGCCGAGGTCCTGTTTGGTCAGGACGAGGTGCTCGTGCCTGCACATCACATGATCAACGACACAACCATCCGCCGGCGCGCGGATGGGCAGGCGGTGACCTACTTCCACCTGCTGTTCGAGAATCACGAGATTATTCGTGGCAACGGGTTGGAGAGCGAGAGCTACCATCCCGGGGCAGCCAGCCTGAAAGGTCTGGACGCCGATACGCGAGCGGAGTTCTTTGATCTCATGGGCGACAGCTGGCGCAGCTACAAGAACATGGCGCGCCCGACGCTGAAATCCTACGAGTCCCAGGTGCTTCTGGGCGATCTTCAGTAGCGGCTGCGCATGCGGTAGCCGGGGTGAAAACTCATCCGGGCGAAGGTCACCGGCTGCGCCTGAAACCAGGTTGCACGCTCCATCTGGAACAAGGGCGCGCCGGGCGCACAGGACATATAGTCTGCGAGGGTGGCATCTGCGGCGCTGGCGAAAAAGCTGACCTCCGCATTGGAGAACGGCACCGCCGCCAGCAGCCATTCCCCCGGGGGTGTTTCCGAAAAATCCGCCGTTTCGCTGTCCGGGACAGCGGCAATATTGATCCAGCGATCCTCGAATTGAAACGGCTGGCCATCGGCGTAATGCATCACGTCCATGTGCAGAACGCGGGCGTCAAAGGGCAGGTCCATTTGTGAGCTGAGCCAACCCGGCGCCGTTTGTATCGTGCGAGAGACCAGCGCATAGCGATAGGTGGCGTTGCGCTCTTCCACGAGCCGGCGGGTGGTGGCGATTTCCAGTTTGGCCTGTTTGACCGGAAGCGTTGCAACCCGCGTGCCGCTCTTGCGCTTGCGGTCAATAATGCCGCGGTCTGCAAGTTCGCGCAGTGCGCGGTTGACAGTGGCGCGGGCGCAGCCAAACTCTTCTGCCAGATCGGCCTCGGTCGGCAGGAGCGCGCCCTGATCCCAGACCCTTGCCTCAATCCGGCGCATAACTTCGTCACGCACATCCTGAAAGCTGGTTTTCTTCTGTTGTTGCACTTCAGGGCTCCGCGCTGAATAATAACTCTGGCTAAATGCCATTATGTCTGCATTAAAATGCACTTGTAAAGGAGAGCCCATGCGCTTTGACGCTGCGCAGATCGAACCGATGCCATGGAAGAACGGTGGCGGCACCACGCGAGAGCTTGCGGTGCGCGAAGGGGCGGACGGCCTAATCTGGCGTCTGAGCCTTGCGGAGATTGCGCAAAATGGGCCGTTTTCTGCGTTTTCTGGATTGTGGCGTGTCCATACCATCATCGCAGGCCAAGGGCTGCGTTTGTACAGTACAGACGCAGAGCTAGAGGCCAAGCCGTTGACACCGCTGGAGTTTGACGGAGGTTTGGCATTGGAGGCGCAGTTGATTGATGGCCCGTGCCGCGCCGTGAACGTGATCTGTGACCCACGGTACGTGCAGGTGAAGGCTCAGGTGCATCAAGGGGATTTTGCTGGGCAGGCGGGTGATCTGGTCTTTGTGATCGACGGCGCGTTGCACCTTGGCAGGGATCATTTCGTCGCCGCGCAAGGCTGCGAGCTGGAGGCACCGGCCCAAGGTGTGGTCGAGGGCACGGTGCTGCATGTTCAGATCAAAGCTTTGAAAGAAGCGATGTGATCGCCGTGCGATAGGTTTCGACGATAGCGTCACGGGCGATGTGGCGCCCCTCTTGCACCATGTGACGACCGGCCGCCCAGACATCGGTGACAGTTTGGTCGTCAGCCGCAAAACACAATCCATCCAGAATTTGCGCCTCTGGCAAGCCAAACAGGGCGGGATGGTTGCGGTCAATCGCAACGAGATCCGCAAGCGCGCCAACCTCCAGCCGTCCGGCGTCCCGGCCAAGCGCCTGTGCCCCACCCTTGGCCGCGCCCATATAGAGCGTTTCACCGACGGAGCCTTCGTGGGGAACCAGCACGTTGCGCGCCAGATCGCGGAGGCGTTGTGAGTATTCAAGTGTGCGCAACTCTTCGACCAATGAAATCCGCACGTTGGAATCCGAGCCAACGCCAAAGCGCCCGGCCTCCGCCAGAAACTCCGGTCCATTGAAGGGGCCATCGCCGAGGTTTGCCTCTGTCACGGGGCAGAGGCCCGCCACCGCGCCGGATCTTGCCATGCGCCGGGTTTCCTCGTCCGTCATATGCGTGGCATGGATCAGGCACCATTGGTCATTTACTGGTGCATTCGCGAGCAGCCATTCCACTGGACGTGCGCCGAGCCATGCTTTGATCTCGGCCACCTCACGCGGTTGTTCGGCGATGTGGATGTGGATGGGGTTTTCGGCGGCGACCGGCAACACCGCGGCAAGATCCTCGGGGCAGGTGGCCCGCAAGGAATGCGGCGCGATACCGACGCGCGTGTCGCCCCCGAGCTCTTGCGCCGCACCGCGGGCCTCGGTGACAAGACGCGAGAAACGCTCAACATCATTGCCAAACCGCAGCTGCCCGCCCGCAAGTGGTTGTTTTTCCGCACCGCCGTAGGTGTAGAGCACGGGCAGATGTGTGAGGCCGATGCCGGTCTGTTGAGCGCCCGCCATCACCCGCTGGCTGAGTTCGGTGAGGCTCTCATAGGGCGCACCGCCGGGCTGATGATGGACATAGTGGAATTCACCGACAGAAGCATAGCCAGCCTCCAGCATCTCCATGAACGTCAGCGCCGCCACGGCCTCGTATTGTTCAGGCGTGAGGTGGTCGAGGAAGCGATACATCAGCTCCCGCCATGTCCAGAAACTATCCTGCCCACCCGCGCGATACTCCGTGCGGCCAGCCATGGCGCGCTGAAAGCTATGAGAATGCAAGTTCGCAAGCGCCGGCAGCAAGACATCGACGCGCGTATCGCCGGGTGCGGCGGTGGCGGCGCTCTCAATACGTGTGATGCTGCCGCCTTCAACGGTCAGGCGGACATCCTGAACCCAGCCCTCGGGCAGGCAGGCGGTTGCGGCAAAAATTGTCTGCATCTGGCCCTCTTATGTATAGACATAATGAGAATAAGCGCATACCGTTTGTGGAGCAAGAGGATTCTGAGGGGGCGAGATGCGCGACAAATACGTGTTGAGTGGAGCCAAGCTGGCAACGATGGAGCCGGGCGCGCCATATGGGATGATCGAAGCGGGGGCCGTCGCCATCGACGGCGCTACAATCGTCTGGTGCGGTCCTGAAGATTCCCTTCCGGCGGAGTATAAAACTTGGCCGCATGAGGATCTGGGCGGACGGTTGGTGACGCCGGGGCTGATCGATTGCCATACGCATATTGTCTTTGGCGGTGACCGCGCGGGCGAGTTTGAGATGCGCCTCAATGGGGCGAGCTATGAGGAAGTCGCAAAGGCGGGTGGCGGAATCGTATCCACGGTGACGGCGACCCGGTCGGCGGATCTGGACGCACTTGTTGCTGGTGCGCTGCCCCTTCTGGATGCGCTGCTTGCTGAGGGCGTGACCTCGGTCGAGGTGAAATCCGGCTATGGGCTTGATCGCGACACCGAGCTCAACATGCTGCGCGCGGCGCGCCGTTTGGGCGAACTGCGGGATGTAACGGTCAAGACCACTTTCCTCGGCGCGCATGCGGTCCCGGCGGAATATGCAGGCCGTGCGGATGAATATCTGGATGCGGTCTGCCTGCCGACCTTGCGCGCTGCATATGCCGAGGGGCTGGTGGATGCGGTGGATGGCTTTTGCGAGGGCATCGCCTTTTCTGCCGAACAGATGGCGCGTGTCTTTGATGTTGCAGCCGAGCTGGGTCTGCCGGTGAAGCTCCACGCTGAGCAGCTGTCCCATCAAGGGGGCAGCAAGCTGGCGGCAGACCGCGGCGCATTGTCTGTTGATCACGTGGAATACGCGACCGAGGAAGACGCCCGCGCGATGGCGGCCTCCGGGTCTGTTGCCGTGCTCTTGCCCGGTGCTTTCTACACGATCCGGGAAACGCAATTGCCGCCGATGGAGCATTTCCGCGCCCATGGCGTGCCCATGGCTTTGGCGACCGATTGCAACCCCGGCTCCTCACCGCTGACCTCGTTGCTCCTGACGCTCAACATGGGCTGCACTCTGTTCCGGCTGACACCCGAAGAGGCATTGGCCGGGGTAACGACCCATGCGGCTCGCGCGCTGGGCCTCTCGGATCGGGGACGTATCGCGCCCGGTCTGCGCGCAGATCTTGTGGTCTGGGACGTCGCCCGCCCGGCAGAGTTAGCCTATCGCATTGGATTTAACCCGCTGCATGCCCGCGTTATGGGCGGCAAACTGGAGGTTCGCACATGATCGAGATGATCCCCGGCACCGTAACCCTCGCCACGTTGGAGCAGAT
Organism: Epibacterium sp. ABV4_022; assembly: GCF_056159345.1. Classification (NCBI taxonomy): domain Bacteria; kingdom Pseudomonadati; phylum Pseudomonadota; class Alphaproteobacteria; order Rhodobacterales; family Roseobacteraceae; genus Epibacterium; species Epibacterium sp. ABV4_022. The sequence goes on from NZ_JBSWVA010000001.1 coordinate 339,871, forward strand.
CTGGCGCAATGGCACCCCCGCACGTCTGGCAGACTCTGCCCGCTCAGGTGTCGAGGCGGCAGCCGCGATGGTGGCCGAGGCCGCCGCTGGCGAGGTGCCTGTCTATGGCATCAACACCGGATTTGGTAAACTGGCCTCGACCAAGATCGCATCCGAAGATACCGCAACCCTTCAGCGGAACCTGATCCTCAGCCATTCCTGCGGCGTCGGTGAGCCATTGGCCGAAGACAAAGTGCGGCTGATGATGGTGTTGAAGCTCTTGTCGCTTGGGCGCGGTGCCTCGGGTGTGCGCTGGTTGGTGATCAATCAAATCGAGGAGATGCTGGCCCGTGGCGTGACCCCGGTTGTGCCGTCGCAAGGATCTGTGGGCGCATCGGGCGACCTTGCTCCGCTGGCGCATATGACAGCGGCGATGATTGGTGAGGGTGAGGCGACGTTTGAAGGCGAGCGCCTGTCCGGAGCCGAAGCGTTGAAGCGCGCGGGGCTGCACCCCATCGTGCTGGGGCCGAAAGAAGGCCTCGGCCTGATCAACGGAACGCAGTTCTCGACCGCTTGCGCGCTGGCTGGGCTGTTTCAGGCGCTGGATCTGGCGCGGGCATCCATGGCAATTGCGTCTCTGACGACCGATGCGATCATGGGCTCCACCGCACCGCTGGTGGCCGACATCCACACTCTGCGTGGTCATGCGGGGCAGATCGATGTGGCGCAGGTGATGCGTGACATCATGGACGGGTCGGAAATTCGCGAAAGCCACCGTGAGGGCGACACCCGCGTCCAAGATCCCTATTGCATCCGCTGCCAGCCGCAGGTGGTGGGCGCGGCGCTTGACGTGCTGCGCATGGCCGCGCGCACGCTGGAGATCGAGGCCAACGCGGTGACCGATAACCCGCTGGTGCTGGTCGAGGCTGGTCAGATTGTTTCGGGCGGCAACTTCCACGCCGAATATGTGGGTTTTGCCGCAGATCAGATCGCGCTCGCCGTGGCAGAGATCGGCGCGATTGCGCAGCGCCGGGTGGCCTTGATGGTCGACCCGACCCTGAGCCACGATTTACCGCCCTTCCTGACGCCCAACCCCGGCCTGAACTCCGGTTTCATGATCGCCGAGGTCACCACCGCGGCGCTGATGAGCGAGAACAAACATCTGGCAAACCCCTGCGTGACCGATTCCACGCCGACCTCTGCCAACCAAGAAGATCACGTATCGATGGCGGCCCACGGCGCGCTGCGTCTGGCGAAGATGACAGCGAACCTCTCGGTGATCCTCGGGGTGGAAATGCTCTGCGCCGCGCAGGGTGTGGAGGCGCGCGCGCCGCTCAAAACCTCCGCCCGGTTGCAGGATCTCCTGACGATGCTGCGCGGTGAAATCCCCAGCCTGGGCGAAGATCGCTATCTCGCGCCTGAGATCGAAGCCGCCAGCGCCATGGTGCGCGCTGGTCGCGTGGCTCAGGCCGCGGGTGTGGAGGTCGCGATATGATCGAGGTCACGCAAGGTTCCTCGCCGCTGGTCCTTGGTCTGCCGCATACGGGGACCGAGGTGCCCGCAGAGGTTGCCAAGGATCTGAACGAACGTGGTCTTGGTCTTGCCGATACGGACTGGCATATTCACGACCTTTATGCGGATCTGGTGGAGGGCGTGACCACTGTACGCACACCCATTCATCGCTATGTGATCGACGTAAACCGTGATCCCGCAGGCGTCAGCCTCTATCCCGGCCAGAACACCACCACGCTGGTGCCACTCACGGATTTTGATGGCAACCCGATCTGGACCCGTGAGCCGGATGAGACGGAAATCGCCCGCCGCCGCGAGACCTATCACGCGCCCTATCATGCCGCGCTCACGGCAGAGATGGAGCGGGTTGCAGGCATCCACGGCTTTGCAATTCTGTATGATTGCCACTCGATCCGGGGTGACATTCCGTTCCTGTTTGATGGCCGCCTGCCGGATTTCAACGTCGGCACCAACCTCGGCACCACCTGCGCGCGCGATCTTGAGGTGATGGTCTTTAATCACTGTCAGCGTGCGGAAGGGTACTCTTCTGTGCTGAACGGTCGTTTCAAGGGGGGGTGGACCACGCGCCACTATGGCCGTCCCAACGAGGGCTGGCACGCGATCCAGATGGAACTCGCCCAAGCCACCTATTGCGACGAGACCCCGCCCTGGAGCTATGACCCCGCACGCGCCGACCGGCTGCGCACGCATCTGACCCAAATTCTCACCGATCTGACTGAATGGAGGCCCGCATGAGCGATCCCCGCAAGAACACCCGCGACATCTATCCGGCCACTGGCACCGAGATCACCGCAAAGTCCTGGCTGACCGAGGCACCAATCCGGATGCTGATGAACAACCTGCACCCCGATGTGGCTGAAAACCCGCATGAATTGGTGGTCTACGGCGGCATTGGCCGCGCCGCGCGCACCTGGAAGGATTTCGACCTCATCGTCGAGACGCTGAAGAATCTGGATGAAGATCAGACCTTGATGGTGCAATCTGGCAAGCCAGTTGGCGTTTTCCAGACCCACAAGGACGCGCCCCGTGTGTTGATTGCAAACTCCAATCTGGTGCCGCATTGGGCCAATTGGGACCACTTCAACGAACTCGATAAAAAAGGCCTGATGATGTACGGCCAGATGACCGCCGGGTCCTGGATCTACATTGGCACCCAAGGCATCGTGCAGGGCACCTATGAGACATTTGCCGAAGCAGGTCGTCAGCACTACGGGGGCGATCTGACCGGCAAATGGATTCTGACCGGTGGTCTCGGCGGCATGGGCGGCGCGCAGCCGCTGGCGGCTGTTTTTGCTGGTGCCTGCTGTCTGGCCGTGGAATGCAATCCCGACTCGATCGATTTCCGCCTGCGGACCAAATACCTCGACGAAAAGGCCGAGACACTGGACGAGGCGCTGGAGATGATCGACCGTTGGACCAAGGCGGGCGAGGCGAAATCCGTGGGCCTCTTGGGCAATGCGGCGGATGTCTTTGCCGAACTGGTGGAGCGCGCCAAAGCGGGCGGCATGCGCCCCGATATCGTCACAGACCAGACCTCCGCGCATGATCCGGTCAATGGCTACCTGCCGCAGGGCTGGACCATGGCGCAGTGGAAAGAGAAGCGCGAGACCGACAAAAAGGCAGTGGAGAAAGCCGCGCGTGCCTCGATGCGCGTGCAAGTCGAGGCGATGGTGGCGTTCCACGATATGGGCGTCCCAACAGTCGACTACGGCAACAATATCCGTCAGATGGCGCTGGAAGAGGGTTTTGAGAACGCCTTTGCCTTCCCCGGTTTTGTGCCCGCCTATATCCGTCCGCTGTTCTGCCAGGGGATTGGCCCGTTCCGCTGGTGTGCGCTGTCGGGTGATCCCGAGGACATCAAGAAGACCGACGCCAAGATGAAGGAGCTGTTCCCCGAGAACGAGCACCTGCATCGCTGGCTCGACATGGCAGATGAGCGGATCGCCTTTCAGGGCCTGCCCGCGCGGATCTGCTGGATTGGTCTGGGCGACCGCCACAAGGCTGGCCTCGCGTTCAACGAGATGGTGCGCAATGGCGAGTTGTCCGCACCGGTTGTGATTGGCCGCGACCACCTCGACTCTGGTTCTGTGGCATCGCCGAACCGTGAAACTGAGGCGATGATGGATGGCTCTGACGCGGTGTCGGATTGGCCGCTGTTGAATGCACTGCTGAACACCGCATCGGGTGCGACATGGGTGTCGCTGCACCACGGCGGCGGCGTCGGCATGGGCTTTTCGCAGCATTCCGGCGTGGTGATCTGCTGTGACGGAACCGAGGATGCAGATCGTCGCATCGGTCGGGTTCTGTGGAACGATCCGGCCACGGGTGTCATGCGTCATGCGGATGCCGGATACGACATCGCGCAGGATTGCGCCCGGGAACATGGTCTGAACCTGCCCGGCATCCTTGGCTGACCGTGGGTACTCACACCACTTGAGAGAGCCTTGACTCAAGGCTCTCTTTGCCGCGAAACCACGCCTTTTCTTGGTACTCAGGCGGGGCTGGTTGCCTGCGTTGCCACCCACCAGGTGGTGCCGCTCGGGCCCTTGATGCCGCCGCGAATGTCGTCGTTCGGGCGTTTTCGAATGGGTTCCTGCACGACGGTTCCCCCGGCGGCAACAGCGCGATCAAACGTCGCCTGCGCGTTGGGCACATAGAGGTGGATATGGGCCTCGTTCTCACTCGCTTCGGGCAAGCCACCGATCATGAGCACGCTGTCGTCGAGGCGAATTTCGGCGTGCATCAGGCTGCCGTCGTCACGATCTAGCCGGCGCAAGACAACCGCGCCGAAGGCCGTTTCCAAGAAGGCGATCGTCCCCTCGGCATCGTGACACACCAGATAGGGGCTCAGAGAAGGGTAACCGTCTGGTTTCCAGGATGCTGGCATTGGGGCAACTCCTTCTACATCTCACATCCGGGCGGACTCTGACCGTCCATACAATAATCTATCGCAACTTTTCAAATATTCCACAAACGCGATTCGTTTGGTAATAAAAAACCAGACAGCCGGCGCTGCCTGGTTTCAAATCTCTGTGTGTTTTGCGCAGATGCCAGAGGGTCAGTCGCGCAGCAGCTCGTTGATCCCGGTTTTGGAGCGGGTCTTTTCGTCCACGCGTTTCACGATCACCGCACAGTAGAGGTTGATGCCGTTCTTGGAGGGCATGGAGCCTGCCACGACGACCGAGTAGGGCGGCACTTCGCCGTACATCACTTCGCCGGTTTCACGGTCGACGATCTTGGTCGACTGGCCGATGAAGACCCCCATGCCGAGCACGGACCCTTCGCGGACGATCACGCCTTCGACCACTTCGGAGCGCGCGCCGATAAAGCAGTTGTCCTCGATGATGGTCGGGCCCGCCTGCATCGGTTCCAGCACGCCGCCGATGCCGACACCACCGGAGAGATGCACGCCTTTGCCGATCTGCGCGCAGGAGCCGACAGTGGCCCATGTGTCCACCATGGTGCCTTCGTCGACATAGGCGCCGAGGTTCACGAAAGACGGCATCAGCACCACGCCGGGGGCGATATAGGCGGATTTGCGGACGACGCAGTTCGGCACCGCGCGGAAGCCTGCGGATTGCCAGTCAGACGCCTCCCAGCCCTTGAACTTGCTGTCGACCTTGTCCCACCAGCCGGAGCCCTGCGGGCCGCCGGATTGCTCTTCCATGTCCTTCAGGCGAAAGCCCAGCAGCACGGCTTTTTTGGCCCACTGGTTCACGTGCCAGTCGCCGCTGTCCTGCTTTTCCGCCACGCGCAGTTTGCCGCTGTCGAGGGCGGCGAGCGTCGCCTCGATGGCGTCGCGGGTTTCGCCTGTCGTGGCGGGGGTGATGGTATCGCGGGCCTCCCAGGCGGCCTCGATTGCGGTTTCCAGCTGCGCGTTGGACATATGTTCCGGCTCCGGGTTTTGGTTGGATGTTCTGTTGGATTCGGGCGCTTATAGCCGCAAAACCCACCTGCGTCATGCCCTGAACGCGCCTCAAGGTGGGGGCGGAGCGACGCCTGCCGGGTTAGCTGACCCGACGAAGGTGACGCCGCAAGAGATCGCAGGCCTGCGCCAGATCCTGCTTCTGCACAGCTGTCATGAGTGCGGCGTGATCTCCATCCGGGCGCGGGGCCCAGCGTGTTCGCCAATTGGCGAACATGTGGCGGGCGGCGGTGATGTGCAGATCCTCGATCGAGGCTAGCAGGCGCGGCATCGCGCAGGGCGCCAGCAACGCAAGGTGAAAGCGCCGATTGCAGCGGTCCCAAGTCACCATGTCGGTGGCCGCATCGCAGTCCCGGCGGGCTGCTTCGGCGATCAAGATGCTCTCGGCATCGTGCCGGGGCATCGCGTGGGTCAGCGCCAGCACTTCCAACGCCACCCGCATCTCGATCACCTCGCGGATTTCGGTCGGTTCCAACGCGGTGACGCGCATCCCCTTGTGTGGGATGGATTTCGCCAGGCCTTTTGCTTCGAGCCGCAAAAACGCCTCGCGCACGGGAACATGGCTGACCTCGTAGTCCCGCGCGATATGGTCCTGCCGCAGTTTCTCGCCCGCGGGCAGGTCGCCGGTGACGATCCGCTCCATCAGCGCGCGAAAGATCTTGTCGACTGCGGTTTCACTCATGCCCGTTCGATAGGGGGCCGCGCGGCGCGCCGCAAGGCTTTCTAATGATCAGGTGAAGGAGACATCAAGCTGTGTGGCGGGATCGCTCAGGGGCTCGGGGTCGATATTGCCTCCACACAGCAGGACAGCAACCTTTTCGCCCCGTGCAGGCAGATAGGCGCCGCACATCAGGGCCGCGAGCGCGGTCGCCCCGGCAGGCTCCACCAGAAGACGATGGTCCCGCCAGAGCGCATGTTGCGCGGCCTCGATCGCGGCATCGGGAACAATGACGCTGGGCGTGCGCGCGTTCTGCGCGAGGTCGAAACAGATGTCCCCGATACGCCGCGCGCCAAGCGCATTGGCAGCGATACCGCTGACCTCGACATTGGTGGGGGTGCCTGCTGTGAGCGCCGTCTTCAGCGCGCAGGAGGTTGCGGGTTCCACGGCCACCACCTTGCGGTTGCCCTGGAACCAGCCCAATGCGCCGCTGATCAGGCCACCGCCCCCCACTGCGATCAGAACAGTGTCAGCGTCGAGCCCCTGCTCTTCCCATTCTGCAAACAGCGTTCCCTGACCCGCGACCGTTGCAGGGGCATCATAGGCGTGGATCTGCATGGCTCCGGTCTGCAGCTCCCAATCCTGGGCGGCTTCCAGCGCATTGGCATAGGCTCCCGGGACAATCTCCAAATCTGCACCGGTAGAGCGGATCAGGTCGATCTTGGTCTGCCCGGCAATCTCGGGCACGTAGATCTTGGCGGTGTGACCAAGAGCGCGCGCGGCAAAGGCCACCGCCGCACCATGGTTGCCGCCGGAGGCCGCAACCAGACCCGCCTCCGGTACCGGTTCCGACAACAGCGTGTTGAAAGCGCCGCGTGCCTTGAAACTGCCGGCGTGTTGCAGATGTTCGAGTTTCAATTCCACCGGGAAGGCAAGGCCGAAGCTCTGGACCGAGACAGTCGGGGTTTTCACCACATGCGCGGCAATCCTGTTGCGCGCGCCGGAAATCAGGGGTGTCCAGTCCATCGTCATACCTCGCCTCAGTGTATTTGCGCCGAACCCTAGGCACGAACCTTTAATTTCGCAACCAGATGCGCAGAGGGGATGGCCGCTTCGTCGCTGGGGGCGTTTTGTCGGGATCATCTGGATTGGCGCGATCACGGCGCTGGTTTGAGTGTTGCTTCCGGGCTATGAGGGGGTCTGACCTTTTTGACCCCAAGACAGGCAAGATTTGATATGAGTGACGACCGCCACAGCCGTTTCCCGGATGCCCGCGCCGACCGCAGCCGTGCGGAACATGTTCCAGTGACACCGCAAACCCAGTCACCGGTCTATCAGCTTGCCTTTGCCGACGAGGGGTTCCTGTGTCGCGAGGAATTGCGCCCGGTGCGCTTGCAGCTGGAACTGTTGAAGCCGCAGTTGATGCTGGATGAGAAAGGCGTCGAAAGCACCGTGGTGATGTTTGGCGGGGCCCGTATTCCAGCGCCGCGTGACAAGGACAAGGCGCGCACCCAGACACTTGCCGACCTGAGCCATTTCTACGACGAAGCCCGCAGCTTCGCGCAGAAGATGACGGAAAAGTCAAAGGCCACCGGCGGGCGCCGTCATGTGGTGGCAACGGGGGGCGGCCCCGGTGTGATGGAGGCTGGCAATCGCGGCGCCGTCGATGCGGGGGGCGAGTCGATCGGTCTCAACATCGTGTTGCCGCATGAGCAGGCGCCAAATGAATACGTGACGCCGGAGCTGTGTTTCAACTTCCACTATTTTGCGATCCGCAAGATGCATTTCCTGATGCGGGCAGAGGCGATCTGCGTCTTTCCCGGCGGGTTTGGCACGCTTGATGAGCTGTTCGAAGCGCTGACACTGATCCAGACCGGACGTATGGAGCCGGTGCCCTTCCTGCTGTTTGGCCGCAGCTTCTGGGAAAAGATCATCAACTGGGAGGCGCTTGCCGACGCTGGTACCATTTCAGAACAGGATCTCGACCTGTTCAAATTCGTTGAAAGCGCGGACGAGGCGATCGCGGTGATCGACGCCTGGAACCCGGTACCGGCCCGACAGAACCTCCCAGGCCGGGAACGCTGACGACTTCGCTCCGGCCGCCCGATAGGGGCACTAGAACCTGCGGTGAACGGCCGCGCGCCGGGCCCGTTGGGCCCGGCGCGCGGGTCCGCCCGAAAGGGCGGAAGCTTATGGTCAAATTGGGGTGTCCCTTTTGGGTGGGGTGGGAACGTTTGTGGGAACGTCGGGAGTCGATCAGACCATAAGTCTATGGGGGCATGGCTGCGCGATCAGCTCATGTCAGCAGGCAGCACACCAAGGGCCTCGCCGCGCGGCAGACGAGTCAGCACCTGCATCCCGTCTTCGTCGCGGATGGCATACCCGTAGCCGCGCAGGCGGAACTGCCATTCACGCGGGCTCAAGGCCTTGCGCCGCTCCTCTCGCACCAGCGAGAGAATACCGTCGTCCATTGTTGCGGTCTGCTGTCCAATCATCTGTCTGCCCCTTGCTCTGACTGTCGTGCGGAGTTGATGTCCGCGCACTGTTTCTGATTCAGAGATTGTCGGCGGCAAATGGCGCAATTTTTGCTAAAATTGGGAAATAATAAGGCGCGCCCTGATGGGCGCGACGTCGCAGCGGGGCGAAAGATCAGTCGGCCAGGGTCAGGATGTCCGTTGTGATCTCGACAAGGCGCTCCGGGCTCAGGTCCGGCACGGTGGCGTTGCGCATCGGGGCGTCGGACACGTCGGTCGCTGCGATGCCGGTGCCGAGGGCAACGGCAGGAAGCGAGGTCAGAGGCTTCATGCGGGCGCTCTTGTGATCTGAGGCAAGGTCGCCTGTTTGCGATAGCAGCCGCACCTGCGCGCACCTGTTCACAACCGATCCATCATGTCGTTCCTGGTGCGAGGTTCGGGGTTTGTGCACAGGAAGATCCAGTGCCGCGACCACAGCGGCACCAAAGAAGGCTGCAGGCCAATCAGCCTTTGGCAACACCTGCCTCGGCCTCGATCTGCTTGCGGCTCTTGCGGGCGCGCTCGGTTGCGGATTTGAGCTGCCCGCAGGCGGCCATGATGTCATCGCCACGGGTTTTGCGAATCGGCGACGCGTAGCCCGCCTGATAGATGATGTTCGCAAAGGCCCGGATACGGTTGTTCGAGGACCGCTTGTAAGGCGCGCCGGGCCATTCGTTAAAGGGAATGAGGTTGATCTTGGCCGGGATGTTGTAGCGCTTGATATGGTCCAGCAGCCGATGCGCATCCTCATCGGAATCGTTCACCCCATCCAGCATCACATACTCAAAGGTGATCCGCTCGGAATTCGAGACCTTGGGATAATCCGATAGCGCCTGCAACAGCTCGTCAATGTTCCAACGCCGGTTGATCGGCACCAGGACATCACGCACCTCGTTGGTGGTGGCGTGGAAGGAAATCGCCAGCAGGCAGCCGATCTCCTCGGCGGTGCGCGCGATTTCGGGCACCACCCCGGAGGTCGATAGCGTGATGCGGCGACGCGAGAGCGAAATCCCTTCGGGGTCCATCGCGATCTTCATCGCGTCGCGCACGTTTTCAAAGTTGTAGAGCGGCTCACCCATGCCCATCAGGACAATGTTGGACAGAAGGCGCGTCTCGTCCTTTGGCGCGCCGGGTGTCGGCCATTCCTCGAGGTCGTCGCGGGCCATCATCACCTGACCGATGATTTCGGCAGGTGTCAGGTTGCGCACCAGCTTCTGCGTGCCCGTGTGGCAGAACGAGCAGGTCAGCGTGCATCCGACCTGCGAGGAAATGCACAAGGTGCCGCGATCATCCTCGGGGATATACACCACCTCGACCTCGTGGCCGCCGTTGATCCGCACCAGATACTTGCGGGTGCCATCGGTGGAGACCTGCTTCGACACCACCTCTGGAATGCGGATCTCGAATTTTTCCTCAAGCTGGGCGCGATAGGCCTTGGCGAGATTGGTCATCTCCGCAAAGTCGCGCACGCCCCACTGGTAGATCCATTGCCAGATCTGCCCGACACGCATCTTGGCCTGCTTTTCGGCTGTGCCGTTCTCGATCAGGACCGCACGCATCTGGTCGCGGGTCAGACCGACAAGGTTGATCTTGCCGCTTTCCGGCTCCTTGCGGGGCAGGGTCAGAACATCTTGGGTGATCGGCGCTGAGGCTGTCATGAGACGGGTCTCGCTGGCTTGTGTCAAAACGGGGCTGGATGCGGCTCTATATAGGAGATTGGGCCCAGATCAAAAGGATTCTCGCTCAACCCTGCTATGCGTTGGCCGCGCGCCGCCCCAATGGTCTAACCGAAAACGCCTCCGAGTGCGAGCTGTGCGCCACAAAAGCAAACGGCGAAGCCCGTGCTTCGCCGCCACATTCGTGCAGGATGCCCGGGTCTGTCAGCCGGCGCAGCGTTTTTCCGCGTCTTCGATCGCGGCTGTGAAGCCAAGCAGCGAAAACGTGTCCTTGGTTTGCGTCCCGCGCGAGGAGCGGGCTGTAAGCGTCGCGTCCGTACCACGTTTCATCGCGGTGATGATTTTGGCATCATCGGTTGGCGTTGCGGGCCATGCCCATTCGCCTTCTGTGAACAGTTCGAATTCGGAATCACCAATCTGCATGTTCACCGTGGAGCCCGGTGCAAACGGGTACCCGCCGGTGAATGTGACCTGACCCTTGTTCTCGCTGTCGGGGCGATAGAACACGAACAGCCGGATTTCGCTCCGGCGGACGGCAACAACACGGCCATCACGGGTGTTCACCGTCTCTTTGGGCGCCGAAACGCCAATACACTCTCGCGGAGAGGTTTCTTCGAATACGCTCCAATCCACATGAGCGCCCACGCGATTTTCCGTCGTTTCCTGCTGCGCGGCTGCAGCGGTGGCCATGCCAGCCACCAAGAGCGCGCTTGCCAAGCGACCGAATTTCAATGCCATGCGTCCCGCCTCCAAGACTGTCTTTTTCATTAATGTCCCCGGGCGCCCGCGGTGTTTTCCACACCGTCTTAGCCCATGCCTCATGATCCTTGACACAAGCATATTAGCGGAACAAGGGCCATGCGCAAATGCCGGGTTTGGCGGGATTCTGCCGTCTTTTCCTTGAAAACCCGGGGATTTGATTGTCAGCTGGCGTCGAATACATCCCAAAGCAAAGAGCCCGCGCCATGACCCGTCCGAATGCACCCGCTCCGTTCACCGAAATCTGGCGGGGCAAGCTGCTCGAGAGCCAGCATTTCGGTCATGCCGTGATTTGCAATGGCAAGGGCGAGGTGGTGCGTGCCTGGGGCGATCCGGAGCAGGTGATCTATCCGCGCAGTTCCTGCAAGATGGTGCAGGCGCTGCCCCTTCTGACCTCGGGCGCGGCAGCGCGCTACGGGCTGACATCGCAACAGCTGGCACTGGCCTGTGCGTCACACAACGGCGCCCGTATTCATGTCGACCGGGTGACCACCTGGCTCGAACAGCTCCAGCTGAGCGAGCGGGATTTGCGCTGCGGTGCGCAGATGCCACGCGACAAGGAGGTGATGCATGGGCTCATCAAACAGGATGACAGCCCGTGCCAGATCCACAACAATTGCTCGGGCAAACACGCGGGCTTCCTGACGCTTTCGCAGCATCTGGGGGCGGGGGCTGAATATGTAGAGATCGACCATCCGGTACAGCAGGCCTGCCAGGAGACCTTCGAGGAAGTGACCGGGGAAACCAGCCCCACCTACGGCATTGACGGCTGTTCTGCCCCGAATTTCGCCTGCACCATCACGGGACTTGCGCGCGCCATGGGCTGGTTTGCTTCGGCACACACCCGCAACGGGCGCGCTGATGATGCGGCGGTACAGTTGCGCGAGGCCATGGCGCTGCATCCCGAACTGGTTGCGGGAGAGGGGCGCGCCTGCACGGCGCTGATGCGGGATATGGGCGGCAAGGTTGCTGTCAAAACCGGGGCGGAGGGTGTATTTGTCGCCATCCTCCCCGAGCAAGAACTGGGGATCGCGCTGAAGGTCGCCGATGGCACCACGCGCGCGGCGGAGAACGCCATCACCACCTTGCTTGTCAGCCTTGGCGCGCTTGATCGCAACAGCCCCTCTGCCAAGGCCTATATGACGGCGCCGATCACCAACTGGAACGGTATCCACTGTGGCGACATGCGCCCCGCCGCTGGCCTGCAGTTCTAACTGCCCAGATTTTGCAGGTTACAGAAGATCCCAGATCAGTTTCAGGGCAAGGGTGACGGTGGTCAGAACCAACAGCGGCTTGATCACCTTTGCCCCCTGTTTTTGGGCCAGCCCCGCACCAACCCGCGCGCCTGCGATTTGGGCGATCCCCATTGCAATGCCGGTGAACCACCACGGCGTCGCCACCACGGCAAAGGCCGCCAGTGCGCCCGCGTTGGAGGCGAAGTTCAGTAGTTTCGTGTGCGCGGTCGCCTTGAGCACCCCGTAGCCAGCGAGACCCACAAAGGCGAGCATATAGAAACTGCCCGCACCGGGACCGAGCAAACCGTCATATGCTGCACAGAGCGGCACCATGGTGGCCGCAAACACTGCCGGCGACAGACGGCGTGCGCGGTCCACGTCGTTCAGCCCCTTCTTGGTGGCAAAAAACACTGCGATTCCGATCAATAGAATCGGCAGGGCATAGCGGATCAGATCGACTGGAAGCACAGATACCAAAAGCGCACCGCCGATGGAGGCGAAAAACGCGATTACCGCAGGTTTCCATTGCGTGCGAAGGTCGACATGGCCGCCGCGGGCATAGGTGATCGCCGCCGTGGCCGCGCCAAACAGCCCCTGGATCTTGTTGGTCGCAAGCGCCGTGACCGGGTTGGCACCTGCAATGAGCAGGACGGGCACCGTGATGAGCCCGCCACCACCGGCGACCGCGTCAATAAAACCAGCGGCAAAGCCCGCTGCCATCAACAGCAGCAGCACCTCGAAGGTGACTTCGAACATTCAATTATCCTTTGAAATCGTCCCGGCTATAGCCCTGCACATACAAGAGAGCCGTCAGATCGCCGTGATTGATGCGGATGTTGCACTCTGCCGCGACCGAGGGTTTGGCGTGGAGCGCCACGCCAGCCCCCGCACGGGTCAACATGCCAAGATCATTGGCTCCATCACCAACCGCAATCACCTGTGCCTCGGAAAGACCAAGGCGCGCAGTGATTTGTTCGAGCGCTTCGACCTTGGCTTCGCGGCCAAGGATTGGGTGGCCCACCTCGCCTGTCAGCGTGCCCTCTGCGACGACCAGAGTATTGGCGCGGTTTTCGTCAAACCCCAGTTCTGCCGCGACACGCGCGGTAAAGGCGGTAAATCCACCAGAAACCAGCGCCGCATATGCCCCATCGGCTTTCATCGTCGCCAAGAGCGCGCGGCCTCCCGGCATAAAGGTAATGCGGCTGTTCAGAACCTGCGTGATGACGTCCTCCGGAAGGCCCTTAAGCAATCCCACGCGTTCGGTCAGCGCACCCTCGAAATCCAATTCGCCGTTCATGGCACGGGCGGTGATGTCTTTGACGCGCGCGCCAACGCCGGCTTCATCCGCCAGCTCGTCGATGCACTCCTGCTGGATCATGGTCGAGTCCATGTCTGCCAGCAGCATCTTCTTGCGCCGCCCCTCAGTGGGTTGAAGCACCAGATCGACGCCCATGCCTTGCAGATCGTTCCAGACCTCCCATTGATTGTCGGGAAGCGCTTCCAGCGTGAACTCCGCCGCAATGCCGGGGTTCAGCCAATGCGCCTCTCCACCGCCCCAAGCGTTCCTCAGCGACTCGACCAATGAAGGCTCCAGCGTCGGATTGGCAGGGTTCACGAGCAGGGTGGCGACATACATGGGTGTTCTCCGGTCAGGGCGGGTTGTCTTCTCTTAACGAGGGCTTACCCGTGGCACCAGCCCGGAGGGGCATGGACCCCGAAGTTTCCGATTGGCGTCATTCGGGGTCGCAAAAATTTTCCAAAGCGACGCAAACGGTCGATTTTCCCAGTTGCGCGGAATCGCCCCCCCGCATATCGCTGTTGGTGGGACACCCCTCCCCAACGAGGGGCGCTTATCTGGAAGGGTAGCATTGATGGCTATTGCACAACCGGCATCGCGGCCGGCCAATCCGCGTTTTTCTTCTGGCCCCTGCGCCAAACCCCCCACCTACGATCTGTCCAAACTCGCTGGCGCGCCTCTGGGTCGCAGCCACCGCGCTGCCGTCGGCAAGGAAAAGCTCCTCGCTGCCATCGAAGGCACCCGCGAGGTTCTGGGCATCCCCGCAGACTACAAGATCGGCATCGTGCCTGCGTCCGACACCGGCGCGGTCGAGATGGCGATGTGGAACCTGCTGGGTGAACGCAAGGTCGAGATGCTCGCCTGGGAAAGCTTTGGCGCAGGCTGGGTCACCGACGTGGTGAAGCAGCTTAAAATCGACGCCGAGGTCAAGACCGCCGACTATGGCGACATCGTCGATCTGGCGACGGTGGACACCGATAATGACGTGGTCTTCACATGGAACGGCACCACCTCCGGCGTGCGGGTTCCCAATGGCGACTGGATCAAAGACGACCGCGAAGGTCTGACGATTTGTGACGCGACCTCTGCCGCCTTCGCACAGGAACTGCCGTGGCAGAAGCTCGATGTGACGACCTTCTCCTGGCAAAAAGTGCTCGGCGGTGAGGCCGCGCATGGCGTGATCGTCCTCAGCCCCCGCGCAGTCGAGCGCCTGGAGAGCTACACGCCCGCATGGCCGCTGCCGAAGATCTTCCGCCTGACCAAGGGCGGCAAGCTGATCGACGGGATCTTCACCGGTGCAACCATCAATACGCCGTCGATGCTGGCGGTTGAGGACTATCTGTTCGCGCTCGATTGGGCGCGGTCGGTCGGTGGCCTTGAGGGGCTGATTGGTCGGGCCAATGCCAATGCGGATGCGATCCACGCCTTTGCCTATGCCAACGACTGGATCGACAACCTCGCCAATGATCCGGCGACGCGGTCAAACACCTCTGTGTGTCTGAAGTTCACCGACAAGCGGATCAAGGATGGCGCGAGCTTTGCCAAGGCTGTGGCCAAGCGGCTGGAGGCCGAGGGCATCGCCTATGATATCGGTGCTTACCGTGACGCGCCTGCCGGTCTTCGGATCTGGTGTGGCGGCACGGTCGAGACGGCCGATATCGAGGCCATGCTGCCATGGCTCGCATGGGCCTTTGAGGCCGAGATCGCCGCGCAAGGCTAACGCAAGTCGCCCGGGCGACAGCCCGGGCAGCGCCCAACCACTCCCGCTATTTCAGGCCGCACCCCGGCCCCCGCAGACAAAGGACCAATGCAAATGGCCCCCAAAGTACTCATCTCCGACAAACTCTCGGACGCCGCCGTTCAGATCTTCCGTGACCGCGGCATTGACGTGGATTTCCTGCCCGACGTGGGCAAGGACAAGGAAAAGCTGGCGGAAATCATCGGCCAATATGATGGCCTCGCGATCCGCTCCGCCACCAAGGTGACACCGACCATTCTGGAACAGGCCACCAAGCTTAAAGTGATTGGCCGCGCCGGGATCGGCACCGACAACATCGACAAGGAAGCCGCGTCGAAAAAGGGCGTGATCGTCATGAACACCCCCTTCGGCAACATGATCACCACCGCCGAACATGCCATTGCAATGATGTTCGCCGTTGCGCGTCAGATCCCGGAGGCCTCCGCCTCCACCCATGCCGGGAAATGGGAAAAGTCCAAATTCATGGGCGTCGAGCTGACCGGCAAGACTCTCGGCGTGATCGGTGCGGGCAACATCGGTGGCATCGTCTGCGACCGCGCCCGGGGCCTCAAGATGAAGGTTGTGGCCTACGATCCCTTCCTCTCGGAAGAGAAGGCCAAGAAGATGCAGGTCGAAAAGGTCGAGCTGGACGAGCTGCTGACCCGCGCCGATTTCATCACCCTGCATGTGCCGCTGACCGATCAGACCAAGAACATCCTGAGCCGTGAAAACCTCGCCAAGACCAAGAAGGGCGTGCGCGTCATCAACTGTGCCCGTGGCGGTCTGGTCGACGAGGCGGCACTGGCAGAGGCCCTGACCTCGGGTCACGTCGCCGGCGCGGCCTTTGATGTGTTTTCGGTGGAGCCGGCCAAGGAAAATCCGCTTTTCGATCTGCCGAATGTGGTCTGCACGCCGCACCTCGGCGCCGCAACGAGCGAAGCCCAGGAAAACGTGGCGCTACAGGTCGCGGACCAGATGGCCAATTATCTGCTGACCGGGGCGGTTGAAAACGCGCTCAACATGCCGTCGGTCACGGCCGAAGAAGCCAAGGTCATGGGGCCGTGGATCAAACTCGCCGATCACCTCGGTGCCTTTGCCGGCCAGATGACGGATGAGCCCATCAAGGCGATCAATATTCTCTATGATGGTGTCGCGGCGGAGATGAATCTCGAAGCGCTCAACTGCTCTGTCGTGGCCGGCATCATGAAGAAGGTGAACCCGGACGTGAACATGGTGTCCGCCCCGGTGGTGGCCAAGGAACGTGGCATCCAGATTTCCACCACCAATCAGGACAAATCCGGGGCCTTTGACGGCTACGTCAAGGTGACCGTCGTGACGGCGAAACGGGAACGGTCCGTCGCAGGGACAGTGTTTTCCGACGGCAAGCCCCGGTTCATTCAGATCAAGGGGATCAATATCGACGCCGAGGTGGGGCAGCACATGCTCTACACCACCAACAATGACGTTCCGGGTATCATCGGCGCATTGGGGCGCACCATGGGCGACATGGATGTGAATATTGCCAACTTCACCCTTGGTCGTTCGACCGTGGGCGGTGAAGCAATTGCATTGCTCTATGTGGATGCGCCTGTCCCCGCGGATGCACGCGCAAAGCTGGCGGAAACCGGGCTGTTCACCCAGATCAAGCCGCTGGAATTCGACGTCGCCTGAGCTGCGCTTGTGCAGGCAGACCTATGAAAGGAACGGGTTCGCCAGGGATGGCGGACCCGAACTTGCGTCACGCGGCACGGCTGCGGATCACCGTGAAAAGGAAGATCAGGGCGCTCGCAAGCGTGAGAAAACTGCCCAGAATCGCCAGCACATCACCGCCGCCGCTTTGGGCGATGGCGATACCCGGCGCGATGGTGCCCACCGCCAGCACCGAAATCGCCAGGTGCAGGCGCGGCAATCGGCCCTGTGCGGCGGCGGGCACCGCGTGATAATAAAGCCCATAGAGCGCAAAACCGACCCAACCGATCAGGTTCAGATGCGCATGAGCATTTGCCAAAGTGTGATCCTGCGAGGCCGCCATCTGGATGCCCCAGATCATTCCGAGTATGCCCAAACAAACAGCCAGAACCATGAATCCGAATGCAATTCCCTTCATTCCGCGTTCCTTCCCTGGGTGACGGGTTTTCACCTTGCCCTCGGTGTCCCGTTTGCCTTTGTTACCGGTCGAGATGTTATCTCTCCGTGATCTTACCCGGATAAGACCGGGGCTTGCAGAAAAACTGAAAGAAGAACCACTATGACCAGACCCATCTATGCCATTGGCGATATTCACGGACAGACCGCGCAACTGAACCGCGCGCTGGAATTGATCGCGATGGATGGCGGCGTGGACGCGGAGGTGGTCTTTGTCGGCGACTACGTTGATCGGGGCCCGGACAGCCGGGGCGTGATTGACCAGCTGATGGAAGGTCAGGCGGCGGGGCGCAACTGGACGTGCCTCAAGGGCAATCACGACCGGATGTTCTCATGGTTTCTCGAAGAGTTCCCGCGTGAAGACCCGCATCTGCCGGTAGAGCTCTATTATCTGCAGGAACGCATCGGCGGCGCGGCGACGCTGGCCTCCTATGGGGTGAGCTGTCAGCCGCGGGACCGGACGTCGCTGGTGCATGAAAAGGCGCGTGCTGCGGTGCCAAGCACCCATCTGGAGTGGCTGGATCAGTTGCCCCTGTGCCACCAGACCGAGGAGCTGTTTTTTGTCCATGCGGGCATTCGCCCGGGTGTTTCACTCTCGCAGCAGGTCGAACAGGACATGCTCTGGATCAGGCAGGGGTTCCTCGAACATGCCGCTGCGCACCCGCGATTGATTGTGCATGGTCACACCGCCGAAGAACGCCCGGTCCACTATGGCAATCGGATCGATATCGACTGCGGCGCGGGCTACGGTCGGACATTGGTGCCGGTGGTGTTCGAAGGGCGTGAGGCCTGGTGCTTGACAGAAGAAGGGCGACAGCCCCTGCGTCCTGCTGCATAGACACATCCATATTCCGGGCCGAGTGTTATCCTTGCACACCGTATAGAAGAGTGTTGTTGATATTGCTCGCGTAATAGGTGTAGCAAGAGGGGCATGACTGACGTCGCGACCTGTTTGCATTCCCCTGCACGGCAGCTCCCTGTCGCCGGTGGCGTCGCGTTATGCTTCACGTTGTCCTGACTGTGGCAGGCTCTCCGACCGGGGTAGCCTGCCACTTTTTTGCAAGGGTCAATGCCCGGTCCAGTCCAGCACAACCTTGCCACTCTGCCCTGACTTCATGGTGGCGAAGCCCTGGGCAAACTCATCGACTGCAAACCGGTGGGTGATGACCCGGCTGACATCCAGGCCGTTTTGCAGCATGGCGATCATCTTGTACCAGGTTTCAAACATTTCACGGCCATAGACACCCTTGAGCGTGATCGCCTTAAAGACGATGCGCGACCAATCGACCGGGGATTTGCCCGGTGGAATCCCAAGAAGCGCGATCTTGCCACCCATCACCAGAGCCTCAACCATTTGGTCCAGCGCCTGCTGGTTGCCGGACATCTCAAGCCCGACGTCAAAACCTTCTTTCAGACCCAGCTCGTGCTTCACGTCATTCAGGTCTTCCTTGGCCACGTTGACGGTACGAACCCGCGCGACCTGTTCCGCCAAGGTCAGACGGTCGACGTTCACATCCGTGATGACCACATGTCGCGCCCCGGCGTGGCGGGCGACGGCTGCTGCCATGATGCCGATGGGGCCTGCGCCGGTGATCAGCACATCTTCACCCAGCAGATCAAAGCTCAGCGCGGTGTGCACGGCATTGCCCAGCGGGTCGAGGATCGCGCCGATTTCATCCGGAATGTCGTCGGGCAGGGGCACCACATTAAACGCGGGAAGGCGCAAATACTGCGCAAATGCGCCTTGCTCGTTGACCCCGATCCCGCGCGTGCCCGGATCAAGGTGAAACTTTCCGGAACGTGATTGACGGCTCTCGGTGCCGATCAGATGCCCCTCGCCCGAGCAACGCTGCCCGACCGAGAGCCCGGTCACGTTCCGCCCCAGCTCCACGATCTCGCCTGCGAATTCATGGCCGGTGATCATCGGCACGGGCACCGTGTGTGCGGCCCAATCGTCCCAGTTCCAGATGTGAATGTCGGTGCCGCAGATGCCGGTTTTGTTGACCTTGATCAGCACATCATCCGGCCCGATGTCCGGTACCGGCGCCTGCACCATCCAGAGACCCTCTTCGGGTTTGGATTTTTCAAGGGCTTTCATTGTGTTGGGCAGCATGTCAGATCACTCCACAGGCTTTGCCCGCACGCTCAAACGCGCCGAGGGCTCGGGACAATTCCTCACGGGTCAGGGCGGCATTCATCTGGGTGCGGATGCGGGCCTGGCCCTTGGGCACAACGGGAAAGAAGAAGCCGGAGACATAGACACCTTCGTCAAAGAGCCTGGCCGCCATGGCTTGTGCAAGCTTGGCATCTCCCAGCATCACCGGGATGATCGGGTGTTCGCCGGGCAGCAGGTCAAACCCCAGCTCCGTCAGGCCCTCACGCCAGAATTTGGCGTTTTTAAACAGCTGCTTGCGGAGGTCCTCGCCTTCTTCAACCAGACGGATCGCTTCCAGGCCCGCCGCTACGACTGCAGGCGGCAACGAGTTTGAAAACAGATAGGGCCGTGCGCGCTGACGTAGCAGGTCAATCACCGGCTGCGGTCCGGCGATATAGCCGCCGATCGCACCGCCCAGCGCCTTGCCCAGCGTGCCGGTCAGAATGTCGACGTCGACGCCAAAATGATCCGGCGTGCCGGCCCCATGTGGCCCCATGAACCCCGTCGCATGACAGTCATCGACCATAACCACCGCATCATAACGGTCGGCAATCTCGCGGATTGCAGGCAGGTTGGCCAGGTAGCCATCCATGGAGAACACGCCATCGGTGGCCACCATGATGTGGCGTGCACCGGCTGCACGGGCGTCTTTCAGCTTGGCCTCCAGATCCGCCATGTCGTTGTTGGCATAGCGATAGCGCTGCGCCTTGCAGAGGCGGATGCCGTCGATGATGGAAGCGTGGTTCAGACTGTCGGAGACAATCGCATCCTCCGGCCCAAGCAAGGGTTCGAACAGCCCGCCATTGGCGTCAAAACAGGCGGCAAACAGGATCGAATCGTCCTTGCCCAGGAATTTTGCAATGCGCTGCTCCAGCGCGCGGTGCAGATCTTGCGTGCCGCAGATGAAACGGACCGAGGCCATTCCATAGCCCTTGTCGTCCATCACAGCCTTTGCAGCGGCAATCAGATCTGGATGATCAGCCAGGCCAAGATAGTTGTTGGCACAGAGGTTGATGACCGCGCGGTCGCCCACGTGGATCTCGCCCGCCTGGGGCGAGGTGATCATTCGTTCGCGCTTGTAAAGACCGTCCGCTTCGATCTGCGTCAGGGTTTCGCTGATGTGGCTGAGAAAAGCATTGGACATGAGCACGACTCCGGTTGTTTCCCGAAGTCTGTCATAGTGGACGTGCGTCCGTAAAGGTGGAATTTCAGCTTTGCGGAAAAAAATCCGCAATTACGGAATCCTCACCTTCTCACCGAAACTATCCCAGGTGAATTGGCCGAGAGGCCAAGAGGGGCCGCGCCCCTCAACTGTTCTTCACAATCAGGAACACCCGCGCAGCGCCGTCCGGGGCGGCAATCGCATGTGAAACATCGGCCGCATAGCGGGCTGTATCGCCTGGCAAGAGGCGATCCTCCGCCGTGCCGGAGGTCAAGACAACCGTTCCTTCGAGCACCGTCAGTTGTTCCCGCGTGCCGGGCGTGTGTGGTTGGCTGATCAAGGCCCCTCCGGCAGCAAAGCTGATGTCATAGACCTCATGCCCGCCGACATCTTCAGGCGGAGACAGGATGGCGATGGTGCATTGCGCGGCCTTGCTGTCGATCACGGGCACATCCCGCGCGCGCAGAACATCGATGCGGTCGACCGTCTCGCTGGCCTCCAACAGTCCGGCGAAATCCACCTGAAGCGCGCGGGTGAGATTCCAAAGCGTTGCGATCGTGGGCGAACTCTCCCCTCGTTCGATCTGGCTCACCATTGAGCGGCTGACTCCGGAAAGGTTCGCCACTGCTTCCAGGCTCAACCCTTGCGCCCGGCGTGCCTCTTTCAGGCGGGCGGGCAAAAGGGTCAGGATATCGTCTGTCGTGTCCGTCATGACGGAAGTAGTGGCGCGGCCAGACGATGCTGTCAATGACGGGACGTCCTGCGGGACAGGTTTATGCTGCGGGTGCATACTGGCGCAAACGGACATGAGGAGTGAGACATGACGGATATCGTGATTCTGGACGGCGCGCGCACGGCGATTGGTGCCTTTGGTGGCGCATTGGCACAAACTGCGCCGATCGATCTGGGCGCGACGGTGGCCAAGGCAGCAATGGAGCGTTCCGGTGTTGAGCCTGCGCAAATCGGCACCGTGGTTTACGGCCATGTCATCAACACCGAGCCGCGTGACATGTATTTGTCGCGGGTGGCCGCGATGCAGGCAGGTATTCCCGAAACCACACCGGCGATGAATGTGAACCGGCTGTGTGGATCGGGCGCGCAAGCGATTGTCTCGGGCATTCAGGCCTTGATGCTGGGCGACGCGGAGTTTGCACTTACGGGTGGTGCCGAGAACATGTCGCGCAGTCCCTTCATCACACCCTCGACTCGCTGGGGGCAGAAAATGGGCGATGTAAAATCGCTCGACATGATGCTGGGCGCGCTCAACTGCCCCTTTGGGACCGGCCATATGGGGGTGACCGCAGAGAATGTCGCAAACGAGCATGAGATCACCCGTGAACAGATGGACGCATTTGCCATGGCCAGCCAGACCCGCGCGGCGGCAGCGATTGAGGCAGGCTATTTCCAAAGCCAGATCGTACCGGTCGAGGTGAAGGTCAAACGCGATATGGTGCCGTTTGAAGTGGATGAGCACCCCAAAGCCACCTCGCTGGAAGCGCTCGCAGGCCTGCGCCCGGTGTTTCAGAAGGAGGGTCGTGTCACTGCGGGCAATGCGTCGGGGATCAACGATGGCGCGGCGGCATTGGTGTTGGCAACTGGTGAGGCGGCGGAGAAGGCCGGTCTGAAACCCAAGGCGCGGGTGCTGGGGTATGCCCATGCGGGCGTGCGGCCAGAGGTGATGGGCGTTGGTCCGATTCCGGCGGTGGAGCAGCTGTTGAAGCGCATCGATATGACCGTCGGGGATTTTGACCTGATCGAGTCGAACGAGGCCTTTGCAGCGCAGGCACTGGCGGTGAACAAAGCGCTCGGGCTGGACGCCGCCAAAGTGAACCCCAATGGCGGTGCGATCGCATTGGGGCATCCGGTGGGGGCAACCGGAGCCATCATCACCGTCAAGGCGCTGTATGAATTGGAACGCACGGGCGGTCGCCGGGCGATCATCACCATGTGTATAGGTGGTGGTCAGGGGATTGCACTGGCAATCGAGCGTCTTTGATCTGATCGGGCGGAGGGGCGGTGCCCCTCTGCGCTGGCGCGCATTCACCCCAGGATATTTTTGGTTAGATGAGGGGGCTGAGATCGTCGGCCCCCTTTTTGTTACGCCAGATGCGTGATGATGAGAGTGGCGAGGACGCCAACAGTCGCGCCTGCGGCCGCGGCACGTTTCCAAGGGCGGCGGGCTGATGTATCTTCCGGTTCCTGCGCCTGCGCGATCAGGGCGCGTTCCACCAACGTGGGCAGACGCGGGCCAAAGCGGGCCAAGACCAACGCAGTCTTGCCCAGATCAGACGCGATAGCGCGGGGGCCGATGGAGGATTTGATGTAGTCCTCCACCACCGGCTTTGCGACATCCCAGATGTTGATGCGCGGATCAAGCGAGCGGGCGACGCCTTCGACCACCACCATGGTGCGCTGCAACAGGATCAACTCTGTGCGCGTTTCCATGCCAAAACGCTCTGTCACCTCGAAGAGGTAGTTCAAGAGCCGCCCCATGGAGATATGCGTGGCGTCCATGCCAAAGATCGGCTCTCCAACGGCCCGCAATGCGCGGGCGAACTCGTCGACATCCTGCGTGGCGGGCACATAGCCTGCCTCGAAATGGACTTCGGCCACGCGTTTATAGTCGCGTTTGATGAACCCATAGAGGATCTCGGCATAGACCCGGCGGGTATATAGGTCGATATGGCCCATGATGCCAAAGTCATAGGCAATGATGTCGCCATTGGCGGCGACCTTCATATTGCCCTGGTGCATGTCAGCATGGAAATACCCATCGCGCAGCGCATGATTCAGGAACAGCGACAAGACCCGTTCACCCAGCGCGTGACGATCATGACCGGCGGCATCCAGCGCGTCATTGTCGCCGATCGGCAACCCGTCGGCCCAGCCCAGCGTCATCACCCGGCGGGCTGAGTAATTCCACAGCACTGGCGGTAGTTGGAAGCCCGCGTCATTGGAGGTGTTATCCGCGAACTCTGAGGCGGCCGCACTTTCAAGGCGCAGGTCCAGTTCGCCACGGACAACGCCATCGAAGTGGGTGATCACATCCATGGGGCGCAGGCGTTTGGCGCCGGGTGCGAACAGCTCTGCGATGCGGGCGGCGAAATAGAAGGCGTCCACGTCCTTGCGAAAGGCGCGTTCGACACCCGGGCGGAGTACCTTGACGGCGACGTCCTGGCCGGTTTCAGCAAGCTTGGCATGATGAACCTGCGCAATGGAGGCAGCGGCGATCGGCTCGGAAAACTCCGAGAAAACCTCGTCCACGGATTGGCCCAGTTCCTTGGCGACCTCATCCATGGCGACTTCGCACGGGAAGGGGGGCAGCTTGTCTTGCAAGACGCGCAATTGCCGCGCCATATCCTCGCCCACCACGTCGGGGCGGGTCGAGAGCACCTGACCGAACTTGATGTAGGCCGGCCCCAAAGCGGTGATTGCGCGGGTTGCCGGTGGCATGGATGGGTCGCCCTTGTAGCCAAGCCACTGGAACGGCCAGCCAAGGGTATAGGCGACCATGCGCAACGGGGCCGGGGCATCAAAGGCGTCGAGTACCACATTCATGGCACCGGTCCGCACGAAGGTGGCGCCTGTTCGGATCAGGCGAATGATGTTGTGAGGTCCGCGCATCGATCAGATCTTCCAGCCCGAATGCAGAGCGGCAATGCCCATCGACAGGTTTCGGTATTTGGCGTTTTCAAATCCGGCCTGTTTCACCATCCCGAGGAACGTTTCCTGGTCCGGGAAGTTGCGGATCGATTCCACCAGATACTGATAGCTGTCGTAATCGCCGGCGATCATCTGTCCCATACGGGGAATGACGTAGAAACTATAGAGGTCATAGAGCTTTTGCAGCCCGTCGTTCGGCAGTTGGCTGAACTCCAGCACCATCAGGCGGCCACCGGGTTTTAGGACGCGGAAGGCTTCGTTCAGGGCCTCTTGCGGGCGGGTCACATTCCGGATGCCGAAAGAAATGGTGTAGACGTCGAATGTGTTGTCTTTGAACGGCAGCGCCATGGCGTCGCCGGTGACCCAGTCCAGACTGTCGGCCATCTGCTCGGCCTCGGCCCGCTTGCGCCCCTCTTCCAGCATCGGCCGGGTGAGGTCGAGCACGGTGGAGTGTCCGTAGCCCGCGCGTTTCAGGAAGCGAAACGAAATATCGCCGGTCCCACCCGCCACATCCAGCAGGCGTTGACCGGGGCGCGGTGCCAGCCAGTCCATCATCGCATCCTTCCAGATCCGGTGGATGCCGACGCTCATCACGTCGTTCATGATGTCGTATTTCGAGGCGACGGAGTTGAAGACCCCCTGCACCCGGCCTGCCTTTTCGTGCTCCGGCACGGATTGAAAGCCGAAATGGGTGGTGCTGTCAGATTTCTCGGTCATGGGCCTTGTCGTCCTCGCAGTTTCGCCCTTGTTATAGAGCGCTCACGGGGCGGCACAATGCGCCCTTCTGTCAGGGGAGTCCTCTAATGCCTGAATTGCCCGAGGTCGAGACGGTGATGCGCGGCCTGCGCCCTTCGATGGAAGGCGCCGTGATCGCGCGCGCGGATGTGAACCGCCCCGATCTGCGCTGGCCGTTCCCGGACCGGATGGCGGAGCGTCTGTCGGGGCGGCGTGTCATGTCGATGCGGCGACGGTCAAAGTACATCCTTGCGGATCTCGATAGCGGCGAGACGCTTTTGATCCATCTCGGCATGTCCGGGCGGATGACCGTTTCTGGCGATCCCCTGGGGCAATTCGTGCACGATCACCCCGCGCAAGAGAAACACGACCATGTGGTGTTTCACATGGACAACGGCGCCCGTGTCACCTTCAACGATCCGCGCCGCTTCGGCGCGATGGACCTGCTGGAGACCGCAACGGCGGAGACGCACAAGCTGCTCGCGGTGCTGGGGCCGGAACCGCTGGGCAACGATTTTCACGAGCAGCACCTGATTGCTGCGTTCAAAGGGCGCCGGACGCCGGTGAAATCAGCGCTGCTCGATCAGGGAATCATCGCAGGTCTTGGGAATATATACGTCTGCGAAGCCTTGTTCCGTGCCGGAATTTCGCCACGTCGCGAAACGGGCCGGATCAGCGCTGCGCGCGTCGCCGCGCTGGTCCCGATCATCCGCGAGGTCTTGCAGGATGCCATCGCGGCGGGGGGATCCTCGCTGAAGGATTTTCGCCAAGCCAATGGAGAGCTTGGATATTTTCAGCATACCTTTGATGTTTACGGGCGCGAGGATCAGCCCTGTCGCCGTGCCGAGTGTGGCGGTATCGTAAGCAGAATCACCCAGTCGGGGCGGTCGTCCTTCTACTGTGGCAAGTGCCAAAGATAGCTTGAAAGAGCGAACCGCCGTGATAAGGACTGATGGTTCAGGAGCAACAACCGAAAGCGAATTGCCATGGCCTATGAGACGATCAACGTCGATACTCAGGACCACGTCTGCCTCATCAAGATGAACCGGCCTGAAGCGTTGAACGCGCTCAATTCTGTCCTTCTGGGCGAGTTGTGTGCCGCTTTGGAAGAAGCGGACGCCAGCGACAAGGTGCGCTGTATCGTGCTGACCGGCTCGGAAAAGGCATTTGCTGCCGGCGCCGACATCAAGGAGATGTCGGAGATGAGCTTTGTGGACGTCTTCACCACCAACCTCTTTGCCGATGCAAATGACCGGATCTCGGCGGTGCGCAAACCGATTATTGCGGCGGTCTCCGGCTATGCGCTTGGCGGCGGGTGCGAAGTGGCAATGATGTGCGACTTCATCATCGCGGCCGACACCGCCAAGTTCGGTCAGCCGGAAATCAACCTTGGTGTTGTGGCCGGTATGGGCGGCACCCAGCGTCTGACGCGGTTTGTCGGAAAGTCGAAGTCCATGGACATGAACCTGACGGGTCGTTTCATGACTGCCGAAGAGGCAGAGCGCGCCGGTCTGGTCTCGCGCGTGGTGCCGGCGAAAAAGCTGATGGACGAGGCGATGGGCGCGGCCCAGAAGATCGCGGAGAAATCGGTTCTGACGTCGATGGGGGTCAAGGAGTCGGTCAATCGCGCCTACGAGCTGCCGCTGAGCGAGGGCATGCTGTTTGAACGCCGGGTCTTTCATTCCATGTTTGCAACGGAAGATCAGAAGGAAGGCATGTCGGCGTTCCTTGAAAAGCGCGAAGCGCAATTCCGCGACAAGTAACACGCGACCAGCTGCGCGTCGCTGCGGTCGCTGTGACCACATCAATTCGCGTCACGTCTGGCGCATCGGGAAAGCGGGCTTTGGGCCCGCTTTTTTGTTGAGGGGTGGCGGTGGTTGGGCCCTGAGGCAATGGTGGCTTGCGCTTTGTGCGCGAATCCAGTATCCACCGCCGTCATACATGCGCGTGCAGCCCGCTCAGGCTAGAATCACGACCGGTGATCCGATCCGGGTTCGGCTGGCATTCGCCATAATTGAATACAACGAACCCGAACATAAGGTCACCATATCATGGCAAATACTCCTCAGGCCAAGAAGCGCGCACGTCAGAACGAAAAGCGCTTTGCCATCAACAAAGCTCGTCGTTCGCGCATCCGCACCTACCTGCGTAAAGTCGAAGAAGCCATCGCCTCCGGCGACAAAGAAGCCGCAACCGCAGCCCTGCGCGCGGCGCAGCCCGAGCTGATGCGCGGTGTGACCAAAGGCGTGTACCACAAGAACACGGCGTCCCGTAAAATCTCCCGTCTGTCCGCGCGTGTGAAGGCGCTGGCATAAGCCACAGCAGGCTTTGTGACAGGCGATTCCGGGGGCACAGCGCTAGCGAGCTCCATCCGGATTTCAACATAAAAAAGCACCGCCAGAGGCGGTGCTTTTTTGTTTGAAGGATTTCGGTCACTTCCGTCGAGTCGCAGAGATTCTTTGCCGGGTAAGCCCGAGTCAACATCATAGTTTCGTTGCCGCTCCACGCCGGAAATTGCTACCACTGTTCCAGCGATTCATTCGCTGGGGGGACAGGCTGCTCGCAACAATCCTAACGGGCATTAGGGTTGTTATGGCCGATGATCCGCGCGCTGCGCGTGGCATTGGCAACGGTATTCTATCGGCATCTTTGGCCGATACCGTGCTTTTGGCATCTGTCCCATCACAGCGAATAAAGGGCGAGCGTTTTTTCGTCGCGGACTTTTGTGTGTTGCCGCGCGTTTTACAACGTTGTTTTCGGTTTTCGAAACACGTGAAGGCCAGTTTGCTTGCAGGCTGGCGGCGTTCTTTCTGTGCCCGATCGCCACCGGATTGTTCTGAAGGGAACAGTCAGACTGGGACGAAACGATAGGCCGAAAATCCGGCCATAACACAGGATGCGTGAGGCGCAGCATGACAGAGGACACATGGGGTCTACTAAGAAAACGTTTGCTAAAGACGGTCGGGCAGAACAACTTTACAACATGGATTGAGCCGCTTGAGCTGGATCAGGTTGACGGGGGGGTCGCCACCTTCCACGTGCCCACGAACTTCATGGGCAATTATGTCAGCCAGAACTTTGCGGATTTGATCCTGCATGAATTCAACATGTCGGGTGAACCCGTTCAGCGCCTCGCGTTCAAGGTCGCTGCCAATTCTCCGACTCGGCCGGTGCAACCGTCCGTAACCGAAGCCATTGAAGCGCCAGCGCCCGTGTCTCCGCCTGTGGTGGACCAAGGTGCGTCGCAGGAGGGGGCTGCCGCTGTGAAATCGCCCCTGGAAGACCTGCAAGCCGCGCCTCTGGATCCGCGCTTCACGTTCGACAGCTTTGTCGTCGGCAAGCCCAACGAGCTTGCCCATGCGGCCGCGCGCCGCGTTGGCGAGGGTGGACCCGTGACCTTCAATCCGCTGGTGCTTTATGGCGGCGTGGGCCTTGGTAAAACGCACCTGATGCATGCGATCGCCTGGGAGCTGAAAGAGCGCAATCCTGACCTGAACGTTCTCTATCTGTCGGCAGAGCAGTTCATGTATCGCTTTGTGCAGGCCCTGCGTGAGCGCAAGATGATGGACTTCAAACACCTGTTCCGTTCCGTGGACGTGTTGATGGTGGATGACGTTCAGTTCATCGCCGGCAAGGACTCCACCCAGGAAGAGTTCTTCCACACCTTCAATGCGCTGGTGGATCAGAACAAGCAGATCATCATTTCCGCGGATCGCGCCCCCGGCGAGATCAAGGATCTTGAGGATCGTGTGAAATCCCGCCTGCAATGCGGCCTGGTGGTGGATCTGCATCCCACCGACTATGAGCTGCGCCTGGGCATTCTTCAGACCAAGGTGCAGCAGAACCGCAAGAACTACCCGGACCTGAAAATTGCCGATGGTGTGCTGGAGCTGCTTGCGCATCGCATCTCGACCAATGTGCGGGTGCTTGAAGGCGCGCTGACCCGTCTGTTCGCCTTTGCCTCCCTCGTGGGGCGCGAGATCGACATGGATCTGACCCAGGATTGTCTGGCGGATGTGTTGCGCGCTTCCGAGCGCAAGATCACGGTGGAGGAAATCCAGCGCAAGGTCTCGGAATACTACAACATCCGCATGTCCGACATCATCGGGCCCAAGCGTCTGCGGTCCTATGCGCGGCCGCGTCAGGTGGCGATGTATCTGTGCAAACAGCTGACCAGCCGTTCGCTGCCGGAAATCGGCCGTCGGTTCGGGGGGCGTGACCACACCACCGTGATGCACGGGGTGCGTCGCATCGAAGAGCTGAAGACCATCGACGGGCAGATCGCCGAAGACGTCGAAATGTTGCGGCGCGCGCTCGAGGCGTAAGGTCGCCATATATCGACAGG
This sequence comes from Epibacterium sp. ABV4_022, assembly GCF_056159345.1. Classification (NCBI taxonomy): domain Bacteria; kingdom Pseudomonadati; phylum Pseudomonadota; class Alphaproteobacteria; order Rhodobacterales; family Roseobacteraceae; genus Epibacterium; species Epibacterium sp. ABV4_022. The sequence goes on from NZ_JBSWVA010000001.1 coordinate 369,389, forward strand.
CTGCGCCTCAACTTTGCCTGTCAGGAGATCACGGCCCCGGAATGCCCACCGGGGCCGTCTTTGTTTGGGACGCGGCAAATCAGACGCATCCCCAAGGGGATTTACGACTTTCGGTGGTGGCGTGGCTCTCTGCTCTTGACCCCCGCCGCAATCCCTTGGAGAAATCAATAAAAACCTTGTGTTGAAGGGTCAGGGCGTTAATCTGCCGCTCCGCTCGAACCACATGTTTCCAAAGACTGCCAGCCGAAGAGGATAGAGGGAAATGAAGATCAGCATTGAACGCGCAACGCTTCTGAAGGCTGTGGCGCAGGCGCAGTCGGTGGTTGAGCGCCGCAACACCATTCCGATCCTCGCAAATGTTCTTATCGAGGCCGAGGGCAGCGACGTGATGTTCCGCGCCACCGACCTGGATATCGAGGTGGTCGACAAGGCGCCCGCACAGGTCGAGCGTGCCGGAGCCACCACCGTCGCAGCCACCACCCTGCATGAAATTGTGCGCAAGCTGCCGGATGGCGCATTGGTCACCCTGACTGCGGATGCGGCCACCGGTCGCCTGACGGTGGAGGCCGGCCGGTCGAACTTCTCGCTGGCGACGCTGCCGCGCGAGGATTTCCCGGTGATGGCCACGTCGGAGTATCACTCCAACTTCACCGCCAACGCCGCGATGCTGCGACGCTTGTTTGACAAGTCGAAGTTCGCGATTTCCACCGAGGAGACGCGGTATTACCTGAACGGTGTCTATATGCATGTGGCCACCGGCGAGAGCGGTGGTAAGGCCCTGCGCTGTGTGGCGACCGATGGACACCGTCTGGCCCGCATCGATGCGGACTTGCCGATGGGGGCAGAGGATATGCCCGGCGTCATCGTGCCGCGCAAGACCGTGGGCGAGTTGCGCAAGCTTCTGGATGATGACGAGATGGATATCGCTGTGTCCGTCTCCGAAACCAAGGTGCGCTTTGCGACGCCGAACATCACCCTGACCTCGAAGGTCATCGACGGCACATTCCCTGACTACACTCGCGTTATTCCGGTCGGCAACACCCGCCGTCTCGAGGTTGATGCGAGCGAGTTCGCCAAGGCGGTGGATCGGGTTGCGACGGTGTCTTCGGAACGCTCCCGCGCGGTGAAGCTGCAGCTGGACGAGGACCGCCTGGTCCTGTCGGTGAATGCCCCCGATAGCGGTGCCGCCGAAGAAGAGCTCGCCGTGGCATATAGCGATGAGCGGTTGGAGATTGGTTTCAACGCCAAATACCTCCTTGAGATCGCCAATCAGGTGGACCGCGAAAATGCCGTGTTCATGTTCAACTCCTCTGGCGATCCGACATTGATGCGCGAAGGCAGCGACGAGAGCGCGGTCTATGTGGTCATGCCGATGCGCGTCTGACGCATCGGTTGGAACGGGCCTGAGGGCCCGGCCTCCGGCGGAGGTATTTTGGAAAAGATGAAGGCCCGTGCTGGCACTGACGTCCCTGTTCATGTCTCATTTCCGCTCGCATCTGCGGGCGGATTTGCATTTGGATGCGCGCCCTGTTGCGATCCAAGGCGACAATGGTGCGGGCAAGACCAATATCCTTGAGGCGGTGTCGCTGTTTTCGCCGGGGCGCGGAATGCGGCGGGCGTCGGCTGCGGATATGGCGCGCCAACCCGAAGCTCTGGGCTGGAAGCTGAAGGGGGTGTTACAGACCCGCGGCCAGGCCGTTGAGGTCGAGACCTCCTCGGAGGCGGGCAATGCCCGTCAGGTGAAGATCGACAACAAAGCCGCCAGTCAGGTCGCCTTGGGGCGCATCGCGCGCGTGGTCTGGTTGATTCCGGCGATGGATCGTCTGTGGATTGAGGGCGCTGAGGGCCGGCGGCGGTTCCTGGATCGGATTGCGCTCAGTTTTGATCCCGACCATGCCGAGGCGACGCTGACCTATGAGAAGGCCATGCGCGAACGCAACCGCCTGCTCAAGGACAATGTGCGCGATGCTGCATGGTACCGCGTGCTGGAAGGACAGATGGCGGAGACCGGGTTTCGCATCCATCAAGCCCGCGTCGATGCGGTGGACCGGTTGGTCGCGGCGCAGACAGAGGCGGAAACCGCTTTTCCGGTGGCTGATTTGAAGCTGATCCAGGCCGAGGGTGAGATGCCCGAGAGCGCCGATGCATTGCGTGCCGCGCTGGATGCAGGGCGCATGCGGGACTTGTCCGTCGGGCGGACGTTGGTGGGGCCGCATCGCAGTGACCTGATGGGGGCCTATGCGGCAAAGGGCCTGCCCGCAAAGGACTGCTCCACAGGTGAGCAAAAGGCGCTTCTTGTGTCGCTGATCCTTGCCAATGCACGGGCGTTGCAAGCCGAGGAAGGGGCCGCACCGATCCTCCTGCTGGATGAGGTGGCAGCGCATCTGGATGCGGGGCGTCGCGCCGCACTCTATGACGAGATTTGCGCGCTTGGCACGCAGGCCTGGATGACGGGAACCGGTCCGGAACTGTTTCAGGAACTGGGGCAACGGGCACAGCATCTGAAGGTCACCGATCAGGATGGGACAAGCGAAGTGATTCAGGAATGACGCTGACCATCTGGGATCTCGCCATATATGCTAGCGCTGTATTTGTTCTGTTCCTGACGCCGGGGCCGGTCTGGCTTGCACTGGTGGCGCGCTCCATGGCGGGCGGGTTTCACGCGGGCTGGCCGCTGGCATTCGGCGTCGCGATCGGAGACGTCTTCTGGCCGCTGATCGCGGTTGTCGGGGTCAGCTCCATCTCTGCGGCGTCAGAACTGATCGCGGTGGTTTTGAAGGGGGTGGCGGTGGTGATGTTCCTAGTGATGGGGATCAGTACGATCCGCAGCGCAGGGCAGCCGATTGCCGCCAATCGCCAGTTGACCAGACCGGGGCGCTGGGCGGGGTTTGTCGCCGGGGTCATCGTTATTCTGGGCAACCCGAAAGCGGCGCTGTTCTACATGGGGATCTTGCCGGGGTTCTTTGATCTGACCGCGACAACAGCACAGGACATCGCGGCGATTGTCGCGGTGTCGATGGCGGTGCCGTTGATCGGAAACGTCATCTTGGCCGGCTGCGTCAGCCGTGTGCGGCTGCTGTTGTCGTCCCCCACCGCACTGAGGCGCATGAATCTTGGGGCTGGCTACTTGTTGATCGCGGTTGCCTGCATCATTCCCTTTACCTGAGCAGCCACTGCTCCAGATAGGGCACAAGCGCTTCGGCAGGGGGGGGCATGTCGCCATGTTCCATGCAGAACCCCGTTGCAAGCACGTGGTTCAAAAAGGCCTGGATGCCTTCGGCCAGTATTTCTGGGCTGGCGTGGGCGGGCAGGGTGCCGGCGGCCTGCATCCGGGCAATCCAGCCTGCAAACAGGGCGATCTGGCGCATGAAGCCCTGCGTGACCACCTCGTCCACCTCTGCGCCAGTGGTGCCGGAGTAGCGCAGCAACAGATCGAAGATCATTCTGTCCTGCGCAATGAAATCCAACAACGGTGCAAGCCGGTGCGCGATCTCTTGCGGCGTCCGGGGCTCTGGCGCGGCTTCCATGGTCTCGATGTGTTGCATCACGCGGGCGCCCAGAATCACCGCCAGCAGCCCGTCCTTGTCCCCAAAATGGGAAAAGAACGTCCCCTTGGCGACCCCGGCACCAGCGACAACATCCTCGACCCGCAGCGCGGAGACACCGTTGGCGTCGATAATGTCTTCCGCGACGGACAGTAGCTTCGCCCTTGTTTCCAAACGACGTTTCTGCGGCGCGCGTGACATGTGTGATGTTCTCCCGGCTAAATATTGTGACCACGGTCAATTATTAAATTGACCGTGGTCGAATTTTTGGTCAATAAAATGACCGTAGTCACATTTAGCAATGCGGAGGACCTCATGTCCACACGAAAGATCATCATCCTGAATGGCCACCCCGGCCAGGAATCCCTCAACAAGACACTGGCAGAAGCCTATCGCGATGCCGCGAAGGGGGCTGGCCACGATGTGCGCTATCATGACCTCTCCGCCATGGAATTCGACATGGACTATGGCATTGGCGGATACCATAACTACAAACCCCTCGAACCAGATCTGGAGGCTTTCCTGACGGATCTGGAGTGGGCCGAACATGTGGTGCTCACGACGCCGCTGTGGTGGGGCACGCTTCCGGCAAAGCTCAAGGGCGTGTTTGACCGGGCCTTGCTGCCGGGCCGCACCTTTGACACGCGCAACACCTCGATGCTGGGTTTGCCGGCGCCGATGCTGACGGGGAAGACAGCCCGTGTCCTGCTGACCTCCGACACGCCCGCGGTGTTCCTGCGGCTGTTTTACAGCAACGCGGTCAAGAAGATCCTGTCGCGCCAGATACTCGGGTTTGTGGGGGTCCGGCCCACCCGTTTCACGTCTTTTGCGCCCGCTTCGCACCCGGTCGCTTCGACCGTGGCGGCCTGGTGTCAGAAAGCTTCGAGACTGGGAGAGCGAGCCGCATGATTCCCTAAGAAAAAAGGGGGCTTGCGCGTGACATCCCGCCCCGGAGCGCGTATAAAATCGACAGTTAAGAATAGGAAGGCGTGAATGTCCGAAAACGAGCAAACTCCGGCAGAATATGGCGCAGATTCCATCAAGGTTCTCAAGGGGTTGGAGGCCGTGCGCAAGCGGCCCGGAATGTACATCGGCGACACCGACGACGGCTCCGGTCTGCACCATATGGTCTATGAGGTGGTGGACAACGGTATCGACGAGGCACTTGCCGGGCATGCGGACCGCGTCACGGTGACGATCCACGCCGATTCCAGCGTCTCTGTAAGCGACAATGGCCGCGGTATCCCTGTCGATATTCACGCCGAAGAGGGCGTTTCCGCGGCCGAGGTCATCATGACCCAGCTGCACGCGGGCGGGAAGTTCGACAGCAACTCCTACAAGGTGTCCGGCGGTCTGCACGGCGTTGGTGTTTCGGTTGTGAACGCGCTCTCGGATTGGCTGGAGCTGCGCATCTGGCGCAATGGCAAGGAACACGTTGCCCGATTTGAACGCGGCGATACCGTGAAACACCTGACCGTCGTGGGCGACTGCGGCGATCGCACCGGCACCGAGGTGCGCTTCCTTGCCTCGACCGACACCTTCTCCAACCTCGAATACTCTTTCGAGACGCTGGAAAAACGCCTGCGGGAACTGGCGTTCCTGAACTCTGGCGTGCGTATTGTCGTGGCGGATGAACGCCCGGCTGAGCGGCTCGAGAGCGAGCTGTTCTACGAGGGTGGCGTCAACGAGTTTGTCAAATACCTCGACCGCTCCAAGACCCCGGTGATGGACGCGCCGATCTACATCAAGGGCGAAAAGGACGACATCGGTGTCGAGATCGCCATGTGGTGGAACGACAGCTACCACGAGACGGTGCTGCCCTTTACCAACAACATCCCCCAACGCGATGGCGGCACCCATGTGGCGGGCTTTCGGGGGGCGTTGACCCGGACCATCAACAGCTATGCGCAGTCCTCCGGCATCGCCAAGAAGGAAAAGGTCTCCTTCACCGGCGATGATGCCCGCGAAGGTCTGACCTGCGTGCTGTCGGTGAAAGTGCCGGATCCGAAATTCTCCTCTCAGACCAAGGACAAGCTTGTGTCCTCCGAGGTGCGCCCGGTGGTCGAGAGCCTGATGGGCGAAAAGCTCGCGGAATGGTTCGAAGAAAACCCCAATGTTGCCAAACAGGTGGTCGGCAAGATCATCGAGGCCGCCCTGGCCCGCGAAGCTGCCCGCAAGGCACGTGAACTCACCCGCCGCAAAACTGCGATGGACGTGAACTTCCTCGCCGGCAAGCTCAAGGATTGTTCCGAGAAAGACCCCTCGAAGACCGAAGTCTTCCTCGTCGAGGGTGACTCTGCGGGTGGCTCTGCGCAAACGGGCCGTGACCGTCAGACCCAGGCCATTCTGCCCCTGAAAGGCAAGATCCTGAACGTGGAGCGTGCCCGGTTTGACCGCATGCTCTCCAGTCAGGAGATCGGCAACCTGGTAATGGCGCTTGGAACCGGTATCGGTCGCGATGAATTCAATATCGAGAAGCTGCGTTACCACAAGATCGTCATCATGACCGACGCGGACGTCGATGGCGCCCACATCCGGACGCTGCTGTTGACGTTCTTCTACCGCCAGATGCCGGAGCTGATCGAAGGCGGGTATCTCTACATCGCGCAGCCACCGCTCTACAAGGTGAGCCGTGGCAAGTCCGAGGTCTATCTGAAGGATCAGGCCGCGATGGAGGATTACCTCATCAACCAGGGGGTTGATGGTGCGATCCTGCGTCTCGGCGACGGTTCTGAAATCGCTGGTCAGGATCTCACCCGTGTGGTGGACGAGGCGCGCCGTCTGAAGCGTCTGTTGGATGCGTTCCCGACCCATTACCCGCGCCATATTCTCGAACAGGCCGCGATCGCAGGGGCGTTTGTCCCTGGTGCGGTGGACAGCGACCTGCAAGGTGTGGCTGACAAGGTGGCAAGCCGCCTTGACCTGATTGCGCTGGAATACGAGCGTGGCTGGCAAGGGCGGATCACGCAGGATCACGGTATCCGCCTGGCGCGTATCCTGCGCGGTGTGGAAGAGGTGCGGACCCTGGACGGCCCGATGCTGCGGTCCGGTGAGGCGCGCAAGACCGGCAGCTTCACCAAATCCCTGCAAGAGATCTATGGCACACCTGCCGTGCTGCATCGCAAGGATCGCCAGCAGGCCATCTATGGCCCGCTCGACCTGCTCAAGGCTATCCTGGAAGAAGGCGAGAAAGGGCTGACCTTGCAGCGCTACAAAGGTCTGGGCGAGATGAACCCGGATCAGCTGTGGGAAACCACCCTGGACCCGGATGCCCGGACCCTGCTGCAGGTGCGCGTGGATGACATGATCGAAGCGGATGATCTGTTCACCAAGCTGATGGGCGACGTCGTGGAGCCGCGCCGCGAGTTCATCCAGAAAAACGCGCTGAGCGTCGAAAACCTCGACTTCTAGTGATTGCAGGATCGCGCATGATATTGCGCGATCCCCGCTCCGTTGTGCGGGTTCCGCTTGGTCCTGCGCGAAAGTAGACGGAATGTCCGAGAAACGTATGCTCTGCGACACTTGAAGCGCAGAGTGCAGCCCGGCTGCGGGATTGACGGTCCCGCCACAAATGCCGGGGGCTTGGCTTGAGCCGGGTTACCTTTTTGCAGCCCGGATCTCCCGCTCCAGCGAGTCGAGGAACCGCGACCGATCCGCCTTCGAAAACCCTTTGCCCCCGCCCTGCATCCCCAGAGGGTTGGCGGCACGCAAATCGGTCATCAGATCGCGCATCGCCAGTTGTTGGCCGATGTTGGCCTCGGTAAAGCGCTCGCCATTGTGGCGCAGCACCCGCGCGCCGGCCTCGATGCATTTGGCGGCCAGCGGGATGTCTCCCGTCACCACCACATCGCCCGGACCGCAGCGTTCGGCGATCCACATGTCGGCCACATCCGCGCCTGCATCCACGATGACGTTTTCCACCAGCGGGTTTTGCGAGGGCCTGAGGCCCCCGTTGGAGACCACAAACATGTGCCATTTGTGGCGGGTGGCGACCCGCTCTGCCTCGGCTTTGACCGGGCAGGCGTCGGCGTCGATGTATAGCGCGCTCACTCTGCTGCCTTGTCCTTCTTGGCGGGGTCGTCCTTTGTCGCCTCTGCCTTCTTTGCCGGAGCTTTCTTGGCCTTGGAGGGCGCGCGCAGGTCCTTGTATTCATCCGGGATTGGCATCCGGTTGAAGGCATCCAGCCCGGCGATCTTATAGGCCTCGGCCAGGGTCGGATAGTTGAAGGTGTTCTGGACGAAGTAGTCCACCGTACCCTTGAGGTTCAGCACCGCCTGAGCGATGTGAATAAGCTCGGTCGCGCCTTCGCCGACGATCTGCACGCCCAACACCCGGCGGGTCTTGAGCGAAAACAGCATCTTCAGCATGCCGTGTTCCAGCCCCATGATGTGCCCGCGCGAGGTTTCGCGGAACCGCGCGATGCCGACCTCATACGGGACGCCGCGCTCTTTCAGTTCTTCTTCGGACATCCCACAGGTGGACATTTCCGGCACCGAGTAGATGCCATAGGGGAACCACGGGCTCTCGGGCACGGTGGGCACGTCCATCGCATGACAGGCCGCAACGCGGCCCTGTTGCAGCGAGGTGGAGGCCAGCGACGGATGCCCGATCACATCTCCGGTGGCATAGATATGGGGCACTTTGGTCTGATAGGTCTTGCGCTCTACCTCAAGGCGGCCGCGATGATCCGTCTCCAGCCCCACGGCCTTGAGGTTCAGACGATCCGTGTTGCCCATGCGCCCGGCGGCAAACAGCAGCATCTCGCCGCGCACGTGGCGGCCGTTTTCCAGCGTCACTTCGATATGGCTGCCTTCGTCCTCGATCTTTTCAATCGCAGACCCCAGCCGCAGATCGACGCCGTTTTCGCGGATCTGGTGGGTGAACTCCTGAATGAGCGTGCGGTCGATGAAATCAAGGAAGCTGTCGCGTGGCTCGATCAGGGTGACGCGCACATCCAGCGCCGAAAACATGGTGGCATATTCTACGCCAATGACGCCTGCCCCCACGACGATCAGCGAGCGCGGGATTTCCGCCATCTCCAGGAACTCGTCACCATCCACCACGGTCTTGCCATTAAAGGGCACGGTATCGGGGCGGTAGGTGCGGGTGCCGGTGGCAATCAGGAATTTCTCGCCGGTGACGCGGGTGGTGTCGCCCGCCTCCACTTCCACCTCGACCTCATTGGGGCCGGTGAAATGCGCCATGCCCGCCAGCATATCGACGTGGTTGCGGTTGAACTGATGTTCCAGCACATCGACCTCGTGATCGAGCGTCATATGCAACCGCGCCTTCAGGTCATCGGCCTTGATCTGATCCTTCACCCGGTAGGCGCGACCATAAAAGCTGCGCTCGCGCCAGCCGGTGAGGTTCAGCACGGTTTCCCGCAGCGTCTTGGAGGGCACCGTGCCGGTATGAACAGAGACCCCGCCCAGGCGATCCTTGCGGTCAATCACCAGCACCCGGCGCTTGAGCTTGGCGGCCTGAATGGCGGCGGTGCGGCCAGAGGGGCCGGAGCCGATGACGATCAGGTCATAGTCGAACTTGGAAGGGGTCTCGGTCATGGTGTTACTCCCGGTAGAGGGCGTCTGCGTGGAAGGAGACATGCTCCTCCATGAAGGTGGAGACAAAGAAGTAGCTGTGGTCATAGCCCTTCTGCATCCGCAAGGTGGCCTCCTGACGGCGTTCCGCGATGGCACTGGCGAGCGCTTCGGTTTTCAGCAAGTCGCCAAATTGATCCGCCGTGCCGGTGTCGATCAGAACGGGGCCGTCAAAGCCCACATCTCGCATCAAGAGAGACGCGTCATGTTTGGCCCAGAGGCTCTCATCCGCACCAAGATAGGCGCTGAGCTGTTTGCGGCCCCAATCGCTGTTGGTGGGGTTGCAGATGGGCGCAAAGGCGGAAACCGAGCGGTAACGCCCCGGCAGGTTCATCGCCAGCGTCAACGCGCCGTGACCGCCCATGGAATGGCCGGTGATGGCCTGACGGGACATGTCGAGGTTGAACCGTTCGCCCAAGAGCGCGGGCAGTTCGTCGGCCACATAGTCCCACATCTGGAAATGCGGCGCCCATGGGTCTTGGGTCGCGTTGACGTAAAATCCCGCACCCTGTCCCAGATCATAAGCTTCGTCATTGGCAACACCTTCGCCGCGTGGGGAGGTGTCGGGAAACACCATTGCGATGCCTTGCTCGGCGCACCACGCCTGCGCGCCGGCCTTTGTCATGGCGTTTTCATGGGTGCAGGTGAGGCCGGAGAGATACCACAGCAGCGGCACCGGGCCGTCCTTGGCGTCTTCTGGCAGGAACAGGCCAAAGGTCATGTCGCAGTTGGTGGCGGAACTGGCGTGGCGGTAGACGCCCTGTGTGCCGCCAAAGGCCCGGTTCTCGGCCAGGGTTTCCATCGAAGTTGCCATCGAGACCTCCATAATTCGGTGTTGGCTCATCGCTAACGGGGCAGGGCGAATTAATCCAGTGCTGGCACGTCGCCTCGGCCCGTTTTTGCGCCAGAAGCTTGCAATTGGCTAAAGATCGCTTTTCCGATGTGCGGGTATGTTCGTCCGGCCGACAGGTCGGACAGCCCCCGACCTCCCCCCAGGGAGGGGGCTGTCCTCTGTGGCGCTATAACAGCGTATTTGCCCAAGCGATGACAAAGGGCACCGTCACGATCGACACCACGGTCGAAATCAGGATCGCTGCCGAGGCCCGTTGCGGTGCGACGCCATAGTGTTGCGCCAACATATAAACATTGCCCGCCACCGGCAGCGCGGCGGCAGAAATCGCCACCGCTGCAGAAAAGGGCGTAACCGGCATCAACCACAGCACCCCCGCTGCCACGCCCAAGGGGTGCAACACGAGTTTGGCAAACGACAGCCAGCCTGCGACCTCCACCCGTTCGGCGGATTTGGAGGCCAGTGATGCACCAATCGCAAACAGCGCACCGGGGGTGGCTGCGCCTCCCAGGATCGCCAGGAAATCATTCATCGGCGTCGGGATCGGCACCTGCCCTGCGGACCATGCAAGACCGGCAACAATCGACAGGATCATCGGGTTTTTCAGCAGCCCCACGCCCACCAGTCGCAGCGTCGCAAGGCTCAGCCCCGCGCCGCGATGGGCGTTGATCAGCACCACGATCAGCGAGGAAAACACCACCAGATCCACCGCCAGCACCAGCATCATTGGCCCCACAGAGGCCTCTCCAAAGAGGATCACCATCATCGGGATGCCAAGAAAGCCCACGTTTCCGATCGCCGCGCATTGGGCCTCGACCGCGGCGGTCGATATATCCTGCCGCCGCAGCATCGCCACCACGGTCGCCACCACATAGACGCCAAGCGTGCCCGCCAAATAGCCGATGATCAGATTGGGGTCGAAAATCTCTGCAACAGAGAGGTTCGCGGCAAAGCGAAATATCATCGCCGAGAGCGGAAAGAAGAACACGAATTTCGTAAGATAGGCTGTCGCCTCATCGGTGAAAAACCGGGTGCGCCCTGCCCAATAGCCAAGGCCGATGATTGCAAAGAACGGAAGTGTGCGAAAGAAAATCTCGGCCATCGCGGAAATTGGTAACCTGAGTTGACCAGAAGAAAAAGAGTTTTTGCTTTCAGGTTTCAGGGCGATCACGCGACTGTCGCTTTCCTGCTGCTGCCGGGTGCGGTATGGCTGAAAAACTGCAGTCCGCCACAGGGGCTTGAAAAAGCCCTTTGGGCAGGTGGGGTGTCAGACGTTAGGGCTAGCGCAGTCAAAGGGGGCAAGGGACGGCCCCGGTTGCGCGGGAGGAGGATGGAAAGAGTGACGAACCAAAGCGCAGCTGTCGTGCGCAGGGGGCGGAAGTTTGATCAGGTGCTGGATGGGGCTCGCAAGGTCTTTTTGGCCGATGGGTTTGAAGGCGCCAGTGTTGACGATATTGCCCGTGAAGCCGGTGTTTCCAAGGCGACCCTATACAGCTATTTCCCCGATAAACGCTTGTTGTTTATGGAAGTGGCGCGCAGTGAATGTGCCCGGCATGCCACCCAGCAACAGGATTTTCCCGAAGGCTCCAGCCCGCGTCAGGTGCTGACGCTGGTGGCACGCCATATCCTGTCGGTGATCCTGTCTGACGTGGGCCAGAAGATCTATCGTATCTGTGTGGCAGAGACCGAACGCTTCCCCGATCTGGGGCGGGAGTTCTTTGCCAGCGGCCCGCAGGTCGAGCGCGAAAAGCTCAAATCCTATTTGCGTGCTGCTACCGCACGGGGCGAATTGCAGATCGAGGATTTCGATATGGCAACCGAGCAATGGGCGGCCTTGCTGCGCACTGATCTGTTCCCGCGGATGATCTTTAACCTGCGCGACAGCGTCACCGAGGCTGAAATTCACCGCGTCGCGGACGCCGCTGTCGACATGTTCCTCGCCCGCTACGGGGTCTGACGGAGCGATCCCGCGTGCTGAGACTTCGGCGCTGGGCGAAGTGTTTGTCGTGGGCAGCCCCCCGCATCAGCGCTAGGGTGGTCCCATGGCAACACCACGTTTTGATATCATTGGGCAGGCCATCGCGGATGCCAGTCGCACCCGGATGCTCTGCGAGCTGATGGAGGGGCGCTCCTTCACCAATAAAGAATTGGCCAGCGCCGCCGGGGTCACGCCGCAGACCGCGTCGGCGCATCTGCGTCTGTTGCAGGATGCGGGCCTCGTGGTGGCAGAAAAGCGCGGGCGCTGTGTGTTTCACCGCCTGTCCGGACCGGAGGTCGCGCAGGCGTTGGAACAGCTCGCGGCGATTGCGCCAATGGACAGCCTTTACCGGGCGCAGCGGCGCAAGGCAGGTGGGCTGGCGCAGGTGCGCAGCTGTTATGATCACCTCGCCGGACCGCTTGCGGTGGCGATGACCGATGCGCTGATCGCGCGCGGTCATCTGCGCGAAGAAGGCGGCGGCTTTCATCCGATTGCAGGCGAGATCTGGGCGGGGTTGGGCGTGCGCCTGCCAGACCGTGTTACGCGCGCGCCCTTTGCACGGCCCTGTATGGACTGGACAGAGCGGCGTCTGCATATCGCTGGCCCCATGGGGCGGCAAATCCTGACCCATGCGCTGGAGGCAGGGTGGCTGCGGCGTCCGCTGCGCGGACGGGGGCTGGAAGTGACCACACCGGGACACCGCGCCCTGGAAGAGCGGCTGGGCCTTGGATGCGCACTTGCGGGGCTCTCAGGTCTCAAAAGCTGCGAAGAGGCTTGATTTGCAGCGCAAATGCGCGGACCTTAGAAGGATGAACCAACAGAGCACCGGGGCCTTCCCGCCTTCGCCACCGCCTGAGCAGATCGTTTTCCACCGGAGCGAACTCTCCGTGATCATGTCGCTTTATGGCCGCATGGTCGCCGCTGGGGAATGGCGCGACTACGGCCTGTCGCATCTGCGCGAAATGGCCGTGTTTTCCGTATTTCGCCGCACCGCCGAGAACCCGCTTTATCGCATTGAGAAACGCCCCAAGCTGCGCAATCGGCAGGGGCAATATTCGGTTGTGGGGATGGACGGCCAGATCCTGAAACGCGGCAATGATCTCAAAACAGTGCTTCGGGTTCTGGAGCGCAAATTGATCCGCGCCGTGGAGTAAACGGCGGTTGCGTCGCAGTTCACGGGCTTTGTCGGGGTGGCCGGGGCCGCGCGGGGCCAGAGGCCCCGCGCGGCCCCGGCCCGGATCGCTTGCGCGATCCGACCGTCTCTTGATCGCAAGGTTTTTCGCCAGTCATGCATTCAGGGCGGTTCAGCCCAAGCGTTTATGGGCGGTTACCGGCCCGTCACCCTGTTCTATAATGCGGGTGATGGCGGCCTGAAGGGGCTCCAGCGTCACCGCCATTGTATGGGCATTCGCATGCAGCAACGTCAGCGGGTCACGCACCCACCCCACATGGCCCTTCCAGAACAAGAGGTCCCCCCGCTCATAAGGGCTGCCCTCGGGCAAAAGCCTGCCCAAAGACGCCTCCTGCGGGCCGCTGTCGCCGGGGCATTCGATACCGCAGGCATGGCAGGACAGTTGCACCAGACCGGAACAATCAATGCCAAAGCGGCTATTGCCCCCCCAAAGATAAGGCGTACCCAAGAGCGTTTCGGCAACTGCCACCGGATCAGGCGCGCGCGTATTGAGCGGTGTCAGATGGACCAGCGGCACAAACCCCTGATCCGTCTGGGCAAAACGTGCCTCCGTACCCCGGACCGCCAGCTGACTGCCAAGGCTGAGCGAGGTCAGCTCCGGCGATTTCAGATCCGCGCGCGTGTAGGCATGGGTGGCGGGGGCGCTGACCCAATGGGTCATGGCAAGCGGGTCTGCCAGATGATCTTCGGCGACCCAACCCGTGTAGCCATCCTTTTCGGCGCGCAGGTGGCACCAGCCGTCCTGACGCGACAGGATCTCGGCGTGATCGCCCATCAGCAATTGTCGGTCGCGTGCGCCATTCGGCGCTTTGCACAGGTCTGCAACGGGGCGGGAGATGCGGGTGCGGGTCATGACAGCCCCAGCATTTCTGGTAGGGCCTGAAACAAGGCGCGGGTGCCTTGACCAACGCCGCCTTTGGGCCGTGCGGGCAGGCTGGACGGGCTCCAGCCAAAGACGTCAAAATGCATGTAGCGCGCATCACCGGCAAAGCGGCGCAGGAACAAAGCGGCGGTGATCGCCCCGGCAAATCCCCCCGCTGGGGCGTTGTCCAGATCGGCAATGCCGGGCTCGATCATCGCCTCGTAGGGGTCATGAAACGGCAGCCGCCAGACGGGATCTGCCGCGTCTTGGGCGTTGCTTGCCAGTGTCACCGCATCGCCCTCACGGTCGGTAAAAAACGGGGCAATGTCGGCGCCGACAGCGACCCGTGCCGCTCCGGTCAGGGTTGCCATGGAAATCAGCAGATCGGGAGTGTCTTCCTGAGCCAGCGCCAGCGCATCAGCCAGCACCAGACGGCCTTCGGCATCGGTGTTGTTGATCTCAACCGTCAGCCCCTTGCGGGAGGTGAAGATATCACCGGGGCGGAAGGCAGGACCAGAGACGGCGTTTTCGACCGCCGGGATCAGCACCCGCAACTGCAGCCTGAGACCCGTCGCCATGATCATATGCGCCAAGCCCAGCACATTTGCAGAGCCGCCCATGTCTTTTTTCATAAGCGCCATGCTGGCACCGGGTTTGAGGTTCAGACCACCGGTGTCGAAACACACGCCCTTGCCCACCAGCGTGAGCGTCGGCCCCTCGTTGCCCCAGCGCATGTCGATCAGGCGCGGCGCGCGGTTCGCGGCGCGGCCCACGGTGTGAATGAGCGGGAAGTTCTGCGCCAGCAAATCTTCGCCGATCACAGTGCTCACGGTGGCTCCGTGCACCTCGGCCAGCGATTCGACGGCCTGCTGCAACTCTGCCGGTCCCATGTCCTCGGCGGGGGTGTTGATCAGCGTGCGGGTGAAGGTTTCGCCTGCGGCCATCGCCTCCACGCGGGCGGCATCAACACCGTCAGGGGCGATCAGGCGGGCCTTGGCTCCGGTGGTTTTTGCATAGCGATCAAAGGCATATTGCGCCATCAGCCAGCCAAAGCACTCGACCTCCGCCGACAGATCCGCGGGCAGATCCGAGGCCAGCGCATAGGTGCCTTCGGGCAGTTTTGCAGCGGCTGCGGCCAAAAGGAATCGCTGGCGCTGGCGGGTTTTGGGCGTGCCTGCACCGATCAATGCGCCGCGGATGGTGCCATCTGCGCCCGGCAGCACCACAACCTGGCCCCATGCGCCGCCAAAGCCCATGGAGCGCGCCCAGCCTGCAGTGGTGCCGTCCTGTTGCGCCAGCCAGGCGTCCAGTGTGCGTTCAGTGACGATGTGCAGGGGAAGCCCCGCGTCGGAAGCGGGGGCAAAGGTTGGAACGGCCAGATTGGGCACGGCAAAATGGGGCTGCATGGACAGGTCCTCTTGGTATGGCTTGGGTCTATCACCTCTTGCCACCAGAGTATCCGTCGCAGCCGCCGCCGCAAGCCCAACCGGGCCGTACTCAAAACCCACATGGATGCGCCGCTGTGGCGGCGAGTCCGTCAGACCGAAAGGTCGTGTTGTTCCCAGACCGCCGTCAGCGAGCTTTCGCCAACGCGGATCAGGCGGAACAGCGTTGCTGCCACCGCCGGAGAATCTTCGGCATCAATGGCGTTGGTCACATCGCGTGCGATATTGGCCATCGCCATCATGCCGATCTGTTCCGAGATCGCGATCAGCGAGCGCGCGCTCTTGCGCAGGTTGTCCACGTCGCTCTGGCGCCACAGGCGCTCGCAATGCGTCAGGCGCACGGCGAGTTCCTCGATGGCGCGGCAGACGACGTCCTCGGCACTTGTCTCGCCAAGCTGTGAATAAAGATCAGTCAGCTTTTGCGGGTCCAAGTGGACGTTTTCCCTATGATTGACTGTAAGTATGTTAGCCACCACTATTCACCCCGTATTCGGTATGCCCCCACGGCATAGGCCCAATCTGCGCCGCACTGGTTGTCAAAAGGTTTCGATCCGAAACGTATATCTCTCGAATTTGGTGTGAATTGCGGTTATCACACCCGACAGTCGATAACCCGAGGTGTATGACATGGACTATGCAAAGCCCCTGCCGAACTATCTGGTAACCCGTTACCATGGCTGGAAAGCGACCGCCTACGAGGAGAACCAGGGCTGGTATCGCCGCCTGGCCAAGGAGGGCCAGCGCCCGCGTGCCATGGTGATTTCCTGCTGTGACAGCCGGGTGCATGTGACCTCGATCTTTGGGGCGGATCAGGGTGAGTTTTTCATCCACCGCAATATTGCCAATCTGGTGCCGCCCTATGCGCCCGATGGCGACCACCACGGCACCTCGGCCACGGTCGAATATGCGGTGACGGTGCTGAAGGTGGCGCATCTGATCGTGCTGGGCCATTCGCAATGTGGTGGCGTTCAGGGCTGTATCGACATGTGCAAGGGGCATGCGCCTGCGCTGGAGGAAAAGACCAGCTTTGTCGGGCGCTGGATGGACATCCTGAAGCCGCGCTTTACCGCGGTGGAGGACATCGTGGATGAGCAGGAGCAGGCCCGTCAGTTTGAGCGTCAGGCGGTTGTGGCCAGCCTTGAAAACCTGATGACCTTCCCGTTCATCGAGAGCGCGGTGAAGTCCGGCGAGCTAAGTCTGCATGGGCTTTGGACCGACATCGGCGAGGGCGGGCTGGAGTGCTACGACCCGAAATCGAGCGTCTTTCACCCGGTTTGAGAGGCCAAGCGATCCGCTGAAGGGCTGGACATCTCCGATCCCGGACAGAGCAAAGCCCCTACCCGGGCGCGGGCAGGGCGTCCGGGGGCGAGCTGCGGCAGCAGGAGTCAGGTCCGGTTCGCCGCCTTCAGCATTTGGGCCGCTTGGGCATAGCCGCCTGAGGCGCCATCAACGAAATGCATGTGATCGTCCTGCATGGGTGAAGGAACGATGCAGGTCACTAGAGCCTCGTCCTGCGCGTGCAGCCCGTAGCGGGCGATACGCTTGGCCTGCGCCTGGACCAGCAGTGCTTCGAGCGCCATGCGGGTCTCGGCACTGCAGTCCAGTGTCATCTTCAACCCATCATCAAATTTGCGGAAATCCGCATTGGCGGTGATCATGTTGCGATAGTGGGTTGGATCAAACCCGCCGGTGGGGCGTTTGCGCAAGAACATCAACGCCGCAAAGGCGGATTGGAAAAACAGCGAGACTGTTCTGAAAATTGCAGGTGTATTGCGGCGCGACAATCGCGCCTCCACGCTCAATCCGGGGGGCGGGAACTGCATGTTGGGCCCGGTTTCTGGCAGCGGGTGGCCTGCGCGTTCCGATCCGGCGACCTCGGACAGGATCTCTGTCACCAATGCGTCGAACTTTTCTGCCGAGGCGTCGGGGTGGGGTAGAACCAGCAGCGACAGGATCTGGCCATGGACCGCGGGCACACTGTTCCAGCGGCAAGACAGCCCTGTCAGGTCAGGGGATTGAACCGGGTCTGCCGGGGCGATTTCAAAACGGCCCGCTTTCATTTGCTCTTCGAGCCAGGCCAAACCGCCGCCCTCGAACATTGCATAGTCCAGATGCTCGGACGCGGCAAAGCGGGCCACCCGCACGTCACGGCCGGCGCGACGAACCTCCGCTACGGGCAAGAGCGCTGCGCGCAATTCGACCGCAAATTCCTGCGCCACCCAGGCGCGCAGTTTGGCAAGCTCTTGCCGGGCAATGTCCGCGAACTGCGGCGGCAGTGCAAAAGAGGTGCCATCGCCCCCAAACACAAAGGGAAACGGCGCGTGGTCAAAGGCATTCATCAGCGCGGCAATGGAGGAGGCCCCCACCATATTGACGGTCTTGTAGTGCCCCTGCGCCAGCAGCCCGGTCGAATCCACGATGTCGCAGCACCCCACCAACCAGTCCTGAGGCAGTGGTGCAAAGCGATCCCCGCGGGTCAGATTGGCAAAGGTGCGCACCTTTGGAAGCTGAGCGTAGAACGGATCCTCGAGCGTCATCTTGGGGCGGTCTCCAATACGGGCGGCGCACCCCGCGGCGGGGGCCTGCGTGATAGATGCAGCATCCGGGGCATGCGACAAGGGGGACTCGCGCAGCCGTGACAGGCTGTGGACGCGCCATATCCGTGTGGTTTTTCCAATCTTGCGGCGATGAGCGCCAAGATACCGGATAATTCGCCGGAAACCGGGGAACAATTCACGCCTTGAACGCGTTTGTTGCTGAATCGCGCCTTTCAATGCAGGCGCAGAAACTATATCACACCGCGAGCCGGTCATGAGGCCGGACAATATTGGAGAAACAAACATGGGTTATCGCGTCGTTGTCGCCGGCGCCACGGGCAACGTGGGCCGTGAAATGCTGAACATCCTGGCCGAGCGCCAGTTCCCGGTGGATGAGGTTGCCGTTCTGGCGTCCCGTCGCTCGCTGGGCACTGAGGTCACATTCGGCGACAAGACATTGAAGACCCAGGATCTCGACACCTTCGACTTCACCGGCTGGGACATGGCGCTGTTTGCCATTGGCTCTGACGCGACCAAGAAATACGCGCCCAAGGCGGCAGAGGCCGGTTGCGTCGTGATCGACAATTCCTCGCTCTATCGCTACGATCCGGACATCCCGCTGATCGTGCCCGAGGTGAACCCGGAGGCCGTGCACGGCTATTCCAAGAAGAACATCATCGCCAACCCCAACTGCTCGACCGCGCAGATGGTTGTGGCGCTGAAGCCGCTGCATGACCGCGCCAAGATCAAGCGCGTTGTGGTGTCGACCTATCAGTCGGTCTCTGGCTCTGGTAAGGACGCCATTGACGAGCTCTGGGATCAGACCAAGGCGCATTACAACCCGACCGATGATTACGAGCGCAAGGTCTACCCCAAGGATATCGCGTTCAACGTGATCCCGCATATCGATGTCTTCCTCGACGATGGCTCCACCAAAGAAGAGTGGAAGATGGTCGCGGAAACCAAGAAGATCATCGACCCGTCGATCAAGCTGACTGCGACCTGCGTGCGCGTGCCGGTGTTTGTGGGCCACTCCGAGGCGATCAACATCGAGACCGAGGACTTCCTGGATGAAGACGAGGCCCGCGACATCCTGCGCGAGGCACCGGGCATCATGGTGATCGACAAGCGCGAAGACGGCGGCTACGTGACGCCGAAAGAATGCGTTGGCGATTTTGCCACCTTCATCAGCCGTATCCGTCAGGACTCGACGCTGGATAACGGTCTGAACCTGTGGTGTGTCTCTGACAACCTGCGCAAGGGGGCCGCGCTGAACGCGGTACAGATCGCCGAGCTCTTGGGCCGTGAGGTTCTGAAGAAGGGCTGATCGCCAGCTGTCCGACCTATCGGCCGGACGGTGACTACCTTCCATCGGCCAATATCCGATCATCGAGAGGCGTCCCACCGGGGCGCCTCTTGCTTTTTTGTCCTGCGCAGAAGACGCTCGCCGCATCCCATTGTCAGCTTGGTGATTTTGATGCGCTTTGTTCTCTCTTCCGTCCTTGTTGGGGCTGCGGCCCTGTTGTCCACGACCGCATTGGCGGAGACCTTTTCCGCCACCAGCCGCGTCAGCGCGGTGACCGTCTATCCCAGCGAGGCATTGATCACCCGCACCGCCGACGTCACGCTGCCCGCAGGCCGCCACCGGATCGTGATTGGCGGCATGCCTTTTGTGGACGAGATCGAGAGCCTTCGGATCAGCCATCCCAGCGTGCGCCGGATCGGGCTCTATCTGCGCGAGAGCTTCCCGGTCTTAGAAGACGCTTCAACGCCCGAGCAAGAGGCGGCTGAGGCGCGCGTGGCAGACATAGAGGACCAGATGGACGCGCTGCGCCGGACCTCGGAGGAGGCGCGACTGGCGGCCGAAGGCGCAGAGGCGGCGATTGCCTTTCTCAATGCGCTCAATCGGGGCGAGGGGGCGGCACTGCCCGATCCCGATCAGCTGCGCGCGCTGGTGGGCACCGTGCGCGAGGAAACCGCCGAGGCGCGCGAGACCATTTTGCGGGCCAAAGCACAGGAGCGCGGGTTTCAGCGCCAAATGACGGATCTGGAGGCAGATCTGGCCCGTGCACAGGCGGAGCTTCAGGCGCTGTCGCAGCAGGATGATGAACAGATGTTCCTCGCACTGGATGTCGAGGCGGATGAGGAGGTGACGGTGCCGCTCAGCCTCAGCTACCCCAATGATGCGGTGTCATGGGGGCCGTCCTACGAGTTCAATCTGGAAACAGGGGTGAGGCCGCAGGTCACCTTGCGCCGGGATGTGATGATCCAGCAGGCCACCGGCGAGGACTGGGTGGATGTGGCGCTGCGGGTCTCTACCTCGACTCCGGATCAGCGGATCAATCCGCATGACCTGCGCCCCGATCGGCGCTGGATCGAGGACGAACAACAGGCCAAGCAGCGGTTCACATCAGAGAGCCGGGTGATGAGCGACGTCGCCGAGCTGGCAGTCGAGGCCCCGACTATAGTTGAGGAAACCGGTTCATCATTTGGTATCGTTGCCAGCGAGGCGGGGGTTTCCTACAGCTTTGACGCACCGGTCAGCCTGCGCTCGGGGGCGGAGCTGGCCTATCTGAACCTGCCGGACGTCACCTTTAGAGCAGAGGTCTCCGCCCGTGCCGCGCCGCGCCGCGATCCCACCGCCTTTCGCATCGCGCGCATTGTGAACACCAGCGGCGAGGAGTTGCTGGCCAGCGCCAACAGCCGCTTTTTTGTCGACGGAGAGCTGATCGGGTCCGGGTATTTCGAGGGGCTGCCCCCCGAGGCGGAGCGGGATCTGGGCTTTGGCCCCATTGATGGTTTGCGCATCAAACGGGATCTTCTCGATCAGAGCGAAGGCGGGCGCGGCGTGATTTCGCGCAGCAACCAGCGCGACACCGTGGCGGAGATCGAGGTGGAAAACCTCACCGGTCAGGTCTGGCCGGTGCGGGTGCTTGATCTGGTGCCGTTCAGCGAACAGGAGGATCTGGAGATCTCCTGGTCTGCCAGCCCCACGCCCTCAGAAGAAAACGTCGACAAACAGCGCGGCATCCTTGCGTGGGATCTGGAAATGCAGCCCGGATCGGTCCGGATCATCACGCTCAATACCCGTCTGGATTGGCCCGAAGGCAAGGTTCTGCGGTAACGCATGCGGGGTGCGCGATCTTTCAAGAGTATAGAAAACTGTACCTTTGGGCCGCGAAGGAACCAATAGAGTGCCCCAATTTCGCCTCTCATACAGGTACCCTTGAACCAGAGTGGATTGGAGGGTGAACCATGAGTTATGATGATCGGACCACCGAAAACGAGGACCTCGCCTACGGGCAGACCGCGTGGGGATGTGCAAGCACGCGGGCGCGTCTGGACTCGGAATCGATGATGCTTCTGCGGGCCAATCTCAGCGAGCCCATGACCAAGGCGGACAGCTGGCCGACTCTGCGCGAGATGCTGCGCGGCAAGGGGTTTGACATGAAACCGCGTGCCGGGCGTCTGCGTCTGGTGGATCTGCAAAGCCGGGTGGAGATCTGTACCTTCGGTTTGCTGGGTCACCCGCGCGTGGAACTGGAGAAACGTTTCGGCGGTCTGCCTCAAATGCATTGAAGGCGCTGCCCGATGAAACGAACCTGCCGTTCCCTTGGGCAAGCGGAACGGCGGGTTGTTCGCATTGGCAGAGACCTTGCTTCAGTCGGTGCCGTGCGCTGACCATCTTGATGCCAGCGCGCGTGCACTCTGTGCCAGCAAGACCACATCGATCCCGACCGCGAGGAACTGCGCGCCCATGTCTGCATAGGCCTGTGTCGCCTCTTCGGTGACACCAAGAATGCCGGGCGCCTTGCCTGCGGCCTTGATCCTTTTGATGGCGTCGGCGATCACCGCGCGCACCTCCGGATGGGCGGAATTGCCCTGATGGCCCATGTCGGTGGACAGATCCGCCGGTCCGATGAAAACGCCATCGACCCCCTCGACCGCGAGGATTTCATCAAGGTTCTCAATCCCTTTGCGGGTTTCCACCTGCAGCAACAGGCAGATCTGCGCGTCTGCGGTCTGGATATACTCCGGCGTGCCGCCAAAGCGGGTGGCGCGCGCCCCGGCCGCGCCGACACCGCGTGTGCCCTCGGGCGGATAGCGGCAGGCGCGCACCAGTTCGGCGGCCTGATCTGCGGTTTCCACCATTGGCACCAGAACCGTCTGCGCGCCGGCATCCAGCACCTGCTTGATGATCCAGGTCTCGCCGATCGGCACCCGCACCACCGCTTCGGCGCTGGATGTCGCGAGCGCCAGCAACTGGTCGCGGATCGAGCGGATGTCATTGGGCGCATGTTCGCCGTCGATCACCAGCCAGTCAAACCCCGCAGTGCCCATCAATTCGGTGGTGATCGCCTCGCCGAAGCTGCACCAGCAGCCGATCTGACGCTGGCCCTCGGCGAGGGCCTGTTTGAAGTGGTTTTTCGGCGCGGCCATGTCTAACCTCTTTTATTCAAATGAAATCTCAACTGTGCCGAAATCGGCAAAATCGGCGTGTATCTGGGTGCCGGGCGGGCACTCAACAGGGCGGATGAACGATCCCGACAGAACGATATCGCCCGCCTCGATCTGTTGTCCATAGTCCGCCATGCGCCGCGCCAGCCACAACACGGAGGTGACCGGATCGTCCAGCACGCCCGCGCCCAGGCCGGTTTCCTCTACCACGCCATCGCGTTTGAGGATCGCACCGACGCGGCGCAGATCAAAGGCGTCAACTGCGTGTTTGGCCGCGCCCATCACGAGGCCCGCATTGGCGGCGTTGTCGCTGATGGTGTCGGTGATGATCCGCGCCTGCCCCGTGGCGGGATCGGCGCGCAGGATGCGGGTGTCGAGGATTTCCAGCGCAGGTGCTACATAGTCCGTTGCGGCAAGTATATCGTCCCGCGTGCAGTCCTGCCCCGTAAGCGGGGATTTCATCACAAAGGCGATCTCGGCCTCGACACGGGGCTGGATAAACCGCCCCTCTGGCACGGTGCTGGCATTTTCAAACACCATATCATCGAGGAGCACGCCCGAGTCCGGCGTGGTGATATTTAGCGCCTGCTGCATGGCGCGGCTGGTGAGGCCGATTTTCCAGCCGATTTTGCGGCGACCCTGCGCCAGTTTCTTTGCCACCAGCGCCTTTTGCACCGCATAGGCATCATCCAGCGTCATGCCTGGATAGGCGAGCGAAAGGAGACCGCATTGCTGACCTGTCTGCTCGGCGCGTAACAGCTGGGCGGCGGCCTCTGCGTGTTGATCCGGCGTCATGCCTCATCCTCTACTGTGTTGCGCAGAATGCCGATGCCTTCGCCCTCGACCTCGATCACGTCGCCGGGTTTGAGGAACTTCGGCGGATCAAACCGCGCGCCTGCGCCGGTAGGGGTGCCGGTGACGATGATGTCGCCCGGAACCAGCGTGGTAAAGGTTGAGATATAGGCGATCTGACGGCGGATCGGGAACAGCATCCGCGAGGTGCGATCATCCTGGCGCAGCTCGCCATTGACCTTGGTGGTGATGCGCACGTCATCAAGCTGCGCTGGCGCGGTGAAGGGCATTAGCCACGGGCCGATTGCACCGGAGGAATCCCAGTTCTTGCCCTGCGTCACGTTGAATTTGGCATGGCGCACCCAGTCGCGGATTGTGCCTTCATTACAGAGAGTTATCGCGGCAATGTGGTCATAGGCGTCTGCCTCAGGAATGCGGCGCCCGCCCTTGCCGATGACGATGGCGATCTCGCCCTCGTAATCCAGTTGCGGGCTTTCCGGCGGGCGGATCAGGGGACGGTCCGCCCCGGTGAAGCTGCGCGCAAATCGTGGAAACAGCGACATGTTCGGCGGGGCGTCTTGTCCGTCCTTATATTCTTCGTTGCGATTGGGAAAGTTGACGCCGACGCAGATGATCTTTTCCGGGCGGGGCACCGGGATTTGATAGGTGATCTGGTCGAGGGAATGGGTCACATCCCGCCCCTGCGCGGCTTGGGCGAGGGTGTGGAGGCCTTTGTTCTCAATGACTTCCCGTAAGGTGGGCCACTCGGGGAACTCTGGTGAGAGAGCGATTGCGCCCGCGTCGGTGATGACGCCATAGAAGGTTTCAGCGGCGGCGGTGTAGGTGGCAAAACGCATCAGGTCAGTCCTCGTGCAAGTTCTGTGATCACATCATGGGCGCGCATGATGTCAGCCTCGGTTGTTTCAAACGCGCCCGCCTGAAACCGGATCACCAGCGCGCCGTCGACGCGGGTTTGTGTCAGGTAGATGCGGCCGTCGTCATTGATCCTGTTGACTAGCTCAAGGTTCAGCGCATCGAGGTCCGTGGCCCCATCAGGCGCGTAGCGGAAAGTCCAGAGCGACCACATCGGCGGGGTGACGATCTCAAAATCCGGCTCTTGCGCAAGCGCGTCGTGAAGCTGGCGTGACCATGCAACGTGATTGCGGATACGTTGTCGCAATCCTTCAAGCCCATAGGTGCGGATCAGGAACCAGATCTTCAGCGCGCGGAAGCGGCGGCCCAAGGGGACAGACCATTCCGAATAGTTGATGATGCCGTCGTGACCATGGGTCTTGAGGTATTCGGGGCTGATGGCGAGGGTGCGCACCAGATCGTCCGCATTGCGCAGAAAATGCGCCGAGCAGTCAAACTGCGCGCCGAGCCATTTATGCGGATTAAAGACGATGCTGTCCGCCCCCTCAATGCCCGGCCAATAGGCGCGAAACTCCGGGCAGATCATCGCGGAACCGGCCCATGCGGCATCCACATGGGTGTAAAGCCCGTGATCTTGCGCCACTTTGATGCAGTCCGCGATGGGGTCAGTGGCACCGGTGCCGGTGCCGCCCACACAGAGGATCACCCCGGCTGGCTGAAGCCCGGCGGCCTTGTCGGCCTCAATGGCGGCGTCAAGGGCGGCGGGGTCCATGCCGCGCCAGTCGCCTTTGATTGGCACGCGCACAAGGTTGGCCTGACCGATGCCCGCAACCCAGATGGCGCGGTCCACCGACGTGTGCACCTCTGCCGAGCAATAGATCCGCAAGGTCGGCTGGCCCGCGAGCCCCTGTTGATTGCCCTGCCAGTTCAAGGCCCGTTCGCGCATGGTCAGGACGGCGGCAAGGGTGGCGGAGGAGGCGCTGTCCTGGATGACGCCGCGAAA
The DNA here is from genome assembly GCF_056159345.1 of Epibacterium sp. ABV4_022. Lineage (NCBI taxonomy): Bacteria > Pseudomonadati > Pseudomonadota > Alphaproteobacteria > Rhodobacterales > Roseobacteraceae > Epibacterium > Epibacterium sp. ABV4_022. Next base: position 394,521 of record NZ_JBSWVA010000001.1, read on the forward strand.
TTCCCCCGGCAAGCCAAGGGATTGGCGCAGCCAGTCCATCATCCGGGTCTCCATCTCGGTCGCCGCCGGAGAGGTCTGCCAGAGCATACATTGCGGGGCGATAGCGGAGGTCAGGAATTCCGCCAGCACCGAGGGCGCTGCGGCGTTGGAGGCGAAATAGGCAAAGAAGCGTGGGTGCTGCCAATGAGTGATGCCGGGCATCACCTTTTCCTCAAAATCGGCAAAGATCGCCTCCATCCCCTCGCCGTGTTCCGGCGGGGTCTCGGGCAGGGCGTTCAGCATATCACCGGGTTTGGTCTGCGCGCGCACCGGGCGCTCGCCAACCGTGAGGTGATAGTCCTGCGCCCAGTCGGCGACCTTGCGGCCCCAGGATGCGAAATCGGTCCAGTTCATTTTGTGCTCCATTGTTCGTGCCGAAAGCACGGACAGCCCCCGACCCTCCCCACGGGAGGGGGCTTTCGCCCCCACCCAGGCTCGGGCGCTGTCCTTCTGTCATTTTATGGCGCGATGATCGGCTGCGCTTTGAGGTCACTTTCACGGATCTCGGCCCCGTCGAACAAGGAGCCTTCTTCGAACCAGCTGCGCGGTGCGGGTGCGCCCCAGAGGGTCTGGCGCTGCGGGTCGGTGAGGGACCATTTGATCGGCTCCAGATCCGCGTCGCAGGTCTGATAGTCCGAGCAATAGATCTCAATCCGGTGGCCATCAGGGTCGCGCACATAAAGGAAAAACGCGTTGGAGATACCGTGGCGACCGGGGCCGCGTTCGATATTGGCGACATAGCCGGTGGTCGACATCAGATCGAGCAGGTCGATGATGTTGAGCGGGGTTGGCACCCAAAAGGCGGTGTGATGCAGACGCGGGCCAGTTCCATTGGTGAAGGCCACATCATGCACGCCGCCCTTGCGGTGCATCCACGCGGCCCAGACGCGGCCAGACTCGTCATCCTCGGTATATTCGGTGACGCGAAACCCCATCTCGCCATAAAAGGCGATGGCCTCGTCGACATTGGCCGAGAACATGTTGAAGTGGTCGATGCGCAGGGGTTTCACGCCGTTATAGAGCCTGTACTGTTGATGGATCGGTGGGAGGCGGTCCATCTTGACGTAGAACTCCAGCGGCACACCCCATGGATCGCGAGTGCGGAAGCTTGGCCCCATGAAGGGGCGTTTGATCCACTCCACCGGCAGGCCCTTGCCCTCAAAGAAGGCGGCGGCCTTATCGAGTTCGGGGGTGTCAAAGAGTTTGAAGCCGAGGCAGGACACGCCCGCCGTGTCGGACTGGCGCAGGATGATACAGTGATGGCCGCGTTCCTCCATCGCGCGCAGATAGACGCGGCTCTGGTCTTCGTGGGTCACTTGCAGGCCGAGGATGTCGACGTAGAAGGCGCGTGAGGCGGCAAGATCGGTGACGCTATATTCAACATGGCTGAGGCGGGTGATGTTGAAGGGCGGATAGAGGTTTGCTGCGGGAATGGGCATGTCGGGTCTCCTCCGAATGGACAGGCCGAATGTTAGGGCGACATACGAGGGGCTCTGCCCCTCGCGCTCCCCGGGATATTTGAGAGAATCTGAAGGCCTCAGGCGCCGAGGCGGGGGATCTTGTGGTGCCCGGTGGCAAAGCCGATGTGTTTTTGTTCCATGTAGAACTCAAAGCTCCAGTCGCCGCCGTCGCGCCCGATGCCGGATGCTTTGACGCCGCCAAAAGGCGTGGGCAGGTGGCGGACGTTTTCCGAGTTCACCCAGATCATCCCGGCCTCAAGCTGGTTGGTGAAGCGCATGGCGCGGGTCACATCGTTGGTCCAGACATAGGCGGTGAGGCCGTATTGGGTGTCATTGGCGATGTTCAGCGCCTCGTCTTCGTCGGTGAAGCGGATGGCGGTGAGGACCGGGCCGAAGATTTCCTCGCGGGCGATGGTCATCTGATTGGTGGCCCCGGTGAAGAGCGTGGGCGTCACAAACCAGCCGGTGTCGCCGTGGCGGCTGCCGCCAGCGGCGACGGTTGCGCCGTCCTGCCGCGCGATGTCGAAATAGGAGGTTACCTTGTCGAAGTGGACCTTGTGAATGAGCGGGCCGACCTCGGTTTTGGGATCAAGCGGGTGGCCGACCTTGATGCTGTTTACACGCGCAACCAGTTTGGCCTCAAATTCCTCGGCAATGCTGTCCTGAATGAGCAGGCGCGAGGAAGAGGTGCAGCGTTCGCCGTTCAGAGAATAGATCATGAAGATCGCGGCATCGAGTGCTCGGTCCAGATCGGCGTCGTCAAAGACCACTACCGGATTTTTACCGCCAAGTTCAAAATGCACCCGTTTCAGGGTCGGCGCGCCCTGGGCCATGATCATCGAGCCGGTTTTGCTCTCGCCGACAAAGGCGATGGCCTTGATGTCGGCGTGTTCGGTGAGGGCGCGGCCTGCTTCCTCGCCCAAGCCATTGACGAGGTTCCAGACGCCGGGGGGCAGGCCCGCGTCATGGGCAATCTCGGCAAGGATGCGGGCGGTGAGCGGCGAGAACTCTGCCGGTTTATGGACCACGGTGCAGCCTGCGGCGAGGGCGGGCGCGATTTTCCACGTCGAGAGCATAAAGGGCGTGTTCCACGGCGTGATGACGCCGACGGGGCCGATGGGCACGCGGGTGGTGACGTTCATCAGCGTGGGCGAGGGCAGCATCTGGCCATCGCGGGCCGAGAGCGCACGGTCGGCAAAGAAACGGAAATTCTCAGCACCGCGCAGGGCGGCCTTGGACATGAAGCGCAGCGCCTGACCGGTGTCCCAGCACTCGCAGAGTGCGATCTTCTCGGCGCGGGCAACGATGCCATCGGCGATGCGGTGCAGGATCGCCTTGCGCTCTGTGGCGGGCAGGTCACGCCAAGCGGGGAAGGCGGCTTTGGCGGCCTTTGCGGCGGTATCAATGTCGTCTGCGCCACCGCGGGCAACAGAGCAGATCACGCTTTCGTCGACAGGTGAGGTCGTTTCGAACGTCTGGCCAGAGGCGGCGGGGCGGGCCTCGCCGTTGATCAGGTTGGTGATGCCGGATGCCCGGTGTTTTTCAAGAAAACCTGCGAGTTTGTCGAGGTTGGAGGCGAGGTCGCTCATGCGGGGTCTCCTGTGCTCAGATGGTCGCGGATGGTGCCGCATTTGGGGGAAAGCTCGGGGTCGATGTCGCGCATCTCCAGCGACAGCGCGATGGGGTGGGTTTTCATCGCAGGCGCGAGAAAGGCGCGGGCGGCGTCAAAGATCTGTTGGGTGGCGGCCTTGCGGGCCTCCAGCGGGCGACCGCCGCGCAGGCGCACCGAGATATCAAGATACATATGGTCGGGGTTGCCATCGGCGATGCTGGCATAGTCGGCGGCAAAGGCGCGCACGCGCACACCCGCCATGGGCAGAATACCGGTGTCGATGGCGGCGCGGCGGATGTGGTCGCACAGGCCTTGCATGTCGATAAGCTGCGCCAGCCGGGGCGCGTAGTCCAAGGTGATATGGGGCATTCGGGTCCTCCTCCCAAACTGCTTAACATGTTATGTTTGTGCGGCATCCCTGTCAACGGGTGCGGCGAAAAATACTTAACTTTGATAAGTGATTGCCAAGGCAGGGTTTGGCGGCGATACAGGTCTGCATGACACATGCATTGCCCAGAACCGACAGATCTTTGCCTATTGCCTTGTTGCGCGCGCGTGAACGGGTGATGGGGCCGGTGCGACAGTTGTTGAACGGCCAGGATCTGACAGAACAACAATGGCGCGTGTTGCGGGTGGTGCAGGAAAGTGGCCCGATCGACCCGACGCAGATTGCCGATCAGGCCTGCTTGTTGTTGCCGAGTCTGACGCGGATTTTGCAAAAGCTGCAGGAAAAGGGTCTGATTGATCGGGCGCGGGACGAGACCGACCGGCGGCGGCAGGTGATTACCCTGACGGATGCGGGCATGCAGGTGATCGAGGCCAATATCGACGACAGCCTCGCCCTGATTGAGCGCACGCGCGAGAAGATGGGCGCAGAGGACTACGAGGCTCTGCTGGATCTGTTGCGCAAGCTGAACGGGCTTGATCTCTAGGCAGTGGGCCGCATCAGCAGGATCTGCACATCGGCGACATTGGTGCCGGTGCCCCCAACAGTTACCAAAGCATCGGCGGCGTTGAGGGCGGCGTAGCTGTCGTTATTTGCCAAGAGCGCCGCTGGGTCGGCGCCTGAGGTGGTGATCGCCCCCCATGTTTGCGGCGTGACAAGGCCACCGGCCGCATCCGTGGGCCCGTCGCGCCCATCTGTGCCGCCTGAAAGAAAGACCCACTCGCCCGGAAGCTTATCCGCCGCCTGCGCGATCCTCAGCGCCAGTTCCTGATTGCGCCCGCCGCGCCCCGTCCCGGTCAGGCGCACCGTGGTCTCACCGCCAAACAGATACGCAGTAGGGCGGTCTGTGGTGGCGGATGTTGCAACATTGAGAATGCGCTGGGCGGCGTCTGACACATCGCCGGTGAGATCATCCACCAGATCGGGGACATGCCAGTCTGAGGCCTTGGCCCGGTCGCGCATCGCCCCCAGGCTGAAACGATTGGAGCCGATCAGGATATTCTGTGCAGGTGGCGTGTTGGCGCTGTCCTCCGGGGTGTTGAGATGCGTCTGAACCGCAGCGGGGAGTTGGTCCCAGAGCCCCTCGGACTGCAGCAAGGCGCGGGCGTCACCTTTGCTGCCCAGAGGGGCAACCGTGGGGCCAGAGGCAATGGCGCGCAGATCGTCGCCAATGACATCTGACAGAATGAAAGCGGTGACGCGGGCCGGGGCGGCAGCGCGGCAGAGACCGCCGCCTTTGAGCTCCGAGAGGGACTGACGGATCAGGTTCATCCGGTTGATGTCTAGGCCCGAGGCCAGCAGAACCTCATTCACACGCGCCTTATCCGCGAGGGTCAGGCCGGGGGCAGGGGCCACCATCAGGGCGGACCCCCCGCCGGAGATCAGCATCAGGACGTGATCCTGCGCGCCGAGATCTTCGAGCAGGTCGAGCACCCGCGCCCCCGTCTCCGCACTGGTCTGATCCGGGACGGGATGCGCGCCGGCGATGACCTCGGCACCGGGCACGTCTGCGCGGTTTTCGGGGTTGGTGATAACGAGCGCCTCGGACGGCGCATCGGGCAGGGCGGCAAGAGCCGCACGCATCATCGGAACAGCGGCTTTGCCCACGGCGATCACAATGCGACGGCCACCGGGCGCAAGCGAGGCAAGTGGCTGTGCGCTCAGTTGGGCCTGCACGGCGGCGGCAGGATCGGCGCGATCAATGGCGCAGCGGAACAGCTCCAGCGCGGTGTCTTGCAGGCTTTGTGGCATTGGAGTGGTCCTGGTTCCCGGAAAGGCGGCTGGGTGCATTCTGGCGACAGCAGGCGGGCCGGGTCAATGCCGTGGGCTTTCAAATGCAGCCTTATAATCCTTCATGCTTTTGGGAGCATCATAAGGATTGGCCTGAGCGCAGCGGCGCGGTTTGATGGGGTGAGAGATTTCAAGAAGGCGATGTGATGACAAAACCCACCTATTATGCGCCCCATGGCGGGCTGCCACCGCAGACCCAGCTCCTGACGGACCGGGCCATGTTCACCGAGGCCTATGCGGTGATCCCCAAAGGCACCAACAGCGACATCGTCTGTAGCCTGATGCCATTCTGGGGCAAATCTCGGTTTTGGGTGATCGCGCGACCGCTGTCCGGCTTTGCCGAGACATTTTCCCATTACATTGCCGAGGTGTTGCCCGGCGGTGGCTCCGAGCGGCCGGAAACCGAAGCCGGGGTTGAGGCGGTCCTGTTTGTGGTCGAGGGGCAGATGGTGCTGACCATCGACGGTCAGGCGCATGAAATGGGCGCGGGCGGCTATGCCTTCCTGCCGCCATCGGCGGAGTGGAAACTGACCAACACCAGTGATGAGCCGGTGCGGTTCCATTGGATCAGGAAGGCGTATCAGGCGGTTGACGGGCTCGACATGCCGCAGGCCTTTGTCACCAACGAACAGGAGGTGACACCAACGGCGATGCCCGGGACCGAGGGCAAATGGGCGACCTCGCGCTTTGTCGATCCCGAGGATCTGCGCCACGACATGCATGTGACCATCGTCACCTTTGAGCCGGGCGCGGTCATTCCCTTTGCCGAGACCCATGTGATGGAGCACGGGCTCTATGTGCTGGAGGGTAAGGCGGTTTACCGGCTCAACCAGGACTGGGTCGAGGTCGAGGCCGGTGACTACATGTGGCTGCGCGCCTTCTGCCCGCAGGCCTGCTATGCGGGCGGGCCGGGCAAGTTCCGCTATCTGCTCTATAAGGATGTGAACCGTCACATGCCGCTTGCGCCATTGCGCTGAGGGCAAACAGGTTATCAAACGGAAAAAGGGCCGCGCGATGCGGCCCTTTTGCTTTATTCTGGTGCCCGTCAGTGGGCGTCGCGCGAGGTCCCGAGCGAGCCTTTGGAGTGACCTGAGAGGCCACCGGAAACCTCTTCTGTGCTCTCATCCGTCAGGTCGTCGGGGAGCAGAAGGTTCAACGTGATGGAGATCACGGCGGCGGGCAACAGGCCACTGGTCAGCAGGATCCGCGCGGTGTCCGGCATGTGCTGCAAGGCGGCAGGTTCAAGTTGCAAACCGAGGCCGATGGACAGCGAGATTGCAAAGATCACCATATTGCGCCGGTTCCAGTCCACATCGGACAGGATCGAGATCCCGGCGGCGACCACCATCCCAAACATCACGATGACCCCACCGCCGAGCACTTCGATCGGGACAGTGCGGATCAGCGCGCCAACCTTGGGGATGAGGCCGCAGACGATCAGGAAGATTGCGCCGCAGGTCACCACGTGGCGGCTCATGACGCCGGTCATGGCGATCAGGCCGACGTTCTGGCTGAAGGAGGTGTTGGGCATAGCGCCAAAGGCGCCGGCGAGGGCAGAGCCAAACCCGTCGGCATAAATCGCGCCTTCGATTTCGGTATCGGTGGCCTCGCGCCCGGCGCCGCCCTTGGTGATGCCGGAGACATCGCCCACGGTTTCAACGGCAGAGACAAAGGCCATCAGGCAGAAGCCCAGGATGGCGGCGAAGGAGAACTCGAACCCGTATTTGAACGGCTGCGGCAGTGCAAACGCGGCGGCATTGCCCCAGCTGCCGGTGATCGAATCCATGCTCAGCATGCCGACCATGAGCGCGTAGATATACCCGGCAATGAGGCCGAGCAGCACGGCGGAGACCGACAGCATGCCGCGGGTGAAGAACTTCAGTCCCAGCGTCACCAGAATCACCACCAGAGCCGCCGACCAGTTCAGCAGTGACCCGTATTCCGGCGTGCCGATGGCCGGAACGCCGCCTGCGGCATACTGGATGCCGACCTTGACCAGCGCGAGTCCGATCATTGTGACCACGAGGCCGGTCACCAGCGGCGGCAGGGCAAAGCGGATCTTTCCGATGACAAGGCCGAGGCAGGCATGGAACAAGCCACCAATCAGCACCCCGCCAAAGAGGGCAGCCAGGGCATCGACGCCTTTGCCCGCCACCAGCGGGATCATGATCGGTAGAAAGGCAAAGGAGGTGCCCTGTACGATCGGGAGCCGTGCGCCCACTGGACCCAGCGTCAGCGTCTGCATCAATGTGGCGATCCCGGCAAAGAGCATCGACATCTGGATCAGATAGAGGAGTTCCGGAAAATCGGGGGAGTTCGACCCGAACCCAAAACCCGCCGCTCCGGCAACGATGATCGCCGGCGTCACGTTGGACACAAACATCGCCAGCACGTGCTGGATGCCCAACGGGATGGCCTTGCCCAATGGGGGCATATAGTCGGGATCGCGGAGCTGCTCCGGCGTCCCGATAGACGTATCAGACATTTTCAGTTCCCTGTTGGTTGGCGAGACTCCCGGCCTCGTTTGGTGGGCCGGGATGAATCGCAGTGGCTGGGACGGAGGTCAGCCCTCCGCGTGCGATAAAACCTCGGTGACGATCCAGGGATCATCGAACCAGTGTTCTTCGAGGTTTGCGCCGTCGCCGATCCGGTCGACGACGATGTATTTGCCCGGCGCTTCAAAGGGCGCGAGGACGCCATGCCAGACCCCGCGGTGCAGGTTGATCGACTGGCCCGGCTGGCTGAGAAAGGCTTGGGGGGTGCCGGGAGCGCCGCCCGCGTCGGGGGCGACGATCACGATCATCGGAACGCCGTCGAGCGGGACGAAGGCTTGGCTGCCGGACGGGTGCCGTTCGACCAGCTCCACCCGGTAGGGCAGGTGGCGGGCTTCGGCGTCAAACAGGCTGATGCCTGCGCGGCCATCCGCAAAGTCCAGCTGCGCAAGGTCGTGATGCCGCCCGCATTTGCCTTGATTGATGATCTTGTCCGCCTCTGGCTTTGGCTCCAGCACATCGCCAAATGCGGCAAATGCGGCAGCGGTCAGAGGACGGGCGCGCAGCTCTCGGGTCATGGCAGGAGGTCCATCAGCCGGAACTGGGCGATGCGTTCGACCTGTTTGCAGGCCTCGGCGAATTCCGTGGTGCGGTCATTGTCGATGCGGCGCTGGAACGCCGCCATGATCGAAGCCTTGTCGTGGTCGCGCACCGCGATGATGAAGGGGAAGCCGTGTTTCTCCACATAGGCGTTGTTCATCGCGGTGAAGGTCTCGCGCTCCTCGTCGGTCAGCAGGTTCAGCCCGGCGCTGGCCTGTTCCGAGGTGCTCTCGGCCGTGAGACGACCGGCGGCGGCGAGTTTGCCCGCCAGATCCGGGTGCGCTGTCAGCACGCCGAGGCGCTCTTCCTCGCTTGCGGTGCGGAACATGCGGCAGAGCGCGTTGTGCACACCCGCCGCGCAGTCATGCGCCGGACCAAGTTCGAGGTCAAAGGCGCGATCCGCAATCCAGGGGGAATGTTCAAAGATCGAACCATATGTGGCCACAAATGTCTCGCGGTCCATTTGGCTAGGACGGGTGCGACGCTGATGGGGATGGCTGCTGGCCCAATGCTCAGCGATCTCCAGGCGGCGCGGGCACCAGACACCCTCGTGGCTCTGGATATGATCGATAAAGCGTTTGAGCGCGGCGATTTTACCCGGGCGCCCCACCAGACGGCAGTGCAAGCCGATGGTCATCATCTTGGGCGCGCCGGCCTCGCCTTCGGCATAAAGCGCATCAAAGGCGTCGGTCAGATAGCTGCCGAAATCCTCGCCGGTGACCCAGCCGGGAGCCGTGGCGAAGCGCATGTCGTTGGCTTCGAGCGTGTAAGGAATGATCAGCTGATCGCGGTCTTCAACTTCCAGCCAATAGGGCAGGTCGTCATCATAAGTGTCGGAGATATAGTCAAAGCCGCCCTCTTCGGCGACCAGACGCACGGTGTTGGCGCTGCACCGGCCAGTGTACCAGCCGCGCGGACGGTCGCCGACCACTTCGGTATGAAGGCGGATCGCCTCTTTGATGGAGGCGCGCTCTTCATCCTCGGGCATGTCCTTGTGCTCGACCCATTTGAGGCCGTGGGAGGCGATCTCCCAGTCCGCATCCTTCATCGCCTGCACCTGTTCGGGACTGCGGGCCAGCGCGGTGGCGACGCCATAGATGGTCAACGGGATGTCGGCGCCGGTGAACAGGCGGTGCAGACGCCAGAAGCCTGCGCGCGCGCCATATTCATAGATCGATTCCATATTCCAGTGGCGCTGGCCCTGCCATTGTGCCGCGCCGGGAATGTCGGAGAGAAAGGCCTCGGAGGCCGCATCGCCATGCAGGGTGCAGTTTTCGCCGCCCTCTTCGTAGTTCAGCACGAACTGGACGGCGATCTTTGCGTCATTGGGCCAGGCGGGATGGGGGGCATGCGCCCCATATCCACGCATGTCACGAGGGTAGCGTGTCACGTGTCGGTCTCCGGGTCTTTGCAAGTGGTTTACGTGTTATACATTGAAAGTGGGCGCAGGGCTTTACCACAATTTTTGAAAGTGCTGTTTGATGGTTCTGCGTGCATCCTAGGGCGGGCCCGCGCAATATAGTGGCAAATTCAGCGAGAGATGACTGGCAACGGGGCGATCCTGTGATGCCGGACAAGAGAGGCGAGAGATGACCGGATATCTGACCACACATGTTCTGGACACCGCGCGAGGCTGCCCGGCTCAGGGCATCAAGATCGCGCTTTATCGGGTGACGGGCAATTCCCACAAGAAGATCGCCGAAACGGTGACAAATGCCGATGGGCGCACCGATAGCCCGATTTTGCCGACAGACACGTTCAAGACCGGAACCTATGAATTGATCTTCTTCTGCGGCGACTATCTGCGCGAGACGGGTCAGGCAGGGGAGGATCCGCTGTTTCTGGATCAAGTGCCGATCCGGTTTGGCATGAGTGATGCGGATGCTCACTATCACGTGCCGCTGTTGCTGTCGCCCTATGGCTACTCCACCTATCGGGGCAGCTGACCAATAGGTATTTGGGAAAAGATGAAGGGGCGGGCCGGGAGGCGCCGCCCCTTGTTCCTGTTTCAGGCCGCATCACTCGGAAGGGACGCCAGGATGTGGTCCACCATGAAGTCGAGGAACAGCCGCACCTTGGGGTCCTGATGGCGGCGGTGCATGTAAAGGCAGGCCATCTGAATGGTGGCAGGGGGCTCGTCCGGGAGAACCGGCACCAGCGTCCCCGCAGCGAGATGTTCAGAGATTTCGAACACCGGCTTGAGAATAATGCCGTGGCCATCCAGCGCCCATTGGGTCAGGACATCACCGTGATCGGATTCGAACGGACCGGTGACGGCTATGCGGCGGATGCCATCCGGGCCATGCAGGGGCCATTGAAATTCCGGAGCACCCGGATAGCGCAGGTTGAGGCAATCATGGGCTTCGGTCTTCAACTCGGCGCTTGTCTCGGGCATGCCCCGCTCTGCGATATAGGCAGGTGACGCGCAGAGCACCCGCGGGCAATCGGTGATCTTGCGAATCTTCAGATTGGAATCTTCGGGCAATCCCAGGAAGAACGCCGCATCGAGCCCCTCGGCGGCGAGGTCGAGTTTGCGATCCGACAGGCGCAGACGGATATTGATGAGCGGGTAGGCGGCATTGAACTGCGGCACCGCCGGTGCGATCAGCCGCTGCCCAAGCCCCAAAGGTGCCGCCACATAGAGCGTGCCGCGCGGGGTCTGCGTCACATTGGAGATGTCGGCCTCCGCCTCTTCGACGGCTTCCAGGATCTTGACCGCGCCATGATAGAACAGCTGGCCCTGCTCCGTGGGGTGCAGCAACCGCGTGGTGCGCTGGAACAGGCGTACTTTCAGGTGCTCTTCGAGCTGGGAGATCCGCGACGAGGCCACGGCGGCAGAAATGCGCATGTCCCGCGCCGCTGCGGACATATTGCCGAGCTCATAGACGCGGACGAAAGTGCGGATATTGTTCAGATAGGCCATGACGGGGATTTCATTGTTAGCTTATGTTTGAAGCAGCTTGGAATTTTTTCCTGATACACGAAAATAACCCGCTCGCCTAGGGTCAGGGCAAACGCGCAAGGAGTGAGCTATGGAAGAGCTTGTCATCATGTGGGACTGGCTGGGCTTTGCTGTCCGCTGGCTACACGTCATCACCGCCATCGCCTGGATCGGGTCGTCCTTCTATTTTGTGGCGCTGGATCTCGGGCTGCGGAAGGTGCCGCATTTGCCGGTCGGTGCCCATGGCGAAGAATGGCAGGTGCATGGCGGTGGCTTTTACCACATCCAGAAATATCTGGTGGCACCTGCGAACATGCCGGACCATCTGATCTGGTTCAAATGGGAGAGTTACGCCACATGGCTCTCTGGTGCTGGCCTGTTGATGATCGTCTATTGGGCGGGCGGCGAGCTCTATCTGATCGACGCGTCAAAGGCCGATCTGGCCCTGTGGCAGGGCATCCTGATCTCGGGTGCATCGCTTAGCGTGGGCTGGCTGGTCTATGATTTCCTGTGCAAATCGCCCTTGGGCGAGAAGCCGACGCTGCTGATGGTGCTGCTGTTCGTGCTGCTGGTGGCCATGGGCTATGGGTATAACCAGATCTTCACGGGACGCGCCGTGATGCTGCATCTGGGGGCCTTTACCGCCACCATCATGACGGCCAATGTGTTCTTCATCATCATGCCGAACCAGCGCATCGTGGTGAAAGACCTGCAGGAAGGCCGCACGCCGGATGCAAAGTATGGCAAGATCGCCAAGCTGCGCTCGACCCATAACAACTATCTGACCTTGCCGGTGATCTTCCTGATGCTGTCCAACCACTACCCGCTGGCCTTTGCCACCGAGTATAACTGGCTGATCGCGGCGCTGGTGTTCCTGATGGGGGTGACGATCCGTCATTACTTCAACACCTGCCACGCCGGCACCGGCAATCCGACCTGGACCTGGCCCGTGACCATCCTGTTGTTCATCGCCATCATGGCGCTGAGTCAGGCGCCGCTGATGCAAGACACCTACGAGGACTCCGAGGCACGAGAGCTGACCCAAACCGAGCTGGCCTTTGCCGGCTCGGAGCACTTCGAAGACATCATGAGCACGGTGCCCGGGCGCTGTGCCATGTGCCATGCGCGCGAACCCTATTATGAGGGCATCCGTCGCGCGCCCAAGAACGTGCTGCTGGAGACCCCCGCGGATGTGGCGAAATATGCGCGTCAGATTTACTTGCAGGCTGGCGCGACCCACGCAATGCCGCCCGCCAATGTGACCTATATGGAAGAGGAAGAGCGCGCGCTGATCCGCAAATGGTATGCCGATGGTGCGGCGGAACTGCCCTTTTATCTGGCCGGCAACTGACAGCCAGCCAGTCCGCTGAGCCGCCTGTCCACTCTCGGGCAACACAGCACTGCGACCTATTCCATTCCGACCGGCGCCGTGGCTGCGGGGCCTCCGACCCTGTTATTCGTGAAAGGCTGACCGATGTCTTCTCCCGCCAAGATCCTGCGTGGCCGCACGCTGAGCTTCCTGTCTGAACCCACCGGCCCCGAGGATACCGCCGCCTATAGCTATCTCGAGGACGGCGCTCTCCTGATCCAGGATGGCCTT
>NZ_JBSWVA010000001.1:412500-1007500 GCF_056159345.1 Epibacterium sp. ABV4_022
GAAAGCGAGTCTTAATAGGGCGCATGAGTTCGTGGGATCAGACCCGAAACCGAGTGATCTAGGCATGACCAGGATGAAGGTGCGGTAACACGCACTGGAGGTCCGAACCCACACCTGTTGAAAAAGGTCGGGATGAGTTGTGCCTAGGGGTGAAAGGCCAATCAAACTCGGAGATAGCTGGTTCTCTGCGAAATCTATTTAGGTAGAGCGTCATCCGAATACCCCGGGGGGTAGAGCACTGGATGGGTAATGGGGCCCCACAGGCTTACTGATCCTAACCAAACTCCGAATACCCGGGAGTACTAGATGGCAGACACACTGCGGATGCTAACGTCCGTAGTGGAGAGGGAAACAACCCTGACCTCCGGCTAAGGCCCCTAATTCATGGCTAAGTGGGAAAGCAGGTGGGATGTCCAAAACAACCAGGAGGTTGGCTTAGAAGCAGCCATCCTTTAAAGATAGCGTAACAGCTCACTGGTCTAAATAAGACGTCCTGCGGCGAAGATGTAACGGGGCTCAAGCCATGAGCCGAAGCCGAGGATGCACATAGTGCATGGTAGCAGAGCGTAGTGTGACATAGAACAGCTCCTCCTTAACGCCTTCGGGCGTATTGGAGGAACAGTTCTTTCGATGAAGCGGGCGCGTGAGCGATCCCGTGGAGAGATCACTAGCGAGAATGATGACATGAGTAGCGACAAAGAGTGTGAGAGACACTCTCGCCGAAAGTCCAAGGGTTCCTGCTTAAAGCTAATCTGAGCAGGGTAAGCCGGCCCCTAAGCCGAGGCCGAAAGGCGTAGGCGATGGGAACCAGGTTAATATTCCTGGGCCAGGAGGATGTGACGGATTGCGAAGGTAGTTTGCTCTTATCGGATTGAGCAGGCTGCTGAGCAGTCCCTGGAAATAGCCCTCCATCAGACCGTACCCTAAACCGACACAGGTGGACTGGTAGAGAATACCAAGGCGCTTGAGAGAACGATGTTGAAGGAACTCGGCAAAATACCTCCGTAAGTTCGCGAGAAGGAGGCCCGGGTTCAAGGCAACTTGGATCCGGGGGCACAAACCAGGGGGTGGCGACTGTTTATTAAAAACACAGGGCTCTGCGAAGTCGCAAGACGACGTATAGGGTCTGACGCCTGCCCGGTGCCTGAAGGTTAAAAGGAGGGGTGAGAGCTCCGAATTGAAGCCCAGGTAAACGGCGGCCGTAACTATAACGGTCCTAAGGTAGCGAAATTCCTTGTCGGGTAAGTTCCGACCTGCACGAATGGCGTAACGACTTCCCCGCTGTCTCCAACATCGACTCAGCGAAATTGAATTGCCTGTCAAGATGCAGGCTTCCCGCGGTTAGACGGAAAGACCCCGTGCACCTTTACTACAGCTTCGCACTGGCATCAGGATTGTGATGTGCAGGATAGGTGGTAGGCATCGAAACTGAAACGCAAGTATCAGTGGAGCCAACCTTGAGATACCACCCTTCGCACTCTTGATGTCTAACCGCGGTCCCTCAACGGGATCCGGGACCCTGCGTGGCGGGTAGTTTGACTGGGGCGGTCGCCTCCTAAAGCGTAACGGAGGCGCGCGAAGGTGGGCTCAGAGCGGTCGGAAATCGCTCGTTGAGTGCAATGGCAAAAGCCTGCCTGACTGCGAGACTGACAAGTCGAGCAGAGACGAAAGTCGGCCATAGTGATCCGGTGGTCCCGAGTGGAAGGGCCATCGCTCAACGGATAAAAGGTACGCCGGGGATAACAGGCTGATACTGCCCAAGAGTCCATATCGACGGCAGTGTTTGGCACCTCGATGTCGGCTCATCTCATCCTGGGGCTGGAGCAGGTCCCAAGGGTACGGCTGTTCGCCGTTTAAAGAGGTACGTGAGCTGGGTTTAGAACGTCGTGAGACAGTTCGGTCCCTATCTGCCGTGGGTGTAGGATACTTGAGAGGAGTTGCCCCTAGTACGAGAGGACCGGGGTGAACGATCCACTGGTGGACCTGTTATCGTGCCAACGGTAGTGCAGGGTAGCTATGATCGGAAAGGATAACCGCTGAAGGCATCTAAGCGGGAAGCCCCCCTCAAAACAAGGTATCCCTGAGGGCCGTGGAAGACCACCACGTCAATAGGCCGGAGATGTAAGCGCTGCAAGGCGTTCAGTTGACCGGTACTAATCGCCCGATTGGCTTGATCTGATCCAGTAAAAGACAGCCAAAACCAAAAACGCATACAATAAACTTGGACAACACGTTGATGATAAAATCGTCAACCCGTTGATCTCCTGAAAAGGACGATCAACACGTTGATGATCTCGATCCTGGAGTGCGCCATAAACCGGCAAGCCATCCGGAGGCTTACGAGACTTGATACTCAAGTCTCTCACAGCCGACCGAATAACCTCCTCAGGATCGAAGATTATGGGATGATTATTCGGTTTGGTGGCCAGAGCACAAGCGAAACACCCGGTCCCTTCCCGAACCCGGAAGTTAAGCGCTGTTGCGCCGATGGTACTGCGTCTTAAGGCGTGGGAGAGTAGGGCACCGCCAAACCTAATAATCACCCCAAAAACAAAATCCTCTCTAAACAAAACACAAAAACAAACACCGCGGGATGGAGCAGCCAGGTAGCTCGTCAGGCTCATAACCTGAAGGTCGTAGGTTCAAATCCTACTCCCGCAACCAAACATACATATAAATATAAAGACGTTACAGCCGCCCAATGGGCGGCTTCTTTAGTTCGCGACCGCCTCAACCCCCAAAACACAGCGACAGAATAAGCCCGGCCGAATGCCGCCGGAAACCCGCGGCACAGGTCGATTGCCGAATTGTATAAAATCACGCCGGAAGCGGTGGTCAATTCGAGTTGAATCACCTTCAAGCTGCGGACATTTCAGCGGAGTACGTTAAAAGGACATGGGCATCCAGCCGAAGGTGAGATCGTCCAATTGAACGGTTCAAGTCTTTTTAACCAACTCTGCGTTAAGTTTGCTATGGCCAAGGAGAAACTTGGCTAACTCTGGGCCAGTCGCCCAGCGAGAGCGAGACATAGCTGATGACGCGAAAGATAATCCGCACAGAGACCGATCTGGCCGTAAATGGAGCGCCCCCTGCGCTAGAGCACCCAACCCATGTCGGGCGCCCAAATATCGCCGACCGGGACAAGTTCATGTGGTATGTCGATGATATTCTGGAGCGGAACTGGCTGACGAACAATGGCCCGCTGGTGTGTGAACTGGAGCGCAGGATCGCCGAATATCTAGGCGTCCGGCACTGTGTAGCCATGTGTAACGGAACCATCGCGCTGGAGGTGGCAATTCGCGCGGTTGGAATGTCTGGCCAGGTGATCGTTCCCTCCTACACCTTTGTTGCCACCGCGCACGCCGTATCCTGGCAAGGGTTGCACCCGGTTTTTGCTGACGTTCGTCGGCAGGATCATTGCATCGACCCCGAGGCCGTGCGCAGGGCGATCACGCCGCGCACAACCGGAATCGTTGCCACGCACCTCTGGGGCGGAACCTGCGACATTGCCGCGTTGCAAGAGATTGCACATGAGCATGGCCTGAAGCTTGTCTTTGATGCGGCGCATGCCTTTGGCTGTTCATATAATGGTCAGCGTATCGGCGGCTTTGGCGACGCCGAGGTCTTCAGTTTCCATGCCACCAAGTTTTTTAACACGATAGAGGGCGGGGCGGTCACCACCAATGATGACGCGCTTGCAGATCAGCTCCGCCTGATGCGCAACTTTGGATTTGCCGGTCAGGATAAGGTGATCCACCCAGGAACCAACGGCAAAATGACGGAAGTGAACGCCGCAATGGGATTGGTCAATCTGGATGCCGTGGACGCCGTCATGGCCACCAATAAGGCACGTCACGCTGCATATTCGAATGCGCTGGAGAGTATTGCCGGGCTCCGGTTGACCCCGGTTACGCCAGATGAAGAGCGCAATCACCAGTATGTGGTGCTGGAGGTCGACGCCAGCTTTCCCCGCACCCGGGATGAGGTCCTGGATGCGCTCACTGCAGAAAACATCCTTGCGCGTAAGTACTTCTGGCCGGGCTGCCATCGCATGGAGCCATATCGCTCACTGCAGCCCAACGCCGGGCGCTCTTTGCCGGTTACGGAGGATCTTGCCGAACGGGTGATTGTTTTGCCCACCGGTCCGAATATGCCACGCGAGGCGATCAGCGTGGTGCGTGAGGTATGCCAGGTGTTGTCAGGGCAGGTCATTGGCCGGACATCGCCCTATGTGAGTCCACAGATGCGGAGCGTGTCATGAACTGGGATAGTCATGGGCGCGGCAGTTCCCGGTTTAGATTGGCAGGATGAAGAACTGTGACAAAGGCCAACCCATTTAATCCAGGATTCTACTCTTCCAGTGAACTCCAAGGTATGGGGTTCAAACATGTTGGTCAGGATGTACAGATCGCCAAAAACTGCACGATCCTTGGTCTGGAAAACATCTCTATCGGAGACAATGTACGCATAGATGGTGGGGCCACCCTGGCTTGTGCAACCGGCGACCTTACCATCGGCAGTTACATCCACATCGGAGGGTACTGCCACCTCACGTGCTCCGGCGGTATCAGGTTGGGCGACTTCAGCGGGCTGTCTCAGGGCGTGCGCATCTATTCTGTGAGTGACGACTACTCCGGAGACTGCCTCACCAACCCGACAGTCCCACGTGCTTTCCTGAATGTCACAACCGCAGCTGTCGACATCGGAAAACATGTTATCATTGGCTCAGGAAGCGTCGTGCTGCCTGGTGCATCAATCGGCGACGGCGCATCCGTTGGTGCGCTGTCTTTGGTCAACAAGCCCTTGGAACCTTGGGGGGTTTACTGCGGTGCACCTGCACGCAGGCTAAAAGCACGCAGCAAGGCCTTGCTGCAGCAGGAAGAAGAGCTTTTGCAAGCAAGAGGGCGCGCGCTGCCGGTTCTGTAGAGGCAATCAGGCGCTTCGGCATTCAGGCAAAGACCGGAAGATCAAACAGGCCTCCTTAGGCCTAAGGGGGGACGCAATAACTGACGCCGTCTGCCCGGTGCGCTGAACACATCACAATGTCAGAATGACACATATATCCCTACCGGGGCAAGAGATCGACCTCTGCATTTTCGAAACTGATCCTCAGAACGGTCTTGTCAACGGCCATCCCTGTATCAGCGAAGCTGACTTTCTTGACCTGGATTGTGATGAGAGCTTCTACCACATTGCCATAGGAACAACGGTGGCGCGCAGAGACATTCACCAGCGTGTTCAGGGCGGGAATTGTACGCTATTTGCCAGTTTTGCTCTGACGTCTATCATATATGACGCCAATACCATCTGCGCTGGGACTGTGGTTGGTATGGGGGCGGTCGTCACCAAGAGCGTGCCCCCGAATACGACAGTTGTCGGAAATCCGGCAGCAGAGTTGAAACGTCGGACCTGAAATGTTGACTGCCAGACCACGGCGAGCCTGGTCTGGCGGGCTTCGAGGCACATCTCGGGATCTGGAGTGTCGCGACTTGACGCGCGGGCGAGGGTTATGCGCGCGCCGGCAGGTCTCGTATCCAGAATTGCAGATCCTTTTTTGTCTCGTCGGCCTGATCTATGTCTTTCCAGGAGAATTCCGCCCTGACGCCGGGCAGGGGCACGTATCCGCGTTTCTGCCAGAATGGATCAAGCGGCGCATAGTTGCGTGGGCGCAGCGGATGGGTGTCGGGGCGCAGGACGCTACAGAACGCCGATTTGGAAAACCCGAGCGCGAGAGCATGCGCCTCGCGCAGGTCAAAGAACCCATGCCCTGCGCCCTGACCACGATAGGCCGGAAGCAGAACCGACTCTGCGCAATAGAAGATCTCCCTCAGATCCAGCCCGCTGCCTGCAAAAGCGGCGGCAAAGTCATCCGCGTGATCGGTCAAGGGGGTTCCGGTTGCCGCTCCGACCAGGCGATCCCCATCAAATGCGCCGACAACCACCGCGCCTGCGCTGTCGCGATAGCTCTGCAGGTACTCACGTTCGTAAGCGAGATCGCCATCATAGAGATAGGGCCAGGCGCGAAACACCTCGATCCGCAGGCGCGCCACATCGTCCAGCGCGGCTGCAAGTGCCGCGCCGGTCAGGGTCTCAATCCGCAGGACCATCAGGCAGAGACCTGTTTGATCCAGTCAGAGAGGTTGTAATAGGTGGTGACGCGGGTGATGAGGCCGTTGCGCAGGTCAAAAAATGATCCCGCGGGCAGTTTGTAGGTTTGCTGATGCGCCTCCGGCAGGCCCTCGTCTGTCTGCAAATAGGTGCCATTTACGGAGTATTCCGCTGCCGCCCGTGTCGCGTCCGGGGTGGCAAAGATGACCATGTCGGTCAGCTTTTCACGGTAGCAGTGGCTCATATGCGCGCAGAACTCGGCGAATTTTTCCTTGCCGACGCGGATATTCCCCTCGTTGACGTGATGGGCCACATCATCGGCGAGGCAGGCAAGCATGCCATCGGTGTCACCGGCGTTGAAGGCGTTGAAGTAGCGCGCGATCGTGTCGTTCATTTATGTCTCCGTCGGATTGCCCCAGCGTGCAATCAGCCGCTCGAGGATCTGGTCTCGGGTTTGCCTGTAGCTCTCTAACTTGGCATTCCGTGACTCGCCGAGCCCAGTTGGGTCCATAATTGGCCAATATTCGACATCGAGGTGAAAAAAACGGGTGAGTTCCAGCGCGCGGCGCTGGCTCGCCGGCGAAAGCGCAATCACCAGATCATACGAAGAGATGTCATCGCCCCACTGCTCCATCTCGTCAAAGGAGCGCGAGCGATGCCGGGACAGTTCCACGTCGATCTCCTGACAGACTGCGATGCAAAACCCGTCAATCTCCAGGTCGTTCTTGACCCCGGCGGATTGCACATAGGTTCCGGTGCCATAGAGTTTTTTCATGATCCCCTCGGCCATCGGGGATCTGACCGCGTTGTGGTCACAGCAGAACAAAATGGACTGCGGCAGCTCCGTCACGCATCAGCCTCCGAAGTGCAGAACGCAGATCAGGGTGAACAGGCGACGGGCGGTATCCGTATCCACCTCCGCCTTGCCTTCAAGGCGTTCCTGCAGGACGCGGCTGCCTTCGTTGTGAATGCCCCGGCGGGCCATATCGATGGTCTCGATCTGGCTCGGAGGCAGGGTTTTGACGGCGGTGAAGTAGCTTTCGCAGATCTGGTAGTAATCCTTGACCACCTGACGAAACGGCGACAGCGACAGGTGGAACTCCGCCGCCTTGTCGCCGCCTTCGGTCTGGACGTCAAACACCAGACGCTTTTCGCGGATCGACAATGCGAGGTGATAGGGCCCCTCCGGCGTGTCGCGCTCTTCGCGGTTGGGCAGCACAAAGCTATTGTCCTCGATCAAATCGAATATCGCGACTTTGCGTTCCTGCTCGATCTCCGGCGTTGGCGGCGGCAGGTTGCGATCGTCTAGTTCAATTTGGCTGATCCGGCTCATGGCTCTGGTCCCAGTACTGTCTCCCTTCATGACCTAGCGGATCGCTTCCCGTCGCACAATCGCGCGGAGGGGCTGACCCTGCGCAATCATTTCGCAAGTGTGACGTCATCGCTGCGTTAATTCAGGCGGGGAAGAGCAAAAGGCGTGCTGTCGCGCCTTGGCGTCAATATTCTGTTAACCCTGAGTGGGTTTCATAGTGACATGCTCGAAACTCAAGGGTTTCGGCCAGCAACAGGCTCAGCGCGGCGGAGGGCAGCCCTCCGCGCTGAGCCTTAGCTGTTTTATTGGTTGAGTGCCTCAAGCCGCGCTAGCACCGACAATCCATG
The DNA here is from genome assembly GCF_056159345.1 of Epibacterium sp. ABV4_022. Lineage (NCBI taxonomy): Bacteria > Pseudomonadati > Pseudomonadota > Alphaproteobacteria > Rhodobacterales > Roseobacteraceae > Epibacterium > Epibacterium sp. ABV4_022. Next base: position 420,268 of record NZ_JBSWVA010000001.1, read on the forward strand.
CGCTTCGAGGCTTTCGCTCTCTGCAAGCGTCGCAGCCGCGGGGCCGATCGCGCGCAGCGCATCCGGAGTCATCTGGCTGAGCGTGGTGCGCTTGATGAAATCCATCACCGACAGGCCGGAGGAAAACCGGGCGGAACGGGCGGTGGGCAGGACGTGGTTGGGGCCGCCGACATAGTCGCCGATAGCCTCTGGAGTATACTGCCCCATAAAGATCGCACCGGCGTGGATGGTTTTCTCGCTCAGATCTTGGGGATCGGCGACGCACAGCTCCAGATGCTCCGGTGCAATCCGGTTGGACAGCGCGGCCGCCTCATCCAGATCCCGCACCACGATGACGGCACCAAAATCGCGCCAGCTCGCCCCCGCGATGGCGCGGCGATCCAGCGTCTCCAGCCGTTTGTCCACCGCAGCCGCGACGGCCTTGCCGAAGTCTGCATCATCCGTGATCAGAATGGATTGTGCGCTCTCGTCATGCTCCGCCTGGCTCAGGAGGTCGAGCGCGATCCAGTCGGGGTTGTTGTCCTTGTCGGCAATCACAAGGATTTCCGAAGGCCCCGCAATCATATCGATGCCCACTTTACCGAACACACGGCGCTTGGCCGCCGCGACAAAGGCATTGCCGGGGCCGGTGATCTTGTCGACAGGCGCGATGGTTTTGGTGCCATAGGCCAGCGCGGCCACGGCCTGCGCGCCCCCCACGCGGTAGATTTCGTCCACGCCAGAGATGCGGCAGGCCAACAGAACCAGCGGATTGATTTGCCCGTCCGGGGTCGGCACGGTCACCGCAAGGCGCGCGACACCTGCGACCTTGGCCGGAATGGCGTTCATCAACACGGACGACGGGTAGCTTGCCAGACCTCCGGGCACATAGAGCCCCGCCGCAGACACCGCCGACCAGCGCCAGCCCAGCGTTGCACCGCTCGCATCGGTCCAGGTCTTGTTCTCGGGCATCTGCTCGGCATGATAGGCGCGAATGCGGTCTGCCGCGAGTTCGAGTGCGCTGCGTTCCTCGTCTGATACAGTTGCGATGGCCGCATCGACCTCCGCAGCCGAGATCCGCAGCGCGTTTGCATCCTTGAGGGCGAGCCGGTCGAATTTTTCCGTCAATTCCAGCAGCGCGGCATCCCCCCGGTGGCGCACGTCAGCAATGATATCTGCAACAATTGCGTCCACATCCGGGCTGTCCTCACGCTTTGCGCCCAGCAGCGCGGTGAAGGACTGTTCGAAGTCGGCATCGGAAGAGGTCAGAAATACGGGCATTACGGCACTCCTTTGTGCGGAGCCTTACCCTGCCTGTGCGTCTGCCTCAAGTTTGATTGGCAGCAGGTTGAATTCAGTCAACAGCGGCGCGCGCCATTTGCGCAATCCGTTCGGGGTCAATGGCCGCATCCAGCATTCGGATCATGAGAAGATCGTGGCGTGCTTCGCCGTCGAGTATCACCGATCGTGGGCGCATCCCAAAAGGCACAAAACCGCAAGCGCGATAAAGCCTGATCGCTGCTGCATTCTGTTGATCTACGCACAGCTCCATCTGTTTCAGATCCAGTGATTGCGCGTGTTGAATGACTGCAGACATGAGTGCGCGCGCAATGCCCTTGCCTTGATATTCCGGAGCGACATAGAGCGGGCCGAGATCACACGTGTGGCGCAATCGCTCCGGCCCACCCTGGTGGATCTTTGCAAATCCCGCAAGTTCCGTTCCGATAAAGGCTCCCCAGTACTGCCCCGCCTCGCATCCGGTTGCCAATGCGGCATCAGAGGTTGCGCGCGCTTCTGCGGGCGTCAGCAGGAACGCGCTTGGGAAGCGCTCAAGCCCATCCAGCCACAGGCGGCGAAGGGCGACGACATCCCCCTTCGAGAGTGCGCGTGGCTTCATGTATCGTGCTGTGGCATGTGTTTGGACGGTGCGCGGTAGGGGCGTGTCACGTCCTTGAGCGTGACCTCAAGTGCCTCCACGGACAGGCGGATCGCTCCGTCCCCCGCGAGCGTCAGCAACAGATGCCCGGCGCCATCTTCGCCCGGCTCAAAAGTAACCGACAGCACCGACAGGATCATGTCCTTCTCGGTGCGATCAATCCCCTGAGAGGCCACGTTCAGGACGTTTTCGGCAACCAGCACAGATTGTACCCGCTCATAGGCACGCCCGCGACGCTCGGCTGCGACGCGGTCTTCCCAGCGAAACCGGTTCAAGAGAATGGCGAAGCGGCGCGCAGAGGCGCGCCAGCTCATTTCCGTGACAGGAAACACGGCATCCTGAACAAGCGAGGAGATGACCTCAAGATCCTCAGCCTCATAGGCGCCGAGGTTCAGGGGGCGTTCGCGGCCGTCTTCAAAGCTGGCATCGGACATCAGTCTTCCTTGATGCGTTCGATCTTGGCGCCAACAGCAGAGAGCTTGCGCACCACATGTTCATAGCCGCGATCCAGGTGATAGACCCGGCTGACGCGCGTCTCGCCTTCTGCCGCCAGCCCTGCAAGGATCAGCGACACGGAGGCGCGCAGATCCGTCGCCATCACGGGCGCACCCTTGAGGCGCTCAACGCCGGTGACCTTGGCGGTGCCGCCATGGACATCGATCTGTGCCCCCATCCGCATCAGCTCCGGGGCGTGCATAAAGCGGTTCTCGAAGATCTTTTCTTCCAGCACCGATTCACCCTCGGCGGTGCACATCAATGCCATCATCTGCGCCTGGAGGTCGGTCGGAAAGCCGGGGAAGGGCTCCGTGACCACATCGACGGCTTTGACGCGGCCGGATTTATGGCTCACTTTCAGGCCCGCATCGGTTTCCGAGATCTCCACGCCGGCCTCTTCGAGCTTGGCGCAGAAGGCCCCCAAAAGATTGCGCCGACCGCCCAGCAGTTCCACCTCGCCGCCGCAGATCGCGGGCGCCAACATATAAGTGCCCAGTTCAATCCGGTCGGTGACCACCGGGTGCGTTGCCCCGTTCAGCCGATCAACGCCCTGAATGGTAATGGTGCTGGTGCCGTGGCCCTCGATCTGGGCGCCCATCTTGATGAGGCATTCGGCCAGGTCGATGATTTCGGGTTCCCGAGCGGCATTCTTCAGAACCGTGGTCCCCTTGGCCAGGGTCGCGGCCAGCAGCGCGTTTTCGGTCGCCCCGACCGAGACGATGGGGAAGTCGACGGTGCCGCCCTTGAGCCGCCCACCGGGGGCCTTGGCGTGCACGTAGCCATCACGCAGATCCATTTCCGCGCCAAGCGCTTCGAGTGCCTTGAGGTGCAGATCAACGGGGCGCGCGCCAATTGCACAGCCGCCCGGCAGTGAGACGACCGCGTGACCTTCACGCGCCAGCATCGGCCCCAGCACGAGGATCGAAGCGCGCATCTTGCGCACGATATCGTAATGCGCCGTGTGATTGTCGAGACCATGGCTCGACATCGCCAACACCTGGCCCTCCTGCAACGCGGACACCTCAGCGCCCAGCGATTGCAGCAGTGCGGTCATGGTGCGGATGTCGCTGAGGCGTGGCGCGTTGGTCAGCGTCAGCGGGTCTTCGCTCAACAATGTGGCCGGCATCAGCGTCAGGCACGCGTTCTTGGCCCCGGCAATCGGAATCACTCCGTTCAGCGGGCCGTTGCCAGTTACCAGAATCGAATCCATCTGCTCTATCCTTTTGCGTCGCCCGGGGCGTCGTCTTTTTGTGCGGACCGTGCCTTGGCTTGCGCCTTGCGCCGGGCCATATTCGCTTTCAGGGCCGCTTTCAGGCGGTCCTCGCGAGCGGCCTCGGATCGGTTGCCGGAGGGTTTCTTTTTGTCTGCCATAGAGAGTGTCTAACTTAGTCCAAAAAAACCGTCCAGATCCTCTTGCGCTCTTCAGCGAATATGCATAGAAGCCCCTTCACGGCGCTGCTGTAGCTCAGAGGTAGAGCACTCCCTTGGTAAGGGAGAGGTCGAGAGTTCAATTCTCTCCAGCAGCACCATTTTCCAGCATTTTGCGCCAAGCAACCAACCACACCATCAGTGTTAAGCGTTGCTCAAGCAATTTTCGGCAAGCTTTCCTGCGTTCGGCGATCTGCGCCGTGATTCCAATTGTTGGAAAAGGAATGCGCCTGATGCCCGTGTTTAGCCGCCTCTGGAAAACCACTGCGATGAGTCTCAAGTTGCCGGTGATCATCGCGATCCCGGCTATTGTCCTGTTGCTTGCGGCGGGCAGCGTTGTCACGTTTCGGGCGGTCACGGAGTTCGGCAATGAGCGCAAGGCGGCGTATGAGACCCTGCTGCGCGAACGTTCAAACGCGTTGGAAACCTGGCTGGACGATGTCGCAGCCGAGGTCAGTGCGCTAGCTTTGAACGGATCAGTCGCGCTTGGGGTCAAGGACTTCGGCCGCGGGTGGATGCCGGTCAAGGACGAAGAGCCCGGCGACTATCTGCGCCGTCTATACCTGGATGAGAACCCGCATCCGGTTGGTCAGAAAGACGAATTGCTAAGCGCGGGCGACAAATCTGTCTGGACCCTGCGCCACAAGAAATACCACGAGGGATTTCGCGCCTATCAGCGGGCGCGCGGCTTTTATGACATGTTCCTGTTCGATCCGAGTGGGAACATGATCTACTCGGTGTTCAAGGAAGACGACTTTGCCACCAACTTTGTCGACGGGCCGTACAAGGACAGCGGCTTGGGGGAAGCCTTTCGGGCCGCGGTCGATCTGGAGGCCGGGCAGGTCTATATGACCCGGCTGTCACCCTATGCGCCAAGTCAGGACGCCCCCGCGATTTTTGTGGCTGCGCCGGTCTACAATGGCATGTCGGTCTTTGGTGTTGTGGCGGTGCAGGTTCCGATCAATCGTCTCAACGAGATTTTGGCGCAGTCGGATCTTCTGGGTGAAACCGGGCTTGTCTATACCGTGGCGTCTGATGGGTCCGCGACATCCTCTTCGCCGCATGAGGAAGGGCATCGCGTTTTTGACCAGTTGGCCTCGACCGCAGCGATATCGGCCGCCCTCGGTGGTGAACGCCAGTATTTTGAACATACAACAGGCCTGGAAGGTGGGGATGTCATTGCGGTGACGGACAGCATCCAGGTGCCCAACGGGGAAACCTGGGGCATCGTGCTGGAAATCGACCACGCCGAAGCCTCTGCCAACAGTGCAGAACTGGTGCGCAACTCCCTGATTACCGCTGTGGTCGTGTCGATCGGCGTACTGCTGTTCTCCTGGCTTGCGGCGCGCACAGTGACGGGACGTGTGCAAGTTCTGAGCGAAGACATGGGGGCGGTGGCGGATCGTCAATATGATACCGATGTGCGGGGCACGGACTACCGTGACGAGATCGGCGGGATTGCCCGCGCGCTGGAAGTCTTCCGCGGCGATCTCAAATCTGCCGAACTGGCCGAGCAGGATCGCATGCGCAAGCAGGAAGAGCAGAACCTCGTTGTGAGCGCGTTGAGCCGCGGCCTGGTGCAGCTTGCCAAGGGGGATCTGACACATGAGATCTCCGAGCCATTCCCGGAGCCGCACGAGCATTTGCGGCAGGATTTCAACACTGCGATCTCCCAACTGAGAACGCTGGTCACAGATGTGGTCGAGGCCGCGCAGAGCATTCGCAACGGTGCCTCGGAAATCAGTACCTCCTCGGGGGACCTCTCACAGCGGACCGAGGCACAGGCGGCCACGTTGGAGCAAACGGTCGCCGCGCTTGATGAATTGACGGCCAGCGTCAAATCCTCGGCCGATGGGGCGCAGAGTGTCGAAACCATCGTCAAGGAAGCGCGGGCGGAGGCCGAATCGAGCGGCACAGTGGTGCAGAATGCGGTGTCGGCGATGTCCGAGATCGAACAGTCCTCGCAGCAAATCGGCCAGATCATTTCCGTGATCGATGACATTGCCTTCCAGACCAATCTACTGGCGTTGAATGCGGGGGTGGAAGCCGCGCGCGCCGGTGAGGCCGGTCGCGGGTTTGCTGTCGTGGCCAGCGAAGTTCAGTCCCTCGCACAACGATCAGCGGGGGCGGCGAGCGAGATCAAGACGTTGATCGGAAACTCTGGCGAACATGTTGAGCGTGGCGTTGATCTGGTCGGCAAGGCCGGCGCGGCGCTGTCCAGCATCGTCGAGCGGGTGACCCATATTTCCACCTTGGTGTCGGAGATTGCCGAGGGTGCTGCGGAGCAGTCCACCGGGATCTCTGAAATCAATACCGGGATGACGCAACTGGATCAGGTGACCCAGCAGAATGCCGCCATGGTCGAACAAGCCACCGCAGCCAGCCAGCTGCTGAATGGCGATGCCGACAACCTCGCCGCTCTGGTGACCCGGTTCGAGACCGGCTCTGCTCACTCCGCCGCGGCACCGGCGGCCCCGAGCACGTCTGAGAGGCAAGATGCCGGACCGGCGGCAACGGCGCATGGAGAGGACTGGCACGACATCACGCCGGTGGCGGCGCAGGCCGCCACGGATGGAAATGCCGCCAAGGCGCTTTGGGACGACTTCTGATCCGCACAAGCGCGCGGTGCAGATGGATCAGCCCGGTTGAGACTGGTCCAGAAACACCGCAAGGGCATGGGAGACCGTGCCAAAGGCCGCGTCACTGCGCGCCCCGTCCGTCAGCGCTGCGCGCAAATAGACCCCATCGATCAGCGCCGCCAGGGTGTCGGCCACCCGCTCGGCGTCGGGGCTCAGTTTGCGGAGGTCAAACAGCAGATTGCTTCTCAGGCGGCGCTGGTAGACTTGCATCAGATGAGAGGCGTCCGATTTCGACTGCGCAAGGGCGTAGAAGCTGAGCCAGGCAGAGGTCTTGCGCGGATCAAATACATGTGGCGCAAAGTTTGCACGCAGGATGGCCTCCAGGCGGGCACGTGGCCCTTCGGCGTCGTGCAGGCCGGCCCGAACCTTGGTGGAAAATTCCGACAGGATGTGCCGCATGGCGGCGATCAGCATCTGTTCCTTGCTGCCGAAATAATGATGTGCAAGGCCGCTGCTCATGCCGGCCCGACGCGCGATCTGCGCAACCGTCACGTCGAGAGAGCGGGTCTCGCCAATCTCGTCGATCACGGCCGATACCAGCGCCGCCCGGCGCTTGGGCTCCATCCCCAGTTTGGGCATTGCTCTCTCCTGTCTTGCGCCCCTTGGCTCATGGCAAGCAGGGGGAGGCGGGTCAACTGAATTCGCCGGCCCGCTGATCGCAGGCCGGCCTGAGGGAAGTGTACTACTCGCCCCGGGGGAACCGCGCCTGTTCCTCGACGATGTTGAGATCCATGTGGTTTCGCATGTATCGCTCAGAGGCCTTTTGCAGCGGCTGGTAATCCCAGGGGAAATAGCCGCCCTGGCGCAGGGCCTCGTAGACCACCCAGCGGCGGGCCTGGCTGGCGCGCACCTCGGCGTCGAAACGGTCCAGATCCCAGCGCGCGGCGGCGATCGCCTTCAGCGCCGCATAGCCCTCGGCATGGGCGGGATCCCCGGCCAGGTTGGTCAGCTCGTGCGGGTCGGCCTCCAGATCGAACAGCTGATCGGGGTCCAGCGCGCAGAGGTTGAGCTTGTAGCGCCCCTGCCGCAGCGACACCATCGGCGCATAGGAGGCCTCGGCGGCGTATTCCATCGCCACCGGGCTCTGCCGCTCTGCGCCCTGGCCCAGCGGCACCACGCTCTCGCCCGCGGTCCAGGGCATCACCTCGTCCATGCTGACCCCGGCCAGATCGCAGAGCGTCGGGCAGACATCGATGTTGGAAACCGGATCGGTGACCAGCCCCGGCGCCATCTGCGGCGCCGACACCATCATCGGCACCCGCGACGAGCCCTCGTAAAAGCTCATCTTGAACCACAGCCCGCGCTCGCCCAGCATGTCGCCGTGATCGGCCACAAACAGGATGATGGTGTCCTGATCCTGACGGGTGCCGCGCAGCGCCTCCATCACCTCGCCGATCTTGTCGTCGAGATAGGAGATATTGCCGAAGTAGGCCCGGCGGGAGCGGCGCACGTCCTCTTCGGAAATGTCGAAGTTGCGCCAGTCGTTGGCGTCGAAGATCCGTTTGGAATGGGCGTCCTGATTGTCATAGCCCAGATCGCCCACCTCGGGCAGCAGATGGTCGCAGTCCTCGTAGAGATCCCAGTATTTCCTGCGGGTCACATAGGGGTCATGCGGGTGGGTGAAGCTGACGGTGAGGCACCAGGGCCGGTCGTCCTTGCCGCGCGCCAGATCATAGATCTTCTGGGTGGCGTGAAAGGCGACCTCGTCGTCGAATTCCATCTGGTTGGAGATCTCGGCCACCCCGGCGCCGGTGACCGAGCCCATGTTGTGATACCACCAGTCGATGCGCTCGCCCGGTTTGCGATAGTCGGGCGTCCAGCCGAAATCGGGCGGGTAGATGTCGGTGGTGAGCCGGTCCTCAAAGCCGTGCAGCTGGTCGGGGCCGACGAAATGCATCTTGCCGGAGAGGCAGGTGTAATAGCCGGCGCGGCGCAGGTGGTGGGCGTAGGTCGGGATCGAGGAGGCGAATTCGGCGGCATTGTCATAGACGCCGGTGGCGGAGGGCAGCTGTCCGGACATGAAGCTGGCCCGCCCCGGCGCGCAGAGGGGGCTGGCGGTGTAGCAGTTGCGGAACCGGGTCGAGCGCTCCGCCAGCGCCTTCATGTTCGGCGCGTGCAGCCAGTCTGCCGGACCATCCGGAAACAGCGTCCCGTTCAACTGGTCAACCATGAATATCAATATGTTAGGCGATGTCATAAGCACTGTCCCTCACGTCGGTGCGCCGGGTCGATAGGTGAGAGCCGAATCGAGCGCCGGGTAGCTGTGCGCTAGGAGTAGTGCGTTATTGACGCGTCAGACAATAAAAAAATCGTCGCGGCTCACGGCCTCTGCGCGCCCGGGTCGGCGCGCAGAGGGGCAGGTCAGGACAGCCGCGCACCGGTGCTGTCAAAGAGGTAGGATTTGCCCGCCGAGATACTCAGATTCAGGCTTTGGCCGGAACGGATCGCGTGCTGGCCGAACAGGCGCACGGTGATCTGGTGGCCGTTGCAGTCGGCAATGACGTTGGTGTCGCCGCCCAGATGCTCCACATGTTTGGTGGTGATCTGGAGCGGGCCTGCGTCATCCAGCATGAGGTCTTCGGGGCGCACCCCCAGCGTGTTGGGGTTGCCGTCCTCCAGCAGGGCAGCGGGGAGGAAGTTCATCGCCGGAGAGCCAAGGAAGCCTGCCACAAACTGATTGGCCGGGTTGTTATACAGCTCCATCGGAGAGCCGATCTGTTCGACGCGGCCATCGCGCAGCACCACGATTTTATCCGCAAGCGTCATCGCCTCGGTCTGGTCGTGGGTGACGTAGACCATCGTTGCGCCCAGTTGTTCATGGAGATTGGCGATCTCCAACCGGGTGTTCATCCGCAGCGCCGCATCGAGGTTCGAAAGTGGCTCATCGAACAAGAACAGTTTGGGGTGGCGCACAATGGCGCGGCCAATGGCAACCCGCTGGCGCTGCCCGCCCGAGAGTTCCGACGGGAAGCGGTCGAGATAATCGCCAAGGCTCAGCATGCGGCTGGCTTCGGCCACGCGTTCCTCGATGGTTTCCTTGCTTTCCTTGGCCTGTTTCAGGGCCAAGGACATATTGCCCCGCACATTGAGGTGCGGATAAAGCGCGTAGGATTGAAATACCATGGCGATGCCGCGCTTGGAGGGCGGCGTCTGGTTGACCACATTGCCTGCGATGCAGACCTCGCCAGAGGTCACATCCTCAAGTCCCGCGATGGTGCGCAGGAGGGTGGATTTGCCACAGCCCGACGGGCCGACAAAGACGACAAACTCGCCCTCGTTCACCTCGATGTTGATGTCCTTGAGGACATGCACGTTGCCGAAGGATTTGTTCACATTGGTCAGGGTCAGCGCGGTCATGGCGTTACCTCTTTCAGTTTGACAGGGGCGCCGGTGCGGACGCTTTCATCCGCCGCAAGGCAGATGGCCAGCGACTGGACGGCGTCTCGTGCGTGGCGGGAGAGGTCGAGATCCTCACGGATGGCGCGCAGCATGTAGGCCTGCTCCGCGTCGCAAAGCTCCTGATGGCCGGGTTCGTCGGGCAGGTCGATCAGCTGGTCGCCCTCGGGGCGGTGCACCAGCAGCCCGCCGACGCGGGTGTGGCCGTCCACATCCGAGGAGCCGGATTTGTCGGCCTCGGTGATTGAGACGGAGCCTTTGGGAGAGATCACATCTTTGACGAAGAAGGCGGTCTCCGACATCATCGGCCCCCAGCCCGCCTCATACCAGCCGACAGAGCCATCATCGAATGTGACCTGAAACTGGCCGTAGTTATACATCTCGGGCGCGATCTCGTCCGAGAGGCGCAGGCCCATGGCGTTGACCTGAACAGGTTTTGCATCGGTGATCTGGCACCAGACATCCACGTAATGCACGCCGCAATCGACGATGGGCGCGGTGGTCTGCATCAGCGCCTTGTGGGTGTCCCACTCAGCGCCCTTGCTTTGTTGGTTGAGGTTCATACGGAACACGTAAGGTCCGCCAAGTGCGCGGGATTCTTCAATCAGTCGCACCCAAGAGGGGTGGTGGCGCAGGATATAGCCTACCACGAGCTTGCGTCCTGTCGCCTCGGCGGTGGCGACCACCCGGCGGGCGTCCTTCACCGTGGTGGCGAGGGGTTTTTCGACAAACACATGCGCGCCTGCCTCCATCGCGGCCACGGCATAGTCGGCGTGGCTGTCAGAGTAGGTGGCCACGACCACCAGATCCGGTTTTGTGTCCTCGAGGGCTGCGTGAAAGTCGGTGAAGACCGGATAGCCCTGAAGGTTGGGGTGGTCGACCTGGCCTGAGCGATTGACGAGGCCGACAATCTCGGCGTTGTCCTGTTTGTGATGCGCGAGCGCGTGGGAGAGGCCCATGTTTCCGAGGCCAGCGATCAGAACACGGGTCATGATGTGGCTCCTTTGCGGTTTGGGTCTTCAGACCGGGGCGTTTGCGGCCCGGTCAGCGCCGTGCCGGAGGCATACTTCCAGCATGACCCGCCCCCCCGGGCGGGCGCTTCACGCCCTCCCGCGGCCGGGCACTGACCTTCTGTGGTGAGAAGAAAAACCATCATTTCACCGCCCCCGACGTGATGCCGCGAATGAGCTGGCGGGAGAAGATCACATAGAGGATCAGCACCGGCAGGATCGCCATCGACAGCGCCGACAGAACCGCGTTCCAGTCGGTCACGAACTGGCCGATGAACACCTGACTGCCAAGCGTCAGCGTCTTGGTTTCCTCGGCCGGGGCGAGGATCAGCGGGAACCACAGGTCGTTCCAGATCGGGATCATGTTGAACACCGCCACGGTGGCCAGCGCAGGCCGCACCAAAGGCAGAACCAGCTTGAAGAAGATGGTGAATTCGCTGAGCCCATCGATACGCCCGGCGTTTTTCAGATCGTCGCTCACCTGTCGCATAAATTCATTCAGGATGAAGACCGCGAGCGGCAGGCCTTGCGCCGTATATACAAGGATCAGCGCCCAGAGCGTGTTCACAAGGCCGGTGGAGACCATCATTTCAAGGATCGCCACGGTGCCGATGCGGATCGGGATCATGATCCCGAGCGCCAGATACAGCCCCATCAGCATATTGCCGCGAAAGCGATATTCGCTGAGCGCAAAGGCGGCCATGGCGCCAAACAGCAGGATCAGCGTGAGCGAGCCGACGGTGACGATGAAGGAGTTCTGAAAGTAGAGGAAGAAATCCCCCTGTTTCATCACCGTCTGATAGCCCACGAGGGAAAAGCTGTCCGCATCCGGCAGGGCCAGCGGTTCACGGAAGATCTTTTTGCGGGTCTTGAAGCTGTTGATCAGGATCACAAAGACCGGAAACAGCGCAATCAAGGTGTAGATGATCAGCGCGCCATGCATTGCAGCCGTGTTGATCGGGTTGGAGCGTGCGGAACTCATGAGTGCCTCCCGTCAGAGCTGGTAGCGGCGCATCCGGGTCTGGATGCCGAAGAGATAAAGACAGACGCCCACAAGGATGATCGCAAACATCGCCCCTGCAATCGCGGACCCCATATGCGGATCGCCCAGTTGCAGCTGGAAGCCAAAGAACGTCCGATACATGAAGGTGCCTAAGATGTCGGTGGAGAAATCAGGCCCTGCCAGCGCGCCTTGGGAGGCGTAGATCAGGTCGAAGGCGTTGAAGTTGCCCACAAATGTCAGGATCGAGATGATCCCGATCGAGGGCAGGATCAGCGGCAGTTTGATCTTCCAGAAGGCGGCCATGCCGGTGACGCCGTCAATCTCGCCCGCCTCGAGCATTTCTTCGGGGATCGACAAGAGTGCGGCATAGATCAGCATCATCGGGATGCCGACGAATTGCCATACGGAGATCAGCGCCAGCGTGGTGAGGGCGTATTCTTCCTTGCCAAGCCAGGGCGCAAAGAGTGATTTCAGACCCACCGCATCCAGCATCGAAGGCGCGATGCCCCAGATTGGCGACAGGATCAGCTTCCACGCAAAGCCCACGATCACAAAGCTCAGGATCGTCGGGATGAAGATTGCGGAGCGATAGAGTGCCGCAAAGCGCAGGCGTGGGTGGCTCAGCAGGGCTGCGAGCGCGATCCCGATGGGGTTCTGCACCAGCATGTGAACGAGGAAGAACCAGAAGTTATTTCCCAGAGCGTTCCAGAATTGCTCCGACCAGATCGGATCAAAGAAGAGCGTGCGGAAATTCTCCAGCCCCACATAGACGCGCTCCTGATCGACCTCCTGAAAGAGGGCGAGGCGCAGCGTATTGAAGAGGGGGAAGATCATAACCGAGGTGTAGATCAGCACGGCAGGGGCCAGAAAAATGGCGATATGCCAGCGGATGCGGGGCTTTTGCATGGGAACCTCCGGTCCAGGTCCCGGACGCGCGGAATGGCGCGTCCGGAAGTGTTACAACAGTGGTCTTCGTGTCGTTTCGGGGACTTACTGTTGCGGTTCGTACCAGCTCTCAAGACCGGACTGGAGCTTTGCGCCCAGAGCTTCGGGGGTCTCGGTGCCTTTGATCGCTGCGGCGGATGCGCCCCAGGTCTCGTTTTCGAGGTTCGGCGTGCCGCGCGACAGGATCTGGTAGGTGGAGCGGATGGTGCTTTCGCACTCGCCACGCCAGCTGACGAATTCCTTCGCAAGCGGGTCGTCCAGTTCAACCGGAGCATTGGACAGCGGGAAGAAGCCCGGCAGCGCGTTGCCGAAGATGTCGGCAAACTCGGGCGAGGCCACCCATGTCAGGAACGCCTTGGCGGCTTCGGGGTGCTCGGTCGAGGCGTTCATGCCGATCCCGATGTCGGTGTGATCCGAGATGTAGCAGGTGTCGCCTGCGGATTTGACCGGAGCCTTGAAGGCACCCATCTCGAAATCAGCCTGCGTGTTGAAGCCGGAGATTTCCCAGCTGCCTGCCGGATAGATCGCCGCGCGGCCCAGTGTGAACAGGTTCTGGCTGTCGGGATAGGTCTGTGCCTCGTAGCCGTCGCCCAGATAATCCGCCCATTTGGCGAGGGTCGCATAAGGGGCAACCCACTGCTCGTCGGTCAGCTTCTGCTCGCCGTCGATCAGCGCCTTGCGGCCTTCTTCGCCTTTCCAGTAGTTCGGGCCGATGTTGTTATAGCCCATGGTGGCGGCTTCCCACTGGTCGTTGGTGCCCATCGCCATCGGGATATAGCTGCCGTCTTCCTTGATTTTCTCAAGCGCGGCAAAGAATTCGTCTTCGGTTTCGGGAACCTCAAGGCCGAGTTCTTCAAAGGCTTCTTTGTTGTAGATGAAGCCGTGGATCACAGAGGCCATCGGCACGCAGAAGCTCGCGGAGCCATCGTCGGTCTGCCACGCGGATTTCGCAACATCGGAGAAGTTGCTCATCGCGTCCATATCATCAAGCGCGGCAAGGTGGCCCGCCTCATAGAGCGCAAGGGAGGCGTCAAACGGGCGGCAGGTGATCAGATCACCGGCGGAGCCTGCGTCCAGCTTGGAGTTCAGAACCGCGTTATATTCGGTCGGCGCGCTGGGGGTGAATTTCACCTTGATGCCGGGGTGGGCCGCTTCAAACGCGGGGATGATCTTGTCCTGCCACAGGGTCAGGTCGTCGTTGCGCCAGCTTTCGACGGTGAGGGTGACGTCCTCGGCCAAAGCGGATGTGGCAACCAGAGCGGTGCCCGCAAGCGCGGCCAACATAAACTTACTTTTCATGGGTCTTCCTCCTATTGGAATGGATTTATTGTTGTTTTTCTTATGTGTTGAGCGACGAGAGCGCTGGGCGCAGCTTGCCGCCTGTCGTCTCCAGACGCGCGTTGGCGTCCGCGAGGTCTGTGGCGCCAGCCGCAATCAGGATGGCGCATTTCACATTGCCGCCTGCGGCCTCGATGGCGGCATTGGCGGTGTCGTCGATGGCACCGGTGATGCGGGTCACGATCTGGCGGGCGCGGATGCGCAGTTTGATATTATCTGCGCGCAGGTTGATCATCATGCCGTCGTGGACATGGCCAAGATCGACCGCCATCAGGGTCGACAGCATATTGAGTGCGATCTTCTGAGCGGTGCCGGCCCCCATGCGGGTGGAGCCGGAGATCACCTCTGGCGGGGTTTGCAGCAGGACCGCGTGATCGGCGATGTTCAGCAGCGCAGACCCGGCGTTGTTGGCGATGCCGATGACGCAGGCGCCGCGTGTCTTTGCAAGCTTTGCACCCGCAACCGTATAAGGCGTGGTGCCGCTGGCAGAGACGCCAATCAGCACATCATCCGGGCCGATCTCTGCGAGGGCGCGTTCCAGCTCTGCGGTTTCATCCTCTGTGCCGCCGGGCATCTCGACCCCGGTGGGCATGCCGCCGGCCAAATGGATGCGCAGTTGCGCCGCGGGGATCGAAAACGTGCCGCCCAGTTCAAGGGCGTCGGCCGCGGCCATCAGGCCCGAAGAGCCGGCGGCGGCGTAATGCAATGTGCCGCCCGCACGGATGGCCCGCGCCATGGCCAAAGCTCCGGCGCAAATGGCCTCTGTTGCGGCAAGAGGGGATTGAGACGCATCGTGTTGCGCATGGGCCAAAATCTCGGCCACCTCAGCCAGTGGGCGGGCGTCCAGATCTTTGGCGTTTTCGTGCAATTGTTCCGTGGCAGCGGTCGACACGTGATTCCCTCCAGATTTGAACCAACAATACCCATTTGATACCTTTTGTCTACCTTTGCGTTCCAGTTGCGTTCAAAGGTTTGAATTCATCACGTAAAAATCCCGATTTTGCCGATATTTATGGCCCAATCCGCAAATTTGGTACGGATTTCATCTTTCAAAGACCGCCTTGGTATCGTATTGGTATTTTCATGACGGACACATTGAAAACCTCTGTTCTGGCTCTCGATGGTGGCGGTACGCGGTGTCGGCTGGCGCTATCCGATGGGGATTCGGTGATCACGGTAGAGACCGGCTCGGCGAATATTTCCACCGATATGGCGGGGGCTGTGGCGCAGGTGCGCGACGGTCTTGACCAACTGGCTGAGGCGACAGGCCAGAGCGCCGCGGCGCTGGCCATGTGCCCGGTTTATATCGGAATTGCCGGGGTGACAGGCGCGCAGATCGCCGCGCGGTTCTCGGATGCGCTGCCTTTTCAGCTGGTGCGCGTGACCGATGATCGCCCTACCGCACTCAGCGGCGCATTGGGCGGCAGTGATGGACTCATTGCCCATTGTGGCACCGGGTCGTTCTTTGCCGCGCAGATCGAGGGGCAAAGCCGATTCGCAGGGGGCTGGGGATCGGTGCTTGGCGATCCGGCGTCGGCGCAGTGGGTGGGGCGACGCGCGCTGGCCTGCACGCTTGAGGAAGTGGATCGCCTGCGCGAGTCCTCGGACCTGGGGGCGCAGCTTCTGGAGCGGTTTGGCGGCTCGGCAGAGATTGTCGCCTTTGCGGTCAAGGCGCGGCCTGCGGATTTTGGCCGGGTGGCTCCGGATGTCACCGCCTTTGCCGCCAAGGGCGACCCGCTGGCAGTAGAGATCCTAACGGATGCTGCGCATGAGATCGCCACGACGCTGCACAAGATGGGGTGGAAGGCCGGATTGCCGTTGTGCCTGACCGGCGGGATTGCGCCGCAGTTCCTGCCCTATCTGCCACCGGCCATGCAGGAGGCCTGCATCGCGCCACGGGGCACGCCGCTCGACGGGGCGATTACGCTGGCGCATGAGTTCGCACGGGAGGTGCGGGATGACCATCACTGAATTCCTGAAACCCGACATCTGGTTCGATCAGGGCGCAGGACCGCGCTATGTGCAGCTGCGCCGCCGCCTCGAAGAAGCCATCCAGTCCGGTGTGCTGCCCCCCAACAGTTCCCTGCCGCCCGAGCGCGAGATTGCCGAAATCACCGATCTGTCACGCGTCACCGTGCGCAAGGCCATGCATGAGCTGGTGCAGCAGGGGGCGATCGAACAGCGACAGGGGTCTGGGTCTTTTGTACGCGAAAGCACCGCGCGGGTTGAACAATCGCTGCGCCATCTGACGTCCTTTACCGAGGATATGCAGCAACGCGGGTTGGAGACCACCTCGAAATGGCTGGAGCGCGGCGTCTTCCTGCCCACCGAAGAAGAGGTCTCTGTGTTGGGGCTGGGCGCCGAGGACTCGGTGGCCCGGATCTATCGTCTGCGGGAAGCGGGCGGTCAGCCCATGGCGCTGGAGCGTGCGGCCTTGCCGCTCAGTATTCTGCCGAACCCGCTGGAGGTGACCACCTCGCTTTATGCAACGCTTGGTCTGATCGGCCACCGCCCGGTGCGCGCGATCCAGAAAATCTCTGCCATCAATCTGGAATCGACGGAGGCAGACCTGTTGAACGTGGCCGAAGGCACCGCCGGGCTGCGCATTCAGCGTCTGTCTTTCCTCGAAGATGGCCGGGTCGCGGAATTGACGCGCTCGCTTTATCGCGGTGACGCCTATGACTTCGTCGCGGAGTTGCAACTGTCGGGCTGAGCCTCAGCCGTTGCGACCTGCCTTACTCCTACTTTCCCTCAATGACTGATCTGCCCAGTGAAAGGTTTTGAACCATGAACGCTCCTCAAACGCAGATGCGCCGTGAAATCAACGAAATCCCCGACGCGGTCGAACGCCTTCTGAGCGAAGGCACGGGCGCGGTGACGGCCACCGCCGCTGAAATCCGTGACCTCGCCCCGAGCTATCTGTTGTCGGTGGCGCGCGGCTCCTCGGATCACGCCTCGACCTATCTGAAATACGCCAGCGAATTGCTCTTGGGCCTGCCGATGGCGTCGGTGGGGCCGTCGGTGAAATCCATCTACGGTGTTGATCTGAACTGCGCGGGTGCGCTGAGCATTTCGGTGTCGCAGTCGGGCAAAAGCCCGGACATCGTGCAACTGACCTCCGCCTTCCGAGACAAGGGGGCCTATACGGTTGCGATCACCAATGACGCGACCTCGCCACTGGCGGAGGCCTCGGCGGCGGTGCTGCCCATCCACGCGGGCCCTGAGCTGAGTGTTGCGGCCACCAAGACGTTTGTCACCTCGTTGGTGGCGGGTCTTTGGCTGCTGGCTGAAATCAAACAGGACGCAGAGTTGTTGGATGCGATCCGCAAACTGCCCGGATATCTGGCCAAGGCAAAGGATTGCGATTGGAGCGCGGCGGTTGAGGCCATCGACGGTCAGTCGCTTTACACGCTGGGGCGTGGGCCAAGCTGGGCGATCTCCAACGAGGCGGCGCTGAAGTTCAAGGAGACCTGCCAGATCCACGCCGAGAGCTATTCTGCGGCGGAGGTGCTGCATGGTCCGGTGTCGATCGTGGGTGAAAATTTCCCGGTGATCGCCTTTGCCGCGGCTGACGCCGCCGAGGAAAGCGTTGGGGATATGGTGCAGGCGCTGGCCGATAAGGGCGCGCGTGTCTTTGCCACCACCGATAAGGCCAAAGGCGCAGACGTTCTGCCGCATGTGCGCACCGATCACTGGATAACCGATCCGATTTCGTCGATTGTCTCGTTTTACGGCATGGTCGAAGCCGTGGCTGCGCGTCGCGGCGTGAACCCGGATGCACCGCGCCACCTCAACAAGGTTACGGAAACCGTATGATGCAGCGGCTGATTACCTTTCTGGGTGGGCCGATCTTTGACGGCAAACGTCTGCGGCAAGGCTATGCAGCACAGTTTCGCGCAGGTCAGCTCGCGAAGATGGTGCCGCTGACGGAGTTGGGAGAGCGCGGTGATATGATCGATCTGGGCGGCGATATCCTGTCGCCCGGCTATGTCGACCTGCAGGTGAATGGCGGCGGTGGTGTGATGTTGGGCGATGCGCCGAACGTCGAGACGATTGCGACAATTTGCGATGCGCATCGCAGTCTGGGGGCGACCACGATCCTGCCAACGCTGATCACGGATACCGCCGAGAAGACCCGCGCGACGCTGACGGCTGGGATTGATGCCCATGAGGCCGGGGTGCGTGGCTTTGGCGGTTTGCATCTGGAAGGGCCGCATCTGTCGGTCGCGCGCAAGGGGGCGCATGACGCAGCCTTGATCCGTCCGATGGATGAAATCGACCTGAGCGCGATCTGCGAGGCGGCGGCCCTGCTGCCCAAGCTCAAGGTCACGATTGCACCGGAGAATGTCACACCTGAACAGGTGACGCGGATGGTGGAGGCGGGCGTTCTGGTCTCGCTTGGCCATACGGATGCGCCCTTTGACACCTGTGTCGCCTATGCCAAGGCGGGCGCGGGTTGTGCGACCCATTTGTTCAACGCCATGAGCCAGTTGGGCAATCGCGCGCCGGGTCTGGTGGGGGCGGTGCTGGACACCGCAGAGCTGTCGGCGGGTTTGATTGCGGATGGCATCCATGTGCACCCCGCCAGCCTCCGCGCGGCGTGGCTGGCCAAACGGCGCGGGCCGGGGCGGATTTTCCTTGTGTCTGACGCCATGGCCGTTGCGGGCACGGCGGATAGCGAGTTCCGTCTGGAAGGACGCCGGATCACCCGAAGCGAAGGGCGGTTGTGCTTGTCTGATGGCACTTTGGCCGGGGCGGATCTGGATCTGACCACGGCGCTCAGGGTGCTGACCAGCCAATGCGGTGTGTCCCTGGATGAGGCGTTGGAGGCGGCGACCTCGATCCCGGCGGCGCTGATCGATGCGCCGGTGGATTTGAAGCAGCCAGGGCAGATGTTGACGGATATGATCCGCATCAAATCCGATCTGAGCGCGGCGTCACCCGTGATTGGCTAAAGGTTTGCCAAAGGGCATGGCCGGGCGCATGGGCGTGCGGCTGTGCCACCCCTTTGCAATCACCCGGTTATGCGCATACCCGGTTATGCGACGACCCGGTGCGGATGCGTATAGAGGGCAAAGCGCCCACCGCGTGTTGACGCGGCAAGGGTCATGCCTGCGCGATCTGCCAACCGCACCGCATGCGAGGTCGGTGCGGAGACGGCGATCATCATGCCTGACCCCACTTCTGCCGCCTTTTGCACCAGATCCACCGAGATCCGCGAGGTCATCACAAAGGCACCGCTGGCCGGGTTGATCCCTTGTCGCAGCAGCGCGCCGATGAGTTTGTCGAGCGCATTGTGACGTCCCACATCCTCGCGCACTGCAATCAGGCCATGATCGGGGCAGAGAAACCCTGCCGCATGTACCGCGCGGCATTGATCGTGCAAGGGCTGGTGGCGGGCGAGGTCACTGGGCGCGGCGGCAATCGCAGCAGCCCGAAACCGCAGCGCCACATCCGACACATCACGCGGATGGCGCAGCGCTTGTTCCAGACTGTCGATGCCGCAGAGGCCACAGCCAATGGGACCCGCCATGGCACGGCGGCGGTTGGCAATCGCGGCACCGCGATCCTCGCGCAGCCAGAACCGTGCCTCGATGCCACTGTCATGCGCAACCTGTTCAAACTCGCGCACATCGTCAAAGCTGGTGATGAACCCTTCGGTGCGGGCAAAGCCAAAGGCGAAATCCTCAATGTCGGAGGGGCTGGCCATCATCACGGCGGCGCTGGAGCCGTCAAACACCATGGCAACTGGCGTTTCTTCGGCCAGATCGCGGTTGTGGGGCGCGACCTCATCCGCCGAGACGATCAGCCCTTCGTGGCGATGCGCGGTGAAATGCGCAGGGGCCGTGGGATGGCGCAGCGGCGCGGTCATGAGGCGTACTCCTTGGCTGAGCCTGCCGCGCTCAGGTGGGCGGTGTTGTCAGTGTCATCGCAGGCCCGCTCCACCGTGGCGCGGCCGGTATCGCTGAGTTGGTAGAACAGGCGCTGGGATTTATCGCCCCGACTCTCGACCGTCAGCAGATCGTGTTCATGGGCCAAAAGCGTGCATTCACGCAGCACCAGCGCATGGGCAAGGCCGAACTTGCGCGCAAAACTGCGGCTGTCATGCGCGATCCCCAGATGCGCCGCTGTCATCAGACCGGCCCCGAGGGGAGAGAGCGCCTCCGGGTGGTCGGCGACCAGAGCCTCGATGAGCGCCATCATGCGGGCGTCTCGCTGGGGCGAAAGGTGACGGGCACGGATTTGGACGCAGGCGTAAAGCTCTTGTCGCCAAAGACCTGATGCGGCACCAGCACGTTAAGCTCTGGATAGTAGCCCGCAACACAGCCCTTGGGGATGTCATAGGCCACCAGACGGAACCCCGGCGCGATGCGGTCCACGTCATCCTCGTGCAGGCCCACCACATCCATGACATCACCGGGTTCGGCCCCCAGTGCGGCGATGTCATCGGGGTGCATAAAGACCACGTTGCGTTCGCCGTAAACGCCGCGATAGCGGTCATCCATGCCGTAGACGGTGGTGTTGTACTGATCGTGCGAGCGGAAGGTTTGCAGCACAAATCGCCGGTTTTCGCCACGCAGGTTCTGCCATTCGGTCTGCTCGGGCAGCGGATCGGCAGAGAAGGTTGCGCGCCCGGCGGGGGTATTCCATTCACGCTCTGATGCGCCATTGCGCAGACGGAAGCCGCGCGGTTTGCGCACCTCGGTGTTGAAATCGCCAAAGATCGGCAGCACGCGGGCGATCAGGTCACGGATCTTGTCGTTGTCTTGTGCAAGCGCGTCCCAGTCCACGGTGGTATTGCCCAGTGTGGCGCGGGCAATGCCTGCAACGATCTGCACCTCGGATTTCAGGGTCTTGGCGGCGGGCGGGTTGATCCCGCCGGAGCCATGCACCATCGACATGGAATCCTCGACGGTTACGATCTGGCGCACGCCTGCGGCGTTCTTGTCAATTTCGGTGCGGCCCAGACAGGGCAGGATGTAGCTGTGCGTGCCCGGCAGCAAATGCCCGTGGTTGAGCTTGGTGGCGATATTCACCGTCAGATCAAGGTTCTGCATCGCTTGTGCAATCAGCGCGCTGTCGGGGGTGGCGCGGGCAAAATTGCCGCCAAGCGCGATAAAGGCGCGCGCGTCGCCGGACAGCATCGCACCGATCGCCTGCAAGACGTTGTGGCCACGGTCACGCGGCATCGCCACGCCCAGCTCGCGCTCCATCGCATCCAGAAGGGCTGCCGGGGCTTTTTCATTGATGCCGACGGTGCGGTCGCCTTGCACGTTGGAATGGCCCCGCACCGGGCACAGACCCGCGCCCGGACGTCCGACATTGCCGCGCAGGAACATGAAGTTGGCAATCTCGCGGATCATCGGCACCGAATGGCGGTGCTGCGTGATCCCCATCGCCCATGTGGTGATGACGCGATCAGAGGCCAGATAGATCTCTGCCGCCTCTGTGATCTGGTCGCGGCTGAGGCCGGATTGGTCTTCGATCTCGTCCCAAGAGGTGGCGTTCACCGCGTCGCGGTAGGCCTCGAACGCTTCGGTGTGCGCGCTCAGGAAGGCGTGATCCAGCACTGCGGGCTGGCCGGTGGCCTGTGCGGCCTCCTCGGCGGCCAGAACGACTTTGGCCATGCCGCGAAACACCGCCATGTCGCCGCCAAGGCGCGGGCGGTAATAGTCGGTCGAGGTTGCCTCGGAGCCGCCGCGGATCATCTCCAGCTTGTTTTGCGGGTCGGCAAAACGGTGCAGGCCCTTTTCCTTGAGGGTGTTGAACACCACCACCCGTGCCCCGCGCTGGGTGGCGGCGCGCAGATCAGCAAGCATGCGCGGGTGGTTGGTGCCGGGGTTCTGACCGACCACAAAGATCGCATCGGCCTTCTCGAAATCCTCCAAAAGCACGGTGCCTTTGCCGATGCCGATGGCCTCGGTAAGGGCAACGCCGCTGGCCTCGTGACACATATTGGAGCAATCTGGGAAGTTGTTGGTGCCATAAAGGCGCACGAACATCTGATAAAGAAACGCCGCCTCGTTGCTGGCGCGACCGGAGGTGTAGAACTCCGCCCGGTTGGGATCATCCAGCGCATTGAGGCGCGCGGCGATCCCGGCAAAAGCGTCGTCCCATGTGACCTCGACATAGCGGTCGCTGTCGGCGTCATAGCGCATGGGGTGGGTCAGGCGGCCCTGTTTTTCCAGCGCGTAGTCTGACCATGTGCGCAGCTCGCTCACGCTGTGTTCGGCAAAGAATGCGGGCGTCACCCGGTCGCGGGTGGCTTCCCATGCGACGGCCTTGACCCCGTTTTCGCAAAACTCGAAGGAGGAGCCATGTTCGGGGTCGCCCCACGCGCAGCCGGGGCAGTCAAACCCATCGGGTTGGTTGGCCTTCAGCATGGTGCGCGCACCGGACAGGGGCTTGCCGCTGCCCATCAACTGACGTCCGACGCTCTTGAGGGCGCCCCAGCCACCGGCGGCTGCGGAAGGTGCTTTTTCGGATCCGTTGTTCTGGGTCATGGCTGGGGCCTTGTGACAGGCTCTGGCCGCACCGAACCGGTCGCCAGCACCGGATGTGCTGCACGATCCGCGTCGGAGCCGGGCGGAGCAGTGGGTGGGTCAGTGGTGGTGCGCGCGCCGAGACTGTCTGCGCGAGGATCGTTCGCACCTTAGATGCGCCGCCGCGGGATTTCTGTCAACGTATTGAAACGCCGTTTGAATTCGTAATTTTTGAAGTCGTGATAAGCAGTGCGGATCACGCGGCACTTGCTCTGGGTGACGCCAAGTCGTGAGGATTGGCACGATGTGCCACTGTTTCTGCGTCCCGGTTGCTTTAGGGTGGGCCTTAAGCGGCTGCCACGGAGAAAGATCATGAAGCTGACCGTCAACGGAACCGAGCATGAGGTCGATGTCGAACCCGAGATGCCCCTGTTGTGGGTGCTGCGGGACGAGCTGGACATCAAGGGGCCGAAATACGGCTGCGGCATCGCCCAATGCGGGGCCTGCACGGTGCATGTGGACGGGATGGCGGTGCGTTCGTGTCAGTTGCCGGTTGGCGATCTTGAGGGCGAGGTCACCACCATCGAGGGGCTGGGCACCCCCGAGAGCCTGCATGCGGTACAGGCCGCATGGGTGGCGCATCAGGTGGCGCAGTGCGGGTACTGCCAATCGGGCCAGATCATGCAGGCGGCAGCTTTGCTCGACCTGAACCCAGCGCCTACGGATGCAGAGATTGATGCGGTGATGTCGGGGAACCTCTGCCGCTGTGGCACCTATCCCCGTATCCGGGCGGCGATCCATGACGCTGCGCAGAAATTGAGCGAGGCCTGAGCCATGAGTCGTGCTGGAAAAATTGCCCGTCGTACATTCCTGATTGGGTCTGCTGCCATCGCCGGGGGCGTGGCCTTTGGTGTCTATATGGCGAAAAAGTCGATCCCCAATCCGCTGCTTGATGATCTCAAAGACGGTGAGGCGGCGATCACACCCTTTGTGAAAATCGACGCCAATGGCATCACCCTGATCACGCCGCGCGCGGACAAGGGGCAGGGCGCCTATTCCATCCAAGCCTATCTGATCGCTGAGGAGCTGGACATCGATCCAGCCACCGCCACCATCACACCGGGGATGCCGGGGCAGGCCTATTACAACGCCACGGTGCTGGGCGAAGGGGTGCCAATCCCAGCCTATAAGGAAGGATTTGTGGCCGACACCCTGCGTGACTTCATGTCGGTCCCGGCAAAACTGTTGTCGATCCAGATGACTGGCGGGTCGTCCACCGTGCCGGATGGGTTTGACCGGATGCGCATGGCGGGGGCGACAGCGCGTGAAACCCTGAAAGAGGCCGCGGCCCGTCGGGTTGGCGTGGCCCGTGGGGATCTGCGGACCGAGAATGGCGCGGTGATCCTGCCGGATGGCTCTTCCATCGCCTATACGGATCTGGCGGCAGAGGCGGCAGAGATTGACCCGGTCACGGATGTGACCCTGCGCCCCGCCTCTGCGTGGCGCTATCTGGGCAAGCCCGATCTGCCGCGTCTGGATATGCTGCGCAAATGCACCGGAACTGAGGTCTACGGCATCGACATGGAATTTCAGGACATGCTGCATGCCACCGTGCGCGCCAACCCTGCCGTTG
Source organism: Epibacterium sp. ABV4_022 (assembly GCF_056159345.1). NCBI lineage: Bacteria > Pseudomonadati > Pseudomonadota > Alphaproteobacteria > Rhodobacterales > Roseobacteraceae > Epibacterium > Epibacterium sp. ABV4_022. The sequence goes on from NZ_JBSWVA010000001.1 coordinate 444,553, forward strand.
GCACCGCGGGCGCGCGTGTTGATGCCTCGGCGGCAGAGGGGATGCGCGGGGTGGAGAAAATCCTGCCGGTCAGCAACGGTGTCGGTGTGATTGCCAACAATACCTGGCGTGCGTTTCAGGCGGCAGAGGCGCTAGAGATCGCGTGGAGCGCGCCGGACTATCCCGGCACCTCGGACGGGATATTTGCCGCGCTTGAACAGGCGCTGGGCGATCCCGACAGCTATGACCACTGCCAGCGCGATGAGGGCGATGTGGACGCCGCACTGGAGGCGGGCGAGATTATCGACGCGCGCTATCGCATTCCCTACCTCGCCCATGCGCCGATGGAGCCGATGAACGCGGTGGTGCGGGTGCTGGACGGGCAGGTGGAAATCTGGACCGGAACCCAGATCCCGCTGTTCATCCGCGACCGCGCCGCCACTATTGCGGGCGTCGCGCCTGAGGCCGTGAAAGTCTATGTGCTGCCCATGGGCGGCAGCTTTGGTCATCGGCTGGAGATGACCCATGTGGAGCAGGCGGTGGAACTGGCGCTGACGGTGCCGGGGCGGCATCTGAAACTCACATGGAGCCGCGAAGAGGATATGAGCCACGACTACCCGCGCCCGGCCTCGGTTGCCGCAGGGCGCGGCAAGGTCGCAGATGGCAAGGTGGTGGCCTTTGACCTCTCGGTCAGTCAATCGGCCATGGCCCCGGAGTGGTTCGGCCGCCTGAGCGGGATGAGTCTGCCGGGCCCCGATGCGACGATCACCACCGGGTCGTGGGATCAGCCATTTGATATTCCCGACTACCGTGTCACCGGCTATCGCGCGCCGAGCATGGTGCCAGTGTCGTCCTGGCGGTCGGTCGGGGCGTCGGGCAACGGGTTTTACCACGATAGCTTCCTGGATGAGTTGATCCACGCCGCCGGGGCCGATCCGCTGGCCGAACGCATCCGCCTGTGTCTGCATGAGCCTGCGCGCAAGGTGCTGGAGGCCGTGGGCGAGATGTCGGGCTGGGATGGTCCCTCTATCGGTAAGGGGCGCGGACGTGGCGTAGGGTTTTGCATGTCCTTTGGGGTGCCCTGCGCACAAGTCATCGAGGTCACGCAGACGGAGGCGGGCATTCGCATCGATCAGGTCTATGTGGCGGTGGATGTGGGCGAGGTGCTTGATCCCACAAACCTGGAGGCGCAGGTCTTTGGCGGGGTGATCTTTGGGCTGGGGCACGCGATGAACTGCGCGCTGACTTATGAGGATCACGCCCCGCTTGAGACCAACTATCACGCCTATGAGGGGATGCGGCTCTATCAGGCCCCTCAGATTGAGGTGCGCGCGCTGAGCAACGGCAGCCGCATCCGGGGGGTGGGCGAGCCGGCTGTGCCGCCTGCTGCCCCGGCGCTGGCCAATGCGATCTTTGCCGCCACCGGGCAACGCATCCGCGAATTGCCGCTGAACAAACATATCGATTTCGTCTGAGGAGGGCCGGGACATGCAAAAGAGCGTTGTCATCCTTGCCGCGGTTTCTATCGCGGGCGCAGCCCTTGCCGAAGGTGCGCTGACCCTGCCAGACGAGGGCAGCATTAGTCGCGCAGACGGGCAGGCGGCATTTGAACGCATCTATGAGGTGGTGACCCATCCCAGATGCGCCAATTGCCACGTGGGCGCGGACAATATCCCGATGTGGTCCGGGCCAAGCTACGGTGAGGCGCGCCCGCATGGGATGCACATCAATGCCGGTGAGAGCCGGATCGGGGCGGAGTTCCTGCCCTGTCAGACCTGCCATGTGACTTCGGATGATTTCGACACCGCACCACACGCCGCGCCGCGCTTTGGTATTGCGTGGCAGCTGGCCCCGGTGGAGTTCGAATGGTTCGGCAAATCGCGCGCCGAGATCTGTGCGCAGCTCAAGGACCCGGAGCGCAACGGCGGACGCGACTGGCGCGAACTCGTTGAGCATCTGGAACATGACGCCAGCCTCAACGGGCCAGTGGCCTGGGGGTGGTCGCCGGGTGGAGACCGTGAACCCGCGCCCCGCACATTGGAAGAGCATGTCGAGGATATGGCGCTTTGGGGCGCTGCGGGTCAGCCCTGCCCGGCAGACTGACCCGGGGGATTTGGCGCGCGCGGGGCGACGGGTGTTGCCCCGGCAATGATTCTTGTTTGCGCGGCCAGGTCTGGCAGATCTGCGCCGCGCCAATGGAAATCGTGCCGCAAGCCACCACGCGGCACGCATCACAGGAAGCATAGGCAGGGTCGCGCTGCGCCTGTCAGACTTCGACGGTTGTCGGCCCTGATCCGGGGTCGGGAACCCGGGATCACCACGCGATTTTCCAGCTTTTTCGGGAGGCTGATGGCTTGACCATCGCCTAAAATATATTCACCAAATATATTTTATCCAATCTGGCGTTGCGGTCTTGTCAAACCCTGGGTGTTCGCCAAGACTGCGCCGTATGGGCCGGGGGCCGCAAGGTCGGACCGGCTGACAGACATTGATAAAAAACGACGAGGGGGGTCCCATGAAGACCACTACTGCACTGACACTGACGTCGCTTCTCTTGGCGTCGGCCGCGCCGTTGAGCGCGGAAACCTTGCGCTGGGCGCGCTCCGGCGACGCGCTGACGCTGGACCCGCACGCCCAGAACGAAGGGCCGACGCATACCATCCGCCACCAGATGTATGAACCGCTCATCATCCGTGATGTGACCGGCGCGTTCGAACCTGCACTGGCGACCGAATGGGCCCCCAAAGAGGGCGATCCGAACGTCTGGGTGTTCAAGCTGCGCGAAGGTGTGAAATTCCACGGCGGCGAAGACTTCACCGCAGAGGATGTGGTGTTCTCCTTCACCCGCGCCAAGCAGGAAAACTCCGACATGAAGGAGCTCATCGGCTCCATCACCGAGGTGCGCGCGGTTGACGATCTGACCGTTGAGATTGTCACCGACGGGCCGAACCCGATCCTGCCGTCTAACCTCACCAACCTGTTCATCATGGACAAGGGCTGGACCGAGGCCAACGACACCGTCAACGTGCAGGACTTTGAGGGTGGCGAGATCACCTATGCCACCACCAATGCGAACGGCACCGGCCCCTATGTGCTGCAAAGCCGCGAGCCGGACGTCAAAACCGTGATGACCCTCAACGAGAACTACTGGGGCAAGGACCAGTTCCCGCTTGAGGTAACCGAAATCGTCTATACGCCGATCCAGAACCCCGCGACCCGTGTTGCGGCGCTTCTGTCGGGCGAAGTTGATTTCCTTCAGGACATGCCGGTGCAGGATCTGGACCGCGTCAATGGCGCCGATGGCCTGATGGTGCGCCAGGCACCGCAGAACCGGGTGATCTTCTTTGGCATGAACATGGGCGCCGATGACATCGAGGCCGACAATGTGGACGGCAAGAACCCGCTGGCGGACGTGCGCGTGCGCAAGGCGATGTCGATGGCGATCAACCGCGATGCGATCCAGAAGGTCGTGATGCGCGGCCAGTCCCAGCCTGCGGGCATGATCGCACCGCCGTTCGTCAACGGCTGGACCGAAGAGATGGACGCGGAATCCAAGACCGACATCGAAGGTGCCAAGGCGCTGATGGCTGAGGCGGGGTACGGCGATGGTTTCTCGATCCGTCTGGACTGCCCCAACGACCGCTATGTCAACGACGAGCCGATCTGTCAGGCCGCCGTTGGCATGCTCGGTCAGATCGGCATCACCGTGAACCTCGACGCCAAACCCAAGGCGCAGCACTTCCCGCTGATCACCGATGGCAAGACCGACTTCTACATGCTGGGTTGGGGCGTGCCGACATACGATTCCGAGTATGTGTTCAACTTCCTTGTGCACGGTCGTGAGAGCGACATCGGCACCTGGAACGGCACCGGCTACGACAATGACGAGCTGGACGCGAAGATCAAATCGCTGGCCTCGAACACTGATCTGGACGCGCGCAATCAGGACATTGCCGACATCTGGCGGGTGGTTCAGGACGAGCAGCTCTACATCCCGATCCACCATCAGGTGCTGAACTGGGGCATGTCCGAAAAGGTCGATATCGCGGTTGATCCCGAAGATCAGCCGAAGGTCAAATACTTCAAGATGAACTGATCTCTGTCGCAGCGGACCGGCATGCCCGGTGTGCTGCATGACATGCCAATGTCGCCGGGGCGCATATGCATCCCGGCGACACGCGCATTGACCGGAAAGGACTTCCCGATGCTCCGTCTCTTACGCACCGCTGCCTGCGCGGCAGCCTGTCTCCCCGCAGCCCTAGTGCCTGCCGCTCAGGCCAAGGAGTTTTCATGGGCGGTGACCACCGATCCGCAGACGATGGACCCGCACGCGGTCAACTCCACCCCCGTTTTGGGGTTTTTGAACAACGTCTATGAAGGACTCGTGCGGCGCGGCAGGGACATGAGCATCGAGCCTGCGCTGGCCACCGGCTGGGAGCCGATCGGCGAGGGCGAAGGCTGGCGGTTTTTCCTGCGCGAGGGGGTGACGTTTCAGGACGGCAGCACCTTTGACGCAGAGGATGTTGTGTTCTCTTATGAGCGCGCATCCAGCCCGGAATCGGACACGGCCAGCTGGTTTGCGCCGGTCTCGGATGTGGTGAGGGTCGATGACTACACCGTTGATTTCCTGACCCATTCTCCCAACCCGATCTTTCCCGACAGCATCGCCAACTGGATGATCATGGACAGCGGCTGGGCCGAGGCCAATGCCGCCAGCCGCCCCGACAAGGAAAGCGGCAACTTTGCCACGCTCAATGCCAATGGGACCGGCGCGTTTCGTGTGACAACCCGCGAGCCGGGCCTGCGCACAGTGTTGGAGCCTTTTGCGGATTGGTGGGGTGAGCCCGAACACAACATCACCCGCGCAGAAATGACGCCGATCCAGAACCCGGCCACAGCGCTTGCGGCGCTGCTGTCGGGGGATGTTGACATGATCAACCCGGTGCCCATTCAGGACGTTCAGCGCCTGCAAGGCAACCCGGATGTGAAAGTCGTGCAGGGCATCGAGGCGCGTGTGATAATGCTGGGCTTCCCGCATCAGGCGGAGGCGTTGAACTATTCCGCCGAAACCGAGGGCAACCCGTTCGCTGATGCGCGCGTGCGCAAGGCCGTGGCCCATGCCATCAATGTGCCCGCGATCCTGCGCACCATCATGCGTGGCAATGCCGAGCCAGTGAACCAATTGGTGAGCAGCGCCATGCGGGGCTATTCCGAGGTGCTTGCGGATGCGCCTGCCTATGATCCGGAGGCCGCCAAGGCTCTGCTGGCCGAGGCAGGCTATCCGGGTGGGTTCTCCTTTGGTCTGAAATGCCCCAACAACCGCTATCTCAATGATGAGGCGGTCTGTCAGGCTGTGACTGCCATGCTGGCGCAGGTGGGACTGAAGGCAACGCTGGATGCGATGCCGGTTCAGAATTACTGGCCAGAACTGCGGGCCGGAAACTATGACATGTACCTTCTGGGCTGGTCGCCGGGCACCTTTGATGCGGAACACCCGATCCGCTTCCTTGCGGCAACCCCCAATGAGGAAAAGAAGCTCGGTTCGTGGAACTTTGGCGGCTATTCCAACGCGCGCGTGGACGCGCTCTTGCCCAAGATCCAGTCCGAGATCGACGAGCCGACCCGGCAGGGGATGCTCGATGAGGTGGCGCAGGTCTTGCAGGACGAGACCGCCTATGTGCCGCTTTATGTGCAACCGCTGGTCTGGGGCACCGGCAGCAACGTCACCCTGACCCAAAGGCCGGATAACTTCTTTATTCTGCGCTGGGTCTCCGTTAACTAACGCCGCTCATCAAGGCAGACGGGGGTCTCGGCCCCCTTCATCCACCCACAGGAGAGCACGGATATGCTCGCTTATATCATCCGGCGCGTGGCCCAATCCGCGCTGGTTCTTCTTATCGTCGGACTCGTGGCCTTTGCCATGTTCCGCTTTGTCGGTGACCCGATCGACAACATGCTGGGCCAGGAACGCACCGCCGAGGACATCGAACGGCTGCGCGGACAACTTGGCCTCGATCAGCCCTTTGTGGTGCAATACTACCGGTTTCTGGAAAACGCCGTGCAGGGCAATTTCGGGGTCAGCTACCGGCAGGGGCGCCCGGTTATCGACATCCTGATGGAACGCGCGCCTGCGACACTGGAACTGGCGGCGGTCTCTGGCATTCTTGCAATCATATTCGGCATCGCGCTTGGGGTCTTTACCGCCATCAAGCGAAACGGGATCACGGCCAATCTGATCATGTCCGGCTCCCTCATCGGGGTGTCATTGCCGACCTTCCTGATTGGTATCCTGCTGATCTATCTGTTTTCTGTGGAACTTGGCTGGCTGCCGAGTTTCGGGCGCGGCGAGGTGGTCGACCTTGGCGGCTGGAGCACGGGGATCCTGACCGCAAGCGGCCTCAAGGCGCTGATCCTGCCGTCGATCACTCTGGGGCTATATCAGATGACGCTCATCATGCGGCTGGTGCGCTCGGAAATGCTGGAGGTGCTCCGGCAGGATTATATCCGCTTTGCCCGTGCCCGAGGCCTGCGGGATCGCACCGTGCATTTCCGTCATGCGCTGAAGAATACGATGGTGCCGGTGATCACCGTGATCGGCCTGCAAGTGGGCGCGATCATCGCATTCGCCATCATCACCGAGACGGTGTTCCAGTGGCCCGGTGTCGGCCTGTTGTTCATCAACGCGATCCAGTTCGTCGATATCCCGGTGATGGCAGCCTATCTGATGCTGATCTCGGTGATGTTCGTCGGCATCAACCTGATCGTCGATATCCTCTATTTCTTTATCGATCCGCGTCTGCGCGTTGATCGCAAGGGAGGTCACTAATGTCCGAGACATCTACCCCCGCCCAGAAATCGCGCCTGCGCACCGCGCTGGAAAGCGATCTGTTCTATACCTTCAAACGCTCGCCCGTGGCGGTGGTCTCCACCGTGGTGGTTCTGGTTCTGGTGCTCTCGGCGGTCTTTGCGCCGCTGATCGCGCCCACCAACCCGTTTGATCCGGCCTCGCTCAACCTGATGAACGGCTTCACGCCGCCGATGTCGCCCAATGACTTCACCGGCGAGACGTTCTTTATGGGGACCGACGATCAGGGCCGCGATGTATTCTCGACCATCCTTTATGGTATGCGGATTTCGCTGTTCGTTGGCGTCGCCGCCGTTCTGTTCGCCATGGTGCTTGGGATCACGCTGGGCCTGTTGTCCGGCTACCTCGGTGGCTGGGTTGAGACGGTGATCATGCGGATTGCCGATGTGCAGCTGACCTTTCCGTCGATCCTTGTGGCGATGCTGATCTTTGGTGTCGCCAAGGGCATCACCCCGGTGGAATACCGCGATCAGATGGCGATCTGGGTGCTGATCCTTGCGATTGGCCTGTCGGACTGGGTGCAGTTTGCCCGTGTGGTGCGGGGCGCGACCCTTGTTGAGAAAAACAAGGAATACGTCGAGGCCGCCCGGCTGATCGGACGACGCTCCGGTGCGATCATGTTGCGGCACATCCTGCCCAATGTGCTGTCGCCGGTCTTGGTCATCGCCACCATCTCGCTGGCGCTGGCGATCATTGCCGAGGCGACGCTGTCGTTCCTCGGGGTGGGCGCGCCACCGACCCAGCCGTCTCTTGGTACACTCATTCGCATCGGGCAGGGCTTCCTGTTCTCTGGCGAATGGTGGATTCTTCTCTTCCCTGCGATCACGCTGTTGGGACTGGCGCTCAGCGTCAACCTGCTGGGCGACTGGCTGCGTGACGCCCTGAACCCGAGGCTTCGCTAATGGCTGACCCTGTTCTGTCCATCCGCAACCTTTGTGTGGAAATCCCAACCCGCCACGGCATTCTGAAACCGGTCGATGGCGTCTCTTATGACATTGCCAAGGGCGAGATCCTCGGCATCGTTGGCGAAAGTGGCGCCGGCAAGTCGATGGCGGGCAATGCCGTCATTGGCCTGCTCAATCCGCCGGCGCATGTCTCCTCTGGTGAGATCTGGCTCAATGGCAAACGCATCGACACCCTGAAAGGTGACGCGCTGCGCCGCTTGCGGGGCAAGGAAATCGGCATGGTGTTTCAGGACCCGCTGACCTCGCTCAATCCGCTGTTGCGGATCGGGGATCAACTGGTTGAGACCATGCTGACCCATCTGCCGATCAGCAAGTCCGAGGCCGAGAAACGTGCCGTGGCCGCGCTTGAGGAAGTCGGTATTCCCGGTGCCGCCAAACGTGTAAACAGCTACCCGCACGAATTTTCCGGCGGCATGCGCCAGCGGGTGGTGATCGCGCTGGCGCTCTGTGCCGAGCCGTCCTTGGTGATTGCGGATGAGCCGACAACCGCGCTTGATGTGTCCGTACAGGCGCAGATCATCGCGCTGCTCAAACGGCTCTGTCGTGAGCGGGGCACGGCGGTGATGTTGATTACGCACGACATGGGTGTGATTGCCGAGGCCGCAGATCGTGTGGCGGTGATGTATGCCGGGCGGCTGGCCGAGCTTGGCCCGGTGCGCGATGTGATCACCGCGCCGGAACATCCCTACACCCATGGGTTGATGGCCTCGACACCGCTCGCATCGCGTGGCCAGAAACGTCTGCACCAGATCCCCGGCGCCATGCCGCGTCTGGATGCGGTGCCCGATGGCTGTGCCTTCAATCCGCGCTGTCCGCGCGTGGCCGACAAATGCCGACAGGCACCTGCGCCCAAGGTCGATGGCGCGGCTGCCGCCTGCTGGTTCCCGCTACAACATGAGGAGGCCTCCTGATGGCGCTTGTCTCCGTCAAGAACCTGAGCCGTGTGTTTGACGTGTCCAAACCCTGGCTGAACCGGGTGATCGAACGTGAACCCAAGGCCTTTCTGACCGCTGTGTCAGATGTGGATTTCGAGGTCGAGCCGCAGACCACCTATGCGCTGGTCGGCGAATCCGGGTCCGGCAAATCCACCATTGGCCGCATGCTGGTGGGGCTTTTGAATCCCTCAGACGGCAATGTGGAGATCGAGGGTGTTGATCTGGCGAACGAGACAGACGCCGCCAAGGTCGATGCGATCCGTTCTGACATCCAGATGATCTTTCAGGACCCCTATGCCTCGCTCAACCCGCGCTGGCGGGTGCGTGACATCATCGTCGAACCCGTGGCGGCGCGTGGTGGCAAGACTGATGGGCTGGCCGAACGCCTGCTGGAACAGGTGGGTCTCTCGGTGAAGGACGCGGGCAAGTTTCCGCATGAGTTCTCCGGCGGGCAGCGGCAGCGGATCTGTATTGCCCGCGCGCTGGCCTCCGAGCCGCGTTTGATCGTCTGTGACGAGCCCACCTCGGCGCTGGATGTGTCGGTGCAGTCGCAGGTGCTGAACCTGATGAGCGACCTCAAGGACAACTTTGGCCTGACCTATGTGCTGATCACCCACGACCTGACGGTGGTGCAGCATATGGCGGACCGGATCGGGGTGCTCTACCTCGGGCGTCTTGTTGAGGAGGGCGCGCCGGACGAGCTGTTTGAGCGCCCCAAACACCCCTATACGCAGATGCTGCTGGAAGCCGCGCCGCGTATGGATGGGTTTGGCCGCGAGGTGGCCCCGCCCGAGGGCGAGATCCCCGATCCGATCAACCCGCCGCCCGGCTGCGCCTTTCACCCGCGCTGCCCGCTGGCCGGTGACATCTGTCGACAAGAACGCCCCGAGATGCGCAGGATTGGCACAACCCGAGTCGCCTGTCACATGGCGGAGGGCTGACACAGACAACAGGAGCGCAGTGCCATGGCAGACCAGACATTCGGTATCATCGGAGGGACGGGCATGCTGGGCAGTGCGATCCTGCGTGCGGTTGTGCAGGCGCAGATGATCGCCGAGGAGCGGATCTGGGTGGCGTCGCGGTCCGGGCAGCTCGACGGGTTCTCGGGTCATCCGGGGCTGAGCATCACCACGGACACGGCAGCCCTGATTGCGGCCTCGGATGTGGTGCTGTTGTGCGTGCCACCTGCGGCGATGGGCACGCTGTCGCTGGACCTCAGAGACAAGCTGGTGATCTCCGTCATGGCGGGGATCACGATCGACCGGATCTCCGAGATGACCGGGGCCACGCGGGTCATTCGCGCCATGAGCAGCCCGGCGGCGGCAGAGCGGCTTGCCTATTCGCCCTGGGTTGCGACAGAGGCCACGTCGGACGCGGATCGCGCCTTTGCCACGGCGCTGTTCGAGGCCTGCGGCAGCACGGACCGGATCACGCAGGAGGCGCATCTGGACGTTTTCACCGCGATGACCGGGCCGGTGCCGGGGTTTGTTGCCTATTTTGCCGAAGTGATGGCGGATTATGCCGAGGCCAAGGGCCTGCCGCCCGAGGTCGCCGACAAGGCGGTGCGGCAGTTGTTCCTCGGTGCCGGGCAGATGATGGCGACGGGTACGGCCCGTCCCAGCGATCATGTGCAGGAGATGATCGACTACGCAGGCACCACGGCTGCGGGGCTGGAGGTGCTGCGGGCATCAGACATTGGCGCAGAGCTGGCAAAAGGGCTGGACGCCGCCGTCGCCCGCTGCCGCACCATTGGCTAGCCCGACGTGTGGCGGGCCATGAACTCCGTGATTTCCGCCTGTGTCGGGGGCTGGCCCGAGAACATCTCCACGTAATGCGGTACGCGGTTCAGGCGCGCGACGGGTTCCTCTTCGACCTCCATCGAGATATAGCCCACCTGCGTGTAGATGACCGTAAGGCTTCTGACATCGGCCTGTTCCCTGCTGTAGCCAAAGCGCAGGAACATGTCGTGCACGGCGGCGATGCGGGCATTATCCGCCGCATCAAGCCGCGCCGCCAATGTGGCGTCGTTGCGCGCCCAGTTGCGGATCGCCAGATCGAGGCGCGCATCAAACAGTGCCGGGTCCAGCCAGCAATCCATCAGGTTGAACAGGGCGGTGTTGACGGTCTGCGCCGGGGCCTCGCAGCGGGCCTGTATCTGGCCGGTGTTGCGGGCCTCCCATGTCTCAACCATGGCGTCATGCAGCGCGCCGAGATCCTTGAAATACCAGTAAAACCCGGTGCGCGTCTGATCCACGGCGCGCGCCAGCGGCATGATTTTCACCGCGTCGATCCCGCTTGAGACCAAGAGGTCAAGCGCGGCATCGAGCCAGAGGTCGCGCGAGCCGCGCGGGCGAGGGGAGGCGGGTTTGGACATGCGGGCACTTTAAAACAATTGACACATGTGTCAATTGCGATGCAGGCTGACTTTACACTTGTGTCAAGTCACCTGATTCCATGAGGCAGCGCCATGTCACACGATCCGCTTTTGCAGCCGTTTCAGCTGAAGCATCTGACCCTTCGCAACCGCATTATGACCACCAGTCATGAACCGGCCTATCCGGAGGACGGCATGCCCAAGGCGCGCTACCGCGCCTATCATGCGGAGCGCGCAAAGGCCGGGGTGGCGCTGGCGATGACAGCGGGGTCTGCGGCGGTCTCAAAGGACAGCCCGCCGGTGTTCAACAATATCCTCGCTTACAAGGACGAGGTGGTGCCGTGGATCAGCGACCTGACCGAAGGCTGCCATGAACACGGCTGCGCGGTGATGATCCAGCTCACGCATCTGGGTCGACGCACGGGGTGGAACAAAGGCGACTGGCTGCCGTCGGTGTCCTCGTCACGGCACCGCGAACCGGCGCACCGGGCCTTTCCCAAGCTTGTCGAGGACTGGGACATCGAGCGTATCATCACGGATTTCGCCGATGCCGCCGAACGCATGAAGGCAGGCGGCATGGATGGGATCGAGTTGCAGGCCTATGGTCATCTGATCGACCAGTTCTGGTCGCCGCTGACCAATGACCTGAGCGGCCCCTATGGGGCGGATACTCTGGAGAACCGTTTGCGGTTTCCGATGGATGTGCTCTCAGCCATTCGCAAGCGGGTGGGGGACGCGTTCATCGTGGGTATGCGGTTCACCGCGGATGAGGTGCAAAAAGGCGGCATCACCGCAGAGGAAGGGCTGGAAATCACCCGGCAGCTCAGTGCCACGGGGCAGGTGGATTTCCTCAATGTGATCCGGGGGCGCATCCATACCGATCCGGCGATGACCGATGTGATCCCGGTGCAGGGGATGAAATCCGCGCCGCATCTGGATTTTGCAGGCCGGGTCAAACAGGAAACCGACCTGCCGGTGTTTCACGCTGCGCGAATCCCGGATGTCGCCACCGCGCGCCATGCGGTGCAGGCGGGGCTGTTGGATATGGTGGGGATGACGCGGGCGCATATGGCTGACCCGCATGTGGTGCGCAAAATCCGCGAGGGGCGCGAGGACGACATCCGCCCCTGCGTGGGGGCGACCTATTGTCTGGACCGAATCTATCAGGCGGGCGATGCGCTGTGCATTCACAACGCCGCCACCGGGCGTGAATTGACGATGCCGCACGAGATCACAGCCGCCGAGACCTCAAAGAAAGTGGTGATCGTCGGTGCAGGTCCGGCGGGGCTGGAGGCGGCGCGCGTCGCAGCCGAGCGCGGGCATAAGGTGGTGGTCTTTGAGGCCCAGCCCGACCCCGGCGGCCAGATCCGCCTGACCGCGCAATCTCCGCGCCGCCGCGAGATGATCTCCATCATCGACTGGCGCATGGCGCAATGTGCGGCGCGGGATGTGCAGTTTCACTTTAATACTTGGGCCGAGGAAGCCGACGTGCTGGCGGAGACCCCGGATGTGGTCATCATCGCCACCGGGGGGCTGCCCAATCTGGAGCTGTTCGAGACCGGGCAAGAGGCGGCGCATGTGGTGAGCGCTTGGGATTTGATCGCGGGGGATGTGAAACCGGCAGGCCGTGTGTTGATCTATGACGAAAGCGGCGACCACCCGGGCTTGCAGGCGGCAGAGGTGGCCGCAGAGGCGGGCGCCGAGGTTGAGGTGATGACCCCGGACCGCACCTTTGCGCCCGAGATCATGGCGATGAACCTCGTGCCCTATATGCGGTCCCTGCAAGACAAGGATGTGACCTTCACCGTCACCCGCCGTTTGCTAGGCGTGGCCAAAAAGGGCAACGAACTGGTTGCCACGATCGGCACCGACTATAGCGATTTCACCCACGATCAGACCTACGATCAGGTGGTGGTGAACTACGGCACCTTGCCCAATGATGACCTGTATCAGGAGTTGCGCCCCGCGAGCGTGAACCATGGCGAAGTCGACCATGAGGCGCTTATTGCCGGTCAGCCACAGACGGTCAGCCGCAACCCGGAAGGCGCGTTTCAGCTGTTTCGGATTGGCGACGCGGTCTCCGCGCGCAACACCCACGCGGCGATCTACGATGCGCTGCGCCTGATGAAAGACATCTGAGCACGCAGCCTTCTCCCTTTCTGTCAGACCGCCCTGGCGGTGGTCTGGCGCCCCTCGCGGGCCTCAAGCCATTCGGTCACCGCTTGCTGCGGCATCGGGCGTGCGATGCCGTAGCCCTGAAAGCGGCTGCACCCCAGCGCCAGCAGCTTGTCCTGCTCCACCTCGGTTTCGACACCTTCGGCCAGGCACTCGATGCCAAGGTTGCGGCACAGGTCGATCATCGTGCGCAGGATCATTTCCTGTTCGGCGTCCTGATCGACGCCCGATACAAAGTCACGATCCACCTTGACCCCGTCGACCTTGAAGCGGCGCAGGTTGGAGATCGAGGCATGTCCGGTGCCAAAGTCGTCCAGTTCGATCCGATAGCCGCGTGCCTGGAGCTGTGAAATGGTGTTCAGGGCCGGGTCCACACCGTCGCTGAACAACACGCTTTCCAGAACTTCGATGGCTATGTCCTTGGGCTGGAGGTTCGCCGCAAAGAGCGCATCGTCGAGATATTCCACCAGACCACCATCGCGCAGCTGCTTGGCCGAGAAATTGACGCTGACACAAGGCGCGGGCAGGCCGCGGCGCCGCCAGTCCTGCAGGGCGGCAATGGCATCTGACACGATCCGCTCCGTCAACCGGTCCCCGAGGCCATGTTCGAAGGCCAGCGTGATGAAGACCCCGGGATCGAGCATGCCACGTTCGGGGTGATGCCAGCGCGCCAGCGCTTCGAACCCGATGACCTCATCCGTGTGGCCATCGATCTGGGGTTGGAAGAACGCGGTGATCTCGCCCTGTTCCAATCCATGCCGCAGATCCTTGAGCAGCGCCATGTTGCCCTCGAATTTGGCACGCGTGGCATCGTTGTAGAACGACGCCCGCCCGCGGCCCTTGCTCTTGGCGACATAGAGCGCGATGTCGGCATTGGACAGGATGCGAGCGGGATCTTCTTCGCTGTCGTCGGCAAAGGCGATGCCGATACTGGCCCCGACGTTGATGAACTCACCCCAGACCTCGATCGGCTGCGACACCGCTTCGATCACGGATTGGGCAAAGCTCCGCAAGGTGCCCTCGTCGCCGGGGTTCTGCAGAACAATGACAAACTCGTCTCCGCCAACGCGCGCAGTCAGATCCTCCGGGCCGACCTGTCGCTGCATCGCCCGGGCGGCATGACGCAGGATTTCGTCGCCGGCGGCGTGGCCCATCAGATCGTTGATCTGCTTGAACCGGTCCAGATCGACATGCAGGATCGCTGCCGGCCGGGTGCTGTCCGGCGCCTCCGCCAGACGGCGTTGCAGGTATTCCTGCAGAGCCCGGCGATTGGGCAGGTTGGTCAGTTGATCGTGCAGCGCCAGGTGTTCAATGCGTGATTTTGCGGCACTCAGATCCTGCAGCGTATGAGAGAAGGCCGCCACACCGCGCGCAATCTGCCCGACCTCGTCCTCGCGCGTCAGGTCGCGGACGGTGGTGTCATAGTTGCCGTTGCGAATGCTTTCCATGGCGGCGGCCAGCCGCGTGAGGGAGGACACGAGGTGGCTGCCGAACCCGAGAAACATGGACCCGGAAATCAGAAACACCACGATCATCGCCGCAAAGACGATCACAACCTGACGGGCGTATTTGCGGCGCTCGCTGCGATTGGTCTGGAGGGCGCTGGCCCGCACTTCCTGCTCCAGCGCCACAAGGTCCAGTTCCAGCCTCCGGGCCAGGCGTTCGAGGCGGCTGTGCGAGGGCACATGGGTATCGGCAATCAGGCCAAGCGCGATCGAGGCTTCGGTGTTCCAGGCGTCAAACTGTTGTGCCACGCGTTGGGTCATGGCCTTCTGGCGCTGCGACCCCTCGCTGGTCTCCAGAATGGACCATACGGCCTGAAACCCGTCTACGAACTGCGCATGACGGCGGGAAACCCGGGCGGAGGGGGGAACGGTGTTGAACTCAAGAAAGCGGGACAGCTGCGTTTCGATTTCTTCCCGGATGCGTTGGGCGCGTTCGGTGGCTTGTAGCGTCTTCAGCGTTGTGCTGTCGGATTTCTGGATGGCGTTCTGCGTCTGGATCGCAGCAAGCGACAGGCAGGACGCGGCAACGATGCCGATGAGGATCAGCAACACGATCGGTCCCAGAATACGGCGTTTGATCGACATAGGGGGTCCTTCAATCCACCGGCAGCGAGGGTGCCGAGACATGCGGGTCATACGCCGTCAGTGTTTCAAGGAAGGCGAGCAGGTCATTGACATTGCGGTCCGTCAACCCGTCCAGCGGCGCGATGTCGTTCTGCCGGTCCGGATGCGGAACACCGCCGCTGCGGTAATGCGCGATCACGTCGCGCAGCGTGGTCAGGCTGCCGTCATGCATGTAGGGGGCCCGCAGCGCGATATTGCGCAGCCCCGGGGTCTTGAAGTGATACTGCATCTCCGGATCCAGGAGGCCGCGGCCACTGTCGTCGCTGGCCAGTCCGATCGTGTGAAACCCGTGATCGGTGAAGGCCCAGCTCTGGTGGCAGCTGCTGCACCGCCCGACACCGGTAAAGACCTCAAAGCCGCGTTTGGCGGAGGTGGAAATCGCCTCCTCGTCCCCTTCGATCCAATCGTCGAAGGGCGACCATCCGGACCGCAGGGTGCGGAGATAGGTGGCCAGGGCAGCCACTATGTTGTCCTGGGTCAGGCCGTCTTCGGGAAATGCGATCTCGAAATAGCGGCGATACCCGGAAATCGCCTCCAGCCGCCGCACCACCTGCCGCATGCTTGAATTCATCTTGAGCGGATGGGTGATCGGCCCAACGACCTGCTGTTCGAGGCTGCCGACCCGTCCGTCCCAGAAGAAATGGTCTGACTCTGCCAGATTCTCGATCGTGGGTGTGTGCCGTTCCAGCGCCTGATTCATCGCACCCACCGCCCGCGACGCCGGGGTTTCCCACCCGAAGGAGGGGTTGTGACAGGTGGCACAGCTGAGATTCTGCGCGCCCGAAAGCCTCGTATCAAAGAACAGCATTTTGCCAAGCGCCGCTTTTTGCGGGGAATAGGGATTGGTCTCGGGAAAGGCGATGCGGGTGGGGCGCTCAAACCCGACTCGCATGTCGTGAAAGGTGGCCGCTGCCAGCAGGAGGACGCTGCACAGCAAAAAAGAGAGGGTCTTGATGAGATGCACGGCTGCTTTCCCCGGAGCCTTGAACAGCGTTGAATTGCCGTTCAGCGTGAGGTTGCGCCCGTGAAAAAACAGTTTATTCCAACCGCGAGAACCCGGTTAGTTCTTTGAAAAACAAATTAAATCCTCGGTCTAATTTATCTCTTCTCGACTTCTATCGCCTGATTGACGGCTGCTGAAACACCCGGATCTGGTGCCCGTGGCGTGGCGGATGCACCGGTTTCAGAAGCCATGACGCATTCGGGAAAAGACTATCTGAAACAGTCGGTTGAAGGGTGTTTGCGCACCACGCCAAAGCGGCCAGGTGGTGCTGGAGATCGGTGCTGAAGGGGGGCGCCTGAACACGGCGCTCTTTTGCAATTTGACTCGCATTTTAGATATATACGCCGACATTTTAGCTCTTCATTAGCATCCTCACGGCAAGAGTTGGCCTGCATCTTATTGAGTTTGTTGTGGTGGCCAAAGCGCCCCGCACGTTCAGAAAGACGAGAGAGAAACCCCATAACGGGGCAAGGAAATACATCGGGGCCAAAGTGCTCCTTGCTCAAAGGAACTCATGCTATGTCCAGCATTTTGACAAACAATGGTGCAATGGTCGCCCTGCAGACGCTGAAGTCTGTGAATATGAACCTCACCGACACACAGAACGCGATTTCCACCGGTAAGGAAATCGGCACCGCCAAGGATAACGCCGCGGTTTGGGCGATTTCCAAGACCATGGAATCCGACATCGCGAGTTTTGAAGCGATCGAGGAAGGTCTGGCCATGGGCGATGCGACCGTTGCGGTTGCTTCGGCAGGGGCCGAGCAGATCGTTGAAAAGCTTGTGGAAATCAAGGAACTGATCGTTTCTGCCCAGGCTGAGAACGTCGACCACGACAAGATCCAGACCGATATTGATTCCAAGGTGGATCAGATCGAATCGATCATTTCCGCGGCGCAGTTCAACGGCGCCAACCTGCTGGCCAACACGATTGACGGCACGGCAACCGAAATGGGTGTTCTGGCCTCGCTGGATCGCGTCGGCGCCGGCGGCACCGTGACCTCGGTGGATATTACCATCGCGGCACAGGGCTTCGAATCCAGTCTGAACCTGTCCACCAGCCTGACCACGATCACCGATACCGCAACCGCCGAATCCGCTCTGGCAGAGATCGAGGTCTATCTCCAGACCGCCATCTCCGGTGCTGCTGCCCTCGGGGCCGCCTCTGCGCGGATCGACGATCAGTCCCAGTTCGTGACCGACCTTGTCGACTCCATGACCCTCGGGGTCTCGACAATGACGGATACCGATATGGAAGAAGCATCGGCCCGATTGTCGGCGCTACAGACCCAACAGGAGCTGGCGGTGCAATCGCTCGGCATTGCCAACGAGGCGCCACAGGCCCTGCTACAGTTGTTCAACTAACCGTCTGAACCATACGATGAAGGTCACACTTCAGGGGCGCGTTTCGCGCCCCTTTTTTGCATGAGGCAGCGCCTCGCGCATCTTCGATCCGGCATCAGGCGACCGGTTTATACGCCGTCACATCGATTTCGATCTTGGCATCGACCATCAATTGCGAGCGCACCGTCGAGCGTGCCGGAGCGCCGTTGGGGAAATAGCTCGCGTAGACCCGGTTGAAGGTCCAGAAATCACGCGGATCATCAAGCCAGACATTGACCTTGGCCACATCATCCAGCGTGCAGCCCGCCTGCGCCAGCACCGCGATCACGTTCTCCATGGTGCGCTTGGTCTGTGCCTCAATGCCGCCGGGCTCAATCTCGCCCCGTTCATTCATCGCGACCTGACCGGAAATAAAGACAAAATCGCCTGCGCGGGTGGCCGGGGAAAACGGCAGGTTCTGCCCACCTGCACCAGTGCGCTCTGCGCCGATACGTTCAATTGTCATGAGGAGTCTCCTGATAGTTTGGGAGTTTAGCCCCGCACCGCCTGTTCAAGGGCGTTGCGGGTTTGGGAAAGGGTCGGGATTGGTGTCACGGCCCCAAAACCGGTGGTCGAGAGCGCGGCGGCCATATTGGCATGCTCGGTGGCGGCGAATGGATCGTCGGTTGTCAGAAGGCGCGCGAGGAAGGCGCCGTTGAAACAGTCACCTGCGCCGGTGGCGTCTTTGGCCGCAACGGAATGCCCGGACATCCTGCGTTGCGCACCGTCGACCGAGATCAGCACGCCCTCAGCCCCCAGCGTCAGGGCCACGATGCGCGGGCCGAGGTCGTGATAGTACCTGGCAATATCTTCAGCCGTGTTCAGGCCCGTCAATTGCCGTGCGTCATCCAGACCCGGCAGCGCAATGTCACAGGTCGCCATGCAGCGATGTGTCGTCTCGCGGGCCACGTCCATTGACCAGAGCGCAAGGCGCAGGTTCGGATCAAAGGCAAACATGCCGCCTGCGGCGCGCGTGAGTGCTGCGGCCTCAGTCACGGCGTCCTGCATGCTGGGGGACACAGCAAGGCTGATGCCAGAGGCATAAAAGATCGGGCCGTTCTGCAAGGCTGCGCGCGGCAGATCCGCCGGGGCGAGGCGTGAGGCGGCTGATCCTTTACGCCGATAGGTGAAGTGATGACCGTCCGCATCGTGGGTCACGAAATAGACGCCGGTTTCTTCTCCGGTGGCGCGGATGACATGCGCGGTCGACACGCCCTCGTCAGACCACAGTTCGCCAAGGGCCGCCCCAAAGGGATCTTCGCCGACGCGGGTGATCATTCCTGCGCGCGCGCCCTGTCGGGCAGCGGCGATGGCGACGTTTGACACATCACCGCCAAAGCCCATCGCAAAGGAACCGTCAGGCGTCTGGTTGAACTCCACCAGTGGCTCGCCAAGGCATAGGATCTGAGGACTGCTCACCAGACTTGCCCCCGGGCGGCGACGGGTTCGGTGCCGATGATCTCATCGCCGCGCATCAGCGTGACGTGGTCGAGCATATTCGACACCACGCAGGCATGATTGGGCACGATGCGGAGTTGGTCGCCAACCCGAAGCCCGGTTGGCTGATCCGAGGTGATCCGGCCATGCTCTTCGCTCAGTTGATCGATGTTCAGATCGGGGTGCCCCAGAACGTGACCAAAGCCATCGAGACCAAGCAAATCCGAGGTCAGTACCTTGGACCCAGCGTCAATGATCGCGCGGGTCTTTGACGGGGTGGAAACCACTGTCGCCAGGACCGTCAGGGCGCAATCGTCCCAGTCGCAGGTACCACGTGTCACCAAGGAGCGGTCGTTGTAGATATAGGTCCCGATCCGGTATTCGGTGGCGAGTGGCATATGGTGGGCGCGCCACATATCGGGTGATCCGCCAGAGGAAATCACGTCGACTGTCAGGTCCGTGGCCTCAATCAGATCCTTGGCTTCGGCGAGCCATGTGGTGACCTGCGTTGCGCCCCCCGTCGGCGGGTAGGTCATCAGCCCCGCAAAGCGCAGACCGGGGGCGGCATTGATCGCCAACGCCAGCTCCAACGCCTCTGCCGGAGTTTCCACACCGCAGCGATCCGCGCCGGTATTGCACTCGACCAGCACCGGGAGCGGGGTTTTTGCATCCATAAACCCTGCACTCAGCCCTTCGACAACGGCGGCATTATCCGCCACGACCGACAGGCGCACCTGTTCCGACAGGGCGCGCAGCCGTGCGACCTTGTCCTGTCCGAGAATATTATAGCTGATCAGAATATCACGCATATCGCCACCCGCGATCATGGCCTCGGCTTCGGTGATTTTCTGACAGGTAATGCCGATGGCACCCTGTTCGATTTGATATTCTGCCAGACGCGGCAGTTTGTGCGTTTTAATATGCGGACGAAGCTGCAGTCCGTGGCTGTCGCAATAGTCCTGAAAGGCGCGGACATTGGCCTCTGCGATGTTCAGATCAACGAGGACAGCGGGGGTGTCGATGGGCAAGGTCATCAGGCGGTTTCCTCAGCATGCGGCGTTTCAACACGCGGCCAGATCGCACGGGTCAGGCGGGTGTAGTCGGTGCGCGCCGGGTCGTTTGGATAGGGGCCATCAACAGCAGCGTAGAGGATCTCTCCGGCCACTGACGCAAAGGCCCCGTGAAAGTGGTTGGTGGATTTCACCACCACGATGCGTTTCTGGGCGAGATCAATGCCGAGGTTGCTGAAGAGATCGGGTGAGAACGTCTGGCTGCGGTTGGTGTTCAACACAATGTCCAGATCCCCGATCCGGATCACCGCGCAATCGCCAAGCGGCACCACCGAAGTGCCAAAGCTCTGCACTGCATCACGTTGAAGCCGCATCACCGTGACCCGCGCATCCACCGGTGCGCCCGCATGGGCAGAGGTCTTGCCGCCAAAGCGCAGATCCAGCGCGGCACCCTCTCCGGCGGCGAAGCACAGGCGCACCGCCATCGGATCCCAAATGGTGCCAAAGGCCACACCATCCAGCTGTTGGGTCAGCACCTCGCGCAGCAAAATCGTGGAATCGCCCGCAACACCGCCGCCCGGATTGTCCCAGACGTCCGCGACCACAACGGGGGTCTTGGTGCTGGTATCTGCACGCCGCAGGGCCTCGGCCGCGGGTAGGAAATCGGGTTTGGTGCGGCCACGAAAGCCAAATAGCTCCATCCCGAGGTCACGGGACAGGCGCTCGCCTTTGGCGGCATCGCCATCGGTGATCACGACGATCTTGGCGCCAAGGTCGGGGCTGTCGCCTGCCATGAACCCGTGAATGACAGAGCCTGAGAGGATCTCGCCGCGCGCTTCCAGCCCCATGATCTTATCCACGAACCCGCGCATCGGCTGAATGCTGGTCGGCAGCACATCCATCATGCGCACGTCAAAGACTGATATTTCGGGCGCGATCTCACCGCGCACGGCGCGCAGGGTCAGATCCACGCAAGCCTCGCCCGCCTCGACAAAATCCGTATGTGGAAATTCCTTGAACACGGTGATGATGTCGGCGTTCTCGACCCGTTTGGCGCTCAGATGGCTGTGGGGGTCAAAGCTCACGCCGATCTTGGCCTTCGGCCCCGCCAGCGCACGGGCGGAGGCGATCAATTCGCCCTCGCAGTCAACGCAGTCATCCGCAATCATCGCACCATGCAGGCCCAGCACCACCGCATCCACCGGCAGGGCGGCCTTCAACTGGCTCAGCACCTCATCGCGCAGATGCTCCCAGGTTGCCGCACTCACCAGCCCGCCGGGTTCCGCCCATGTGGCGGTGCCTTCGATCAGGGTGAACCCTTCTTCTTTTGCGCGCCGCCGCAAGGCCGGGAACACGGCGGAACACAGCGTCGGAGTGTCTGGGTGTTCGCCCGGAGGGGCGTAAAAGCTCTGCGCAAAGTCGGAAAAATCCGTGCGCAGCGGCGAGAAGGTATTGGTTTCGGTGGCAAGAGAAGCGCAGAAGACGCGCATGAGGCAAATCCTTGAAATTGAGGTTCCGGGGCGAGAGCGTACCCACGCCCCGGACGGGGACCGTTAGTCGAGGTAAGAGGCGTCGTTGGCCTTCCCGACTTCGGATTTGAAGAGCGTCAGCAACTCGCCCGCCTTGGCGTCGAGGTTCTCGGCCACATGGGACTCAAACGCGGGCTGGGTTGCACCGGCCATCGCAGCGCGCTGCTCGGCGGACAGGGCGGTCACTTCGATCTTGTCCATCAGACCCGCCAGACCACGATCCGAGGCCTCAATGATCCGCGAAAGGCCCCGGCTGGCGGTGACGCAGCTTTCGGCGGCGGTGTGCAGGGTGTTCTGCTCCGCCTCGGTCAGACCATCGTAAAACGCCTTGTTGATCATGAAAGTGTAGGGCGAAAACAGGTGGTTGGTGAGCGTCATGTGCTTTTGCACCTCTGCGAAATTCGCAAAAGAGATGATCGGCACCGGGTTCATCTGACCGTCGATCACGCCGGTCTGCAGACCGGAATAGACTTCGCCCCAGCTGAGCGGATAGGCCTCCGCCCCCAGCGCCTGCACGATTTTCTGGTGGCTCGGCAGGGTCATGGTGCGGATGCGGATCCCGTCGAAATCCTCAAGGTTGGCGATCTGGCGCTGCGAGTTGGTGACGGCAAAGAACCCGCCCGTATCCGGGAAGCCCAGCACCACGACGTCACCCAGTTCCGCCTCGATATCTGCCGCCAGTGCCTCGCCAAATTCGCCGTCAAAGACCGAGTAGGTCGATGCGTTGTTGGCGAATGCAAACGGCAGGTTCAGCACGTCGATACGCGGATAATAGCTCGCCAGTGCGCCGGTGGAGGTGAGTGTCGCCTGAATGACGCCGTCACGCACTTGCTGGACATGTTCGGCAGCGGTGCCAAGCTGGTTGGAGCCAAAGACCTCAACCGTGACGCTGCCATTGGTGTCGGCGGTGACGATGTTTTGAAACACAGCCGTGCAGGCATGCGCCGGGTTTTCAAACGGGTCTGTCTTGTTGTCATGGCCGAAGCGGATGGTGCCACCGGCCATGGCGGAGCTGGCGGTCAGGGCCGCGATCGCGCCAACGACAGCAGTTTTCAGGACTGTTTTCATTTTGATTTCCTCACTGTTGGTTTTTTTGATGGTTGGTTTGGTGGCCCCGATCAGGGGGCAAATCCGAGCGCACGCGGCAGCATCAGGGCCGCGTCCTCCCAGAATGCGAATAGGAAGAGGATGATCACTTCGGCGATCAGGAAGGGGGCGAGCTTGACCGAGATCCGCTCCAGCTTCTCGCCCGTGACCGAGGACAGCACGAACAGGCAGGCCCCCACCGGCGGCGTCATCAAAGAGATGTTGAGCGCCAGCACAAAGATGATGCCTGCATGGATCGGCTCCAGTCCGATCTGTTCGGTGAGCGGCACAAGCACCGGGCCGAGGATGATCAGGATCGCGGTGATATCCATCACCATGCCGACCACCAACAGGATGCAGATGATGATGGCGATCACCGCATAAGGGTTTTCCGACAGGCCCAACACGCTGCCCGCAATGGCCTGCGGGATGCGCTCGAAACTCATCCACCAGCCCAAGATCCCGGCAAAGGCGATGATGACAAAGATCACACCGGTGATGCGCGCGGTGCGCACCAACATTGCGTAGAGGTCGGGAAAGGTCAGTGTGCGGTAGACGAAGAAGCCGATGAACAGCGCATAGGCCACAGCGATAGAGGCCGCCTCGGTCGGTGTGACGATGCCGCCAAGGATGCCGCCAAGGATGATGATCGGCATCAGGAGCGCGGTGATCGACGAGAGGAACGTCCGCCAGACCTCTCCCAATGTGGCACCGCGGTCGGCCTTGGGCAGGTTCTCGCGTTTGCCGCCAATGGCGATCACGCCCATGCAGACCGCACAGATCACCAATCCCGGCAGCAGCCCTGCTGCAAACAGCCCGCCGATGGAGACCCCCATCAAGGAGCCATAGACCACCATCAGCCCCGATGGCGGAATGGTCGGTCCGATGATTGACCCCGCAGCCGTGACCGCGCAGGCGTAATCGCGTTTGTACCCCTGTTTGACCATGGCAGGCACCAACGTGCGGCCAAAGGCTGCGGCGTCGGCGGTGGCAGACCCGGTGAGCCCGGCAAAGAACACCGAGGCCAGCATATTGGTATGGGCAAGGCCACCGCGAAAGCGACCCACCAGCACCTCCGCCAGCTTCACCAGCCGCCCAGTGATGCCGGTGCTGTTCATGATCTCGCCCGCGAGGATGAAGAAGGGCATCGCAAGAAACGGAAAGATATTGAGCCCGTTGAAGATCTTGCTCGGTCCGATGGCGAGGAACGTGACGCCGCCGCCCATGCTGAAAATACCGATGACACCCGCAAGCCCGATGGCAAAGCCGATCGGCATGCCGACGGCAAGCAGGACCACAAAACAGATGCCGACGATCATGCGCCTGCTCCTTCTTCGCTATCGGTTTCGGGCAGATCAAGCTGTCGTCCGGCATCGCGGACCATCACCAGCACCACCTGCACGCAGGCCAGCGCGGCGGCGGCGGGGATTGCGGCATAGAAGGGCTGCAACGTCGCGCCAAGGATCATCGCTTGGCGCTTGGCACCGCTTTCGGCAAAACCGATGCCGAACCACAGCACGTAGAAAAACAGGGCGAATGTCATCAGGTCGATGGCGATCAGCATGGCGCGGCGCAGCGGAGCGGGCAGGTTCAGCAAGACCGCCGTCAGCCCGATATGTTCGCGCCGCGCAATCCCCGAAGAGACCGCCAGCATCGCGGCCCAGATCATCAGGTAGCGCGCCAGCACTTCGGGCCATGGCAATTGCCAGTGAAAGAAGTAGCGATCCACAACGCCGATCCAGACGTCGAGCACCAGAGCCACCATCAGCGCGGCAAGGATGACCTCGGTCCCGCGATTGATCTGGTGGCTCAGCCGACCTGCAAAATCCCCGATCATGATGACTCCCCGTTTTGTAATTAAGGTACATATTCAGGAGGTATCGTGGGTTCCGTCAAGTCATTTTTGTTACTTAGCTACAAATACGGATGTATAAAGGAAGAATTCGATGGCGATTTGACCTGAAAATGTATCTTAGGTACAGAATCGCTTGATCAAATGACCGGAGAGACAGATGCCGACACCTGACAACGGCCCCGCACAGGGCGCAGTGGATCTGATCTCCAACCTCCGCCAGTTGAACGGCACCTTTGCCGCGCGTGAGCAGAAGGTGGCAGACTTCGTGTCGGCACATCTTGAGGAGATTTCGGGCATGACCATCGCCGAACTTGCGGGCGCGGTGGGGGTCAGCACGCCCACGGTTGTGCGCTTTTGCCGGAGCATGGGTTGTGACGGGTTTCGAGAGTTCAAATTGCGTCTGGCACAGAACCTCGCGGTCAGCCTGCAGTACCTCTCGCCCAGTCAGCGCGACGTGTCCGAGGGGGGCGCGGGCGCGGTCGATCAGGTGTTGGGCGCGCTCTACGCGACCGTGAATGTGATGCGTCAGCAGATCGTGCCAGAACGGCTCGATGCGGCGGTGCAGGCGCTGACGGAGGCCGGGCAGATCGTGGTCGCCGGGGTTGGCGGCGGATCAACCATGGTGGCGCAGGAGGCGGCCAACCGGATGTTTCGGCTTGGAATTCCGGCAGTTGCGGTCTCCGACAGCTATCTGTTGCAGATGCGCGCGGCGACCTTGGGGGCGAATGATGTGCTGCTGTTGGTCTCCACCAGCGGCGCGGCGGATGAAATCGTCAGCGCGGCGGGGATCGCCGGCGGCTACGGCGCAACGGTCGTGGCCATCACGCGCCCCGGCAGTCGGTTGGCGCAGGAAGCGACCATCGCGATCGAGGCCGACCTGCCCGAAGATCCGGACATCCTGAAACCCACCGCCTCGCGCTATGCTCATCTGGTGATCGTGGATGCGCTGGCAATGTCCGTGGCGCAGGCGCGCAGCGAGGTCACAACCGAGAACCTGCGCCGCATCCGGGCCTCTCTCACCGCCTATCACGGTCGCACGGGGCCGCAGCCCTTGGGCGACTAAGTCTCAGCCACGCTGGGCGATCAAGGCGCGGAACTCCTCCAGCCGGGTTTCCATCGCATCAAAGCGCTGGGCGAGGGCCTCGTCCACGGTGTCGCGTTCCTTGAGCGAGAGCACAAAGCTCACGGTTTTCAGCACGTCGCGCCAGCGCGGGTTGTCGGGCAGGGTCTCGATCAGCAGGTATTTGTCGAGCGTGCGGGTCTGCAATGATGTCTTGTCGAGATTCACGCGCCAGATGCCACTGGTCTCCGCAAAGCCGATCTTGCCCTTGCCGGTCGCGGCGCTCCAGATCTCCAGCGAGTCCGACATCAGCGCCACGATGGTTTCGCGATAGCTGTCACCGGGCGCGGCGCTGGCGTCTTCGGTGGTATCTTCTGTAATCAAGGAAGGCAGCGAGGTGTCGACCACATCACGCAGAGAGTGCACGAATTGCGCGCGCGGGGTTTGCGCTTGTGTGAACAGCACTGCACGCCCACCGCCAGCTTCGGGGAGCATGGCAAACAGGCTGACCTGATGCGAGGTCCCACGCAGGGTGATTTCCATGTGGATCGGCTCGTCCTCGACTTCTGTTTGTTCCAGCGGGGCCAGAACCTCCGGGGGCAGAACCTCCTTCAGGCGACTGCGGTTCACCGTCACGCGCTGGTCGAGAACCTGTTGCGCGGCGTCATTGACGTAAGTGACCACACCACGGGCATTGATGCAGATCAGCCCGTCCTCCAGCGTGTCGAGCAATTGTGTCATCCGGCGCTGCGACAGGCGTAGGGCGTCCTCGATCTGGATACGACGCTCGATTTCCTCTTTCAGCTCGCGGTTTTCCTCGGCCCGGCTGCGGGCGCGGCTGGCCTCAAGAAGGGTGCGAATGCGGCTCAAAAGCTCGTCTTTGACAAAGGGTTTCACCACATAATCATTGGCGCCTGCCTCAAACCCCGCAAGCATATCGCTGGTGCGCCCGCGCGCGGTGAGCAGAATGATCGGCAGCTCATGCAATCCGTGGCGGCGGCGCAGATCCCGCGCCACATCAAGCCCGCTGAGACCCGCCATCATCACATCCAGCACGATCAGATCAGGCCGGTCCTGCGCAACATTGCGCAGCGCTTCTGTCCCGTTGCGCGCGGTGGTGACACGGTAGCCTTGCGGTTGCAGCACATTTTGCAGCACTTGCAGGTTGATCGGTTCATCATCCACGGCGAGGATCATCGGCGACCCATCCGGTGCGGCCGGGCTGGTGTTGCCTGTCTCGGACTGCATCATCGGGGCCGGGGCAAGTTGCGTGGGCAGCCATTCCTCAAGCGGCGCAATCGCCGGCAGGTCGGATTGCGGCAAGAGCACCCGGAATTCCGATCCTTCGCCGGGGGTGCTTGAGACCTCGATGCTGCCCGACATCAGATCCGCCAGATGGCGCGCAATGGTAAGCCCCAGACCGGTGCCTGTGGCCTGACCTGACCCTTCGGGCATCAGCTGTTCCAGCGGGTGAAAGATCCGCTCCATGCTATCGGCAGCAATCCCGGGGCCATGATCGCGGATCGCAAGTGCCATCTGCCCCGAGGCACGCCGCTCTGCGGTGATATGTACCTCGCTGCCGCCGCCATATTTCACCGCATTTGACAGCAGGTTGAACAGGATCTGCTCAAACCGTACCGGGTCCGCAGTGACGGCGGGCAGATCCTCGGGCAGGTCGAGGTGGAATTTGGCCGGATCCACCTGAAATGTCGGCTGCAACAACTGCAGCACGTTGCGCAGCGCATGGGCGACATCCACGGGCTGCAAATCCAGCCGCATGCGGCCCTCACGAATGCGGTAGATGTCCAGAAGATCATCCACCAGCCGCGACAAGCGCCGCGCGCTGAAGGTGATCAGACGCAGTTGGCTCGCCTGTGCGGGCAGCATGTCGCCCATGGCGCCGCCTTCCAGCGTTTCCAGAATGCCGATGATCCCGTTCAACGGCGTGCGCAGTTCGTGCGAGGTATTGGCAAGGAAGCGGTCCTTCATCCGGTCCGCTTCTTCGAGCTTTGCGTTCTTTTCGCCGATCTGGCGCAGGTTTTCCTGAAGCTCGGCGTTCTTATCGCGGATCATGTCGAGCTGATCGCGCAAGGCGCGCCGCATCTGGTTCACGGCGCGCGAGAGACGCGCGTATTCCACCGGGTGGTCGTATTCCGGTAGCGCTTCGTTCAGGCTGCCGGTGGCGACGGCGCTGGCGGCCTCTGAAAGGCGCCGGACCGGGCGGGTCAATGCGTTGGAAAACAGGAAGGACAATACCGCTAGACCCGCGACAGCCACCGCCCCGATCAGGAACAGCGCGTTGCGCAACTGGCGGCTGGTGGCAAAGGCCGTGTCCCGATCCGCCTCGGCGACGACCGTCCATTCGGGAAACGGCGGGTCCAGCACCCGCCAGGCCGACAGGGACGGGTCCCCCGAAAGACCTGCCTCCAGCAGGGCGACCCCATCCGCCCCGCTCATCGCATCTGGCATATCACCGGGCGTGGGCCCGCCACTGGAGGCAATGATCGTCCCTTGCGACGACAACACCGTCAGGGCGGTTTCGCTCTCGATCATCAGCCGTTGCAGGCTGTTGGGCGGCATGCGGAGGATCATCGCGCCCTTGTTGCTGCCATGCAGGCGCACCGGCACCGCCAGATAGGCCACGAGATCCCCGGTGACCGCATCCAATGCGTAGTCCTGAAACACCGGATCATAGCCCGGCTGGCTCACCGCGCGGCTATAGGCCTGCCCCAAACCAACAGTGCCCGGGTCCAGCATGCGCCCAAGATAGCGGTCCTTGTGCACCGAATAGACCACCTGACCGTGACGATCCGCGAGATAGAGATTGTCGAATTCGGCCTCGTTCAAAAAGTCGAGAAACCCCGCGTGAAAGCGGCGATGGGTATTGGAATACTCCAGCGCCTCGCGCAGCAGCCGATCCTCGCTGCCAATGCCGGACGGGGGCGCTGCAGGGCCATCGATATCGAAAATATTGCGCAGCTTGGCGCCGGCGTCCTCGGGGGTGCCGTCCATCTGCCGCAGCGCATGGCTAAAGCCATAAAACTCCCCCACGGAGTAGCGCACATTGGCAGACTGGGCGAGGTTTTCGGCCTGCCTGCGGGCATAGGTCATATACTGCGTGATCTCGCTGGCCTTGGCATCACGCACAAAGGCCACCTTCTGAAAGGTCTCGGTGGCGATGGTCTGATTGACCAGCCGATAGAACACCATGCCGCCCAGCGTCAGCGGCAGAACCGACGCAAGAAGAAAGGTGAACAGCAGGCGCGCGCGAATTCCCTGTAGCGGCACGGTGGCTCCGGTTTTTCTGGTTTTGTTGCGCGTGATCCTGCGGTTTGCGGCCCGCCGAAGCAAGAGCGCCGGCCGAAATCGCGATGCCTGTGTATCGGCAAGCGGACTCTCTAACAGATTGGTCTGGCTCTATAATTGCGATACGTGAAAACGGCGCGCGCGGCGTTTTGACGAAATTTCCGATTTTTCGGGTACCATTGGAGGCGCAGCGCGGACTTCATTGTGGGACATCCCCGGCGTTTGGTGAGGAGACCAAATGCCGCCATGAATTCGATCATGGGCCACCTGTCACAAGGCGGTATCAGGCGGATGAACACGAGGCGGGGCAAACCCGTCATCACAGGGAGATAGAAAATGAAATTCACTGCTACCGCCGGGCTGCTGGCCTCGGTTGCGCTCTGGACCACCGCTGCTCAGGCAGAGGAAACCGTGCTGAGTGCGCTGCCGGAACAGGTCACCGCATGGGTGGAGAACTTCAACCCGTTCAACCAGACCACCGCCGCGCCCTCGGTCATGCATTTCATGTACGAGCCGCTGATTATTTTTAATGCGCTGGATGGCGGCAAGCCGATTTACCGTCTGGCGACCGCATTTGAATATTCCCAGGATCTCAGCACCATCACCGTGATCCTGCGCGAGGGCGTCCAGTGGTCCGATGGCGAAGCGTTCACCGCCGATGACGTGGTCAAATCCTTCGATCTGGCGCTGAGCGATCCGGCGCTCGACAGCGTAGGCATGGCGCAGATGCTCTCTGGCGTCGAAAAAATCGACGAGATGACAGTTCAGTTCAACCTCTCCACCCCTTCCAGTCAGGCGATGTATCAGATCGTGCGCGTGCCGATCGTGCCGGAACACATCTGGAGCGACGTTGCAGACCCCGTCACCTTTACCAACCCTGATCCGGTTGGTTCTGGCCCGCTTACGGAAATCCGCCGCTTTACGCCGCAGGAATACATCCAGTGTCGCAATGACAACTATTGGGACGCCGAGAGCCTCAAGGTCGACTGCATGCGTTTCCCGCAGATCGCCAACAACGATCAGGCGCTGGCAGCCGCCGCCAATGGCGAGCTGGACTGGATGGGGTCTTTCCTGCCCGATATCGAGAACACCTATGTCGCCAAGGACCCGGAGCATCACAGCTACTGGCTGCCCGCAGGCTCTCTGGTTGCGTTCTACATGAACTTTGAGGCCAAGGAGGCTGGCGACAAAGAAGCGATCAACGATGTTGCCTTCCGCCGTGCGGTGTCGATGGCGTTTGACCGCGAGGCGATGGTTGAAATCGCGGGCTACGGCTATCCGACAATCAACCAGTATCCGTCCGGACTGGGCCGCGCCTATCACGCGTGGAACAATCCCGAGGTGGACGACAAGTTCGGCGCGTTCACCCAGTACGATATCGACGGGGCCAAGGCGCAGCTGGCCGAAGCCGGGTTCAAGGATGTCGATGGTGACGGCTTTGTCGAGACACCGAATGGCGAACAGATTGATCTTGAGGTCATCGTGCCCAATGGCTGGACTGACTGGGTCAACAGCAGCCAGATCGCGGTTGAAGGTCTGAATGCAGCCGGCATCAAGGCCAATGTCTCAACCCCCGAGTCTGCGATCTGGACCGAAAAGCTGATCAAGGGCGACTACGACATGGCGATCAATTCCGTTCGTGTCGGTGCGACCCCCTTCAACCAGTATCTGGACTCCCTGCATGAGATCAATCAGGCCAAATCGCGCTTTGCCGCCTCGCGCTACTACAATAAAGAGCTGAGCGGCCTGCTGGATGCCTTCACCCAGACCAGCGATACCGACAAGCAAATGGCGATCATCGCCGATGTGCAAAAGATCGTCGGTGAAGACATGCCGCTGGCCTATGTGTTCAATAATCCGCGCTGGTATCAGTACAACACCAAGCGTTTTGAAG
This sequence comes from Epibacterium sp. ABV4_022, assembly GCF_056159345.1. NCBI lineage: Bacteria > Pseudomonadati > Pseudomonadota > Alphaproteobacteria > Rhodobacterales > Roseobacteraceae > Epibacterium > Epibacterium sp. ABV4_022. Next base: position 475,538 of record NZ_JBSWVA010000001.1, read on the forward strand.
GCTTCTTTAATGCCGACAACCCGGTGGCCAACCCGGTGGTTCACAAGACCAATCCGGCCCGTCTGATCCACCTCCTGAACCTGCGCCCGGTCGACTAAGTCCTCCCCGACCTTCGGGACCGCTCATCTGAGGGGCGGTCCCGCTTTTGGCGCCACACTCCCCCTCCCGACAGATGGTTTGACCTGATGCGTTTTCTTTTGAAGCGGCTCGGCTTTTATGCCGTTGCCTTTTTGGTGGCCGCGACCTTCAACTTCATGATCCCGCGCCTGTTGCCCGGCAACCCGGCGGATATCATGCTGGCGAACTCCGGTGGCATGATCGCACCCGAAGCGCGCGAGGCGCTGATGGCCACCTTTGGGTTCATCGACGCGCCGCTGCATGAACAGTATTTTGCCTATCTCGGCTCGATCTTTACCTGGGACTTTGGGCTGTCGATCAAGTTCTACCCGATGCCGGTTGCCGATGTGCTGACACAGGCGTTGCCGTGGACCTTGTTCCTGACCGGCTCGGCCCTGTTGATTTCCTTTTCCATCGGCACGCTTCTTGGCGTGCTTGCAGCATGGCGGCGCGGGCAGCTTACGGATGTGATCGCCTCGCCGACCGCATTGGCGCTGCAATCGGTGCCCGCTGTCGTGGTCGCACTTTGCGGGCTGTATTTCCTTGCGGTGCGCAACCGTTTCTTACCGACCTCTTATGCCTTTGATCCCAAGCTGGACCCGGCGTGGAGCTGGGAGTTCATCTCTTCCGTGGCCTATCACGGCTTTTTGCCGGTGGTGACGCTGAGCGTGGTGCTGATCGGCGGCTACCTTATCACCATGCGCAACAACATGATCGGGCAGCTGGGAGAGGACTACCTCGCCATGGCCGAAGCCAAGGGGCTGAGCGATGCCCGCGTGCGCTATGCCTATGCCGCCCGCAACGCGCTGTTGCCATCCGTCACCGCGCTGGCGCTCAGTTTCGGGGCGCTGTTTGGCGGCTCTCTCATTACCGAGGTGGTGTTCAACTATCCCGGTGTGGGCAACCTTTTGTACCTTGGCATCGTCGGGCGGGATTTCCCGCTGATCCAGGGCCAGCTCCTCATCATGACACTCGCCATGCTGCTCGCGAACCTCGCGGTGGATCTGGCCTATGTCTTCCTTGACCCCAGACTGAAGAGGGCCTGATGTCAGATCTCCTTCGTACCTTCCTGCGCAACCGCAAGGCGGCCATCGGGCTTGCTATCGTGCTGGCCTATGTCGCAATTGCATTGGCCGCGCCTTTGCTTGCCCCTTTCGATCCCATCGCCCGTGTGGGGCGTCCGCATCAGGCCCCCTCGGCCGAGCATTGGCTGGGCACAACCCGCATGGGGCGCGATGTGTTCAGCCAGTTGATCTGGGGCACCCGCACCTCCTTGATGGTGGGGATTGTTGCCGGGCTGATCGTGACCGCCATCGGCACTTTCATCGGCATCACCGCCGCCTATTTCGGCGGTCTCGTGGATGATGTGCTGAACTTCCTCACCAATGTGGTGCTGGTGCTGCCGCAACTGCCGCTTCTGCTGGTTCTGGCCGCGTTTCTCGGTCAGGTCGGACCCTGGGCGATTGCACTGATTATTGGCCTGACCTCTTGGGCGTGGGGCGCGCGCGTCACCCGTGCGCAGGCGATGTCGCTGAAAACCCGCGACTTTATTCAGGCCTCCGCGATGATTGGCGAGCCCACATGGCGGATGATCCTCGTGGAGATGCTGCCGAACCTGCTGTCGATCATCGGTTTCAATTTCATCGGCTCTGTCATCTTCACCATCATCACCGAGGCGACGCTGGAATTCCTCGGGCTTGGCAGCCCCTTGGCGCTGTCCTGGGGCACCATGCTTTATAATGCGCAGACCGCATCGGCGATCATGGTTGGCGCATGGTGGGAGGTGCTGGCCCCCTGTGCCGCCATCGTCCTGATCGGCGTGGGCCTGTCGCTGATGAACTTCGGCGTGGACGAGATCGCAAACCCCCGGATGCGCACCCTTGGCAATGTCGCCAAGGCACTCCGGATCGAAAAGCGCCTGTTGCGCCAACGGATGCAGGAGGCCAGCCAATGAGCGCGCTTCTCTCTGTCGACGGCTTGCGGGTCGATTACCTGACCTCAGGCGAGCCTTTCACCGCTGTTCGGGACATTTCGTTTGAGATCCAGCCCAACGAGATCCTCGGTCTGGCGGGCGAGTCCGGTTGTGGCAAGAGCACGGTGGCCTATGCCCTGATGCGCCTGCACAAACCACCGGCATTGGTGCGCCGCGGACGCATCATGTTTGAGGGGCGCGATGTTTTGTCGTTCTCCGACAGGGACTTGCGCGCGTGGCGCTGGTCCGAGGTCTCCATGGTGTTTCAAAGTGCGATGAACTCGCTCAGCCCGGTGATGACGATCTTTCGTCAGTTCTACGACATGCTGCGCGCACACGGTCCGATCACCAAGGCGGACGCACAGGATCGCACCGCCCATATGCTGGAGATGGTCGGCATCCCGGCGGATCGCATGCATTCGCATCCGCATCAGCTGTCGGGGGGGATGCGGCAGCGGGTGGCGCTTGCCCTTGCACTCACGTTGCAACCCAAACTCATCATCATGGATGAGCCGACAACCGCGCTCGACGTGGTGGTGCAGCGCGAGATCCTGCAAGAGGTGCTGCGGCTGAAGGACGAATTGGGGTTCTCGGTTCTGTTCATCACCCACGACATTGCACTGATGGCGCAGATCTCGGATCGCATCGGCATCATGCGCGCGGGCGAGATTGTCGAAATCGGCACTGCCGCGCAGATCGTGACCAACCCGAGCCACGACTACACCCGCAGCCTGTGGGAGGCGATGCCGATCCTTGCCAAACGCCCGGAAGGAGCGCGTCATGCTGTCTGAAACCCCGATCCTCAGCCTTGATAGTCTCAGCAAGACCTTCACCTTGCGCCCCGCCTTCGGCCGCGCAACCAAGGTGCATGCGCTGCGCAATGTCTCGCTTGATCTGATGCCGGGACGTGCGCTGGCACTGGTGGGCGAGAGCGGCTCTGGCAAAAGCACAGTGGGCCGGATGATTGTGGGGCACCACACGCCGACCTCGGGCCGCATCCTGTTTGAGGGCCAGGATATCGCAGAGCTGACCACACGCGCCGATCAGATGCGCTATCGGCAAGCGGTGCAGATGGTGTTTCAGGATCCGTTTTCGGCGCTCAACCCCGCGCATACGATCCGTCATCACCTGCTGCGCGCCCTGTCGCTGCACCAGCCGGAGGCCGATCCCGAAACGGCCCTGCGCATGATCCTAGAGGATGTGGAACTGGACCCGATCTCGACCCCCGCAAAGTTCCCGCATGAACTGTCGGGCGGGCAACGCCAGCGGGTGAATTTCGCCCGCGCATTGGCGGTTAAGGCGCGTCTGATCGTGGCGGATGAGCCGACCTCGATGCTGGATGTGTCGATCCGCAAGTCCATCCTCGGGCTGATGCAGCGCCTGAAAGACGAACACGGGCTGTCGCTTCTCTATATCACCCACGATATCGCCACGGCGGAATATCTGGCCGAAGACACGGCGGTGATGTTTCGCGGTCAGGTGGTCGAGAAAGGCCCCACCGCAGAGGTCGTGGGCGCGCCGCAACATGGCTATACGAAACTGCTACGCGCCGCCGTGCCCGATCCGGAGCTGCGGCTGACCGGCAGCGATGCGGGCTTTGCCGCCGAGGCACGCCGGGTGCGGGACCTCAGCGCGCATCCTGTCCGTGCCTTGCAGGAGGTCAGCCCCGGCCACCTCATCGCGCAACACGCGGAGGCCGCCCATGCCTGATATGCTGGTGCCGCTCTATCGTCTGCCGCCGGTGCCCGATCTGGCGGATGGCCTCACGATCCGGCCTGCACTGCCATTTGAATCGCATGTCCTGCTGGAGTTCGTGAGTCGGCATTTCAGTCCCAAATGGGTGGATGAGTGCACGGTGGCGCTGGCTGCGCGCCCGGCGCGGGTTCTGATTGCGACCGAAGGCAAACGCCTCTTGGGGTTTGCCTGCTATGACGTCACCTGCCGCGGTTTCTTTGGTCCCACCGGCGTCGACCCGCAGGCCCGTGGCAAGGGGCTTGGCAAGGCGCTCCTGCTCGCTGCACTGCATCGCCTGCATGACGACGGGTTCGCCTATGGCATCATCGGTCAGGCCGGGCCGGTGGAATTTTATCAGCAGGTTTGCGGCGCGGTGGCGATCCCGGACTCTGATGAGGGCGTCTTTGCGCGCGCCCTTGTCTGACACCCTCTGACACATCCAACCAACAGGATCATCTCAAATGCATTTCCACCTCGACAGCCTTTGGCACGCCGAAGAGGGCGCGATGGAGTTCGCGCTGACCAATTGCGGCGACACGCCGGTTGCAAATCCGCGCCTTGTCTACGCCACCCTGACGCGCTGCCTGCGTCCCTCGCGTTGCACGGGGGCGCGGCTGATACGGCGGCAGGCGAATTTTCACGAGTACGCCTCTGACGCGGGCTTTGTGCTGCAACCGGGCGAGACGTGGCGGTTCACCGAGTTCAACCTCACCCGTCCGGCGCTGCATTCCAATGAGGGGCCAAAATCTGCCGGAGTCTTGCTGGAGGACGGAACCCTTGTCCCGGCCTTTGCGGGGGATTTGCAGGCTTCAGCGGCGGTTGCAGATACAAATGCATCGCAGAATGCGGCTCTAACATGCGGGGTTTTGCCCGAACCTCGGCAAACCGCCATTACGGAGTGGTGCGCCACGGCCCCCGTCCATCTGGCACTTCGGACCGATGACGTCGCGGTCATGCAGAGCGTGTCACAGGTGGCAGACCTGACCCGCCGCCTGCATCCACTGGCACCGACCCCCTTTGTGCTGATCGCCAAGGATGACGTGCCGCAACTGACCGTTGAGGCGGATCAGACGCTGGGCGAGGACGCCTATCGGATCACCTGGGCGGAGGGTAAAGCCACGCTCTGCCATGGCGCGGGACAGGGGCTGTTTTACGGCCTGATTACGCTGGCGCAGGTGCTGACCAATGCCCATGCGGAGCCTGCGCGCCACGGCGTTCCCCGCAGTGGGCAGATCGCGGATGCCCCCCGCCACGGCTGGCGCGGCGCGCATCTGGATGTCTCGCGCCAGTTCTACCCGCTCGATCAGGTGCTGCGCTATGTGGACATTCTGGCGTGGCACAAAATGAACCGCTTCCACTGGCACCTGACCGATGACGAAGGCTGGCGGTTGGAGATCAAGGCCTATCCGCAACTCACCGAGACCGCTGCGCATACCGGGATGGAGCTGCCAGTGTTGCCGCAGCTTGGCGCCGATATGACCGGGCAGGGCGGCTATTATACGCAAGACGAGGCGCGACAGGTGGTGAAACATGCCGCGCGGTTGGGCGTTGAGGTCATGCCGGAGATTGATGTTCCGGGGCATTGCGCCTGTGTGCTGGGGGCCTTGCCCGACCTCGTCGACCAAGAAGAACCCGAAAGCTACTGGTCGGTGCAGGGCTTTGGCAACAACGCGCTGAATCCGGCCATTGAGGGGTCTTATACCTTTGCCGAGACCGTGCTGGCCGAGGTCTGCGAAATCTTCCCGTTTGAGGTCGTGCATGTGGGCGGTGACGAAGTGGCCGAGGGCGCATGGATGCAATCGCCCAAGGCAAAGGCGATGATGCGCGAAACCGACCTGAAGGACACGCCGGAACTGCAGGCCTATTTCCTGCGCCACATTCAGAACTTTCTGATCGGCCTTGGTCGCAAGCTTGGCGGCTGGGAGGAGGTTGCCCATGGCGGCGGTCTGGACCCCGCGCATAGCCTGCTGTTTGCATGGACCACCATCGAGAAAACCGCTGAGCTGGCGCAAGAGGGCTATGACGTGGTCAGCACACCGGGGCAGGCCTATTACCTCGATATGGCGCTGTCGGATGCGTGGTATGCGCCGGGGGCCAGCTGGGCCGGGTTCACCCCGCTCGACAAGACCTATGCGTTTGAGGCCGACAATGGAGATGCGGCTCTAATTGGGCGTTTGAAGGGTGTTCAGGCCTGCGTCTGGAGCGAGCATCTGACCACGATGGCGCGCCGCAACCACATGATCTTCCCCCGCCTCAGCGCCATTGCCGAGGCCGGGTGGAGCACGGCGGAAAACAAGGATTACGACAGGTTCACAGCGCTCGCGGACCTGATGCCGCTGCTCTGAGCCACCAAACAGATCAGCGGCCTCGGGGACACTCCGGGGCCGCTTCTATCCCAGCCTTGGAAAGACCGAGGTGTTCTTGACCGTGCTGTAAACAAAGCTGGTGTCAATCGAGGCAATGCCCCCGATCGGGTGAATGCGATTGCGGATGAAATCCTCGTAGGCGTCCAGATCGGCCACCACTACTCGCAGCTGGTAATCCGTGGCCCCGGTCAGAATGTGACACTCCAGCACCTCGTCGATCATATGGACGCGGCGCTCGAAATTCTTCACGTCCTCCTCATTGTGGCGCTCCAGTTTGATGCGCACAAACACCGTGATCGGCAGCCCGTAGGCCCGCGCGTCCACATCGGCGCTGTAGCCCCGGATCACACCGGCGGCCTCAAGGTTCTTGACCCGGCGCAGGCAGGGCGAGGGCGAGAGGTTCACCGCGTCCGCAAGGTCCTGATTGGTCATCCGGCCGTTGGCCTGAAGCACGCGGATAATCTGGCGATCTTTTGTGTCCATTACGCAATCCATTGGCAGAATCTGCCAACATGATCTGTGATGTTGGTATCTTTTGCAATCTAACGCCTCACGCGGGGGCGCATCATGGCGGACAAATGAGGAAGGAGACCCCACATGTCCGATGCCAAAGGCTTTGCCACCCGTGCCATCCACCACGCCTATGACCCGATGCAGAACGAGGGCGCGCTGACGCCGCCGGTGCATCTGACCTCGACCTTTGTGTTCGAGAACGCCGAAGCGGGGGGCGAAATGTTCGCGGGCGAGCGCGAGGGCCATATCTACAGCCGGATCTCAAACCCGACCTGCGCCCTGCTGGAACAGCGCATTGCCACGCTCGAAGGGGCCGAGGCCGGTCTGGCGCTGGCAAGCGGCATGGGCGCGGTGACGGCGATCCTGTGGACGCTCCTCAGCCCCGGTGACGAGGTCATCGTCGACAAGACACTTTATGGCTGCACCTTTGCCTATATGCGTCACGGGTTGTCGAAATGGGGCGTGACCATCACCCATGTGGACATGACCGATGCGGATGCCCTGCGTGCCGCCATCAGTGACAAGACCCGCGTGGTCTATTTCGAGACCCCCGCCAACCCCAATATGCGGCTGGTGGACATTAAGCTCGCCTCTGAGATTGCCCATTCCGTCGGCGCGCGGGTGGTGGTGGATAACACCTACGCGACACCTTACCTGACCCGCCCGATCGAGCTCGGCGCGGATCTGGTGCTGCATTCGGCGACCAAATACCTTGGTGGTCACGGCGATGTGGTCGCGGGGCTGGTTGCGGGCAGCGCCGAGCTTTTGACCGAAATCCGCCTTGTCGGCATGAAGGACATGACCGGCGCGGTGATGGCGCCGTTCAACGCGATGCTGATCATGCGCGGGCTGAAGACGCTGGCGCTCAGGATGGACCGTCACTGTGCCTCGGCGCAGACCGTCGCGGAGTGGCTTGAGGCCCAGCCCGGCGTCGCCAAGGTCTATTTCCCCGGTCTGCAAAGCTTTGAACAGCATGCGATTGCCAAGGCGCAGATGGCGCAGCCCGGTGGCATGATCGCCTTTGAACTCGAAGGCGGCATGGAGGCTGGCATCAGCCTGATGAACCGCCTGCAAATGATCCAGCGCGCGGTGTCGCTGGGTGATGCGGAGACGCTGATCCAGCACCCGGCCTCGATGACCCATTCCACCTACACGCCCGAAGAACGCGCCGAACATGGCATCAGCGACGGGCTTGTACGCTTGTCGGTGGGGCTGGAAGAAGTCTCTGACATTCTGGATGATCTGCATCAGGCGCTGTCGCCCGAGATGCGGCAGGCGGCAGAGTAAGGGGGCGAGATGTCCGACCAGATCCAGCACCTGAAAACGGTGGAGCAGCGGCTGTTGTGGCTGTCCCACTGGATGATCCACAACGCCAACCACCTGCGCGCCAAGGAAGACGGCATCAAGATCGGCGGCCATCAGGCGTCCTCGGCGTCGATGGTGTCGATCATGACCGCGCTCTATTTCTCGGCGCTTCGCCCCGAGGATCGGGTGGCGGTCAAACCGCATGCCTCGCCCATCTTCCACGCGATGCAATATCTGATGGGTCACCAGACCCGCGAGAAGATGGAGAATTTCCGGGGCTTTAGTGGCGTGCAGAGCTACCCGAGCCGCACCAAGGACATTGACGATGTGGACTTCTCCACCGGCTCTGTGGGCCTTGGGGTTGGCATCACCGCGCTTGCGTCCATGGTGCAGGATTTCATCACGGCCAAGGACTGGGGGGCGGATGTGTCTCTGGGTCGCATGGTGGCGCTCGTGGGCGATGCCGAGCTCGATGAGGGCAATATCTACGAGGTGTTGCAGGAAGGCTGGAAGAACGACCTGCGCAACACCTGGTGGATCATCGATTACAACCGCCAGAGCCTCGATGGCATCGTGCGCGAGGGGCTGTTTGGCCGGGTCGAGAAGATCTTTGAAGCGTTCGGCTGGGACGTGGTGCGGGTGAAATACGGCGCGCTGCAACGGGCCGCCTTTGAAGAACCCGGCGGCGCGGCCCTGCGCGACTGGATCGATGCTTGCCCGAACGTGGAATACTCCGCGCTGACCTATATGGGCGGGGCCAATTGGCGCAAACGCCTGATGGAGGATCTGGGCGATCAGGGCGAGGTCTCGGCGCTTATCGACAAGCGCAGCGACGCGGAACTGGCGGCGCTGATGGAGAACCTCGGCGGCAACTGCGTGGAAACGATGGCCGATACATTTGCCGCCATCGACCACGACCGCCCGACCTGTTTCCTTGCGTATACGATCAAGGGTTGGGGCACGCCGATTGCGGGCCACAAGGACAACCACGGCGGCCTCATGACCAAGGCGCAAATGGCAGAGTGGCAGACCCACATGGGCGTGGCCGAGGGGCAGGAGTGGGAGCCGCTGGCCACCGTTTCCGACACGGCGGGCTTTCAGGCCTACCTCGATCAGGTGCCGTTTTTTGCCAAGGGGGCGCGGCGCCACTCGGACGCGCGGCTTTCCGTGCCAGCGGTGGCGGTGGACACAAGCCGCGAGATTTCAACGCAGATGGCCTTTGGCAAGATCCTCGACGATCTGGCGCGGGGCGACAGCGATCTTGCGGCGCGGATCATGACCACCTCGCCCGATGTGACCGGCACCACGGGGCTTGGGCCATGGGTCAATCGGCGCAAGCTCTTTGCCCGCAAGGCACAGAAGGATGCGTTTATCGAGCATCGCATTCCTTCGACGGCCAAGTGGAACTTTGATCCGCACGGCCAGCATGTCGAACTTGGCATCGCCGAGATGAACCTGTTCCTGCTGCTGGGCGCGGCGGGCCTGTCGCATAGCCTCTGGGGCAAGCGGGTGATCCCGATCGGGACGGTCTATGATCCCTTTGTCCACCGGGGCTTGGATGCGCTCAACTACGCCTGCTATCAGGATGCGCGGTTCATGATCGTTGGCACGCCCTCGGGGGTGACGTTGGCGCCAGAAGGCGGCGCGCATCAATCTGTGGGCACGCCCCTCACGGGCATGGCGCAGGACGGGCTGGCGAGCTTTGAGCCCGCCTTTGCCGATGAGCTTGCGGTGATCATGGAATGGGCCTTTGACTATATGCAGCGCGATGGCGACGGCGACCCGGACGAGCGGACCTGGCTGCGCGATGAAACCGGCGGATCGGTCTATCTGCGGCTGACCACCAAACCGCTCGAACAGCCGGGGCAGCGGGTCGATGATGCCTTCCGTCAGGGCGCGATTGATGGGGCCTATTGGTTGCGCAAGCCGGGGCCGAATTGTTCGGTGGTGATCGCCTATCAGGGCGCGGTCGCGGATGAGGCGATTTCGGCGGCCGGTCTGGTTGGAGAGCATCGGCGCGATGTTGCGGTGCTGGCAGTGACCTCGGCGGATCGTCTCAATGCGGGCTGGACGGCGGCGCAGCGGGAACGGGCGCGCGGCAACCCGCAGGCCCTGTCGCATGTGGAGCGTCTCTTGGGCGAACTGCCGGCCCATTGCACCCTGATTACCGCGATTGATGGCCATCCGGCGACGCTGTCGTGGCTGGGGTCAGTCGCGGGGCACCGGGTGGTGTCGCATGGCGTCGAACACTTCGGCCAGACCGGCACCATCGGCGATCTCTACCGCCATTTTGGCCTCGACCGTCACAGTCTGGCGCGGTCGGTGGGTGAACTGACCACGGGTGCGCGCCGCATTCCCGGTGGTCAGGCGGGCTGAGGTGCGGCCTACTGCAAGACGGCGCTGCTCCATTCGCGCAGGAACGCGGCCTTCTTGAAGGCGTCCAGATAGACCAGCAGCCCGGGCCCCATGCGGATACGACGCAGGGCCTGGGTGTCGTCGCTCCAGGCGTCTTCCTCCAGCACGGAAAACGCCCCGGGGGCCGCCTGCCACCCCTGCGAAATCAGGTGGTCGATCATCAGGCCCGCCAGTTCGGGCGCCTTGCTGTCGCGCGGAATGAAGGCGGTACGCAGGGCCACCACGGTGTAATCCTGCGGCAGCAGAACAAGCACGTCATCCGTGTTGCTTTTCTCGCGCGCATAGCTGCCCAGCACGTTGTAGGCCATGGTCAACTCGCCGGAGGCCACATCGTCGATCATCTGGCTCGAACAGCAATAAAGCCTCACGCCGACCGATCCCATCACCTCGCTCAGCCTCCAGTAGGTGTCCGAGGTCCGCGCATCCTGCGTGGCATAGAGATACCCAAGCCCCGAGGTGCGGATGTCATAGGTGCCGACCTTGCCCTGGAACCGGTCGGGATGGTCGCGGATCAAGGCAATCAGATCCTGCCGGTTGTCCGGCAAAGGCAAGCCATCCAGCGCCTTGCGCGACAGCACCACCGCCGCGGGTTCCTGGGTAAATGCAAACAGGTGTTCGCGCCAGCGGGCCCAGGCCGGCAGCCGCTGCGTCGCCAGAGAGCTGTAGGGCTGCGCCTTGCCGTCGTTCACCAGCTTGGTTTGCAGATCGGTTGCGATCGAGATCGCCAGATCCATGTCGACCGTGTCACTGTCGAGTGCCTGCATCAGTTCACCGGAACTGGCCACCGTGTACTCAACCCGCACATCCGGCAGGTTGCGCAGGAAATCCCGCAATGTCGGCTCGAAGAATTCCGCATCGCCGGTGGACAGGACGCGCAGGACCCGGCGCGCGTCAGGGGGGCCGACGCTGATGTGGTTTTCGACCTCGAACGCAGGCAGCGGCGCCGCAAAGAGGCCGAGGATCAGGCCAAGGGAAACGACAAGCTTGCGCATGCACCACCTGTATCGCTGTGATTGGTGAGAAAGAGCCGCCCGCCATGGGCGCGGGCAACTTCATGTGCGATGGTCAGACCAAGCCCGGACCCGACCACGGCCTCCGTATTGCCGCCGCGCACAAACCTGCGCGTGAGGCGGCCCATGTCGGCCTTTGGGAAACCTGCGCCCTCGTCCCGCACGGTGATCTCGGCGGTGGTGCCCCTGCGGCGGGCGCTGACATGGACGATGCTGTCGGCGGGCGAATACTTGATCGCATTGTCGAGCAGATTGAGCAGCGCGCTCTGCATCAGGATCGGATCCCCCTTCACCACCATTGCGGTGTCGGGCAGGGTGATCTCAAGGTCGATATCGCGCAGTTCCGCCAGCGGGCGCAGGCGCGACACCGCATCCCGGGCCAGGCGGGTCAGCTCCACATCTTCCATCTCCAGATGATCGGAGCGAAAGGAGACCATGGCGTGATCCAGCAATTGTCCGGCTGCGCGGCTGCTTTCGTCGATGGCGCGGATCATCTCGCGCACGGCCTGACGGTTCTCGGGCTTGTCGACCCGGCGCAGGGTGATTTCCGCCTGCGTGCGCACGGTGGTGAGCGGTGTGCGGACCCGGTGCGCGGCCTCGGCGATCAGATCCTCCGACCGCGACAGCGAGGTCTTGAGACGGCTCATAAACCCATTGAGCGCGCCCACGAGGGATTCCATCTCCGCCGGCACCGGGGCCGAGACGGGCCGCAGATCCGAAAGGCCGCGCCGCGATACCGAGCCTGCCAATTGCCGCAGCGGCTGGATCGCGGATTGGGCCGCGAGAATGCCAAAGATCGCCGCGATCACAAAGAATCCGATGCCAAACCCGGCCACGGTCCGTGAAATCCCCGCCAATTGCTGACGCAAGCCATAGCGGGTCTGCGCGACGGTCACCTCGACAAAATCGGGCGTGCCGCTGACCGACAGACGCCGGGTGGCGGTGGCCATGCGAATTTCCTCGCCATCGTAGCGCGCGGTCTGGAACCGCGGGGCCAGATCGATGGCCGCCACCGGTTTTGGCAGATCCGGGTAGCCGGTGAGGAACTCCCCGTTGCGGGTGATGGCATAAAACACCCGATCATCGCTGATATTGCCGAGCATGGAAAAGGCGAAATAGGGAATATCCACCGTCAGCTCGCCATTGCGCACGGAGGCGGAGTCGAGGATGGCGGTGACCGAGGCCGAGAGGATTTCATCCTGGCTTTGGCCCGCCAGATCACGGGTGTAGTTCCGCACCACGAAGAACACCAAAGTCGCCAGAAGCGCCGCTCCGGTCAGCAGCTGAATGATCAGGCGTCGCCGGATGGAGCCGCGCAGCTGGATCGGCGTGCTCATGTCAGGCTCAGCCGGTAGCCGAGACCGCGCACGGTGACGATCTGTGCCTGCGCGCCTTCCAGATGTTTGCGCAGGCGTCCGACATAGACCTCGATCGCATTCTCCGAGGCATCGACGTCATAGGAAAACAGCCGGTCCACAAGCTTTGATTTGGAAAATACCTGATCGGGGGCGCAGATGAAGATCTCCAGCAGGCGCAATTCCCGGTTGCGCAGGTGGATCTCGCGGTTGCCGACGGTCAGCGTGCAGGCCAGCGGATCAAAGCTGATGTCGCCGAGCCGGTGCACATTGCTGGCCCCGCCGCTCTGACGCCGCAGCACCGCCCGGCAGCGCGCTTCCAGCTCGGAGAAATCAAAGGGTTTGACGATATAGTCGTCGGCGCCAAGATCCAGCACCCCGACCCGATCAGACACTTCGGATCGCGCCGTGAGGACAATCACGGGCGTGTCGCGGCGCGCGGCGCGATGAGATTGCAGAAAGTGCCGCCCGTCGCCGTCGGGCAGCATGATGTCCAGCAGGATCAGGTCGTATTCGGTGGTCGCGATGAAATCCTCCGCCGTGCCAAGATCGCCGGCGCGATCCACCACATGCCCGTCCAGGGTCAGACGTCCCACCACCGCGTTGGCAAGCTGGTCGTTATCTTCAACGAGTAAATAGCGCATGGCGGGGAAACTTTTGCCTCGTGTCAGGTTTGTGTCAGCTTGAACCGGGATATCCCGATTCATGAGCGTGCAATTGCGCGTTTGTCAAATGGGAGGAACATTATGACATCTTTTGCGCTGGGTCGTCGGACCCTGATGGCTGCTGCTGCGGCCGCCCTGACCTTCGGCTCCCCGGCTATGGCCGAGCAGGTTCTCGACAAGGTTCACTTCCTGATCCCCGGCGGCGCCGGTGGTGGCTGGGACGGAACCGCGCGCGGCACCGGTGAGGCGCTGACCAAGTCGGGCCTCGTTGGCACCGCATCCTATGAAAACATGTCCGGCGGTGGCGGTGGCAAGGCCATCGGGTATCTGATCGAGAACGCCGAAAGCCTGGATGACACGCTGATGGTGAACTCCACCCCCATCGTGATCCGCTCGCTGACCGGCGTGTTCCCGCACAACTTCCGTGACCTGACGCTGGTTGCCGGCACCATCGGGGACTACGCGGCCCTGGTTGTGGCCAAGGACAGCCCGATCGGCAATATGGAAGAATTCCTCGCGGCCTATCGCGAAGATCCGCGCGGCACCGCCGTGGGCGGCGGCTCGGTTCCCGGTGGCATGGACCACCTCGTTGCGGCCATGGTGATGCAGTCCGCGGGCGAAGATCCGACCGCGCTGAAATACATCCCCTATGACGCAGGCGGCAAGGCGATGGCAGCCCTGCTGTCGGGCGAGATCAAGGCGCTTTCCACGGGGTTCTCCGAGGCGATCGCACTGGCCGAAGCGGGCGAAGTCAAGATCCTCGGCGTGACCGCGGACGAGCGCGTCCCGGCCTATGACAGTGCCGCCACCATGAAAGAGCAGGGGCTGGAGACCACCTTCGTGAACTGGCGCGGGTTCTTTGGCGCGCCGGGCCTGTCGGAAGACAAGGTTGCCGCCTATCAGGACGTGCTGGCCAAGATGTATGACACCCCCGAGTGGGAAGACGTGCGCGCCCGCAACGGCTGGGTCAACATCCACAACTCCGGTGACGAGTTCAAAGCCTTCCTCGAAGGTCAGGAAAAGGTCATCGGCGACCTGATGAAGCAGCTGGGCTTCCTCTAATTTTCGAGCAGTGACGTCAGGTCCGGCACCAATCGCGGGTGCCGGACCCTTTCCCGTATCCCCAAACAGCAACAGGAGGAGATCATGGCGCTCGACCGTTGGATCGCGCTGATCATTCTCGGCATCGCTCTGGCCTATGGCTATGCGGCCTTTTTCACCATGGATCAGCTACTGCCGCCGTTCATGCAGCGAAACCCGATCTGGCCGAGCACCTTCCCCAAGGTTCTGGCCGTTCTGTCGATCTTGACCGCTGCGATCATCGTTCTGGGGCTGGAAAAACCCAGTGGCGAGGTCAAGACCCCGGACATCGATTACCGCCGCCTTGGCGACTACAACATCGGTCAGGCCGCGTTCTTGCTGGGGCTGATGGTTGCCTATGCGCTCTTGCTGCGTCCGGCGGGGTTCCTGTTGTCCACCTCCGGGTTCCTCATCGTCGGCGCGATGATCCTTGGCGAGCGCAAGCTGTGGATTCTGATCCCGGTTGCGGCCGTGGCGACGGGTATCGTCTGGTACCTCGTCGAGGGCGTGCTGGGCATCTTCTTGCGGCCCTTGCCGTTCTTTCTCGGATAATCGGAGGCTCAGATGCTCGAAGGTTTGATGATCGGCCTCTCTACGGCCTTTTCCGTTACAAATATTCTGATGGTGATCGGCGGCTGTCTGATCGGGACATTCATCGGGATGCTGCCGGGGCTTGGCCCCATGTCCATCATTGCGATCATGATCCCGGTTGCGATCACGCTGGGGGATCCCTCTGCCGCGCTGATCCTGCTGGCCGGGGTCTACTATGGTGCGATCTTCGGGGGCTCGACCTCGTCGATCCTGCTCAACGCGCCGGGGGTCGCGGGCACCGTGGCCTCCAGTTTCGATGGCTATCCGATGGCGCGCGCCGGCATGGCCGGCAAGGCGCTGACCATCGCGGCGATCTCGTCCTTCATGGGGGGGACCATCGGTGCGATCCTGTTGATGGTCTTTGCGCCGATGCTGTCGACGGTCGCACTCCTGTTTCACTCGGCCGAGTATTTCGCGCTGATGGTCGTGGGGCTCTCGGCGATCGCGGCCTTTGCGGGCACCGGCAATGTGGCCAAGGCGCTGATGATGACGCTTTTGGGTCTGATGATGGCCACGGTGGGCGAGGGCGCATTGTTCAACATGCCGCGGTTCACCATGGGGCTGATGGATCTGCAATCCGGCTTCAGCTTTATCACGCTGGCGATGGCGATGTTTGCCCTGCCCGAGGCGATCTTTCTGGTGATGAACCCCAAACGCTCCGCCCAGGGGGGCGAGGACGGTGGCAAGATCACTGGCCTGCGGATCTCCGGCCAGGAGGCGCGCAAGATCGCGCCCGTGATCGGTCGCCAGTCCATCCAGGGTTTCTTTATCGGCGTGTTGCCGGGCGCGGGGGCGACGATCGCCTCCTTCCTCGGCTACGCGGTGGAGCGTAACATCGCCTCTGAGGAAGAGCAGAAAGAATTCGGCAAAGGCGCCATCAAGGGGCTGGCCGCACCGGAGACTGCAAATAACGCGGCCTGTACCGGATCGTTTGTGCCGCTCCTGACGCTCGGTATTCCGGGGTCGGGCACCACGGCGATCCTGTTGGGGGCGTTGATTGCGCTCAACGTGACGCCGGGGCCGCGGCTGATGGTGGATAGCCCGCATATCTTCTGGGCGGTCATCATCTCGATGTATATCGGCAACCTCGTGCTCCTGGTGCTGAACCTGCCGCTCATCCCCTATATCGCCAAGGTCCTGTCGATCCCGCGCAACTATCTGATCCCGTTCATTTTGTTCTTCACCCTGATGGGGTCGTATATCGGACAGAACAACGCGACGGAGCTGTTGATCCTCGTGGGCTTTGGCATCTGTGCGACGGTGCTGCGGTTTGCGGATTATCCGCTGGCCCCTTTGCTCATCGGTTTCATTCTGGGGCGGATGCTGGAGGATAACTTTGCGCGCTCGATGCAGATCTATGACGGCATTTCCTTCATCCTTGATCGTCCGATGACGCTGGGGCTGTTGGTGTTGGCCATTCTGCTGGTGATCGTGCCCAGCTACCGTGCACGCCGTGCCCGCGCCCGTGCGGCCGGGGTGGCCGATGGGGATTAAACCGCTCTCCGGGGTTCGGGTTCTTGACCTGACCAATGTGCTTGCGGGGCCGTATTGCTGTTATCAGCTGGCCCTGCTCGGTGCAGAAGTCATCAAGGTCGAGCGCCCCGGCACCGGCGATCTGGCCCGGCAACTGGGTGCCGATCCAGAGCGGAATAAATCCCTGATGGGGGTGAGTTTTTTGGCTCAGAACGCACAGAAGAAATCCGTGACCCTCGACATGAAACACGACCAAGGCAAGGCGCTGCTAAAGCGCCTTGTTCGCACATCTGACGTATTGGTTGAGAACTTCCGGCCCGGCGTGATGGAGCGCCTTGGCCTCGGGTATGACGTGCTTAAGGCGGAAAATCCAAACCTCATCTACTGCGCCATCAGCGGCTTTGGGCAGGACGGTGCGTGGAAGGACAACCCCGCCTATGACCAGATCGTACAGGGGATCAGCGGCGTCATGTCGATCACCGGCGATGGCGACAGCGCGCCTCTGCGCGTGGGTTATCCGCTGGCCGATACCGTGGGCGGCATGACCGCAGCCTTTGCGATCTCGGCAGCGCTCAACGACCCGGAGCGCGGCGCGTTTCTGGATATCTCCATGACCGAGGCGGTGATTTCCACCATGGGATGGGTGGTGTCCAACCACCTGATCGCGGGGCAGACCCCGGGCGCGCATGGTAATGAGAACACCACATCCGCGCCCTCGGGCACCTTTGCCTGCGCGGATGGGCCGATCAATGTGGCCGCAAACCGGGATGAGCAATGGCAATCCATGGCGCGCCATCTCGGGCGCGACGATTTGCTGGCGCATCCGGACTATGCCACCCGAGAGGATCGCAAACGCAACCGCCACATGCTGCGGGCAGAGCTGGAAAGCGTCCTTCGGACCCGGCCCGCTGCGGAATGGGTGGCCGAACTCAACGCGCTTGGCGTGCCCTCGGGGCCGGTGCTGACGGTGCCGCAAATTCTGAATGAGCCGCAAATCAAGGATCGTGGCCTGATTGCCGAGGTCGAAACCGAAGATGCCTCCCTGTCGCTGGCGGGCGCGCCGGTCCGGTTTGGCACCCATCGCCCGGTCCCGGATCAAGCGCCCCCTGCCTTGGGGGCAGATAATGACAGCATCTGGCAGGACATTGGCCTGAGTGCCGATGAGGTCGAAACCCTGAGACGGGAGCGCGTGATATGAGCGATGTGAGTGATTGGTGGCGCACGTCTATCATCGACATGGAACCCGGCCGCATCGACCTGCGGGGCACCCCCGTGCAGGATCTGATCGGCAACGTCAGCTTTGCCGAGATGATCTGGCTGATGGTTCGGGGCGACCGGCCGACACCTGCGCAGGCCCGCCTGTTTGAGGCCGCCTTGGTTTCGGCTGTGGATCACGGCCCACAGGCGCCCTCGATTGCAGCGGCGCGGATGGCGGTCACCTGTGGGTTGCCACTCAACAATGCGATGGCGACGGCGGTCAACATGCTGGGCGATGTGCATGGCGGGGCCGGGCAGCAGGCGGTGGAGCTGTATCACCACGTCGATGCCCACGCAGGGGATCTGGCCGCGGCGCTGGCGGACTGGCGCGCAGAACATGGCAAGATCATCCCCGGCTTTGGCCACCGGTTCCACAAACCAACCGACCCACGCGCGCCGCGCCTGATGGCGCTGGTGTCCGAGGCGGCAGAGGCGGGCGCGGTGTCAGGACGGTTCCAACACATCGGCCAAGCGATCGAGGCGCAAATCTCGGCTGAAAAAGGCACGGCCCTGCCGATGAACATCGACGGTGCAACAGCCGTGATCTATGCCGAGCTGGGCTTTGCCCCGCCGCTGGCGCGCGGGCTATTCTGCCTGTCACGCTCGGTAGGCATCCTGTCCCATGCGTGGGAGCAGCAACAACAGGGGGGGCGCAACAAGGGGCCGACCCCGCCGAAATACAGATGGACGTATGACCCTACGTGATACAATTGGCCTGATCGGCGCGCTTGTCGTCGCCGTGTTGGGCACCTTGATTTTTGAAGCAATCGGATTTCCCTCCGCCCCCCTGACCGGATCGGCGGCAGCGGTGTCGCTGGCGGCGCTCTTTGGGGTGCCGATCAAGATGCCAGTGTGGCTCAGGACCACGGCCTTTGTGCTTTTGGGGATCAACATTGGCAGCAGCGTCACCCGCGACATGCTCGCCTCGGCGCTGGCATGGCCGGTGACCATCGCAATCCTCGCGGTGAGCTTGTTCATCTCGCTCCGGATCAGTCGCATCGGGCTTCAGCACTGGATGCGGTTCAGCGCGAGAGACGCGGTTCTGGCCGCTGCGCCCGGCCATCTGAGCTATGTGCTGGCGCTGTCGCTCAGCGGCAATGGGCAGACCTCTCGGATCGCCATCGTACAAAGCATCCGCGTGCTGTTTCTGACGCTGTGCGTGCCGGTTCTGGTCTCGACGGTCTTTGGGGCGACGGGTGTGGAGCTGATGCCGGAGCATCCGCTGGCCCTGTGGCAGCTGGCGCTTTTGGTGGGGGTCACGCTTGCGGTCGGTGCGGTGTTTGATCGTCTGAACGTGCCCGCCGCCTATTTGCTGGCTGGTATTTTTTGCAGCGCCGCCGGACATATCTTTGCGCTCACTCCCGGACGCCCGCCGGAAGAGGCGACCTTTGTGGCGTTTCTGGTGATGGGCACCCTGATCGGCTCGCGTTTTGTCGGGCAAAAGCTCGCGGATCTGAAACTCGATTTTCTGGCGGGGCTGTGGGTCACGGGCGTCAATGTTGTGATCACCTTGATTGCTATCGGGGTCAGCATGCAGATCATGGGCCTGTCGCCCGCGCTGCTGATCGTCGCCTTTGCGCCCGGCGGTGTGGAGGCCATGGCCGCGATTGCCGTCACGCTCGGGCTCGATCCCGCCTTTGTCGCGGCGCATCACGTGATGCGGCTGATGATCCTGACGGTGTTGATGCCGCTGGCGCTCAGCCGGGCGCGGCCCACCTGAAAAAAGCCCCGGCGCGACTGACGCCGGGGCTGTGCACAGAGAGGTTATTGCGCCTCCTGCGCCTCTTGTTCGATTTCATTGCCAAGGTTGGACACATCGCGGCCCAGTCCTTCGGTGGCCTCGCAGGCGGTCAGGCCCAGCACGGCCACCAGTGATAGATAGATCATACGCATGGTGGGGCTCCGTTATTTCAGCTTGTCGGCAACATGGGTGGCAAAGGCATCCACCATCGCGGTGTAGAAGACTTCGCTGCCCACGTTGAGCGTGGTCACATCGGTGCCCTCGGGGTAGTAGACATTCGCCTGCTCGGCACTCACGGTCAGGGTGTAGCGCTGGTCGTACTGGCTCCCCGGCAGGTCAACAGAGACGTCCCCTTCGAGAACGGAGTCGGCGATGCCCATTTCCGCCTGCAGGCTCGAGGCCAACGCCACGGTATCGATCTCGATGTCGATCTCGGCGGCGTCTTCAACCGTTTGACCCTCTTCCGCAAGCTGATGGACCAGCTGCGCCGCCAGGGCGGTTTCAAGATCGGTCTCCAGCTCGCTCCAGACGGCCACGGCACCGCTGTTCTTCAGCGCGCTGGCATCGGCATCGACGTCGATATCCTGCACCATGGTGGAGGCACCGGCGGCGGTTGCCATGGTGGCGACAAGGGCGGTGGTACGGATCAGATGGGTCATCTCTATCTCCTTTCGAACTCATGTCATTCCCGGTGGGGATCTGACCTTACAACACGGGAGAGTGTCGAATGTTCCTGATTTCACGAGAAAAATTCGCTGTTTCCTGTTCCGGACCGGGCGGGGCCATGTGTCCTTGGCCACGCCGGGCGGGAACAATGCAGGCCCCGCGGCGTTTCGATTAGGAACGAGACCTATTCGAGAAAATGGACCCCATGACAGAGACCTCCCACCCCGTCGAAGATGTGCTGGATAAAACGGATGCGCTGCTCGAAGGGCGCAAGGATTATCTTGAAGTGGCCGAACTCATGGACGAGTTGGGCGTCAAGTCGATTGCTGCGGTCCTGGTTGCGCCGTCGCTGGCGCTGGTGTCACCCCTCAGCGGCATTCCGCTGTTCTCTTCCGCCTGCGGCATCACCATTGCCCTGATTTCCGGTCAGATGTTGATGGGGCGCAAGCATCTCTGGCTGCCGGACTTCCTGTCGCGCAGGGTGCTGTCGGCCAAGGCCACACAGAAAGCGACGCGTGGTTTGCGCCGCGTCGCGGCCTGGATGGACCGCAAGTTCAAGAAACGGTTCCAATCCCTGCTGACACCGCCCTTCTTGCGGGTGATACAGGTGATCTGCCTGTTGTGCGGCCTGATGATGCCCTTTCTGGAACTTCTGCCGTTCACCTCTTCGATCCTGGGGGCGGTTGTGGCGCTTCTGGCGGTGTCCATGCTCACCGGTGACGGTCTGATCGCATTGGTGACGGTCACGCTGCTGGCGCTGGGTCTCGGCGGGGTGGCATTCCAGCTTATGTAGGCACGTTGATGCGGGCGGCGCGACGCCATCGCCGCCCCGACATCAAACCTGACAACCTGACAGCAAAAAGGCCGGCCCGAGGGGGCCGGCCTTTTGTTCTGCGGGCGGGAGAGGTTAGCCCTGATAGCTGGGCATCTCTTCCATCTGCTGCTTCGTCATCATGGTGTAGATGCGCAGATGACCGTCCCGTTCCTCGATATTCACATCGCCAAGCTGCAGCTCGACCGGCTTGGCGCCGATCCCGAGAAAGCCACCGACGTCGACGATCACCGCATCCACATCACCGGAGTTGTCCATGACGATGTCGGCCACTTCGCCGATCATTTCGTCATTGGCGTCAAAGGCGCTGGCGCCGGTCAGCTCATCCGCTGTCAGCTCGTCCGAGGCGACGGCGGGCGGTGTGTCACCGCTGTCGTCGAACAGGCCGGTGACCTGATCGACCACCTGATCAGAGGCGGTGTCCGCATCGGTTTCGGTCTGGATGGCGCCTTCTGCCGTCAGTTCAGAATGGGCGTTGATGGTGCCGGACATTTTATAGGACGGCGCGGTTTCCAGCGCTTCGGTCGGTGCGTTCAGCACCAGGAAATAGCCATCAGCGCCCGCCTCGGAATTGCCATCGCGCACGAATTTCAGCGCGTCCATATCGACGGCGATCTGGTTTTCGCCAATGCCGAGAAAACCGCCAATGTCGACCAGCACCGCCTCGGCCTTGCCGTCCCGGCTCAGGATCACGTCATTGACCTCGCCGATGTCGCTCCAGCCATCCTGGACGCCATCCATGACGTCCTTGAGGGCGTCGTTCTCGGTTTGATAGATCCGCTTGCCCACAAAGGAGGAGGCATGGAACTCCGCAGGTCCCGCCTCGCTGCGGAACATGTCACTGGTCTCGGCGGCTGCCACGGGCAGCCCCATGGTCAGGATGAGGGACGTGGAAATCAAAAGATTTTTCATGGTGTTATCTCCTATTCCGTTTCACTCGCATGCGCGCGTGAGCTTCGGTGAGACAACGTCGCACGGCCACAGGTGTTCCGGTGCAGGAGGTTTTTTTCGATGGGTGCAAGGGGGGGGGGTGGCGGAGAGCGCGGGGGCCGGACCGCGACGCCCGGCACGGTTCCGGACCGGCGGGGCCAACAGGGCAGGGCGACCCCAGGGCGTAGATAAATTCCGGCACCGCCCGCAGGGGGGCGGTGCCGGAGACGGGTCAGCTGTCCTCGACATCCACCCCGGCAGGCGCCGGGGCATCGGGCTCGAACTGCATCGCGTCGAAGGTCAGGCTGATGGCATAGCTGTCGGCCTCCTCCTGGACGGTCGGGCTGCATTCCAGCTGGCGGGCAAAGCCGCGGATCAACTGGCTGCCAAGCCCGGTGCCCTCTTCATCGAAGCTGGGGTCCTGAGCCGTGGAATTGGCGATCGTCAGCGTCACCCGGGTGTCGTCCACCACGTTCAGCTTGAACGACACCCAGCGTTTGCCGGCACTGTCGACGCCAAGGTATTTCAGGGCGTTGGTGGCGGCTTCGACGGTGAGCAAGGCCAGGGGCACAGCCTGATCGGGATAGAGCACGACCGGCTCCAGCGAAATCTCGATATGCGGCACCGGGGCGGTGGTGGGCGCAAGCTCTGTCAGCGGGCGGATCACGTCCCGCAGCAGGTCGTTTGCCTGAACCCGCCCCAGTTCTGACGCCTGGTACAGGGTCTGGTGCACGGTTGCCATGCTGGTCACCCGCCGGTTGACGGTCTGCAACGCATCAGCGGTGGTTGCATTCCGCGTGCGCCGGATCTGCATGGAAATGATCGACGAGATCAGTTGCAGATTGTTCTTCACCCGATGATGAAGCTCCTTGAGCAGCACATCCTTGTCATGCATCGCATCAAACAGGTCGGCCTCGTCATGAAGCAGTTTCTCGGCCACCTGCATGAACTCGTTTTCGATGACCTCCATTTCATGGGGCATGAAAGACCGGGGCGGCGTTTTGGGCAGGGTGCGGGATCGGGCGAATTGCTGCATCTGGGTGGTGATCAGGCGCAGGTAGCGTACCACCTGGCGATCCAGCGTGATGTAGATCAGCACCAGACTGACCAGCCACATCAGGATCGGAAACAGGGCAGGGGTCAGCACAAGCTGCCTGAACGGGCCGCTGTCGGCGGCTGCGTGGCGGCCGTCCGGGTCCCAGCTGCCGACGACATAGAACCCGTTGCTCAGCACCGGAACGATCGAGAACAGCCGGGTCTCGCCGGCGGCGTTTTCGGTTTCAATGCGCCGTGGGTTGAGTTTGATCAGCTCCTTGAGCGGAATCCCGGCGGGCAGGCGTTCGCGTGCGGTTTCGCGAGCGCCGGACGCGCTGAGGATGTCGCCATCCACGCTGATGGTCACGATATCGATGGGGCGATCCCCCAGTTTGACCTGAAACCCCTGATCGATCTTGTCATGGGGGACGTGGATGATCTGGTTGCCGATGAACCTGCCCTGTTCATTAAAGACCGGCTCGGAAATGATGAGAACGGCAGTGCCGGAAACGGGGCCGAAGGAATTCACGCGGACGTCACGCTTGGCGGTGAGCATCCAGTCGGAGAACCTGGGATTGTCGGAGTAGTCGATCGTCAGATCGGCGGAGGCGCACTCCATGACACCGTCCGTCGGCAGAAACCCCGCAAAGCTGTAGCGCTCTGCGGTGGCGTCGATGAAACGGGTCATCAGCGATTTGCACCGGGCCAGGTCCGCGGTCAGATCCGGCACGCTCAGCGCCAGGGTCTCTGCCGCTGAAAAGGCGGATTTGATGATCTCGCGCTCTTCCTGAGCGAATTCGGCGGTCAGGGCTTGCAGACTGAGATTGTTGGATTCGCGGAGTTCAGCCTGCAGGCGGACGGTCTGATCGACCGCGATCAGCCCCAGCGGCACAAGCGCCCCGGACAGCAGTATGGCCAGCCGGACGGACAGGCTTCGCGTCCAGCCAAAGGGGCGCGATGCGCCCGGAGAGACATGTGTCCGGTCATCCGAACCGTCAGCGGAGGTGCCCTGACCCTGGCCTCGAAACAGGGCCAGGGAGGGAAAATTCATTCGATTCACGCGGCGGTTCCACCACTTGCGGCGACCACGGCATGGGTGGCGGCGTCCGTCAGTTCCATCTGATCGTCGATATTGATCTGCATGCTGGAGGCCAGGGCTTCGCGCCCCCGGTTCAGCCGGCTCTTGATCGTGCCGACCTTGACGCCACAGACCTCGGCCGCCTCTTCATAGGAATATTGCAGAACGCCGATCAGGGTCAGCACCTCGCGCTGCTCGGCCGGCAGTTCCGCCAGGGCGACGCGGAACTCGGCCAGTTGCAGCCGGCCATCATGGGCCGGTTTGACCGAGATGCTTTCGGTGATGGTGCCGGTGGAATCCTCGACTTCGCGGGCAGCCTTGCGGCGGTTGGAATAGAAGGTGTTGCGCAGAATGGTAAAGAGCCAGGCCCGCATGTTGGTGCCTTCCTGGAACTTGTCGAAGTTGCTCCAGGCTTTCAGCACCGTATCCTGCACCAGATCATCTGCTGCCGCATCATTGCGCGTAAGGCTCATGGCGAAGGCGCGAAGCACCTTCATATGGCTGGTCAGTTCAGCCTTGGCATTCTGTCGGTCCATTATTCGGCCTCCTCCTGCGACTGGGAGGTCGCGCCGGTGGTGCCCGACGCATCCGCGACGGGGATCTTGTCCAGACGATCAAGTAGCTCCATCAGATGCGGCGGCAATTCCGCATTCGCATCCTCGTCGAAAACCCGCTTCAGGTTCTCGTCGATCAGAGTGTCCCATGGCTGTTTCTGAGGCCTGTTTGCCATTCGTCTCTCCCGCAACACCTATACCTTCAGGCGCGATAAAATTTTCATTTCCATGGAACAAACGCCCAAAGCATGCGTTTGTTCCGAGAAATATTGGTGACAGGAGAAAAAAATTGTCGACCCCCACCACTGGACAAGCCCTGACTCTGTCGGACCTGATCGGACCCCACCTGCCGTACCTGCGGCGTTACGCCAGAGCGCTCACCGGGGCGCAGCAATCCGGTGATACCTATGCGGCCTCCACGCTGGAGGCGATCCTGGCGGATCCAAGCTGCTTCGACGCCCAGGCCCATGGCGGAAAAGTGGCACTTTTCAAGGTTTTCCACACGCTCTGGAGCAGTTCCGGACAGCCGGTGCCGGACACGGATGACGGTCCCCGGGCCCGGGCGCTGCAACATCTTTCGGCGCTGACCCCGAACACCCGCGAGGCGCTGCTGCTGAATACGGTGGAGGCCTTCTCCATCAGCGAAATCGCGGAAATCATGGACATCGACAGCGAAGAGGCCAGCCGCCTGATCCAGTTGGCGCATGATGAGATGCAGCAATCGGTTTCGGGCAAGATCATGATTATCGAGGATGAGGCGATCATCGCGATGGATCTTGAAGGCATCTGTACGATGATGGGGCACGAGGTCACCGGGATTGCGCGCACCCACAAGGCGGCGGTGAAACTGGGGCATGAGCAACGGCCCGATCTGATCCTGGCGGATATTCAGCTTGCCGATAACTCCAGCGGCATCGACGCGGTTGCGGACCTGCTCGAAGATCTCGGCGACGTGCCGGTGATCTTCATCACGGCCTTCCCCGAGCGTCTGCTCACAGGTGAGCGGCATGAACCGGCGTTCATGATCGCCAAACCCTATGTTCCCGACCAGGTGATTTCTGCGATCAGCCAGGCCATGTTCTTTGCCTCGACCGATACGCTGACCAGCTGATCCAACGGCAGCGTGACTTTGGCGATATCGACGGCCCGGCACTGTCCGGGCCGTTTGTTTGCGCGGGTGTGTGTCGGGCGAGCAGCGGCGCGGCGGCCAAAACGTCGCATCCGCAAAATAAAGGGGCCCCACACCCGTCAGGATGAAGGGCCCCCTGCAGAATACATGCGTGCCTACGAGGCAGACAAAGCACGCAGCATCCAAGCCGCTTTTTCGTGGAAGGCCGCGCGTTCGGTGGCCAGGTCACCCGTCACCATATCCTTGCGCTGTTCGGCCAGCTCGATCAGCGCGTGCAGGCGGTGGGCCAGACGCATATGGTCCCTTTCAAGATCCTTGCACATTTCCCCGGCGCTTGGCATCTGGCCGAGGTCGTCGACAATACTGTCGGACAAGACGCCGGTGATCTTGCCGGAGGTCAGGTGGCCGATGGCGCGGATGCGCTCTGCCAGCTCATCTGCGGCGGCAAACATGTTCTGGTACTGCTCTTCGGTCAGATTGTGCAGCGAGAAGAACAGCGGTCCTTCGACGTTCCAGTGGTAGATGTGGGTTTTCAGCGTCAGGCGGTAGGTATCCGCCAGCACGTCGCTCAGCCCCTCGGCGATGGCGGTGGTGTCCCG
Organism: Epibacterium sp. ABV4_022; assembly: GCF_056159345.1. NCBI lineage: Bacteria > Pseudomonadati > Pseudomonadota > Alphaproteobacteria > Rhodobacterales > Roseobacteraceae > Epibacterium > Epibacterium sp. ABV4_022. The sequence goes on from NZ_JBSWVA010000001.1 coordinate 501,955, forward strand.
GACGCCGGTCTCGACAGGTGCGATTTGCGGTTTGACGTTCAATGCGGTGCTCATGTCATGTCCTTTCTGCGTGGAGTGTCGGTCGATCCGATGCGTGCCTTCGGGTCAGCGGCGAACTGCCCGAAAGATCAACGCGGCGACGAACATCACCAGGAAGATGAAAAAGAGGATCTGCGCGATCCCGGCCGAGGCGCTGGCGATACCGCCAAAGCCAAAGACGGCCGCGATCAGTGCGATCACCAGGAATGTCAGGGCCCAACCAAGCATGGGGTGCCTCCTTTGCCGTGTTACAGTGCCCACCCTGTGCGGGCCTCGCAGACACAACGGCGCGCGGCGCGAATTGTTCCCGGAGAAACGCATCGTCGCGCTGTGGCCCGGACGGGGGCCGCGTGCTGTCGGGCCTGTCGCCGGTTGCAAAACAGTTGACATATTCAGTCCGTTTGGCCCATGTCTGGGCCAGATGGTTCTCCGTCGCCTCAGATGCGCGGGGATGAAAAGGGAATACGGTGAGGTGTAGCCAAAAGGCGCCAAACCCGTGACTGCCCCCGCAACTGTGAGCGGCGAATGACCCTGCCTGATACCACTGGATGTCCATCCGGGAAGGTGCAGGGGAATGACGAACCGCAAGTCAGGAGACCTGCCATCTGACCCGATGTGTAACCTGGGCGGGGTGTCCCGGTGAACGGTGGTAGCTGTCTGACCTCCCGAGCCGGGAGCGACGCCAACCTGTGTTCTGCCTATCCCCCGCACACAAGAGCGGAGCCGCGGATGGCGCTGTGTGATCGAGACATGTGCAGAGCCGGTGACGCGCCGCGTGCCGCGCTTGCCCGGAGGGGGCGGTAATGGCTGCGACCCTGGAGGCGCGTGGCCTGACCTGGGCGCCGCGACGCCGTGGCCCCCTGATCCTGCATGAAACCAGTTTCCACCTGCCCGCCGGGCGCGTGCTTGGGGTGGTCGGCGCCAATGGCGCCGGCAAGTCCAGCCTGCTGCGGCTCCTCTATCGCTATCAGTCGCCGCGCAGCGGACAGGTGCTCGTCGATGGGACCGATCTGTGGGCCATGCCGCCGCGGCAGGCCGCGCGCAGGGTGGCGGCGGTGCTGCAAGAGCAACCGACCGATTTCGGCCTGACGGTGAAGGACATCGTGGCGCTGGGACGTCTGCCCCATCGCGACGGGCTGGCCACATCGGGTCAGCGGGATGCGGCGATTATTGACGCAGCACTGCGCAGGCTCGACCTGACCGGTTTTTCCCACCGCACGCTTGCCACCCTGTCCGGGGGCGAACGGCAGAGGGTCATGGTGGCCCGCGCCCTGGCGCAGGAACCGCAGGTGCTGATCCTCGATGAACCGACAAACCACATGGATGTGCGCCATCAACTCGAACTGCTGGCGCTGATCCGGAACCTCGATCTGACCATCGTGACCTCGCTGCACGATCTCAATCTCGCTGCCGAGGTCTGTGATGACATTCTGCTGATGGCAGAGGGCCGCGTTATGGGCTTTGGCACACCCGGCGTGGTGCTGTCCGAAACGCGCGTCTCCCAGGCCTTTGGCGTGCAGGCCCGCCGCGACCACCTGGCCCGTGCGGGCCGGGATCACCTGACCTTTCACTTGTCCAATATCTCGCAGGAACACACCTCATGAAAAATATCCTCTTTCCCGTCGCGCTGGCACTGGCAGGCACCTCCGCCTGGGCTGAAACCACGGTTCAGAGCTGTGATCGCGACGTGACCTTTGACAGCGTCCCGCAAGCCGCGATCTCCAATGACGTCAACCTGACCGAAATGATGCTGGCGCTGGGGCTGTCCGATCACATGGTCGGCTACACCGGCGTCTCGGGCTGGAAAACCCTGGACGCGGAAATGCGCGATGGGGTTGCAGCGCTGCCGGAGCTTTCCGCCCGCTACCCCTCCAAGGAGGTGCTGGTCGGCGCAGATGCGGATTTCTTCTTTGCCGGATGGAACTACGGCATGAAAGTCGGTGGCGAGGTGACCCCCGAGACCCTCGCCCCCTTTGGCATCAAGGTCTACGAACTCACCGAAAGCTGCATCCACATCGGCGACAAGCCCAAGGTAAGCATGGATGACATGTACACTGATCTGCTGAACCTCGGCCGGATCTTTGATGTGGAGGACAAGGCCGAGGCCCTGGTTGCCGGCTATCGCGCCGATCTCGCCGCCTTTACCAAGGAGCTGGAGGCGGATGGCGAAGCCCCGCGGGTGTTTGTCTACGACAGCGGCGAGGATACCCCGTTCACCGCCGGTCGTTATGCCATGCCCACCGCCCTGATCGAGGCCGCCGGTGGCAAGAACATCATGGATGATTTCGAAAAGAGCTGGGCCACCGTAACCTGGGAAGAGGTGGTGGACCGCAATCCGGAGATCGTGGTGATCGTGAACTACGGCGACGTCACCGCCGCGCAGAAACGGGACTTCATGATGCAGAACCCGGCCTTTGCCGAGATGGATGCGGTCAAGAACGACAGGTTCGTGGTGCTGGAGTATGTCGAAGCCACCCCCGGACCGCGCAATATCAAGGCCGTGAAAAAACTCGCCGCCGGGTTCTGGGGCGAATAACCGATGCAGGACAGCGAAGCGCATATTGGCCCGCTGCGGCGCACGCGCACTGCACCGATGCTGCTTGTTGGCGGTTTGGCTGCGCTTCTGGTGTCGCTGTCCTTTGCCATCAGCCTCGGGGCGGTGCCGGTGTCGACCGGCACCGTCTGGGGGGTGCTGATCGACAAGATCTGGCCCGGCCTTGTGGAGCCGGTTTGGTCCAAGGGGCGGGCCGCGATCGTCTGGGATATCCGCTTTCCGCGTGCGCTGCTTGCGATCATGGTCGGCGCCGGGCTGGCGCTGGTCGGGGCGAGCCTGCAATCGGTGACCCGCAATCCGCTGGCCGATCCGCATCTGCTGGGGATTTCCTCTGGCGGGGCCTTTGGCGCGATCCTGGCCTTGCTGCACACCGGGTTGTTCCTTGGTCTGTTGACGGTTCCCCTGCTGGCCTTTGCCGGTGCTTTGGCGACAACGGCGGTGGTGCTCGGCGTCACGCGCCTGACCCAATCGACGACGGCGGATCGGCTGGTACTGGCGGGGGTGGCGGTGTCCTTCATCGTGATGGCCGGGGCCAATGTGCTCATCTTTCTGGGCGATCCGCGGGCCTCTCACACCGTGGTGTTCTGGATGCTCGGGGGGCTTGGCATCGCGCAGTGGTCGCATCTGATCTATCCGTTGCTGATCCTGCTGGGCTGCGGCACCTGGCTCTGGTGGCGGCGGGCGGATTTCAACGCAATGACGGTGGGCGATGAAACCGCCGCCACCCTGGGCATCGCCGTGGCGCGGTTCCGGCTGATGACCTTTGTCATCGGCGCGCTCATCACCGGGGTGATGGTGGCGTTTTCCGGCATCATCGGCTTTGTCGGCCTCATGGTGCCGCATATCGTGCGGCTGATCTGCGGCGGGGACTACCGGCTTGTGCTGCCGGCAAGCGCCCTGTTTGGAGGTGTATTCCTGCTCTGGGCGGATATTCTGGCCCGCACGATCCTGGCGCCCGAGGATATTCCCATCGGCGTCGTGACCGGGCTGATTGGTGGGCTGTTCTTCATCTGGCTGCTGGGGCAGCGCAAGGGCTAGCGGCGCACGCCCGCGCCCCGTCGGCCACACCCGTGGGGCGTGTTGACCAGCCTCAGCGGCTGAAGGTGATCTTCAATGCAAACGGGAACTGCGCCCCGGGCAGCCCGTTCGGGGCCTTGGGGAACCGCCGTGCGTTGGCAATGGCGCGCAAGGCGGCCTGATCAAAGGCCGCGACGCCGGACGAGCGCACAACGCGATAGTTCAGCAGCTGCCCACCCCGGCTGACGGTCAGCCCGACCACAACAGCCCCATCACCGCGCGCGCCGGAAGGATAGCGTTTGCGCCGCTCGATGCGGGCGCGGATCTTGGCCCCCCAGACCTGTTGCAGCTTCGCCTGTTGACCCTTTGTGCTGGTCGTGGTGCGGGCCGTGCTGGTGGTGCCCGCCTGCGCGCTGCCGCCTGTTCCGGCGGCGCGTTGTTCGGCCCGCCCGGCGGTGGTGGTCTGGGCTTGCTGCGCGGTATCGGGCACGTCTTCCGGCTCCGGCTCCGGCTCCGGCTCCGGCTCCGGCTCAGGTTCGGGCTCTGGCTCGGGTTCAGGCTCCGGTTCCGGCGGTGGTGGCGGTGCGGGTGTTGTGTCGATCTCCGGCTGCGCAGCCTCTTCCGGGGGCGTCATGGCCAGGCGCACCTCGGCGCGTGGCGCGGGCGCGCTGTCGAGCTGCGGCAGCGTTGGTGCGGATGTCTCTGCAACCGGCGTATCGAGCGGTTCCAGCTCGACCGGCGGGGCGTCCGGTGGTTGCTCCCAGCGGTCCACCATCTCGCGCACGGTGGGCGCGGCTCCGGCGATGGAGACGACATATTCGCCGCCAGATCCGCCGGCCTGGCTGCCCTGTTCCGGAACGCTTGCAAATAGGGCAACGTGGACGGCGACCGCCAGCGCCGCAAACAGAAAGCCTTCGATCCAGCGTTTCATTTCGGGCTCACCACCAGTTCCACACGGGCAAAGCCGGCAGCCGACAGATCGGCGAGCAACCCGGCGGCAACCGTCGCCTCCAGCTCTGCATCCGCCCGCAGTTGCAGGATGGCGTCTTTGGCGGACACCTCGGCCAGCCGCGTCATCGCGGCGTCGCCGGTCTGGCCGTCGAACGACAGCGTGCCGGTCTTGTCGACATAGAGCGTGGCCTCCGCCTCCAGCGGCGCGTCAAGATCCGCCTCGGGCGGGGTGACCTCAATCGGGTCGGGCTGGGCCAGACGCGAGGTCATCAGAAAGAAGATCAACAGCAGGAACACCACGTTGATCATCGGCACGATCGATTCCGCGCGCGGGCGGCGGGGGGCGTCAGACAGGTCCATCGGCGCTCACTCCACCAGAACGACCGAGGTGAACCCGGCGGATCGCAGGGTCTCGGTCAGGGTGACGATACGTTGCAGGCTGGCCCCATCCCGCCCGCGCAGGATCAGCGTATCCGTGCGCGTCTCGACCAGCGGGTCCAGCACCGCCGCAAGTTCGGCGAGCGGGACTGGCTGCCCGTTCACAAAGACCTGCTCTGGCGCAATGTCGATCAGGCGCGGCGGGCCGGTGTAGTCCCCGCCGCCCGCCGCCAGCGGCAGCGACAGTGCGGCGTCGATGCCAAATCGCGAGGCCAGCATGAAGAAGACCAGCAGCAGGAACACCACGTCGATCATCGGCGTGAGGCTGGGCTTGCGCCGCGCGCGGGGAGGGGGATCCAGCAGCATCGCGGATTATTCCGCCGCCAGACGCAGCTGTTGCGGTTTGTCGCTGACGAACAGACGTGTTGCGCCGTCTTCCACATCGCGGCGGATGCGGTCGATGACGGCCTCGAACCAGGTCAGCGCCGCAGAGGCGGGGATCGCCACGGCCATGCCGGCAGCGGTGGTCAGCAGCGCTTCCCAGATCCCCCCGGCCAGCATCGAGGGATCGGCCTTGGAGCCTGCCGCCTGCAAGGCCTGGAAGGCCGCGATCATCCCCAGAACCGTGCCCAGCAGACCCAGAAGCGGCGCGATGGTGGAAATCAGTTCCAGCGCGCCCAGCCCGCTGCGCGCCGAGGCCAGTTCGCGTTTGGCGACGCGCGCGGTTTCCTCGCGGGCATGGGCATCGGGCATCGTTTTCAGGGCATTCAGGGCCGCCGAAATAACCTTGGACCGCACCCCGCGCCGGCCTTCGACGATGGCAATGGCCCGATCACTGTCGCCGGCCTGATAGGCGGCGATGGCCTGGCGCGCCTTGCCCCGGGACCAGGCGCCGATCAGGGCCAGACGCCAGATTTTCCACAGGATCAGGGCCAGGGTGATGACGGAGAGGGCAGCAATCGCCCAGATCGACGGGCCACCATCGCGCAGGAATTTTCGGGCCGCGACCGCTGCCGACAGCGCCTTTTCTTGCAGCGTCAGCGGCGCTGCGGCGGGCTCCGCAACGGGCGCAGGCGCGGCATCTGCGCCTTGGTCGGACACTGCCGTGGACGTGTCGGGCGACGCGCTCTCGGTCTCTACGGATCCTGCCGGGGTGGGCGCGAGGGACGCCGGGTCCGGCGCCTCAGAGCCGTTCGACGGCGCGGCAATCGGCGCCTCGGGCGATGTCGGGGCCGCAGGTGCCGTTGGCGCGACGAGATCGGAGGCGACCTCGGGAACCGGCGTGGCGGGGGCGGCGCCGTCCGTTTCGGTTGATTGTGCCGAAGCCAATGCAGGCAGCAGGATAAAAGACGTCAGAAGAAGAATGTGTTTCATATTGGCTCCGTGTCGCAGCTTTGGGCTCAGGTCCGCCCCGTGCTCTGCCCCGGTGAGGTCAGGTCACGGGCGGTTGGGCTTGGCTACATGGCGCAATGTCGAATGCACGTGATTGGCTAACGGAGGCCTACATCCCCCACGACTGGCGCCTAATTTAGTATAGCGTTTTTGTCAAGTTAAGCATGGTCTTCGGCAGGCGCCGGCCGGGTCCAGTAGGCCGAGACATAGTGATCCTTGGCGTTGAGACTGGCGGATTTGAAATGGGCGCGCAGTTTTTGCGCGGCGGTTTTCTCCGCAGCCAGCCAGACCATGTGGTCGGGCGCAGCCGCAAGCCCGGCAATGGCCAGATCGCCCAGGTCGTCGCCCCCGGCCGCGCGTCGCTCGACCGTCAGGCCGGTGTGTTCGGGCAAGGGATAGTCGCCGGAGACCGGATCGGTCAGCTCCAGGATGACCTGCCCCCGGGCGTCGGTATCGAGGGTTTCGAGAATCCGCGCCACGGCGGGAAATCCGGTCTCATCTGCATAGATACGCAGCGCCTTGGCCTCTGGAATGCCGCCGCCGCCGGGGCCGGTCAGGCCAACCCGGGTGCCCGGGGTCACGCTACGGGCCCATTCCGTGGCACGGCCGCCCTCGTGCTCGAAGATGTCGAACACCAGACGCCCGCTGGCGGCGTCCATTTCGCGCACGGTATAGACCGGGCGATGCAGGCTGGCGTCGCCCTTCGGCCAGATGGTCTGACCGCTTTCGGACAGATAGGGCCATTCCGGACGCGCCAGATCGGGATCGGGCAGCGCCAGCCGAAAGTGTATTGCGTCGGTGGTGAAATGCGACAGGTCTTCAGCCTCCGCCTCCACACGCAGGAAATGGCCGGGCACGCGGGTGACCGCGCGAATGGTGATGAACTGGAAATTCGGCGGCAGTTTGCCCGCTTGATCCTGCGCATCGGACCAGCGGATGGCGGCGGCAACATCCGGCACCAGCTGCGCGATGGTGTCGCTCAGGCTGTCCTTCAGGGTGAAGAGCCAATCGGCACGGGAGGACCCGATCACCGCGATCGTCTCCTTGGACTGCCGCTGAAAACTGTAGTTGCCATAGACGGTTTCGATCTGGATCTCTTCCGCGGTATCGACAACGACCGGCAGGTCGTGCTCGCGGGCGCGGTTGCGGATGTCTGCGTGCAGGGCGTCAAAGGGCAGCCCGGGCAGGGCGGTCTGGGCGTGAAAGTCAAAGTGGTCTAACAGGGACATGTTCTACCCTTTTCAGGTTGGGATGACGTGAGGAGTGCCGTGATTGGGGTCGGCGATGATCGTGCAGGGCAGGTCGAACACCTCCTGCATCATGGCTTCGGTGACGACCTCGCGTGCCGGGCCCTCGCTGTGGACCGCGCCATTGCGCAGCGCGATCACGTGATCGCAATACCGCGCCGCGAGGTTGATGTCGTGCAGCACCATGGCCACGGTGCGCCCGGTTTGCCGGTTCAGGTTGCGCACCAGTTCGAGCAGCTCGATCTGATGCGGCAGGTCGAGGAAAGTGGTCGGCTCGTCCAGCAACAGCAGCTGCGTGTCCTGGGCCAGCGCCATGGCGATCCACGCCCGCTGGCGCTGACCGCCCGACAGCGTGTCAAGCACGCGCTCCTCAAGCCCGTCCAGCCCGGTTGCCGTGAGCGCGGCGGAGACCGCTGCGGCATCCTCGACGGAGTATTGGCGCCATGCGGATTGATGCGGCGTGCGCCCGCGCAGGACCAGATCGCGTATGGTCAGACCCTCCGGCGCAACCGGAGACTGGGACAGGATCGCCAGCCTGCGCGCTACGGAGCGGCTGTTCTGGGCGGCGATGCTCTGGCCGTCGAGGATCACCTGTCCCGCGCTGGCTTTCTGCAACCGCGCCAGGCTGCGCAACAGGGTGGATTTGCCGCAGGCATTGGGGCCGACGATTGCGGTCACCACCCCATCGGGCAGCCCGATCGAAAGGCGGTCAAGCACGGTGGTGCGCTGGAAACGGACGCTGAGGTCCCGGGCCGCGAGGCGATAGTCAGCGGTCATGATCTAGAGGGCTCCTTTGCGAAACTGGGCGACAAGCAGCCACACGAGGACAGGGGCGCCGATCACGGCGGTAAAGACCCCGGCGGGCAATTGCACCATCGGCACCATCCGTGCGGCGGTGTCGGCGCCAAGGGTGACCAGCGCGCCGACGAGGGCGGCCGCCATCAATGCGGGCGCGCCGGTTCCGATCAGGCGACGGGCCACCGGACCGGCGACAAAGGCGACAAAGGGCAGCGGACCGGCAACGCTGACAGCCAGTGCGGCCAGCAGAACGCCGGTGGCGGTCAGGATCAGCCGATGGCGCGCCAGCCCCAGACCGAACCCCTGGGCAATGTCATCGTCCATGGTCAGCCGCGCGAGCGGGAAGTGCAGCCAGACGAGTACAGGCATCAGCAGCGCCAGACCGCCCCAGACCAGCGCCGCGTCGCCGAGGCTGCGGGCATTCAGGGTTCCGGTCAGCCATTGCGCCATGTCGGCGGCGCGCTGTTCGTCCGTCATGCTCAGCAGCAGATCGCTTGTGGCCCCCAGCGTCAGGCTGGCGCCGATGCCGACAAGGATCAGCCGATAGGGATCGAGACCGGAACCCCGCCGCCCGTCCCAGGCCAGTATCAGCACCAGGGCCGCCGTCAGCAGGCCGCCGACCAGCGCCCAGGGCAGTACAAAGCGCAGGGTGCCGAAGATCAGGATCGCCAGCACCGCGCCACAGCTGGCGCCCGCGTTAAACCCGATCACATCGGGCGAGGCCATGGGATTGCGCAACATCGACTGGAAGATCGCGCCGGACAGGCCAAAGGCCGCCCCGGCGCCAATGGCAACCAGGATGCGCGGCAGGCGATGGTCGAGCAGGATCATGGTCGGGATCTCGCCGATCTCGCCCCGGAGCGCGGACCACAGATCCTGCGCCGCGACCGGAAAGCTGCCGATCTGAAGGGCCGCCAGCGCAAAGGTGACAAGCACCAGCGTCAGCCCCAGCCCCACCAGCAGGTTGCGCCGGTGGATCTGCAGGGACAGGCGATTGATGCGCAATGTGTAGGTCATAGCTTCCGTGCTCCTCTGCTGCGGACCAGCCAGATCAGCACCGGACCGCCGAGAATGGCGGACATCACGCCCGCCTGCATCACGCCGCCAAACAGCGGCGCGCGCGCGATCAGATCCGCAAGACCCATCAGCGTCGCGCCATAGACCGCGCTATAGAGCGACAGCCAGCGCATGTCGGCTGGGGCGGTTGCGCGGGCCAGATGTGGCACGAGCAATCCGACAAAGGCGATCGGCCCGGCCATGGCCACGGTTGCGCCGCACAGGACGACGATCGCGCTCCCGGTCAGCAGTTGCAACAGGCCGACACGCACGCCAAGCCCCTGCGCGGTACTCTCGCCCAGTTGCAGCGCGTTGAGGCTGAAGCCGGCGACAAAGGCCAGCAGCAGCCCCACGATGATGAAGGGCAGGAGCGCCGAGACCATGTCGAGGGTGGCATTGTCGAACCCACCCAGAATCCAGACCCGATAGACCTCCAGTGACGCGCGGCTGATCAGGAGCACACCACGGGTCAGGGCGTAGAACAGGGCGCTGACGGCCGCCCCCGCAAGGATCAGGCGCCCGGTGCGCGACGGTGCATTGCCGCCCAGCAGGAAGACCAGCACCGAGGCCAGCGCCGCCCCGGCCAGCGCGGCCCAGACAAACTGCGCCGGGTCGGTGATGCGCAGCACGAAGGTGCTCAGCACCACGGCGAGCGCAGCCCCCGCATTGACCCCGAGCAGCCCCGGATCGGCTAGCGGGTTGCGGGTCAGCGCCTGCATCAATGCGCCCGCAACGCCAAGGCTGGCCCCGCTCAGCAGCGCGGCCACCATCCGGGGCATGCGCAGCTGCCAGATCACGATATGATCCGGCTGATCGGGGTCAAAGGCGGTGAGGGCCTGCCACAGATCCGACCAGCCCAGCGGGCGCACTCCCAGCCGCAGCGCCAGCAGCGCCGTCAGGCCCAGGGCGCCAAGGCCGACCGCCAGCCAGATCAGCCGGTGCGCGGGGCGACCGGACAGGCGGGGCAGGGTGGTCTCAGCTGTCATCTGCCGGCCCTCCGGTCAGGATACCCGCCGTGCGCGAGGAGGTGACTTCGGTGGCGGGATCGCCATCCATGGCCTGTTCGAGCAGCGGAACCAGCCGGTCGAGCGCATAGGAAATGCTCAGCGGGCTGGAATGCGACAGCGCCGCCGAGAGCATCAGGTCCGAGTAGATTTCGCGGCCTTCGAGATTGGCCCGCATGAAGCGGCGCAGGGGCAGGCGGTTCAACCGATCCACCGATGCGCCGCTGTCGAGCCAGATCAGAACATCGGCGTCGATGGGCGACAGATCCTCGTCCGGGACCTTGAAATACGCCAGGTCGAGGCTGCTGCGCTGCTGGATCGCCGGCGGGATGACAAACCCGAGATCGCCGAGGAATTTGCCGCGGATGTCATGGCCGGTATAGGCGCCGGTGGTGCCGGCCCAGACCATGACACCGGTCGCGCCCTGCCACTCGGGATGGGCCGCACGCAGGTCCGCCAGCCGCTGATCGAGGCGGGCGATGATCGACTGCGCCGTTGTCGCATGGCCGGTGGCATGACCGAGGCGCAGCAGCATCTGCTGCCAGGACATGCTGTAATCCCCGGCACCGGGGGCCGGAGCGACGGTGGGGGCGATCTGCGACAGCAGCGCGTACTCGCGACGGGTCATACCGGACCATTGACCGACGATCAGATCGGGCTCCAGGGCGGCGATGGCCTCGATGTCGATTTCCCCCTGCATGACCACGGGCGTGCCGCTGCCAAGCGCCTCTTGCGCCCAGGGCCAGACGCCGAAGGCGTGCGGGCCGTACCATTTGCGCAATGCCACCGGCACCACGCCGAGCGACAGGAGGAAATCATGCCCGATGAAGCTCAGCGACACCACGCGCTCTGGCCGTGCCTCGATCCGGGCGGTGCCGTAGATATGGTCGATCTCCACCGGAAAGCTCTGCGCAGCGCCCTGTTTCGGCAGCAGGGCGGCGGTGCAGAGGGCAACCAGGAGCAATATCTGGCGCATGAGACGCCTTTCCGTACTGGGAGGGTAAAGCCCCCGGGCCCTGGCGGAGGGTCCGGGGAAGGTTCGGATCAGAACTTTGATGTGAGCGTCAGCGCGACGTTCCTGCCCTCGCCGAGGTAGCACGCGCCGGACTGGCAGGTGGTCACGTAGCTCTCGTCCAGCAGGTTCTGCACGTTCAATGCCACCTGCCAGTTGTCGCGGGAATAGGTGACCGCCGCATCATAGAGCGTGTAGGACGGGGTCTCGTAGGTATCGCTGCCGCCCCAGGACGCACCGGTGTAGCGCACGCCCGCGCCGAATTTCCAGCCTTGCAGCTGACCGGCAGTCGGTTCGTAATTGACCCAGAGCGAGGCCGCGTTCTCCGGCACCTGCGCGATCTGCGCACCGCTGGAATTCTCGGTATCGAGATAGGTATAGGCCGCATCAAAGCTGACATCGCCAAGCCGGTGGAACAGCTCCAGCTCCAGCCCCCGCGACGTCGCCTCGCCGGTCTGGATCGAGAACCCGGGGTTGGCCGGATCGGATACGGTCATGTTGGATTTGGTCAGATCGAACACCGACGCGACAAAGAGGGTATCACTCCCGGCGGGCTGGTATTTCACACCGATTTCATACTGGGTCCCCTCGGTCGGCTCGAACGGCGTGCCGTTGACATCGGTGCCGACCTCGTCCTGGCGGAAGCTTTCAGAATAGCTGATATAGGGCGCGATGCCGTTGTCGAACCGGTAGAGCATGGCGATGTTGCCGGTCCAGGCGCTGTCGTCTGCGGCCACCGATGTGGCGCCAAAGCTGCCGGTGCTGGCGCCGGTCTCGATGTGGCCGTAGCGCAGTCCGAAGTCGACGAACAGGCGGTCATCCACGACAGCCCGGTTTTGCAGGTAGACCCCCCATTCCGTGATCGCGGTGCCATCGCTGTCGGTCACGGTGATGTCGGGATACCCCGCATAGGTCGGGTTGAACGGATCGATGGGCGCGACCTGGGCACCGTATCCGGTATCGCTGTCATAGTAGCCGCGCGAATAGCTCGCGCCGATGATGCTGCGCATGTTCACGCGCCCCAGCGTGTACCGGGCGGTGGCATAGGCGTCGAGTGCCGCGGTCTTCATCTCGTTTTCGGCGCGATAGAAGGTGCGGTTGATGGTGCCGTCGGGGTTGTAACGGCCAGTGGTGACATTGTCGAAGGCCCACCAGGCGTGCTGATAGAGCGCTTCGCCATCCAGATAGCGGGCGTTTGCATTCATGCTCCAGACATCGTTGAAACGGTGCCGGAACATGGCGGTGATGCCGCGCTGTTCGCTCTCGAAGGTGTCAAACCCCGGCTCGCCGACAAACAGGCTGTCATCAAAGAACGTGCCGTTGCCAAAGCCAGTTGCCGGTTCCAGCGTGCCATAGAGCGAGGCGAACTGGATCAGCGGGCTGCCATCGGTTTTCTGATAGTTGGCCAGGACGGTCAGTTCGGTGTCGTCATTCGGGCGCCAGGTGATCGAGGGAGCAAAGGCGAGCGAGTCATCCTGGGAGAAGTCGACCGGGGTCTCCGCATTGCGCAGCAGACCGACAAGGCGATACCGCAGGGTGCCGGATTGGTTCAGCGTGCCGCTCACGTCACCAGCGATCTGCGCCCGCTGGTTGGAGCCGACAGAGAGCTGCCAGAGGTTGTCGCTGTCCTGCGCGGCGGTTTTCGAGGTGGTATTGACCACGCCGCCGACCGATCCGCTGCCATAGAGACCGGACACCGGCCCCTTGAGGACTTCGACACTGTTCAGCAGAAACGGTTCGGGCTTGGTGTCGTTGTAAAAGCCGTAGCGCGCGTTCAGACCGTCATGCAAGGTGGTGGGCGCAAAGCCCCGCACCAGCGACCAGTCGGAGCGATTGTCCAGCCCCCACTGCCCGGCGGTGATGCCCGAGGCATACTGAAGCGCCTGCTCCACATTGGTGGCGCCCCGTTCCGCGATCTGTTGTGCCGTCACGATATGAACCGCGCGCGGGGTTTCGATGATCGCGTCACCGGTCTTGGCGACGGTGCCGGTCTCCGTTGCAACGCTTTCGCCGAAAAAGGCCTGGGTGTCGCCGTCGGTGACGTGGATGGGTTGAAGTTCGATCACCTGAGCCGCGGCGGGCAGGGCCGCCATCAAGGCCAGGATGGATACAGGTGTTGTCCGCAGGTGCATTGTCCCGATTCCGCTGGTTTTGTTATTTTTTGTGCCTGGCGGATATGCTCGGTAGGACTGCCGCTATTAAAACCTTATAAAAGAGTCAAGTATCCGGGGGGCGCCCGGTGGTGCGCCGAGCCACGCAAAAGCCGCTGCCAATCGATCTTCAGGCAGGGAGCAGGGACGGCGTTTTGCGGATCGTTGCGCAGGCGGGGATGATCTCAGGCGTTCCAGAGCACGGTGCCAAACCGGCTGACATCATAGCCTTTTGTGGTGGCTGCCCGCTGGGCAAAGGCATTTGTGCGGCAGAAGGCGAGAAAGCTCTGGAAGGCCGGTTCGAACCAGGCCTTGCGATCCACCAGAAGGGCAAATTCTTCCTGCACGATAGGCGCGAACCGCAGGCCGTAGCTCTGCGCCACCGCTTCGAGGCCAAAGGTCACATCCGCGTCTCCCCGGCGCACGGCCTCCACCGCTTCGTCTTCGGACCGCGCGATGTCCGCCGTGGGGATTGTGCTCGGGTCGAGGTCGGCCTGTTCTGCCAGGTCGCGAAACAGCTGGTCGGTCCCGGAGCCGGGTTGCCGTGGCGCAAGGCGCAGCTGCCGGATGTCGCGCAGGCTGCTCAGATCTCCGACACCGTCCCGGTAGACGAGGCCGCGCTGTCGGCTGGCAAAATGCACGAGGGTGGCGTTCTGGCTGGCGACGCTGCGCTGAACGGCCGGGATGTTCCACTGTCCGGTCTTGCTGTCGCGCAGATGCAGGCCGGTGGCGATGCCATCCCCGCCGGCAAAGCGCTCCAGCCCGTCCATCGAGCCGTCGAAATAGCTGGCAAGGCCGGAGCGGGACTGGCGCACCGCCCAATCCAGGAGCGGATCATGGCTGCCCAGCAGGATCTGCGGGCGCTCTGCTGTCGGCGCGGTGCCGCCGGATTTGGCCCGATCAAGCCAGGCGCGGATCTCCTCGGCCGGAAACAGCAATTTGCCGGTCGCGCGGGAACAGGGCACTTCACCGGAAGCGGCGAGATCATAGATCTTGCGTTCCTTTAGGCGCAAAAGGTCCGCCAGTTCCGGGACGGTCAGGTAGGCGTGGTCGGGAAAATCGAAGTCGGTCATGTCACAGTCTGATGGGGCGGCCCTGAATGGCGCGCCCCGCAGACTCTATCAGTTCTTCGGTGCGTTGGGGAAGAACAGTTGCTGATCGTCGACCTTATAGGCCGCGATGGCGGATTGGCCCTCTTGCGAGGTCAGCCAATCGGCAAAGGTCTGCGCCGCCTCGATCTGGACCGAGGGGCATTTGCCCGGATCGATGGGGATCACGCCGTATTGGTTGAACAGATCTTCGTCGCCCTGAACCTTGATCTCATAGTCCTGCTTGTTGGCAAAGCTGATCCAGGTGGCGCGGTCGGTCATGACATAGGCGCCCATGCCGATGCCCGCGTTGAGGGTCGCGCCCATGCCGGATCCGGTCTCGCGATACCAGTCGCCCGAGGCCGCGGTGGGATCGACGCCGGTCTCTGCCCAGAGCGCCACCTCTTTCTTGTGGGTGCCGGAATCATCCCCGCGCGAGGCAAAGAGCGCACCGGCTTGCGCAATCTTGCCGAGCGCCTCCTGCACATCGGTCAGCCCTGCGACCTGCGCCGGGTCGCCGGTGGGCCCTACGACGACAAAGTCATTGTACATCAGGTCGGTGCGCGTCACGCCAAAGCCTGCATCGACGAATTTCTCCTCGGCGGGTTTGGCGTGGACCAGCAGCACGTCACCGTCGCAGTTCTGGGCATTCCGGATCGCCTGTCCGGTGCCGACCGCAACGACGTTGACCTGGATGCCGGTCTTGTCCTGAAACAGCGGCAGCAGATAATCGTAGAGTCCGGAATTCGCGGTCGAGGTGGTCGATTGCACGATAATGGATTGCTCCGAGGCCGGGGCGCTGGTGGCAATCGTGAGCGCAGCGAGGCTCGCACCAAATGTGTGGCTTAGCTTCATATTTAAATCTCCAGTCGAGGGGTATTAAAGGACAAGACGTCCATCGAGGTAGGCGCGTGCAGCAGGCGACTGCGGCGCCGAGAAAAAGCGATCCGCCGGGCTGTGCTCTGCCACGCGCCCGCCGTGCAGGAACACGACGTCATCCGCGATCCGGCGGGCCTGGCCGCTGTCATGGGTGACGCAGATCACCCGGATGCCCCGGGCGCAGGCGTCCTGCACGATTGTTTCGATCACCTGAACCGAGCTGGGGTCGAGGCTGGCCGTGGCCTCGTCAAGGAACAGCACCTCGGGATCGGTTGCCAGGGCGCGGGCCAGCGCCAGCCGCTGCGCCTCGCCGCCGGACAGGCGGCGGGCGGGCGCGCGGGCCTTGTGCCGCAGTCCGACCCGATCCAGAAGCGCATCGCGGGCCTGCCGCGGCTTGCCCCGGGCCTTCAGGACAAAGTCGATATTGGCTGCCACGGACCGGCGCAGCAGCACCGGCTTCTGGAACACCAGCGCCTGTCGCGCGGTGACCGCGGCGGGCGGCTGGCTGCCCCAGCAGACCTCCCCTGCCGTTGGGCTCAGAAGCCCGTGCAGTACCTTCAGCAGCAGGCTTTTGCCGGCTCCGTTTGGTCCCATGATCGCGGTGCATCCATGCGGGGACAGGTCGAGATCCAGCCCGGTCAGGACGGGGGTGCCGCCGCAGGATAGCTCCAGCCCGCGCACCCGCAGCGGCAGCAGATTGGCATAGCGCGCTTCGGGCAGCGCCTGGGGGCGGAGCAGGGTGGCGGTGTCGATGCTAGACATAGGCGTGTCTCCGGGCGCTCATGCGCAGGCTTTGCACGGCAGCGTTGACGCCAAGGGCAATCACCAGCAGCACGAGGCCAAGGGCCAAGGCCAGCGCCAGATCGCCTTTGGAGGTTTCAAGGGCGATCGCCGTGGTCATCACCCGGGTCAGGTGGTCGATGTTGCCTCCGACGATGATCACCGCACCAACCTCGGCCACCGCGCGTCCGAACCCTGCAAGGCTCACCGTCAGCAGCGAATACCGCGCATCCCAAAGAAGCGCCGACACCGTCTGCCCCCGGGTCAGGCACAGCGAGCGGAACTGCTCGGCGTATTCGCCATGCAGGTCTTCCAGAACCTGTCGCGACAGCGCCGCCACGATCGGCGCAATCAGGATGGTCTGGGCAATGATCATGGCGCTGGGCGTGTAGAGAAGGCCCAGAAACCCAAGCGGACCGGAGCGGGACAGGTGCAAGTAGACCAAGAGCCCGACCACCACCGGCGGCAACCCCATCAGCGCGTTCATCAGCACCAGCACGGCGCCGCGCCCGGGAAAGCGGCTGATCGCCACCAGGGCGCCGAGGGGCAGGCCGATGAGGCAGGCAAAGAAGGTGGCGCTGAGGCTGACGCGCAAGGACAGGGCGACGATCTCGAACAGATCGGCGTTTCCTGTTATCACCAGCTGGATCGCCAGCGAGACCGCTTCTCCGATACCTTGCAAAATTTCCGGCCTTTGCGTTTCTTTCGGTGTCGAGCCTAAGGGCGGATTTCACGCATATGCAAGCCTGCCATCGGCATCCAGGGCCTTTGAGGCGACACCTGGGACAATTTGGATTGCAAAAGACTGCATAATTTACGAAAGGCGGACAAAATGACCCCTCCCGATATCCGGCCAAACGAGATCGTGGTGCAGTTGACGCCTCCCGATGACGCGCAGTTGCGATTCATCGGCCGGATTCGCACGCCGTGGACGGATCGCAGCCAGTGCCCGCGCCAGGGCAGCGTGGAGGGACCCGAGTGCCGTCTCTACCTCGATCCGGTCTGGGCGCCTGCGCTGGCGGGGCTGGAGGCCTATGCGCGTATCGAGGTGCTCTATTGGCTCGATCAGAGCCGCCGGGATCTGGTGACACAATCCCCGCGGTTGGACGGTGTGACCACGGGCACATTTTCCCTGCGGTCTCCGGTGCGTCCGAATCCGATCGGAACAGCGCTTGTCCAGCTGGTGCGGATCGATGGCTGCGAGGTGGTTGTACGCGGCCTTGATTGTCTGGACGGCACGCCGCTGCTGGATATCAAACCTGACCGCTGCGCCTATTCGCCAAGGGCGCTTGCAAAACCGGGCGCAGAGGAGCCGCCAACAGGGCACTCCTAACCAGACCAGCGAACGCCGCTGCACCCACCAGCTTCAGCCTGATCGCAGGGCAATCGGCAAGAGGTCTGTTTTTGTTGCCTCCGCGTCGGAATCCTCTCCGCGCGCCACCCCGGCCGCGGATTATTGCGATCAGAGCAAGGCCGCCTGTGCCAAGGCGGTGGACCGGGGCGCTGGCGACAGCCCGGAACCGGTCCCGTCGCCACAGCGGCGTTACGCGCGCCGTTCCGGCCTTGCCGTGAAAACGTCAACCGCAGGCGGGGGACTGTGATCGCAGGCAGGCCGCTGCCGCCGCGGTCGCGCGCCTCGCCTTCACGCCAATCCGCTGCGCGGGTGCGGCAAAGGAGAGAAGCTCATGCTTCACGACAGCGACATCCTGGTCAAACTGGCAGCCCGCCAGAAAAACTATTCCCTGGAGCAGGCCTTCTATACCGATCCGGGGGTGCTGGATCTTGATCTGCGCCAGATTTTCTACCGCGAGTGGCTGTTTGCCATTCCCGCCTGTGAAATTCCGAAGACGGGCAATTTCGTGACCCATCAGGTCGGTGCCTATGACGTCATCATCGTGCGCGGTGCCGATGGCGAAGTGCGCGCCTTCCACAACGCCTGCCGCCACCGGGGCTCGGTTGTGTGCAAGGCCAAGAAGGGCAGTGCGCCCAAGCTGGTGTGCCCCTATCACCAATGGACCTACGAGCTGAACGGCGCGCTTTTGTGGGCGCGGGACATGGGGGCGGATTTCGACGCGTCCGAACACGGGCTTCTGCCGGTGCATTGCCGCAATATCAAGGGGTTGATCTATATCTGCCTGGCGGATGACGCCCCCGACATTTCCGTCTTTGCCGCCGAGATGGAGCGCTACCTCGCGCCGCATGACATCGAGAATTCCAAAGTCGCCTTTGAAAGCACGATCATCGAGAAAGGCAACTGGAAGCTGGTCTGGGAGAACAA
Organism: Epibacterium sp. ABV4_022; assembly: GCF_056159345.1. Taxonomy (NCBI): domain Bacteria; kingdom Pseudomonadati; phylum Pseudomonadota; class Alphaproteobacteria; order Rhodobacterales; family Roseobacteraceae; genus Epibacterium; species Epibacterium sp. ABV4_022. Next base: position 520,578 of record NZ_JBSWVA010000001.1, read on the forward strand.
TCGCGAATGCTATCACTGTGCGGGCAATCACCCCGCGTTGTGCCGCACCTTTCCCGAAGACCCCAATGCCATCGGCAACGACCTCGATGGTGAGGATCCAGCCCTGCAGGACAAGCACGTGGCCCGCTGCGAAGCGGTGGGGGCGCCCTCCGCGTTCAAGATCTCCGAGGCCGGGGAGTGGCGGTTTGTGCGCACCGCGCTGCTGGGAACGGCGGAAAGCTACACCATGGACGGCAAGGTCGCGGTGAGCCGGCCAAATTCGACCCTCCCGTTCAAGGACGCCGGGTCGCTGTTGCAGTTTCACTATCCCACGACCTGGAACCACTACCTGTCGGACCACAGCATCGTGTTCCGGGTGACTCCGATCAGCCCGACCGAGACCGAGGTGACAACCAAATGGCTGGTGCACAAGGATGCGGTCGAGGGGCAGGATTACGACCTGCAACGGCTGACAGAGGTCTGGGTGCACACCAATGACGAGGACCGGCAGGTGGTCGAGGACAATCAGCGGGGCATCAACACACCCGCCTACCGCCCCGGCCCCTATTCAAAGACCCACGAGGGCGGCGTGATCCAATTCACCGACTGGTACGCCGACCACCTGATGCGCGGGCTGACGGGCCGCAGCCTGATCGCCGCGGAATAGGTTTCAACCTTCGGGGACGCTGGTGTGCGGGGGCCTGCCTGTGAGGGCGGGCCCCTCTTTATTGTTGGGGGGTGCCGGCGGCTGATCGATGAGATCGGCAATGCGGCGCCGTGTCGGCGGGGGTCGTTTCCTGCAAGCATGTTTCGGAATCCTACAGGCGCCTGGCGGTCGGAGCCGCAAAACTGTCATCAAAGGAGATCCCGCGATGACCGAAACCCTGCACCGCTCCCGTAGCCGCTCCGGTGGCCGTTCCGCCCGCCGCAGCCTGCGCACCGCTAGCGATTTCACCATGCTGCCGGGCCTGACCCGCGCCATTCCATGGTGCGAGGTGATGGATGGGGCGCAGGTCGAAAAGATCGACGCGGCGTCGATGGACATCCTCGAAAACGTTGGCGTGCAGTTTCGCGACGACATCGCGCTGGCCGATTGGAAACGGGTCGGCGCCAAGGTCGAGGGCGAGATGGTTTACCTGGATCGGGGTCTTGTGCGCGAGTTGATCGCCTCGATCCCGTCAGAGTTCACCTACCACGCCCGCAACCCGGCCAATAACCTGCGTCTTGGCGGCAAGCATTCGGTCTTTGTGCCGATGACCGGCGCGCCCTTCCTGCGCGACCTCGACGATGTGCGCCGCAACCCGACGCTCGACGATCTGGCGATGTTCCACAAGCTCAGCCACATGCTGCCCGGGCTGCATTCCTCGGCGCACCACATCGTGGAGCCCTATGACCACCCGATCAGCCAACGCCACCTGCGCATCACCTATTCGTCGATGAAACATTCCGACAAGATGTTCATGGGCATGACCACCAGCCCCAAGAACGCCGAAGACGTGATGGAGATGTGCGCGATCCTCTTTGGCGAGGACTTCCTGGAAGAGCACCCGGTCACCACCGGCAATTGCAACGGCAACTCGCCATTGGTGTGGGATGAAACCATGCTGGGCGCCATGCGGGCCTTCTGCAAGCGCAAGCAGCCGGTGCTGTGCTCGCCCTTCGTGCTGGGCGGCGCCAATACGCCCGCCTCGGTGCCTGCGGCGGTGGCGCAGCTCAACGCCGAAGCGCTTTCGGCGCTGGCCTATACGCAGGTGATCCGCAAGGGCGCGCCCGCGATCTATGGTCACTATCTGTCCACCGTCAGCATGAAGTCCGGCGCGCCGATGGCGGGGACGCCCGAAATCTCGCTGATGAACTTCATGATCGGCCAGATGGCGCGCTACTACGGGGTGCCGTGGCGGACCTCGAACACGCTCGGCGGTGCCAAGACCTTTGACGCCCAAGCCGGGTATGAGAGCGCCACGACCCTTTCGGCGGTGCTGCACGCGGGCGCCAACTACATCTGGCACTCTGCCGGCTGGAACGAGGCAGGGATGCATTGCTCGGTTGCGAAATTCATCGTCGATGCGGAGCAATGCGCCATGGGGCACCGCATGGCGTCGGGGCCGCGCTGGGACGACTTCGATCAGGCGGTCGCAGCGGTGCCGGATGTTGGCCCCGGTGGTCACTACCTCGGCCATCCGCACACGCAGGAGAATTTCCAAAGCGCCTTCTTCATGCCGGAGATGTTCGACAACAACTCCATCGAGCAATGGCAGGCCGAGGGCGGTGTTGAGATCACCGAACGGGCGCTCACCCGCGCCAAGAAACTGTTGTCGGAATATCAGGAACCCAAACTCGACGAGGCCAAGAACGAGGAGCTCCTCGCCTATATCGCGCGCCGCGAGCAGGAGATCCCGGCGGCCGACGAGTTGAACCAGACGTATTAATTCCTCTCTCCGGAGCACCTTGCCCGCCCTTTGACACAAGGGGCGGGCTTTTTTGGGTCTGTCAGCAAAAAAGAGCGGCCGCAGTGCGACCGCTCGGAGTAAGGTGTCAAGACGAAGGGGTTATTCCGCGCGGGCGCGCCATTCCTTCCACCGCAGCACCGCATTGGCGCCGATCTGCTGGAAAGGCTGCGGGGGCAGCAGTTTCGGGCGGGCCTCGGCGCTGAAGTGGCGTGAGATTTCGCTGCTCTCACCCGCCGCCAGTTCCGCCGCGGCTATACCGGTGAGGGTGCCGCGTGCGGTGCCAAGCCCATTCTGCACACAGCCGGAAAACACGCCCTCGTCCAGCTGCCGTGTCACGCTCACGCCGTTGAGGCTGAGGCACAGGTGCCCGGCCCAGGCATGCTGCATCTTCATGCCCGCAAGCTGTGGAAAACGCTGATCGAATTTGCGCTGCATCACCCGCGCGGCGCGGGTCATCTCTCGCGCAGAGGGACGCGTATCGGGCAACAGGGTGGCGCAGGTGCGGGTCACGATGCGGTTGCCGCCCTGTCCGCTGTCGATCCGGCGCATGGTGGTGCCCATCGGGTCCGAGGGCGTGATGCCCCAGCGCGATGCTCCCCCCAGCCGCGCAAGCGCATCGGCGTCCAGCTCCGGCGTCATCACCGCATAGAGGAAGAGCTGCATAAGCCGCCCTTTCTCAACGCCGAAACTCTCCAGATGACCATTCACCGTCAGGATCACGCGCGGCGTGGTCACCTGCGCGACCTGGGTCTTGACCACCCAGTCGGACCCAGTGCGGACAAACCCGGTTACGGGTGAGTTTTCGCAAACCCGCACGCCTGCCCGCTGCAAACCCGCCGCAAGGCCGCGAATATAGCCTGCGGGCTGCAACATCACCGTGCCCGCCGTATAAAGCCCGCTGATGTAATGCGCAGAGCCGGTCAACTCCTGCATCGCCTGCGCATCCAGCGTCTCGCTGGCCTCGCCGAGCGACGCAAGATGTGCCGCATAGCTCTGGTTGTGGCGCGCAGCCTCCGGGCTGGCCGCACCATTCACCTTGCCCGCGCGGTCAAAATAGTCCGGGTTGATCTGATATTCATCCACTGCTGCCCCGGCAAAGGCGATAGCTTGCCGGTTGAGGTCGATCATCCTGCGATCATCGCCAGCGCCTGCGTAATCGTCCGAGGCCAGATCATGTGGCAGGTCGATCATAAAGCCGGAGTTGCGCCCGGCCGACCCTTCGGCCAGCCGCCCTGCTTCCAGCACCACCACACGGGCGGCGGGGTGCAGCTGCATCAGCCTGCGCGCGGCGGAAAGCCCTGCAAACCCTGCGCCCACCACGACAAAATCCGCCGTGGTGTCCTCAGTCAGCGGCTGAGGGGCCGCTTGCGGGCCGAGGATGCTGTTCCAGGCTGCCGGCCCCTCATGGACCGGCAGGCGTTTGGCCGCATAGGCCGTCAAGACACGGCCTCGTCCGCGTCGTCGGCAAGGTCGATCCAGATGGTTTTCAGCTGGGTGTATTGATCATGCGCATGCACGGAATTGTCCCGCCCGCCAAACCCCGACTGCTTGTAGCCACCAAAGGGCGTGGAGATGTCGCCCTCGCCAAAGCTGTTCACCGTCACAGTGCCCGCCCGCAGGCTGCGCGCACCGCGAATGGCGCGTTTGGCATTGGCGGTGAAGATCGACGCGCAGAGGCCGTATTCGGTGTCATTGGCGATGCGGATGGCCTCGTCAAAGCCGGTAACCTCGATCACACTCAGCACCGGGCCAAAGATCTCTTCCTGCGCCAGCACCGCGTCATTGCCGGAGACATTGACCACGGTCGCCTCGACAAACGCGCCATCATGGGATTTGCCGCCGATCACCACGTCCTCGGCCTGTTCCAGATAGCTGCACACCTTGTCGAAATGCGCCTTCGAGACCAGTGCGCCCATGCGGGTCTCGGGGTCAAGCGGATCGCCGACGTTCCAGGCCTTGGCATGATGCGCAATGCGGTCCAGCAGGTCCGCCTTGACCGATTTATGCACGATCAGCCGCGACGAGGCCGAGCAGTTCTCGCCCATGTTCCAGAACGCGCCCTGCACCAGATGCTGCGCCACCCGGTCGAGGTTCTCGGCGTCGTCCATGACAATGGCGGGGTTCTTGCCGCCCATCTCCAGCACCACCTCCTTGGCGTTGCTCTCGGCGGAATAGCTGAGGAACCGCTTGCCGGTCACGGTGGAGCCGGTGAAGGACACCATGTCGATGTCCATATGCCGACCGATCACCTCACCCACATCCGCGCCGCCACCGGGCACCACGTTGAAGACGCCGCGCGGCACGCCGGCCTCATGCGCCAGTTCCGCGACGCGCAGGGCCGTCAGCGTGGTTTCCTTGGCCGGTTTCACCACCAGCGAGCATCCCGCCGCCAGCGCCGGGCCAATCTTCCAGGCCAGCATCAGGAGGGGGAAGTTCCAGGGCAGCACCAGCCCGACCACACCAATCGGTTCGCGCACCACCATGGCGATATGATCGTCGGAGGCAGGGGCGACCTGATCGTAGATCTTGTCGATCGCCTCGGCGTGCCATTTCAGGCAATGGATGGTTTCCGGCACATCCACCGTTTCGCAGTCAAAGATGGTCTTGCCGCTATCAAGGCTCTCCATCACCGCCAGTTCACGGGCGTTCCGGGTCAGGAGCTTGCAGAACCGGATCAGCACATCCTTGCGCTCGGACGGATGCAGGCGCGACCAGCGCCCATCCTCAAAAGCCTCGCGTGCTTTCTCGACGGCAAAGTTCACTTCCTCCGCCGCGCAGGCGGCAACCTCGGCAAGGGGCGCGCCGGTGGCCGGGTTCACGGTGGTGAAGGTCTTGCCCGAGGCCGCCGGGCGTGAGGTGCCGTCGATGAAAGCACCGGTCGGCAGGTTCAGGGTCGCGGCAATGGCGCGGTATTCGTCTTGTGTCAGCAGATCCATGTTCTTAACCCTCGGCCACGATGTCGGCAATTGTGGTTTTCAGCACGCGCACAACCTGTTCCAGCGCGCGTTTGTCGTCCTTGTTGAGCCCGGTCAGCGGCGCTCGCATCGCGCCCGCCTCGATCCCGTTGAGGGTGACGCCGTGCTTGATCGTCTGGATGAACTTGCCACCCTGTTCCAGCACCCGCATCAGGGGCATCATCGCCGACATGATCCGACGGCCCTTGGTGTAATTGCCCTCGATCACGCAGGCATTATAGAGCGCCACATGTTCCGCTGGCAGGAAGTTTGACCCGCCGCAGACCCAGAACGGTGCGCCCCAGGCGAAGAACTCCAGCGCCTGATCGTCCATGCCACAGCCCAGCTGAATATGCGGATAGTCGCGCGCCAGGAGGTGCACACGGTTGATGTCGCCAGAGCTTTCCTTGATGCTGCAGAAGTTGCGGCTGCGCCCCACCCGGTCAAGAAACTCTTCGCCCATCATGGTGCCGGTGCGGTGAGGATAGTTGTAGAGCATGATCGGCAGATCCGCCGCCTTGTCGATCGCCAGCGCATTCAATGCGTTTTCGCGGTCCGTCGGCACCGAATAGGGCGGGCTCGCCAGCAGGATCGAGTCTGCGCCGATCTCCTTGGCCCCGGTGGCCAGTGCAATGGAATCCGGTGTCATCATGGCGCCGGTGCCCACCACCAAGGGCAGCCGCCCGTTCAGACGCTCCTTGGTAAAGCGCGCCAGCTCCAGCCGTTCCTCGACGGTCTGGGCATAGTTTTCGCCGGTCGAGCCCCCGGAAATCAGCCCATGCACGCCCTGTTCGACGAGGAATTCGATCTGGTCCGCCAAAGCGTCCCAAATGACGTCGCCCGCGCCCGTATAGGGCGTGACAACAGGGGTATAGATCCCTTGAAACTGAAAGATGGGGGTCATCGAAGTCCTCTAGGCTGATGTGTTTCGGCTAAACGTCCCCATCGGCACATCCAGCGCCGTTGGCATGACGAACAATTCGATCTGACCGCGCGACAGGTTCCAGTGGTCCTCGGCCAGTTTGGCGGCGGTTGCCTCGTCGCCCGCCTCGATGGCGGCGATGATGGCGTCGTGCTGGTCGGCGGCCTCGGTGAGGTTTTCCGCCATTTCATTGGTCTGCGGCCGGTAGAAGGTCATGCCGATGCGCGCGTGGTCGATCAGCAACCGCTTGAACGACGGCAACAGGTAGACATTCGCAGCCATGTCGCCGGTGATCTCGTGGAAGCGGTTGTTGGCCAGCGCCCGCTCGGCGCTTGATCCGCTGCGCAGCGCGGCACGGAAGTCCTCTTGCGTGGCCTTCAACTCCGCGATCTGCGCCGGTTTTGCATGCTGCGCCGCGAGCCGCAGAATGGCGCCATAGATCATCGGCGCCGCCAGAAAGAAATCGCGCAAGGTGGTATAGGACATCTCTGTCACCCGGGCGCCCCGGTTCTCGCGCAGATCAACGTAGCCCTCGCCCGCCAATTGCCGCAGCACCTCGCGCAGCGGTGTGCGCGACAGGCCGAAGCGCTCCGACAGGTCGCTCTCATCCAGATCCGCCCCGGGCCGCAGTTCCAGGGTCAGGACCTGCTGCTTCAGGGTGTCATAGAGGGTCGATTTGCGCTGTTTGGCTGCGTCTTTCACCGGGCTTCTCCATCCGAAGGTCTCGTATCGCATCAGAATTCATCGAAGCGACTCTGAGTTCAATCAGAACCTAAGCTTTGTCCTAATTCAAAATACAATTTGTGTACAAGAAAAAAATCTGCTGTGTTGTCCGCCATAACGAACGCGGAGAAACGTGATGACAGACAGGGTCCCAAGCGGGGAAAGCGCGGTGATCGACTGCCGCAATCTATGGAAGATCTTTGGCAAGCGCGCCGATGAGGCGATGAAAGCTGTGCGCGAACAGGGGCTTGGGAAACTCGAAGTGCGCGATGCATTCGGCTGCGTGGTGGGCGTTCAGGATGCCAGCTTCACCGTCGCCCGGGGCGAGATCTTCTGCATCATGGGGCTTTCGGGCTCCGGCAAATCGACCTTGATTCGCCATATCAACCGGCTGATCGAGCCCACATCGGGGCAATTGTTCATCGAAGGGCAGGACGTCAACGCCCTCTCGGCGCGCGATCTGCGGGGTCTGCGCGCGGAAAAAATCGGCATGGTGTTCCAGAACATGGCGCTGATGCCGCATCGCACGGTGCTCGAAAACGTCTCCTTCAGCCAGGAGGTGCGCGGTCATGACGCCCGCGCCCGTCGCGAAACCGCCCTGCGTGCCATTGATGCGGTGGATCTCAACGGTTGGGATCAGAAATACCCCGACGAGCTGTCGGGCGGCATGCAGCAGCGTGTGGGCCTGGCGCGCGCGATCGCCGCCGACCCCTCGATCCTGTTGATGGACGAACCCTTCTCCGCCCTTGATCCGCTGATCCGCCGCCAGTTGCAGGACAAGTTCATGGCGCTGTCGGCAAACATGAAGAAGACCACGCTCTTCATCACCCATGACCTCGACGAGGCGATCCGCATCGGCGACCGCATCGCCATCATGAAGGACGGCCAGCTGGTTCAGGTCGGCACGCCCGAGGACATCGTGACCAACCCGGCTGACGACTATGTCGCCGATTTTGTCGCCGGCATTTCCAAGCTGGAACTGATCTCCGCGGGCAAGATCATGGAGCCCGTGGCCGCCTACGAACAGCGCCGCGGTCCGGTGGACCTGGCGGACTGGCCGGAGGCGCATCCGGACCAGCCGCTCGACGATCTCGTCAACCTGTCCATCGCGACCCAGCATCCGGTGGTGGTGAAGATCGACGGCAAACCCCTTGGGATTGTCACCAAGAACGCGCTCCTGCGCGGCATCAAGGGCGAAACCCCGGGCGCGGACGCTGCCCGCGCGGCGCAATAACGGGAGGGTAGATCCATGGCCGAAGAACAGACTTTCAACATCCTCGATCCGTTTTCATCTGTTGACCTCGGCATCGCCGACAAGACCGATGGCATCAAGCAGTGGGCGATTGCCAACCGCGACCTGATCCAGCCGATCAAGGGTTTTTTCAACGAGATGATCGTGGGCATCGACAGCGCGCTCAATGCGGTGCCGCCGCTGGTGATGCTGGTGATCCTGGCGCTGATCGCCTGGCAGGCGGCAGGGCCGCGTGTTGGCATTCTGGTGGCGGCCAGCCTCACCTTCCTCGGGTTCTTGGCCCCCAATGCCTGGGAACTGGCGATGACCACGCTGGCGATTGTGGTCTCGGCGGTGATCCTGTGCTTTCTCATCGGGCTGCCGCTCGGCATTTTTGCGGGCAAGAACGACCGGTTCGAAGCGCTGATGCGCCCCATCCTCGACACCATGCAGACCATCCCCGCCTTTGTGTATCTGGTGCCGGTGGTGATGCTGATCGGGATCGGCAATGTGTCCGGCGTGATCGTGACGATCATCTTCTCGCTGCCGCCGCTGATCCGTCTGACCTCGCTTGGCATTCGTGGCGTGAACCCCTCGGTGGTGGAGGCGGCGCGCGCCTTTGGTGCCAGCCCGTCGCAGGTGCTGTTCAAGGTCGAGCTGCCGCTCGCCACCCCCACCATCCTCGCCGGTGTGAACCAGACCATCATGCTGTCGCTGTCGATGGTGGTGATCGCCTCGATGATCGCGGTCAAGGGCCTCGGCAACGAGGTGCTGCGCGCCATGGGTCGACTGGATGCGGGCAAGGCCATCGTCGGCGGGCTCGGCATCGTGATCCTCGCCATCGTGCTCGACCGCATCACCCAAGGCATGGGCCAGTCGGGACGCGAGCGCGGCCACCGTCACTGGTGGCAGGGCGGTCCCATCGGCGCGGTTCTGCGCCTGCTGTCCAAACCCAAACAGACCGCCACCGGCGATCTGAAAACCGAAACCTGAACACATACAGGGAGATAACAACCATGTTCAGAACGACCCTCACCGCAGCCCTGGCTGCCAGCACATTCCTCGGCACCGCCGCCCTGGCGCAGGACATGCCCGGCGACGGCACCACCGTGCGCCCCGTCGTCGGCCTGATCGCCGAGGAGTATTTCCAGTCCCGCATCCTGTTCCGCGCGCTGGAGGACCTCGGCTACGAGGTGGCCGAGCCGCTGGAGACCGAGATCCAGACCGCTCACCTCGCGGTCGGCACTGGCGATGGCGATTTCTACCCGATCCACTGGGGCAATCTCCATCAGGCGTTCTTCAACGAGTCCGGCGGCGATGACGTGCTGGAAAAGGTCGGCCCCTTCGTCGAGGGCATGTTGCAGGGCTATCTGGTGGACAAGGCCAGCTATGATGCGGGCGTCACCAACCTCGGCGATCTTCAGGACCCGGACGTTGCGGCTCGGTTCGATGCCGATGGTGACGGCAAGGCAGATCTCGCGGGCTGCGTGCCCGGCTGGGGCTGCGAGCGCATCATCGAGCATCAGCTGACGGAATATGGCCTGCGTGACACCGTCTCTCACAATCAGGGCGCCTACAACGCGATCATCGCCGACACCATGGCGCGCAAGGGCAATGGCGATGCGATCCTGTATTACACCTGGACGCCCTATTGGGTCTCCGGCGCGCTGGTGCCGGGGCAGGATGTGGAGTGGCTCGACGTGCCGCATACCTCGCTGCCGGACGGGGTCGAGACGGAAACCACCTTCAACGGCAAGAACCTCGGCTTTGCGGTCGACAGCATGTATGTGCTGACCACCGATGATTTCCTCGCCGAGAACCCCGCCGCGGCAAAACTGTTCGAGGTGGCCCGGCTCGACGTGAATGACATCTCCGCCCAGAACAAGCTGATGGCGGATGGCGAGGACAGCTCCGACGACATCGACCGTCATGTAGACGAGTGGATCACCGCGCATCAGGCTGATTACGACAGCTGGCTTGAGGCCGCCCGCGCCGCCGCGCAATAATACCCCCGCAACCTTGGCGCCGCGCGATCCTGTCTGGGTGGCGCGGCGCCTGCCGGTCTGGAGCCTGCTATGGCGGATACCCAACATTTCGTCTTTGCCCTCGTCGAGGACTTCACCCACATGGCGCTGTCCTGCGCCGTGGATCCCTTGCGCATTGCCAACCTGATCGCGGGCAAACCGCTCTATCGCTGGTCCTTCGCCTCGGAGGATGGCGAAACCGCGCGCGCCTCCAACGACTCGCACACATTGGTGCACCACAGCTTTGAGACGGTGCCCGATTGTGACCGGCTGTTTGTGCTCTCCGGCATCCATATGAAGGACAAGGACACCAGCCGGCTCATTGCCACCCTGCGCCGCGAACGCGCCCGGGGCACGCTGATCGGCGCCCTGTGTTCGGGGGCCTACATCCTTGCAAAGGCAGGGTTTCTGGACGGCATGCAAGCGGCGATCCATTGGGATTACCACGACAGTTTCATGGAAGCCTTCCCGGAGGTGAACCTGGTCCGCAACGTCTTTGTTGCCGATGAAAAACATGTGACCGCCTCGGGCGGCACCGCCACCGCCGACCTGATGCTGCACCTGATCGAACGGGACCATGGCTATGACCTCTCCGTCGCGGTGGCGGATCAGATGGTCTATAACGCCGTGCGCAACGCCACTGCCGCCCAGAGGGTGTCGCTGCAATCGCGCAACGGCATGCGGAACAAGCATCTGGCCAAGGCCATCCAGGTGATGCACGACAACCTCGAAACGCCGATCTCGCCGACGGTCATTGCCCGCGATCTGGGTATTTCCACGCGTCAGCTTGAGCGGTTGTTCGGCAAATACCTCAACGCCTCGCCCAAGAAGTATTTCATGGAAATGCGCCTCGAACGCGCCCGCCATCTGCTGCTGCAAAGCGAGGCGTCTATCACCGAGGTCGCCATGGCCTGTGGTTTCGACAGCCCGGGGCATTTTTCACGTGTCTACCGGTCCGCCTTTGGCGTGACCCCGATGTTGCAGCGCGACAGGATGAGCTGAGGGACAAGGCAGCGCCCCGTGCGGCGCTAAAATCCGGGTTTTCAGGGTAGGCCGTTGCCCATTTTTGCGGTGGAAACGGCGAAGCCGACTCAGGTTATCCACAATTCGTTGACATGATTCGGGTCGATGGTTAACAAAAGGTAAACGTCAATTCACAAGTCTTGGATCGGTGGCTTTCCGCGCGCCGATATATTTTTATCGGGGGTGTTCATGCAGCAGTTGAAGCGGAAACAGCAGGTCTCTGACGTGGCGCACGCCACGGGTTTCACCCCTTCACAGGCCATGGCGCCCACGTCGGCGACACCGCTGAAGCCGGCGCAAACCAGAATTGAAACGGTGTCATCATCGGGCAACGTCAAGGTTGCACTCAAGCGCAAGCCAGCCGGCGGCGCCACGGCCCCCACCACAGCAGCATCGCCGGCCAACGCAGGGCAGGGGGCACCCGCTGGCCCGCAGTCCACGCCAGAGCCCGTCGCCCCGGTCTTTCCGGATCCGGAGGCCTATGCGGCGGGGCGCAGCAGAATGCCGCTCCTGATGGCGCTGGGCGCGGCAAGCCTGCTGGCGCTGGGTCTGGTCTCGTTCACGCTCTTTACCGGCAACGATCAGGCGCATGCCGATGTGGCGGCTGCCACGGACGCGCCCGACGGCCAGCCTCTGCCTGCGGCCTCGGCAGAGCAGGGCGGGGCGCAAAGTGCTGCGGAGCAAGGGGCGACTTCCGCCCTGGCCGCCGCAGGCAGCACCGCCACCGGTGAGGACCTGATCGCCAAGATGACACAAGGCACATTGGCCGCGCTGCGCAGTGGTGCAGCCAGCCCCGCCGCCGCGCCGGCTGCCCCGGCGACGACCGCGGAAACCGCCTCTGTTTCGGCCCTCTATCAGATGGTGATGACCGCCCATGCGCAGGGGCAATCAGAGGCCTATATCGACCAATTGCTGAACGATGCGCATGCACGCCAGCAGATCACCGTCCCAGAGGGGCTGATCGGGGCCGACGGGCGCGTCGACACGTCGACCATCCTCAGCCTGCTGATCCAGAAATAGATGCCGATAACGGCACGGTCCTGACAACGCGCGCGCCCCAGCCGGGCGCGCGGACGAGCGACACCTACCTTCAACACAAAAACAAATGATCCTTCGGGGGGATACATGAAAGCACTGATCGCAGCTGCCGCGCTGGGGCTGGCCTCTGTTCTTGGGCATGGGGCCGCAGCCGAAACCTGTGGTGGCGTCTATACCGTACAGCCGGGCGACAGCCTCTCGGTGATCGCCGACAAGCTCTACAAGAACGCCGGCATGTGGAGCATCATCCACAATCGCAATATCGACGCCATCGGCCCGAAACCCAGCGCGATCCGCGTCGGGATGAAGCTGGATCTGGCCTGCGTCAATGGTCTGCCGCTGGGGCTGGCCGGGGGGCGCGCGTTGCAGGATGCGACGCCGGTGGCCGCGCAGCCGATCCGGATCGAGGCGGGCAATGCCGCGGTGCGCCACAAGATCAACCTGCTCACCGGGGATGATTTCGAACCCTTCACCGGCAAGGAGCTGCACAACGGCGGTTTGCTCACCGATTTGGTCAATGCGGCGATGACCGAGGCCAACCCGGAGCGTGGCTTTGCCATCCATTGGGTGGATCACTGGGCGGCGCATTTTGATCCGCTGCTGTCCAATGCGCTGCTGGATGTGGGCTTCCCCTGGTACAAGCCCAACTGCACCGAACTGCCCGACAACTACCGCTGCAAGAACCTGCTGTTCTCCGACCCGCTGTTTGAGACCCTGACGCTGATGTTCGCCGATGCCAGCCGTCCGGTGAGCTTTGCATCCGATGAGGATCTGTTCGGCAAGTCGATCTGCCGCCCCAAGGGATATGACACTTCGATCTTCAACGAAAACGGCCGCAACTGGTTGCGCGAGGAGAAGATCACCCTGGTTGTGGCGGCAACGCCCGGAGATTGCTTTGATCTGGTGCTCGAAGGCGGCGCCGACGGTGTTGTGCTGAATGAATTCACCGGCCGGGACAAGATGAAGGAAATGGGGGTCGCCGACCGCATCCAGGTGGTGCCGGAGCCGATCTCGATCCAGTCGCACCATGTGGTCGTGCATAAATCCCACCCCGAGGCGCAGGAGCTGCTGGCCATCGTCAACGACGGTCTGCGCGGCATCCGCGAGGATGGCTCCTATCAGAAGATCGTCGAAGATCACCTGGCCCGCGTCTGGGCCGGGTTCTGATCGGGGGATGGTGATGCAACGCATTCTGATACCGCTGCTGTGGCGGCTGGCGCTGCTGTGCGGCCTGGTCCCCTCTGCCGCGCTGGCGATCTGCGATGTGGAATATGTGGTCCAGCCGGGCGACAACCTCTTTACCATCGCCGAGGCGCATTACGGTGATCGCAACCGCTGGACGCTGATCTACTACCGCAACCAGGGCGAACTGGTGGGGCCGTCGACGGTGCCCGGGCGCACGCTCCATATCCCCTGTCCGCCGGATGCGGTGGAGGCGGACGCCACGCCACTGCGCAAACCCACCGCAGAGCTGAACCTGCTGACCGGAGGCAACTACGCGCCCTTTACCGATCAGAGCCTGCCGGGGCAGGGGATGATCACCGAACTGGTCAATGCCGCGCTGGAACTGGCGCCCTCGCCGGTGCCCTATGCGGTGACCTGGGAGAACGACTGGAGCCAGCACCTGTTTCCGATGCTGGACGGCAAGGAATTCGACATGGGCTTCCCCTGGGTGAAGCCGGATTGCGAGGCCACGCCCGACAACGAGCGCTGTGCCAGGTTTCACTTCTCCGATCCGCTTGTGGTGGTGCCGATCATGCTGTTTGCGCGCACCGGCGGCGACATGGTCTATGCCAGTGATGCCGATGTGCTGGGCAAGACGCTCTGCCGGCCCAAAGGGTTCTACACCTTTGACCTCGACCGCGCGGATCGCCGCTGGCTCAGCGAGGAAAAGATCACCCTGTTGCAGCCGGACACGCCCGGAGACTGCATGCGCATGGTGGCCGAGGGTCGCGTGGATGCGGCGGCGATGAATCTCTTTGTCGGCGCAGAGGCCGTTGTGGCCGAGGGGCTGCGCGGCACGGTGGAGCCGCTTGAGAAGCAGCTGTCGGAAACCGGCATGCATGTGGTCATCTCAAAAACTCACTGGCGCGGCACGTCGCATCTCTATCGGGTCAACGCGGGGCTGCGCAAACTGCGCGAGAGCGGCCGCTTTGACGAGATCATGAGCCGCCACCTGGAGCTGTTCTGGGCCAAGCTGCAATAGCACAGCGCCGCCCGCCGAGGTGACGGCGGGCGGCGCAATCTGATGGGGTCAGGCGGCGACGGTAAAGGCCGCGCGAAACGCATCCAGCGCCGCAAGCTCATCGCCCGCCGCAAAGGCCTCCATCGCCACAGGGCCGTCATAGCCCATGCGCTGCAAGGCGCGCGCAACCCCGGCGTAGTTGATCTCGCCCGTGCCCGGTTCGCACCGCCCCGGCACATCGGCGACCTGAATCTCTCCGATCCACGGCAGGCACGCCTGACACAGCTCGATCAGGTTCCCCTCGCCAATCTGCGCATGATAAAGGTCGAGGTTCAGGCGCAGCTGCGGCCGGTTCACCGCCGAGACCAAGGCCAACGTCTCTTCGGCCCGCGCGAAAGGCACGCCTGCGTGGTCCACCGGCAGGTTCAGGTTCTCCAGCGTGAACTGCACGTCCAGCTCTTCGGCCAGATCACAGATCCGATGCAGCGTGTCGATGGCTTTGACCCATTTCAGCGGCGTGGCCACTTCGGCCAGCTTTGGCCGTCCGCCCTCCCCCAGCCCGGTGCCATGCAGGTTCAGCCGCGCCACGCCCAGCCGCTTGCCCACCAGCGCCGTTTCCCGGGCCGAGGCCAGCAGCATATCCGCACCCGCATCATCCGACAGCCGCCCCTCAAGGTAGCCATTCATGATCGAGAACACCGCGCCAGAGGCCTCAAGCGTGTTCAGATCATGGTCGGGCCAGTTCCACAGCCCAACCTGAAACCCCATCTCGTGCAGCTGCGTGCAGCGCCACTCGACCGGTTTGTCCTGCCAGAGCATCTCGGCGCAGGCGGCAAGGGTAAACGCCATGGATCAGCCCCCGATCAGATCGGAGGTAATCGCCACAGGACGCCCCTCGGCCAGCGAGCGGTTCGCAGCCTCAGCCAGCGCCAGCGCATTGACGCCATCCTGTATCGATGCGGGCACCGGCGTGCCCGCAACCACCGCATCGACAAAGGCCGACCATTCGATCGCATAGGCGCGCATATAGCGTTCAAGGAAGAAATAGACGGGCTTGGCCGACTGCACCCCGGCGGTGGTCGATTTCACCACGGTATTTTCAACCTCATTTTCAGCCGCGAGCGTGCCCTCAGAGCCCAGGACCTCCAACCGCTGGTCATAGCCATAGGGCGCGCGGCGCGAGTTGCGGATGGTGGCGATGCGCCCGTCCGCATAGGTCAGCACCACCACGGCGGTGTCGACATCGCCCGCCGCGCCGATCTCCGGATCGACAAGGCACGACCCATGCGCCATCACGCTCACCGGCATTCCAAACAGGAAGGAACACATGTCGAAATCATGGATCATCATGTCCCGGTACAGACCACCAGAAACCTTGATATAGCTCACCGGCGGCGGCGCCGGGTCATAGGAGGTCACCGCCAGCATCTCGCCCTTGCCGACCTCGCCCGCGTCCAGCGCCGCCTTGACGGCGGCAAAGTTCGGGTCAAAGCGCCGGTTGAAGCCCATCATCATCGGCTTGTCGTGGCTGGCGGCAATCTGGCGGACCTGAAGCGCGCGCTCCAGCGACAAATCAATGGGCTTTTCGCAAAAGATCGCTTTGCCCGCCTTCACGCCCGCCTCGATCAGGTCGGAATGCGTGTTGGTCGAGGAGGCAATCAGGATCGCGTCAATGCTTGTATCGGCAAAGATTTCCTCGGGTGTGCGCGCCGCGATGCCATGCTCCTGTGCAAGCGCCTCGGCGGCCTCGGCCATAACGTCAGTGACCGCAACCAGCTCCGAGCGCGGATCCATCTTGATCGAGGCGGCATGGACCTTGCCGATGCGGCCCGCGCCAAACAATGCGACTTTCATAGGCGTATTCCTTTTGTGCTGGCGTCACAGGGTGACGCGGCGGCCCTCACGGGCCGAAGTGTCGATAGCATGGATGACGCGCTCAAACTCCAGCGCGTCGGTGAAATTGGGAAAACTCTCCTCGCCCGCCGCAATGGCACGCAGGAACCCCGCAACCTCGATGGTTTTCAGATCGCCAAAGCCCAGCTGATGCCCCGGTGCCGGGCAGAAGGCCCCATAGGGTGCATGCTCCGGCCCCGTCAGAATGGTGCGGAACCCCTGCTGCGCGCGCGGACCTTCATTGACATAGAGCTTCAGTTCGTTCAGCCGCTCCTGACTGAAGGTCATCATACCCTTGGTGCCATGCACCTCCCAGTCGAGCTTGTTCTTGCGCCCCCAGGCCGAGCGCGAGGTGCACAGCGTGCCCTGCGCCCCGTTGCGATAGCGGATGATGGCCGAGGCGGTGTCCTCGTTCTCCACCGCCGCGCGGCCGCTTCCATCGGGCAGAGGGCGGGTTTGATGGATGATCTGCGTATCGGCAATCAGGCTCTCGATCTCGCCCATCAGCACATGCGACATCGACACCAGATGACAGCCCAGATCGCCGAGCGTGCCAAGCCCCGCATCCGCGCGGGTGGCGCGCCAGGTCCACGGCAGGTCCGGGTCGGCCTGATAGTCCTCATCCACCCAGCCGCGAAAATGCACAGGCTTTCCGATCACCCCTGAGGCGATCAATGCGCGGGCATGGCTGACGGCGGGATTGTGAATGTAGTTATACCCCACTTTTGTGCGCACCCCGGCGGCACGCGCCGCGGCTTCCATCTCCTGCGCATCCTCCAGCGTCAGCGCCAGAGGTTTCTCGCAATGCACATGTTTCCCGGCTGCAATCGCCGCCAGCGCCATCTCCTTATGCAGCGCATTGGGTGTGGTGATGGAGACAATATCGACCTCCGGACTGGCGATCAGGGCGCGCCAATCGTCGGTGGCGGCGGCAAACCCGAACTGAGCCGCCAGATCGCGTGCCTTCTGTGCGGGCGTGTCGCACAATTGCGCCAGACGCACCGGCGCCAGATCCCCAAATACCGCCGCGGCAGAGCCATAGGCCAGCGCATGCGCCTTGCCCATGAAGCCGGTTCCGATCAAACCAAGACCTAGAGTCACGAAATCCTCCCTTATGGAATTTTCATTCCAATTTCGGTGATGAGCGATTACAGTGACCCTGTCAAGAGAGAGGACATTAAATGCGCGAGAACGAAGCTGTCGCCACGCCGCCCGTCAATATCAGCGAAACCATCGAGCGGCTGGACCGGATGATGGATGAGCTGCCGAAACGGTTGAAGCAATGCGCGTCGTTCACCCGTCGGCATCTGCATCTTGTGGCGGTCTCCACCGTCTCTGACATGGCGGAGGCATCGGGCGTCGCGCCCTCTGCCTATATCCGGTTCTGCCAGGCCATCGGCTTTAGCGGCTATTCCGAGATGCAGGGGCTGTTTCGGGTGCAGTACACCTCTTTCCGCCCCGACTATGAGCAGCGTCTCGCTCAGGTGCGCCCCGACGTGGCGCAGGGCAGTGGGCAGCTGTTGGGCGAATTTGCCGAGGCGGGGCATAAGTCCTTGCTGTCGCTTGGCAATTCTGTTGCAAATGAGGGGCTTAACAGTGTTGCAAGCGGGCTGGCCAAGGGGCGAATTTTGCATCTTCTGGGTATGCGTCGCGCCTTTGCCGTGGTCAGCAATATGTCCTATCTGCTGGGCAAGATGGATGTGCCTGCCTTGTTGCATTCCGATGTTGGTCAGCTCGACAATACCCCTCTGATGACGCCCGATGATGCGCTGTTTGCGGTGACCTTCGCGCCCTTTTCCGAGGATGTGATCCAGCAGGCCAGGGGGGCCGCCGAGCGGGGCGTTCCGGTCTACGGGCTGAGCGATTCCGAGAAATGCCCGCTGTTCGACTTCGCCCGCGAGGTGCTCATCGTGCACGAACATGAGGTGGCGGGGTTCCGGGCGCTGAATGCCTCCATCTCGCTGACCACGACGCTCGCGGTTCTGGTCGGATCGCAGCGACACGAATCTTGACAGGTTCGCTCCAAAACGGAATAAATGTTCCATAAGCGCGATTCGACATCGTTTTGCGTTGACCGGTGGGAGGCCGGTCGCACCGAAGCCCTTCCGGCGCAACCGCGCATCGAGGGGCCTGCAATCCGGGAAACCGGGCTTTGTCTAAGGGAGGACAAATTGAAAAAATTCTTGAAAACCGCAGCTGTTGTCGCCGGGATGGCCGTCGCAGCCCCCGCCATGGCGCAGGACATCATCGTGGTCGCCCACGGTCAGGCCAATGATCCGTTCTGGTCCGTGGTGAAGAACGGCGTGGAAAAGGCCGCCGCGGATTCCGGTGCCAACGTCGATTTCCGCTCGCCCGAGACCTTTGACATGGTGCAGATGAGCCAGCTGATCGACGCCGCCGTCAATCAGGAACCCGACGGGCTGGTGGTCTCCATCCCCGACGCCGACGCGCTGTCGCCCTCGATCCGCCGCGCGGTCGAGGCCGGTATTCCGGTGATCTCGATGAACTCCGGCTCTGACGTCTCCAAGGATCTCGGCGCGCTGCTGCACGTTGGCCAGGACGAATACACCGCAGGCAAGGCCGCCGGTGAAAAGCTCGCCTCCATGGGCGGCACTGTCGGCATCTGCGTCAACCAGGAAGTCGGCAACGTGGCGCTCGATCTGCGCTGTCAGGGCTTTTCCGACGGGTTCGGCGGCTCTGTCGAGGTGATCCCGACCCAGAATGACCCGGCCGAAGTCGAAGCCAAGGTCAAGGCGGCGCTGGAATCCAACCCCGACATCGACACGGTGATGGGCCTTGGTGCCTCCCTGGTGGGTGAGCCGGCGATCCGCGCTGTTGCCGCCGTTGGCCGCACCGGCGAAGTCAACGTTGCCACCTTCGACCTGTCGGCCAGCTTCCTTGAAAGCGTTGCCGAGGGGGAGGCCGCCTTTGCCATCGACCAGCAGCAATTCCTGCAAGGCTACCTGCCGGTGTCCTTCCTGGCGCTGAACGCAAAATTCGGGCTGATCCCCGGCGGCAATGTGCCCTCCGGCCCCAACCTGATCACCCAGGACAAAGCTGCCCAGGTGGTCGAGCTGAGTGCTGAAGGCATCCGCTAAGCCACGCACTTAAAACGCTAAATCGCATTTGGGGCCGTGGTGCAAACGCCGCGCCACGGCCCTTCTTTGTCCCCAAGGGAGGATCACGCCATGGCCGACACGGCCCAAACCGTCACCGACGAACGCCTGAAACAAGAAGGCTTTGGCGCGCGGCTGATGAAGCGCCCGGAGCTTGGGGCCATCGCCGGTGTCATTCTTGTCACCACATTCTTTTTGTTCACTGCCGACAGCACCATGTTCACGCTCTCGGGCATCATGAACTTCATGACCCCTGCGGCGCAGCTCGGCATCCTCGCCATCGGGGCGGCGATGCTGATGATTGGCGGTGAATTTGACCTCTCCATCGGCTCCATGGTGGCCTTTGCGGGTCTGATCTTTGGCGCTTGCGTCGTGACCCTCGGCCTGCCCCTGATCCTCGCGATCCCGCTGACATTGGCGGTGGCGGCTGGGCTTGGCGCGGTGAATGGCGTGATCGTTCTGAAAACCGGCCTGCCGTCCTTTATCGTCACACTCGCCTTCCTGTTCATCCTGCGCGGCGCGTCGCTGGTGGGGCTGAAACTGGCCTCTGGCGGCTCCACCCAGCTGCGCGGCGTGCGCGATGCGGTTGAGGGCGACTGGCTTGCGCCCATGTTCTCTGGCGACGCATTCGGCCCGATCTTTGCCTGGCTTGCCCAGATCGGCCTGATCGACACCTTCAAGAACGGCACCCCCAAAGTACCCGGCATCCCGGTGGAAATCCTCTGGTTCATCGCGCTGGCGCTGGTGGCGACCTATGTGCTGCTGCGCACTCCGCAGGGCAACTGGATCTTTGCCTCGGGCGGCGATCGCAACGCGGCGTCCAATTCCGGTGTGCCGGTGCGCAAGGTGAAGATCTCGCTCTTTATGGTGACGGCGCTCTGTGGCGCGCTGGTTGCGATCATCACCGTGATGGATGCCGGATCGACCGACGCCCGCCGCGGCTTCATGAAAGAGTTCGAGGCCATCATCGCCGCAGTGATTGGCGGCTGTCTGCTGACCGGCGGCTACGGATCGGCCATCGGCGCATTCTTTGGCGCGATCATCTTTGGCATGGTCACCATCGGTCTCACTTATACGGACTTCGATCAGGACTGGTTCCAGATCTTCCTGGGCGGCATGCTGCTGATCGCGGTTCTGTTCAACAACTACATCCGCAAGCGCGTGACGGGGGAACGCTGAGATGACCCAGCAGATGACCGAAGACACGACTTTTCATCACGGCAGCCCGCAGGACGCGGCCAAGCCGATCATCGAGATGCAGAGCATCGAAAAGCATTTCGGCAATATCATCGCGCTTGCCGGTGTCAGCTTTGATGTGAAACCGGGCGAATGCCACTGTCTGCTTGGCGACAATGGTGCGGGCAAATCCACCTTTATCAAGACCATGTCGGGCGTGCACAAACCCACCAAGGGCGCGATCACCATCGACGGGCAACCGATGAATTTCGACAGCCCCCGCGATGCGATGGAGGCCGGAATTGCCACGGTGTTTCAGGATCTTGCCATGATCCCGCTGATGAGTGTGACGCGCAATTTCTTCATGGGGCGAGAGCCGCTCAAGGGTTCCAAACCCTTCCGCCGCATGGACATCGAGATGATGAACCAGACCACCGTGGAGGAGATGCGCAAGATGGGCATCAACCTGCGCGGCCCCGATCAGGCGGTCGGCACGCTCTCGGGCGGCGAACGCCAGACGGTTGCCATTGCGCGCGCGGTCTATTTCGGCGCGCGGGTGCTGATCCTGGACGAGCCCACCTCGGCGCTTGGCGTGCGGCAGACCTCGAATGTGCTCGCCACCATTGACCGGGTGCGCAAACAAGGCGTCGGCGTGGTGTTCATCAGTCACAACGTGCGCCATGCGCTGGCCGTGGGCGACCGGTTCACCGTGCTCAATCGCGGCAAGACGCTGGGCACCGCTCAGCGCGGCGAGATCACACCGGAGGAGCTGCAGGATCTCATGGCGGGTGGTCAGGAAATGGCACAGCTCGAAGGCTCGCTCGGGGGCACTGTGTAATGACCAAGGATCTGGACCTCATCACCATCGGGCGTTCGTCCGTCGACCTTTACGGCGCGCAGGTCGGTGGCCGTCTGGAGGACATGCGCAGTTTCGAGAAATACGTCGGCGGCTCCCCCACCAATATGGCAACGGGCACCGCGCGTCTGGGCTTGCGTTCGGCGCTGCTGACCAAAGTCGGCGACGAGCATATGGGCCGTTTCCTGCGCGAGGAACTGGTGAAGGAGGGCGTCGACGTCACCGGCGTCCTCACCGACCCGGAGCGGCTGACCGCGCTTGTGCTGCTCGGCATTCGCGATGAGGACCAGTTCCCGCTGATTTTCTACCGCGAGAATTGCGCCGATATGGCGCTGAGCGCGCAGGACGTGGACGAAGGCTTCATCGCCCGCGCCCGCGCCGTAGTCGCCACCGGCACCCATCTGTCGAACTCGCAGACCGAGGCGGCAGTGCTGAAAGCGCTGGACTTCGCGCGCAAACACGGCGCGCAGACCGCGCTGGACATTGATTTCCGCCCCAACCTCTGGGGGCTATCCGGTCACGGCGACGGTGAAAACCGCTTTATTGCCTCAGCAGCGGTGACGGAAAAACTGCAATCCACCCTGCATCTGTTTGACCTGATCGTCGGCACCGAAGAGGAATTCCACATCGCAGGCGGCACCACCG
This sequence comes from Epibacterium sp. ABV4_022, assembly GCF_056159345.1. Lineage (NCBI taxonomy): Bacteria > Pseudomonadati > Pseudomonadota > Alphaproteobacteria > Rhodobacterales > Roseobacteraceae > Epibacterium > Epibacterium sp. ABV4_022. Next base: position 542,793 of record NZ_JBSWVA010000001.1, read on the forward strand.
ACACCGTCGCAGCACTGCGCGCCGTGCGCGCGGTCTCGGGGGCGACGCTGGTGTGCAAACGCGGTGCCGATGGCGCGGTGGCCTTCACCGGCGCGATCCCGGACAGGCTGGACGCGGGTCAAAGCGGCCCCGGCTTTCCCATCGAGGTCTTTAATGTGCTCGGCGCGGGCGATGGCTTCATGTCCGGTCTCTTAAAGGGCTGGCTCGACGGCGAAGACTGGCCCACCTCGCTCAAATACGCCAATGCCTGCGGGGCCTTTGCCGTCAGCCGTCATGGCTGCACCCCCGCTTATCCCAGCTGGGAAGAGCTGCAATTCTTCCTCCAGCGCGGCGTGGTGGAAAAAGCCTTGCGCAACGACACCGCGCTGGAGCAGATCCATTGGTCCACCACCCGCAAGCGTGACTGGGACGATCTGCGGGTCTTTGCCTTTGATCACCGCATGCAGATGGAAGAGATGGACGGCGCCACGCCCGAGCGCATCGGCGCGTTCAAGGAGCTTTGCCTCAGGGCCGCCGTTACACAGGCCGCTGGCCGCCCCGGTCACGGCATCCTCTGCGATGGCCGCCTTGGCGCGCGCGCGCTTTATGCGGCAGCGGGGCAGGGTCTGTGGATCGGTCGCCCGGTGGAATGGCCCGGTTCGCGCCCCTTGCGGCTGGAACCGCAGGTGGGCGAGGATGCAGGCGGGCTGAAGGAATGGCCCGGCGAACATGTGGTCAAATGCCTGTGCTTCCCGCATCCCGACGATGACGACGCGATGTGGGCCGACCAGATCGCCACCATCACCCGCGTGTTCCAGTCCTGCCGCCGGAACGGGCTTGAATTCCTGCTGGAGGTGATCCCCTCCAAGGTCGGCCCCTTTGACGATAAAACCACGCCAGATGTCATCCAGCGCGTGTACGATGCGGGCATTTACCCCGATTGGTGGAAGCTCGAACCCTTCCGCTCCGAGGCCGCATGGGCCGCAAGCTGCGATGCGATCGAACGCAACGACAAACGCACCCGAGGTATCGTGGTGCTGGGTCTGGACGCCCCGGAGGACGAGCTGCGCGAGAGCTTCGCGCTCGCCGTGCGCTTCCCGCTGGTCAAAGGGTTTGCCGTCGGACGGACGATCTTTGGCGATGTGGCCCGTGACTGGTTTGCGGGCCGCATTGACGACGACAGCGCCGTGGGGCGCATGACAGAAAATTACGCCCGGCTTTGCGATGTCTGGGCGCAGGCACGCGCACGCACAATGGAGGCGGCACAATGAGCACGATCCGGCTAACCGCAGCGCAGGCGATGGTGAAATATATCGCCGCACAACTGAACGAGGAGGGCGAACCCTTCCTCGCCGGGATCTGGGCGATCTTTGGCCATGGCAATGTGGCCGGTCTGGGCGAGGCGCTGCACGGCGCGCGCGACGAATTCCGCACCTATCGCGGCCACAATGAGCAGACAATGGCCCATGCGGCGATTGCCTATGCCAAGCAGTCCGCGCGCAAACGAGCGATGGCGGTCACCTCCTCCATCGGCCCCGGTGCCACCAATATGGTGACGGCGGCGGCGCTGGCGCATGTGAACCGGCTGCCGCTCTTGCTGATCCCCGGCGATGTCTTTGCAAACCGAGGCCCCGACCCGGTGTTGCAACAGATCGAGGATTTCGGCGATGGCACCACCAGCGCCAATGATTGTTTCAAACCGGTCACGCGCTATTTCGACCGCATCATGCGCCCCGAACAGCTGCTGACTGCCCTGCCGCGCGCTTTTCGCACCATGACCGATCCGGCAGACTGCGGCCCGGTCTGCCTGTCCTTCTGTCAGGACGTGCAGGCCGAGGCCTATGACTGGCCCGAGGCCTTCTTTGCGCCGCGCATTTGGCAAACCCGCCGTCCCCGCCCGGATGAGGGCGAGCTGGCGCGGGTCGCCGACCTGCTGAAAGCCGCAAAATCTCCGGTGATCGTGGCCGGGGGAGGCGTACATTACGCAGACGCCTGCGCCGCGCTGCAAAGTTTTGCCGAGGCGCATCAAATCCCGGTTGTGGAAAGCCAGGCGGGCAAATCCGCCCTTGCGTGGGATCACCCGCTGAACCTCGGCCCCGTAGGGGTGACCGGTGCGGGCTCTGCCAATGAGGTCTGCGCCGGGGCCGATCTGGTGCTGGGTTTGGGCACAAGGTTTCAGGATTTCACCACCGGCTCGTGGAACCTGTTCCAGAACCCGGGCCGCACGCTCGTCTCCCTCAATGTTGCCGCCTATGACGCAATGAAACATGGCGCAGAGCCCTTGTGCTGTGATGCCCGCGTCGGGTTAGAGCTGCTGGGCGCGGCGCTTGGCGATCTGCAATTCGCCGCCCCCTCCGCCACCCTCAAGGAGGCGTGGTTCAGCGCCGTCGACCCGCTCACCGCCGCCCCGCGCGAGGACATCCAACTGCCGACCGACCAGCAGGTGATCGGCGCGGTGCAACGGGCCTCCGGTCCCGACACGGTGGTGATGTGCGCCGCGGGCACCATGCCGGGCGAACTGCACAAACTCTGGAAAGCCCCGCGCCCCGGGGCCTATCACATGGAATACGGCTATTCCTGCATGGGGTATGAGATCGCCGGAGCCATGGGCATCAAGATGGCGCAGCCAGATCGCGATGTGGTCTGCATGATCGGCGACGGCAGCTATATGATGGCCAACTCGGAACTGGCGACGGCGGCGATGCTGGGCATCGACATGGCCGTGGTGATCACCGACAACCGGGGCTACGGCTGCATCAACCGGCTGCAAATGGGCACCGGCGGGGCAGAGTTTAACAACCTCCTCGACCACTCCCATCACGTGACGCCGTCGAACATCGACTTTGCTGCCCATGCCGCATCCATGGGGGCGGCGGCGGTGCATGTCAGCAGCATTGCGGAACTAGAAGAGGCCCTGAGCCGCGCCAAATCCGCCAAAGGGCCGTTTGTGGTGGTGATCGACACCGATCCCTACCCCTCGACCCCCGATGGCGGCCATTGGTGGGACGTGGCGGTGCCCGAAGTGTCCGAGCGGGCCGAGGTGCGCGCCAAACGCGCCGAATATGAAAAACAGATCAAGGCCCGCGCGCTCAACTGACGCCCGTGGCCTGCCTTTCCGGGGTGCGTCCTCCCGCGCGTCGGAAAGGCCCCAATTTTGGATCAGGCGCGGACATGCGCCCACAACGAAAGACACCGCCCATGAGCGTCAAGATCGGCATCTCCCCCATCGCATGGCAGAACGACGACCTGCCCGACCTCACCGCCGCCTACACGATGGAACAGGCCCTGAGCGAAGCGCGCGAGATCGGCTATACCGGGGTCGAACGTGGCCGCCGCATGCCTCAGGACACCGAAGGGCTGCGCAAGTATCTGAACGAATACGACATTTCGCTCTGTGGTGGCTGGTGCTCTGGCAACCTGTTGGTCAATGACGTCGAGACCGAAAAAGCCGCCATCGCAGAGCAGGTCGAGCAATTCGCCGCTTTGGGCGCGCCCTGTCTGGTCTATGCGGAATGCTCCAACACCGTGCAGGGCGACCGCACGACCCCGGTGAACAACCGCCCCAAGCTGACCCGCGACGACGTCCGCGCCTATGCGGCCAAGCTCTCTGAACTGGCCAAGTGGATGACCGACAAAGGCCTGCCACTGGCCTATCACCACCACATGGGGGCCTTTATCGAGGATCAGGAGGATATCGACTGGCTGATGGAGGCCAGCAGCCTCGAGGTGACGTTGCTTTATGACACCGGCCATCTGGTCTTTGGCGGCGGCGATCTGCTGGGCACGCTCGACAAATGGGGCGACCGCATCCACCACGTCCACTATAAGGATTTGCGCGCCAATATCGCCGCACAGACCCGCGCCGAGAACTGGTCCTTTCTGGATGCGGTGATCGCCGGGGCCTTTACCGTGCCGGGGGATGCCGAAGGGTCCATCGATTTTGCCGCCGTGACCGAACGTCTGGCCAAAATGGGCTATCAGGGCTGGATCGTGGTCGAGGCCGAACAAGACCCCGCCAAGGTCGCGCCCTATGCGGCCTCAAAACTGGGCTATCAGACCATTCGCGACCTCTGCGCGCGCTATGGGCTGGAGGTTGCGGATTAATCCCCGCGCCCCAACAACAGGAGGCAAGACCCATGAGCGATCTGCTGCAAAAACCCTTTGGCACCCATGGCGAGGTGCACCGCATCACCCCCGAAAGTGCAGGCTGGCGCTACGTGGGCTTTGCCCTGCACCGTCTGCGCGCGGGCGACAGGGTGGCGGACGTCACCGGCGACCGCGAGGTGATCCTCGTGATGGTGGAAGGCAAAGCCAACCTGACCGGCGCAGGCCAGGACTGGGGCGAGTTGGGCGCGCGCATGTCGGTGTTTGAGAAAACCCCGCCCCATTGTCTTTATCTGCCCAATGGCAGCGACTGGAGCGCCGAGGCCACCACCGATTGCACCATCGCGGTCTGCTCCGCACCGGGCAAGGGCGGCCATGCGGCGCGCCGGATCGGCCCTGATGGCATCACCCTCACAGAGCGCGGCAAGGGCACCAATACCCGCTACATCAACAATATCGCAATGGAGAACGAGGACTATTGCGACAGCCTGCTGGTCACCGAGGTCTTCACCCCCGCCGGCCACTGGTCGTCCTTCCCCAGCCACCGCCACGACGAGGATGACTTCCCACGGATCACCTATCTGGAGGAGACCTATTATCACCGCCTGAACCCGGCCAGCGGCTTTGGCATCCAGCGCGTCTATACCGATGACGGGCAATTGGATGAAACCATGGCGGTCGCGGATGGCGATGTGGTACTGGTGCCGCGCGGTCACCACCCTTGCGGCGCGCCCTACGGTTTCGAGATGTATTACCTCAACGTCATGGCAGGCCCCTTGCGCAAATGGCGCTTTGTCGCCGCGCCGGAGGTCGAATGGATCATGGAGCGCGACGCCTGATCCCGGCACCGCCCGGGGTGACATGCTCCGGGCGGTGCGCGGCCTGCCCTTCTCAGAGGCGGGCCAGAACGCCTTTTTCCGGCTTCCCGGTGGGGGTGCGCGGCATCTCCTCCAGCTGCACAAATTCACAGGGCACCATGAATTTTGCCATGCGGCCCGCGCAATGGCTGCGCAGCGCCTCCAGATCCAGGCTGTGGCCGTCCTTTGCGGTGACAAAGGCCTTGATGTCCTCTTCTCCCATCGTGCCGGGCACGGCGATCACCGCACAATCCTGCACCGATGGGTGGCTGAGGATGCCTTCTTCGACCTCGTAGCCGGACACCATTTCGCCCCGGACCCGGATGCGCTCGCTGACGCGATGCAGGAAATAGAACCGGCCTTCGTCATCCATGCGGCCGATGTCGCCGGTCTGGAACCAGAGGTTGCGGCGGCTGTCGAGCGTGCGCTCCGGCATGCCGAAATACCCGTCTGCCATCACGCCGGGCTCCTTGGGGCGGACCGCCACATGGCCGGGGCTGCCCGCCGGCAGGCGTTCGCCGTGATCGTCCTGGATCTCCACCTCGAAATGCGACAGCACCAATCCGCCGGGGTGGTCCCATTGCGGCACCACCACCCAGCCCGCATCGGTGGAACCATAGCCGCCGCCGGGGATCAGATGGGTGTTGAAACGGGCATCAAACGCCGCCTTGGGCACCGGCGCCGGCGTCGCCCAGCAGCGGCTGATCCGGTGGGTTTTTTCCAGTTCTGACGGCGGGTTGGCCCACAACAGCTGCTGCACCGATCCCAGCATCATGAACCAGGTGGCGCCATAGTCGTTCACGTCCGTCCAGAAGTTCGACAGGCTGAACCGGTCCCGCAGGATCACATGCCCGCCGGTCATCAGGGTGGTCAGAATATCGTAATAGGCCGCCCCGATGTGGGACAGCGGATAGGGCGCGTAGACACAATCCGCCTCCGTGACCCGGAAGGGGGCGATCATGTTCTCGGCGGTGCGCACCGCATAGCGATGCGACAGCATGCAGCCCTTGGAGGTCCCGGTGGTGCCGGAGGTGAACAGGATGGTGGCGGTGTCGGTGTCGCGGGCGGCGGCGGTGATATGAGAGGTCTCTTGCGACAAGAGGCTGGCAAAGGCCCGCACCTCCAGCTGTGGAAACCGGCGCCGGGCGTCCTCCGCGCCATCCATCATCACCAGGCAACGCAGATGCGGCAGCTGATCCCGGATCTGGTCGAGCGCCTCCAGATGGGCGGCAGAGGTGAACAGCACCGGCGCGCCGGTCTGGCTGATCATGCGCGCCAGCGGCGCGGCACGCATGGCCCGGTTGACCGATACCTCGATCACATCGATCTTCTTCAGCGCATAGGTGAGCGCCAGATACTCGATGCTGTTCTCCAGCAGGATCGCGCCATGACCGAGCTGCGCGCCAAACTGCGCCAGCAGACCATGGGCGATGCGGTTGGTCAGACGTTCAAACGCCGCATAGGTGATGCTGCGCCCGGTCTCGGCCTGGGTCACAAACGGACGATCCGCAAACATCGCGGCGCGTTCGGTCAACAGGTCTCCCAGAGTGATTCTGAGGGTCATGGCGGGGTCCTCCTCGTGCAATCCTGTCCGCTGCCGGATCATTAGAACCGGAGGCGGGGACCCAAGAAGGGGGCGTTTCCTAATGCTATCATGAGCCGCGCCTAATGCTGTTCGGGCGCGGGCGGCGGCCCCGTTTCGCGCTGGTCGAACAAGCCAGGCTGCGCGGCGGGTCAGGCGGCGCCGGAGGCCGGAGGTCGCGCCACCTCGCGCAGCCATTCAATCAGCGCGGTGACCTCCGGTCGCTGGTGGTTCTGCCCCGCCGGCAGCACCAGATAATGCCCCTGCCGCGCAGGCAGCCTCTGCTCCGTGGCCTGCACCAGCGTGCCGCGGTCCAGGTAGGGCTGGACAAAGACATCGGCAATCAGCGCCGCGCCCAGGTTCTGCGCCGCCAGTTCCAGGGCGATCAGCGACTGGTCGACCCGGTAGGCGGGGGCGGGCACCGGGCAATCGGGGGCGTGCAGGGCAAAGAAATGGTGCCAGGTGTCAATCACCCCTGTCACTTCGATCAGCGGGCCCTGCGCCAGGCTTTGCAGGCTGCCATCCCCGCGTTGCTCCGGCGTGCAGACCGCGATGATCTCGTTGTGCATCAGCGGGATCACCTCGCCGTCCGACCAGCTGCCGTCCCCATAGCGAATGTCGATGTCGATATCCTCGCCGCTGGCCAGTTCCGCCCAATAGGCCGACAGGACCCGCAGGCGGCTGTTGGGGTTCTGCGCGCGGAATTGCGCCAGCCGGGGCACCAGCCACAACAGGTTCAGCGAACTCAGGCAGCGCAGGGTCACCTCCCGCTCCGCGCCCATGCCGAACAGGTTCGACGTGGTGGCCTCGAGATCGCCAAAGGCTTTGCTCACCACGGGCAGATAGGCCTGACCCAGGCGGGTCAGATACAGGGATTTGCGCTCTCGTCTGAACAGCATGTGGCCCAGATGCGCCTCCAGCCCGCGCACCTGATAGCTGACGGCAGAGGGGGTCAGGCCCAGCTCTTCGGCGGCCAGTGTGAACGTCCCGAGCCGCGCACTTGCATCAAAGGCGCGCAACCAGGGCAGAGGGGGCAATTCCTTGTACATGGCGGGAGCATAACAGGTCTGCGAAATTTTTTAAGGATATGACGAATATTTTTTCGTTTTGGATTTTGACGGGTGGTTTGTAACGGTGCTGTGACGCGACATCGAGCAGGCACCAGACCGTGAAAACCTACGACTACATCATCATCGGCGCGGGATCGGCGGGCTGTGTGCTTGCAGAACGCCTGAGCGCCTCCGGACGTCACAGCGTATTGGTGCTGGAGGCGGGCGGGCGCGGCCGCACCCCCTGGATTGCGCTGCCGCTGGGCTATGGCAAGACCTTCTTCAACCCGGCGGTCAACTGGAAGTACGAAACCGATCCCGAGGACAGCCTGGGCGGACGCCGGGGCTACTGGCCGCGCGGCAAGGTCGTCGGCGGATCCGGCGCCATCAACGCATTGGTCTACGCCCGTGGCCTGCCGCGTGATTTTGACGATTGGGAGGCCGCCGGCGCCACCGGCTGGAACTGGCAGGCGGCCCGCAGCACCTATGAGCAGATGGAGACCCGTGTCAGCGCCTGCGGGGCGCGACAGGGGCAGGGGCCCCTGCATGTGCAGGATGTCTCGGACCAGATCCACCCGGCGACGCGGCATTTCTTCCAGGCGGCAGAGGAGTTGCGCCTGCCGCGCACCGCCGACATCAACGGCGACAGCAATGAAGGGGCGGCGACTTATCGCATCAACACCAGCGGCGGGCGGCGGATGCATTCGGCCCGCGCCTATCTTGGCCCGGCGCTGAAGCGGGAGAATGTCACCCTGATGACCGGCGCGCTGGTGGAGCGGATCGGGTTTGACGGCCTGCGCGCAACCTCGGTCGAGATCCGCCACAAGGGGCGCCGCCAGAGTCTGCGCGCCGGACGTGAGATCATCCTGTCCGCCGGGGCGGTGACCTCGCCACGGGTGCTGCAACTCTCCGGCATCGGCCCGGCGTCGGAGCTGCGCGCCCATGGGATCACGCCGCTGCTGGATGCGCCGCATGTGGGCGGCAATCTTCAGGACCACCTCGGCGTCAACTACTACTTTCGCGCCACCGAGCCGACGTTGAACAACCAGCTGCGCCCGCTGCACGGCAAGATCCGCGCGGCGCTGCAATATGCGCTGACCCGGCGCGGGCCGCTGTCGCTGTCGGTCAACCAGTGCGGCGGCTATTTCCGGTCCGGCGCCAGCCTGAGTGCGCCGGATCAGCAGCTCTATTTCAACCCGGTGACCTATACGACAACGCCAAACGGCACGCGCACCGTGGTGCAGCCGGATCCCTTTGCGGGCTTTATCATCGGGTTTCAGCCCACCCGCCCCACCAGCCGCGGGCGGATCGACATCAGCGCCAACGACCCGCAGGCGCCGCCGCGCATCCGCCCCAACTCGCTGGCAACCGAAGAAGATCGCGCGCAGGTCATCGCGGGCGGGTTGCTGTGCCAGCGCCTGGCCCGGACCACCGCCATCACGCGCCTGATCGAAGGCCCGATGGAGCCCGACCTGCGCGGCCTGACGCCGGAACAGATCCTGGCCGATTTCCGGGCGCGATGCGGCACCGTGTTCCACCCGGTCGGCACCTGCCGCATGGGGGCGGAGGCGGCGCAGTCCGTGGTCTGCCCCCGGCTCAAGGTGCACGGCGTGGCGGGCTTGCGGGTGGTGGATGCGTCGGTCTTTCCCAATATCACCTCGGGCAACACCAATGCGCCGACCATGATGCTGGCCCACCGGGCCGCCGACCTTATTCTGGAGGATGCATGAGCACGCCTTATTCCACATCCGGCGCGGTGCCGGTGACCTTTGCGCGCGGCGACGCCGACACCGGCCCGCGCATCACCCGGATCGAGACCTTCTGCACGCCGCTGATCGGCTTTGTCCGTGTCACCGCCGAGGATGGCACCCAGGGCTGGGGGCAGGTCTCGACCTACAACAGCGACCTGACCTGCGAGATCCTGCACCGCCAGGTGGCCCCCTGGGCGCTGGGCCGGGGCATGGATGCGCTGGAGGCGGTGATCGCCGAGATCCCGCTGCGCGAACATAAATTCCCCGGCACCTACCTGCGTCGCGCCATGGCGGGGCTGGATACGGCGGTCTGGGACTGGCGCGGCAAGGCACAGGGCAAACCGGTGGCGGAGCTCTTGGGCGGATCGAGCGGTCCGGTGCGGGCCTATGCCTCCTCGATGCGGCGCGACATCACCCCCGAGGCGGAGGCTGAACGTATGCAGCGGCTGCGCGATGCATACGGGTTTGATGCCTTCAAGGTCCGGGTCGGCGCGGAATGCGGACAGGACCGCGACGAATGGGACGGCCGCACCGAGGCGATCATCCCCGCCTTGCGCCAGGCCATGGGACCGGAGGCCGCGCTTCTGGTCGATGGCAACTCGGGCTTCAGCCCCGCCCGCGCGATCGAGGTCGGGCGCATGCTGGAGGCCAACGGCTATGAGCACTTCGAGGAACCCTGCCCCTATTGGGAGCAGGAGCAGACGCAGGAGGTCACCCGCGCCCTGAGCATCGATGTGGCGGGAGGAGAGCAGGACTGCGATCTCCAGCACTGGAAACGCATGATCGAGAACCGCGTGGTCGACATCATCCAGCCGGATATCCTCTATCTTGGCGGCATGGTGCGCAGCATGGATGTGGCGCGCATGGGCCACGCGGCGGGGCTGCCCTGCACGCCGCATGCGGCCAACCTGTCGCTGGTGACGCTCTTCACCATGCATCTTCTGCGCGCGGTGCCCAATCCGGGCCGCTATCTGGAATTCTCCATCGAGGGGGACGACTACTACCCCTGGCAACGCGAGCTGTTCGTGAACGATCCCTATCAGATCACCGACGGTCAGGCGCAGGTCTCCGATGCCCCCGGCTGGGGGGTGGAGATCTGTCCCGAGTGGCTCGCCAAATCCACCTATAAATGCAGCGAGGACGGCCAATGACTGCCGATCACCTGATTTCGACCTATTTTGCCACCGGCACCCTGCCGGACCTGCCCCGCGATCACTTCATCGACGGGCAATTCACCGCCCCCGCAGGCGGGGCCCGGATGCAAAGCTACGATCCCGGGCGCGCCGTGCCCTTTGGCGATTTTGCCGCGGGCACGGCGGCCGATGTGGACCACGCGGTGCACAGCGCCACCCGGGGCTTTGCGATCTGGCGCGAGACACCACCGGCGCAGCGCTGCGCCATCCTGATGGAGGTGGCGCGGCTGATCCGGGCAGAGGCGGACCGGCTGGCGGTTGTCGAAAGCCTCGACAGCGGCAAGACATTGGCCGAGGCGCAGGGCGACATCGCGGGCTCTGCCCGGTTGTTCGAATATTACGCCGGTGCCGCCGACAAGCTCGACGGGCGCAGCGTCAATCTGGGCAATGACAATGCCGCCTTCACCCTGCGCGAACCGGTGGGGGTCACCGCCCATATCGTGCCGTGGAACTATCCGACCTCGACCCTGGTGCGGGGCATTGCCCCGGCGCTGGCGGCGGGCTGCTCGGCGGTGGTGAAACCGGCAGAGACCACGCCCTATACGGCGCTGATGATTGCCGAACTGCTGATCCGCGCCGGGGTTCCGGCGGGGGTGGTGAATGTGGTGACGGGCACCGGCCAAGAGGCGGGCGCGCCGCTGGTCCAGGATCCGCGCGTGCGTCACGTGACCTTTACCGGCTCGGTGGCAACCGGCGTCGGCGTGATGCAGGCGGTGGCCCCGAATGTCACCGGCCTGACGCTGGAGCTGGGCGGAAAATCCCCGCTGGTGGCCTGCGCCGATGCCGACCCCGAGGCGGTCGCCGAGGGGGCGCTCTGGGCGATCTTCTCCAATGCGGGCCAGATCTGCTCTGCGGGCTCGCGGCTGGTGATCCACCGCGATCTGCACGCGCCGGTGCTGGAGCGGCTGGTCGCCAAGGCGCAGGCGCTGCGGTTCGGGCATGGGCTGCGCAACGCCGACATGGGGGCGGTGAACTCGGACCGCCACCTGGCCGCCATCACCGCCCATCTCGACAGCGCCCGCGCCCGCGGGGCAGAGATCCTCTGCGGTGGCAACCCCGCCTGCGATCGCGACACCGGCACCGGCTGGTTCTTTGAACCGACGATCCTGGATCGGCTACCGGCAGAGGACCCGGCGATCCAGCAGGAGATCTTTGGGCCGGTGCTTGGCGTGCAGGTCTTCGAGGACGAGGATCAGGCGATCGCGCTGGCCAATGGCACCGATTTTGCCCTGGCCGCCGGGATCTACACCCGGGACATTTCAACCGCGCTGCGCCTGTCGCGCCGGATTGACGCCGGTCAGGTTACGGTCAATGACTATTGGGCCGGCGGCATTGAACTGCCCTTTGGCGGCAATCGCAAATCGGGCTTTGGCCGGGAAAAGGGTCTCGAAGGTCTCGATGCCTATACCCGGGCAAAGGCGATCACGCTGTCGGTCTAACGCGCCGGTGCACAGATACCCGTCCGGAAGGGCCGGGCGGTGTTGGTCAGGGCGGCGCTGATCTGGGGCGGGGGCCGGGGCACATGCGTGTTTCGGCCCGATCCACTGACAGAGGGCCCGATGAAAGAGGGGATGCCGCATGTGGAGCCAAGTGCCGCCCTTGCAAAGCCTGAAACTGTTTGACGCGGTCGCCCGCAGTCGCAGCATGACCCATGCCGCCGCCGAGGCGGGCATCTCGCAATCGGCGGTCAGCCAGTCGATCCGGCAGCTGGAGGACTTCGTGCAGGTGCCGCTGCTGGATCGCTCCTGCCGCCCGATGCAACTGACCGAGGAAGGCGCGTTGCTGCACCGGGCCTGTTTCGACACGCTGGGACGGCTGGCCGAGGTGGTCGAAGAACTGCGCCGCGCCGGGCAGGGCACCGATACCGTCACCCTGTCCTGCAATCTCGGGTTTGCCACCTATTGGCTGATGCCGCGCCTGAACGCGTTCAGTGTCGCCCACCCCGAGATCACGGTGAATGTGATGGCCACGTTCCAGGGCGCGCCCGGGGTGCAGCCAGGGACGGATGTGGCGATCCGCTACGGCGATGGCGGCTGGACACAGGACGGCTGGGTCCTGTTGTTCCGCGAAACCATCGCGCCGGTCTGCGCGCCGCGCTACCTGGAGTGCGCTGGGGCCTTCTCCGGCCCCGAGGCGCTGGCGCGGCAGCGGTTGATCCATGTCTCGGGAACCGGCCCGGACTGGCCCGGCTGGGAGAGTTACTTCCGGCAGCTGGGCCACGCAAAGCCCGCCCTGCAATGCCGGCTGCGCTTCAGCAACTACGTGCAGGCGGTCCAGACCGCATTGACCGGCGAGGGGGTCATGCTGGGCTGGCGCGCGGTGGCCGGGGATCTGCTGCACACCGGGCAGCTCTGTGTCGCCGGGGGCAGGCCCCTGCCGCAGGCCAGCGGCTATCACCTGCGCACCGCACCCGGGAGCGACCGGCGGGAGGCGGTGCAGGTCTTCCTTGGCTGGCTGCGCAGACAGGCAGAGGAAACCCCCGATCTGATCTAGGGGCGCATACCCGGCCTGGGCGCACCTCCGGCGTAGTCGCTCGAGGCGCGGGACAGCGATCAGAGGTTGGGATGGATGAAACCGTTGATGGGATAGACGCTGCCAAAGGCGCCGGGGTTGCTCTCCAGCCGCACCCTGGACCAGTCGTTGTTTTCCGACACATCGACAACCGCCATGCCCAGCGACACCTTGTTGCGGTGCCAGTTGGCGTGATCCACCCGCAGCATCCGCTCGTTCACCAGTTCGGATACCACCGCCACATGGCCCAGCGGCATCGACCGGGTGGCGCTGAACGCCATGACCGCGCCGACGCTGGGGGAGCTGCCGACGTCAAATTCGCCCTGTGCCTGTCCCCACCAGGTGCGGGCATTGCCGCGGATCTCGACACCGGAGAGATTGCGCGCGAAGGGCACGCACCAGACCCGTGCCCCGCGGGCGCGCAGGGATTCGGCTTCGCGCATGGCAAAGTCGCGCCGCAGCGGGTCGATCTGGCTGCCGCTGTCCGGCCGCGTTCCGCAGGCGGTCACAGCCAGCGTCGCAACAAGCAATAGCACACTCAAACAGGGGTTCAGGCGGGGCGCGCCAGCGTAGCGTTTCAACAATGTCCCAAGGATCTTTTTTCGGTTTCGTGATTGCGCGAAACATTCTGTCAGAAATCCGTGTCTGCCAACCCTGCGGTGCCGGGCAGGCAAAAAACCGCCTAGGTTCCGGGGTCTGGAGGCTTTGCCGCGACGCCCCCGGGCACGCATCGCGTCATATTGCCTGTTTTCCACGGGCCGGACACCGGGCCTGGCGGCGCCGGATAGGATGCATTTGCGCTTTGCGGCAGCTTGCGAGGGGGACGCAATCTGCATACATAGGTATACCAAGCGACTTGATTCGGCGCGCGTCCCTGGCGGCGCGCGTCGTCGTTCAAGCCAGTTCGGATACCAAACGCAGCGAGATAGACATGAGCTTGTACACTGACTACCTGGATGAAATCGGCACCCGCAAGGCGCAGGGCCTGAGCCCGAAGCCGATTGACGATGGCGCGCTGGTGGAGGAGCTGATCTCGCAGATCAAGGAGCCGGGGCATGCGCATCGCGCCGACTCCCTGCATTTCTTCATCTACAACACCCTGCCCGGCACGACCAGCGCTGCGGGTGTGAAGGCGCGGTTCCTGAAGGAGATCATCCTGGGTCAGGCCGAAGTGGCGGAAATCACGCCGGATTTCGCGTTTGAGCTGCTCTCGCACATGAAGGGCGGCCCCTCGGTCGAGGTGCTGCTTGATCTGGCGCTGGGCGAGGATGCGGCGATCGCCGAACAGGCGGCAGAGGTGCTGAAGACGCAGGTGTTCCTCTACGAAGCGGACACCGCCCGGATCGAAGCTGCCTACAAGGCCGGCAATCCGATCGCCCGCGACCTGCTTGAAAGCTACCTCAAGGCGGAGTTCTTCACCAAGCTTCCCGACATCGACGAGGAGATCAAGGTCGTCACCTATATCGCTGCCGAGGGCGATATCTCCACCGACCTGCTGTCGCCGGGCAATCAGGCGCACTCGCGGTCGGACCGGGAACTGCACGGCAAATGCATGATTTCCGAAGCGGCACAGAAGGAAATCGAGGCGCTCAAGCTCCAGCACCCCGACAAGCGGGTCATGCTGATCGCCGAAAAGGGCACCATGGGCGTCGGCTCCTCGCGGATGTCTGGTGTGAACAACGTGGCGCTCTGGACCGGCAAACAGGCCAGCCCCTATGTGCCCTTCGTCAACTACGCCCCGATCGTGGCGGGCACCAACGGCATCTCGCCGATCTTTCTGACCACGGTGGGCGTGACCGGCGGCATCGGCCTCGACCTGAAGAACTGGGTCAAGAAGGTCGACAGCGACGGCAAGCCGATCCTGAACAACGACGGCAACCCGATCCTCGAACAGAAATACTCGGTCGAGACCGGCACCGTGCTGCGGATCAACACCAAGACCAAGACCCTGCTGAGCGAAGAGGGCGAGGAACTGGTGGACGTCTCCTCTGCCTTCACGCCGCAGAAGACCGAGTTCATGAAGGCCGGCAGCTCCTACGCGATCGTGTTTGGCAAGATGTTACAGGCCTTTGCGGCCGAAACGCTGGGGGTCGAGGCACCGGCGGTCTTTGCCGCCTCGCAGGAGATCTCCCACGAGGGGCAGGGCCTGACCGCGGTCGAGAAGATCTTCAACGCCAATGCGCGCGGCTCCACCCCGGGCAAGAAGCTGCACGCCGGCTCCGATGTGCGGGTCCGCGTGAACATCGTCGGCAGCCAGGACACCACCGGGCTGATGACCAGCCAGGAGCTGGAGGCGATGGCGGCCACGGTGCTGTCGCCCTCGGTTGACGGTGCCTATCAGTCGGGCTGTCACACCGCATCGGTCTGGGATGCCAAGGCGCAGGCCAACACGCCGCGCCTGATGGCCTTCATGCACAAGTTCGGTCTCATCACCGCGCGCGATCCGAAGGGCGAATACCACGCCATGACGGATGTGATCCACAAGGTGCTCAACGACATCACGGTGGATGACTGGGCGATCATCATCGGCGGCGACAGCCACACGCGGATGTCCAAGGGCGTGGCGTTCGGCGCCGACTCCGGCACCGTTGC
The DNA here is from genome assembly GCF_056159345.1 of Epibacterium sp. ABV4_022. Classification (NCBI taxonomy): domain Bacteria; kingdom Pseudomonadati; phylum Pseudomonadota; class Alphaproteobacteria; order Rhodobacterales; family Roseobacteraceae; genus Epibacterium; species Epibacterium sp. ABV4_022. The sequence continues at coordinate 558,411 of NZ_JBSWVA010000001.1, forward strand.
GCTGGCGCTGGCAACCGGCGAGGCGACCATGCCGATCCCGGAATCCGTCAAGGTCACCTTCAAGGGCAAGATGGCCGACCACATGGATTTCCGCGATGTGGTGCACGCCACCCAGGCGCAGATGTTGCAGCAATGCGGCGACAACGTCTTTCAGGGCCGCATCATCGAGGTCCACATCGGAACGTTGCTGGCCGATCAGGCCTTCACCTTCACCGACTGGACCGCCGAGATGAAGGCCAAGGCCTCGATCTGCATTTCCGAAGACGAGACGCTGATCGAATCCCTCGAAGTGGCCAAGCACCGCATCCAGATCATGATCGACAAGGGCATGGACAATGAGGCCGGGATGCTCCAGGGTCTGATCGACATCGCCGAAACCCGGATCGCCCAGATCAAATCCGGCGAAAAGCCCGCGCTGCGGCCCGATGACAACGCCAAGTATTACGCCGAGGTGGTGGTTGACCTGGACGCGATCAACGAGCCGATGATCGCCGACCCGGACGTGAACAACCCCGATGTGTCCAAGCGCTACACCCATGACACCATTCGTCCGATTTCCTTCTACCAGGCGGAAAAGAAGGTCGATCTCGGCTTTGTGGGCTCCTGCATGGTGCACAAGGGCGACATGAAGATCGTCGCGCAGATGCTGAAGAACATCGAAAAGGCCAACGGCAAGGTCGAGTTCAAGGCGCCGCTGGTGGTCGCTGCGCCGACCTACAACATCATCGACGAGATGAAGGAAGAGGGCGACTGGGAGATCCTGCAACGCTACTCCGGCTTTGAATTCGATGATTTCATGCCCAAGAGCAAGGCGCGCACCGAATACGAGAACATCCTCTATCTGGAGCGCCCGGGCTGTAACCTCTGCATGGGCAACCAGGAAAAGGCGGCCAAGGGGGACACCGTGCTGGCGACCTCCACACGTCTGTTCCAGGGCCGGGTCGTGGCCGATTCCGACACCAAGAAGGGCGAGTCGCTGCTGGCCTCGACGCCGGTTGTGGTGCTCTCGGCCGTGCTGGGCCGCACCCCGACGCTGGAGGAGTACAAATCCGCCGTCGACGGCATCGACCTGACCAAATTCGCACCGCCGCTGGCAGCGCCGGCCGGGACGAACTCGGTACATTTCTAAGGCGTAGCGCCGCAACGGGCGCAAAAATTCAAGGGCGGCGTGGGACACCAGGCCGCCCTTTCTGCATCCGGCCTGCATCCGGTGCACATCCGGTCACGGGGTTTTTGCGATCTCTGCCGGGCGGGATCACCCCGCCACGATCACCTCTCGCAGCCGGGTCAGGGAAACCGGCTTGCCGATCACCGCCAAGCCGGCGACATCGGCGAGTTCGCGCGGGGGGCGGGCGACCTTGCGGGTGGACATGAGCACAAGCTGGCATCCGGCATGCCGGTTGCGGGCACTGCGCAGGATGTCCCAACCCGATGCGCCATCCTCCAGGTTGAGGTCGCTGAGCACCAGATCCAGATCCGACCGCCGCTGCACATCCAAAAGCCCCGCGGCATGGCTGCCGGCGCGGGTAACCTCAAAACCGAGGTCCTCCAGCGCCTGTGCCGCGGCGGCCAATGCGGTCGGGTCGTCATCCACAACCAGCGCCCGGCGCGCGCCTGACGGCGGATCGGCGGAGGTCGGGGCGTCGGCAAGCGGCGGAAACCGCAGGGTGATCGTGGTGCCCTGATCCTCTCCCGATGTGCGCGAGTGGAGCAGTAGCTGACCGCCGGACTGGTGCACAAACCCGTCGACCATCGACAATCCCAGACCGGTGCCGCTGCCGTCATCGCGATGGGTGAAAAACGGCTCCGTCGCCCGGCGCAGGACCTCGGGTGCCATGCCGCATCCGGTGTCGCGGATCGTCACCTGTGCGCCGCCGTCCCGGTCCTGTTCCACGGCAACCCGGATGCTGCCGGTCTCGGCGATCGCCTGCCCGGCGTTGACGCAAAGATTCAATACAGCGCTTTCCAGCTGGCCCGGGTCCACCAGCGCCAGAACGGGTGTCTCGGGCACATCGAACGCCAGCGCGACACGTTCGGGCAGCGCGATCTCCAGCAGGTCGGCCATGCCGGTCATCAGCAGGCCCACATCGGTCACCTGCGGTTCCAGATGCTGCTTGCGGGCAAAGGCCAGCAACCGCTCCGTCAGCGACACGCCCAGATCGACCGCCGACCCGATACGGGCCCGGAAATGACCCGCCTGATCGGGGTCTGCGGTTTCCAGCAGGTGCAGGTTGCCCGAGATGCTGGACAGGATATTGCCAAAATCATGCGCGACCTCGCCGGTCACCTTGCCCAGCGTTTCGACCCGGCGGATCTCTTCGAGCCGTTCGTCGATGCGTTTGCGTTCGGTGGTTTCCGACAGCAACCAGACCGTGCCGCCATCCGGCAGCGGCGAGTGGCGCAGCTCCAGCACATGGCCGGAGGCATCGGTGAATTCCTGAAACCCGCCACGGTCGCCGGGGCCGGTCTGCCGGACGAAGGCGGAGCGCTCGATCAGCGCCTGCATGGTCTCGGTGGTTTCCGTCCCCTGTGCCATGTCCGCTGGCGGCAGCCGCAGCAGCGCCCGCAGATTGTCGTTCTCCGCCTCGATGCCGCCATGTGGGGCGGTTATGGCGACACCGTCCTTGATGTTGCGGAACACGCGCGAAAACAGCGCGTTCTGGCGCCGGATCTCGCTGGTGCGGCGGTCAAGCTTGCGGGCATTCTCGCGGAACACCTGAAAGGCAGCAAACAGCTGGCCGATCTCGTCGTCAGAGACCCGGGCGCGCGGCAGGTCGCTGCGATGGTCCCCGGCGGCAAGCCGGCGCATCGCATCGGCGATCCGGCGCAGGTTGCGGGCCACATAGCGCGACACATAGGCCGAGGAGGTGATCGCGACCAGCAGGCTGGCCAGGGTCAGCGCCAGAAAGGAATTCTTGGCCAGGCCCAGGTTGTCGGAGGTCTCGGCGCGGGCCTGACTCAACCGGGCCTCGGCCTGCGCAACCTTGCCCTCGGCATAGGTGGAAATGCGCGCGGTTTCCTGGCGGATGCGGAACAGGGCGTTTTCGGCATCCAGCTGCGCGGCGATCTCGCGATGTTTCAGGGCAAACAGCGTGTCGCTGCGCCGAAGCGCGGTCTGGATCTCCTCAAAGGTCGGCTGGTGAACCGGCAGCAGCTGCGCCGCGACCCGGTCGCGCACCGTCCGATACCGCCGGGTGAATTCGCCCAGCTCGATCAGCGCTTCGGCGCGCCCGGCGCTGATGGCGCTGGCGGTCAGCTGTTGCAGCTCGGCCCAGACCTCGCGTTCCGCCAGCGGCAGCGCCCGGTCGCCGGACCGCCGCCGGACCCGGCTGTTCAGGCGCTGCATGTCGCGGTCGATCGCCGTCAGATCCGCCTTGCGCGCCGCCTGCGGCACCAGCGCCGTGGTCAGGTCGTCAATGGCCAGGCTGAGGCGGGCCAGCGGCAGATCAAGGGCCGGATCGGCCGCGGCATGCCGGGCGATCTGGGCCAGGTTGTCGCGCACGCTCTGTGCCTCCTGCTCCAGCTGGAACGGCGGGAACAGCGCATAGAGAAACGGCGCCGAGGTCGCCAGCTCGGCAGCCTCGCGCGACAGGTCCAGCGCATCGGAGACCTCGGCAAGCGTGTCCTGATGCAGCACGTTCATCCACAGTTCGGTCCGGTTCAGCACCCGCATGCCGATCAGGCTGACTAGCAGGATCAGCCCGAACAGGACCGCGATCGCGGCAGAGAGCCGGACCCGGACGCTGAGACGGGAGAGGCCGGAGATCACGGCTCAGCCCGCCGACAGGTGAAAGATATAGCCCTGCGCGCGCCGGGTCTGCAGATGTACCGGCTTTGACGGCACCGCCTCGATCTTGCGGCGCAGGCGCAGGATCAGCACGTCGATGGTCCGGTCCACATAGCGCTGCATGTCCGACCCCAGCTCCTCCAGAAGCTCCGGGCGCGGGACCACCCGTTCCGGATTGCGGGCAAAATACTCCAGCAGGCGGTATTCGGCGTTGGTCAGCGGGATTTCCTCGCCCGCGCCATCCAGCAACCGGCGGGACTGCACATCGAGACACATGTCGCCAAAGCGGATCGCCTGCCCCGGTGCGGCGCTGGGGCGGGCGGTGCCGTGGCCATAGCGGCGCAGCACGGCGCGGATGCGGGCGACCAGTTCGCGCGGATTGAACGGTTTGATCATGTAGTCATCGGCGCCGGTCTCCAGCCCGATAATCTTGTCGATCTCGTCGCCGACGCCGGTCAGCATCACGATCGGGATCTCGTAGCGTTCGCGGATATGGATCGCCAGCGTCAGGCCGGATTCCCCGCGCAGGCGCAGGTCGATCAGCGCCAGATCCACCGGCGGCGGATCTCCGAGCGCGTGAAAGGCGGGAATGTCGGCGCAGCAGACGGCGTCAAACCCGCTGTCCCGCATCAGCGCAGAGAGCGTATCGCGCACATTGGGATCGTCATCCACAATCGCGATCAGCGGCTCGGTCCGGCCTGCCATCATGCAACCCTCCTCCTGTCACATCCGCGGCGTCCGGGGCGCCCTGCACAGACCGCCCCTGTCCTCAGTGTCGCAAACGGGGGCCGAGTTTAAGGGGATATGGCGGCGATTGTAATACTGTTAACATGAATCCCGCATTCCGGCTGTTTCATTAACAGAACGCGGCTCGCATCGCCGCCCGCGCCGCTCCTATCGTCGGGGTGTCAGCGCCTGGACCACCGGGGATGTTTCCGGCAGGCGTATCAAGGGAGGATACCATGACACAGCTATTTACCCGTGCCGCAACGGCACTGGGCGTTCTGTCGCTGAGCGCATTTGCAGCCGCCGCCGACGACTGCGCCAACCGTGGCGCGCTCGATGCGCTTTACTGCGATGCCAATGGCGATCTGGTGGCGGACACGCCCAGCGATCCGGCAGAACTGAGCAACCCCGACACGCTGGTCTTTGCCTATACCCCGGTCGAGGACCCGGCGGTCTATGCCGACATCTGGGAGCCGTTCATCGCGCATCTGGAGGAGACCACGGGCAAGGATGTGCAGTTCTTTGCGGTGCAGTCCAACTCTGCCGAGGTCGAGGCGATGCGTTCGGGGCGTCTGCATGTGGCGGGTTTCTCCACCGGCCCGACGCCCTTTGCGGTGAACCTCGCCGGTGCCGTGCCCTTTGCCATCATGGGCGCCGAGGACGGCCAGTTCGGCTACAAGCTTCAGGTCTTTACCCAGGCCGACAGCGACATCAAGGAAGTGAAGGATCTGGCAGGCCGCCGTGTCGCGCATACCTCGCCGACCTCCAACTCCGGCAACCAGGCGCCGCGCGCGCTGTTCCCGGATCTTGGCGTCGAGCCTGACAAGGATTACGAGGTGATCTATTCCGGCTCGCACGACCAGTCGATGCTGGGTGTGGTCGCGGGCGACTACGATGCGGCGCCGGTCGCCTCCGAAGTGGTGGACCGCATGGCGGAACGCGGCCTCTATGATACCGCCGACGTGCGCAAGATCTGGGAGAGCGATCCGTTCCCGACCACCTCCTTCACCCTGGCCCACAACCTCGACCCCGAGCTGGCGGACAAGATCAAGGAGGCCTTCTTCTCCTTTGATTTCGAGGGCACCAAACTGGGCGAAGAGTTCGACGGCGTGAGCAAGTTCGTTCCGATCACCTACAAGGATCAATGGGCGGTGATCCGTCAGATCCAGAAGTCCAACGGCGTGGAATACACCCCGCAGGGCCTCGCCGGGAACTGATCCCACCCCATTCGAAACAGCCCGGTCAGCATTGGTCTGGCCGGGCGCTTTTCGCGGCCTCCCGTGCGTCTCTGCCCCCTGTGCCAGAGGGCATCGCGGCAGAGGCAGGGCCGCGCTATGTCCCGGAGACCGTCATGCTGAAAATTACCAAACTGACCAAACGCTACGGATCGGGCGATCCGGTGCTGAAGGAACTGGACCTGACGGTGGAGGGCGATCAGCTCACCTCCGTGATCGGCTCCTCCGGCGCGGGCAAGAGCACGCTGCTGCGCTGCATCAACCGCCTGGTCGAACCCACCTCGGGCTCCGTCGATCTGAACGGCACCGAGTTCACCACCCTTGGCCGCCGCGAGCTGCGCGCCGCGCGCCGCCGGATCGGCATGGTGTTTCAGGGCTTCAACCTGATCGACCGGCTGACGGTGATGGAAAACGTACAATCCGGGCGGCTCGGTTACATCTCCACCTGGGCGGCGCTGACCCGGCGCTACCCGCGCGAGGACATTCGCCACGCCTATGAGCTGATGGAACGTGTGGGCATCGCCCATTACGCCGACAAACGCGCCGACGAGCTGTCCGGCGGTGAACGTCAGCGGGTGGGCGTGGTGCGCGCGCTGATGCAGCGTCCCGAGATCCTGCTGGCGGATGAACCCACCGCCTCGCTCGATCCCAAGACCTCGGAGCAGATCATGTCGCTGCTGCGGGATCTGGCCAGCGAGTTGAAACTGCCGGTCATCATCAACATCCACAACGTCACCGAGGCCAAGGAATACAGCGACCGCATCGTCGGCATGCGCTACGGGCGGATCATCTTTGACGACCTGCCGGGCCAGCTGGGCAAGGGCGAGATGGACGAGATCTACGCCGGGGTGCCGGCCGAGGACCGTGCGCAGGTCGGAGCCGCGGCATGAGCGCGATTAAGGACACATGGCGCAAACCACCGTTCATCGCCAACCCCGCGCTGCGCTACGGGCTCTACGCGGCGGTGCTGATCTACTTTGTCGCGACGTTGGCCACGCTTCCGATCGACTGGGCGCGGGTGTCGGACGGCATGACACGGGCGCAGCGGATCTTCAGCGGCGCCTTCCCGCCCAGCTTTGAACGGTCGGGCCTCTTGCTCGACGGGTTCCTCGAAAGCCTTAAGATCGCGATCCTCGCCACCGTGGGCGGCATCGCGATCTCGGTGCCGCTGGCGTTCATGGCGGCAAGCAACATTTCGATCCGGCCGATCTACCTGTTGGGCCGGGGCATCATCATCGTCGCCCGCAGCTTTCACCCGGTGATCGTCGCGATCATCTTCGTCAAGGCGGTGGGCTTTGGCCCCTTTGCCGGGGCGCTGACGCTGGTGGTCTATTCCATCGGCTTTGTCGCCAAACTGCTGGCCGAACGGATCGAGGAAATCGACTTTGGCCAGGTCGAGGCCATGCGCTCTGCCGGGGCGGGGTTCATCGCCACGCTGGCCTATGCGGTGATGCCGCAGATCATGCCGCGTCTGGTTGGTCTGGGGATCTATCAGCTCGACAGTAACCTGCGCGCCTCTGCGGTGGTCGGCATCGTCGGCGCGGGCGGGATCGGCGCGACTCTGGCCAATGCCTTTGGCCGCTATGACTACGACTTTGCCCTCGCCATCACCATGGTCATCGTCGGCGTGATCCTTGTCTCCGAGGCGGTGAGCGGATTTATCAGAAAGCGGATTGCATGATGACCAGCCAGTCTTTGAACCAAACCCTCGATCAGTGGTCCCGCTTCACCCCGCGCCAGCGTCTGATGCGCTACGGCGGCTTTGCCCTGACGGTGCTGGTCGTCGCCTGGGCGCTCAGCAGCATCGACGTGATCTGGGCCTGGGTCTGGGATGCGCCATCGCAGATGGGCGACCTGTTCGGCCGCATGATGCCGCCCGATCCCAGCAATCTGCCCTCGATCCTCGAGGCGATCTGGCAGACGGTGAACATCGCCACGCTGGCCACGATGATCGCCGTCGTCGTCTCGCTGCCGGTGGCCTATATCGCGGCGCAGAACACCACGCCGAACAAGTTCGCGCTCTGGGTTGGCCGCTTTATCCTGGTGTCGTCGCGGTCGGTGAACACCATCATCTGGGCGCTGCTGTTCGTGGCCATCTTCGGCCCCGGCATCGTGGCGGGGATCGTGGCGATCATGTTCCGCTCGATCGGTTTCCTCGGCAAACTCCTCGGCGAGGCGATCGAGGAAATCGACCGCAAGCCGGTGGAGGCGCTGGAGGCCTGTGGTGCCTCGCGGTTCAAGATCGTGCTCTATGCCATCGTGCCGCAGGTGATGCCGGCGTTCTTTGCGGTGGCGATCCTGCGCTGGGACATCAACCTGCGCGAATCCACCGTGCTTGGCCTCGTCGGCGCCGGCGGCATCGGGATGATCCTGCAAGGCGCGATCGACACCTTCAACTGGCCCGAGGTCTCGATGGTGCTCCTGACCATCCTCGCCCTTGTGGTGGTGGGCGAGGTGGTGTCGTCCTTCCTGCGCCGCAAGGTGCTGTAAAATGCGCGCGGTGCCCCATTCTACCGGGGCGCCGCGCGCCCTGCCCATGGCCGGGCATCACGCCGGATCACCGCGGCGGCGGGTCCACGGTAAAGGGCGAGAGGCTGTCTACAAAGACATCCATGAAGTCGCGCACCACCCGCGGCACGCTGACCGCGCTGGGAAACAGGATCGACAGCCGGTGATGGATTTCCGGTTCGAACGGGCGCACCACCACCCCCGCCGACCGGAATGCCTCCGCATCGAGCGCGCTGACCACCGATGCGCCCAGCCCCTGCTGCACCATGGTGCAGGCGGTGGTGAACTGGCGCACCTCGACCAGGCTGTTGATCTCGACGTTATAGCTCGCAAAGGCCCGCGACAGATGCCGGTAGAAACGGCTGTCGCGCCGGGCGTGAATCATCTTCTCCGACGCCAGATCCGCCGGTGTGATGCTGGATTTGGCCGCCAGCGGGTGCTCCGGCGGCAGGATACAGGCCGAGCGGATGAAGATGTCGCGGCTCTCGGTCGCCGGATGTCCCGAGAACCCGTCGGTGATGCCGCAGTCATATTGTTCGCCGATGATCCACTCCAGAATGCGCTCCGGGCGGTCCGGTTCCAGCGCCACGGTGACGCCGGGCCGCTCCTTCAGGAACTGCGCCAGGAGCTGCGGCAGATGCGAGGTGGCAAACCCCGGCAGGCAGGCGATCCGCATGTGGCCGCCGGTGCGCTCCTTCAGGTCGCGGCGCAGGTCTTCGAGGTGGTCGAGCCCGTCGAGGATGCGCCGCACCTCCGTCAGCAGATGCCGGGAATCACTGGTGGGTTCCAGAATGCCGCGCCGCCGCTGAAACAGCTCCAGGTCCATCGAGGCGGAGAAATCCGAAATCAGGCGGCTGACAGCCGGTTGCGAGACGCCCAGCATCTCTGCCGCCTTGGTGATGCTGCCGGTCTCCGCGACCGCCTTGAAAGCCTGAAGCTGGCGTAATTTGAACTGCACGGGCGTGTCCTTGCTGTGGGGGCGCTGCGGGAAATATGCGCATCAATATAATATCATGTTATGACAATGTTGTGAAACTTTCACTTGAATTATGAAGCGTCCTGTCAAATGCTGCCCGCGAACGACCAGAGGAGGATAGAAAATGGGTGTTTCAAAAATTGCATTGTCCTGTGCCCTGGCCACCGGCCTGACCGCCGGGGCCGCCTGGGCCGAGACCGAAATCCAGTGGTGGCACGCGATGGGCGGCGCCAATGGCGAGCGCGTCGACAAGATCGCGGCCGACTTCAACGCCAGCCAGTCCGACTACAAGATCGTGCCCACCTACAAGGGCAACTACACCGAAACCATGACCGCTGCCGTGGCCGCCTTCCGCGCCGGTGAGCAGCCGCATCTGGTGCAGGTGTTCGAGGTCGGCACCGCCACCATGATGGCCGCCAAGGGCGCGATCTACCCGATCGAGCAGATGATGGCCGACGCAGGCGAGCCGTTCGACAAATCCGACTATCTGCCGGCGGTGATCTCCTACTACCAGACCCCCGAAGGCGAACTGCTGTCGATGCCCTTCAACAGCTCCACCCCGGTGATGTGGTACAACGCCGACGCGCTGGAGGCTGCGGGCGTCGATGTTCCCGAAACATGGGATGACGTCAAAACCGCCGCACAGGCGCTGGTCGACAACGGCATGGAATGCGGCCTGTCCTTTGGCTGGCAGTCCTGGGTGATGATCGAGAACTTCTCCGCGTGGCACAACATGGAGATGGGCACCCAGGAAAACGGCTTTGCCGGGTTTGACACCGAATTCGTGTTCAACAACGACAAGGTCGCCGCCCGTCTGGATGATGTTGCCTCAATGAGCGAGGGCAACCTGTTCAAATACGGCGGCCGTCGCGGCGACAGCCTGCCGCTGTTCACCAATGGCGAATGCGGCATGTGGATGAACTCCTCGGCCTATTACGGCTCCATGGTCGAACAGGCGGAGTTTGAATTCGGCCAGACCATGCTGCCGCTCGACACCTCGGTGGCGGATGCGCCGCAGAACTCCATCATCGGTGGCGCGACCCTCTGGGCGCTGGCCGGTCACGAGGATGAGGAATACAAGGGTCTGGCGCAGTTCATGACCTATCTGTCCTCGCCCGAGGTGCAGGCCTGGTGGCACCAGGAAACCGGCTATGTGCCGATCACCACTGCCGCCTATGAACTGAGCCAGGAACAGGGGTTCTACGACGAAAACCCCGGCACCGACACCGCGATCAAACAGCTGAGCCTGAACACGCCGACGCCGAACTCCCGCGGCATTCGTTTTGGCAACTTCGTGCAGGTGCGCGACGTCATCAACGAAGAGCTCGAAGCGCTCTGGGCTGGTGACAAGACCGCTGCCGAGGCGCTTGATACCGCAGTGGAACGCGGCAACGCACTTCTGCGCAAGTTCGAACGCTCCGTGAAGTAATCGCCCACGGCTCTCCCCGGTCTTGCAGTGATGCAGGGCCGGGGAGGGCCGATTTTTATCCTTTTCCAGAAAGGACCCCGAGGCGCCTATGCTGAAACGCGTCCATTTCCCCGCATCCCTGTTGCCCTACCTGCTGGTCGCGCCGCAAATCGCGATCACTTTGGTGTTTTTCATCTGGCCCGCCAGTCAGGCGGTCTATCAGTCATTCCTGATCGAGGACGCCTTTGGCCTGTCGACCGAATTCGTCTGGTTCGAGAATTTCGAGCTGCTGTTCGAGGACGACATCTATCTGGCCACCTTTGGCCGCACGATCTTCTTTTCCGCCGCCGTGGCAATCCTGTCGATGTCGATGGCGCTGATCCTTGCGGGTTTTGCCGACCGGGTCGTGCGCGGGGCGACGGCCTATCGCACACTCCTGATCTGGCCCTACGCGGTGGCGCCGGTTCTGGCGGGTGCGCTGTGGGTATTCATGTTCAACCCGACGCTGGGGATCTTTCCCTATATCCTCGATTTTGTCGGCGTGGACTGGAACCACTACCTGAACGGCAATCAGGCGATGGCGCTGGTGGTCTTTGCCTCCGCATGGAAGCAGATCGCCTATAACTTCCTGTTCTATCTTGCCGCGATGCAGTCGATCCCGCGCTCGGTGATCGAGGCCGCCGCCATTGATGGCGCAGGCCCGATCCGGCGGTTCAAGGATTTCATCTTCCCGCTGGTGTCGCCGACCACGTTTTTCCTGCTGGTCATCAACGCGGTCTATGCGTTTTTCGAGACCTTCGGCATCATCCACGCGGTGACCCAGGGCGGGCCTGCAAACTCCACCACCATCCTTGTCTACAAGGTGTTCAACGACGGCTTTGTCGGCCTTGATCTGGGCGGCTCTGCCGCGCAGTCGGTGATCCTGATGGTGCTGGTCATTGCCATGACCGTGGTTCAGTTCCGCTTTGTCGAGAGAAGGGTGCAGTACTGATGGTTGAAAATCGACCCATCCTGAACATCGTCAGCCACATCGTCCTAATCCTCGGCATCGCCATCGTGGCGCTGCCGATCTGGATCACCTTTGTGGCCGCCACCCATGATGCGGTGCGCATGACTCAAGCGCCGATCCCGCTCTTGCCGGGCAGCTACTTCTGGGAAAACTTCCAGCAAACGCTCTGGGGCTCCGGCCTGTCGGGCACCGAGATTGCCCCGGTCTGGCGGATGCTGCTGAACTCGCTGGCGATGGCGATGATGATCTCGCTGGGCAAGATCGCGATTTCGCTGATCTCGGCCTTTGCCATCGTCTATTTCAAGTTCCCGTTCCGCATGGGGTTCTTCTGGCTGATCTTCATCACCCTGATGCTGCCGGTCGAGGTGCGCATCCTGCCGACATTCGAGGTGGTCGCGGATCTCGGCATGCTCAACAGCTATTGGGGGCTGTCGGTGCCGCTGATCGCCTCGGCCACGGCGACATTTATGTTCCGGCAGGTGTTCCTGACCATCCCGGACGAAATGCTCGAAAGCGCGCGCATCGACGGGGCAGGGCCGATGCGGTTCTTCTGGGACATCGTGATCCCGCTCAGCCGCACCAATATCGCGGCGCTCTTTGTGATCCTGTTCATCTACGGCTGGAACCAGTACCTCTGGCCGCTGTTGATCACCACCGACACCGACATGACCACCATTGTCATGAGCATCAAACAGATGCTGGAGGCGGCAGAGCAATCCCCGCAATGGAACATCATCATGATGACGGCCCTTCTAGCGATGATCCCGCCGGTCTTTGTCGTCATCGCAATGCAGAAGCTCTTTGTTCAGGGCCTCACCGAGACAGATAAATAGGCATCCCACATGGCAAGCATTACCCTCAAGGATCTGGTGAAATCCTACGGTGACACCGAGGTCCTGCATCACATCGACGGCGCGATCAACGATGGCGAGTTCGTCGTCATCGTTGGCCCGTCGGGCTGCGGTAAATCCACCCTCTTGCGGATGATCGCGGGGCTGGAGACCGTGACCTCTGGCGACATTCAGATTGGCGACCGGGTGGTCAACAATCTGGAACCCGCCAACCGTGACATCGCGATGGTGTTTCAGAACTACGCGCTCTATCCGCATATGTCGGTGCGTGAAAACATGGGCTACGGGCTGAAGATCCGCGGCAACAGCAAGGCCGATATCAACCGCCGCGTTGAAGAAGCCGCCGCGATCCTCGAAATCGGGCCTTACCTTGACCGCAAGCCCCGGCAATTGTCGGGCGGGCAACGGCAGCGGGTCGCCATGGGGCGCGCCATCGTGCGCGATCCGCAGGTCTTCCTGTTTGACGAACCCTTGTCGAACCTCGATGCCAAGCTGCGGGTGCAGATGCGCCTTGAGATCCGCAAGCTGCAACAGCGCCTTGGCGTGACCTCGATCTACGTGACCCACGATCAGGTGGAGGCGATGACGCTGGGCGACCGGCTGATGGTGCTGAATGGCGGCTATGTCGAGCAGTTCGGCACGCCCATTGAGCTTTATGACCGCCCCGCCACGCTCTTTGTTGCGGGCTTCATCGGCTCTCCGTCGATGAACTTCCTGCCTGCCGAGGTCGCCTCGGGCATGGTGACGCTGGCCAATGGCGCGCGCCTTGCGGGTGGGGGCACCGCTTCGGGCAAGGTGACGCTGGGCCTGCGCCCGGAACACCTGATCGCCGACGAGACTGGCCCCATCGAGATCGATGTGCAGCTTTGCGAACAGCTGGGCGCGATCACATTGCTGCATGGCCATCTCAGCGGCACCGATGTGGACTGTGTGGCCAGCATGCCCGGTCACGTATCCGCCGAACCCGGAACGCTGATGCGCTTTGCCATTGCGCCGGAACATCTGCATATGTTCGACACGCAGACCGGCAAGCGAGTGGACGCATGAGTCATTTTCCCCAAATCGATGCCTATCGTGGCGAAGCCGGGCTGATCCGGGTGATCGGCCATCGTGGTGCCCGCGGTGTCATGCCTGAAAACACGCTGGAGGGGTTTCGCTTCACCTTCGACATCGGCGTCGACGCGCTGGAGTTTGATGTGGTGCTGTCCTCGGACGGTGTGCCGGTGATCACCCACAATCACGCGCTGTCGCCAGCGGCGGTGCGCGATGCCGGCGGCGCCTGGATCGCGCAGGACGACATCAAGGTCGCGGATCTGCCCTTGGACGACCTGCGCCGCCTCGATGTGGGCGGGCTCGACAGCCGCTCCACCTATGGGCGGCGGTTCCCCGATCAGGCGTTTCTGAGCGGGGTTCGCATCCCCACGCTTGCCGATCTCTGCGCTCTGGTGAAAGAGCCGCAATATGACCATGTTGCCCTGCTGCTGGAACTCAAGACCGACCTGAGCGACCCTGATATTGCCGCCATCCGCGTGCAGCAGGTCTCGGCGGTGGTGGAGGTCGTGCGCGCCCATGGGCTGAGCGCGCGCACCGCGCTGCACAGTTTCGACTGGGCGCTTCTGGACGAATGCCGCCGTCAGGCGCCGGAGATGCCGACCTCCTATCTGTCCGAGGTGGCGCGCGCCGGCCGCGACGGCGAACCCGCCGGCCTCACCGAGGCCAGCCCCCTGCCGGAGATGGTCGCCGCCGCCGGGGGGCAGATGTGGTGCCCGTGGTTTCAGGACATCACCCCGGAGCGCATGGCGCAGGCCCGTGCACTGTCGCTGCCGGTCACCGTCTGGACCGTCAACGAGACCGCCGATATCGAAGCGATGATTGATGCCGGTGTGGATGGGATCGTGACCGATTATCCGGGCCGGGTGCAGCGCCTCCTGCTGGAGCGCGGATTGCGCTGGAGCGACCGTGTCCCGACACCCGCCATCGCGACATGAGGGATATGAGCACAATGATCGGCACCGACTGGGCGTTTCAGCGCTATGAGAGCGTGCGCGCGACCCTGCCGGATGCCCGTTTTGCCGCTGCGTCGCATGAGGGGCGGGATCTGGGCGATACCGTCGATGCGTATGATGCCTATATTCTCGATGCCTTTGGGGTGCTGAACCGAGGCGAGACCGCCATTGACGGCGCGGTAGACCGCATGGCCGCACTGCGCGCCTTGGGCAAACGACTGGTGGTGCTGACCAATGCCGCCAGCTACACCCGCGCGGAGGTGCTGGCCAAATATCACCGGCTTGGCTTTGATTTCACCGCATCCGAGGTGGTCTCCAGCCGCGACGTGGCCTTTGCCGGGCTGCCGAGGCTGCCCGAGGGCAGCTGCTGGGCTGCGGCGGCGGCCCCGGAAGATGACTTTAGCGACGCACCCCCGGGCGTGCATATTGCACATCTCGCGGACAATCCGGACCTGCTGCGCACCGCCGGGGGCTTTTTGCTGCTGTCATCGGCGCGCTGGGATGCCGCCGACACAAAGGCGCTGACCGAGGCGCTGCTGGAAAACCCGCGCCCGCTGGTGGTGGCCAATCCCGATCTGGTGGCCCCCCGCGAAGAGGGCCTGTCGCTGGAGCCGGGCCTCATCGCGCATGACATCACCGAACGCACCGGCGGCAAGGCGATGTTCTTTGGCAAGCCCTTTGGCAATGCCTTTGACACCGCGTTGGCGCGGCTGGCGGGCATTCCCCGCGCTCGCATCGCCATGGTGGGGGACACGCTGCACACCGATGTGCTGGGCGGCGCGGCAGCGGGGATCGGATCTGTTCTGATCACGGATCACGGGCTGTTCAGGGGCCATGATGTCGCGCCCTACATAGAGAAGAGCGCAATTCGACCAAGCTGGATCGTGGCAACGACATAGCCTGTAGGGATCGCGCCGGCTGGACAAGGCGCGCCACGGCAGTAGGAGGCAAGACGGGATTGACGGCATTTCTGATACAGATCGCGGGGGCGGCGGCGCTCTTGTTGTGGGCGGTGCGGCTGGTGCGCACCGGGGTGGAGCGCGCCTTTGCCACGCAATTGCGCCAGGGGCTGCGCCGGGCGTCGGACAACCGGCTGCTGGCCACCGTGACCGGCCTCGTCTCGGCCATGCTGTTGCAGAGTTCGACTGCCGTGGCGATGCTGGTCTCGAATTTCGCCGCCAAAGGGGCGCTTGCGGGCTCCGTCGGCCTTGCCATGCTGCTGGGCGCCGATCTCGGCTCTGCGCTGGTGGCACAGATCCTGCTGGCGCGCCCGGGGCTGCTGGTTCCGACGCTGATCCTGCTGGGGGTGATCCTGTTCCTGCGCAGCCATCAGCGCAGGGTGCGCCAGACCGGGCGTATCCTGATCGGCCTGGCGCTGATCTTCGTCTCCCTCGACATGCTGCGCACCGCCACCGCCCCGATCATCCAGAGCGATGGGGCCGTGGCCATATTGGGCTATCTCGACAGCGATCTCCTGACCGCCTTTCTGCTCGGGGCCGTCTTTGCCTGGGTGGTGCATTCCAGCGTGGCGGCGATCCTGCTGTTCGTGACCATGGTGGCGCAGGGCGCGCTGCCGCCGATGGCCGCGATGGCGATGGTGCTGGGGGCCAACCTCGGCGGGGCCATGATCGCCTTTGTGCTGACGCTGGCCGCGGATGTCCGCGCCCGCCGCATCGTGATGGCGAACCTGGTGCTGCGCGGTGGCGGCGCGCTGCTGGTGCTGGTGGCGCTGAACCTGAACCTCCTGGACCCGCAGTGGCTGGGCGCCACCGCAGCGGGGCAGGTGATGGCGATCCACCTGGCGTTCAACCTCGTGCTCTGCCTGCTGATGATGCCGCTGGTGGGGGTGATCGCCCGCCTGTCCGACCGGCTGCTTGCAGAGGATGCCGTCCAATCCGGCGACCGGGGGCTGAGCGCGCTGGACCCTGCTGCGCTCGATGATCCGCCGCGCGCCCTGAGCTGCGCCGCCCGCGAACTGCTGCGCATGGGGGAGCTGGTCGAAAAGATGCTGGTCTCCGCCACCGGGCTCTATGAAACCTGGGATGACCGGGTCGCCACCAGCATTCAGGAGGACGAGCGCGCCCTTCGGCGGATGCATCAGGACCTGAAGCTCTATCTGGCCGGGGTGCATGGGCAGAAGCGCGACGACGAGGCCGCAAATGGCGCGATCGAGGCGTCGCTGATGGCCGCCAATCTCGAGGCCGCCGCCGATCAGGTGGCGCGCAAGATGACCGACCTGGCCCGCAAGCTGCATCACGAAGGCGTCTGTTTCTCCAAATCGGGGCGGCAGGAACTGTTGGACTTCATGGACCGGGTGCAGGCCAATGCGCAGCTCGCGCTCAAGGTGATGATGACCGGCAACCCCGATGACGCCCGGGAACTAGTGGCCGAGAAAGACAGCATCCGCACCGCCGAGCAACGCTTGCAGAGCAAGCACCTCAGCCGGTTGCGCGACGGCATCAGCGAGAGCATCGAGACCAGCGCCCTGCACCAGGAAACCCTGCGTATTCTGAAACAGGTCAACACCGCCTTTGCCATGGCCGGCTATCCGATCGTGGAACGCGCCGGAGACCTGCTCTCCAGCCGCTTGCAGCGTCCGGGCGACCCGCTGGGCGGACAATAGGCCGCCGCTCTGCACCGTCGGTTCTGACAGGCCGCGGCAGCGCCGCGGGCCACCGCCTGCCTCCGCGCCGCCATGGCAGGCGGAGCATCGTTCCCTTACTCCCGTAGCACATTGCATGCGTGTCGCGCCCATGGGTGCATGACACGCATGCCTTGCTTGCGCCGCACGCGACTTCTCACATCAGAAACAGACCAGTAAAGGTGATTAAAATAGTAAGATATTAATCGACAAGGTCTCGAGATGCCCCTTTCCCAAGGTAAAACAATCGCTTCTGTTTGGCTGCTGCTGACGGGGGCGGGCCTGCCCACCGCTGGGCTGACGCAGGAGGCTGCGCCGGACGGTTTCGGCGCCGTGATCGAACTGGAGGAGATCACGGTCTCCAGACCTGCGGCAGGGGAGGAGATCGCGCAGGAGACGATCCGCGCCGCACAGCCGACGACCTTGAACGAGCTGTTCGCCGATACGGATGACGTCACCGTCAGCGGTGGCAACCGGACCTCGGCGCAAAAGGTCTATATCCGCGGGATCGAGGATGTGCGCGCGAATGTCACCATCGACGGCGCCCTCACCTCGGGCACGTTGTTTCCGCACAACGGAAACTCCGGCATCGACCCGTTCCTGCTGAAATCCGTCGCGATCGACGCGGGCACCGGCACCGCGCTCTCCGGGCCGTCGGCGCTGGCGGGCGGGGTGCGGTTCGAAACCCTCGATCCGGAGGACTTTCTGCTGCCGGGGCAGCGACAGGGGGCGATGCTGCGGCTCTCGGGGCAGACCAATGGCGACCGGCTGTCCCTTGGCACCGCGATCTATGGTCAGCCCACCGACCGCTTTGGATATGCGCTCTATGGCGCGACCTCCTTTGCCGACACCTACATCGGCGGCGATGGCCAGCGGGTGCCCTATACCGACAGTGAACCGGACACGCTGTTTGCAAAGCTGAAACTCCGACCCGCCGACGGCCACACGCTCGAAATCAGCGCGATCCGCCGCACCGACGATGGCCTGCGCAGCGCCCAGGTCAATTTTGGTGTCGATCCGGCGCATTCCCGTTCCTCACCGGAACAGCAGGCGCTGTCGCAGGACACCTACAGCCTCTCCTACCGGATCGCACCCGCAGGCAGCCCGGCGCTCGACCTGGAGGCGCGGCTGTTCCAGAACGAAACCGAGCTGCACCGGCGCATTGACCCGGCCCAACGGGCGGCATGGCGGACGCGCGGGTTTGCGGTGCAGAACGCCTCGGCCCTCGGCGCGCTCGACCTGACCTATGGGCTCGACTTTACCGAGGCCCGATCCAGCGGCCAGGACGGCGCCGCGGCAGAGATGTCAGAGACCGCGCGCACCTGGGGCGCGTTTGTGCAGGCGGAGATGCAGGTCTCCGAACGGCTGCGGGCCACGGGCGGCCTGCGCTACGATCACAGCACGCTGACCGATCTGGCGGGCAACCGGCATGCGGGCCACCGGGTCAGTCCGAACCTCGGCGTTGAATTCCAGGCGACCCCGGCGCTGTCGCTGTTTGCCAGCTGGGCCCAAGCGTTTCGGGGCGTGCAGCCCGCGCCGGGGCTGAACCTGACGGCGGGTGTGGATGCGGCCCTGACCGATCCCAGCCTTGACGGGGAAACCGCCGAGACCATCGAGGCCGGCTTTGCCTTTGCGCGCAACGGCTGGAACCTTGGGGCCACCTATTTCCAGACCGAGATCGAGGATGTGATTCTCTATGGCGGTCGCCGGGGGCTGCCCTATGCGCGCCGCAACGCAGGCACCGCCGAGACCGAGGGCTACACGCTCAGCGCCGGGTATGCCTGGGCGGACTGGTCGGTGCAGGCGTCGTTTCACCATTCGGACACCACCATCGGCGGGCGCTATGTCAGCCCGAGCGACTGGTATGACGGCTTTGCGCCCCAGGGCGACACGCTGTCCCTGCGGGTGGTCCGGGAGCTTGCGGGGCGCAATATGCAGATCAGCTGGACCAGCCAGTTCGTGATGGCCGAGGACAAGTTGCCCGACAGCTTTACCGCCGCCGCCGAGCTTGCGGGGTATGACGTACACGACCTGTCGCTGGTCTGGCGCCCCCGCGACACGCAGGAATACAGCCTGGCGCTGACGAATATCTTCGACGAGGCCTATATCGCGCATGGCACCGCCTACAGCGTGCCCGGCGGCACCACCAACCTGCTGGAGCAGGGCCGCAGTCTGCGGGTGACGGCGCAGATCAAGTTCTGAGGTCTGCACGCGGGGCTGAACCCTGGCCTAATCCTCGAAGCGTTCGGCGAGTTTTTCATCCTCGCCCATGGCGGCGAGTTTGATCTCCCGGATCAGGCGAATGCTGGGTTTGGCGGCAAAGAGGATCGACCCGATGAGGAACAGCCAGGTGCCGGCCGTCATCAGCCGCTCGAAAAAGAAAAAGACAGAGCCGATCACAAAGCTGAAGGCGGCGCCGAAATCCGCCAGCGTATAGGCGATTTCAAAATGGGCGTACCGGCGGCGTTGCGCGGCACTGCCGTGCCGGTGGTCGCGATCAAAGAGCATTCTGGAGGTCTCCGGCAGTTGCGTTCGCCGCGGACGCTACCAACGCCGGCAGCGATTGCAAGAGCACCGCACCCCCCCCGAGGACCAGAGCGCCCTCCCGGGGGGAGGGGCGGGCGCGGCGCGGTGCTTTCCCCCGCGCGAGGCGTCAACGAGAGCGGAATCCCTTCAGAAGCGCCTGAGTCTTGCGGAGTTTGGCTTGGCGCTGAGCCTTTTCATCCTGTCGCCTGCCAAGCTCACCGAATGCGACATTCCCGAATATGGCAATTGGGATCATGACGATCAGTACGCACGCTGTCGCGACCGAGTTGGATGTCAGTGCAAGAGACAAAAGGAACGCCATTACCGCGCCCACTACCAACAAGATGATATGCCAAGTCCGCATCCTACGAGAAAGCGCGGCACACCAATCGATGTACCGCGCCAGATACTTGCCGAACAGGAACAATTAGCGGCTCAGGCCCCCGTGCAGCGTCGGCACGTCCAGGCAGCTGAACCCGTAGTGGCGCAGCCAGCGCAGGTCGCTGTCGAAGAAGGCGCGCAGGTCGGGGATGCCGTATTTCAGCATCGCCAGACGGTCGATGCCGATGCCAAAGGCAAAGCCCTGGTATTTGTCGGGGTCGATGCCCCCGGCGGCGATCACCTTGGGGTGCACCATGCCGGAGCCGAGGATCTCCATCCAGTCGTCGCCCTCGCCGATCTTCAACTGGCCATTGTCCCAGCTGCAGCGGATGTCGACTTCGGCCGACGGCTCGGTGAAGGGGAAATGCGAGGCGCGGAAACGCAGATCGACGCTCTCCACCTCGAAGAAGGATTTGACGAATTCCTCCAGCACCCACTTGAGGTTGGCCATGGAGATGTTCTCATCCAGCGCCAGCCCCTCGACCTGATGGAACATCGGCGTGTGGGTCTGGTCGTAGTCGGCGCGATAGACGCCACCCGGGCAGATGATGCGCAGCGGCGCGCCCATCTTCTCCATCGAGCGGATCTGCACCGGGCTGGTGTGGGTGCGCAGCACATGCGGCGGGCGGTTGTCGCCCTCGGCGCGGTGCATGTAGAACGTGTCCATCTCGGCCCGGGCCGGATGGTGGCCGGGGATGTTCAGCGCGTCGAAGTTGTACCAGTCGGTGTCCACCCGCGGCCCTTCGGCAACGGAGAACCCCATCTCGGCAAAGATCGCGGTCAGCTCCTCGGAGGCCTGCGAAATCGGGTGGATCGAGCCCTGACGGCGCGGGCGCGTCGGCAGCGTCACATCCAGCCACTCGGAGCGCAGGCGTTCATCCAGGGCCGCATCGGCCAGCGCCGCCTTCTTGGCCGCCAGCGCCGCGTTGATCTCGTCCTTGAGCGCGTTCAGCGCCGGGCCCGCGACCTGGCGTTCCTCCGGCGTCATCTTGCCCAGTTCGCGCATCTTCAGGGCCACTTCGCCCTTCTTGCCCACGGCGGCCAGGCGCACGGCCTCCAGCGCGTTCTCGTCGCCGGCTTCGGCAATCTGGCCGAGGTATTTTGCTTTAAGATCGTCCATGACGGCCCCTCACGTCTCGCTTTGCTGTCCTGCTACCACACGAGGCGTCGAAAGCAAGCACCTGCGCCGCCTTGCCGCTGCCGCAGGCCGGTGCTGTCGCCCCCAGCCCACGCCGCCCCCCGAGGTGTCCGGGTAGTTCAGGCAGGCGGGCCGCCGATGCGCTGATGTCAGCGCCTGTCAACATGCCGCGACCATGCCCCTTGCATGACGGCGCACAAAAGCCCACTTTGAAGGCAGTTCTTACCTCAGGCCAGATTTCATGCGCGACCGGATTATCCGAAAGCTGACGACGATCCTCTCTGCTGATGCGGAGCAGTTCAGCACGGCGATGACCACCGATGAAGTCGGCACCTACACAGAGCTGCAATCGGCGCGCGATGTGTTCTTCAAGCTGATCGAACGCCATGGCGGCCGGGTGGCCAATACTGCCGGTGACGGGCTGATCGCCGATTTCCCCTCGGTGGTGGAGGCGGTGCAATGCGCCATCGAGGTGCAGCAGGAGCTGGCGGCCAAGGACAGCGCGCTGTCGTTTCGCATCGGCATCCACCTCGGGGATGTGATCTGCGACGGCGACGACCTGATCGGCGAGGGGGTCAACCTCGCCGCGCGGCTGCAAACCATGTCGGAACCGGGCGGGGTGCTGATCTCGCAGCAGGTCTATGACCATGTGCGCAACAAGCTGACCATCGGGTTCGAGCACCTCGGCCCGCAGCGTCCGCGCAACCTGACCGAAGATGTCACCGTCTATCGGGTGTCGCTGGGGGCCCCGCGCCACAGCCGTGCCACGGGCGCATCTGTGGCCGGGACGGAGCGCAGCAGCCAGACCGCACGGGTGTGGCAGGATCCCGATCCCTTCGAAGGCGCGCCGCAGCGCCGGTTTGACGACGGCGAGGCCGCCGACGCGCAAGGGGCGCCCGCTGAGGGGCCGCTGCGCGGTCTCGACAAGCTTTGCGGTCGCCGCCTGCCGATCAGCAAGGGCAGCCGCCGGCTCCTCGGGGTGGCGGCGGGGCTGGTGCTGCTGGACATCATCTCTGACCGCGGGCTCTGGGCGCATTGGCCGGTGCTGGTGCTCTGCATGATTATCGGCTTGCGCGACGGGCCGCGGATCTTCGGGCGCAACGAGGTCCTGTCCGTGCCGCTGCGGCTCTGGATCATCGGAGGGTTTCTGGTGCTGGTGAACCTGTTTTCACAAAGCCCGCCGTGGTCGATCTGGGCGGTCGGCGGACTTATCCTGTTTTCCCTCCTGCGCCGCAGCCGGTCGCAGCCCGAATAGGGGCACGCGCCTGCGCCGCACCGATGCCCTGCGGCCGCTGCGCACGGGGCCGAGGCCTGGGTCAGCCTGACATAGCGCACCGCAACACGGCATGAAAAAACCCGCCAGATCGCTCCGGCGGGTCAAATCAGTTTTGCTGTGCCTGATCTCAGGCGGCCAGCGCATCCTGTGCCTGACGCACGATCGCACCGAAGGCTTCGGGCTCGTGCACGGCGAGGTCTGCCAGAACCTTACGGTCCACTTCGATACCGGCCAGGTTCAGGCCGTTGATGAAGCGGGAGTAGGTCAGCGCCTCGTCGTGGCTGCGGACGGCAGCGTTGATACGCTGGATCCACAGCGCGCGGAAGTTGCGCTTGCGGTTCTTGCGGTCACGGGTTGCATACTGGTTCGCCTTGTCGACGGCCTGTGTTGCAACCTTGAAGGTGCTCTTGCGGCGGCCATAGTAACCTTTGGCGGCCTTGATGATCTTCTTGTGACGGGCGTGAGTGACGGTACCACCTTTAACGCGGGACATATCTCAGATCTCCTCTTAGCGGTCGTAGGGCATGAAGCCCTTGACGATCTTTGCGTCCGGTGCGGACAGGGTGGTGGTTCCGCGGGCATCACGGATGAATTTCTTGTGACGTTTGATCATGCCGTGGCGCTTGCCGGCCTGACCTGCCATGACCTTGCCGGTCGCGGTCACTTTGAAGCGCTTCTTGGCGCTCGATTTTGTCTTCATCTTGGGCATTTCCGTCTCCTTATTCGTAGGTTCGCTACACACGCGACTCGGCATGCCACTTTGGCCGGTCGCGCGAACAGGGGTGCGCTGTACGGCAGCTGTTTCCAAATGGCAAGAAGATTCGGTTACAGAAGTTGGCCGAGCACCCGAAAGACCACATCCGGCAGCTCGGAGAACTGATAGCCACCCGGCTGTGACAGGGTGGCCCAGGCGATACATCCGCCCGCCATCACCAGCATGGTCATGGCGCGATATGGGCTGCGGCGATGGGCATAGGCGGCCACGAAGGCAGGCACGCCCAGCCAGGCCAAAGCCAGTCCGATTACCAGAACCGTATCGCTGTCCATGACACGACGTACCCCAAAACACACAATGGGGTCAGCCTATTACTCCGGATCGGTGTTGTAAATCAGCCGTTCGTCACAGGGCGCGATGCGCAGGATGTTGGTGGTGCCGGGAACGTTGAAGGGCACACCTGCGGTGACCACCACCTGATCGGTTTCGCTGGCAAACCCGCCGGAGCGGGCGGCGCGGGCGGCGGAGACCACCGCCCCCTTGAAGCGGTCGACCTTGGAGGTCACGAAACAGTTGCACCCCCAGCTGAGGCACAGGCGCCGCGCGGTCTTTTCCAGCGGGGTCAGGGCCAGGATCGGCACGAACGGACGCTCGCGCGAGGTCAGCAGGGCGGTGGTGCCGGATTGGGTAAAGCAGCAGATCGCCTTGATCTCGGTCTTTTCCGCGATCTCGCGGGCGGCGGCGACGATGCCGTCGGCCAGCGTGTCGCCCTTGGCCTGGCGCGATGCGCCGATGATCTCGCGATAGGTCGGGTCCAGCTCCACCTCGGTGGCCACCTTGTCCATGGTCTGGACCGCCTCGATCGGATACTGGCCGGCGGCGGATTCGGCGCTCAGCATGATGGCATCGCTGCCCTCGTAGATCGCGGTCGCCACGTCCGAGACTTCGGCCCGGGTTGGCATCGGGCTTTCGATCATGCTTTCCAGCATCTGGGTCGCCACGATGACCGGCTTGGCGGCCGCGCGGCATTTGCGCACCAGACGTTTCTGGATCGGCGGCACGTGGGAGACCGGCAGCTCGACGCCCAGATCGCCCCGCGCCACCATGATCCCGTCGGAGGCATCGAGGATTTCGCTGAAATTGTCGACCGCGGCGGGTTTTTCGATCTTGGACAGCACCGCCGCCCGGCCATCGGCGAGGGTGCGGGCCTCGAACACGTCCTTTGCACGCTGCACAAAGGACAGCGCCAGCCAGTCCACGCCCAGTTCGCAGACAAACTCCAGGTCGGCGCGGTCCTTCTCCGACAGCGCCGCCAGCGGCAGGATCACATCCGGCACGTTGACGCCCTTGCGGTTGGAGATGGTGCCGCCGGTGACGACCTCGCAATTGGCGAAATCCGCGCCGCAGTCGTCGACCTTGAGGCGGATCTTGCCGTCGTTGACCAACAGCGACGCGCCCGGCTCCAGCGCCTGAAAGATCTCGGGATGCGGCAGGCAGACGCGGTTCAGGTCGCCCTCGGCCGGGTCGAGATCGAGGCGGAATTTCGCCCCCTCGACCAGCTCTTCCTCGCCATTGGCAAAGACGCCGACGCGCAGCTTCGGACCTTGCAGGTCGGCCAGAATGGCGATGGTGGAGTCGAGGTCGGCCTCGACCTGGCGGATGATCTTGTGTTTGGCGGCAATCTCGTCGTGGCTGCCATGGGACATGTTGAGACGGAACACATCGGCGCCGGCCTCATGCAGCGCGCGGATGGTCTCGTAGGTCTCGGATGCCGGGCCGAGGGTGGCCACGATCTTGACGTTGCGCGTGCGTTTCATGGAATCTCTATCCTCCGGCTGTCCATCCCGAGATGGCGGGTCCTGGTGTGCTGCTGCGATACCGGGGCGGCCTGGCGCCCCGCGTCTATGTTATCGCAAACATCGTTTTCGGTCTTATGGCGCAAATCACCTGCTGCCGCAACTCTTCATAAGCTACGCCATCAAATCATGACGGGCCGGTGACGGCCTCATGACAGGTCCATCATATTGCACCATCGCCCCTCGCGGCAACCGCGCTGGCCTGAGCCTTGTCGCGGCCCCATGTGATTGCTACCACAGATGTCACCGAAGCAAGGAGTCCGCCATGACCACGCCCGAGATCGACGCCCAAACCCAGATCGAACTGGAAGCGGCCGCCTTTCGCCGCCTGCGCCAGCATCTGATGCAGGACCGCACCGATGTGCAGAACATCGACATGATGAACCTCGCAGGCTTTTGCCGCAATTGTCTGAGCCGCTGGTATCAAGAGGCCGCCAACGACAAGGGCATCGAGATGGACAAGGCGCAGGCGCGCGAAATCTTCTACGGCATGACCATGGACGCGTGGAAAGCCAACTATCAGACCGACGCAGGCGCCGACAAACAGGAGGCCTTCAAAAAGTCCTTTGCCGAGAATGTCGGCACCAACAAGGGCTGACGGCCGACCCCTGTTTTCATTAGAAACGGACAGCGCCCGCCTATCAGCCGGGCGTTGTTTCATCTATCGCAGGGCAGATCCCGCACACCGTTTGCACAGGCTCTGTGCGGACCTGCGCCTAGGCAGCCTGGACACACAGGCCTAGCTTCATGAGAGTTCCACAATCCTGCACTCCGGGAGAGCCCTCATGACCCGCATGCCCACATTCTTTATCTCTCACGGTGGTGGCCCATGGCCGTGGCTGCCGGACTGGCGGGCGCAGTTTGCCCCGTTGGAGGCCTCTCTCAAGGCGATGCCGGATCAGCTGCCGGAGCGCCCCAAAGCGGTGCTGATGATCTCCGGCCATTGGGAGACCGAGGGCTTTGCGGTGATGTCCAACCCGCAGCCGCCGATGGTCTATGACTACACCGGTTTTCCGCCCGAAACCTATCAGATCACCTATCCCGCCCCCGGCGCGCCGGATCTGGCTGCGCGCACCCATGCGCTGCTTGCGGCGGCGGGCCTGCCGACGCGGCTTGATGCGGAGATGGGCTATGATCACGGCACCTTTGCCCCGATGGCGGTGATCTACCCCGAGGCCGACGTGCCGCTCTATCAGGTGTCACTGCAACAGGGCTACGACCCGGCGGCGCATTTCGCCATGGGCCGTGCGCTGGCTCCCTTGCGCGACGAGGGCGTGGTCATCATCGGCTCCGGTCTCAGCTATCACAACCTGCGCGCCTTTGGCCCCGGTGCGCGCGTGCCGTCCGAGGCGTTTGATGCCTGGCTGAATGAGACGCTGATGCTCCCGCCAGAGGCGCGGACCGAGGCGCTGATGCACTGGGAACAGGCCCCCCATGCGCGCGACTGCCACGCTGAAGAGGACCACCTCGCCCCGATATTTGCCGCCCTTGGTGCGGCAGAGCAGGACGACATGACCCGGATCTATCACCAGACCGAGATATTCGGCGGTGTGACCGCCTCGGGCTTTCGGTTCGGCTGACATGAAAAAAGGCCACCCGTCATAGGGTGGCCTTTTGAAGAATTCCGTCAAGTCTTGTGTGGTATCACACAGCCGCCTTGATGCTTTCCTCAAGGTAGATCTCGCGCAGGCGCTTGGCGATCGGACCGGGGGTGCCGTCGCCCAGAGCGACGCCGTCGATCTCCACAACCGGCATCACAAAGGCCGAGGCGGAGGTGGTAAACGCCTCATCCGCCGCTTTTGCCTCGTCGATGGTGAACAGGCGCTCTTCGACCTTGAGCTGCGCCTCTTCGGCCATGCGCAGCACCGCCTTGCGGGTGATCCCGTGCAGGATGTCATTGGACAGCGGGCGCGTCACGATCACGCCATCCTTGACGAAATAGGCGTTGTTGGAGGTGCCTTCGGTCACATGGCCATCCTCGATCATCCAAGCGTCATCGGCACCGGCTTTCTTCGCCATCATCTTGCCCATGGAGGGGTACAAGAGCTGCACGGTCTTGATGTCGCGACGCCCCCAGCGGATGTCCTCAATCGAGATGATCTTGGCACCCACCTTGGCCGCAGGACTGTCCGCGAGGCCCGGTTTGTTCTGCGTAAACAACACGATGGTCGGCTTGGTGTCGGCGGCAGGGAACACAAAATCGCGGTCCCCGTCCGAGCCGCGCGTGACCTGCAAATAGACCAGCCCCTCGTCGATACCATTCAGCTCCACCAGCTTGCGGTGGATCTCCAAAAGCTCCTCCTTGGTGCAGGGCTCGGCCATCTCCAGCTCATCCAGCGACCGCTTCAGGCGCACCGCGTGGCCCTCAAAATCGATGAGCTTGCCGCCCAGCACAGAAGTCACCTCATAGACCGCATCCGCCATCAGAAAGCCGCGATCAAAGATAGAGACCTTGGCCTCGGTTTCCGGCAGGTAGTCGCCGTTTACATATACGGTACGGGTCATGGTCGTCTCCTTAGCCCCAGAGCGCAGGCCGTGGGGGGTGCACCCCATCGGCGTCAAAAGTCAGCGGTTCGGGACGGTCTTCGGCCAGAAGCAGCGGCCCGTCAAGATCCGTCACCAACGCGCCCTGCGCGACCAGTGTCGCGGGAGCCATCGCCAGCGACGATCCCACCATGCAGCCGACCATCACCTGATAGCCCTCGGCCAGCGCTGCATCGCGCAATTTCAAGGCTTCTGTTAGACCGCCGGTCTTGTCCAGTTTGATGTTCACAACATCATATTTGCCCTTGAGTTTCGGCAGGCTGGCGCAGTCATGCGCGCTCTCATCGGCGCAGACCGGCACCGGACGTTCCATCCCGATCAGCGCCTCATCCTCACCGGCGGGCAGGGGTTGCTCCACCAGCTCAACCCCAAGGCGCACAAGATGCGGTGCAAGTTCGGCGTAAACCTCGGCCGACCAGCCCTCATTGGCGTCAATGATGATCCGGGCCTCGGGCGCGCCCGCGCGCACCGCCTCAAGGCGGGGCATATCCTCGGGCGTGCCGAGCTTAATCTTCAACAGCGGACGATGGGCATTCTCTGCGGCCTGTTTCTGCATCTCTTCAGGAGAGGCCAGCGACAGCGTGTAGGCGGTGATCTCCGGCCCCGGCCGATCCAGCCCAGCCAATTCCCAGACCGGCTTGCCCGCTTTCTTGGCCTCCAGATCCCACAGGGCACAATCCACCGCATTGCGCGCAGCCCCTGCGGGCAGTAGCGATTGCAGTTCCTCGCGCGTAAACACGTCAGGCAGCGCTTCGATCTGAGCCGTCACCGACTCCAGCGTCTCATCATAGCGCGCATAGGGCACACATTCGCCCCAGCCCGCATGATCTCCATCTTCCACCCGAACCGTCAGCACCTTGGCCTCGGTGCGCGATCCGCGCGAGATGGTGAACACCTGCGCCAGTTTGAACACATCGGGGGTGACAGTGATTTTCATGGCTCTCCCTCCGGGCAGCGCCGCCACCCCTTCTTCATCTTCTTAAAAATATCCCCGCCGGAGGCTCCTGCGCGATCCACAGACGCCCCCGGCAAAGACGTTCAATCAGACCGCAGCCAGCGCGTCCACCAGACGACCGGCGCCGTGGCGATAGGGATCAACCGCAGGCAGGCCCATGCGGCCCTCGGCTTCTTTCAGGTAGGCCACGGCTTCCTCCTCACCCAGATGCTGGGTGTTGACGGAAATGCCGACAATCTTGCAGTCCTTGTTGGCCCGTTGCGCCAGCGGCAGGGCCACATCGCGCAGCTCCTCCAGCGAAGGCACATCGTAATCGGGCAGACCGCGCATATGGGTGCGCGTGGGCTCGTGACACAGGATCAGCGCGTCGGGCTGGCCGCCATGCACCAGTGCCATGGTCACACCGGAATAGGACACATGGAACAGCGATCCCTGACCCTCGATGAGATCCCAGTGATCGTCATCATTGTCGGGGGTCAGATACTCGATCGAGCCCGCCATAAAGTCGGCGATCACCGCATCCAGCGGCACACCGTCACCGGTGATCAGGATGCCGGTCTGACCCGTCGCACGGAAGGTCGATTTCATGCCGCGCGCCTGCATCTCCTTGTCCATCGCCAGTGCGGTGTACATTTTACCCACGGAACAATCGGTGCCCACCGCAAGGCAGCGCTTGCCGCGACGCTTCACACCATCGGCGATCGGATACTGCACCGACGGCACCCGCACATCATGCAGGGTGCGCCCGGTTGCTTCGGCCACGGCGGCCAGATCCGGCTCGTCGCGCAGAAGGTTGTGCAGCCCGGAGGCAAGGTCAAACCCCTCTTCCAGAGCCTGCACCAGCACTTTTTTCCATTCCTGACTGATCTTGCCGCCCCGGTTGGCGACACCGATCACCAGCGTTTTGGCACCAGCGGCTTTGGCTTCTTCAAGGGTCATCTCGGTGAGGCCGAGGTTTGCACCGCAGCCGGGCAGGCTGATCTGGCCCACCGCATGGTCAGGGCGCCAGTCGCGGATGCCAATGGCAACCTTGGCGGCCAGCATGTCGGGCGCATCGCCGAGGAACAGAAGATAAGGGGTCTCGATCATATCCAGCGTCCTTTTTTGGAATTCGTCAGAGTTCAAGGTAGCTTGCGGCAATCGCGCTGCAACTTCCTGTCTAATTCGCCGGTGCAGCGGAGCTTCGGGGGGATTTCTTCGAGCATTGGACATATTCATCGAAGAATCTCCCACTTGATGACAAAATACGCCCAAGATGGCGCGGATCACGCAGAAAGACTATGCAGATGCGGCATCACTAGAATGCTGCAACTGCAAATAAGACTTGCCATCGCGCGAGCAACGAAATACCAAAATGTGAGCCTATTTTGGAATTTATGAACCTGGAGAGACCATAGATGAGCTTTCGCCTTCAGCCCACGCCCCCGGCCCGCCCCAACCGCTGCCAGCTGTTCGGCCCCGGCTCCAACACGAAACTCTTTGCCAAAATGGCCGCCTCTGCGGCGGATGTGATCAACCTCGATCTTGAAGATTCCGTGGCCCCCTCAGACAAGGACCAGGCCCGCGCCAATGTGATCGAGGCGATCAATACGGTCGATTGGGGCACGAAGACCCTGAGCGTGCGCATCAACGGGTTGGATACGCCCTATTGGTACCGCGATGTGGTGGATCTGATGGAACAGGCGGGCGCGCGGCTTGATCAGATCATGATCCCAAAGGTGGGCTGCGCCGAGGATGTCTATGCGGTGGACGCGCTTGTGACGGCGATCGAACGCGCCAAGGGCCGCCAAAAGCCGATCAGCTTTGAGGTCATTATCGAATCTGCGGCAGGTATCGCCCATGTCGAGGCCATCGCCGCCAGCAGCCCGCGCCTGCAGGCCATGAGCCTTGGCGCGGCGGATTTTGCCGCCTCCATGGGGATGCAGACCACCGGGATCGGCGGCACGCAGGAAAATTATTATATGCTCCGCGAAGGCGCGAAACACTGGTCCGATCCGTGGCACTGGGCGCAAGCCGCCATCGTTGCCGCCTGTCGCACCCATGGCGTGTTGCCGGTCGATGGCCCCTTTGGCGATTTCTCCGATGACGAGGGCTATATCGCGCAGGCCAAACGCTCCGCGACGCTGGGCATGGTCGGCAAATGGGCGATCCACCCCAAACAGATCGCTCTGGCCAATCAGGTTTTCACCCCCTCGGACGAGGCCGTTTCTGAGGCGCGCGACATTCTCGCCGCCATGGAAGAGGCCAAAGCCAGCGGCGCGGGCGCAACCGTCTACAAAGGCCGTCTGGTCGACATCGCCTCGATCAAACAGGCCGAAGTCATCGTGGCGCAGTCCGAACTTATTGCCCAAAACAGCTAAAACACGGCCCTTACACCCCTCCTCTTCTAACTAGAAATATCCCGGAGCGCGAGGCAGAGCCTCGCTCCCTCGCGTTCCTCCTCGAAGCAGATGGAGCCAATACGGGGTCGGGTTCAAACCCCGAACCCTGCATCAGACCGCAAGGCGCAGCGCGTGCCTGCGGGGTCGCAAAACTCCGCAGTGCTGCCCCATCCGTGGTGAAGCAAACGCACCTCAACACCCCGTTGCCGCAGATCTTCACAGCTTGCTTTGATGTCAGGCACATTAAATCGCAACTTCAGTGGCAGTCTGGCCAGAGGTGCGGCGAGATCTTCCGCCGGTTCGATCATCAAATAAGCACCACCCAGATCAAAGGTACTCAGGGTCTCCCCGGGACGATTGATGCTATGGAGCAGCCTCAATCTCAAACAGTCCCGATAAAAGGTGACGCACGCCTGATAGTGCGACGTGAATAATATAAGACCCGCTGTGGTAATTTTCATACTGATTGTCCCCTGAAAATGGCCGTCACGAAAAGGAGTCTCGGATCTCAAGCGGGGTTGAGGTCAAGCGCGCAGTTTAAGCGCGAACGACAGGTCGCGCGATCTGTGTGTCTGCGGTGAAGAAGACGGGCAGGAGGGGGAGCGCTCCCGCCCCTTTGCGGATCAGGGCAAGCCTGATCCAAAAGCGTTGGGCCAAGCCGGGGGCCGCGCCGAAGGCGCGGCCCCCGGCCCTGCGGCGTCGCGCGCAGCGCGGCGCAAACCCTCAGCCCCTCGGCATATCAGCAGCGCAATGGCCGGCGTGTCCCGGGATGGGGCGCCGTAACGGTCTTGCTGTCTGGGTGATCCTCGGATTGGGTGGGGATCTGGATGATGAGGACGATAATAATGTTGACGATAAGGAGGCGGCGCCGCCAGATCGGAGATGGACGGGTGTATCCACCCGCGCGCTAAACGTTGTCTCTGCACGCTTCCCTCGCGGGAAAGCCGGTTCCTGGTGTGACCGGGGTGTCAGGTCCGGTCGATGATCGCGATCACCTGAGATCCTAGCGGCAGATCCGAAACATTCCCCTGCCAGAGCGTCCGCGCCCTGCGCAACACCTCGCGCAGACCTTGCCCAAGGATCAGGCGCGCTGGTCCTTGGGGGAGCCCATCACCACATATGTCGTGATCGCCGTCACAAAGGGCGAGGTGCCGAGGATTTCTGTGTGGAATTGTTTGTAACTCTTGAGGTCGGCGCATTCGACGCGCAAGAGATACTCGATGGTGCCGGTGATATTGTGGCACTCCACCACCTCCGGCGCGCTGGACATGGCGCGCTCAAAGGCGGCCTGCGCTTCCTTGGTGTGTTCGCCAAGGCCGACGCCGATATAGGTCACAAACCCCACGCCCATCGCCTGAGGGTCCAGAACGGCGCGGTAGCCGGTGATGACACCTTCGCGTTCAAGCTCCTGCACCCGGCGCAGGCAGGCTGAGGGGGACAGGCCGACGCGCTCTGCCAGTTCAAGGTTTGAGATCCGCCCGTCGCGGCTCAGTTCTTGCAATATATGTTGGTTTATTCGATCTGTTTTCGCCATTTGTTGCGATTATAGCGGGTTCACGCGCGAGATCGCAATTTCATTTCCCCGGCATAGGCGCACATTATTGCGCATGATGACCTATGACCTTCTTGCCGCGCTTGCGCTCTTTGCCTTTGTCTCCTCGATCACGCCGGGGCCGAACAACCTGATGCTTATGGCGTCGGGTGCGAATTTCGGCTTTCGCCGCACCATTCCGCATATGCTGGGGGTGGCGCTGGGATTTGTGTTCATGGTGCTTTTGGTGGGGGCAGGGCTGGTGCAGGTCTTTGACGCCTATCCGGTAAGCTACACGGTGCTGAAGGTCGGCTCCGTTGTCTATCTGCTCTATCTGGCGTGGAAGATCGCCAACGCGGGCGCGGCCAAGACCGGGGCGGGCGATGATGCAGGCACCCCGATGACGTTTTTGCAGGCGGCGGCGTTTCAGTGGGTCAATCCGAAAGCCTGGGCGATGGCGCTGACGGCGATCAGCGCCTACACGCCGGATCATACGCTCTGGGCGATCCTCGTGGTCGGGGTGGTCTTTGGTGCGATCAACCTGCCTTCGGTGGGGTCATGGACCGTCCTTGGCCAGCAGATGGCGCGGTTTTTGACCAGCCCCAGACGGCTGACCCTGTTCAACTGGACCATGGCGGTGCTACTGGTGGCCTCACTTTATCCGGTGATCTGGCCGCATTGATCCCTTGCGGAGGCGGAACAGGACGTCGCGTGGTGGGGGGCGCGTGCAAAACCCCCATCGAGGGGGCTTTGCACGCCCTTTTTCGACCGGGTCGAAAAAGGTGGGTGCCCTATTTCAACGGCAGTATGATTTCGGTGAGCAGGTCCTCGGGCGCGGTGCTGCGGGGATCGTTCAGGTAAATCTCGTAGCAAGGTTCATCCGCCGGGGTTTCGCCCGATTGCGGCAGCCAGCCGCCGAACAGGCTGTCATAGGCCGAAGAGAGCCCGGCATAGGGACCCTTGAAGGTCAGGACAGCCGATTTGCCGCCGGGGATGTCAAAGGGCTGCATCCCCTCGGGGGTCTCGGTGCCATGATACTCGGCGCCGGCGAAGCTGCGCAGCTGGTCCTCCGGCACCTCGCCCGGGGCATCCATATAGACGCCGATCACCGGCCCCAGATCCGGCCAGAGGCTGCGGCTGTTGACCAGCGCCGAGAAATGTTCAAACGCCCGGCCGATCTCGGCGTAGGGGCCGATATGGGGGACGGTGACAAGGCGGCGCGCAGGTTCGGTGCGCAGGATGACATCATGCATGGAAAGCTCCTTTGGATCGCGAAGCGCCAGGGGCGGCAGGTGCTGCCCCTTGGCGCGAAAGGCCCCCGGCGCGTGGCCGTAGGCGGTGGTGAAGGCACGCGAGAAGGAATAGCGGTTGGGATAGCCCACAGTGGCGGCGATGTCCTCGATCGGGGCCTCCGAATGTGTCAGCGCCACCGCCGCGTGATGCAGCCGGATGCGGCGCACCGACTGGCCGCAGGTCTCGCCGGTGAGGGCGCGAAACACCCGATGCCAGTGAAACCGCGACATCGCCGCCACATCCGCCAGCCGATCCAGGCTGAGATCCCCTGCCGGATTGTCGTGAATATAGGTGAGCACCCGCAGGATGCGATCTTCGTAACGCTGGGCCATCCGCCTGTCCTTGTGTCGTCGTGCCACCTGCGTGATGCCAGAGACGCGCGTGACAAATCTTGCTGAGTTTGCGCCCGGTCGCCAAGTTGCCCGCTGGAGGGGGCGCAGGGTTCCGGGGGCGGCTGCCGGCCCTCGCGGAGAGGAGCGGAGCCCTGCCGGTGCGGCGGCGGCCGGTCCCCGATGCCAGCCCGATGCCACCCCGATACCACACGGAGAGTTGCATCAGACGCTGCGTAAGTCCATATAACGGGCAAACCGTGACAGTAGAGACAGCATGACCCAGTATCTGGAATTCGAAAAACCCCTCGCCGAAATCGAAGGCAAGGCGGAAGAGCTGCGGGCGATGGCGCGCACCAACGAAGAAATGGATGTGGTGGACGAGGCCGCCGCGCTGGACAAGAAGGCCGCGCAGCTCTTGCAGGATCTCTATGCGGATCTGACCCCGTGGCGCAAATGCCAGGTGGCGCGCCACCCGGAGCGTCCGCACTGCAAGGACTACGTCGAAAAGCTCTTTACCGAATATACGCCGCTGGCCGGCGACCGGAACTTTGCCGATGACCTGGCGGTGATGGGCGGGCTGGCGCGTTTCAACGATCAGCCGGTGATGGTGATCGGCCACGAGAAGGGCTCTGACACCAAATCGCGCATCACCCACAACTTTGGCATGGCGCGTCCCGAAGGCTATCGCAAGGCGGTGCGCCTGATGGAGATGGCCGGTCGGTTCGGCCTGCCGGTGATCACGCTGGTGGACACCACCGGGGCCTATCCCGGCAAGGGTGCCGAAGAGCGTGGCCAATCCGAGGCGATCGCCCGTTCCACCGAGATGTGCCTGAAGATCGGCGTGCCGCTGATCTCTGTCATCATCGGCGAGGGCGGCTCGGGGGGCGCGGTGGCCTTTGCCACCGCCAACCGCGTCGCGATGCTGGAGCATTCGGTCTATTCGGTGATTTCGCCCGAGGGCTGTGCGTCGATCCTATGGAAGGATGCCGAGAAAATGCGTGAGGCCGCCGAGGCGCTGCGCCTGACCGCGCAGGATCTGAAGGCGCTGGATGTGGTGGACCGGATCATCGCCGAGCCGCTGGGCGGCGCCCATCGCGACCCGGAGGCGAGCTATAGCGCGGTGGCGGCCGCGATCGGTGAAATGCTCGGTGAATTGAAGCCGATGGACGCCAAGGCGCTGATCGCGGACCGGCGCAAGAAGTTCCTCGATATGGGGTCCAAGGGGCTGGCGGCCTGACCGGCCGCCTGACCTGAAGAGGCCGCAACCGGCCCGCTGAATCAAGAAAGCCCTCGCAAGATGCGAGGGCTTTTTCATGTCGGGGTCCCGCAGCGCGCGTGTCCCTGGTGACGGGTCCGGCGGGGGCAGCGGGGCCGGGCGGTCAGTCCTGTTCCTGCAGCGCCTGTTCTGGTGTCTGCGCCTCTTCAACCTCGGCAGGGGTCGGGGCGCGGCCCTTGTGTTGCAGGCGTGCCTTGCGCAGCTTTTCGGTCTTTTCGCGGCGGGTCTGGGCCTCGTCCTCCATGATCTCGCGCGCGGTGCGGGCGGTCTTTTCCAATGCGGTTTCGCGGCGCGGCTGCTGGCCGGCGCGGTCAAGTTCTTCGGTTGTAATCTTGCTCATCTGGACGCGCTCCTGACGTCTGGGCGCGCCTGTCACGGCCTCGAAGGGCGCGCCGCGTGCGTGAATTGCACTCGGATCCGCGCCGTTGTCATGACGCCGCACCTCCAAGCGGGGTGAACCTCTTGTATGTGACCCCTATCCAAGAATGTCCGGGCTGTACATCCCCAGTGGGAAACCGATTTCCGCGCCCCGCACAGGCGTCGCGCAGGCGGCGGGCAGGCGCGCGGCGGGCGTTTCGGTTGCGCAAGGGTAGCGTGAAAGCGAACGTGGCCGGTTTGATTTGGGTCAAGGCGGTTGAGGCGAATCCATTTTCTACCTAGGGTAGATTCACGCGAACGTGATCGGCGCACGTGCATTCCGTTGGCATGTCGTGAGGGCCGAGAGTTTCAGTCTTGGGGCCAGGAAGTCTATGACGACCGAGCACAGCAGACGCAGTTTCTTGCGCGGACAATTCTCGCAGACCGAGGTGTCCCGGATGCATCCGCCCGGCGCGCAACCGGATGTGGCGCAGCTGTGTACCCAATGCGGGGCCTGCGTCGATGCCTGCCCCGAGGCCATTCTCATCCCGCAAGACGCCAGCGCGCCGATCATCGATTTTTCCCGCGGGGCCTGCACCTTTTGCAACGCCTGCGCCGAGGCCTGTGACACCGGGGCGCTGGTGCCCGCCGAGCCGCCGCACTGGCCGTGGCGGGCCACAATTGCGGCGCATTGCTTTTCGCTGACGGGCATCACCTGCCGCGCCTGTGAGGACGCCTGCGCGCCGCGGGCGATCCGGTTTCGCCTGATGACCGGCGGGCGCGCCGCCCCGATACTGGACAGCGACCTGTGTACGGGCTGTGGCGCCTGCGTGGCGAGTTGCCCGGCGGCGGCGATCCGCTTTGAGGTTCCCTCTGACGCGAAGGAGGAGGTCGCATGAACATCTGTGGCTGCCTTGTCCATGTCACCCCCGAGCGGCTGCGCCCGGCGCGCGCGGCGATGGAGGCCATGCCCGGCGTCGAGGTCCATGCCGAAGCCGAGGATGGCCGCCTTGTCGTGGTGGTCGAGGATACCGAGGCCGCCTTTGCCTCGGACACGATCATGGCGCTGCATCATGTGCCGGGCGTGATTTCCCTGACGCTCAACTATCACCATTTCGAGGATCCCGCGCCGCGGGTCCCCCTTGCCGCCCCCCAGCCGGAGACCTGACGCATGACCCTATCGGAATCCCGTCGCACCTTCCTGAAGGCCACCGCAGCGGCCAGCACGGCCGCCGCCGCGGGCATTCCGCTCGCGCCCGAGGAGGCCATGGCGCAAACCCCCGGCAATGCCGACATCCGCTGGGACAAGGCCCCCTGCCGGTTCTGCGGGACCGGGTGTTCGGTCCTGGTCGGCACCAAGGCCGGTCGGGTGGTGGCGACGCAGGGCGACCCCGAGGCGCCGGTGAACCGGGGGCTGAACTGTATCAAGGGCTATTTCCTGTCCAAGATCATGTATGGCGCCGACCGGCTGACCACGCCGCTGCTGCGCAAGTCCAACGGGGTCTATGACAAGAATGGCGCATTCGAACCGGTCAGCTGGGACGAGGCCTTCGACGTCATGGCGGCAAAGTGGAAGGAGGCGCTGGCGCAAAAAGGGCCCGGCGCCCTGGGCATGTTCGGATCGGGCCAGTGGACCATCATGGAGGGCTATGCCGCCTCCAAGCTGATGAAGGCCGGGTTCCGCACCAACAACATCGACCCGAATGCGCGCCACTGCATGGCCTCGGCGGTTGTGGGGTTCATGCGCGCCTTTGGCATCGACGAGCCGATGGGCTGCTATGATGACCTGGAGGCCGCCGATACCTTTGTGCTCTGGGGCTCCAACATGGCGGAGATGCACCCGATCCTGTGGTCGCGCCTGACCGACACGCGGCTGACAAAACCGGACTCGCAGGTGCATGTGCTGTCGACCTTTGAGCACCGTTCGTTCGAGCTGGCCGACAACGGCATCGTGTTCAAGCCGCAGACCGATCTGGCGATCCTGAACTATGTGGCCAACTACATCATCCAGAATGATGCGGTGAACTGGGCGTTCCTGGAAAAACACGTCAATATCACCAGGACCGAAACCGACATCGGCTTTGGCCTCCGGGACACGGACCCGCGTCAGGAGGCGGCGGCGCACCCGAACTCGGGCAAGCTGACACCGATCGACTTCGACGAATACGACCGGGCCGTTGCGCCCTATACGGCTGAATATGTATCGGAACTCTCCGGCGTGCCGGTGCATCAGCTGGAGAAACTGGCGCAACAATATGCCGACCCGGATCGCAAGGTCATGTCGCTCTGGACCATGGGGTTCAACCAGCACACCCGGGGATCCTGGGCCAATGGCTCGGTCTACAACATTCACCTGCTGACCGGAAAGATCTCCGAACCGGGCAATTCGCCGTTTTCCCTGACCGGTCAGCCCTCCGCCTGCGGCACCGCGCGCGAGGTGGGCACCTTTGCGCATCGGTTGCCCGCGGACATGGTGGTGACAAACCCCGAGCACCGGGCCTATGCGGAAAAGATCTGGCGCCTGCCCGACGGCACCATCCCGGCACAGCCCGGTCTGCATGCGGTTGCGCAGAACCGGGCGCTGAAGGATGGCACGCTCAATGTCTATTGGGTGCAGTGCAACAACAACATGCAGGCCGCCGCCAACATCAACGAGGAGGGGCTGCCGGGATACCGGAAC
Organism: Epibacterium sp. ABV4_022; assembly: GCF_056159345.1. Taxonomy (NCBI): domain Bacteria; kingdom Pseudomonadati; phylum Pseudomonadota; class Alphaproteobacteria; order Rhodobacterales; family Roseobacteraceae; genus Epibacterium; species Epibacterium sp. ABV4_022. The sequence goes on from NZ_JBSWVA010000001.1 coordinate 596,799, forward strand.
CCGGAGAATTTCGTCACCGTTTCGGACGCCTATCCCACGGTGACGGCGATGACGGCGGACCTGATCCTGCCGGCGGCGATGTGGGTCGAGAAGGAGGGCGCCTATGGCAACGCGGAACGCCGCACGCAGGTGTGGCGGCAGCAGGTCATGGCCCCCGGCGAGGCGCAATCCGACCTCTGGCAGCTGATGGAATTCGCCAAGCGGTTCACTGTGGAGGAGGTCTGGGGCGCGGAGCTGATCGCCAAGCAGCCGGAGGTCGCCGGCAAGACGCTCTATCAGGTTCTGTTCGAGAACGGCACCGTCAACAAATTCCCGCTGAGCGAGACCGCCGAGGGGTTTGCCAACGTGGAATCGCACCACGTCGGTTTCTATGTCCAGAAGGGGCTGTTCGAGGAATACGCCGCCTTTGGCCGCGATCACGGTCACGATCTGGCCCCCTACGACATGTATCATCAGGTGCGCGGGCTGCGCTGGCCCGTCGTCGATGGCAAGGAGACCCTCTATCGCTACCGCGAAGGCTATGACCCCTATGTGCCCGAGGGCGCGGATGTGTCGTTCTACGGCCATGAGGACGGCAAGGCCAGGATCATCTTCGCCCCTTACGAGGCCCCGCCCGAGGTGCCGGATGAGGAGTATGACCTGTGGCTGTCGACGGGGCGGGTGCTGGAACATTGGCACTCCGGTTCGATGACCCGGCGGGTGCCGGAATTGCACCGCGCGGTGCCCTCGGCGGTGGTGTTCATGCATCCCGACGATGCCCGCGACCGGGGCTTGCGCCGGGGCCAGGAGATCGAGATTTCCACCCGCCGGGGCCGCATGCTCAGCCGGGTCGAAACCCGGGGGCGCAACAAGCCGCCCAGGGGGCTGGTCTTTGTGCCGTGGTTTGATGAGCACCAGCTGATCAACAAACTGACGCTGGATGCGACCTGTCCGCTGTCAAAGCAGACCGATTTCAAGAAATGCGCCTGCAAGGTGGAGCGCGCCTAGCGGCCGCATCGGCCCCCGCGGGCGGCGGCGTGGCCGCGTCGCGGGGGCGCCCGGGACAGACAGATGGAGAGCTGACATGAAACTGACAGTCAAAGCGGGGATTGCCGCCATCGCCACCACCCTGGCGCTGTCCGGATGGGGCGTGGCGCAGTCCGGCGGCCAGGTTCAGGCGCTGCGCGGTGCGGATGTCGACCTGACGCTTCCGGCGCCCGAGCTCTATCAGCAGCAGGAGGGGCGAGAGGTGCGGAACTACCGCCAGCAGCCCCCGGTGATCCCGCATTCGATGCATCAGTATCAGATCGACAAGCGCACCAACCAGTGTCTGGCCTGCCATGACTGGTCCAATGCCGGCGAGCGCGGCGCGCCGACGCTGTCGATGACGCATTACCTCGACCGGGACGGAAGGCAGCTTGATACCGTCGCCGGGACCCGCTGGTTCTGCAACCAGTGCCATGTTCCGCAGGCCGACACTCCGGCGCTGGTCGGCAATACGTTTCTCCCCAGCCATTCTCGCTGACGCAGGTATCGGAAGGACAAGTTATGGCGGACAATGACACAAACCCCCGGCGCCGGTCCCTGTTGCGGCGTCTTTGGGATGGGTTCTGGAGCCCCACCGGTGTCCTGAGTGTCGGTTTCCTGCTGATTGCCGGGTTCATTGCCGGCATCCTGTTCTGGGGCGGCTTCCACTGGTCGCTCGAACTGACCAATACCGAAGAATTCTGCGTGTCCTGCCACACGATGGAAACCAACCTCGGCGAATACCGCGAGACGGTGCACTACAACAATCACTCCGGCGTGCGCGCGATCTGTTCCGATTGCCACGTTCCGCATGAATGGCAGTACAAGATCAAGGCCAAGATCATGGCGGTGAAGGATGTCTACCACGAGGTGCTCGGCACCATCTCGACAGAGGAAAAATACGAAGAGCGCCGGCTGGAGATGGCCGCGGCGGTCTGGGCCAAGATGAAGGCCAGCGACAGTCGGGAATGCCGCAACTGCCACGCCTTTGAATATATGGACTTCACGATCCAGGAAACCCGCGCCGCCGACAATCACCAGCGCGCCATCGACGACGGCATGACCTGTATCGACTGCCATCAGGGGATCGCCCATGACCTGCCGCCCGGCTACCTCGAGGAATACGAACATGTGGTCGACATGCTCGCCGGTACGACGCCGATCGGACAGGGCACCGATGTGTCCGACGTCCGCGCCTGGATCGGGGGGCAGAGCGATGCCGCGCACTGACGGGATAAGCACAGGCCGACAGGGGAGCACCCAGCCATGATCAGCTTTCTGGATCTACTTGGAACCATCGGGGCCAGCATCATCGGCCTGCCGGGGATCATTGGCGTTGCGGTCGGGATGGCGACGCGCAAGTGGTTTGTGGCGGCCGCGCTTGGAGGTCTGGTCGGCCTGCTGGCGCCGATGATCCTGGGCGGGTCGCATTCGACCCATGTGGCGGTCACGCCGATGGAATACGCGATTTCCATTGGGATCGGCCTGTTGGCGGGGCTGGTGGGCTGCGCCATCCGTCACAAGGGCGCCTCTGTCTGAGGCGGCTTTGCCCCTTCCCGGACTTGGACTTTGCCAGACGTGCATTTTGCCAGACTTGCCCTCTGCCAGTATTAGACACTGCCAGAGTTGGACTGTGTCAGGCCCGCGTGTCGCCGGGCGGTCACGCCCGACCCGGCCTGTGCGTCCGCGCCAGCGGCGGGCCCGCCAGGGATCCGCCGCTCAGATCGCGGAGCTATGGCCCGCCTTGCTGAGGTCATAGGCATCGAAATGGCGCGCGATGATGCGCGTCAGCGGTTTGCCCTCGGGACGGATGTGCAAGCCGTCCGCACTCACATCCAGCATGCCGGGAAAGGCTGCGGCGGCGGCACGAAACATGGCCTCCAGCGCGGCCGGCGAAATGTCGAAGACTGGCAGGATGTCCTTGGCGAAGATCGAGAAATCACACATCAGCGATTCGATCATGCGGCCGCGCAGCAGGTCGTCGCCGGCAAAGACATGCCCGCGTTCGGTGGCAAAGCGCCCCTCCCGCACCGCCTTGGTATAGGCGGAGGTGGAGGGGGCGTTCTGCGCATAGCCCTGCGGAAAGCGCGAGATGGACGACGCCCCGAGGCCGATCAGCACGTCGGATCGGTCATCGGTATAGCCCTGGAAATTGCGTCGCAGATTGCCGGTGCGTTCGGCAACCGCCAGCCCGTCATGCGGGGTGGCAAAATGGTCGATGCCGATCTCGCGATAGCCATCCCAGCGAAACAGCCGCTGGGCGGTTTCGAACAGATGCAGGCGGGCTTCGGGTGTTGGCAGGCTGTCGGTCGGGATCATGTTCTGGCGCCGTGCCATCCAGGGCACATGGGCATAGCCATAGAGCGCCACCCGGTCCGGCGACAGCGACAGCAGCTTTTGCACGCTTTCGGTCATGCGCAGCCGGGTCTGATGCGGCAGCCCAAAGAGGATGTCGGCGTTGAGACTGGCGATGCCACGGGCGCGAATCATCTCCACCGCGTCGCGGGTGACGTCGAAGGGCTGGATGCGGCCGATGGTCTGTTGGATTTCGGGATCGAAGTCCTGCACCCCGATCGAGGCCCGGGTCATGCCCGCCGCAGCCAGCGCATCCAGCCGCGCGGCGTCGATTTCGTTCGGATCTATCTCGACCGAGAACTCTCCGCCCCGCGCCAGGGGCGTCACGGCAAAGATCTCGGCCGCAAGCTCCGTGATCATGTCGGGCGGCAGCAGCGTCGGCGTGCCGCCACCCCAATGCAGGCGCGACAGCTGCACGCCCTCAGGCAGGTGCTGCGCCAGCTGGGCGATCTCCTGTTTGAGCACGTCCACATAGGCTCTGACCGGCGACTCCGTCTGCGTGCCCTGGGTGCGGCAGGCGCAGAACCAGCACAGCCTGCGACAGAAGGGCACATGCACGTAGAGAGAGACCTCCGCACCCGGTTTGACCGACCGGATCCAGGTCGCAAAGCGGTCCGGACTCACGTCATTGTTGAAATGAGGCGCGGTCGGATAGCTGGTGTACCGGGGCACTTTTGCGTCGAATAGTCCGAGCCGTGCCAATTGAGATTCCTGTGTCATACGCGTAGGGTAGGGGCAATCGGCCAGGTCGGCCTTGATACAGATCAACCAGAGGCGTGCATGACCGTTGCTCAATTCCAGTCGATCCAGTGCGCGGATTGTCCGATCCGGCACCGCGCTGTCTGCGCCCGTTGCGATGGTGACGAGCTGGAGGCGCTGGATGCGATCAAATACTACCGCAGCTACGAGGCGGGCCAGCCCATCATCTGGTCCGGCGATCAGATGAATTTTGTCGGCTCCGTGGTGTCCGGCATCGCGACGCTGACCCAGACCATGGAAGACGGGCGCACCCAGATGGTGGGCCTGTTGCTGCCCAGCGATTTTGTCGGGCGACCGGGGCGCCAGGGGGCGGCCTATAACGTGGTGGCCACGACGGATGTGGTCATGTGCTGTTTTCGCAAGAAGCCCTTTGAGGAGCTGATGGCGCGCACGCCTCATATCGCCCACCGGCTGCTGGAGATGACGCTGGATGAGCTGGACGCGGCGCGGGAGTGGATGCTGGTCCTGGGCCGCAAGACCGCGCGCGAGAAGATCGCCAGCCTGCTTGCCATTATCGCGCGCCGGGATGCCTCGCTCAGCACCGATGCGGCGACGGGGGCGGTGAGCTTCGATCTCAAGCTGACGCGGGAGGCGATGGCGGACTACCTCGGCCTGACCCTGGAAACGGTGAGCCGCCAGATCTCTGCGCTGAAGAAATCCGGCGTGATCGTTCTGGAGGGCAAGCGGCATGTGACCGTGCCCGACATGCGCCGCCTGATCGAAGAGGCCGGCGATGACAGCGACGGCGGGTTTGTTGACTAGGCCGCGGAGGATTTGGGTGCGCGAACCGGGCACGGTTCGGGCACGGCGCGGTCAGTGTGCCGTCAGAGTCAGTGTGCAGTCAGACCTGTGCCCTGCCCGGATCGTCCCTGTCTGATTTTTGTCTGATTTTTTGCATTTGAGGATCGGCAACCTGCCCGGGGGTGCATCCCCCTGACTGGATGTGCCTGCCTCGGAGGCGGGGGCGCCGCGTGGCCAAGGGCCACGCGGCGCGCAGCCAGCCCCCGGTGGGGGCTGGCTGCCGGGCCCAAGGCCGTCTGTAGGGGCCTGACCTCCGGTCAGGGTCTGCGCGGGCGCGGGAGCGCCCCCGGCTGCGCCCCTGCGCACGGGGAGCGGTTCGCCGGGGAGGCTGGCCCGTGAAGCTGGCCCGTGAAGCTGGCCTGTGTCGCGGGCGGTTAATGCGCCATCAGCACCGGCACCTCGGCATGTTCCAGCATGTTGCGGGTGGTGCCGCCAAGGATCGATTCGCGGAACCGGGAGTGGCCATAGGCACCCATCACGATCATCTCCGCACCGGTGTCGGTGGCGTGGCGGCTGAGCACATCGGACACGCGCGGCAGCGTCTTGCTCAGCACGTCGATTTCGCAGGCCACCCCGTGCCGCGCCAGCATCTGGCACAGCATCCCGCCCGGGTCGGAGCGTTCGATCCCGTGTTTGGGCGGGTCGATTACCGCGATCCGCACCGTATCAGCCGCTTGCAGGAAGGGCAGCGCCTTGCGCACCGCGACCAGGGCCTCGATGCTTTCGTCCCAGGCGACAAGAACGGTCTTGGGGGCGGGGGCGATCACGCCGCCGTCGGGCACCACCAGAACCGGGGTGCGGGCATCAAACAGCGCCGCCTCGACGATCGGTTCCACCTCCGGGCCCTGACCGTCGCCATAGGGCAACTGCATCACCACCAGGTCGCTGAACCGCGCATGGTGGGCGGTGACCCGGGAGATATCGCCAAGCGGCGCGATCGCGGTAAAGATCGCATGCGCCACATCGCTGGATTTCAGCCGCGCCGCAACCGCGGTTTCGGTGGCTTTGACCTCTTCGCGCGCGCGCTCCAGCATGGTGTTGATGGCGATCGCATTGGCGCCGCCATCGTAATAGCCGACGCGGGTGCGATCCACGCCCAGGCACAGCACATCCAGATGCCCGTCCGCCCGGCGCACCATCGCCTCGGCCTGCTCCAGTGCGGTTGCATTGCCGTCCGGTGTCGAACGCACCGTGAGAATCGTCTTGTAGGTCATGAGTTGGCCCTTTCCCAAATCGAGTGGTCCCAGAAAGGATAACGCGCCCGGCTGGCCCTCTGTGCCACCCGTATCCCGTGAGGTGACATGACACATCCCATACGAGAGTATCTTGATGCAGATCAATGTTTGCAAAACCCCGCTCTGGCATCAGGGTTGGGAAAACGACGCCCGTGCTGTGTCTGCGAGGGATACGATTCGGGTGAACCATTCAAAGGGGCATGAAATGTCTAATTATCTCAAGCTGATCGTGCTTGGCGTGTTGACGGTCTTCTTCATGATCGCCGCCGGCTACGCCAGGGATCTGGCCTATCAGGTGCATGCGGTGATCCTGATGCTCGTCGCGGGCGGCCTGTTCCTGGCCACATTGCGCAACACCGACGAGCCGGTGCCGGCTCCGGTGACCGGAGAATACCTCGATGGTGTGGTGCGGGCCGGCGTCATTGCAACCGCGTTCTGGGGCGTGGCGGGGTTCCTGGTGGGCACCTTCATCGCCTTCCAGCTCGCCTTTCCGGTGCTGAACTTCGACTGGTCCGAAGGCTTTGCCAACTTTGGCCGGTTGCGGCCGCTGCACACCTCGGCGGTGATTTTTGCGTTTGGGGGCAACGCATTGATCGCGACCTCCTTCTACGTCGTGCAACGGACCTCGGCGGCCCGCCTCTGGGGCGGCAATCTGGCGTGGTTCGTGTTCTGGGGCTATCAGCTGTTCATCGTGCTGGCGGCGACGGGCTATCTGCTGGGCGGTACCCAGTCCAAGGAATACGCCGAGCCTGAATGGTATGTCGACCTGTGGCTGACCATCGTCTGGGTCGCCTATCTGGCCGTGTTCCTGGGCACCATCATCCGCCGCAAGGAGCGCCACATCTACGTGGCAAACTGGTTCTTCCTCGCCTTCATCGTGACCGTTGCCATGCTGCATGTGGTCAACAACCTGACCATTCCGGTGTCGATCTGGGGCTCCAAGTCGGTGATCGTCTGGCCGGGGGTGCAGGATGCCATGGTGCAATGGTGGTATGGCCACAACGCCGTGGGCTTCTTCCTGACCGCAGGCTTCCTCGGCATGATGTACTACTTCATCCCGAAACAGGCGGATCGTCCGGTCTACAGCTACAAACTGTCGATCATCCACTTCTGGGCGCTGATCTTCATCTACATCTGGGCCGGTCCGCACCACCTGCACTATACCGCGCTGCCCGACTGGGCCTCGACGCTGGGCATGGTGTTCTCGGTCGTGCTGTGGATGCCCTCGTGGGGTGGTATGATCAACGGTCTGATGACGCTCTCGGGCGCCTGGGACAAGCTGCGCACCGACCCGGTGCTGCGGATGCTGGTGATCTCGGTCGGGTTCTACGGCATGTCCACGTTTGAGGGTCCGATGATGTCGATCCGCGCGGTGAACTCGCTGTCGCACTACACCGACTGGACCATTGGTCACGTGCACTCCGGTGCGCTCGGATGGAACGGCATGATCACCTTCGGCTGTCTCTACTATTTGACGCCGGTTCTGTGGAAGCGCGAGCGGCTCTATTCGCTGAGCCTAGTCAGCTGGCACTTCTGGCTCGCCACCATCGGCATCGTGCTCTACGCGGCGTCCATGTGGGTGACCGGTATCATGGAAGGCCTGATGTGGCGTGAAGTGGACGCAAACGGCTTCCTCGTGTGGTCCTTTGCCGACACCGTGGCTGCGAAGCTTCCGATGTATGTGATGCGTGGTTTGGGCGGGGTTCTGTTCCTCACCGGGTCGCTGGTCATGTGCTACAACCTCTGGATGACCGTTCGTCGGGCACCGGCCAAAGAGGCCAGCCTGTCCGTCGCGGTCCCGGCTGAATAAGGAGGGCCGGAGAGATGGCAATTCTCGACAAGCATAAAATCCTCGAGACGAACGCGACGCTTCTGCTGATCTGTTCCTTTCTCGTCGTCACCATCGGTGGCCTGGTGCAGATCACCCCGCTGTTCTACCTGGAGAACACCATCGAGGAGGTGGAGGGCATGCGTCCCTACACCCCCCTCGAACTGGCGGGGCGCGACATCTACATCCGCGAAGGCTGCTACGTCTGTCACAGCCAGATGATCCGCCCGATGCGGGACGAGGTCGAACGCTACGGTCACTATTCGCTGGCGGCGGAGTCGATGTACGACCACCCGTTCCAGTGGGGCTCCAAACGCACCGGGCCGGATCTGGCCCGTGTGGGGGGGCGTTACTCGGACGAGTGGCACGTCGATCACCTGCGCGACCCGCAGGCGGTGGTGCCGGAATCGGTGATGCCGAAGTACGACTTCCTCGAACGCACCCGCATCGACGGCGAGTATATCGGTGATCTGATGGCCACCAATGCCATCGTCGGCGTGCCCTACACCGAGGAGATGATCGAACAGGCCCAGCGTGATTTCCGCGCCCAGGCCGATCCGGACAGCGATTACGACGGGCTCTTGGAACGGTACGGCGAGGACAGCGTCAACGTGCGCAACTTCGATGGCCAACCCGGTGTCTCCGAGGCGGATGCGCTGATCGCCTATCTGCAAATGCTCGGCACGCTGGTCGATTTCTCGACCTTCACACCTGACGCAAGCCGGTAAGGGAGGATTGAGCCATGGAAACCTATTCCCTGCTGCGACAGTTCGCGGACAGTTGGATGCTTCTCTTTCTGTTCCTCTTTTTCATCGGTGTGGTGATCTGGGCGTTTCGCCCCGGTTCGACCAAGACCTATGAGGACACAGCCAATATCCCCTTCCGCAATGCGGACAAGCCGGCGCCCGAGAGCGCCACTCAATCGGAGGCCCAGCAATGAGTGACACGGGCAACACCAACAAGGTCAAGATCCACGACGGCGATCCCAAGACCACCGGCCACGAGTGGGACGGGATCATGGAGTTCGACAACCCGATGCCGCGCTGGTGGCTGTGGGTGTTCTACGCCACCATCGTCTGGGGGATCGGATACACCATCGCCTATCCCGCCTGGCCGCTGGTGAGCGAGGCGACCTCCGGCATGCTGGGCTGGTCCTCGCGCGCCAAGGTGGAGGCGGAGATCGCCGCGGTCGAGACCGCCAATGCGCCGATCAATGCCGAACTCGAAGCACTGGAGCTGGCGGCGATTCCTAACCACCCCGAGCTTGAGGGCTATGCGGTCTCCGCCGGCTCTGCGGTGTTCAAGACCTGGTGCGCCCAGTGTCACGGCTCCGGCGCGGCAGGGGCCAAGGGCTATCCCAACCTTCTGGATGACGATTGGCTCTGGGGCGGCACCATGGAGGACATCTACACCACCGTTGCCTACGGGATCCGCAACGAGGACAGCGACGATGCGCGCTATTCCGCGATGCCGGCCTTCGGGCGGGACGAGCTGCTGGACAAGACGCAGGTCAGCCAGGTGGTCAACTATGTGATGTCCCTGTCCGGCACGCCCGAGGATGCCACCGAAGTGGCCGAGGGGGCCGTGGTGTTTGAGGAAAACTGCGCCTCCTGCCATGGCGAGGATGCCTCGGGCGACATCTATCAGGGCGCGCCGAACCTCAAGGACGCGATCTGGCTCTATGGCGGCGACTACGACACCCTGTACGAGACCGTCTGGAACTCGCGGTTTGGGGTCATGCCGAACTGGGACAGCCGTCTGAGCGAGGCCGAGATCCGCGCCGTCAGCGCCTATGTGCACCAGCTGGGCGGCGGCGAGTAAGCCGCGCGCCGGTCCCTGACAAACGGATCGCTGAACACGACCGGGGCGCCCCAATGGGGCGGCCCTTTTGCATTGCTGGCGGGGTGGCTTCCTGCCGCCCGCCCGCGCCGCTCTCGGTAAACAGCCCCGGTTGCGGCATTTTTATAAAAATCCCGGGCGCAGTTGATCTGCATCAAGGCTGTGCGGGGGGTGGCGGGGCACTCTGGGGGCAAGACGGAATTCTGGGCCATGGTTGGGAAGGCTATCGTGTCAGGCCCCGGGTTCCGCCGTACCCCGCCAGGACCTCCCGGCGGGTGTTTCCAGCGCCGGTTCCCTGCTTGTTCGCGCGTTTCCTAGGGAGCCGGCGCTTTTTCTTCTCATAAGCCCTGTAATAGCGCCGTTTGGTCCGCCTTCGCTGTATGTCCCCTGTATGCTTCCGGGGTGGCTCCGGGGCGGGGTGACGGCGGGGGCCTCCTGCAACGGGTGTCCTGATGCGCACAGGTTTGAAGGGGGGCAGCGCGGCGCGGGCCCCCCCCCCCCCCCCCCCCCCCCCCCCCCCCCCCCCCCCCCCCCCCCCCCCCGCTGGTCGCTTCGGGCAAAGCCCGAAGCGAAACCCGTGATCGAGTCTTTCTTGATCGCAGGCCATTACTTGCAGGCCACCGGAACATCGCAGCGCGGGGTGCCGGTGGCCGCGGGCTGCGGACGCCGCGCCCAGAGCGCCGAGATCAGGCGGCGCAGAGCCCCCGGGCGACGCCGGGGCGCGCGATACGGCTGCGGCAATGGGCGCTGCGGCAGATCACCGTGACGGGTCGCGTTCAGCAGGGTGCGGGCGTAAATATCAACTAACATGGCACATCTCCTTGGCATGTGATCCACACGCTGGATCTGTGCTCATACTTGCCCGACTCACCCATCTATGCGAGTCAGGAAGAAATCTGACATGTAAGCAGGGATTACATATGAACTGGCGTGACATGCCTCCGCTCGCCGCCTTGCGCGCCTTTGCCGTCTTTGCCGAAACCGGCAATCTGCAACAGGCCGGCGCGCTGGTGAATGTCAGCCATGCTGCCATCAGCCAGCAGCTGCGCCAGCTGGAGGCCCATATGGGGGTGCCGCTGCTGGACCGGTCTGGCCGTGCCCTGAAGCTGACAGCCGAAGGCGAACATCTGGCGCAGGCCCTGACGCTGGGGTTCGGCGCCATTCGCGCCGCGGTGCAGGACCTGACCAGACGGGGCGCCGGGCAGCCCCTGCATGTGACCTGCACGCCGATGTTTGCCACCCATTGGCTGATGCCCCGGCTGGCCGGGTTCCGGCAGGCCTATCCGGAGGTGGATCTGGTCATCGACCCCACCGGCGAGGTGGTGCAGATGACCCCGGGCGGCATCGATGTTGCATTGCGCTACGGGCACGGCGCCTGGCCCGGGCTGGAGGCCGAGATGCTGCTGCCCTCGCCCATGGTCGTGGTCGCGGCGCCCGGCTTGCTGGACCAGCGCCGGGTGGAACAACCCGAGGACCTGCTCGACCTGCCCTGGCTTGAGGAAATCGGCACCAACGAGGCCTCGGTCTGGCTGCGGTCGCGCGGGGTCGAGGACAGTCTGAAGGCTGGCCGGGTCGTCTTGCCCGGCAACCTGCTGATGGAGGCCCTGCGCGCCGGGCAGGGGGTGGCGGTGTCGGTGCGCGATTTCGTCGCGCCGGATGTGGCCGCCGGGCGCCTGACCGAGCTTTTCTGCGAAGAACAGGGCCGTGGCTACCATATCGTGCACCGCCCGGGGCTCCTGCGTCCGGGTGCGCGTCATTTCGTCAACTGGTTGCGGCGCGAGCGCGCTTCTACCTCCTTGAGGTGACCGCAGAAATTTGCTGCGGGCTCCTGAAGGCTGCGACATTTGCGCAAAACGCACATGTAGAATGCAAATTTTGATCCACGTCAAAGTCTCGCCGGCCGGCCTCTGGGAGAACACCATCAGACCTGTCACAGGATCGGAGCCAGACGTTGAGCGATTCGAGCCAAGCCCCCGGCCTTTACGCCGCACGGGAACCCATTTTTCCGCGCCGTGTATCGGGCAAGTTCCGCACCCTCAAATGGGTGATCATGGCGATCACCCTGGGCATTTATTACCTGCTGCCATGGATCCGCTGGGACCGTGGTCCGGAACTGCCGGATCAGGCGGTGCTGCTGGATCTGGCCGGGCGGCGGTTCTATTTCTTCTGGATCGAGATCTGGCCGCATGAGTTCTATTTTGTCGCCGGTCTGCTGATTATGGCGGGCCTCGGCCTGTTCCTGTTCACCTCAGCGCTGGGGCGGGTCTGGTGTGGCTACGCCTGTCCGCAGACGGTCTGGACCGACCTTTTCATCCTGGTGGAGCGCTGGATCGAGGGGGATCGCAACGCCCGCCTGCGCCTGCACCGGCAGAAGAAATGGGACATCCGCAAGGCCCGCCTGCGGGTCACCAAGTGGATCGCCTGGCTCCTGATCGGTCTGGCGACCGGCGGCGCCTGGGTGTTCTATTTTGCCGATGCGCCGACGCTGGCGCAGGATCTGGTGACCGGACAGGCGCATCCCGTGGCCTATACCACGATGGCGATTCTGACCTTCACCACCTTCTTCTTTGGCGGCTTTGCCCGCGAACAGATCTGCATCTACGCCTGCCCCTGGCCCCGCATCCAGGCGGCGATGATGGATGAGGACACGCTGACCGTGGGCTATCGCGACTGGCGCGGAGAGCCGCGCGGCAAGCATCGCAAATCCGCCGAGGCCGACAAAATGGGCGACTGCATCGACTGCATGGCCTGCGTCAACGTCTGCCCGATGGGGATCGACATCCGCGATGGTCAGCAGATGGAGTGCATCACCTGCGCGCTCTGCATCGATGCCTGCGACGACATCATGGCCAAAGTGGGCAAACCGCGCGGGCTGATCGACTATATGGCGCTGTCGGATGAGACCAACGAACGCGCGGGCAAGCCGCCGCGCCCGGTCTGGAAACACATCCTGCGCCCCCGCACGATCATGTACACCACGCTCTGGGGCGGGGTCGGCCTGGGGCTGGTGTTTGCCTTGTTCATTCGCGCCGACATCAACATGACGGTGGCGCCGGTGCGCAATCCGACCTTCGTGACCCTGTCCGATGGCACCATTCGCAACACCTACGACGTGCGCCTGTCGAACAAACATGGCGAGACCCGGGAATTTGCCCTGTCGGTGGTGGGCGATCCGGCGTTGCAGGTCTCGCTTGAGGGCGAGGAGGGTGTTACCGTCGATGTGCCCGCGGACACTGCCAGCCTGCAACGGGTCTATATCACCGCTCCGCGCGGCACCGGCCCGGCAGAGGCGGAAAGCACCGGATTGCGGCTCTGGGTCGAGGATGTGACCTCGGGCGAGCGCGCCTATCGCGATACCACCTTCAATGGACGGGGGAACTGATCCATGACCAGCAAGACCGATGCAAAGCCACGGGAATTCACCGGCAAGCACATGCTGGCGATCTGCGTCACCGCCTTTGGCATCATCATTGCCGTGAACATCTACATGGCGGTCAGCGCGGTGCGCACCTTTCCGGGGCTGGAGGTGAAGAACTCCTATGTGGCCAGCCAGCAGTTCGACACCCGCCGCGCCGCGCAGGAGGCGCTGGGCTGGTCGGTCTATGCCTCTGCGGTCGGCGATCAGGTCAAGCTGGAGATCACGGATCGCGACGGGCAGCCGGTGGAGGTTGCCTCGCTCACGGCGACGCTGGGGCGGGCCACCCATGTGAAGGACGACCAGAAGCCGCAGTTCACATTCGACGGCAGCGCCTATGTGGCCTCGGCAGAGCTGGCCCCCGGCAACTGGAACATTCGCATGATCGCGCGGGCCGAGGACGGCACCGAATTCATGCAGCGGGTGATCCTGCATGTGCAGCGCTGAGCAGATGACCCGCGTGCGCCCGACGGGTGGGTCCGCCTCCGGATCGCCCTCCGGACCGGCGGCGGGCGCATCATGGTCCCCCCGGCGGCGCCCGCGCCCCGCGGTGCCCGCTGTCAGAGGTTTGGAAGAGACATCGCAATGACCGCTCCCCTGCGCCATCAGACGGCCGTGTGCCCGGGCTGCGTTGCCGCCCCGAGCGAGGCGGTCGACACTGCCCCGACCGAGGCCCGGCTGGCGATTTCGCTGCCGACGATCCATTGTCAGGCCTGTATTTCCGCTGTCGAGCGCGGCCTGAATGCGGTGCCGGGGGTGCGGGATGCGCGGGTCAACCTGACGCTGAAACGCGCCTTGGTCGAGGCTGACCCGGATCTGCGGGCGGCGGATCTGGTGCCGGTGTGCGAGGCGCTGGGATACGAGGCGCACGAGCTGGACGCCGCCGCCCTCTCGGCCACGGCGACGGATCGGGCGGGCCGGGACCTGCTGCTGCGGCTGGCGGTGGCGGGCTTTGCCTCGATGAACGTGATGCTCTTGTCGATTTCGGTCTGGTCCGGGGCCTCCGACGCCACCCGTGACATGTTCCACTGGATCTCTGCCGCGATCACCTTTCCGGCGGTGATCTATGCGGGCCAGCCCTTCTATCGCAATGCCTGGGCGGCGCTGAAGGCCGGGCGCCTCAACATGGATGTGCCGATCGTGCTGGCGCTGCTGCTGGCGCTGGTGACCTCCCTGTGGGAGACCTCGCTGTCCGGTGAGCATGCCTATTTCGATGCCGCCCTGACGCTGACCTTCTTTCTGCTGGCGGGGCGCTACCTCGACCATCGCACCCGTGCCGCGGCCCGATCCGCCGCCGAGGAGCTGGCAGCCCTAGAAGTGCCGCGCGCCTGGCGGCTGGATGCGCAGGGCCAGGAGGTGGAGGTCTCTGTCGCGGATCTGAAGATCGGCGATCTGATCCGGGTCCGGCCGGGCGGCCGCATGCCGGTGGATGGCGAAATCGTCGAGGGGCGTTCGGAACTGGATCGCTCGCTCCTGACCGGGGAAACCCTGCCGGTGCTGGCCGAACCCGGGCGGCAGGTGTCCGCAGGCGAGGTCAATCTGACCGGCCCGCTGACCCTGCGGGCAACCGCGGTGGGAGAGGAGACCTCGCTGCATCGCATGGCCGATCTGGTGGCCATCGCCGAGTCGGGGCGGTCGCGCTATACCTCGCTCGCCGACAGTGCGGCAAAGCTCTACGCGCCGGGGGTGCATATCCTCTCGGCGCTCGCCTTCGTGGGCTGGTATCTCTACACGTTTGACCTGCGCACGGCGCTGAACATCGCCGCCGCGGTGCTGATTATCACCTGCCCCTGTGCGCTGGGGCTGGCGGTGCCGGCGGTGACGACCGCGGCCTCCGGTCGACTGTTCCGGGCCGGTCTGCTGGTCAAGCACGCCACCGCGCTGGAGCGCCTGGCGGAGGTGGACACGGTGGTTTTTGACAAGACCGGGACACTGACGGCGGGGACGCCGGAGGTGGTGAACCTGGAGGATCTGAGCCGCGAGCAGCTGTCACTGGCACTGGCGCTGGCAGAGGGGTCCGCGCACCCCCTGGCGCAATCGCTGAGCCGTGCCGCACGCGCCGCCGGGATCACGCCTGTGGCTGTCACCGATCTGCGCGAGGTGCCGGGCTATGGGACCGAAGGCCGCCTCGCGGGGCGGCAGGTCCGGCTGGGCCGTGGGGCCTGGGTCGGTGCCACGGCGTCGACGACGCAAACCACCACATGGCTGGACCCGGGGGAGGGCGCGCCCGTTGCGATCCGCTTTGCCGACAGCCTGCGCCCGGGTGCGGCGGCGGCGGTCTGCGCCCTGCGCGACGCCGGCAAGGACGTGCGGCTGGTTTCGGGCGATGCCGCGGCAGCGGTGGAGGATCTGGCGCAGCGGCTCGGCATCCGGACCTGGGTGGCCGAAGCGCTGCCAGAGCAGAAGGCGACCTATGTGGGGGATCTGACCCAGGCCGGCCACAAGGTGCTGATGGTCGGCGATGGTCTGAACGATACCGCCGCCCTGGCGGGGGCGCATGTCTCGATATCGCCGGCTTCGGCGCTGGATGCCGCCCGCGTGGCATCCGACATCGTGCTGCTGGGGCAGGACCTCGCGCCGATTGCCGAAGCCTGTGGCGTGGCGCGCCGGGCCACCCGCCGCATCCGCGAGAACTTTCGTATTGCCACGATCTACAATATCATTGCGGTGCCGCTGGCGATTGCCGGTCTTGCCACCCCCTTGATCGCAGCGCTGGCCATGTCCACCTCCTCGATTACCGTGTCGCTCAATGCGCTGCGGTTGCGCTGAGCGGGTGAAGGAGAGCACGTATGACTGTCTTGTCCTATCTGATTCCGATTTCCTTGATCCTTGGCGGGGCGGGGCTGATCGGCTTCATCTACACCGTGCGCTCGGATCAGTATGATGATCCGGAAGGGGACGCGCGGCGCATTCTCAGTGATGAGTGGGACGACCACCCCAAACCCTGACACGTGCCGGACCGCACCCGGAGGAAGCGCATCCTTGGGGCGCATCCGCATCTGATTGTGATCTGGCCGATGAAAAACGGGCCCGCACCGCGTCAGCGGTGCCGGGCCCAACTGGCATCGCGCATGTCAATGCGCGTTTGGCAGGCGGGAGCCGCCCCGCCCCGGTCTTGCCCGGTGGGGAGGTCCCGCGTGCAACGCGGTGTCAGGAGGCCGGCCCGAGGGTTTCGCAGGTCACATTGCGCGAATTGAGGCGGCGACAGGCGAGTTCCGCGCCGTCCTTGGTCATGCCGAGGAAATGGGCGTCAAACCCGCGCGGGCTCTGCACCACCTTGCGCAGGGACCCGTCGAGGGTCTCCATCTCGGCCAGCGCCGTGCGCAACAGGACCTTTTCGGCCTGGAACCGCGTCGTGTAGCGCCCGACGTTGATGCCCCAGTAGCGCCCCCCCGATGTGGACAGACGGGTCACCACCACCGGTTCCTCCTCGACGGAGGCGACGCGGGTGTCAAAGGAGGCCGGGCGCGCCTGCGGGCGCGGACCGGTATAGCGGCGCTGGGTGGGGGCGGAGACCGCCTTGGCCACGGCGGTGCTGATCTCCGCTTTCAGCTCCGCATCGCCGTCGGTCTGCGCTTGCAGGCTCTCGGGACGGGCCACTGGTTGCAGGGCGGAGACTTCGGTGACTTCCAGAATGGCGCTGTTGATGCCGGACTGAAGCGCATCGGAATCAAGTGCGGCGACCTGGACCTCCTCGCCGGTGTCCGGGCTCGCCTCTTCCGGGATCTCGGCAGCGGCGACCAGGGCGGCCGGATCGACCTCGGGGGCGGGGCGGGCGCGCGGGCGCAGGGTTTCAGAGATGACACCGCTCACCCGGATGGTCTTGCCCGCCAGGCCATGGGAGTCGTCTTCGGCCAGCTGCACGCCGCTGTTGCCGACATAGGGCGGCAGCGCCGGTTTCTGCAGCTTGGCATAGGCCGGCGCGCGGCGGAAGCCGAGGTCCAGAAGCTCTGCGATCTTGGCATTGCGCGAGGCGGTGGATTTGCCGCCAAAGACGGTTGCGATGATCCGCTCATCGCCGCGTTTGGCAGAGGACACGAGGTTGAAGCCCGCCGCGCGGGTATAGCCGGTCTTGATGCCGTCGGCCCCGCGATAGGCGGCCAGCAGGCGGCGGTTGGTGTTATAGACCACCTTCATCCCGGCATCGGTCGAGGTCCGGGAAAACAGGTTATAATATTCCGGGTAATCATAGAGGATGTGCCGCCCCAGCGTGGTCATGTCGCGGGCGGTCGACAGATGCCCGCTGGCGGTCAGGCCGTGGGCGTTCTTGAACGTGGTGCGGGTCATGCCAAGGGCCTTGGCGGTGCGGTTCATGCGCCGGGCAAAGGCCGCTTCGGACCCGGAGATCGCCTCGCCGATGGCGGTGGCCGCGTCATTGGCGGATTTCACTGCCGCCGCCCGGATCAGATAGCGCAGGGCGATCTTCTGCCCGCGACGCAGGCCCAGTTCCGACGGGGGTTCAGCTTCGGCGTTGCGCGACACCGTGATTCGGGTGTCGAGGTCGATCTCGCCGTTCCGCACCGCCTCAAAGGCGATGTAGAGCGTCATCATCTTGGTCAGCGAGGCTGGGTGCAATCGGGTGTCGGCATTGCGGGAATGCAGCACTTCGCCGGTGCGCGCATCCATCACCATCGCCGCATAGGGCGCGGCGTCCACCCGGGACGCCTGCGCCGCAACCAGTCCCGCGATCAGCATCAGCCCCATCGTGGCCAGCCTGCATCGCCGTGCAAGTCTGCGGAGGCTCATCTGCCCCGGAGTGCGTTCCGTTTCACGGACCAATCCCGCCACAATAGAGGAGGGACGACCGCCATCGACCTGAGAAATCACTGCCATGTCTGCCTCGTGTCGCCGGTTTTCCGGCTGACGTTTTGTCTGCTGCGATCAGCGTATCATAGCCGGTGGGTCGAATAAACCAGTTGTGAAGGAACATCGAAGCGCCTGCACAGCGCAATTTGCGAGCCGCTTCGACATGTGGTGTCCTGTCGAAATAGCACCGCTAGATCGGGTGGGCCGGGCGCCTGCGCCCCCTGCGATTTTCTGGTGTTCGCTTTGCTGTGGCGGGTCAGGAAACCGTGCATTTTCTGAGCAAATGCGGCCTTGGGGTCACAGCAGTGAATAAAGGGTTAACATAACCTCTGCTGCTCGGCAGGACTCAGCCGATGCGCGCGATCAGGGTCGGCAGATCGCCGAGGTCGCGGATCTCGTGAAACCGGGGGCTGTCGGCGGGGGCCTCGGCGTGTTCGACCTCCCAGACCAGACCGTGGGGCACATAGACGCCAAAGCCGCCGGCCTCCACCACCGGGACCACATCGGATCGCATCGAATTGCCCGCCATCAGCGCATGCTCCACCCCGGAGCCATGGCGGTCGAAGATGTCGACATAGACCTGCGGCGTCTTCTCCGACACCACTTCGACGGCGTCGAACAGATCGCCCAGGCCGGATTGCGCCAGTTTGCGCTCCTGATCCAGCAGGTCGCCCTTGGTGATCAGCACCAGCTTGTAGTCCTCGGCCACGGCCTCGACAGTGCTGCGGGCATGGGGCAGCAGCTCGATCGGGAAGGACAGCATCATCTGTCCCGCTTCCAGCAATTCCTTGATGACGGCAGAGGGCACGCGCCCCTCCGTCACGTCGATCGCGGTTTCGATCATCGACAGGGTGAAGCCTTTGACCCCGTAGCCATAGGCGCCCAGGTTGCGTTTCTCGGCGTCCAGCAGTTTGCGGTCCAGTTCCTCGGGCCCCATGTCGTCGGGGGTGTGATCCATCAGCAGTTCGGCAAAGCGGTCCTGAGTGACCCGAAAGAAGCGCTCGTTGTGCCAGAGCGTGTCATCTGCGTCAAAACCGATGGTCGTCAGCGTTCTAGGCATTATCCCGATCTCAATCTCTTTTCCTTATTGGGTCTTCCCCTATATAAGCCGGTGACGAACGCAGATGCACGACTGGAAACTTTTGATCCCATGCTAAAGCACCCCGTTATGATGTCGGACACTCCGGAAGACGACAGCGACCTTGGTGTCCTGACCAAGACGCGCCCGCGGACGCAACGGCCGCCGCGCTACAAGGTGCTGCTGTTGAATGACGACTACACGCCGATGGAATTCGTGGTGATCGTGCTGGAGCGGTTCTTTGGGCTCAATCATGCGCAAGCCTTTGAAATCATGCTCACAGTGCACAAAAAAGGCGTCGCCGTCGTTGGCGTTTTCAGCCATGAGGTCGCCGAAACCAAGGTTGCGCAGGTGATGGATTACGCTCGTCGCCACCAGCATCCGCTGCAATGCACCATGGAAAAAGACGACTGATCCGCCCCTGCGCGGTTGGTCCCGGAAAGGTCTTTCAAGATGTCCCAACGCCTGAGCCTCGCGGTTCAATCGGGCGCGTTCGCCGTTCCTGAAACGGGGCGAATCGCCGTGTTCCATCCGCGCGAGGGGCATGATCTCTCCGCATTGCCGCAGGACCGGCTGGAGGTGATCCAGCCGCTGAAGCCCGATCATGACGATTGGGCCGCGCGGGGGCTGTCCTGCCTGGCCGAGGTCCAGCCGGGGGCGACCTATGCTGCTGCGGTGGTGTTCCTGCCGCGGGCCAAATCCCTGGCGCGGCATCTGGTGGCGCAGGCGGCAGCGACGACGACGGGCCCGGTGCTGATTGATGGCGCCAAGACAGATGGCATCGATTCCCTGTTGAAGGCGTTGAAGACATGCACCGACCCCACGGCCGCCATTTCCAAGGCGCATGGCAAAGCCTTTTGCATCAATGGGGGGCTGGATCTGTCCGACTGGATCGCGGCGCCGCAGGTGGTCGCCGGTGGTTTTGAGACGGCGCCGGGCGTGTTTTCCGCCGATGGCATCGATCCTGCCTCTGCCTTGTTGGCCGCGGCGCTACCGGAAAAACTCGGCAAGGAGGTGGCCGATCTTGGGGCCGGATGGGGCTATCTCTCGGCGCAGGTTCTGAGCCGCGCCGGTGTCGAGGTGCTGCATCTGGTGGAGGCCGATCATGGTGCCCTGGCCTGCGCGCGCCGCAACGTGACGGATACGCGGGCGCAGTTGCACTGGGCGGATGCGCGCGACTGGGGTGCCAAGGGCAGTCTGGATGCGATCGTGATGAACCCGCCGTTTCATAGCGGGCGCAGCGCGGAGCCGGCGCTGGGGCAGGCGTTTATCGCCAATGCCGCGCGGCTGCTGAAACCGGCGGGCCAGCTCTGGCTGGTGGCGAACCGGCATCTGCCGTATGAGACCCCGCTGGGCGCGGTGTTTGCCTCTCACAGCGAGGTTGCGGGCGACAATCGCTTCAAGATCCTGCATGCCTCACGTCCGCGCCGGACGCGCTGACCCCGGTCTGCGGATGCGGCTGCAAAACCTGTTCAAATCTGCAAACCTTCGGGGTATCGTCGCGGCGACATGAGGTCCCCTGCGGGACTTCTGATCTGCAACCTGGCCCAAGGAACAGGCGCATCGCCTGACCAAGCAAGGATCTTTATCCCATGAGTTTTTCAATCTCCGGCAAGACCGCGATCGTGACCGGCGCTGCCAATGGCATCGGTTTGGCGATCGGGCGGCAATTTGCCCGCGAAGGCGCAAATGTGATGTTCGTGGACCAGGATGAATCGGCGCTGCTGCAAGAGTTGGGCAGCGACGTCGAGGACAGCAATATCCGCCATTTTGCCGGTGACCTGCGCGAGCGGCTGACCATCGCCAACCTGTTGTCGGCCACAATCGACGCGTTTGACAAGATCGATATCCTGGTCAATGGCGCCCGCAAGGTCGTGCCCAGCGAGCCGCTGAACCCCGATGACGAAAGCGTCGAGTTCCTGCTGCGGCAGAACCTGATGTCCACCCTGCGCCTGTCGCAGCATGTGGCCAAGCGGATGATCCGCCAGGGCGAAGAGCGCGACGACGACGGCGCAAACGGTGCCATCATCAACCTGTCGTCCATCGCCGCGCGGCGCACCCACCCGGATCTGATGGGGTACTCCGTGACCTCGGCTGCGCTGGATCAGATGACACGCTCGTTGGCGGTGTCGCTGGCGCCGCATAAGATTCGGGTGAACTCCATCGCCTTCGGCTCCGTGATGAGTGCGTCGATGCAGGCCACGCTCAAGGACAACCGCTCCCTGCGGCAGGACATCGAGGAGCATACGCCCCTGAACCGGATCGCACCGCCCACCGAACTGACCGAGACGGCGCAGTTTCTGGCGTCTGAGGCGTCGGGGTTCATGACCGGGCAGGTGCTGACGCTGGATGGTGGGCGCACGCTGCTTGATCCCGTCACCGCGCCGGTGCATTGAGGCGGCACACCCGAATTACGATCTGACCCAGGAGGCCCGGATGGCAGAGAACGCGACAGAGATGTGCGCAGAAAAAGCGCGTGCGGCAGCATGGTTCCGGGAGCTGCGCGATCAGATCGTTTCAGCTTTTGAGGGGCTGGAGGACAGCCATACAGACGGTCCCTTTGCCGATATGGAGGCGGGTCGGTTTGACGTGAGCGAGACCAAGCGCACGGCGGACGATGGCTCTGACGCGGGTGGTGGCCTGATGAGCGTGATGCGGGGCGGCCGCGTGTTTGAAAAGGTCGGCGTCAATATTTCCGAGGTCTACGGCACACTTGGCGAACGCGCGCAAAACGCGATGGCGGCCCGCAAGGGGCTGCCGGGCATGAAGGAAGATCCACGGTTCTGGGCCTCGGGCATTTCGCTGGTGGCGCATATGCGCAACCCGCATGTGCCGGCGGTGCATATGAACACGCGCATGTTCTGGACGCCGCATGGCTGGTGGTTCGGCGGCGGGTCTGACCTCAACCCGTGTATCGAGTATGACGAGGACACGGCGCATTTCCACGGCGTGCAACAAGCGCATCTCGACCCGCATGGCGGCGATCTCTATCCCCGGCTGAAGGCCTGGGCGGATGAGTATTTCTTCATCCCGCATCGCGGTCGCGCGCGCGGGGTTGGCGGTATTTTTCTGGACGATCACAACACCGGCGACTGGGCGGCGGATTTTGCGCTGGTTCAGGATATTGGCCGCGCCTTTCTGCCCGCCTTTGTGCCGCTGGTGGAAAAACGGCGCGTGCAGAGCTGCTCTGAGGCGGACAAAGACGTGCAGCTCATTCATCGCGGGCTCTATGCGGAATACAACCTTGTATATGATCGCGGCACCAAGTTCGGTCTGGAGACCGGGCATGACGCCAATGCGGTGTTGATGAGCCTGCCGCCGCTCGCGAAATGGGTCTGAGGGTCGCATCGGTGTAAACCCGCTCAGCGCGCGGGAAAGCGGACCCTATTCGGCATTCTGCATTGAAGGATCTGCCTGTCTCCGGCTCTATGGAGGCAGGCAGATTTCTTTGGCAGGTAGATATGACATTTCATCGGTTGATTGGTTTGGGGATGCTCGCGGCGCTGGCCGCCTGCGGCAGTGCAACGCGGGAGCCGGTGCCGCCGCCGCCTCTGGAAGGGGAGGTCGAGCGGGTGATAGATCCCGCTTTTGCGCGTGCCTATGCGGCGCTCGCGACCTATCCGAAATACGGCGACAATGACCCCCATGACTGGGACGGGGGCACGCCATGGGGCTATCCGATCCATGGCATCGATGTGGCGCGCTATCAGGGCGATATCGACTGGCGTCAGGTGGGCGCGGCGGGGGTGTCCTTTGCGTGGATCAAGGCCACGGAAGGGGGCGATCACCTGGACCCGGAGTTCAAGTCCAACTGGCGCGCGGCACGGCGTGCAGGTCTGCGACGCGGAGCCTATCATTTCTATTATTTCTGTCGCAGCCCGGAAGAGCAGGCGCGCTGGTTCATCCGAAATGTTCCCAAGGAGGCGGGCAGCCTGCCGCCGGTGCTGGATATCGAGTGGAACCATGCCTCGCCGAGCTGCAAACGCCGCCCGTCCGGGGCCGAGGCGCGGCATGAGGCGGAACGCTTCATCCAGAAGATCGAGCAGCACTATGGTCGCAGGCCGGTGGTGTATACCACGGTGGATTTCTATCGAGATACTGGAATTGGGCAGCTTCAGGGGGTGGACTTCTGGCTGCGGTCGGTCGCCGGGCATCCGGAACAGGTCTATCCCGGCGCGCATTGGGTGTTCTGGCAATACACGGGCACAGGCTCCGTGCCCGGCATCGAGGGGAATGTGGATCTGAACGCCTTTGCGGGGAGCGCGGAGAACTGGCTCCAATGGCTGGGATATCGGAAATACCTGCCGGTGGAGGTGCCCGCGACAGAGGCGGAGGGCTGATCCGGGCGCGGTGCAAGAGGTTTTGCGCTCCGCTTGCGCGGATCGCCGGGGGGCAGGGGCAGCGCCTTCGGCGCTGCCCCTGCCGGGCCCAACGCTTTTGGGGGAGACGTGTCTCACCCGCAAAGGGGCGGGAGTGCCCCCTTGCCCGGTGCGGCAGCAGCGAGGGTGTGGTCAGGCGCTACGGCGGTGCCAGCCCGCTTCGATCAGGGCCTGTCCGTAGCTTTTTGCCACCCGCATGCGCGCGCCGTATCCTTTCGCCAGCAACACAGCGTGCAACTTTGGGAGCTGCCAGCAGGGCACATGCATGACCATGTGGTGTTCGAGGTGATAGTTCACCCAGTAGGGGGCGACCAGAGCACGGGCCAGGGGGCCGGCATAAGTGGTGCGCACGTTCTGGAACGGGTTTTCTGAGCGCTCCACCGCGCCATGTTCGGCGATATTGCGCAGGCGCACGACGAACTGGAACCATGTCAGATAGGGCAGGAGCCAGAAGGCCAGCCCCCACCACCAGCTGCCCAGCAGGCTCATGACCAGCATCGGCAGCAGGAACATTGGCAGGGCGGGCAGCAGGCGCGGGCTCTTGAACGTCTGCGCAAAATCACCCGAGGCGGCTTCCATCGCCTCGTGATCACCGGCCAGCACGAGGGACATGCGGATCTGGCCAAAGAGTTGCTTGAGACCGGTTTGTCCCGTGAGGTCGCGGGTGAACTTGCGCTTGAGAGAGGCGCGGGTGGTCGGGAAGGCCAGTGACAGCGCCAGATCCGGGTCCTTGTCGGTCTGGGTGTGGCGGTGATGGGTCAGGTGGTAGTGGCGATAGGCCGGCAGGTCGGCCAGGATCGGACGCGCGCAGAACCATTGCCCGATGCGATCATTCAGCCTGCGGGATTTGAACAGCGCATTATGCGCGGCCTCATGCATCAGGATCGCCAGTCCCAACTGGCGCGAGCCGATGAGCATCACGGCAATCAGCGCTGTCAGGAGGTTAGGCCGAAGCGCAAACAGCGCCACCGCCGCCGCAATCACGCCCCAGCAATGCAGCACCAGCCACACGCCCATCAGGTCTGATCGCGCTGCAAGCGGGCGAATGTCGTCGCTGCTGAGATAGGCCTTGCCCGGTGTCATCCTGCGCCCTCCCCGCCGCCTGATCCTGTCGTCTCAGGCTGGCAGCGGAACGGGTCTTGCGTCAATCGGGGCGTGGCGTCACGCAGGCTGCGACCAGTTCTGACAGTCGCAACCGCGGGAGCGCGGGCCCGGCGGTCAGTGGCTGAAGAACCCTTCTCCCGCCCGCGCGCGCAGAGCCTCGCCCATGCGGCGACCGAGTTCGGCGCCGTCCTCGATCGCGCAGCTTTGCTGATCCGCCAGAGCCTCTGACCCGTCGGGGCGCAGGATCTGGCCGCGCAGCTGCAAGGTGCCGCCGGAGAGATCGGCCAGCGCGGCGATCGGCGTTTCGCAGGATCCATCCAGCGCGGCCAGGAAGGCGCGCTCGGCCGCGAGGCGCAGGCTGGTCTCGGCGTGGTGGATGGCCTCCAGCATGGTGGCCGCGGTTGTGTCGTCGCTGCGGCGTTCGATGCCGATGGCGCCCTGGGCCACCGCAGGCAGCATGTCCTCGGGCGCGATGGGCGTGGCGGGAACCTCCTCGGCCATGTTGAGGCGGCGCAGCCCGGCCATGGCGAGGAAAGTGGCGCTGGCCACGCCATCGTGGAGTTTCTGCAGGCGGGTCTGGACGTTGCCCCGGAACTCCACCACCTGCAAATCCGGGCGCTGGTGCAGCAGTTGCGCGCGCCGGCGCAGGGAGGAGGTGCCCACGACCGCGCCCTCCGGCAGATCGGCAATCGCACGGATCTGCGGGGAGACAAACGCGTCGCGGACATCTTCGCGCGGCAGGTAGCAATCCAGCATCAGCCCTTCGGGCTGTTCGGTGGGCATGTCCTTCATCGAATGCACCGCGAGGTCGATGCCGCCGGAGGTCAGCGCCTCTTCGATCTCCTTGGTGAACAGCCCCTTGTTGCCGATCTCTTTCAGCGGACGATCCGCGTCGATCATGGCGCGGTTGTCGCCGGTGGTCTTGATCACCACGATGTCAAAGGCCGTGGGCTCCAGCTCAAAGGCGCGGGCCAGCCGGTCGCGGGTCTCATAGGCCTGAGCAAGCGCCAGCGGAGAGCCGCGGGTGCCGATCTTCAGGGGCGAAGCGGGAGAGGGCAGGGTCAGGGTCATGGGGCACAGGATTAGTCGCGACATTATGCCGTGGCAAGCGCCAGTCTGTGCGGGCTGGCAAGCCTTGACAATTTGCCGCTGAGGCTAGACCTCAGAGGGACCGCAATAAAAGGGGCAGAGCATGGGCCAGCAAAAGACGATCCTCCGCGCATTGGCAGGCGAGACGCAGGCCGTGCCGCCCATATGGATGATGCGCCAGGCGGGCCGCTACCTGCCCGAATACCGCGCCACCCGCGCCCAGGCCGGCGATTTCCTGAGCCTGTGCTACAATCCCGAGCTGGCCGCCGAGGTGACGTTGCAGCCGATCCGTCGCTACGGGTTTGATGCCGCGATCCTGTTTGCCGATATTCTTCTGGTGCCGCAGGCGCTGGGGGCGGAGCTGTGGTTCGTCACCGGCGAAGGTCCGCGCCTGTCCACCATCACCACGGAGGCGGATTTTGCCAAGCTTGGCCCCGCCGGCGACGTGCATGAGACCCTCAACCCGATCTATGAAACCGTGCGCATCCTGTCGCGCGAACTGCCGTCGGACACCACGCTGATCGGCTTTGCCGGCGCGCCCTGGACCGTGGCCACCTATATGATCGCCGGGCGCGGCACCCCGGATCAGGGCCCGGCGCATGCGCTGATGCAGGAAAACACCGCTCTGTTCGAGGCGCTGCTGGCGCGGATCACCGAGGCGACCATTCACTACCTCTCGGCCCAGATCGAGGCCGGGGCCGAGGTGGTGAAGATCTTTGACAGCTGGGCCGGATCGCTGAAGGGCGCGGCCTTCGAGAAATACGCGCTGGAGCCCGCGCGCGAAATCACCGCGGCGCTGAAGGCGCGCCACCCCGGCATTCCGGTCATCGGCTTCCCGCGTGAGGCGGGCGAGAAATACGTGGGCTTCCACAAGGCCACCGGCGTCGATTGCGTGGCGCTCGACAATTCCGTGGATCCGGAATGGGCGGCGGCGCATGTGCAGGTGGACGGCTGCGTGCAGGGCAATCTGGCCTCCCGGCACATGGTCACCGGGGGTGAGGCGCTGGTGGCGGATACGCGTCGCATCGTGCAGGCCCTGTCGCAGGGGCCGCATATCTTCAACCTCGGCCATGGGATCACGCCCGATGCCGATCCTGACAATGTGCAGCTGATGATCGACACGGTGCGCGAGGGCGCGGGCCAGTAACGCGGGCAACGGCGGCTCGGCCTGCCCGGAGCTTGCGCCTCACGCGCCTTCGGGGTCCGTCTTGTGCGTCGCTGACGCAGCGAGGGCGGCGAGGATTTCCGTCCGGTTGCCGTCGCGGCGCGGGCGTGTGCCCACGGGCTGGGTCTTGCCATCAAATCGGGGCGCGGGGGCGGCTTGCAGATCGCCGTCCCGGTTGATCCACGTCTTGCGGATGTTCATGGGGTCGGCTGCGGCTTCGGCCGGGGACAGCACCGGCGTGACGCAGGCATCGCTGCCCTCGAACAGTGCGGCCCAGTGGTCGCGGCTGTGTTCGGCAAAGCGCCCGGCGAGGCGGACGGTCAGCTCCGGCCAGAGCGATCTGTCGAACTGGCGTGTGAACTCCGGGTCCTCCGAGAGACCCAGCGTCTCGAGGAAGATCCTGTAGAACTTGGGCTCCAGACATTGCACGGCGATATGCCCGCCGCCCCGGCACAGGTAGGTCCGGCTCCAATGCGGGCCGTCCAGCAGGTTGTGCCCGCGCGTCTCGCCAAACCCGCCGGCCTGGCGCAGCGCCATCAGCAGGTTCATCATATGCGCCGAGCCATCGTAGATCGCCGCATCGACCACGGCGCCCACACCGGTTCGTGCGGCGCGCAGGAGGCCGGTCAGCAACCCTGCGACCAGGTAGAGCGCGCCGCCCCCGATGTCGCCGACAAGCGTCGCTGGCGGCAGGGGCACATCGCCGGGCGCCGACGCGGGCCAGAGCGCCCCCGACAGGGCGATATAGTTGAGGTCATGCCCGGCCCGGGCGGCGCGGGGACTGTCCTGCCCCCACCCCGTCATGCGGCCATAGACCAGCCCCGGGTTGCGCGCGTGCATCTCGTCCGGGCCAAGCCCCAGACGTTCCATCACGCCGGGGCGAAACCCCTCGATCAACCCGTCCGCCGTTGCAATCAGCTGCTGCGCAATCCCGACGTCCTCATGGTCCTTCAGATCGAGGGCGATGGATTTCTTGCCGCGATCCAGGATCGAGTGCTCCGGCAGGCCGGGGGTCGCGGTGCCGCCTTTGCGATGGATGCAAATGACCTCGGCGCCCAGGTCGGCCAGCATCATACCGGCAAAGGGGGCGGGGCCGAGGGCTTCGATTTCGATGATGCGGATCCCGGTGAGCATATCGGCCCTCTCTGGCGGCGGGTGGCTGTCGATCTCATTCGGGCAGGGTGGCGCCGCGGCTGTCAATCCGCGCGCCGATCCGTGACGCCACGTTGTGTTGCGCGGGCGCGGGCGTGTCGCGGCGTATCATCCTCCTTGGCAGCGGGGCGCAATTCCGGCTAGGTGGAGGCGGACACGCCATGCGGGCCACAGGCCCGAAGCCAGGGGAGAGACGCCATGCAAATGAGTGACCAGAAGGAAATCGCGGCCGATCCCGCAACCGTGTATGCGGCCCTGCTGAGCCCGGAGGTGCTGAAAGCCTGCGTGCCCGGCGCGCAGGAGGTGACCGGCTCTGCCGAGGAGGGGTTCGAGGCGAAGGTGACCCAGAAGGTGGGTCCGGTGAAGGCGACCTTTACCGGAACCGTTACGCTCTCGGATCTGGTGCCGGGCGAAAAGCTGACCATCACCGGCGAGGGCAAGGGCGGTGCTGCGGGTTTTGCCAAGGGCGGCGCCGAGGTAACGCTCGCCGCCAGCGAGACCGGCACGCTCCTGTCCTATGACGTGGATGCCAAGGTCGGCGGCAAGCTGGCCCAGCTGGGCAGCCGCATCATCGACGGGTTTGCCAAGAAGATGGCCGATCAGTTCTTTACCAATCTGCAAAATGCGCTTGCGCCGGAAGCCCCCGAGGACGATGCCGAGGCTGCCGAGGCCGGGGGCACGCAGAAGGGCTGGTTCCGCAAGATGCTCGGCGGGTCGGGCAGCGGTGACACCGACAACGGGTGACGCCGCCAGAGGGTGACGCCTTCCTAGGGTGACCCCGGCACGTGGGGCGCTGCCAAAGGGGGGCGTGCCCGGGGGCAGACCCGCGGCGCCCCCACCACCTCCAAAGGAACGCCTGGGGAACAGTTCAAGGCTGCGTGCATGCACAAGCGCTTGCGCGGCGATTGGGGGTGGCCGTTTGTTCACGGGGCCGTTACCCCTAACACAATCCCTGAACAGTCCTGTTCATCTCACCGACAGCCCTGATCCGGGCCAGATCCGAACCGGAGGCCGTATGAGCACCATCCTGTCCATTTCCGACCTGCGCAAATCCTATGCAGGCGGTTTCGAGGCGCTGAAGGGCGTGAACCTGGAAATCGAGGAGGGCGAGATCCTCGCGCTGCTGGGGCCCAACGGCGCCGGCAAGACCACCCTGATTTCCACCATCTGCGGCATTACCACCGCGACGTCGGGCGCGGTCACTGTTGGCGGGCACTGTATCGAGCGCGACTATCGCGCCGCGCGGGCCATGATCGGGCTGGTGCCGCAGGAGATCAACCTGGAGCCGTTTGAAACCGTGATGAACTCGGTCCGGTTTTCGCGCGGCCTGTTTGGCAAACCCCGCAATGATGCGCTGATCGAAGACATCCTCAAGAAGCTGTCGCTCTGGGACAAGCGGACCAGCCAGATCAAGGAGCTCTCCGGCGGGATGAAACGCCGGGTACTGATCGCCAAGGCGCTGAGCCATGAGCCGCGGGTGCTGTTCCTGGACGAGCCCACCGCCGGCGTCGACGTGGAGTTGCGCAAGGACATGTGGGACGTGGTGCGGGAGCTGCGCGAGAGCGGCGTCACCATCATCCTGACCACCCACTACATCGAGGAAGCGGAGGCGATGGCCGACCGTGTCGGTGTCATCGCCGGCGGGGAAATCCTGCTGGTGGAGGAAAAGGCCGATCTGATGGCCCGCATGGGCAAGAAGGAATTGCAGGTGATCCTGACCGACCCGATCAGCGCCGTGCCGGCGGCGCTGGCGGACCACGACCTGCGGCTGGGCGAAGATGGCCGGTCGCTGGTCTACACCTATGACGTCAAGGCCGAGCGCACCGGCATCACCGCATTGCTGAACGACGTGGCGGCGGCGGGGCTGGTGCTGTCGGATGTGGCCACCCGGCAATCCAGCCTCGAAGACATTTTTGTCGGTCTTGTATCGGGAGAGAACGCATGAACTGGACAGCTGTTGCAGCGATCTATCAATTTGAAATGGCGCGGTTCTTTCGCACGCTGGCCCAGAGCTTCCTGTCGCCGGTGCTGTCCACGTCACTCTATTTCGTGGTCTTCGGCGCGGCCATCGGCAGCCGGATCGATCAGGTCGAGGGGGTGTCCTATGGCGCTTTCATCGTGCCGGGGCTGATCATGCTGAGCGTGATCACGCAGGGCATCTCCAATGCGTCTTTCGGGATCTACTTTCCCAAGTTCATCGGCACCGTCTACGAGCTCCTGTCGGCGCCGGTGAACTTTCTGGAGATTGTGCTGGGCTATGTCGGGGCGGCGGCCACCAAGGCGCTGTTCATCGGCGTGGTGATCCTGGCCACGGCGCATCTGTTTGTCGATATCACCATCCAGCATCCGCTGGCGATGATCCTGTTCCTGGTGCTGACCTGCGTGAGCTTTGCGCTGCTTGGGTTCATCATCGGGATCTGGGCGAAGAATTTCGAACAGCTGCAACTGGTGCCGCTATTGATCGTGACGCCGCTGATCTTTCTGGGGGGCTCGTTCTATTCGATCTCGATGTTGCCGCCGGTGTGGCAGACCATCACCCTGTTCAATCCGGTGGTCTACCTGATTTCCGGGTTCCGCTGGTCGTTCTTTGGCACCGCGGATGTGCCGGTGGCGATGAGCCTCCTGGCGATCGCGCTCTTTACCGGTTTGTGCCTCTTTGTGATCGGCTGGATCTTCCGCACCGGCTGGCGCCTGCGGTCCTGAGCCGGCAGGGCGGGGGAGGCTCCCGCCCGGCGTGGTTGCATTGAAATGCCCCCGCGCCCGTTGGGCCCGGCGCCCCCCCTCCAAGGAGGGGGCGGCGCGGTTGCGTCCGGCCTCATCCCGGCTGCCACAGCGTGCCGTGGCACAGGGTGCCGCCGGGCAGAACCGCATGGGATACGTTGCATTTTTACCCGGCACCGGCCGCGAAACGTAACATCGCCGGAATTCCTCTCGGCCGATACCTTGTTTCCGGCAGGTGGGCATTCTACATCGGCGCCATGACTGTTCGATTGCCCTTTCTCAAGCGGCCACCCACGGTGGCGGTTGTGCGCCTGTCCGGAGCCATCGGGATGGCCGGACGGGGCAGTCTCAACGACTCCTCGCTGGCGCCTGTGCTGGAACGGGCCTTCAAGCGCGGCAAGCCCAAGGCGGTGGCGCTGGAGATCAATTCGCCCGGCGGCAGCCCGGTGCAGAGCGCGCTGATCGGCGCCCGCATTCGCCGCCTCTCCGAAGAGCATGATGTTCCCGTCATCGCCTTTGTCGAGGATGTGGCCGCGTCCGGTGGCTACTGGCTGGCGGCGGCGGCGGATGAGATCTTTGCCGATGCTAGCTCCGTCGTGGGCTCGATCGGGGTCATTTCCGCCGGGTTCGGGGCGCATGTTTTCCTGGCGCGCCAGGGGTTGGAGCGCCGCGTGCATACGGCGGGGGAGAGCAAGAGTATGCTGGACCCCTTCCGCCCGGAAAACGAAGAGGATGTGGCACGCCTGAAGGTGCTGCTGAACGACATCCACGCCAATTTCATCGATCACGTCACCGAGCGCCGGGGGCCGAAGCTATCGGATGAGGAGAACCTCTTTACCGGCGAGATCTGGCTGGCGCGTCGGGCCGAGGCGCTGGGCCTCATCGACGGGATCGGCCATCTGAAGCCGGTCCTGGAAGCGCGGTTTGGCAAGAAACTCCGCCTGCGGCGCTACGGGATCAAGAAACCGTTCCTGAGCCGGTTTGGCCTGTCGCTGGCCGAGGACGCCCTGGCTGCGGTCGAGGAGCGCGCGCAGTTTGCGCGTTTTGGCCTTTGACGTGATTTTGAAGATCGTCTCCCTGTTTCTGGTGGCCATGGCAGTGCTTGCCATGTTCGGACGGTTGCGTTTCCCGGGACAAAAGAAACTCAATTCGGCCCGCTGCCGGTCCTGCGGACGTTTCCGGATCGGCAAGGGGCCCTGTGCCTGTGGACAAGGAGGTCCCAAGACATGATGCCCTGGCTGTTTTCTGCGCTTGGTCTGGTGATCCTGTTGCTGGCGGGGGATGCGCTGGTGCGGGGGGCGGTGAACCTGTCGCTGCGGATCGGCATTCCGGCCCTGATTGTCAGCCTGACCATCGTTGCATTCGGCACTTCGGCGCCGGAGCTGCTGATCGCGGTGCAGGCCGTGCACGAAAACGCCGACGGCATCGCGCTGGGCAATGTGGTGGGATCCAACACCGCCAATATCCTGCTGGTCCTCGGCCTGCCCGCCATGCTGCGGGCCCTGCACACCAGCGAGTGCAACACCCGCAAGAACTACATCTTCATGATCGCGGCCTCGCTGCTGTTCATCGCGCTTGCCTTCTGCGGCACCTTCACCTGGATCTCGGGCGTGGTGCTGCTGGTGGCGCTGTTCGGGGTGCTTTTCACCGCCTTTCGCGAGGCCAAGGCGCACCGCGAGGCCGGCGTGGCGGATGACCTCGAAGAGATCGAGGAAGCCGACCCAGACATGCCCTATTGGCGCATCGGGATCTATCTGGTGCTGGGCCTCGTGGGGTTGCCGCTGGGGGCGGAGCTGCTGGTGGAGAACGCCACCATCATCGCCCGCATGTATGGCCTCTCCGAGACGGTGATCGGCCTGACGCTGGTGGCGCTGGGCACCTCCCTGCCGGAACTTGCGACCACGTTGATGGCGGCATTGCGCCGCCAGGCGGATGTGGCGCTGGGCAATGTGATCGGGTCGAACATGTTCAACCTGCTTGCGATCATCGGGCTGGCGACCTTTGTCGGGCCGATTTCGGTCGATCCGGAGTTCCTGCGCTTTGACCTCTGGGTGATGCTGGGCGCATCGCTGATCATCATACCCTTCGTGTTCTTCCGTCAGGACATCACCCGCCTGTGGGGCGTGATTCTGACGCTACTTTATGTGGCCTACATCTGGATGCTGCTCTAGATCGTGGTGAAAGCCACAGGCACGAGGAGAGCAGAACATGCGGGCATTGGTCACCGGAGCGGGCAAGCGCCTGGGCCGCGCAATGGCGCTGGCCCTTGCGGAAGACGGCTATGACGTCGCGGTCCACTATGCCAGCTCGGAGGCGGCGGCGGCCGAGACGGTTGCCGCCATTCGGCACACCGGACGTCGGGCCGTTGCCCTGCAGGCGGATCTGCTGCAGGACGCGGAGACATCGAGGCTGTTGCCACGCGCCGCAGATGCGCTGGGCGGGCCGATCACCTGTCTGGTCAACAATGCCTCCATATTCGAAGAGGACAGCCTGGAAACGGTGACGCGCGACAGCTGGGATCGCCACATGCAGAGCAACCTGCGCGCGCCGGTGCTGCTGTTGCAGGCGCTGGCGGCGCAGGCGCTGCCCCCACGGCGGGACACCGCCGGAGAGCCTCTTGCCGGGGCTGTGGCGATCAACATGATTGACCAGCGGGTCCGCAAGCTGACCCCGCAGTTCATGAGCTACACGCTGGCGAAATCCGCCTTGTGGACCCTGACCCAGACCGCCGCGCAGGCGCTGGCCCCGCAGATCCGTGTCAATGCGATCGGACCGGGGCCGACCTTGCAGGGCCCGCGCCAGACCGCGGCGGATTTTGCGGCACAGCGCGCCACCACCCCGTTGCAGCGTGGTGCCGGGACGCAGGAGATTGTCGCCGCGCTGCGATACCTGGTCAGCGCCCCGGCCGTAACCGGGCAATTGATCTGCGTGGACGGGGGGCAGCATCTGGCCTGGAACACCCCGGATACCGCGCTTCCGGAGTAGCCCTGCACCTGTGGTAAACCTGTGTCGCCAATGTACAATTCGGGCCGTGATGCCTTGACTTATGCACGAGTCACAAACCGTTCACCTAAGCGTTACAAAAACACGAGTGTTATCAATGATTTGGATCTGAGATGAAAAAATATCATTCAAAATCAATACCTTGATAATTCGCTTAAATTTTAGGCAACTGAGCGAAACCGCCAGATATAAAGGGAAAATCCCAGCTACCCAAAAGTTACCCGCGTAGTTATCCACAAGAATGGTGGATTCATCACAGCTTGAATTCACCGCCGGAAGATTGCAGCGGAGACGCCAGAATCATATGTCAGACAGCATGAGTGATCCCAGCGCAGAATCGTCCGGTCCGACCGACCTTCCGCACACCGGCTATGGTGTGATCCAGGCCTATCTGCGGACGCTCGGTTCCTCGCCCGGGGTCTATCGCATGCTGGATGCCGAGAGCCGTGTGCTCTACGTCGGCAAGGCCCGCAACCTGCGTGCCCGGGTGTCGAACTATTCCCGTCCCGGCCATACGCCGCGCATCGAGAAGATGATCTCGCAGACCGCGTCGATGATGTTCCTGACCACGCGGACAGAGACCGAGGCGCTGCTGCTGGAGCAGAACCTCATCAAGCAGCTGAAGCCGAAATACAATGTGCTGCTGCGCGACGACAAAAGCTTTCCCAATATTCTGGTCGGCAAGACCCACGACTATCCGCAGATCAAGAAGCATCGCGGCGCGCGCAAGGAGAAGGGCAGCTATTTCGGCCCCTTTGCCAGCGCCGGCGCCGTGAACCGGACGCTCAACCAGCTGCAAAAGGCGTTCTTGCTGCGGAATTGCTCTGACAGCATGTTCGAAACCCGCTCACGTCCGTGCCTGCAATATCAGATCAAACGCTGTTCGGGGCCCTGCGTCGGGCTGATCTCGCGCGAGGACTATGCCGAAAGCGTGCGCGACGCCGAGCGGTTTCTGTCGGGGCGCTCCACCAAGATCCAGGAGGAGTTGGGCGCGCAGATGATGGCAGCGTCCGAGGCGATGGAATTCGAACGCGCGGCGGCGCTGCGGGATCGGATCAAGGCGCTGACGCAGGTGCAGTCGGCCCAGGGCATCAATCCGCGCGGTGTGACCGAGGCGGATGTGATCGGCCTGCATCTGGAGGCGGGGCAGGCCTGCGTGCAGGTGTTCTTTATCCGCGCCAATCAGAACTGGGGCAACCAGGACTTCTATCCGCGGGTGTCCGAAGACATGTCGCCCGCCGAGGTGATGGAGGCCTTTATCGGCCAGTTCTACGACAACAAGGAAGTTCCGCGTCAGCTGATCCTGTCCGATGACATCGAGAACGCCGACCTGATGAGCGAGGCACTGGGCGACAAGGCCGGGCGCAAGGTGGAGATCCTGGTGCCACAGCGCGGCGAAAAGACGGAACTGGTGGCCAGCGCCGTGCGCAACGCCCGCGAAAGCCTCGCCCGCCGCATGGCCGAGAGCGCGACGCAGGCGAAACTGCTGCGCGGCATCGCCGAGGCCTTTGGTCTGGAGGGGCCGCCGCAGCGGATCGAGGTCTACGACAACTCCCACATCCAGGGCACCAATGCGGTGGGTGGCATGATCGTGATGGGGCCCGAAGGGTTCATGAAAAACGCCTATCGCAAGTTCAACATCAAGGGCGAGGACCTGGTGCCGGGCGATGACTTCGGCATGATGAAGGAGGTGTTGAACCGTCGCTTCTCGCGGCTGCTCAAGGAAGACCCGGATCGGGACAAGGGCATGTGGCCCGATCTGTTGCTGATTGACGGCGGGGCCGGGCAGGTGTCGGCCGTGGCGGAGATCATGGAAGAGCACGGGGTTGCGGATATTCCGATGGTCGGCGTCGCCAAGGGTGTTGATCGCGACCACGGCAAGGAGGAGTTCTATCGCCCCGGTGCCGCGGTCTTTGCCCTGCAACGCAACGATCCGGTGCTGTATTTCATCCAGCGCATGCGGGACGAGGCGCACCGGTTTGCCATCGGCACCCATCGCGCCAAACGGGCCAAATCCATGGCGGCCAACCCGCTGGATGACATCCCCGGCGTCGGGGCGCGGCGGAAAAAAGCCCTGTTGACCCATTTCGGCAGCGCCAAGGCGGTGAGCCGCGCAAACCTGTCGGATCTGAAGGCGGTGGACGGGGTCTCGGATGCGTTGGCCGAGACGATCTACAACTATTTTCAGGACCGCTGAGGCAACCGGTTCCGGCATGAGGGGCGCTGCCCCTCAAACTCCCCGAGGTATTTGACAAAAGGTGAAGGCCCAAGTGGCGGTCCGGGACGAATTGACCCTTCCCGACCCGCGCGGCAGCCTGTAGGTATGCGCTCATGATCTGGAATTTACCCAATGTCCTCACAGTCCTGCGGTTGCTGGCGGCGCCGGCGCTGGCAGTGATGTTCCTGTTCTTCTCGCGCCCGCATGCGGATTGGTTTGCGCTGATCCTGTTTGTCGGTGCCGCGGTGACGGATTGGTTTGATGGCTATCTGGCCCGCAGCTGGAAGCAGGAAACCAAGATGGGCGCGATGCTCGACCCGATCGCCGACAAGGCGATGGTGGTGATCGCGCTGATGATCCTCGTGGGCTATGCGGCCTCGCACTGGACCGCCTGGCTGGTGTTGCCGGCCACGGTGATCCTGTTCCGCGAGGTCTTTGTCTCCGGGCTGCGCGAGTTCCTCGGCGATACGGCGGGCACGCTGAAGGTCACCAAACTGGCGAAGTGGAAGACCACGGCCCAGATGATCGCGATCGCGACATTGTTTTCGCAGGGCATTTTTGAGCACCACCTCGGAATGGGGGGCTTTGGCATGGATCGCCAGATGGTGCAGGATGTGCTTTCTGGTGCGGTGGAGGACACGCAGGGGCTGCGGTTCTATTTCGAGGGGATGGTCTGGTCCGGGCGCATCGGCCTGTGGCTGCTGTGGATTGCGGCGGCATTGACGCTGATCACCGGGTTTGACTACCTCAAGAAGGCCCTGCCCTACCTGAAGGAGACGCGCTGATGGATGTTCTGTATTTTGCCTGGGTGCGCGAACGCATCGGCGTCGCAAAGGAACAGGTGGAAACCTCGGCGGTGACGGTGGCGGAGCTGGTCGAGGAATTGAAGGAGCGCGAGCCACGCTATGCGGCGGCCTTTGCTGATCTCTCGGCGCTGCGGGTCGCGCTTGATCAGGAGCTGGCGGAATTCGATGCGCCGCTTGCGGGCGTGCGCGAGGTGGCCTTTTTCCCGCCGATGACCGGGGGGTGAACCGATGCGGGTTCTGGTCCAGGAGGCGCCGTTTGCCTTTGCAGCCGAGGCCGATGCCTTTGCCTCCGCGGCCAGCGGGGCGGGGGCGGTTGTGACCTTTACCGGCGTGGTGCGCGACTCTGACAGCGGCGCCATGTCGGTGATGGAGATCGAGCATTATCCCGGCATGACCGAAAAGGCGCTGACGCAGATCGCCAGTGAGGCCGTGTCCCGGTGGGATCTTGCCGATGTTCTGGTGATCCACCGGCATGGGCGCCTTGTCCCCGGGGATCAGATCATGATGGTGGCCACCGCCGCGCGCCATCGTGTCGCCGCCTTCGAAGCGGCGGAATTCCTGATGGACTACCTGAAATCCCGCGCGCCGTTCTGGAAGAAGGAAATCCTCAAGGACGGGGCAGCGGAGTGGGTGGCGGCCAAGGACGCGGATGAGGACGCGCTCGACCGCTGGTAACCCCATCGGCCCCGATGCTGTTTAATTACACCCTATAGTTGTGTTCGCATGTCCATACGCTCGCATGGAGTGTCGCATATGCGCCACCTGACCTCCTGATCTTTGCCTAGCGTGCACCTGTATGCCGGGCCACCTCTCGACGCGGGAGGTGGCGCGCGGTGCGACACATTTGAGGAGGAGATTAGATCATGACCAGCAATCGAGGCGTCGTATACCTCGGCCCGAACGAGGTCGAAGTCCAGAATATCGCCGATGCAAAGCTCGAAGCCCCGGACGGGCGCCGCATCGAACACGGGGTGATCCTGAAGGTGGTCTCCACCAATATCTGCGGCTCGGATCAGCACATGGTGCGCGGGCGGACCACCGCCGAGGCCGGTCTGGTGCTTGGTCATGAGATCACCGGCGAGGTGATCGAGGTCGGGCGCGACGTGGAGATGCTTGCGGTCGGCGATCTGGTCTCGGTGCCGTTCAACGTGGCCTGCGGGCGGTGCCGCTGTTGCCGATCCCAGGACACCGGCGTCTGCCTCACCGTCAATCCGGAGCGCGCGGGCGGGGCCTATGGCTATGTCGACATGGGCGGTTGGATCGGTGGTCAGGCTCATTACGTGACCATCCCCTATGCCGACTTCAACCTGCTGAAATTCCCCGACAAGGATCAGGCGCTGTCGAAGATCCGCGACCTCACCATGTTGTCCGACATCCTGCCCACCGGCTTTCACGGGGCCATGCAGGCCGGTGTGGGTGTCGGATCGGTGGTCTATGTGGCGGGAGCCGGTCCGGTTGGCCTGGCGGCGGCGGCCTCGGCCCGTATTCTCGGCGCGGCGGTGGTTCTGATCGGGGACTTCAACGCCGAGCGTCTGGAGCATGCCGCCCGGGTCGGGTTCGAACCGGTGGATCTGAGCAAGGGGGACAACCTTGGCGAGTTGATCGCCGAGATCATCGGCACGCCCGAAGTTGATGCGGCCATTGATGCGGTCGGCTTCGAGGCGCGCGGCCATGCCGGTGGCGAACAACCGGCGATCGTGCTCAACCAGATGATGGAGATCACCCGGGTGGCAGGCTCGATCGGCATTCCGGGCCTCTATGTCACCGAAGACCCCGGCGCCGTGGATGCGGCGGCCAAACAGGGCAGCCTGTCGATGCGGTTCGGGCTGGGCTGGGCCAAGGCGCAAAGCTTCCACACCGGGCAGACGCCGGTGCTGAAGTACAACCGGCAGCTGATGCAGGCGATCCTGCACGAACGGTTGCCGATTGCGGATATCGTCAATGCGACGATCATCCCGCTGGAGGATGCGGCCAAGGGCTATGCCAGCTTCGACAAGGGTGTGGCGCAGAAATTCGTGCTGGACCCCCACGGCATGCTGGCGGCGTAAACCCAACCCCTGGTCCGGCCTGATCTCGTGTCGGGCCGGATCTACCCCGCAGGCAGAGCGGGTGTGTCCTGGCTGAAGATGTTCCGCCAGTCCGGGCCGTGGCGCTGCCAGATCGAGCTGACGAACATGACGTCGCTTGTGTCCCGCCCGACGCGCAGAAAGGTCGCGCGATAGCTGAGCAGCGCATGCTCCGGACCAAGCGGGCGGGCCTGCATCTGATCCAGCTGGTAGGTCTGAACGGTCGGCCCCTGTTGCAACTGGCCGGTGTGGTCGGCCTTGTTTGCAAAGCCATCGGCATAGACACCGAGGAAACTGTCGCACAACAGCGCGGCATCCGCGGATTGGTCGCCACGCACCAGCGCCTCCCAGACCTGACGCTCGCAGGTGGTCAGCGCGCGCAGGAGATCGGCATCAGACGGCAGAGGCGGCGGCGCGGTCACTCAGCCCATGCCGCGCAGCTGGCTGCGCAGTTCTTCGGTTTCATGCCGGGCTTCGCGCAGGCCATCCATGGCGGCGCGCAGTTCCGCTTCGGTCTGGCTGAGCTGATTGGTCAGTTCCGCCTCGCGCTGTTGCAGGTAGGTGATCGCCTGATCGCGCGTCTCCTCGGCCTCGTGCAGTTCCTGGCTCATGCGGTCCAGGTCGGCCACATCGCTCTGGCGCACGCGGGTGAAGCGATGCACCAGCCAATTGGCAAACCATCCCATCGCAAAGGCGACAAAGAGGATGATCGCTGTGGTGAGGATGAACTCTGTTCTGCTCATTGTCCGTCGGTGTCCTCTTCGGTTTCCGCCTCCGTGGCGGCGTCTGCGGCGGGCTCTTCCGTATCCGTATCAGGGGCGGCGGCTGCGCCCTCCGTGCCAGTGTCCGCTTCGGCGGTGTCGCCGTCCGCTGCGTCCGTGTCCTCCTGCGGCAATTCGCTTTCGATCAGGCGGAATTCGATGCGGCGGTTGGCCTCGCGGCCCTCTTCGGTGTCATTGGTCGCGATGGGGTTGGATTCGCCATAGCCCTTGGCGACGAAGCTGCCGGTCAGGATGCGCCGCGCCCGCAGTGCATTCAGCACCGACTGCGCCCGCGCCTGGCTGAGGTTCTGGTTCATCTCCTCGCGCCCCTGGCTATCGGTATGTCCCTGAATCTCCAACGGGATTTCGCCGCATTGCCGCAGCAGCTTGGCGATCTTGTCGATCACCCGGGCACTGTCGGCGGCCACGGTGGCGGAGCCGGGTTCAAAGGCGATCTTGTCCGCACGCTGAATGGCGGCCAGCTCCGCCTCGCAGAGCGCCGGCGCCATTAGCTGGTCCTCGGGTTCGGGCGGCGCCTCATAGGTGATGTCCAGATCGTAGTCTTCGGCCTCGCCCAGCTTGTCCGACAGCATCCGCGCCACTTCGGCGCTGGCGTTTTCGACGTGGCTCATGCCGCGCACGGAAACCAAGTCCGGCGTCACCGTGACCGAGCCGCGTTCCAGCTGCGCCAGCGCATCCAGCGCCGCCAGCACGCGGATCGGCCAGACCCCGGGCAGGTCCGGCGCATTGCGGGTGGCGAGGTGGACCACATCGCTTCCAAAGCGGGCCTTGGCGTAGCTGTCCACGGTGCGCCGCTGGGCGTTGTCGCTCAGCCGGCCGCGCAGCTGCACCTGGCCTTCGGGGCTGAGGGTGGCCGTGAATTCCGGCCTGATATCGGGGTTCTGTTCTTCGGGTTCCGGCAGCACCGCATGCAGGACAAACACCTGCGGCAGCGCGTTTTCCAGTTCGCCCACCACATGGTCGAAACGCGCCTGCGGCGTGTTCTGGGCCGCCACCAGCGTCACGTCGCCGTTGGAGAAGGTGATCGATCCCTTGCCCAGTTCCTGGAGCGCGTCGAGCCCGACCTCGACCGCGCGGGCCCAGTTTGCCGAGGGCACGCCCAGACCGATGGTGCAATCCGCCTGCCTGCGCAACTGCGCATCCTCGGCGGCGCGCAGGATGCGGGCACGGCTCTCCTCGCTTTCGGCAGAGCAGGCATCAAACCGGCCGCCCTCTTCGCCCAGCACATAGCGCAGGGTGAAAGGCGAGATCACCGGCCGGGGGGCTGCAATGTCCAGGCTCACATGCACCGTGGGCGGCAGCATCCGGTTCAACTGGTTTTCCAGCTGTTCCTTGGCCTCGGGGCTGTCGGCGATCGCGGTGATGCTGACGGCACCGGCCTCGACGGAGATCTTGGTCCGGGGCAGCAGCGCCAGGGCCCGCAGCGCATAATCGATCGCATCCGACCAGCCCTTGGGCACGGGGTGATCGGCGGTTTCCACAAAATCCGTCACCTCCGGCGTGCCCCGGATCGCGCCCAGCTTGCGCAACAGCGCCGCGTGGTCGCTGGCGGCGGGGATCAGGCCGATGATGGAAATGCCCGCGTCATTGCGCAGGATTTCGGTGGAAAAGCGCGGCGGTGCGATGCCTTCCGAAGGGGTGACCTGCATCTGGTCGATGATCCGCGCGGCATCCACCACGGCGCCGACGCGCGAAATCGCGGCAAAGCGCTTGGCCTCGTCCGGGGCTTCGCCCGACAATTCCACCCGCAGCCCGTCGGCCACCACTTCCGCCCAGGAAAACCCGGCTTCGTCCAGGGTCCGGCGGACCACGATCTCGGAGTTGGTTTCCAGTGCCGTGGCCGCGAACCCGGCCACCACCAGGCTGAGGCCGGCAGCCCCGGCAAAGGTCGCGGTGGGGATCAGGAGCGAAGAAAGACGCATGAGGTCAGGCATTCCGGCAGTTTGGGTGTCATTGGTCTTACAAGCGGGGGCGTCGCGGATCAATCACGCGGGGCGCGACATTCAGGCAAACAGCGCCAGCCCGAGGAAGATGAGCGGAATCAAGCCGGTGTCGCGGTTGAGCCGAAACAGCGACAGCAGGCGGTCATTATTGTCCGCATCAAAGGCGCGCAATTGCCAGGTCATATGCCACCCCATCGCCCAGGGCGCGCAGAGTGACAGCGCAAGGGCAAGGATCGACGCCGTCGGCTGCACCGCCATGATGATCGCCAGCGCCATCAGACAAACGGTGGCGACGATGAACCGGCGCAGCCAGACCGGCGAGCGGTCCGCAAACAGGCGGGCGGTGGATTTCACTCCGATCAGCGCGTCATCCTCGGTATCCTGATGGGCGTAGATGGTGTCGTAGAACAGCGTCCAGGCCATCCCCGCGAGGTAGAGAACGATCGCCGGCCACTCCAGCCAGCCGGTATGGGCGACCCAGGCCAGCATCGCGCCCCAGTTGAAGGCCAGACCAAGGAAGATCTGCGGCCACCAGGTGAACCGTTTGGCAAAAGGGTAGATCGCCACCGGGAACAGCGCCAGGATGCCCATGGCGATGGCAGCCTGGTTGAAGGTCAGCAGAATGCCAAAGGCGATCAGCGATTGCAGCGCCATCCATGCCAGCGCGCCCTTGACCGTGACCTGACCGGAGGGGATCGGGCGGGAGCGGGTGCGCTCCACCCCGCCGTCGATGTCGCGGTCGGTGATGTCGTTCCAGGTGCACCCCGCCCCGCGCATCAGCCAGGCGCCCAGCCCGCAGCCGACAAAGATCCACAGATCCTCCCAGCGCGGGTTCTGCCCCGCGATCATCGCCAGCGCCAGCCCCCACCAGCAGGGCAAGAGCAACAGCCAGGTGCCGATCGGGCGGTCGGCGCGGCTCAGCCGCAGGTAGGGCCGGGTCCAGGCGGGGGCGTAGATGTCCACCCAATTGCCTTTTACCGCATCGGCGACTTGTCCATCTGGTGTTGGCGACTGGCCTTGCATATGTAGGACCCCATGAATGCTAAAGTCAGACTGTATGTAGATCACCCCTTGGGGGCAGGGCAAACGGTTCCTCTGGACCGGGACCAGGCGCATTACCTGTTTGGGGTGATGCGGCTGGCTGTTGGCGCGCGGGTGGCGCTGTTCAACGGGCGCGACGGGGAATGGCAGGCTGAGGTGGTCGAGGCCGGCAAGCGCGGCGGCGTGCTGACCTGCGCGGAGCAGTCCAGGCCCTTGCAGCTGCCGCCGGACCTCTGGCTGATCTTTGCCCCGATCAAGAAGGCGCGCACCGATTTCATCGTCGAGAAGGCCGCTGAAATGGGCGCTGCGCGTATCCTGCCGGTGGGAACGGAGTTCACCAATTCCGAGCGCATCCGCCAGGACCGGCTGCAAGCGCATGCGGTGGAAGCGGCCGAGCAATGCGGCGGCACCTATGTGCCCGAGGTAGCAGCGTTGCAAAAGCTCTCCGCCCTGCTGGATCAGTGGCCCGCCGAGCGGCAGCTGATGTTCTGTGACGAGGCCAAGGTGGGACAGCAGCTGTTCCTGGACAGCGCCGCGGGCGGCGCGGCGGCGGGTCCCTGGGCGATCCTCATCGGTCCGGAAGGCGGGTTTTCCGATGCGGAGCGCACACGCCTGCACGCGATGCCGCAGGCCCATGTCGTCAGCCTCGGCCCGCGTATTTTGCGAGCCGATACGGCGGCGGTGGCGGCCATGACCCTCTGGCAACATACCTTAGGGGACTGGTGATGGTCTGGCGTGCGGCAACCGAAGCGGATGTGGCGTGCGTCCTGCCGTTTCTGGATGCCCATATCCAGAGCTCGATGTTCCTGTTGGAAAACCTCAGCCTGCATGGGCTGGGCTCGGATCACCCGAACGGGCTGACCCTCTGGGTGCAGGCGCGGGGCGACGGGGTCTTTGGCGTCACCAATCGTGGCACCGTGCTGATGCAGATGCCCGAGGGTCGCACAGCGGATTGGCGCGCTGCCGGGCAGCTGCTCTCCGGTCGCGAGATCCACGGCGTGCTCGGCGATGCACCGCAGGTGCGCGGCTTTGTTGCGGCCAATGATCTTGGCGGTCATCCGTGCCAGCTGGACAGCGATGATCCGGGGTTTCTGCTCGATCTTGACGATCTGACGGTGGAGATGCGCCCGGAGGAAGAGCTGATTTCCGTGCGCGATGCGCCGCGCGCGCTGATGGACGCCTGGCGTATCGCCTATGAGATCGAAGCCGTGCAGGCCCCGCCCGAGGCGGCGCGCATCAAGGGGCCGCAGGATATCGATCAGTTCATCGCCCGCGACAGTCACCGGGTGCTGCTGGTCGATGGCGTGCCGGTGGCGATGAGCGGTTACAACACCA
The DNA here is from genome assembly GCF_056159345.1 of Epibacterium sp. ABV4_022. Classification (NCBI taxonomy): domain Bacteria; kingdom Pseudomonadati; phylum Pseudomonadota; class Alphaproteobacteria; order Rhodobacterales; family Roseobacteraceae; genus Epibacterium; species Epibacterium sp. ABV4_022. Next base: position 640,724 of record NZ_JBSWVA010000001.1, read on the forward strand.
CATATGAAGATACGGTCCAGGTGGGCGGGGTCTATACGCCGCCGGACCTGCGCGGGCGGGGCTACGCGCGCCGCGTCGTCGGTCGGCACATGGCCGAACGTCGCGCCCGCGGCGCTCGGCGGGCGGTGCTCTTTGCCGCCAGCGCGGATGCGGCGCGGGCCTATCGCGCCATCGGTTTTCGTCCCGCCGGGACGTTTGCCCTGGTTCTTTTTGCGCAACCTGCGCGTATCGGCGGGGTGCCGAGGGAGGTGACGGAATGAGCTTTATTCGACCCGAAGCCCGCGCCCTGCTGTGGCGCTGGCGCGAAATCCTGGGCGCCTTGCTGTTGCTGGCGCTGGGGCTGCGCTGGGCGCTGGTGGGTGTCGGCGTCACCCAGATCACCGGCTGGGCCTGCGTCACGCTGGCGGTGGTGCTCGGGGTTGTCGGGGCACAGCGAATGCGGTTCCGCCGTGGCTCGGATGGGCCGGGGGTGGTGCAGGTGACCGAAGGCCAGATCAGCTATTTCGGGCCGCTCACCGGCGGTGCCGTGGCGCGTTCCGAGATCGAGACGGTGCGGCTCGACCATACGGCGCGGCCCTCGCATTGGGTGCTGGAGCAGCCGGGCCAGCCGCCGCTGGCCATCCCGGTGACCGCCGCCGGGGCAGAAGCCCTGTTTGATGTCTTTGCCAGCCTGCCGGGGCTAAAGACAGAACGCATGCTGAGTGAACTGCATCACAAAGGTCCTCATCAAGTCGTGATATGGCAGCGATCACCAGAGCCGCGCAGCCTGCATCGGCTGCATTGACACTGGCGCGATTTCGCATCACCACTTTAACCCCGGGCCCCGTGCCCTTTGTCAGAAATGCCACGCCTGCCCTTGGCGGCGACCTACGAAGGGGGCCTACCCATGTCCATTCCCCAGTCCGGTGGCGGACCGATCGAAAGCCATGCGCAGCTGGCTGCCTATATGGAGGCGGGCTGCAAGCCGCGCGACGATTGGCGCATCGGCACCGAGCATGAAAAATTCGGCTACTGCAAGGATACGCTGAAGCCGCTGCCCTATGAGGGAACGCGCTCGATTCGGGCCGTGCTCGAAGGGTTGCGGGATCGCCACGGCTGGGACCCGGTCACCGAGGGGGGCAAGCTGATCGGCCTCACCAAGGATATGGCGAACGTCAGCCTGGAACCGGGCGGCGCGCTGGAGCTGTCGGGGGCGCCGCTGGAGACCATCCACGAGACCTGCGACGAGGTGAACATTCACCTGTGCGAAGTGAAGGACATCGCCGACGAGATCGGGGTTGGCTTTATCGGTCTTGGCGCGGCGCCAATCTGGCAGCATGACGAGATGCCCCTGATGCCCAAGGGGCGTTACACGCTGATGAACGACTACATGGAGCGCGTCGGCACCATGGGGCGGGCGATGATGCGGCGCACCTGCACCGTGCAGGTGAACCTCGATTTCGCCTCCGAAGCCGACATGGTGCAGAAGCTGCGCGTGGCTCTGGCCCTGCAGCCGGTGGCGACGGCCTTGTTTGCCAATTCTCCCTTCTTTGAAGGCAAGCCAAATGGGCTGAAATCCTGGCGCAGCCACATCTGGCGGCATCTGGACGACGCCCGCACCGGCATGCTGCCCTTCGTGTTTGAAGATGGCATGGGGTTTGAGCGTTACGCCGATTATGCGCTCGATGTGCCGATGTATTTTGTCTACCGCGATGGCAAATATATCGACGCGCTGGGCCAGTCCTTCCGCGATTTCCTCAAAGGCGAGCTGCCGGCGCTGCCGGGCGAGACACCGACGCTGAGCGACTGGGCGGATCATCTGACGACCGCCTTCCCGGAAGCGCGGATCAAGAAATACATGGAAATGCGCGGCGCCGACGGTGGTCCGTGGCGGCGTCTGTGCGCCTTGCCGGCGATCTGGGTCGGGCTGATGTATGACCAGACCGCCTTGGATGCGGCTTGGGATCTGGTCAAGGGCTGGGATGCGGAAACCCGCGAGAGCCTGCGGGTCGAGGCCGCGGTCAAGGGATTGCAGGCCGAGGTGGGCGCCATCAAGATGCATGATCTCGCCCGGGAGGTGCTGCGCATTGCCGAGGCCGGATTGCAGGCGCGCGGGCGACAAGGCGCGGGCGGGCTGGTGCCGGACGAGACCCATTTCCTCAACGCGCTGAAGGAAAGCGTCGAAAGCGGCAAAGTGCCTGCCGACGAACTTCTGGAGCGCTACAATGGCGACTGGAATGGCGATCTGACACAGATCTACGCCGACTACAGCTACTGAAACCCGGCACAGCGCACAGGTTGAAGAACGCAAGGAAGGGGCGCCGCCGAGACGCCCCTTTTTTGTGCCCATGGTGGTCTGGCGGCGCGCCAAGACCTCGGTTCGCGTGGTGAGGTGTCGGGGGTGTTTTTCCCCCTAACCCGCTTCTTGTGAGACGCAATGCAGCCCCTTAAGAGAGCGCTCGATCTCTCGTTCCCAAAAGGTGTTCAAATGGGCAATTTCTTTATCTCTGCATTCGAAAAACTTGTTGGCGTCGTTGTGGTGCTGCTGCTGATCGGCGTGGCCATCGGCGCGGTCTTTGCGTTGGTGGAACCGATGGGTGGTGGTCTTCTGCCAGCGCTTCTGGTGCTGGTTGGCGGCTCGCTCTACGTGATCCTGATTGGCGGATCGCTCTATCTGGCGCTGGGGATCTACAACAACACCAAGCGCACTGCCGAAGCGGTGGAGCGCCTCGCCGCGAAATAAGCACCCTGTTCACCGTTCCCTCCGGTGTCAGCGTGCAAAGAACGGGCGGCAGGATACCCCTGCCGCCCGTTTTGCGTTGTCCGTTGTTATGGTGCCGTGAGTGGCGCGGGCAGCCTTACTGAAGCAGCTCCGCCGGATCCGCGTCTTCGATATCTTCCCAGTTCACGTCCGCTTTTTCGATGTAGCCCGGGATGTCGGTGGCCCAGCGTTCCTGAATGTCCTTGGAGAGGTTCAGGTACAGCACGTCGTCAACGATTTTCCACTGATGCGGGTCGCCATCGAATTTGAAGCCCATCGCCGCGCCGAACGCGCAGTAGCCGCCATAGGCCGGCACATAGGCCTCCGGATTGGCTTCGAACAGGGCTTTGTTTTCCTCTGACGCGAACCAGTAGGTCGCTTCGTCATGCGTCGCGGTCAGCTTGTAGCTGCCCTTGTTGGCCTCACCTTCGGTGAAATAGGCAACCGGGTCGAAACCCTGCATCGCAAGGCCGGTGGAGGAGGCGTTTACATCGACGCCCGCAGCGAAGGAGGCAGTTGCCAGCGCCACGGAGAAGGCGAGACCGCCGAGGAGGGATTTGGTCAGGGATTTTGTCTTGGTCATCGGTTTGAACCTTTTGATCTGTCCGGGGCCACGCTGCGCCCGGGGGGAGGGGTTGAATGTGACAGGTGCTCGAAATCCTGCGTGAGTTGGACGGGTCAGTGCCGCCACACCGACGATCTGGGGAGCGGTCTGATCACATGCAAAACAACTCAATTTGTGTGTGCACAGGCGCAAACAGAGCCTGCGCATCCGCGGCAAAACAATCCCGTGAGCGCAATGTGAAAAGCCCCGCCGATGAGGGCAGGGCTTTGAAAATCAACGGTGTTTACGCTGGGCGGCGTTACTTCTGGCCAATCTTTGGCTCGGTCCCCGCCAGCAGCCGTGCGATGTTGTCCTTGTGCCGCCACAGGATCACCAGGGTGAGGATGATCGAGAGCGCAATGGTCGACGGGTACCCCAGGACCAGACACCAGATCGGAGCCGCCACAGCCGCACAGAGCGCCGCCAGCGACGAGATCCGCCGCAGCAGCGCCAGTGCAAGCCACGTCAGGCAACAGGCGATGCCCACCGGCCAGGCGATCGCCAGCAGGAGCCCGAGGAACGTTGCAACACCCTTGCCGCCCTTGAACCCCAGCCAGACCGGGAAGCAATGCCCGACAAAGGCCAACAGCCCGGCCAGCTGCGCCGCATCCTCGCCCGCCAGAGCACGCGCCAGCAGCACCGCCGCCGCGCCCTTGCCGCCATCCAACAGGAGCGTCGCTGCCGCGGCGGCTTTGCTTCCGGTGCGCAGCACATTGGTGGTGCCGATATTGCCCGATCCGATTTCGCGCAGGTTGCCCAGACCAAAGGCCCGCGTGATCACCATGCCAAAGGGAATGGAGCCCAGAAGATAGCCGATCACACCCCACATCAGGAGCATCGGCAGGGCGGTCTCAAACGCAGGCAACATCACGCCTCCTTCCGATAGACGGGTTCACCCGCCACATAGGTGGCCAACACGCGGCCCTGCATCTGCTGGGTGTCAAACGGCGTGTTCTTGGATTTGGACTGGAGTTTGAAACGGTCCAACACCAGCGGTGCGTCCGGGTCGAACAGCACCAGATCCGCCGGCGCGCCTGCGCTCAGGCGGCCAGACGCAAGACCAAGCCGCGTCGCGGGGTTCAGCGACATCGCCCGAAACAGCGTCGGCAGGTCCAAAAGCTCCGCATGATAGAGGCGCATCGCCGCCGGCAGCAGCGTTTCCAGCGCCACCGCCCCGGCGGCGGCCTCTTCAAACGGCAGGCGCTTGCTCTCTTCGTCCTGCGGCGTGTGCATCGACGAGATCACGTCAATCAGACCCGTGCGCACGGCCTCGACCACGGCGAGGCGATCCTCTTCGGAGCGCAGCGGCGGCTTCACCTTGAAGAAGGTGCGATAATCGGCCACGTCCAGCTCATTCAGTGTCAGGTGGTGGATCGAGGTGCCCGCCGTGATGTCGATCCCGTTGGCCTTGGCGCGCTCCAGCGCAGGCAGCGCGCGCGCCGTGGTGATCTGATCCGCGTGGTATTTGGCACCGGTCATTTCCAGCAGCGCGATGTCGCGGTCGAGGCCCATCCGCTCCGCCATGGGAGAGACCGACGGCAGCCCGCGGAGCGCTGCGAATTTGCCAGAGGTTGCAGCAGCGCCCGCCGACAGGCCCGGCTCTTGCGGATGAGCGATCACCAGTGCGCCGCAACTCTTGGCATAGGTCAGCGCGCGCGAGAAAACCTTGGTGCTGGTGACCACGTGGTCGCAGTCGGTAAAGGCCACGGCGCCTGCGTCCAGCAAGAAGCCGATCTCGGTCATCTCGCGCCCCTCGCGCCCCTTGGTGAGCGCGGCCATGGGCAACACATTGACGGGGGCGTCGGCCTGTGCGCGGCGAGTGACGAACTCCAGCGTCTCCGGATTGTCGATACAGGGCGAGGTGTCCGGGCGGGTCACGATGGTGGTCACACCGCCTGCCGCCGCCGCAAGCCCTGCGGATTTATAGCTTTCCTTGTGACGCTCGCCCGGCTCGCAGACTTTGACGCCAATATCGACGATCCCCGGCGCAAGGCATTTGCCGCCGCAGTCGATCACCTGCACGTCGTCGGCGCGCAGATTGTGATCCGCAAGAAGCGCGGCCGTGTCGCTCTGATCGGAGCGGGCGAGGATCGTGCCGCGGTGCACCAGAAGGCTGCCGGGCGCATCGCTTCCGGCCTCGGGATCGATCAGGCGGGCGTTGATGAAAAGATTGGTCATGTTTCCGGTGTCTCCATGGTGCTGTCCGCTCCGGCCTGGACCTGTCGCATCAGGCGGAGCACCTCGCGCCCGTTGCTGATCCGTTCAAAGCCCGTTCGTTTGGGATATGCATTTGCGCCCTCACCAATTGTTTCCTCGTGAAACCATATTGTAGAGTATCTGCCTTCCTCGAACTCGATCACGGAATCGCTGTCGATGTCCCAGAAGCGCAAGCCCCGGCCGACAAAAGGCAGGTCCGTGGCAATAAATGCGCGGCGGTTGGTCAGGCTGTACCAGGTGCGCCGCCGCGAAAAGGACGGCCAGAACAGGCCGGCGCCAAGCAGGTACAAACCGACCCCAAGCGGGAACAGGCCGGTGATCCCCAGCAACACCCCAAAGGACATCGCGCCCACTGTCCAGAAGGCTCCGAAGCAGGTGACGATCAGCCCGAAAATGGTAAAGGGAATCATGTTCCCGCTCACCACGAAGCCGGGGTTGGGGCGCCCCTGCCACAGGACGTGCTCCTCCGCATCCAGAAGACCCTCCCAGCCGCGCGCATCCGTCATCACAGTGCGCCCCTGACGGTGGCGACGGTGTGGCCCGGATCTGCCTGCGGTTCGATCAGCTGCGTGTTGCCGGCAAAACCACGGCCCGATGCGGGGGCGATAAGGCGGGCGTTGCGGAAAAGCGTCGTCATCGGACCGAAGCCTTCGCACATGTCAGAGCGGCAGGGTGCGTTCATGTGGCAAGCCCCCAGATCAGCAAGCCGATGAGCAGCATCACCACCGCAAACAAGCTCGCCCCGATGCGTCGGGCGCGGTTGCGGGCGTCGCGGGGCGGTGTGCGCAGGGACGGCTGAGCCGCGTCACTGGGGATCGCGCCGGGCGCGGACCAGTCGGTTTTGATCTCGCCGAGACGCGCCACCAACAGGAGGCTGCTGGCCGGGGTCAGCCGGGTCTCCGCCCCGTCAAAAGCGCGGGCGCGCAGCACCAGGACCCAGCCGCTGAGGCCATCCAGCGCCATGCCGTGGTCGGAAAGATCGGCCTCGGAAACCCCCATGCCCTCGCGCAGATACCCCAGCAGCCCCAGACCTTCGAGGTCCTCGACGGGGAAGATCTCCGCTTGCGTCATGTCCAGTGCGGGCAGTCCCAACACTTGCGCCAACGCGCCATCTTCGTCGCGCAGGAATTTTGCCTGCTCCACCGGCATGTCGAGGGCAAAGACCAGCACCTGATCGCGGGCACCCTTGGGGATTTCGATTACATCACTCATCGCGCTCAGGATGCCTCGGCCTGCCGGGCGCTGCGCAGGTTGCGCGCCAGCAGATCCATCGCAGCCATGCGCACAGCCACCCCCATCTCCACCTGTTCCTGAATGACGGAGCGTTTGATGTCGTCGGCGATGGTGCCGTCGATCTCCACGCCGCGATTCATCGGGCCGGGGTGCATGACGATGGCGTCGGGCTTGGCCAGCGCCAGTTTTTCGGCATCCAGCCCGTAGCGGTAGAAATATTCGCGTTCCGAGGGGATGAAACCGCCGTCCATACGCTCCTTCTGCAGACGCAGCATCATGACCACATCGACGTCCTTCAGCCCTTTTCGCATGTCGTCATAGATTTCGGCGCCAAATTCCGCAAATTGCTGCGGCACCAATGTGGGCGGGCCGATCAGGCGGATGCGGTTTTCCATCTTGCCCAGCAGGATCAGGTTCGACCGGGCCACCCGCGAGTGGGTGACATCACCGCAAATCGCGATGTTCAGCCGGTGCAGCCGGCCTTTGGCGCGCCGGATCGTCAGCGCATCCAGCAGCGCCTGCGTCGGATGTTCGTGCCGTCCATCGCCGGCGTTCAGCACCGCGCAGTTCACCTTTTGCGCCAGGAGATCCACCGCGCCGGAATGCGGGTGGCGCACCACCAGCAGATCCGGGTGCATGGCGTTCAGCGTCATGGCGGTGTCGATCAGGGTTTCGCCCTTTTTGATCGAGGACGCCTGCATCGCCATGTTCATCACATCCGCGCCCAGACGCTTGCCCGCCAGTTCAAAACTGGCCTGGGTGCGGGTGGAGTTCTCAAAGAACATATTGATCTGGGTGAGGCCCGCCAGCGCCTCGGAATGTTTCTCGGTCTGCCGGTTCAGCGCTACGTAGTCTTCGGCCAGATCCAGAATGGCGGTGATCTCATGTGGCCGGAGCGGCTCGATCCCGAGGAGATGGGGCTGGTCGAAAGAGGGGGGCTGCATGGGCGAACTCCGCGCTGTTTCGGCCCTTATAGGAGGGGGGCACGCATGGGGCAAGCGGTGGGCTGCCGGGGCAGGGGGCGAAACGCTGGCGAGGGTGCCCATGTGATGAGGCGTTTTCCTTTGTGCCGCAGGGGGCTACTGTGTCGCTCATGGAATCGGAACTGGATTATTGGAGCGCAAAGGCGCTGTTGGAATGGCAGGTGGAGCTTGGCGCCACCGAAGCCATGATGGACGTGCCCATTGATCGCTTCGGGTTGGAAGACCAGAAACCCAAACCCGCGCGCGCTGCCGATGCGCCGCCGCCACCGGTGAAGCCCAAGACGATCGACCCCGTGGCGGAGGCGACCAAGGCCGCCCAGGGCGCCGATGCGCTGCCCAGCCTGCGGGCGGCGATGGAGGCCTTTGAGCATTGCGACCTCAAGCACGGCGCGCGCAACCTGGTGTTTTGTGACGGCCAGGCCGGGGCGCGGGTGATGATCATCGGCGAGGCGCCGGGCCGGGATGAGGATTTGCAGGGCAAGCCCTTTGTCGGGCGGGCCGGGCAGCTGCTGGACAAGATGCTGGCGGCCATCGACCTCAGCCGCGACCAGAATGTCTATATCACCAATGTGCTGCCCTGGCGTCCGCCGCAGAACCGCGATCCGCTGCCGGCCGAAATTGCCATGCTGGTGCCCTTTCTGGAGCGCCATGTGGCGCTGGCGCAACCGGATGTGCTGGTGCTGATGGGCAATATCTCCTGTCAGGCGGTGCTGGGCAAACGGGGCATCACGCGGTTGCGGGGGCAGTGGGAACAGGCCTGGGGCAAGCCGGTGATCCCGATGTTCCACCCCGCCTATCTGCTGCGTCAGGCCCATGCCAAACGCCAGGCCTGGGCCGATCTCCTGGAGTTGCGCGCGCGGCTCAACAGCCTCAACTGATCCCGTCATCAAGGACATCTGCTTATGAAAATCCTCGCGTTTTCCGATCTCCACCTGGTCGAGGAGCTGGCCGTCGATCTGGTGACCGCCAGTGTCGGCGCGGATCTGGTGATCGGCGCGGGAGATTTCTGCAATACACGGCAAGGCCTGCCGCGGGCGATGGAGATGCTGGCCGGGATCGCGGCGCCAATGGTGGTGGTGCCCGGCAATGCCGAGAGCGCCGAGGAGCTGCACGGCTGTGCGCTGCCGTTCATGACCGTGCTGCATGGGCAGGCGGCCGACGTCCAGGGGCTCAGGATCTTTGGGCTGGGTGGCGGCATCCCGGAGACCCCCTTTGGCGATTGGTCGTTTGACCTGTCGGAGCGTGCCGCCGCCCGAGAGCTGGCGCAGGTCGGGGAGATCGACATCCTGGTGACCCATTCGCCCCCCAAGGGCGCGGGCGACACCACCTCGGCCGGGCTGTCGATCGGCTCTGACAGCATCCGCGCCACCATCGAGGCCACGCAGCCGCGGCTTGCGGTCTATGGCCATGTGCATGATTGCTGGGGCTATCGGGGTCGGATCGGGGGGACGGAGTGCGCCAACCTTGGCCCAACGCCTAACTGGTTCGAGGTGACGCCATGATCGCGCTTTCCACACTTGTGGCCTTTGTTCCGGCGGCGCTGGCGCTCAATATCACCCCGGGGGCGGATATGATGTTCTGCCTCGGTCAGGGGCTGAAATCCGGCCCCCGCCCGGCGCTCGCGGCCAGCCTCGGCGTGGCGGCGGGCGGCATGGTGCATGTGGCGCTGGCGGGTCTTGGCGTGGCCGCGGTGGTGGCGACGCAGCCGGCGCTGTTCGACATCATCCGCTGGGTCGGCGTGGCCTATCTGCTCTATCTGGCGTGGGGCGCGATCCGGCATCCGGGTGGTGCCGGGGTCCCGGGGCAGGCGGTGCCCGCCCGCCGCGCCTTTCGCGCCGGGCTGATGGTCAATCTGACCAACCCCAAGGTGATCCTTTTTGTGCTGGCCTTTGTACCGCAATTCGTCCGTCCCGAGGCCGGATCGGTGCTGGGGCAGTTTCTGGTGTTCGGCGCGATCATCGGGCTTGGGGGCGTGCTGGTGAACGGTGGCGTCGGAATCTTTGCCGGACGGGCGCGTGCGCTCTTTGCCGGCGGCGGGCAGGCCGCGCGCTGGATGAGCCGGATCACAGGTGGAATTTTTGCGGGCCTCGCGCTGCGGCTCGCGCTCTTGGAAAGGGCCTGACAGCCATGTCCCGTATCGACGACAGCACAGATTTCATTCCCGTCCGCATCGCCATCCTGACGGTGTCCGACAGTCGCAGCCTGGCGGAGGATCGCTCCGGTCAGGTGCTGGTCGACCGGCTGGAAGGCGCCGGCCATATCCTGGCCGACCGCAAGATCCTGCCCGATGAACGCCGCGACATCGCAGAGCAACTGCGCCTCTGGTGCGCCGACCCGGAGATCGACGTGGTGATTTCGACCGGCGGCACCGGCCTGACCGGGCGTGATGTGACGGTGGAGGCCCATCGCGATGTCTATGAAAAGGAAATCGATGCCTTTGGCACCGTGTTCACCATCGTTTCGATGCAGAAAATCGGCACCTCAGCCGTGCAGAGCCGCGCAACGGGCGGTGTCGCCCGGGGCACCTATCTCTTTGCGCTGCCCGGCAGCCCGGGCGCCTGCAAGGATGCCTGGGACGAGATTTTGCAAAAACAGCTCGATTATCGGCATCGTCCCTGCAATTTCGTAGAAATTATGCCCAGACTTGACGAACATTTGCGACGGAAATGATCTGCGGTCACGTATAAGCACGTAGACTGTAGGATACGTGCTATATCCATCAGTGGTTCGAGTGTCGGGCATATCATGGCCAGCCGGTCTTTCGGCCAGCCGAAAGGAAAGACGATGCGATTTTTGCGACACAGCGTTGTGGGCTTGTTCCTGCTTGGGCTGACGGCGGCCCTGGTGCTGTTTGCGGTGCAGATGATCCACTCTGCCATCCAGCAGAGCCTGGCAGAGGAACGGATCGCCCCGCCCGCGCGCGAGCGGGTGTTTGCCGTCAATGTGGTGACCGCGCGCCTTGGGCCCGAGCAGCCGGAAATGGTCGGCTTTGGCCATGTCGAAAGCCGCCGCACGCTGGAATTGCGGGCCGCGGTCTCCGGGCGTGTTGTCACCCTTGCGGAGGCGTTTCAGGACGGCGGCGCGGTCACGGCGGGCGATACGCTGGTGCAGATCGACAAGGCGGATGCCCGCGCCGCCCTGGAACGGGCCGAAGCCGACATGATGGACGCCCAGGCCGAGAGCCGCGATGCCAGCCGGGCGCTGGTGCTGGCCCGGGACGAGTTGGAAACCGCACGGATGCAGGCCGAGTTGCAGGAGCGGGCCTATCAGCGGCAGGTCGACCTGAAGGAGCGCGGGGTCGGTACCGAAGCGCTGGTGGAGGCGGCGGAACTGACCGCGACCAGCGCCCGCCAGTCGGTGTTGACCCGACGCCAGGCTGTCAGCCAGGCCGAGGCGCGCGTGGATCAGGCCCGCACTCTGGTGGCACGGGCCGAGATCGCGTTGGACGAGGCGCAGCGCGATCTGGACGATACCACCGTCACCGCGCCGTTCACCGGCACCCTGCAATCCGTCACCCTGGTCGAGGGGCGTCTGGTGTCGGCCAATGAAATCCTTGCCCAACTGGTAGACCCGGATCAGCTGGAAGTGGCGTTCCGGGTATCGACCACGCAATATGCCCGCCTGCTCGATGAGGCGGGGCGCCTGATCCCGGCCGAGGTCACGGTGACGCTGGATGCCGCCGGTGCCGGGATCCGTGCGGCCGGTCAGCTTGCCCGTGCTAGCGGCGCGGTTGGCGATGGCCAGTCGGGGCGGCTGATCTATGCCCGGCTGGACACGGTTGCAGGGTTCAAGCCGGGGGATTTTGTGACTGTCACCGTGCGCGAACCGGTGATCGAGAACCTGGCCCGCCTGCCGGCCTCGGCGATGGATTCGCGCCAGACCGTGCTGGTTCTGGGGACGGATGACCGGCTGGAGGAACTGCCGGTGCAGCTGGTGCGCCGGCAGGGCGATGACATTCTAGTCCGTGGCACCGGGCTGGCCGGGCGGCAGGTTGTGACCGGACGCACGCCGCTGCTGGGGGCGGGCATCAAGGTGCGCCCGCTGACGCAGGGGGCGGAGAACGCGGCTGTCACGTCCGAGCCGGACCTGATCGAGCTCACAGAAGAGCGCCGCGCCCGGCTCAAGGCGTTTGTGACCGGCAATGGCGGCATGCCCAGTGCGGTAAAGACCCGCGTGCTGGCGCAACTGGAACAGGCGCGCGTTCCCGCCAAGCTGGTGACGCGCATCGAACAGAACATGGGCGGCTGACGCCCGCCTTCGGCGCGGTCCCACGTCGCGTCCGCCGCCCGCCCTCCAGGGGGGGCGCCCCGATCAAGCACAGGTGACTTCTCATGGCGACCACACCGACCCAAAAGGCCAGCGGCATCCTGAGCTATTTCACCCGCCATCGCACGGCGGCGAACCTGTTGCTGATGCTGCTTCTGGTGCTTGGCGCCGCCGCGATCCCCAATATGCGGGCGCAGTTCTTCCCGGATGTGATTGTCGAATCCGTTGATGTCTCTGTGGTCTGGGAGGGCGCCGGCCCCGAGGACGTCGACAGCGCCATCGTGCAGGTGCTGGAACCGGCCCTGCTGGCGGTGGATGGGGTCGAAGAGACCCAGTCGTCCTCGCGCGAGGGGCGCGCGGTGATCGACATCGACTTCGAACCCGGCTGGGACATGGCCCGCGCCACCGATGATGTGCAGAACGCGGTCGACGCGGTCACCACCCTGCCCGAAGACGCCGAAGACCCGGAGGTCGAGCGCGCGATCTGGCGTGACCGCGTCACCGATATCGTCATCACCGGCCCGGTCGGGGCGCAGCAACTGGGGCTGTTGGCGGATGAGCTGATCCTGCGGCTCTTTGAGGTGGGCGTCACCCGCACCACCATCCGCGGTGTCGCCGCCCCCCGCACCATTGTCGAGGTGCCCTCCAGCCAGCTCATTGCCCATGACATCACCATGGCGGAGATTGCGTCGGTGATCGCCGCCGAGGTGGAGATCAACCCGGCGGGCGAGGTCGAGGGCGCAAATGCCCGCGTGCGCACCGGCACCCAGAAACGCACGCCCGAGGAACTGGAGGCGGTCGTCCTGCGCTCGGAGGCGGATGGCTCGGCGCTGACCATTGGCGATGTGGCCACAATCCGGGTCGAGGGCGCGGATCGCCAGCGCAGCTACTTTGTCGGCGACAACCGGGCCATGTCGATCCGGGTGGACCGCTCTGACAAGGGCGATGCGATCAGGATCCAGCGCCAGGTCGAAGACGTCGTGGCCGAGATGAACCTGTCGCTGCCGCAGGGGGTGGAGGTCTCGCTCATCCGCACCCGCGCCGAGGCGATCACCGGGCGGCTCGATATTCTGGTCGACAACGGTCTGATGGGCCTCGGGCTGGTGGTGATCCTGCTGTTTTTGTTCCTCAATGCCCGCATTGCATTCTGGGTGGCCGCTGGCATCCCGGCGGCGATGTTTGCCGCGATCGCACTGATGTATATCGGTGGGCTGACGATCAATATGATCTCGCTCTTTGGCCTGATTATCACGCTGGGGATCGTGGTGGATGACGCCATCGTGGTGGGCGAACACGCCGATTTCCGCGCCCGCCGCCTGGGCGAGCCGCCAATGGTCGCCGCCGAAAACGCGGCCCGGCGCATGGCGATGCCGGTCTTTGCCGCGACGCTTACAACCGTGATCGCCTTTTTTGGTCTGGTCGCCATCGGCGGGCGGTTTGGCGAGTTGATCGCCGACATTCCCTTTACCGTCATTGCGGTTCTGGCGGCGAGCCTGATGGAGTGTTTCCTGATCCTGCCCAACCATATGGCGCACGCCCTCGCCCACACCAGCGAGCGGCATTGGTATGACGCGCCGAACCGGGTGGTGAACCGGGGCTTTCGCTGGTGCCGGGACCGGTTGTTCCGGCCACTGATGGTCGGTGTGGTGCGGGCGCGCTACGTGGTGGTGGCATGTGCCTTTGTGCTGCTGGCCAGCCAGATGGCGCTGTTCATCAAGGGCGATGTCACCTGGCGGTTCTTCAACGCGCCGGAGCGGGCATCGGTGTCCGGCAATTTTGCCATGGTCGAAGGTGCCACCCGCGCCGACACGTTGGAGCAGATGCGTGAATTCCAACGCACGGTCGAGGCATTGGGGGCGGAATATGAGGAACGCTATGGCCGCAATCCGGTCGATTTTGTCATGGCCGAAGTCGGCGGCAACACGGGCCGGGGCCTTGCCGGGACAGAAACCAAGGACAGCGACCTCTTGGGCAGTATCGCGATCGAGCTGATCGACGCCGACCTGCGCCCCTATTCGAGCTTTGCCTTTGTGGGCGAGCTGCAGGAGCGCGTGGTGCAATTGCCCCTGACCGAGGTGGTGTCCTTCCGCGGCTGGCGCTCCGGTCCCGGTGGCGATGCGCTGGACGTGCAGTTCTATGGCGCTGATGTCACCACGCTGAAGGCCGCCGCAGAGGATCTGAAAACCGCCCTGACCCGCTATCCAGAGGTTTCGGCGGTGGAGGACAACCTCGCCTATGACAAGGAAGAGCTGGTTCTGGATCTGACACCGCAGGGCCAGGCGCTCAATTTCACCATTGAAAACCTCGGTCAGGCCCTGCGCCGGCGTCTGAACGGGATCGAGGCCGCCACCTACCCGGACGGGCCGCGCTCTGCCCAGATCCGGGTGGAACTGCCCGAAGGGGAGCTGACGGCGGACTTTCTGGAACGTACGCAGATGCGCGCGCCGTCAGGGATTTATGTGCCCCTTGCGGATATCGTGACCGTCAGCCAGCGCACCGGATTCTCAACCGTCCGGCGCGAAAACGGGGTGCGGCTGATTTCTGTCACCGGCGACATTTCCGAGGATGATCCGGTGCAGGCCGAGGCCATCATCGAGGCGCTGGAAACCGAGATCCTGCCCAAGATCGCCGAGGAACGTCAGATCGAGTTCCGCCTGTCCGGCCTCAGCGAGCAGGAGGACGAGTTCCTCAGCGATGCGCGCACCGGGCTGATCCTGTGTCTCACCGGGATTTATCTGGTGTTGTGCTGGATCTTCTCCAGCTGGACGCGCCCGATCGTGGTGATGGCGATCATCCCGTTTGGCCTCGTCGGGACCATCTGGGGCCACCACCTGTGGGAGCTGCCGATGAGCATGTTCACCGTCGTGGGGCTTTTGGGGATGACCGGGATCATCATCAACGATTCCATCGTGCTGGTCTCGACCATTGACGAATACGCGCAGGAGCGCGGGTTGATCCCCTCGATCATAGATGGGGCGGCGGACCGGTTGCGGCCGGTGATGCTGACCACGCTGACCACCGTGCTGGGGCTGGCGCCGCTGATGTATGAGACCTCGCAACAGGCGCAGTTTCTGAAACCCACGGTCATCACGCTGGTCTATGGCCTTGGGTTTGGCATGTTCCTCGTGTTGCTGGTGGTGCCGGCGCTGGTCGCAATCCAGGCCGATGTGGCCCGCCCGATCCGGTCGTTGAAACGCGCCCTGGCTGCGGGGTCGCATGCGGGGGCCCGCCGCCTGCGGGGCTTGATGCTGCTGAGCGGTCTGGCACAGGTCGGCTGGATCGCGGTGACCCTTGGCTGGACCATGGCAAACGGCGTGCTGCCCGCAAGCCTTCGGCACATGCTGCCGGGGCTGGCCGAGGTCGCCCCCATCCGCGCGGCACTGCTGCTATGTCTGGGCGGGCTGGTTGTTCTGAGCGGGGTGACCTATGTGATCGGCGCGATGGGCGCGGCGCGGGGCACATCGCGCCAGGACGCCTGAGCCAGTCGCGCCAGATCCGCCACCCGGTCCAGCAGCTCAAGACCCAGATCCTCGATCCGCGCAACTGGGACCCATCGGGCCTCCAGCGCATCATCATCGGGCACCGGCTGGCCGGAGACGTAATGGCATAGTGTCGCGACAAGGAAATACTGCCCGCCAACCGAGCCATCGGCATTGCGCGGGATCACGTCGAGCGTCATCAGTTGCGCGCCGGGCTCCGCGATAACGCCGGTTTCCTCGCACAATTCGCGCGCGGCGGCCTCGGCGGCGGTTTCACCCAGCTCCACATGACCACCGGGAAAGCCCCAGGTGCCCGCATTGGGTGGGTTCTTGCGCTTCACAAGGATCACGCAATCCTCGCCCTCGATATGGGCGCAGACCACCCCGAGGGCACCAAGGATCGGTCGGCGCGGCGGGGCCGCGGCTGGATCGGTCATCAGGATAAAGGCCTTCTGTCGACACAAAGGGCGCGGCGATGACCGGGGCGTGGCGTGACGATGGGCCCTTAGCCCGACGTGCAGCCCCGGATGTCCACCGCATGCGATGTGCCCAGCACCGTAAAGCGCAGGGCGGAGCGGTCAACCGCAACCGGGCCATTTGCGGCCGGCAAAAGCTCGGCCTCGGCGACCAACTCGCGGCCCTCGCGCCAGGATTTGGTCTCTGTCGCGATCAGCGTGCCGTCGCCTTCGATCACGGCATATTCTTCGCCGCCCGCGGAGGGCATCGCGATGCGGGCGGAGACCTTCAGCCCGTAGGGCGTGGGCGACAGGCGGCAGGTCACGGCCCGCACCTGCGCCTCGCTGGCGGAGTATGGCCGCGCCGCGAGCGCGGCCGCGATGGCCGGGTGGCGTCCGGCCGTCAGGTCGGCGCGATGGTCAAAGCGCAGCTCGGACGGGATGCAGACATCCTTGCACAGACCCAGTTCCATCCGGCCCTTGATGCGGATCGGCTGGCCCGGTGTCTTGGGGGTGATCTCGATCGGCAGCACCAGCTCGTCGTGATAGCCGATGGTGCGCATGCCCGAGGTCAGAAACACCTCCGGGGTGGGCCAGGTGATGCGCAGATCGGCGATATTGCGCGATCCGTGCCAATTGAACTGCGGCGGTATGCCGGCGTCTCCCGGCGCGCGCCAGTAGGTTTTCCACCCCTTGGCGAGGCGCAGGTGCAATGCGCCCATGTAGCGCCCGTCGGCAGAGGGGCCGCCATCGAGCACATCGATGGACACGAGGTCAGCCATGTTCTCCTGCGCGGCAACGGGGGCCACGGCCGCGGTCAAGGCAGCCCAGGCAAGCAGGAGGATCGCAAGGCGGGTACGCCAGGAAGGATGCAAGGTCATGCCCAGAGCTATTGCCTCTGGGCACCGTCAAAGCCAAGTCACATCCCGGAGAGCGCTCGGGGAAGTAACTCAAACGTGACAGTTCCGGGGTGTTTATGACCAAGGGGGGCAGGGTTGCATGTGGCGCGCCTGCGCGTCATGCTGGGTCCAAAGGCCACGCGCCGCAACAGAGGCAGTCACATGGAACTGACAGGTAAGTTGCTGATCGCCATGCCGGGAATCGGGGATCCCCGATTTGACAACTCGGTGGTGTTTCTGTGTTCGCACGGGGATGAAGGGGCGATGGGGCTGATTATCAACAAGCTCGCCCCCGGCGTGGAACTCAGGACGCTGTTCGACCAGCTGGAGATCGAGACCAAACCGACGCCCGGGCGCGCGCCGGTCTATTTTGGCGGGCCGGTGGAGACCCAGCGCGGATTTGTCCTGCATTCGGATGAATATATCTCGACCGTGAACTCGCTGCCGGTGAAGCCCGGGTTTTCGATGACGGCCACGCTGGACGTGCTGGAAGAAATCGCCGAAGGGCGCGGGCCGGAGCAGTTTCTGGTGATGCTGGGCTATGCCGGATGGGGGCCAGGGCAGCTGGAGGATGAAATCGCTCAGAACGGTTGGCTCACGGCGGAGGCCGAGCCGGAGATGATCTTTACCGATACGGCGGATGAAAAATGGGAGGCCGCGCTGGCCAGCATCGGTGTGACGCCGTTGAACCTGTCGATGGATGCCGGTCACGCCTGATCCGTCAGGGTCTGCGAAACGGGGGCTGCGAGACGGGGGCGCTCCCGCCCGTCGGGCGGCATTGTAAATGCCGTCCTCCCGTTGGGCCCGGCGCCGCTGACGCGGCGCGGGTCTGGTCGCATCTGGCGCGCCACCGCGCAACCGGGGGGGGCAGGGTCTCGGGCAGATCAGTGGTGGCGGGGCCTTGCCGCACGGAGTTCCTGCACCAACGCGTGTCAGCGCGGGGCGGCAGCGCGCCGCAAGCGGTCATTGATGGCAACGCCCAGCCCCTGTTCGGGGATCGGCGCCACCGCAATGGGCCTGGCCCGCGCATCCAGCGCATGCAGATGGCCAAAGAGATTGGCAGCGGCCTCGCGCAGGTCGCCCGTTGCCGACAGGTTGAGGTCGCATTGCCCCGCCCCAAACCCAAGCGATAGTTCGCCGGGCTCAAACCGTGTCGCGTTCAGGCGCACGCTGGCCTTGGGGGCGTAATGGGACAGGAGTTGCCCCGGCGCGGTCAGCGGGTCGCTGCTGTCGCGTTCGGCAATCGCATGCCCGAGCGTCGCCTCGATGTCTTCGGCGGACAGCCCGCCGGGGCGCAACAGGACGGGGACATCGCCGGCCAGTCCGAGGATCGTGGATTCCACCCCCACCGTACAGGGGCCGTCGTCGAGGATCGCCGCGATGCTGCCGCCAAGCCCCGCCTCCACATGCGCTGCGGTGGTCGGGCTGATCCGCCCGGAGGGGTTGGCAGAGGGCGCGGCCACAGGCCCGCCGACCGCCGCCAGCAACGCCCGGGCGCAGGCCTTGGCGGGCACGCGCACCGCCAGCGTGTCGAGCCCTGCCGTCACCAGCGGTGACACGCCATGGCCGGATCGCAGCGGCAGGACCAACGTCAGGGGGCCGGGCCAGTGCGCCGCTGCCATGGCCTCGGCCATGTCATTCCACTCGACCAGCGCGCGCGCCGCTGCCACATCCGCCACATGCGCGATCAGCGGGTTGAACGCCGGCCGCCCCTTGGTGGCGTAGATCCCGGCCACCGCGGTGCCATTGCGCGCATCCGCACCCAGCCCGTAGACCGTCTCGGTCGGAAAGGCGACCAGCGCGCCGGCCTGCAACAATTCCGCCGCACGGGCGATCCCGGCGGGCGCGGCATCCAGCGCTTCGGTCTTGATCGGGCTTTGGGTCATCGGCGCAACTCTTGGGGTAGATCCATCCAGTGGCCGTTCCGTCACTTTGCCCGATGACGCCGCGTTTTGATTGCGTGCGGTGCGGGGCAGTTTACGACATGGGCCAAGGCACAGTAAATAACGGCTATGGGCGCGGTTGCCAAGCGGCGCCGGCCCGTATGGCGCACGCCACGCCGCCCCGATGAGAAGAGGTCCCTCAGATGAGCTATCGCGCCCCCGTTTCCGAATATCAGTTCCTGTTGTCCGAGATCCTCGGCTTTGATCGCATCACCGCGACCGAGCGCTTCGCCGATGCGGATGCGGATGTCGCCAGCGCCATCCTGACCGAAGCCGCCAAGATGTGCGACGCGGTCATGGCGCCCCTGCAACGCGCCGGCGACCTGGAACCGGCGCGGCTGGAAAACGGCGTCCTGCGCACCTCGCCGGGGTTTGGTGACGGCTACAAGGCCATCGCCGAGGGCGGCTGGATCGGGATGAGCGCGGACCCCGAATATGGCGGCATGGGGCTGCCGATGTCGCTGACCACCTCGGTGAATGAGATGATGTCGGGCGCGTGCCTCAGCCTGCAATTGGCCCCGCTCATGAGCCAAGGCCAGATTGAGGCGCTGGAGCATCACGCCTCTGATGCGCTGAAGGATCTCTATCTGCCCAAGCTGATCTCTGGCGAATGGTCGGGGACCATGAACCTCACTGAGCCGCAGGCGGGGTCTGACGTGGGGGCGCTGTCGTCAAAGGCAGAAGACAACGGCGATGGCACCTATGCGGTCTCCGGCCAGAAGATCTATATCTCCTGGGGTGACAATGACTTTACCAAAAACGTCTGCCATCTGGTGCTCGCACGGCTGCCGGATGGGGTGCCCGGCACAAAGGGCATCTCGCTCTTTCTTGTGCCCAAATACCTGCCCGACGAGAACGGTAACCCCGGCAAGGCCAACAGCCTCAAGGTGGTGAGCCTCGAGCACAAGATGGGCCTGCATGGCTCGCCCACCTGCGTGATGCAATACGACGGCGCAACAGGTTGGCTCGTGGGCAAGGAACACGGCGGCATGGCGGCGATGTTCACGATGATGAACAACGCCCGTCTTGGCGTGGGCGGTCAGGGTGTTGGCGCCGCCGAAGGGGCCTATCAGCACGCGCTGGCCTATGCGCTGGATCGCAAGCAGGGCAAGACCCCGGTAGAGGGTGGCACAGGAACCATCGTGGACCACGCCGATGTGCGCCGGATGCTGATGGAGATGAAGGCGGATGTCTATGCATCGCGTGCGATCATGCTGGCCTGTGCGGGGGCCATCGATATGGGCACCGCCACAGGCGACGCCGAATGGAAAACCCGCGCGGCTTTCCTGACACCCATTGCCAAGGCCTTTGGCACCGAGACCGGCATCCGTGTGTCCGAGCAAGGCGTGCAGGTGCATGGCGGTATGGGTTTCATTGAGGAAACAGGTGCAGCGCAGTTCTACCGCGACGTGCGGGTCACGGCGATCTATGAGGGCACCAATGGTATTCAGGCCATGGACCTTGTGGCGCGCAAGATGATGGACGGTGGCGAGATGGCGCATCGGCTGATCGACGAGATCGAAGAACAGGCCGAGCGCGCCCGCCCCACCCATCCCAATATGGCCGAGGCGGTCTGGCAGGCCTGCGAAACCCTGCGTGAGGCCACCGAATGGCTGGTCGAAGCGGATATGCAGGACCGCTTTGCCGGGGCCGTGCCCTACCTGATGGCCTTCGCCCGTGTTTTGGGCGGGCACTATCACCTTGCGGCGGCCTTGGCGGACAAGGGCGGTGCGCGTGAAAAACTGGCGCGGTTTTACATCAAGCGGATGCTGCCCCAGCACGCAGCCTATCTGATCCACGCCCGCGAAGGCGCTGCGGGGGCCTTTGCCCTCACCGCAGAAGAACTGGCAAACTGATGGTGTCTGTCGCCGACGTGGCCCCCCGCACCCCGTGGGAAGAGCCGCCCGCACAGGGCGACGCCATTGAGGTCGCCGAGGGCGTTCTCTGGATGCGCCTGCCGCTGCCGATGAAGCTCGATCACGTCAACGTCTATGCCTTCGACGAGGGGGACAGTTGGACGGTGGTGGACACCGGCATGTCCTCAAACAAGACCCGCCGTATCTGGGAGCAGTTGATGGCGGGGCCTCTGGGCGGCAAACCCGTGCGCCGGGTGGTGGTGACCCATCATCACCCCGATCATATCGGCAATGCCGGCTGGTTTCAGTCCGAACACGGCGCGGAGCTGGTCACCACCCGCACGGCCTGGTTGTTTGCCCGGATGCTGACGCTGGATGTACAAGAGCAATGGCCTGCGGAAACACTGGCTTATTATCGCAGCGCCGGCATGGATCCAGAGACCTACGCGACGCGCAAGGCCGACCGGCCCTTTAACTTCTCCGACACAGTCTACCCGATGCCCTTGGGCTTTACCCGCGTGCAGCAGGGCGATGTGTTTCGCATGGGTGGACGCGACTGGGACGTGCATATGGGCAATGGTCACGCGCCGGAGCACGCGACCTTCTGGAGCCGGGACGATAACCTCGTGCTGACAGGCGATCAGGTGCTGTCCTCGATCAGCCCCAACATCGGCGTCTATGCCACCGAACCCGAGGCCGATCCGCTGGCGGAATGGCTGGAGGCTTGCGAGCGACTGGCGGCATTGGCGCGCCCCGAGCATCTGGCGCTGGGCGGGCACAAGCTGCCGTTTACCCGGTTGCCACTGCGGATGCGGCAACTGATCGACAATCACCACGGCGCGCTGGACCGGTTGCTGGATCACCTCGACTGTCCCAAAAGCGCCGCCGAGTGCTTTCCTCCGCTTTTCAAGCGCAGCATTGGACCGGGCGAATACGGGCTCGCGCTGGTCGAGGCGGTGGCCCATGTCAATCATCTCTACCGCACCGGCCAGGTCTCGCGCACACGGCGTGATGATGAGGCTTGGGTTTACCAACGGCGCTAAGCCTGCCACCTTGGGTGAAATATCGACGACCCAAGGACGTTTCCAATGGATGACAAGATTTCCACCAGCGCCGAGGCGGCAGAGGCGGCGGCGCTGCCCTGCCATCGCGAGGTGCATACGGATCCCGATGCGCCCGCGGCGTTGAAGGATGTGCCGGCCCCGATGCAGAAGGTGCCCGCGCCAGAGCAGAAGAGCGAGGCGCGCTGGGCCTATGAACGGCTGATCCTCTACATCCAGAACTTTGAGAAGACGCTGGATGGCGAGCATGAGGTGGCGATGGGGTTTGCCGGTGGCGATGCCGGTGTGCTGCGGATCGAGGGCATGGGGTATTTTGACCCGGACATCGTGACTTTCTACGGCAGCGATTCGCGTGGCGCCCGAACGCAGCTGGTGCAGCATGTGAGCCAGCTGAACGTGATCCTGCGGGCGATGCCCAAGCCCAAACCGGAAGAGCCAGCCAAGCGGATCGGATTTCGTCTGGTGGCGGAGCTGGAAGACCAGGCCTGATGGGATGAGCCCGGGCTGGACGATCTGGGCGGCCCGTTCCATTCGGTCATTGAGGGATTGCGCTTTGCTTTGCAAATCGCCGGGGGGCAGGGGCGGCGCCTTCGGCGCCGCCCCTGCCGGGCCCAACGCTTTTGCGGGAGGCTCTGCCTCATGCATAAAGGGGCGGGAGTTGCCCCCCTGCCGCTATGGTTTTGACGAGGTGTCAGGTCTGCGGTTGGTTGCCGCAGTGGTTTTGAAACATGTCCGGTGCGTGGGGTGGTGACAGCCGTTTTGAAATCCAGTATCACCACGTGCAACAGGAAGATGCGAACAGGACTTCACAGTTATGGCTGAACACAAGCACGGCACCATGGATACCACCGTTCAAGAGCAGACCTACGCGGGCTTCATGACCTTCGTCACGCGTTTCTGCATCGCGCTGGTTGTTTTTGCCCTGTTCCTGGCGATCTTCGCAACCTGAGTTCTGCTCGTCCGACCAGCCCCCCATCTCGCCGCGACATTCAGGAGCACCGTCCGATGCGCAAGCCGATCCTGATCCTTGCGCTCTGCGCGGCACTTGCCGGATGCGCAGCGCCCCACCGTCCGGACGCTGATCCCGATATGATCGCAGCGGTGCGGTATCGGGATGCGGGCGGGCCGTCGATGACGCTGATCACCGTGGTGAACAACCGGACCGGCCAGGGCGGACACACAGCGCTGATGGTGAATGCCTCCGAACGTGTGATCTTTGATCCGGCCGGATCGTTCTACGCCGATGTGGTGCCGGAGCGTCAGGACGTGCTGTTTGGCATTTCCCCGCGCGTGTTCCAGGCCTACCGCAGCGCCCATGCGCGCGAGACCTTTCACGTGGTGACACAGGAGGTCGCGCTGACGCCCGCGCAGGCCCAGACGGCCTATCGGCTGGTCACCACCAATGGCCGCGTCCCGGGTGCGTTCTGCGCCAACGCGACCTCGTCGATCCTGCGCCAGATCCCGGGCTTCGAGCGCATCGACGTGACCTATTATCCGGTGAAGCTCCAGGAGCAATTCGCGCAGTTTCCCGGTGTCGAGACCGACAAATACTATGAAAACGACAGCGAGGATCTCTCTGCGGGTCTGGAGGCAGGCAATGCCAGCCTGAACGCAGATACCGGCAGCTGATGGGGCGCCCGTGCCTTTGAGCCAGAGAACCTAAGGCGCGCCTGTCAGAGGGCGCTGTTTGCAAGGCTGCAAGACGGCCCTTGAGCGCTCCGGCGGGCTCAGCCGGTGAGATACATCAGCACCCACAGGCTGCAGGCACCGGACACCATCGCCAGAAGCACGTTCTTTGTGAGCGCCGCAATTGCAAAGGTGAGCGCGGCTGCTGCGAAGTGGATCAAGCTCGGCGTGCCCCCGGTCGGTGCTGGCCAGACCACCAGCGGTGCCACCAGCGCCGGGATGATCGCCACCGCCGTATAGCGCAGGTGCCGCATCAGCCAGGCGGGCATCGCGCGATTGCCGACGAGCCCAATAAAGGCAAAGCGCAGCGCATAAGAGCCCACCGCCAATCCGGCAATGACAATCCAGAGCGTGCTGCGATCAAAGCTCATTTCGGGCCCACCCATGCCTATACCTCCGTCTTGGTTGCGGTGCGGCGTTCGAACCACAGTTCCGCCTGCGCCCCCGCCATCATCCCGGCCAGCCCGGCCACGATCAGACCGAGGTTGTAGGGCAGCATCGCCGCCGGCAGCGCGACGGCACAGGCGGTGAAACAGGCCACAACATGCGCCGGGGTGCGCAGCATTGGCCCGATCATCGCCAGAAAGGCGATCGGCAGCACAAAATCCAGCCCGAGACTGTCGGGCACCGATGCCCCCACCAGCGCGCCGGTGATGGTCGCCACCATCCAGAAGGGCGCCACCAGTCCGTTGGTGCCAAAGAAATAGGCCATCCGTTCCGACGTGCCCCAGTCGGCGCGGCGTTCGAATTCGATCATCGACAGGGCATAGGATTGATCCACGGTGACATAGGCCGCACAGGCCCGCTGCCAGAGCGGCGCATCGCCGAGGTAGGGCGTGAGCGAGGCCGAATACATCGCCACCCGAAGGTTCACGGCGAGGGCGGAGATCAGCACGATCAACGTCGGGCTTTGTTCCTGCATCAACTGGAGCGCGGTGAACTGGGCAGAGCCGGCAAACACCGCAAGCGAAAAGGAAAACGCCTCGATGACGTTCAGCCCGGCTTCGGCGGCCAGCACGCCGAACAGCAGGCCAAAGGGGCCAGAGACCAGGACAAAGGGGGCGCTGTCGCGCATGCCTTTCCAAAAGGCGGATTTCACGGTGGAGATTGGCATGACGGGGCCTTAGGTTATGCCTCACATGGCTACGCGGGTTGGAGGCGCTTGGCAATTGGCAAAACTTAACGTGGCAACGGAATACCGTATTGCACCGGACCCCGGCAACCCGCGTCTGACGCGCAAGGTCACCGGCGTTGATCACCTTGGCCAGGAGGCCGAGATTTCGGTGGTCGAGGAACGCCCGCTGACGATCTATCTGAACCGGCAGGAAATCGTCACCGCCATGACCATTGGCGACTACCCGGAGTATCTGGCGCTGGGCTTTTTGAAAAACCAGGGCATGCTGAGCGCAGATGATGTCGTGACCCGCGTCGACTACGACGAAGAAGTCGAGACGGTTGTGGTGCGCACCGAGGTCGAGACCTCGCATGAAGAAAAGCTCCAGAAAAAGACCCGCACCTCGGGCTGCGCGGTGGGCACGGTCTTCGGCGATATGATGGCGGGGCTGGAGGGCGTGACCCTGCCTGCAACACCGGTGAAGACCTCTTGGCTCTATACGTTGGCGCATGAGATCAACCGCACGCCCTCGCTTTATCTGGAGGCGGGGGCGATTCATGGCACGGTGCTGTGTCATCAGGACCACCCGCTGGTCTACATGGAGGACGTGGGCCGCCACAATGCGGTGGACAAGATCGCCGGCTGGATGCTGTCGGAGCGGGCGGAGGCGTCGGACAAGATCCTCTATACCACTGGGCGGCTGACCTCGGAGATGGTGATCAAGACCGCGATGATGGGCATCCCGGTGCTGGCCTCGCGCTCTGGCTTTACCGCATGGGGCGTGGAAATTGCGCGGCAGGTGGGGCTGACCCTGATTGGCCGGATGCGCGGGCAGCGGTTTGTTTGTCTGGCGGGCGAAGAGCGTCTGTTGCGCGACGTGGACCCAAGCGCCATGCCGGAAGAAGACAAGAAACACCGCCGCAAGAGTGCGGATTGAGCGCGCCGGGGGGGGGGCAGCGCGCCTCAGGGCCATCGAGGCCCCTCGGCGCGCGTCGCGGTTGTGCCGCTCTGGGTGCGCCGCGAGTGGATGGAAGTGAGCCATGGAACGTGATTTTGGGATATGGGTCGTTTTTGGTTTTATGGCGTGGATACTGGCCGGGTTCTCTGCGCTTGCGTTCTTCTGGAAAACGAATTCGGCTTTAGGGCGGTATTTTAGCGCAATGGAGACGACCCCTTGGCAGCACCGCGCCGCACTGGGGTGGCGACGTGAAAACCCGATTGTGCCGACACTGGGTGTTCGCCAAGAGTACTCGCATCGCAGATTGATTTGGCGGCTTACGCTTTGGGGGCCTCCGCCACAGCTCGTGCACTCGCGAGAGGCGTTGTCGGCCCTGCGGTCCTATCGGAGCTTCGCTCTTTCGGTCAATTTGACTCAGGCGCTCGTGGTGGTGTTGATGGGGCTATTTTTCACGTGGGCATTTTTCTGGCTCAGCTTAGGCCTCACATTGGCGGCAGCATTGGTGTTGCGGCCTGACTCTTGGACGGAGAAGGTGACATGACCCAACCCCTTGGCGTGATCCTCGCAGGTGGCCTCGCGACCCGGATGGGCGGCGGTGACAAGGGGCTGCTGTCCCTGGGCGGGCGTAGCCTGTTGACCCGCGTGATCGACCGGCTGGCGCCGCAGGTGGCGGGACTGGCGCTCAACGCCAATGGCGATGCGGCGCGGTTTGCGGGGCTGGGGCTTCCAGTGGTCGCGGATACGATCGAGGGCTTTGCCGGGCCTTTGGCGGGGGTGCTGGCGGGGCTCGACTGGGCGGCGGAGCAGGGCGCGGAGGCGATTGTCACGGTGGCGGCTGATACGCCGTTTTTCCCGCATGATCTGGTGGCGCGGCTGGTCGCGGCCTCTGATGGGCAGAGCCACCCGCTGGTTCTGGCAACCACGCCCAAGAGCGGTGATGAGGTGCTGAAATCCGGCGGTAAGGGGCGGGTGAACCGCCACCCGACCTTTGGCCTCTGGCCGGTTGCCTTGCGCGATGATCTGCGAGCAGCGCTTGAGGCTGGTTTGCGTAAGGTGGTCCTGTGGACGGACCAGCACGACGGACGCGAAGCCCTGTTTGAGGCGGAGCCCTTTGATCCCTTCTTCAACGTCAACACGCCCGACGATCTGGCGCGGGCGGAGGGTCTGCTGCAATGAAGCTCTATGGGGTGACGGGCTGGAAGAACAACGGCAAGACCGGGCTGATGGAGCGACTGGTGGCGGAGTTCACCGCACGCGGCCTTACGGTCTCGACCCTCAAGCATGCCCATCACGCCACCGATGTGGACCAGCCCGGCACGGACAGTCACCGTCACCGTGTTGCGGGCGCATCAGAGGTGGTGCTGGCCTCGCCCAATCGCGTCGCCATCATGCAGGAGTTGCGCGGCGCGCAGGAACCCTCACTGACGGAGCTCCTCGCCCGGATGCGGCCGGTCGACCTGATCCTGATCGAGGGCTATAAGCGCGAGACCCATCCAAAGATCGAAGTGCACAGGGCGGAGGCCTCGACCGCGCTGATCGCGCCAAACGACCCGACCATCCGCGCGGTGGCATCTGATACGGCGCTGGAGCTTGATCGCCCTGTCTTTGATCTCGATGACACGGCGGCTATTGCCGATTTTATCGCGGCGGAGCTGGGGCTCTGAGGGGCTTTGACACGTTTGTCATGGTGGATTGGTCCGGGGGCAACGACACCGGACCGCGCCCGCGCAAGGATGCCATCTGGGCCTGCGTGGCGCGCGGGGGCGCGGCTGAGCCCCCTGTCTACCTGCGCAATCGCGCGTTGGCGCAAGAGTGGCTGGCCGATCTGATCGACACCGAACTGACAGCGGGCCGCAGGGTGGCGCTTGGGTTCGATTTTCCGTTTGGTTACCCGGCAGGCTTTGCAGCGGAGATGACCGGCCGACCCGACGCGCTGGCCCTCTGGCAGTGGTTCGCTGACCGGATCGAGGATGCACCGAAGGCGAACAATCGCTTTGATCTGGCAGGTGAAATCAACCTGAGCCTTGGGTCGGGACCGCAGAGGCAGGGGCCGTTCTGGGGCAATGGGCTGAGGCGTGACATTCCCGGCCTGCCGCGTCGCAAGGTGCGTTATCACACCCCCTTTGCGGAGCGTCGAGCGGTGGAACACCGCGCCAAGGGCAGCTTCACTTGCTGGCAGATGTCGGGTGTGGGCGCGGTTGGCGGGCAGGTCATGATGGGCCTGCCGGTGCTGCACCGCCTGCGCGCAGGGTTTGCGCCCCATGTGGCGGTCTGGCCGTTCGAGCGGCTTGATGCACCGGTCGCGCTGCTGGAGATCTGGCCGTCGCTAACAACCCCTCCGGCCCCCGACGGCTGGATCAAGGACGCCTGGCAGGTGCATAGCGTGGCGCTGGACCTCGCCCGTCGCCCTGTGGCAGACCTGAACCGATATCTGAACGTGACCGCCCCCATCGCATTGGAAGAGGGCTGGATTTTCGCCGTGGAGCCTGACTGATGACCCTCACACCACCGCCTCTCAGCAATGATTGTTTCGCTTTGCCGCAAGGGGTGAACTGGACGCCCGTGGACGAGGCATTGGCACTGTTGCGTGGCCGTCTGGGACCGGTGACCGGGGCAGAGGCCGTGTCCTTGTCGGAGGCGCTGGGACGTGTCCTTGCCGAGGATGCAATTGCGCTGCGCTCCAATCCGCCGCAACCCAATACGGCGGTGGATGGCTATGGCATTGCTGGTGGGCGTCCCGAAGGAGCGCATGTGATGCCGCTGGTGGCAGGGCGTGCCGCTGCCGGGGTGCCGTTTAACGGTGTCGTGCCGCCGGGACAGGCGATCCGCATCCTGACGGGGGCGGCGCTGCCCGAGGGGGTTGATACCGTGATTCTTGAGGAAGACGTGCGCACGGATGGGGCCTCTGTCGCCTTTAACGGGCCGCTGAAAGCGGGGGCCAATACGCGTAAGGCGGGCGAGGATGTGGCCGCAGGCGATGTGATCCTACCCGCAGGCCGGGTGCTGACCCCAGCGGATCTGGCGCTGGCCTCCGCCACCGGGCTTGCCGAGCTTCTGGTGCGCAAACCTCTGCGAGTGGCGGTGATCTCCACCGGTGATGAACTGGTGGACCCCGGCGAACCAGCAAGCCTGGGTCAGATATACGACGCCAACCGTCCGATGCTGCTGGCTCTGATGCGGCAGTTTGGTTTTGAGACGGTGGATATGGGGCGGATCAAGGATGACCGCGCCGCGCTTGGCGCGGCCCTTGATCAGGCCGCCGCGCAGGCGGATGTGACCTTGACCAGTGGCGGGGCCTCGGCCGGGGATGAGGACCATGTGTCGGCTCTGCTGCGCGAGGCTGGCGCGATGCAGGAATGGCGCATCGCTCTGAAACCGGGCCGCCCGCTGGCGCTGGGGATGTGGCAGGGCACGCCGGTCTTTGGCCTGCCGGGCAATCCGGTGGCGGCGCTGGTCTGTACATTGGTGTTTGCCCGCCCCGCTATGGGGCTGATGGCAGGCGCCGGTTGGGCAGAGCCGCAGGGGTTCGAGGTGCCAGCCGCCTTTGCAAAACGCAAGAAACCGGGGCGGCGGGAGTATCTGCGCGCGCGGATGCGGGCAGGACGGGCGGAGGTGTTTAAATCCGAAGGCTCAGGCCGGATTTCGGGCCTCAGTTGGGCCGAGGGTCTGGTGGAACTGCCCGATGGGGCCGCCGAGATCGCGCCGGGGGATGCTGTGCGATTTATCCCCTTTGCCAGCTTTGGCATGGGGTGACAGGGCGGGCGGGGGCGCTCCCGCCGAGCGCGGCGGCATCACAGATGCCACCACCCCCGTTTGGGCCCAGCAGCGCGCCCTGCGGGCGCGCTGTGGGTCGCGCCTGAACCACCCCTATCGCTGTAAATCGCGGGCCGCGCCCGCAGGGCGCGCCGGGCCCAACGGGAACGGCTGCATTTATAATGCAGCTGTGACGGGCGGGAGCTTCCCCGTCCTTGTGTCCTCGGTCAATGTCATCAGGGGGCCAGCGCCCGCGCAAAAACATCGTTTTGATAGGCCTGATCCTCAATGCGAAACTGCGTGATGCCGATCCGCTCAAAGCCCTGAGCGAGGTAGAAGGCGACGGCGGGCGCATTCTCAGAGTTGGTGGTGAGCCAGACCGTGGCAGCTCCCGCCTCCTGTGCGGCCCGCATGCCGGCTGACAAGAGCGCGCGGCCAATGCCCTTGCCATGATGACGCGGCTGCACGTAGAGCGTGGCGATCTCGGTTTGGTGGTCGCCCGCCAGCGGGTCCGGGCAGCGGTGTGCCACCCGGATATAGCCATCAATGCCATCCTGGTTCTGCGAGACGATGATGGTTTGATCCGGCGCGTGGATCAATGCCGCCATTCGGGCCGGCGTAAACTCCGAGAGCACATAATCGGCAAAATGCGCGTTGATCCCTCGGCGCAGGTACGTGCCGATCCAGACCTCCAGCGACAGGGCCGCAAGGCTTGATGCATCCTCGGCGCGGGCCGGGCGCAGGGTCATGCGCCCGCAGCCCCAAACGCGCTGCGCATCAGTCGAAGGTGCCCGCCACACGCCCCAACAGCATGAACGCACGGGCGGTGCGGGTGTCGCTCAGGGCGGAGATTTCGGTATCGGTCGCCTCCGCCTCAAACCGGGTGAACATCTGGTCGAACCGGCGCAGGAAATGGTGGGCGCTGTCGCGAAACAGCGGGTCCTGCTTCATCCGCGCCGACGACAGCGCCAGCGATGACCGGTCCCGCACCCCGCCAAGCGCCGCGACCGCGCGTCCGCGCGCGCCATTTGCGAACTGCCGCCAGATGTCGGGGCGGGCGCGGTCGGGGCGCAGGTCATCCATATAGATGCCTTCCTGACTCAGCAGGGTCAGCACATCCTGGGCGGCGCGGATCACCTGTGCCGCGTGGCGGTCCTTCAGCGCAAGGCGCAGAGAGACAAAGCCATCCTCATCCTCAGCCGACTCCGGAAAGTTCAACGCCCGGATGAAATGCTCATTGGACAAGGGCGGCGACATGTCCTCGGCCGAGGTGCCCAGCTCCAGCGATCCCTGTTCAGCCACCGCCTCCATCGCCTTGGACGGAATCGCCAGCCGTTCCGGCGTGCGGCGGGTGGACTGGAAGGTGGCCAGAACCGTCTCCGTCTTGCGGGCGGTTTCGGCGATCTCTTCCAGCTTCTTGGTCACCGAGGGCTCGGACACGGCGGCTGCCGCCTGGGTATGGGCCAGATACATGTGGCGCAGGCTGGAGATCGCCGCATGCAGGCGATCCGTCTCTTCGCGCATGATCCGGGCCGACCGCAGCGCGATCGCGGCCACCAGCAGCATCAGCACCGGCATCATCACCGCAAGCACCCGCACCAAGGGCGCGTTCCACTCGGTCGACAGGGCCATATCGGGCGCCAGCACATAGACCGCTAGGATGACCAACACCCAGAGCACCGCCAGCGCCAGCGCCGCCAGCTCGGGCAGGCCAAGCGGCGTCCGGGAGCTGCTCTCCAGTTCCGGCAATGCCATACCGGCCTGCCGGGCGGCAGAGGGCTGGTCCTTCTGGCTGGGATCGGTGGTCATGTCCTGCCCGCTATGTCCCTCTGTGTGCTTGGTTTTGCCTAGGCGTAGGTGATCTTGAGAATCTCATAGGCACGATCCCCGCCGGGGGTGCGCACCTCTACACTGTCGCCTTCTTCCTTGCCGATCAAGGCGCGCGCGATGGGGGATTTCACATTCAGCAGCCCCGCCTCGATATTGGCCTCGTGCTCACCCACGATCTGCCAGGTCTTCTCCTCGTCGGTGTCCTCGTCCACCACGGTGACCTTGGCGCCGAACTTGATCGCACCCGACAGTTTTGCCGGATCGATCACATCGGCCAGCGACAGCACGCCTTCGAGCTCCTTGATGCGGCCCTCGATAAAAGACTGCTTTTCACGGGCGGAGTGGTATTCGGCGTTTTCCGACAGATCGCCCAGTTCGCGGGCCTCGGCAATGGCCTGAATGATGGCCGGGCGCTCCACGCTCTTGAGATTCTTAAGTTCCGCTTCCAGCGCCTGAAAGCCCGTCGGCGTCATCGGGATCTTGTCCATGGTCTTGTCCGCTTTCGTGGTTCGTTCTTTTGTTGTTGTTTCATGTCTCTTGAACGCCGCCGCCCCGCCGCGAGGAGCAGCGGGGCGAGCCGTCGTGTTGGCAAATACCTGACCCAATCATGGACGCAATTGCAAGGGGGGCTGCGCGGGATGTGCGGGCTTTTGCTGTTTGCTGCGGGTGTTTAACGCAGCCAGCGGGGCCTCGGCGGCAGCGGCCCGGTCAGGCTGGGAGGCCGTGGGGGCCGCGCCCGATGTCGCCGCGCGGGGCCGATGTCCCGTAACCCGCGCGGTCCGTTTGCGGCCAGGAACAGCAGGTCAATCATACTCAACGAGCTCATACTCCACCCCCTCTTCGTCGAGGAAATAGAACCGGCGCCCCGGTTCATAATCCGCATGGCTTTTGGGGGTGTAGCCGGCCGCCTTCACCGCGGCTTCGGCGGCATCGAGATCCTCGACCACGACCGCAAGATGGTTGAGCGCGCCCTTGCTGGAATAGCGCGGGGCCGGGTCGGCCAGACCCTCGGCGGGCGCGTAGAGCGCGAGGTAGCTGTCCTTGGACCCCACGTGCACGGTATAGCCGCCATTCAGGGCCGGCCCTTGCCAGCGGATGTGCCAGCCAAAGATTTTTTCCATCCATGCGGCGGTCTTGTCGGGATCGCTGACGCAGATATTGGCGTGTTCGAGCGTTGCAGTCATAGCGGAGGCTCCTTCCATATGTCTTGCCTCCATCCGTGATAATTTCTAAACCTAACTTTAGCTCAAGAGGTTTCTGGCCGATCCCTGCGTTTTTTGCCCGGCCCCAAGATTGGCCCGATGCCCAGCCCGCCCGCTACGGAAGGATCTACCGCATGCCCGCATCCCATGGATTGTCGATCGGATATCTGGCCGAGCGCACCGGCCTCGCGGTGTCGGCCATTCGCTATTACGAGGCGCAGGGCCTGTTGGAGCCCTGGCGCAATGCGGGCGGCCAGCGCCGGTTCCACCGCGCCGACATCCGCCGGCTGAGCTTTATCATGATCGCGCAGAAGTTCGGCTTTACCCTGCCGGAAATCCGCGAGCAGCTGCAAAGCCTGCCCAACAAGCGCACCCCGACCAAGGACGACTGGTCGCGCCTGTCGGCGGGGTTTCGCAGCCATCTGGACGCGCGAATCGCAACGCTTGAAAAACTGCGCGACGATCTGGATGGCTGTATTGGCTGCGGCTGCCTGTCTTTGCCCACCTGTGCGCTCTATAATGCAGAGGACCGGGCCGCCCAAAAGGGCCAGGGACCACGATATCTGATGGGAGATCGGCCCGAAACTTGACACTCCTGTCGATTCACGCCGTTATTCGCGTCTCGGGTGACGAAAACCGGCGCGCCAAGGGGGTATTTTCCGGGTCTGTCAGGGAACCTACGTAGGGTATGGATTGACCTCTCCATGCTGCACCCGCTAAGCAACCGCGCAAGAATGTTGCGCCACACCGCCAGCGCAGTCACATTGCGCCAACCAGCCAAGGACCAGACGCGCAGGTCCGCACGATAGCCAAGGAGCACGCCGAATGGCCGAGATTGAACGCGAAGCAATGGAATACGACGTTGTGATCGTCGGGGCCGGTCCTGCCGGTCTGTCGGCCGCGATCCGTCTGAAGCAACTCGATGCCGATCTGGACGTCGTGGTGCTGGAGAAGGGGTCCGAGGTCGGCGCGCATATCCTGTCCGGCGCGGTTCTGGACCCCTGCGGTCTCGATGCGCTGATGCCCGACTGGAAGGAAAAGGGCGCGCCGCTGAATGTCGCGGTCAAGGACGACAACTTCTACATGCTGGGTGAGGCGGGCCAGATCCGCATTCCCAACGCGCCGATGCCGCCCCTGATGAACAACCACGGCAACTACATCGTCTCCATGGGCAATGTCTGCCGCTGGATGGCGGAACAGGCCGAGGAGCTGGGCGTCGAGATCTTCCCCGGCATGGCCTGCTCCGAGCTGGTCTATGGCGACAAGGGCGAGGTCAAAGGCGTGGTCGCAGGTGTCTTTGGCCTCGAAGAAGACGGCTCTTACGGCCCCAACACCGAACCGGGGATGGAGCTGCACGGCAAATACGTCTTCCTCTCCGAGGGTGTGCGCGGCTCGCTGTCGAAAGAAGTCATCGCCAAATACGGTCTCTCTGACGGCAAGGAGCCGCAGAAATACGGCGTCGGCATGAAGGAAATCTGGGAGATCGACCCCGCCAAGCACAAGGAAGGCTCCGTCACCCACACCATGGGCTGGCCGCTGAATTCCAACGCCGGCGGTGGCTCCTTCATCTATCACCTTGATAACAATCAGGTCTATGTGGGCTTTGTGGTGCATCTGAACTACAAGAACCCGCATCTTTATCCCTACATGGAGTTCCAGCGCTTCAAGCATCACCCGATGGTGGCGGAGCTCCTGAAGGGCGGCAAACGCGTCGCTTACGGCGCACGCGCAATCACCGAGGGCGGCTATCAGTCGATGCCGAAGCTGACCTTCCCGGGCGGCGCGCTGCTGGGCTGTTCCGCGGGCATGGTCAACGTGCCGCGCATCAAGGGCAACCACAACGCCATGCTGTCCGGCAAGGCCGCAGCCGAAGCGGCCTATGAGATGATCAAGGCCGACACCACCGATCAGGAGCTGACCGCCTATGAGGCCGAGGTGCGCAATGGCGCCATCGGCAAGGATCTCAAGATGGTGCGCAACGTCAAACCGATGTGGTCCAAATGGGGTCTCACCGCCTCGCTGGCGCTGGGTGGTCTGGACATGTGGACCAACAACCTCTTTGGCCTGTCTCTGTTTGGCACGCTGGGCCACGGCAAGAACGATGCCGAGGCGACGGAACCGGCCGAACAGCACAAGCCCATCGACTATCCCAAGCCCGATGGCGTGTTGTCCTTTGACCGCCTGACCAACGTGTCCTTTGCGGCGACCAACCACGAGGAAAGCCAACCCTGCCACCTGCGGCTGGGCAACAAGGACACGCCGATCTCCGTCAACCTGCCGAAGTTCGACGAACCCGCGCAGCGCTACTGCCCGGCGGGTGTCTATGAGGTGGTCGAAAAGGACGGCAAGGCCGAGTTCGTCATCAACTTCCAGAACTGTGTCCACTGCAAGACCTGCGACATCAAGGACCCGAGCCAGAACATCAACTGGACCACGCCGCAGGGCGGGGATGGACCCAACTATCCGAACATGTAACCGGCAGATATGCCATTCGTGATCACTTTGATGGGGCGCCTGCGGGGCGCCCCATTGCGCATTGCAGGGTTGGCGTCTACGCTCCGATCCAGATTGTTGTGATCCTGCTCTGGAGGCCCCTTCGTGCCCGTATCCTATCTCCGTTCCTTGACCTGCGCCGCCGCGCTTTTGTTGACCACTGGCCCGATGGCGGTGGCGGACGGGCTGGCCGGGGCATACCTGGCCGGGCGGGCCGCGACCTACGACAGCGATTTTGCCGCCTCGGCCAAATATTACACCCGCGCGCTGGTGCGCGACCCGCAGAACGTCACCCTGATGGAGAACCTCGTCTACGCGCAGCTGGCGCTGGGCAACGTGAAATCCGCCCTGCCGGTGGCGCAGCGGATGTGGGAGGCCGGCGTGCGCAGCCAGGTCGCCAATATCGTCATGGCCGGCAACCTCGCGCTTGAGGAAGACTACGCCGGATTGCTGGCGCGCGACGCACAGCAGTTCGAAATCAGCCCGCTGGTCGACGGCCTGCTGGACGCATGGGCCCATATGGGCAACGGCGCGGTGTCAGAGGCGCTGACCCAGTTCGATGCGGTGGCCGGACAGGACGGGCTGCGCTTCTTTGCGCTCTATCACAAGGCGCTGGCGCTGGCCTCTGTCGGCGATTACGAGGGCGCCGAGGAGCTGCTGGCCGCGAATGAGGGCCAATTGGGCCGCTCCTCCCGCCGCGCTGCCATTGCCCGGGTGCAGATCCTGTCGCAGCTTGGCCGCAATGAGCAGGCGCTCGAGGTGCTGGTGGACAGTTTCGGCGCCGGGTTTGACCCCGCGCTGACGGATCTGGCAGACCGTCTCGCCACCGGTGAAACGCTGGCGTTCTCGATCGCGCCAACGCCCCGCGATGGCATGGCCGAGGTGTTCTTCAGCCTCGGGCAGGCGCTGTCGGGCGAGGCCGCGAGCGACTATGTGCTGATGTATGCGCGCATGGCCGCGACCCTCAGCCCCGCGCATGTGGATGCGATCCTGCTCAGCGCCGGTCTGCTGGATCAGATGGGCCGCTACGAGCTGTCGATCGCCACCTACAAGAAAGTGCCGCGCGATCACTCCGATTTCCACGCCGCCGAACTGGGCCGCGCCGAGGCCTTGCGCCGGTCGGCCAATCCGCAGGCGGCACAGGAGGTGCTGGAACAGCTGGTACGCGATTTCCCCCAGCACATCGCCGTGCACATCGACCTGGGCG
The DNA here is from genome assembly GCF_056159345.1 of Epibacterium sp. ABV4_022. Taxonomy (NCBI): domain Bacteria; kingdom Pseudomonadati; phylum Pseudomonadota; class Alphaproteobacteria; order Rhodobacterales; family Roseobacteraceae; genus Epibacterium; species Epibacterium sp. ABV4_022. Next base: position 676,703 of record NZ_JBSWVA010000001.1, read on the forward strand.
ATCTGATGCGCCAGCAGGAGGACTATGCCGGCGCTGTGGCGGCCTATAATCGCGCCCTCGACCTCAGCGAGGAGGACGCTCCCAATCGCTGGTTCCTGCTCTATGCGCGCGGCATCTGTCACGAGCGGTTGCAGGAATGGGACGCGGCGGAGGCCGATTTCCGTGCCGCGCTGGAGATCGACCCGGACCAGCCGCAGGTGCTGAACTACCTCGGATATTCGCTGGTGGAGCGTCAGGAAAAGCTGGACGAGGCGCTGGCGATGATCGAACGCGCGGTCGCTGCGCGGCCCGACAGCGGCTATATCGTCGACAGTCTCGGCTGGGTGCTCTACCGGCTCGGAGATTACGCGGCGGCTGTCGGGCATATGGAACGCGCGGTGGAGCTGATGCCGGTGGATCCGGTGGTCAACGATCATCTTGGGGATGTCTACTGGGCCGTGGGCCGCAAGCTGGAGGCCGAATTCCAGTGGAAGCGCGCCCTGTCCTTTGTCGACCCCGAAGACACCAACGCCGAAGCCGACCCGGAGCGTATCCGCCGCAAGCTGGAAGTTGGCCTGGATGTGGTCCTGGCCGAAGAAGGCGCGGCCCCCTTGCAGGTGGCCAATGACGACAGCTGAGGTCTTTGCCCCGGCCAAGGTCAACCTCACCCTGCATGTCACCGGCCATCGCGGCGATGGCTATCATCTGCTCGACAGTCTGGTGGCGTTTGCGGACGTGGGGGACCGGCTGCGTCTGTCCCCCGGACCAGAGCTGTCGCTGGCGGTGTCGGGGCTGTTTGCCCCCGGCGTGCCCGAGGATGCGCGCAACCTCGTGTGGCGCGCGGCAGAGGGCGCCGGGTGGACCGGTCGGATCGCGCTGGAGAAATCCCTGCCGCATGGGGCTGGCATCGGAGGCGGGTCTTCGGATGCGGCGGCCCTGTTGAACGCCGTGAAAGGGCAGGGGGGGACGTTTCCGGACGCTCTGCCGCTCTCGCTTGGGGCGGATGTTCCGGTCTGCATGGCCGCTGCGGCTGCGCGGATGCAGGGCATCGGAGAGGAGATCACGGCCGTCGCCTTGCCACATCTCCCGGCGTTGCTGGTCAATCCCGGCGTCGAAGTGCCCACGGGGGCCGTGTTCTCGGCGCTTGCGTCACGCGACAATCCCCCGATGCCCGCAGAGGTGCCGCTGTTTGACGGCATCGGAGACTGCGCCGCCTGGCTGGAGGCGCAGCGCAACGATCTGGAGCCGGCGGCGATCCAGGTCGCGCCGCAGATCGACCGGGTATTGAGCGATCTGCGCGGCACCCGCGATGCGCTGATGGCGCGGATGTCGGGGTCGGGGTCGACCTGTTTTGCGCTTTATCCCAGCATGAAGGCCGCGCATTTCGCCGCCTATGAAATCGGCGCAGAACATCCCGAGTGGTGGTGCGTGGCGACCGAACTGACCTGAACCGCCCCGGCCTGCCCCGGCCTGCCCCGGCGAGCCCGGCAACCCGCCCGACCCGCGCCGTTAGTTCAGCCGCGACACCACGTAATCGGCCAGATCGATCAGCATGGTGCGGATGGGGTGCTCCGGCAGGACCGCGAGCGCGGATTTCGCCTTTTCCGCCCAGCCAAAGGCATCCGCGCGTGTTGCCTCCAGCGTGGCGTATTTTGCCATCAGCTCCAGCGCATGCTCCAGATCGCCGTCCTGCTGCCGGCCTTTGGCGATGGTGCGCTGCCAGAAGGCGCGCTCCTCATCGGTGGCCTCGGCAATCGCCTTGATCACCGGCAGCGTCAGTTTGCGTTCGCGGAAATCGTCGCCGATGTTCTTGCCGGTCTTTGCGGCGTCGCCCTGATAATCCAGCAGGTCATCGGCGATCTGGAAGGCGATCCCAAGCGCGTCACCATAGTCAAACAGCGCCTGCACCTGCGCTTCGGGCGCATCCGCGATGACGCCGCCCACTTCGGTGGCCGCCGAGAACAGCGCCGCCGTCTTGCCGCGCACCACCTGGAGGTAGATCTCTTCGGTGGTGGCCAGATCGGTCGCCGCCGTCATCTGCAACACTTCACCCTCGGCAATGGTGGCCGAGGCATTGGCGAGGATGTCCAGCACCCGCAGCGATCCGGTGTCCACCATCAGCTGAAAGCTGCGCGCAAAGAGGTAGTCGCCCACCAGAACCGAGCTTTTGTTGTCCCACAGCAGGTTGGCGGTGGGGCGGCCGCGACGCTGGGCGCTTTCGTCGACCACATCGTCATGCAGCAGCGTGGCGGTATGGATGAATTCGACCGTCGCCGCCAGCTTCAGGTGGTGGTCGCCGGTGTAGCCACACATCCGTGCCGCGGCGAGCGTCAGCATCGGGCGCAGCCGCTTGCCGCCGGCCTCGACCAGATGCGCGGTCACTTCGGGGATGCGAGGGGCGTGTTCCGAGGCCATCCGCTCGCGGATCAGCCGGTTCACGGCCTCCAGTTCCTCCGCAAGGGTGGCGGCCAGCAATTCATGGGGCTTCTGCGTCATCACCTGGTTCATCACATTCCCGACTGATAGGCTCGACAAGACCCCGGTCTTGCCCTTAGATCCATGGATATGAAGGAAGTTCTGCGCAGCACCGATCCGACGATCATGGCCTTTGCCACCGCCCTTCTTAACGGAGAGGGTATAGACTGCTTTGAAATGGACGTAAATATGAGCGTTCTTGAAGGGGGCATCGGGATTTTTCCGCGTCGTCTGCTGGTGCATCCCGATGATCTGGCGGAGGCGCGCGTGGTGATGCGCGACAACGATCTGCCGGTGTCGGACCGTGACTGACCCGGCGGTGTTTTCCGACACCGACCTCAGCCACGATGGCTTCCTCGGGGGGCGCCTCACCCTTGCCCAGCCCCGGACGGGCTATCGTGCCGGGGTGGATCCGGTGCTGCTGGCGGCCAGCGTAGCCGCACGTCCGGGACAGTCAGTGCTGGAACTGGGCTGCGGCGCGGGGCAGGCGTTGCTCTGCCTTGGGGCGCGTGTGGAGTCGCTGACCCTGACCGGGGTCGAGCTGCAACCCCCCTATGCGGAACTGGCGCGCCAAAATGCCGCTGCCAATGGCATCGCGGCAGAGGTCGTCTGTGCGGATCTCGAACAGCTGCCGGATAGGCTGCGCCAGCAGAGCTTTGACCACGTGATCGCCAACCCGCCCTATTACCGTGCCGGCGCCCATAGCCCGGCGCAGGATGCCGGACGGCGCACGGCCCTGGGCGAGGCGACCCCGCTGGCGGTCTGGATCGATACTGCCGCCCGGCGACTGAAACCCAAAGGGTATCTGCACATGATCCAGCGCGCGGATCGTCTGCCCGACATGCTGGCCGCCGCTGCTGGGCGGTTGGGCGCGCTGGAGGTGCTGCCGCTGGCGCCCAGGGTGGGGCGCGGAGCGGAGCTGGTGATCCTGCGCGCACGAAAAGGCGGGCGGGCTGCCTTTCGCCTGCATGCGCCGCTGGTGTTGCATGCTGGCGCGCGGCACGAACGCGACGGCGCCGACTACAGCGCGGAGGTCACCGCCGTCTTGCGCGACGGAGCCGCCTTGCCCTGGCCGCAACGCTGAATCGCCGACCACTCCGCAGCGGGTCGAAGATTTGCGCTATCTTTGTGCTTTTGAATAGGCAAAGCCGAATGTGGCTGCCCGCAGGTGGGGCAGGATGAGCGGGTTTTAGCCAAAAGTTGCAATTTGCACAAAAGAACCGTTCCGAATTGTGCGTCTGCGGCGTGACAGGTTGAAAGATCCATGCTCCAATCCCCATGTTGTTGGCATCAAGCTTTGAAAAGGAGGAATGACATGAGCCTCAGCTCGCATCTCACCGAACTGAAGAAGAAGCACGAGCATCTGAGCTTTGAAGTGGAACGAGCGGAGAAATCCCCGGCCACAGACCGCCTCCAAGTCAAATCCATGAAAAAAGAGAAACTGCGCCTGAAGGACGAGATCGAGCGTCTCTCCCACGCATAGCGGCGCGGCAGATCGGTTCGCTGCACCTGCACAGGACCGATCCACAGTATCCGATGACGGGCCGCATAGGGGCTGTATCCCAACCGGTCCCGGTCAGTGACAGGATGAAGGGCCTCGCCAAGCGCGAGGTCCTTTTCTATTTGAGAAAGGCAAATATGCCGGTCTGCGCCTCCGGCGCGTAGGATGTGCCGCCCGCTCAGGCGGTGACGGAGGCCCGCGCGGCCAGAAGGGCACCGCCGGTGATCAGCAGCGCCGCCAGTGCCAGGCCCCAGGAGGGCGCGGCGATCCCCGCAGCCACCAGAATCAGTGTCGACAGCAGCGGCGCGGCATAGGAACTGGTGCCCAGCATCTGAATGTCGCCCTGTTTGACGCCGATGTCCCAGACGTAGAACGCCAGCCCTACGGGACCGAGACCCAGGAGCAGGGTCGAGCTCCAGCCCAACAGGCCGAGCGGCCAGACGGTCTCTTCCACCAGCAGATGCAGCACGCCGGATGCAATGGCACTCAGCAGGCAGAACACCGCAACCGAGGCCGTGGGCGCATGCCCCATCAGGCGGGAGCCGACCGAATAGCTGGACCAGAACAGCGCACACAGAAAGGCAAGGCCGTAACCGGGCAGATATTGCGCCTGAAACCCGTCACCGCCTCCGGTGATGATGCAGGCCGCCCCGGCAAACCCCAAGAGCGCCCCGAGGAAATGCCCCCCGCGCAGCCGCTCGCCGGGCAGCAGGCCGGAAAACAGCACGATCAGCAGCGGCCAGAGATAGGCGATCAGCCCGGCCTCGGCCGCCGGCGCCGCCCGCAGCGCCGAAAAATAGAGCGCGTGATAGCCGAACACCCCGATGGAGCCAAAGGCATAGACCCGCAGCGGCACCCGGCGCAGTTGGGCCCAACTGTCGGTCATCTGAACCCAGATCAGCCCGATCACCCCACCAATGGTAAAGCAGATCGCATTCAGCATCAGCGGTGGGGTAGGGCTGGAGCCGACCGTCAGCAGCGCCAGAAGCGCCCAGAGGAGAACAGCGACAAATCCAATGGCGGTGGCGCGGGTGCGGGGCATGGGGCGTCAGAGATCCTTGACCGGGATGATTTGAAAATCGTCCCACATATGTGCAGTTTTCTCGATCTCTGCAAAGAACCATTCGCGAAATGCCCGGATCTGCGGGCGATCCTGGGTGCTGGGCAGGCACAGGAACCGAAACCGGGCCTCGGTTTCGATCGCGATCTTGAACGGCGCCACAAGGCGGCCTTCCTGCACATCCTTGATAATCATCGGGCGCCGTCCCAGCGCGACGCCCAGCCCGGCGCAGGCGGCATCAATGGCGTGATCCGCGTGCGAGAAATGGGTGCCATGGCCCGGCGTGAACGCCAGCCCCAGGGCGCGAAACCATGTGGGCCAGTCGCAGGCCGGGCTGAGAAAGCTGATGCTGTCATCATAGATCAGCGGCGCTTCACGCAGGCTTTCGGGGGTGGGAAACCGCTCATGAAGCTCCGGTGTCATCACCGGGGTCAGCCACTCCGGGCGCGCGGGTTGCGATACGAGATCCTCGTCAACGCCATAGCCGAATCGGATCGCCACATCGACGCTGTCGCGGCGCAGGTCCACCACCCGCAACCCCGCCGACAGGCGCAGGTCGATGTCGGGATGGCTGCGGGCAAAATCATAGAGCCGCGGCGCCAGCCATTTTGCCGTCAGCGCCGGCCCCGCCGTCACCGTCAGCGAGGTGGTGTCCAGCACCCGCTGCGCCTGTCGCCAGGCCGCGCTCAGGGCCTGAAACCCCGCGTCCGCCCCCGGCGCCAGCGCCGCCCCGGCCTCGGTCAATTCCACCGCACGATTGAGGCGGTGAAACAGCGGCGCCCCCAGATGCGCCTCCAGCGATTTGATCTGAAACGACAAGGCGGCCGGAGTCACATTCAACTCCTCCGCCGCCTTGGCAAAGGACATATGCCGGGCAGCCGCGTCAAAGGCGCGCAAAGCGGTCAGCGGGGGCAGGCGGTCGGTCACGGTTCACCCAAGAATAACTTAACCGAAGCTCGCAAAACTCTCGTTTGTCGTCAATCCAGCAAATGCGCATATTGAGGACACAACAGAGACGCTAAACCGAAAGGTGGCCAGGATGATTGAATATACTGCAACAGCCGAAGTGAAACAGGGCATGGCCCGGGCCCACGACGCGCGTGCGCAGGTCCTGCGCGATGCGCTCTCATGGATCTTTGCCCGCCGCCGTGCACCGGCTTCGGGGTATAGGGTTTCCCGCTGGACCTCAGCGCGCGCGAGCTGACCAACAGGCCCTTACGGGATGAGAGAGGGGCCGGTTCATCACGAACCGGCCCTTGCTCTGTTCATAGCGTTGCGAAACCCGGGCGATCAGACGAAGAACTGGCCGCCGTTTGCGGAAATCGTGGAGCCGTTGATGAAAGAGGCCTCGTCCGAGGCGAGGAACCCGACGCAGCGGGCGATTTCTTCGGGCTCGCCCAGACGCCCGGTGGGGATCTGTCCGATGATCGCATCGCGCACTTTCTCGGGCACCGCCATCACCATCTCCGTCGCGATATAGCCGGGGCAGACCGCGTTGGCGGTGATGCCCTTGGCCGCACCTTCCTGGGCCAGCGATTTCACGATGCCGAGGTCGCCGGCCTTGGTGGCGGCATAGTTGACCTGTGCAAACTGGCCCTTTTGACCATTGATCGACGAGATCACCACAACGCGGCCAAAACCCCGCTCGCGCATGCCGGGCCAGACCGGATGCACCGTGTTGAAGACACCGGTCAGGTTGGTGTCGATCACCTGCTGCCATTGTTCGGGCTGCATCTTGTGAAACGGCGCATCGCGGGTGATGCCGGCGTTGGCGACAACGATGTCGATGGGGCCAAGCTCCGCCTCGACCTGTTCGATCCCGGCCTTGCTTTCCTCATAGCTGGCCACGTTCCACTTGTAGGTCTTGATCCCGGTTTCCTCGGTGAACTGTGCAGCTGCGGCATCGTTGCCGGCATAGGTCGCGGCGACCTGACAGCCTTGCGCCTGAAGAGTCTTGGAAATAGCGGCGCCGATACCGCGCGATCCGCCGGTAACAAGGGCAATACGAGCCATGTGAGGGTCCTCCAACTTCTTTACTTCACTTTGTAATCTTATTGCATGGCGCTGCGCCAAGTGGCAATAAAATTTCGTAACCATTTTGCGCTTGCAGAATTGCGCCACGCCTCAGGCCGTGCCCCCACACTAAACCGGAGATTGTAACGGGGGAACGAAAAACAAAGGGGCGTCCGAAGACGCCCCCAAAATTGCCGATATTCCAATCAGGACTGTGCTTTTTACGGGCGCTCAACGCACATGGCGACGCCCATGCCGCCCCCGATGCAGAGCGTCGCGAGGCCTTTTTTCGCGCCGCGGCGTTTCATTTCAAACAGCAGCGTGTTCAGGACGCGGCAGCCCGATGCGCCGATCGGGTGGCCGATGGCGATGGCGCCGCCGTTGACGTTCACGATTTCCGGGTTCCAGCCCATGTCCTTGTTCACGGCGCAGGCCTGGGCGGCAAAGGCTTCGTTGGCTTCGACCAGATCGAGGTCGTCGACGGTCCAGCCGGCCTTGTCCAGCGCCTTGCGCGAGGCATAGATCGGCCCGACGCCCATCACGGAGGGGTCAAGGCCAGCCGTCGCATAGGACGCAATGCGTGCCAGCGGTTCGATGCCGCGCTTCTCGGCCTCGTCGGCGCTCATCAGCAGGGTGGCGGCGGCGCCGTCGTTGAGACCGGAGGCATTGGCCGCGGTCACCGAGCCGTCCTTGGCAAAGGCGGGGCGCAGTTTCTGCATCGCCTCGATGGTGGCGCCGTGGCGGATGTATTCGTCCTGATCCACGGTGATGTCGCCCTTGCGGTGCTTGACGACAAAGGCGGCGATTTCATCGGCGAATTTGCCTGCCTTTTGCGCTGCTTCGGCCTTGTTCTGCGAGGCCACGGCGAATTCATCCTGCATGTCGCGCGAGATTTGCCATTTTGCGGCCACGTTTTCGGCGGTCTGGCCCATGTGGTAACCGTTGAAGGCATCCCACAGACCATCGCGGATCATGGTGTCGATATATTGCATGTCGCCCATCTTGTGCCCTGCGCGCAGGTTGGCGGCATGGGGGGAGAGGGTCATGTTTTCCTGACCGCCTGCGGCGACGATGGACGCATCCCCCAGCTGGATGTGCTGGGCGCCCAGTGCAACGGCACGCAGACCCGAACCGCAGACCTGGTTGATGCCCCAGGCGGCGCTTTCCTGCGGCAGGCCCGCGTTGATATGAGCCTGACGGGCCGGGTTCTGGCCCTGGGCTGCGGTCAGTACCTGGCCGAGGATGGTTTCCGAGACCTCGGATTTGTCGATGCCGGCGCGGGCCACGACGGCCTCCAGCACGGCGGCGCCCAGATCATGGGCGGGCGTATTGGCGAACGCGCCGCCAAAGCTGCCGACGGCGGTACGCGCGGCGGATGCGATTACTACGTTGGTCATTCGGTCAGTCCTCTGCACTAAATGCGAAAATGCCGACGCGCCGGGGTGTGTAAAGCGTCACCCGGATCGTGCGACGTCTCCTCCCTTTCTCTCACTGGATAGCCCAACCGTGCACGTGCAGCAATGGTTTCGGCACAGCGGAGCCGGGTTCGGCGCAAAAAGGACGTTCCGGGACTGGAGGGACCGGCGCAGGGCCACAGCAGGCAAACGCGACCTTGCGTCCGTGCTGTACCGAGACAGGACAGAGGTGATCGCCGTCCCGGGGCAGGGGAGGTTGCAGTGGTCAGGGCAGCGGATCAGGCGCGGGCGCGGGTCTCGCCCTTTTCGTGCCAGGGGGGCGTGATCGTCGGCGCACCGTAGAGGAACCCTTGCAGGCAGTCGACACCGGCATCCACCAGGAAATCGGCATCCTCTTGCCGTTCCACAGATTCGGCGACGATGAACATGTCGAACTGCTTGGCGATCGCCACCAGAGCCCGGATCACCGCCTGATTGTCGTGATTGCCACTGACGCCGCGGACAAACTGCCCGTCGATCTTCACCGCGTCGAAGAAGAAATCGCGGAAATGTCCGATCGCGGTGGTGCCAGCACCAAAGTTATCCAGCGCAAAGGCGATGCCGTGCTGCTGCATCTGGTCCATGAAGTCGATCACCAGCTCCGGCGCCGCCATGGCGGAGGCTTCGGAAATCTCCAGCACCAGCCGTTCGCCGAGGAATTCGTCCCGTTCCAGGAACCGCTCCAGCACCTTGTTCCACTGGCTGTAGCCGATGGAGCGGGCGGACATGTTGATCGACAGGCGCACGTTGGGATTGCGTTGCAGCACCCGCAGGCCCTGTTCCAGCGCGAGGCAGTCGAGCTTGCGCCCCAATTCGCGCTCTTCGATCACGCTCATGAATTCGCGGGCGGGAATGATGCGACCGGTGGCATCCATGACCCGGATATAGCCCTCGTAAAAGGCGATCGTGTCCTGGGCCTGGCTTTGCACGATGGGCTGATAGGCCAGCAGGGTCTGGTCATGCTTGACCGCCTCCGCCACCATGTCCACCACGCTGCGATCCCGGGCAACGATGGCCGCCGAGAGTGGGTTTTCCGCCCCTTCCGGGATGTCGGTTTTCCAGAAATGCCGTTTCTTCACCTTCGCACGCCCCATCGGTCTGCGGTGACCGGCACAAGGCCGCCACCTTCCGAGTTGTCCATTGAACTCTAACTTCTCTCAAAAGAGTTGCGTGGAGATTAAGAGGCGCATTTTAGTCAATGCCCGGTTCGCAGCCGAAAGACGCTGCAAAACCGGGCGATGCGACAGGTTCCGGAGGCGCGTCAGGACCCGGCCACAAGGGCGCCGATCACGGCCTTGGCGCTCTCGGAGCTCCAGTCGGCCTCGCCACGTAACCGTGCGATTTCATTGCCTTCCGGGTCCAGAATCACGGTGATCGGCAGGCCCAGAACGGTCATGTCGCGGGCCACGGCGCTCTTGGGGTCCTGGTGGCGCGGCAGGTTGGTGACACCGATTTCGTCAAAGAACTTCTTGATCCCGGCCGGGTTGTTGCGCCCCGTCGCCAGCGTCAAAACTTCGAAATTTTCGCCGCCGAATTCGTCTTGCAGGGCCGAGAGCATCGGCATTTCCTTGCGGCAGGGCGGGCACCAAGTGGCCCAGAAGTTCACGAGGACATATTTGCCCTCATAGTCCGACAGCTGCGCCTCACCCGCGCCATCGGCCAGCTCAAAGCTGGCATTAGATGCCGGTTTGGCCTCGGTGTGGAAGACCAGTTTCTTCATGTCGCCCTCGCGCAGCGCTTCTACCGCGCTGAGGTCGGCGCCGAAGGCGGCATTTGCACCGAGGGCAAGGGCCATATAAAGGGAAAGCTGACGAACTAGACGCATAGTATCTCCAGGGTTGGCCATGACAGACAAGACCTCGAACCAGATGTGGGGCGGCCGCTTTGCCGCCGGACCGGACGCGATCATGGAGGCCATCAATGCCTCGATCGGGTTCGACCAGCGCATGGCAGCGCAGGATATTGCCGGTTCACGGGCGCATGCTGCGATGCTCGCCGCCACCGGTGTGATTACGGATAATGATGCCGAGGCGATCCGTGAAGGGCTGCTCACCGTTTTGTCAGAGATCGAAAGCGGCCAGTTCCAGTTTTCCACCGCGCTCGAAGACATCCACATGAATGTCGAGGCGCGCCTGAAGGAAATCATTGGCGAGCCAGCAGGCCGTCTGCACACCGGTCGGTCGCGCAACGATCAGGTCGCGACCGACTTCAAACTCTGGGTGCGCGATCAGTTCGACGCCGCAGAAAAGGGCCTGCTGGCGCTGATTGGCGCGCTGGTGGATCAGGCCGAGGCCGGCGCGGATTGGGTGATGCCGGGCTTTACCCACCTGCAAACCGCGCAGCCGGTCACGTGGGGGCATCACATGATGGCCTATGTGGAGATGTTTGGCCGCGATCTCAGCCGCGTCCGCGATGCCCGCAAACGGATGAACGAATCGCCCCTTGGCTCTGCCGCGCTGGCGGGGACGTCGTTCCCGATTGATCGCGAGATGACCGCCGAGGCGCTGGGGTTCGACCGCCCGACCGCGAACTCGCTTGATGCGGTGTCGGACCGTGATTTTGCACTGGAGTTTCTGTCGACCGCCTCCATCTGCGCCATGCATCTGTCGCGCTTTGCCGAAGAGCTGGTGATCTGGTCCTCGGCGCAGTTCCGCTTTGTGACGCTGTCGGATCGGTTCTCCACCGGCTCCTCGATCATGCCGCAAAAGAAAAACCCCGACGCCGCCGAGCTGATCCGCGCCAAGGTGGGCCGGATCTTTGGTGCCAACACGGCACTGATGATGGTGATGAAGGGGCTGCCGCTGGCCTATTCCAAGGACATGCAGGAAGACAAGGAACAGGTCTTTGACGCCGCCGACAACTGGATGCTGGCGCTTGCGGCGATGGAAGGCATGGTGAAGGACATGACCGGCAACCGCGACAGCCTTGCGGCCGCGGCGGGGTCTGGCTTCTCTACCGCCACCGATCTGGCGGACTGGATGGTGCGGGTTCTCAAGGTGCCGTTCCGCGATGCGCACCATGTCACCGGCGCCTTGGTCGCGATGGCCGAAGGGCGCGGCGTTGATCTGCCGGATCTGACCCTTGAGGACATGAAATCCGTGCATGAGGGCATCACCGAGGATATATTCTCGGTACTGGGCGTGGAAAACTCGGTGAATTCCCGCACATCCTATGGCGGCACCGCGCCCGCGCAGGTGCGCGCGCAGGTGGCGCGCTGGAAACAGATCCTGGGCTGAGCCCGACGCAAGGAGAACGACCATGACCCGTGTTCTGATGATGCTAGGCGTGGCGGCGTTCCTCGGCGCCTGCGGAGTCGACGGCGAACCGGTGCGCCCGAGCCTGAACGCGGGTCTCGGGATCTCCAACAGCGGTATCCACTTGGGTGGCGCAGTAGGGGTCAGCAAGGGCCCCGTCACCGTCAGCGTTGGCCTGTGAGGGCGCCTGCGTGATGTCCGAGCTTGCAATGCGATGCGCGCAGCGTGGGCCGGGGGCGCTTTGCCGTCGGTTCGGCCTGATCTGCATTGCTCTGGGGCTGGCCGCCTGCGACGTCGGCGGCCCACCCCGGGCACCGGCCCCCACACCGCCCACAGAGCCGGGCATTCACATCTCCGGCGAGGCCCGCGTGGGCGTTGTCTGGAGCGATTGAGGCCGGATCGTCCGCCGCCGCCGCGCTCTGCGCGTCCGAATTTTCTGCGGTCCTGACACGACCCCGAAACCGAGCCTGCCCGGATTACCACATGGTCTTGGCCGCACGCGGAGCCCAGGCGGCGTCATAGGCGGGGCCGCCTTCCTCGCCTGCGGTTTGTTCGGCCAGGATATCGCCCATCGAAGGCAGATCCGCGCTTTCATCCCCGCAGGTCCAGATCCGCGCGCGCATCAGGGCGCGGGCGCATTGGCAGTAGATTTCGTTGATCTTGATCACGATGACCGTGCGCGGCAGTTTGCCCGCTTTGTCAAACCGCTGCAGCAGGTCAGGGTCGGCGGTCACCTGGGCGGTGCCATTGACGCGCACCACGTTGTTTGATCCCGGCACCAGGAACATCAGCGACACCCGCCCGTCGCGCACGATATTGCGCAAGGAATCGATGCGGTTGTTGCCGTGCCAGTCGGGCAGCGCCAGCGTGCCCGGATCCAGTTCCTGCACCACCGGACCGTCATCGCCGCGGGGGCTGTCGTCGGTGCCCTCCGGCCCGACCGTGGCCAGCATGCACAGCCGCGATGCCATGATCCATTTGCGATAGAGCGGCGTCATCTGCCGCGCCACTTTACGTAACGAAGGCGCTCCCGGTGTCCCGTAAAGCGCCTCCAGATCTTCAACCGTGTTGACGAAGTCCATCGTGTTCAAACCCCAATTCTGACATCAATGCATCCGATCGGCTCTCGATGCGGCGCTCCAGATCGGCCATGAACAGGTCCCGCTCCTGTCCCGGCGGGATCGGGTCGAGGAACTCGACGACCCCGAGGCCGGGTTTGCGCAGGATGCCGGTGCGCGGCCACAACAGGCCCACGTTGGTGGCGACCGGAACGCAGGGCTGCTGCAACTCCGCATAGAGCACGCCGCTGCCCACCTTGTAGGACTTCTGCGCGCCCGGCGCGACGCGGGTGCCTTGCGGGTAGATCACCAGCTGCCCCGGTTCGGTGAACTCCTTGGCCACATCCTGCACCATCCGGGCGATCGCGGCCCCGCGGCGGCCCCGGTTGACGGGGATGCATCCCAGGCGCTTGGCGTAGACGCCGATGATCGGGGTCCACATCAGCTCTCGCTTCATGATGAACTTGGCCTGCGGCAGCGCGTTGAAGATGACGAGAATATCAAGGAAGCTCTGATGCTTGGCCGCGACGATGACCTCGCCGGTGGGCACCGTGCCGCGCACCTCGGTGCGAATGCCGACCATCCAGCGCGCGCTCCACAGCGCCCAGCGGGCATAGGTCTTGCAGGCCCGCCGCGCGCCGTTCTTCGACAGTAGCGCATAAGGGGCAAAGACGATGCCCAGCAGCAGCATGGCGGCATAGATCTGGATCACGTAGATCAGCGAGCGAAGATATTGAAAGGCAAGGGTCACGCAAGTTCTCCGAGACGTTTGCGCGCCGCGCGGGTGGTGGCCGCAAAGGCCACGGTCGCCGCGACAGGCGGGATGAGGAGCGGCAACAGCCAGCGCCAGCTCTGGAAGCCAAGCCCGGTGAGAAAGCCCCCTTCCTCCGAGGCCGCCGGCATCAGCCAGACGCCGATCATGCCCAGCCCGACGCCGACGGCGGCCCCGGTCAGCGCCCGCAGGGTGAAACGGCGCACAAAGGCCTGCGCGATATAGCTGTCCTGCGCCCCCACCAGCCGCAGCACCTCGATCACCTGCGCGTTGGCCGCAAGGGCGGCATTGGCCGCCAGCGTAATCATCGCGGCCATGGCGCCGCCAATGAGCAGGATCGACACCACACCAAGGCGACGCAGGGCGATCGCCGCCTCCACCAGCGGGCGCCGCCAGCGGGCATGGTCGTCCAGCACCGCACCGGGCACCTCCGCTTGCAGCCGCAGCCGCAGCCCCTGGGCGTCATAGCCGGGATCGTCCTCGGTCACCTCGATCAGCTGCGGCACCGGCAGCGTGTCCAGCGGGATCCCGGCGCCGAACCAGGGCGCCAGCAGCGCCGCCTGTTCCTCTTGGGTCAGCGCCCGGGCCTTGGCCACGCCGGGGGTCTGACGCAGGATCTCCAGCGCCGCCTGGGTCTGGGCATCGCGCTGTTCGGCGGGCGCATTGATGCGCAGGGTTGCAGCGCGCGCCAGCTCATCCGACCAGCGCGTGGCCACCCGACCCGAGGCCAGCGACAGCGCCAGCGCAAAGACACAGAGAAACGCCATCGCGCCGGAGACGAACAGCGTCAGCTGCGCGGTAAAGCCGGAGGGCGGCACCACCCGGTCGGCCTGGGCGTCACCGATGATGAGCTTGCGCAGCGCGTTCATAGGTCTGCCCCCGCCGAGACGATCTGCCGGTTCGACAGCCGCAGCACCCGCGCCTGCACCTGGTTCTTGGCGGCGCGGATCAGCGGCAGGTCATGGGTCGCCACCAGGATCGTCTTGCCCATGTGGTTCAACTCCACCAGCAGCCGCAGCAGGCGCTGCGACATTTCCCAGTCGACGTTGCCGGTGGGTTCGTCCGCGATGATCACATCGGGGCTGAGGATCACCGCACGGGCCAGGGCCGCGCGCTGGCGCTCGCCGCCCGACAGCTCCGGCGGCAGGGCGTCCATCCGCTCCGACAGGCCGACCCAGTTCATCAGTTCCTGCAGGTTCGCCTGCTCTTCCATCAGGCCGCGGCCCGACACGGTCAGGGGCAGGGCGATGTTCTCCACCACCGGCAGGTGGTCGAGAAAGCGGCAGTCCTGATGCACCACGCCGACGCGACGGCGCAGATAGGCCATCTGGTCCCGGTCCAGCCCCTTCACGTCCATGTTGAAGGCGCGCACATGGCCCGAGGTCGGCGTCAGGGCCCCGTAGCACAGCTTGAGCAGCGTGGTCTTGCCCGCACCGGACGGGCCGGTCAGAAAGTGGAAGGAGCCGGGCGCCAGCTGCACGGAAAGGTTGCTGAACAGCTCTCCTCCGCCGTAGTTGTAGCCCACATCTTCGAGTTCGATCACGATTGCATCCCAGCCCGAGGTTTCTGCCAGCGCGCGGCCATTCCGCGTTGCGTCGCGGTGTTTTGCACGAGCAAGGCGGCAGTTTCAATGGTGCGCGCAACCGGCTGCGGTGCGCAATCTGGAGGCCCGGCGGGGATTGGCTCTTTCTTGCCTTTCAGGAAGTTACTATGATTAGAGGGAAATTCACCCTTTTCGGGGTCACAGGGCCCGCCAAGGAGACCGGATGAGACTGATTTGCCCCAATTGCGGCGCACAATACGAGGTGCCCGAGGACGTGATCCCGGACGACGGGCGCGATGTGCAATGCTCCAATTGCGGTGATACCTGGTTTCAACCCTCCGCCCGCATGCTGGCTGAAACCGCGGCACAGCCTGCGGCGTCGGCGGCTATGGCGCCCGATGAACCGGTACCGGAACCCGAGCCAGCACCCGCGCCGGACCCGGAGCCGACACCGGCGCCAGCGCCCGAACCGTCTCCGGAACCCGACCCGACGCCGCCCTCTGATCCGGCTCCCGCTGATCCCGCATCGGATCCCGCACCGCAGGAAATCCCAGAGCCACCCGCCGAGGAGGTCTGGCCGCCCGCGCCCGAGCCCGAGGTCCCCGCCGCCGCGGCCGATGCCACCTGGCAGGAGGACCCGGAGGCGCCCGACCTTGCAGCGGAACGGGACGTGGAAGACGACATCGACGATGAGGAGGCGGCGACTGCGCCGCCGCGCCCTGTGGATGCACCGTCCAAGCGCCGTCTGGATCCCGAAGTGTCCCGCGTGCTGCGCGAGGAAGCCCTGCGGGAAAGCGCCCTCAGATCCGGGCAGGACGGGTTGGAAACCCAGGCCGAACTGGGCCTCGCCGATCCTGCCGAGGATGAGGCCAGCCGCCGCGCCCGCCAGGCGCAGGACCGTGTGGCGCGGATGCGGGGCGAGCCCCCCGCGCCCGACCCGGCACCGGCAGAGCCGGCGGCGCGCCCCCGGGAGGATACCGGGGCGTCCGAACGCGCGATGCCGGAGACCACCTCCCGCCGCGACCTGCTGCCGGACATCGAGGAGATCAACAGCGGCTTTGCCTCCGGCAGCGGCTCTGCGACGCCGCCCCCGGAACAGGATCTGCCGCGTGCCCGGCAACGCAGCGGCTTTTCACGTGGCTTTGTCCTGATGATCCTGCTGATGGTGGCTGCGATCCTAGTCTACGCCAATGCCCCCGCCATTGCCGAGCGGTTGCCGCAGGCCGATCCCTATATCAGCGCCTATGTGGCCTGGGTCGACCAGCTGCGTCTCTGGCTTGATGCCAAGGCCAGCGCGCTGGCGGCGGACTGAACCAACACCGGTAACAGACACTGACAGCACAACGCCGCGTTCGCCCAAGGCCGAACGCGGCGTTTGTGTTTCTGTCCCGCTGCGGGGCGGTGAGGGTCAGAATTTATCCAGCAGGCGTTGCAGGTAATTGCGTTCGCTTTCGCTGCGCTCCCGCTCGCCGGCACGGCGGCGGATTTCCTCCAGCAGGTCCCAGGCGCGGCGGTAGGCCTGGCCGTCGCTGATGCTGTCGCGGCTGAACATGTCGCCGCCCTGGCCGCTCCGGTCGCGGCCCAGAGGGTCGAGCGCGTTGCCCTGGCGGTTGCCGAGGCCCTGCTGGTTGCCCGGCTGCTGGCCCTGCTGTTGCTGTTCCGCCATCGCCTCGCCCAGGGCGCGCATGCCTTCGCGCAGCGCTTCCATCGCTTCGGACTGGCGGTCGATGGCTTCGGCATAGTCGCCACCGCGCAGGGCCTCTTCGGCGCCCTCCATGGCGCGCCCGGCCTGATCGAGGGAGTCGCGCGCCGCGTCGCCCTCGGGACCGCCCAGAGGCAGACCGTCGCGCTGGCGCTGCAATTCGTTGCGCAGGGCCTGTTGCCGCTGCGCCAGATCTTCGGGGCTGCCGGGGGTGGCGCCGGGGGCCGAGCTGCCGCCCTGACCCTGACCGCCCTCGCTCTGGTCGCGCTCACCGGGGGACTGTCCGTCACTGCCGCCCTGACCCCCCTGGCCGCCCTCGTGGGACTGGCCACGCCCAAGCCCGCCGTTGCGCCCTTCGTTGCCCTGGCTCTCCCCCCGGCGCGCATCGGGATTGAACTGTTCCTGCAAGTCGCGGAAAGCCTGATCGGACAGGCCCTGCTGATCGCGCAGGGTTTCGGCGAGCCCTTCCATCGCCTCCTGGCCCGGGCTGCCGCCTTCACCACCTTCGCCTTGCGTGACGCGCATGTTCTCCATCATCTGCTGGAACTCGCGCAGGGCCTGTTCGGCCTCGGCCATGCGGCCCTGTTCCATCAGTTCCTGAATGCGGTCCATCATCGCCTGCAGGTCGGACTGGCTCAGCTGCATGCTGTTCTGCTGCCCCTCCTCGCCGCCGTCCTGCGAGTCGCCCTGTTCCTGCGCCTGCCGTGACAGCTGGCGCATGTAATCCTCGGTCGCCTCGCGCAGTTCCTGCATCAGGCGGGCGATTTCCTCGTCGCTGGCCCCGTCCCGCATTGCCTGGCTCAGCCGTTCCTGGGCCTGACGCATGCGCTCCAGCGCATCGCCGACATCGCCCTCTTCCAGCTGCAAGGCCAGATCCCACAGCGCGGTGGCGATCTCCTCCTGCTGCGCCACGCTGATCGGACCCTGCGCGCTAAAGCCCTCGAGCCGCTTCAGGATCGTGCGCAGTTGCAGATAGTTGCCCATATCGGGAAACACGTCCTCCGGTCGGTGGCTGAGGGTGCGCAGGATCTGCGCCACCCGTGGGCCATTTGCCCGCGCCCACAACAGATCGCGGCGCTGCTCGATCAGGGCCGCCGCCATCGGGTCAAAGAACCGGCGCGCGGTCAGCGGCGCAGAAAGGGTCGCGGCGCTGCTCTGCTGACCCGGCGCATCCTCTGAGCGAAAACTGTAGACCACCGGCAGGTTGGCCCAGGGATGGGCAGAGAAATCCTCGACCAGCGCCTCGCTGAACAGGCGGCGGTCGCCGGTCAGGGACAAGGGCAGCGGCACGGAGATCGGGTCGCGCGCATCCGGTGGCGTCGCCAGCCCATGTGTGCGCGCCAATGCGGTATCGTCCAGCGTGATGGTCACCTGACCGCCAATCACGCCATAATCATCGGCGGCGTCAAACGGCAGTGTCATGGTCCCGTCCGCGGCCAGATCCGGCGTCCCGGTGATGGCCACATCCGGCGGCGCGTCGGCGATCACCGAGACCTGCCAGCTGTCGCCGCCCGGCCCGTCGATCGTCAGATCACCGCTGCGGGTGACGGCAAAGCTCTGTTCCGGATCGGTGGCCGAGGGCAGCTCTCCGGTGCGCCCGGAGACGGTCTCGGCCAGAGCCAGATCGCCGACCTCGCCGTAAAAGCGCAGGGTGATCTGGCTGTTTTCGGGAATGCGCAGCTCCGTCCCGGTCATGTCGCCCAGATAGAGCGTCGGCAGGCCGGTATAGCGCGGCGGTTCGATCCAGCCCTCCCAGGTGGGGCCCGACAGGCCCGCGGTGCCCGTGCCCGGCAACAGCTCGGCGACGCTGCCGGCGCGCCAGGCGGTACCGAACAGGACCCCGGTGACCAGCACCAGCAGCGCCACATAGCGCAGCGCATAAGGGTCGCGGTCATGCAGCCGCAGGTTCGGCGCCGGGGCTTCGGCGCGGGCGGCGCGGGCGGCCATACGGTCCTGATGCGCCTGCCACAGGGCGATCGAGGCCGGGTCGGTCGCCCCGGAGGCCTGGGTATCCAGAAGCGCGGCAATGGGCCGGCCCGGCAGGGTCTCGTCGAGGCGGATCAGCGCGTCTTCGTAGTGGGGCCAGCGAAAGCGCAAAGCCCCCCAGACCAACGCCGCCGCGCTGCCCAAGAGGGTGATGACGACCAGCGCCCAGACCGCTTCGACCGCCAGCCAGTCGAAGCCACCCAGCAAGACGATGCCGGTGGCCAGGAACAGGATCGTCACCAAGGGCCAGAACGCCCGCCACAGGCGTTCCGCTACAAGGCCTAGCCGGGTCATCACAATCGCCCGGCGCAGCGGTGCCAGCGCCGGTGGGCGGGGGGACGATCCGACCTCGACGGACGGGTCAGGGGTGTGCTGCTCGGTCATGCCGCTGTGCCTCCGCGCGGGTCCCGACAGGGGAGAGACCACCTGTCGCCGGGCTGCAGACCCGCCACCGCCGGTCTCGACCGGACGGGATCAGGTCCCGGACCGGCGCAGGGCAGAGCGTGTTACAGCCACTCCGGGATGGTATCGCGATTTATCATCTCGTCAAAGGTCGGGCGGTGCCGGATGACCGCAAATTGATCGCCATGCACCAGAACCTCGGGGATCAGCGGGCGCGAGTTGTACTCGCTCGACATCACCGCGCCGTAAGCGCCCGCACTGCGGAAGGCGACCAGATCGCCCGCCCCAAGCGGCGGCATCTGGCGCTGCTTGGCAAAGGTGTCGCCGCTTTCGCAGACCGGACCGACGATGTCATAAGGCTTGGGCTCCAGCCCCGGCGTGGGTTCCACCACCGGAATAATATCGTGATAGGCCTCATACATGGCGGGGCGAATAAGGTCGTTCATCGCGCCATCCAGAATCAGGAAATCGCGCCCTTCGCCCTCTTTGACGTAGATCACCTTGGAGACCATGATCCCTGCGTTGCCCGCCACCAGACGCCCCGGCTCGATCTCGATCTCGCAGCCCAGATGGCCAAGTTCTTCCTTGATCATCTGGCCGTATTCCACCGGCAGCGGCGGTGCCTCGTTGGAGCGGGTGTAAGGGATGCCCAACCCGCCGCCCAGATCGAGGCGGCGAATGTCGTGACCATCGTCGCGCAGGGTCTGCGTCAGCTCCGCAACCTTTTGATACGCAAGGCGGAACGGGGCTAGATCCGTGAGCTGAGAGCCGATGTGAACGTCGATCCCGATGACCTCAAGCCCCGGCAGGCTGGCGGCATGGGCGTAGACCTCGCGGGCGCGCGCGATCGGGATGCCGAACTTGTTCTCGGATTTGCCGGTGGCGATCTTGGCGTGGGTCTTGGCATCCACATCCGGGTTCACCCGCACGGTGATCGGCGCGGTGGTGCCCAAGTCCAGCGCGACGGCGTTGATGACGTCCATTTCCGGTTCGGATTCGACGTTGAACTGGCGAATGCCGCCGCTCAGCGCGGTCCGGATCTCCTCTGCGGTCTTGCCAACACCGGAAAAGACGATCTTGTCGCCCGGCACACCTGCGGCCTTGGCGCGGCGATATTCGCCCTCGCTGACCACATCCATGCCCGCACCCGCCGCGGCCAGCGTTTTCAGGATCGCCTGATTGGAGGCGGCCTTCATCGCGTAGCACACCAGATGGTCGGTGCCTTCCAATGCCTCGTCAAACAGGCGGAAGTGGCGCAGGAGCGTCGCGGTCGAATAGACGTAGAACGGCGTGCCCACCGCAGCGGCAATCTCGGCTACGGGGACGTCTTCGGCGAACAAGGCGCCATCGCGGTAGAGAAAATGATCCATGGCCCGCGTTTAGGGCAAAACCTGCCCCTTGGGCAAATGATTCCGATCATGCCGGGGCTGCTGATCCGGATGGTTTTCGCATCGCGGGGGATGAACTGGCACCAGCCCGCGCAGGCGGGGGAATGACGCCGCAACTACCTTGCCGCTCCCGTAGCGCCGGTCGGGCGCCTCCGGGGTCAGCTCATCAGCAGTTCGCCGACCAGGATCTGCGGGCGGATATTGGTGAAATTGGCCACATCGTCGATGATGACACCGCCTTTTTCACCCATCGCGGTATCGAGCGCCTCCATATCCGGGAAGGTGATCGTGGCAATCAGCAGGTAGGGCGGCGGCACATCCGGGCCGCCCGCCAGCCCGCGCGTCGCCTCGACCGTCTCGATCAGATCGCCCCAGTGCTCCTCGATCAGGGGCAGGTGGGTCTCGACATAATAGTCATAATCGAACTGCGCCTCGTCGGACGCGGGATAGAGCACTTGCAGGCTGACGGTCATGGTTGCGTTCCTTTGCAGACGGAAACGGCCCGCCGATGTGGCGGGCCGATGAGATATGCGGCGGTATTGCTCCGCCGGGCCCGAGTTGGGCTTAACTGTGGATGGCGCCGTCGCCGCAGGCAAGGGCGGCTTCGCGCACGGCCTCGGAATAGGTCGGGTGCGCGTGGCAGGTCAGGGCCAGATCCTCGGCAGAGGCGCCGAATTCCATCGCCACGCAGATCTCGTGGATGAGATCGCCTGCAGCGGGGCCGATGATGGCCGCGCCGAGGATGCGGTCGGTTTCCTTATCGGCAATCAGTTTGACAAAACCACCCTCGGCCTGATGCACAGCCTTGGCGCGCGCATTGCCCATGAACATGAACTTGCCGGTCTTGATCTTGCGGCCCTCGGCCTTCAGCGCGTCCTCGGTGGCACCGACGGTCGCAACCTCGGGTGTGGTGTAGACCACACCGGGAATGACGCCGTAGTTCACATGGCCATGTTTGCCCGCGATCACCTCGGCGACGGCCATGCCCTCATCCTCGGCCTTATGCGCCAGCATCGGACCCTCGATGACGTCGCCGATGGCATAGATGCCTTTGACATTGGTGGCCCATTGCGCGTCGGTGGCGATCTGGCCGCGCTCGGTCATCTTTACACCCAGCGCGTCAAGGCCAAGGCCCTCGGCATAGGGTTTGCGCCCCGTGGCGACCAGCACCACATCGGCCTCGATGACCTCGGCGTCGCCGCCTTTTTTCGGCTCATAAGAGACTTTGGCCTTGGACTTGGTGGTTTCGACGCCTTTGACGGCGGCCCCCATGATGAAGCTGAGGCCCTGCTTTTCAAGGATGCGTTTGAAGCCGCGCTGGACGTCCTTGTCCATGCCGGGGCAGACCGCGTCCATATATTCGACCACGGTGACCTCCGCGCCGAGGCGTGCGTAAACCGAGCCCAGCTCCAGACCGATGACGCCTGCGCCGATCACGACCATTTTCTTTGGCACCTTGGGCAGTTCCAGCGCGCCGGTGCTGTCGACCACAAGGCCCTTGCCGTTGTCGACCTCGACACCCGGCAGGGCGGAGGGCACGGAGCCAGAGGCAATCACGATGTTCTTGGCCTCATGGGTGTCGTCACCCACTTTGACCTTGCCCGCCTCGGGGATGGAGGCCCAGCCTTTCAGCCAGTCGATTTTGTTCTTCTTCATGAGGAACTCAACACCGCCGGTGTTCTGGCCGATGACCTCATCCTTGTAGGATTTCATCTGGTTCCAGTCGACCGAGGGGCTTTTGCCCTTCAGGCCCATGGCGCCGAAGTTATGTTCTGCCTCATGCAGCATATGCGTCGCGTGCAACAGCGCCTTGGAGGGGATACAGCCCACGTTGAGGCAGGTGCCGCCGAGGGTCTCGCGGCCCTCTACGATGGCGGTCTTCAGGCCTAGCTGGGCGCAGCGGATGGCGCTGACATAGCCGCCGGGGCCAGCGCCGATGATGATGACGTCATAGGATGCCATGGGTCATGTGCTCCTTTGGAGTTGAGCGGGGAGGGGGCGCTGCCCCCGGCCCATATGGGCCTCCCCCGGGATATTTTGGGTTAGAAGATGAAGATGCGCTCGGCAATGTCCAGAGCGAATTTGTTCGATCTGAAGGATCATCAGAGCGCCTCCGTGATGGTGATTGGGGTTCCGTTTGGGACAAGTGACCAGATTTCGCGCATCTCGGCGTTGGTCACCGCGATACAGCCATCGGTCCAGTCCCGCATCAGGTGCAATGCACCCAAGGCCCCCCAGCCGTTGGGCAGGCCGTGGATCATGATATTGCCGCCGGGATCGCGCGTGGCGGCCTCAGCAGCGGCCTCGTCTGCGGCATTGGGGTAGGAGATATGCAGGCTCAGATGTGCGACGGAGTTTGGATTGCGCCAGTCGATTTCATAGTGGCCTTCGGGCGTGCGCTCGTCACCCTCGGACTGTTTGTGACCTGCGGGTGCAGCGCCAAGCGAGATGTCGTAGCTGCGGATGGTTTCGCCTTGGCGCAGCAGATGCAGTGCGCGGGTGGATTTGACCACGAGGATCTCATCCGCCTGTGCGTGGGCTTCGGCCATTGGCGGCGGTGTGCCGGACCCCGTGCGCGCCATCACCTTGGTATAGGCGAAGATGGCGACGCCGAGCCCCAGTCCCAGCACACCCAGGCGCAGGATATGCCTGATGATGCTCATATCAGGGCGGCCACCAGTATCGCCGCGGTCGCGAGATAGCCCACGGCCCAGATCAGGCTGCGCCACGGCACCCAGCCAAAGGCATAGGCCGGGATATAAAGCACCCGCGCGCCGAGGTAAGAAAAGGCGCAGACGGTGGTGAACAGCGAGGATTGCCCCGCGAGCGTGACCACGACGCAGGCGATCGAAAAGAGGATCAGCCCCTCAAAGTGGTTGTTCATCGCACGAAACAGCCGCGCGGTGCGTTTGGAGACCTGATCTTGCAGGTCCCCGCCCATGCGGTCGCGGTCGCGCGGACTGACCGTCTGGCCCGGTTTCAGCTCCAGGTTCGCCGGCACCGCCATCAGGGCGATCTGAAAGACCTGAAGCAGGGCGGCAAGGGTGAGGGCGGTGAGTTCGGGGGTCATTTTACCTCGACATATCGCGAAATAGCTCTGCCAATTCTTGCGCAGTCATTTGCTGCTTCCCTCTTGCCCGGCATCGCCGGGCAGCGCCCGACCCTCCCCACGGGAGGGCGCTTTCGCACCCACCCAGGGTCGGGCGCTGCCCTGATGGTGCTTACAGATCCATCAGCAGGCGGCGGGGATCTTCCAGCGCTTCCTTGACGCGCACGAGGAAGGTCACAGCGCCTTTGCCGTCGACGATACGGTGGTCATAGGACAGCGCCAGATACATCATCGGGCGGATCTCAACCTTGCCGTTGATCGCCATCGGGCGGTCCTGGATCTTGTGCATGCCCAGGATGCCGGACTGCGGCGGGTTCAGGATCGGCGAGGACATCAGCGAGCCATAGACACCACCGTTGGAGATGGTGAAGGTGCCGCCTTGCATTTCCGCCATCGACAGCTTGCCGTCGCGGGCGCGCGCGCCTTTCTCGGCGATCGCTTTTTCGATGTCGGCAAAGGACATCGCATCGGCGTCGCGGATGACCGGAACCACCAGACCCGTGGGCGTGCCAGCGGCGATGCCCATGTGGACGAAGTTCTTGTAGACGATGTCGGTGCCGTCGATCTCGGCGTTGACCTCGGGGACCTCTTTCAGCGCGTGGCAGCAGGCCTTGGTGAAGAAGGACATGAAGCCCAGTTTCACGCCGTGCTTCTTCAGGAACAGGTCCTTGTACTCGTTGCGCAGCGCCATCACCTCGGTCATGTCGACCTCGTTGTAGGTGGTCAGCATGGCCGCGGTGTTCTGGCTGTCTTTCAGGCGTTTGGCGATGGTCTGGCGCAGACGGGTCATCTTCACCCGCTCCTCGCGCGAGGCATCATCGGCAGACACCGGCGCGCGCGGTGCGGCGGCGGGCGCCGCGGCAGCGGGGGCGGATTGGGCCGCGGCGATTGCGCTTGTGACATCTTCCTTCATGATGCGGCCATCGCGGCCGCTGCCCTTGACGTCGGAGGCGGAGAGACCGGCCTCGGCCATCGCCTTTTCCGCCGATGGCGCATTGGCGACGTCCTTGGACGCGGCGGCAGGCGCGTCACTGGCCGCAGGCGCATCAGCCGGGGCCGCCGCCACCGCTGCACCGTCGCCGGAGAGGACGCCCAGTTTGGCAGATGCATCGACGGTGGTGCCTTCCGGCGCGGTGATCTCTGCCAGAACGCCAGCGGCAGGTGCGGGCACCTCGACGGAAACCTTGTCGGTTTCCAGTTCGCAGAGCATTTCGTCCTGCGCGACGCTGTCGCCGACCTTCTTGAACCAGGTGGAGACGGTCGCCTCGGAAACACTTTCGCCCAGGGTCGGCACCATCACATCGACGGATCCCGCGCCTGCGGCAGGGGCCTGGCCTTCGCTGTTGTCGGCTTTCGGCTCCGGGGTTTCCGGGCCCGCTTCGCCAGCCTCGGCGATATTGGCCAGCAGCGCATCGACGCCGACGGTCTCGCCTTCCTTGGCGACGATCTCGGCCAGGGTGCCTGCGGCGGGCGCCGGCACCTCGACGGTCACCTTGTCAGTCTCCAGCTCGCAGAGCATCTCGTCCTGCGCCACGCTGTCACCCGGTTTCTTGAACCAGGTGGCGACGGTGGCTTCGGTCACGGATTCGCCCAGGGTGGGCACGCGCACTTCGGTGGTCATGATCTCAATCTTCCTCAGATGCTCAGCGCTTCGTCAACGAGCGCCGCTTGTTGGGCTTTGTGTTCGCTGGCCAGGCCGGTTGCAGGCGAGGCCGAGGTGGCGCGTCCGACGTAAACCGGACGGGTGTGTTTTGCTTTGATGCGGGTGAGGACCCATTCGATGTTGGGCTCGATAAAGGTCCAGGCGCCCTGGTTCTTGGGCTCTTCCTGACACCAGACCATCTCCGCATCCTTGAACCGCTCCAGCTCCTTCACCAGGCTGATCGCCGGGAAGGGATAATACTGTTCGATCCGCATGATGTAGACATCGTCGATGCCCCGGGCGTCGCGCTCTTCCAGCAGATCGAAGTAGACCTTGCCGGAGCACAGCACCACGCGCTTGATCTTCTTGTCTTCGACCAGCTTGGTCTCCGATGCGCCGGTTTCCGCGTCATCCCACAGAACCCGGTGGAACGACGATCCGGTGGTGAACTCATGCGCCTTGCTGACCGCAAGCTTGTGACGCAGCAGCGATTTCGGCGTCATCAGGATCAGCGGCTTGCGGAAGGTCCGGTGCAGCTGGCGGCGCAGGATGTGGAAGTAGTTCGCTGGCGTCGTACAGTTCGCCACGATCCAGTTGTCCTGACCGCACATCTGCAGGAACCGCTCCAGACGCGCGGAGGAGTGCTCCGGCCCCTGACCTTCGAACCCGTGCGGCAGCAGGCAGACAAGGCCCGACATCCTGAGCCATTTCGATTCACCCGAGGACACGAACTGGTCGAACATGATCTGCGCGCCATTGGCAAAATCGCCGAACTGCGCTTCCCACAGCGTCAGCGCGTTGGGCTCGGCCAGCGAGTAGCCATATTCAAACCCCAGCACCGCATATTCCGACAGCGCCGAGTCGATGACCTCGTAGGAGGCCTGACCCTTGCGGATGTTGTTGAGCGGGTAATAGCGCTCTTCGGTGTCCTGATTGACGATGCCCGAATGCCGCTGCGAGAAGGTGCCGCGGGTGCTGTCCTGACCGGCCAGACGCACCGGGTAGCCCTCGGTGAGCAGCGAGCCGAACGCCAGCGCCTCGCCGGTGGCCCAGTCAAAGCCCTCGCCGCTGTCGAACATCTTTTTGCGCGCATCGAGGAAACGCCCGATGGTCTTATGCACCGGATAGCCCTCGGGCAGGGTGGTCAGACCCTTGCCGACCTCGTCAAGCGTCTCGGGCTTGATGGCGGTCTCGCCGCGCTGATAATCCTCGTCCTTGCTGTCGAGATGCGACCAGCGCCCGTCCAGCCAGTCGGCCTTGTTGGGCTTGAAGTTCTTGCCGGCCTCGAACTCCTCGTTCAGATGCGCCTGAAACGCGGCCTTCATGTCCTCGATCTCGCCCTCGGGGATCAGGCCGTCCTTGACCAGTCGTTCCGTATAGAGGCTCAGGGTGGTCTTGTGGCCCTTGATCTTCTTGTACATCAGCGGGTTGGTGAACATCGGCTCATCGCCTTCGTTGTGACCAAACCGGCGGTAGCAGAAGATGTCGATCACCACGTCCTTGTGGAACTTCTGGCGGAACTCGGTTGCGACCTTGGCCGCATGCACCACGGCCTCCGGGTCGTCACCGTTGACGTGGAAGATCGGCGCCTCGACCACCAGCGCATTGTCGGTGGGGTAGGGCGAGGAACGCGAGAAATGCGGCGCCGTGGTGAAGCCGATCTGGTTGTTCACAACGATATGCATGGTGCCGCCGGTGCGGTGGCCGCGCAGACCGGAGAGCGCAAAACACTCCGCCACAACGCCCTGACCCGCAAAGGCCGCGTCGCCGTGCAGCAGGATCGGCAGCACCGCGGTGCGATCCGCGCGGTCATTGAGCTGGTCCTGCTTGGCGCGGACCTTGCCCAGCACCACCGGGTTCACCGCCTCCAGGTGCGAGGGGTTCGCGGTCAGCGACAGGTGGACCTTGTTGCCGTCAAACTCGCGGTCCGAGGACGCGCCGAGGTGATATTTCACATCGCCCGAGCCATCCACGTCTTCGGGCTTGAACGACCCGCCCTGGAATTCGTTGAAGATCGCGCGGTAGGGCTTTTGCATCACATTGGCCAGAACCGACAGGCGGCCGCGGTGCGGCATGCCGATGACGATATCCTTGACGCCCAGATTGCCGCCGCGCTTGATGATCTGCTCCATCGCCGGGATCAGGCTCTCGCCGCCGTCGAGACCAAACCGCTTGGTGCCCATGTATTTGACGTGCAGGAATTTCTCGAACCCTTCGGCCTCGACCATCTTGTTGAGGATCGCCTTGCGGCCCTCGCGGGTGAAGCGGATTTCCTTGTCGTAGCCTTCGATGCGCTCCTTCAGCCATGCCGATTGCTCCGGGTCGGAGATATGCATGTACTGGAGCGCAAATGTGCCACAATAGGTTCGCTTCACGATGTCCACGATCTGGCGCATCGGTGCGACTTGAAGCCCGAGCACATTGTCGATGAAGATCGGCCGATCCATGTCGGAATCGTTGAACCCGTAGGTTTTGGGGTCCAGCTCCGGGTGGGGCGTGTTGGCGCGCATGCCCAGCGGGTCCAGGTCCGCGGCCAGGTGGCCCCGGATCCGGTAGGCCCGGATCAGCATGATGGCGCGGATCGAGTCGAGCACCGCGCGTTTGATGGCGTCATCGGACACCGCAACGCCATGCTCCTTGGCCTTGTCCGCGATCTTCTTGCCGGCGGCCTTGGCCTCGGCCGGGGCGGGCCACTCGCCGGTCAGCGCGCCGGTCAGGTCATCGTCGGGGGCCGGCGGCCAGTCGCTGCGTGCCCAGCTCGGCCCGGCGGCCTCTTTCTTGATGTCCATGTCGCCGTCGCCCATGGCGCGGAAGAACTCTGCCCAGGCGGCGTCCACCGCACCCGGATCATTGGCGTATTGGGCATAGAGCTGCTCCAGATACTCCGCATTGTGCCCCTGCATGAAAGAGGACGCATGAAAGATGTCGTTGGGGCTTTGGTCGGTCATTGTTGTGCCTCATATGGGTTTGGACCGTAAGCAATCAGCCTGTTGTCCGGGGCTGAAAGCCCGAAAGGGCGTAAATTCCGTATCAGGGGGCTGGCGGATCTTGTGGCGAAGGCGGCCAGAGCGCCGCATCAGCAACAGGGTCCGTGGATCTGCGCAGGACAGGCAGAACCGGGGCGGGCGCAAAACGCCCACCCCGCAGATCATCAGATGATCTCTCGCTATATGTCGGATGCGGTTGCATCAGCCGTTTGCGATCGCTTTCTGAACCGCTTCGCCCAGGGTCGCCGGGCTGTCGGCAACCACGATGCCTGCGGATTTCATCGCTTCGATCTTGTCTTCGGCGCCCCCTTTGCCGCCGGCGACAATCGCGCCCGCGTGGCCCATGCGGCGGCCCGGAGGGGCGGTGCGCCCGGCGATGAAGCCTGCAATCGGCTTCCAGCGGCCTTTTTTCTTCTGCTCGGCGATGAATTCCGCCGCTTCTTCCTCGGCAGAGCCACCGATCTCACCGATCATGATGATCGACTGGGTTTCCGGATCGTCGAGGAACATGTCCAGCACGTCGATATGCTCGGTGCCCTTGATCGGGTCGCCGCCGATGCCCACAGCCGAGGACTGGCCCAGACCAATGTCAGAGGTCTGCTTCACCGCCTCATAGGTCAGGGTGCCGGACCGGGACACAACACCAACCGAGCCACGCTTGTGGATGTGGCCGGGCATAATGCCGATCTTGCAGGCGTCGGGGGTGATCACGCCGGGGCAGTTGGGGCCGATCAGGCGCGATTTGGAGCCTTCGAGCGCGCGCTGCACCTTCATCATGTCCAGAACCGGGATGCCCTCGGTGATGCAGACGATCAGTTCCATCTCGGCGTCGATCGCCTCCATGATGGAATCGGCTGCAAACGGCGGCGGCACATAGATCACCGAAGCGTTGGCCTCGGTCACATGCTTGGCTTCATGCACGGAGTTGAACACCGGCAGGTCGAGGTGGGTCTGACCGCCCTTGCCGGGGGTCACGCCGCCGACCATCTTGGTGCCATAGGCGATGGCCTGCTCGGTGTGGAAGGTGCCCTGAGAGCCGGTGAGACCCTGACAGATGACTTTGGTGTTTTCGTCGATGAGGACTGCCATGATGTCCTTTCCTTTCGATTATGCGGTTTGTGCCTCGGCGGCACGTGCCGCGCTGTCGTCGGTGAGCGCCCGATCCGCATAGGTGACCCGCACAAGCCGTGCGCGCCCCGAGATCAGGCGAAGGAGATGCAGGGGCAGAGCGCGCAGCTCGGCCATGCCCCGCAGGCGTTTTTGTTTGCGGTAGAGCGCACCTTGGGGCTTGCGCTGCGCATGGCCCAGAAAGGTGCCCTCGTCAGGAGGGGTGTTGCCCTGTGTGACCAGGGCAGGAGTGATCTGATGCGGGGTCAGGCTCCGCGCGGGCCCGGACACCATCGGGTTGAACAGAAGCGAGTCCACGGTCTGATCGAACGGCGCCTGCGCCAGCAGCACCTCGGCTCCGCGCCGGGTCAGCATATAGCCCGCCGCGCCGGGATAGCGCGACAACATCGGCGCCACGTCGCGGCCCAGATGTGCGTGCGTTTCTGATCCCAGCATGACTTTCATGGTCTCGCTGCGCCAGAACTCCAGACTGAGCAGATCGCAGCCCTGCGGCCACCAGCTCAGATCCGCGGTCCATTGGCGCAACTCCGACGAGATGAAGACGTCATCCTCAAAAATGAGGGCAACATCCGCATCCGACGCCAGAAACTGCTCCCAAACCTTGGCGTGGCTCAGGGTGCAGGCCATGTTGCCATGGGCAAACACCCCCCAGGGGCCAAAGCTCTTGCACTGCTGCAACAGTTCCGCTTCCGGAGTGGTTTCCAGATCCACGGCGGACACGAACTCAGCCTCCAGACCGGCATCCCTCAGGGCGGCCTGCATCGCGGCATGCCGACCCGTCGCCCGGTCGAGAGAGATCATGTATGTCACCAGCTTCATGCCCGGAAACCATTCAGATCCTGCGCTCCCCGAGCCGGTTGGCTCGGGGAAGGCGGGTCAGCCCTTCACCGCTTTCACGATCTTCTCGGCCCCGTCGGACAGGTCATCCGCGGCAATCACGTTCAGGCCAGAGGTCGCAATGATCTCTTTGCCCTTCTCGACGTTGGTGCCTTCCAGACGCACAACCAGGGGCACCTCAAGACCGACTTCCTTCACGGCCGCGATCACGCCTTCTGCGATCACGTCGCAGCGCATGATGCCGCCAAAGATGTTCACCAGGATGCCTTTGACGTTCTTGTCGGAGGTGATGATCTTGAACGCCTCGGTCACTTTCTCCTTGGTGGCGCCGCCGCCCACATCGAGGAAGTTCGCAGGCTCCGCGCCATAGAGCTTGATGATGTCCATGGTGGCCATCGCCAGGCCTGCGCCGTTCACCATGCAGCCGATCTCGCCGTCGAGCGCGATGTAGTTCAGGTCGTATTTCGACGCTTCCAGTTCCTTGGGGTCTTCCTCGGTGGTGTCGCGCAGCTCGGCGATGTCGGCGTGGCGATAGATCGCGTTGCCGTCAAACCCGACCTTGGCGTCCAGCACCTTGAGATCGCCGCTGTCGGTCACGATCAGCGGGTTGATCTCCAGCATCTCCATGTCTTTGTCGATGAAGGCCTGGTAGAGCTGGCCCATCAGTTTCACGCATTGCTTCACCTGCGCGCCTTCAAGGCCGAGCGAGAAGGCGATGCGGCGGCCGTGGTAGGGCTGGTAGCCGGTGGCCGGATCGACGGAGAAGGACAGGATCTTTTCCGGGGTCTCTGCGGCGACCTCTTCGATGTCCA
This sequence comes from Epibacterium sp. ABV4_022, assembly GCF_056159345.1. NCBI lineage: Bacteria > Pseudomonadati > Pseudomonadota > Alphaproteobacteria > Rhodobacterales > Roseobacteraceae > Epibacterium > Epibacterium sp. ABV4_022. The sequence goes on from NZ_JBSWVA010000001.1 coordinate 707,805, forward strand.
TGCCGCCCTCGGTGGAGCACACAAACGACACGCGCGAGGTCACGCGGTCCACCAGCAGCGCTAGGTAAAGCTCGGTCTGGATGCCGGAGCCGGCTTCGATGTAGATCCGGTTGACCTGCTTGCCCGCCGGGCCGGTCTGATGGGTCACAAGGGTGCGGCCCAGCATCTTCTTGGCTTCTTCAGCGGCTTCTTCCACCGATTTGGTCAGGCGCACGCCGCCTTTTTCGCCCGCATCGGCCTCCTTGAAGGAGCCCTTGCCGCGGCCACCCGCGTGGATCTGGGCCTTCACCACCCAGAGCGGCCCGTCCAGCTCACCGGCTGCGGTCTTGGCTTCGTCGGCTTTCTTCACCACGCGCCCGTCGGAAACCGGAGCGCCGTAGCTGCGGAGGAGGGCCTTGGCCTGATATTCGTGGATGTTCATGAGAAACTGTCCCGTCTGGCTGCAATTGTCCCTTGCTAGTACGCCGTCTTCAAACAGGAGGTTAAAGGGTTTTCTGCCCGGTGAGCGCTAAATGATGAAGTTTTTTCGGATTTGTGATCACAGGTTTGGGGGGTGTGATCACATAACTGAAACGCTAAAAAACAGCCGATTCGTGCAGGCATTCCCCGAAGGCGGAGGCAGGATGTGCCCGGCGTCAAGAGGCTTCCAGCAACTGGAGGTCACTGTTTGCAGCGGCTGTCGGCGTGGTTTTATGTGGCCGGCATCCGCGCGCTTCTGCACTCTTGGGCGATTTCGGATTGGGGCGTTTCAGGCGACCGCCCCCGTTGTCCTGTTGGCGGCGATCCCCCGGCCGTCACGGTCTGGGCAGGCGGTAGACCTCGACCGCGCGCCCGCAGCTCGGGTCCAGGGTGCGCCGGTCAAATACCAGCCCGAGCTTTTGCATGATGCGCCCGGAGGCGGCGTTTTTGGGTTGGTAGATGCTGACAATCTCCGTCAGGCCGCGCGTCCCGACGCCAAACTCCAGCGCCGCCGTTGCCGCTTCGCTGGCGTAGCCGTGCCCCCAGTGTGCCTTGGCAAACCGCCAGCCGATCTCGACCGCGGGGAGGATCTCGGGCAGGAACCCGGGCCAGGACAACCCGGCAAAGCCGATCAGGTCGCCGGCGGCCTTCGATTGCACCGCGAACAGACCATATCCGCGCTCCGCCCAATGCGCCTCGAAGGATGCGATGCGTCGCGCGGTCTCCTCGGTCGTCAGGGTCGCGCCAGTGCCGATGTAGCGCATGACATCCGGGTCAGCGCAGATCGCGGCAAAGGGGGTCAGATCACCCGGTTTCCAGCCGCGCAGGAGCAGGCGTCGGGTCTCGATCTGCGGCGGTGTCTGGTGCAGGGGCATGTGCGGGGGCTCCACAATTGCGGTGCAGCGTGACACCGCAGGGACAAGAAAAAAGCGCCCCGGAACAGGGCGCTTTGATCTGTGTTATCGCGTCGTGGCTCAGGCCAGCGAGCTGTCGATGCCCTTGCAGGCGTCCACGAGACCCTTGACCGCGTTCACGGAGGTGTCGAACATGGCCTGCTCTTCCGCGTTCAGGTTGATGTCGACGATGCGCTCGATGCCGCCGGCACCGATCACGGTCGGCACACCTACGTACATGCCGTTCAGACCCAGCGCGCCGTCCACATAGGCGGCACAGGGCAGCACGCGCTTCTGGTCCTTCAGGTAGGCTTCGGCCATCTCGATCGCCGAGGTCGCCGGCGCGTAATAGGCAGAGCCGGTTTTCAACAGGCCGACGATTTCGGCGCCGCCGTCCCGGGTGCGCTGCACGATGGCGTCGAGCTTGTCCTGGGTGGTCCAGCCCATCTTCACCAGATCGGGCAGCGGGATGCCGGCCACGGTGGAGTAGCGCACCGACGGCACCATGGTGTCGCCATGGCCGCCCAGCACAAATGCGGTGACGTCTTTCATGGAGACGTTGAATTCCTCGGCGAGGAAGTGGCGGAAGCGGGCGCTGTCCAGCACGCCCGCCATGCCGCAGACTTTTTCATGCGGCAGGCCGGAAAATTCGCGCAGCGCCCAGACCATCGCGTCGAGCGGGTTGGTGATGCAGATCACAAAGGCGTCGGGGGCGTTGTCGCGGATGCCTTCGCCGACGGATTTCATCACCTTGAGGTTGATGCCCAGCAGGTCGTCGCGGGACATGCCCGGCTTGCGCGGCACGCCTGCGGTCACGATGCAGACGTCTGCGCCTGCGATGTCGGCATAGTCCTGTGTGCCCTTGAGGCTGGCGTCAAAGCCCTCGGACGGACCGGATTCGGCAATGTCCAGCGCCTTGCCTTCGGGGGTGCCTTCGGCGATGTCGAACAGAACGACGTCGCCAAGTTCCTTGAGGGCTGCAAGATGCGCGAGGGTGCCACCGATCTGACCTGCGCCGATAAGGGCGATTTTGGGTCGTGCCATGGGATAATCTCTCCGGTCCGGTTGATTTCTGACCCGATGCCTACGGCGTTCGGTGCCGCTTCGCAAGTGTTCTGCGATGCGGCATTTCCGGAGAGGGCTGCTGCTTTGTGCCTATTTGCGACAACATGTGTTGATTTTGCGAAGGAAGTCGGGCGCCGGATGGCGCGGCCGACCCCGCTGCTGCACCCTGACGCTGGCGTCGCGGGGCGCCCCGGCACGGGACGGTGCAGAGGCGATACGAGCGGATGGTCATCGCTGGTGATGCGGCGAATCGGGGGACCTGCGCATCCCTTATGCCCGGGTTTTGCAGACCCTTCCCTGCGCCCATGCCCGCAGCCCGTGACCACATATGACCTGACCACATGTGGCCTTGCCCGAACGCGTACCCACGCGCGGGGTGACCTGACGCGAAGGCGTCCCCGCGTGCGGGGGCGTGGAGGCCGGGCCCGGTGCGATCAGGCGTCGGTGTCCATCGCCGGCAGCGCCTCGGCCAGGACCTCGTAGGACTGGCCCGAAGCCACCAGGCAGGTCATGCCGTTGGGAGTGGTGACGGTGATGGTCCAGGAGCCGGTCTCGTTGGAGGCAAATGTCTCCATCACCATGCCCTGCTGGCCCATGCCGATGCTCTGGCGGCTCTCGCCATATTTCTCGGCCAGCCGCTTCACGACCATTTCGCGCGGCGCGCAATTCTGGCTCTGGGCGGTGGCCATCTGGGCGGTCAGGGCCAGGATCAGCCCTGCGGAGAATGTGAACAGCGTCTTCATCATAGGTTTTACCCCTTTCGGAACGGCTCCCCCGGCAGGGCGCCGAACAGGCACCCCGGCGACCTGGGACGGACCGGTTTTCTGGTGACGTAATCATGACTGCGGACCCAAGGCCCACATGGCGCCAGAGCGGAACACCCGCCGGAGAAGAGCGCCGGTATGGTTCAGACTGACAGAGAGGTCCAAAGAACTGGTTAATGGGGCGTTCATGTTGTAATTCAAGTGTTTATCAGATTTCCGGCACGCGCCACCTGGATAATTTCTGCGATGCGGCGCAATTCACCTTGAAATTATTACGCGTCAAATGTAGCGATTTGGGTAATATTGTGACTTTGTCAGATCTGGAGAGCCCCATGGATCCGCGCGCCCGCCCTCATCGTTCCGTCCTCTATATCCCGGGATCAAAGCCCCGGGCGCTGGACAAGGCCCGCAGCCTGCCGGTGGATGCGATCATCTTTGATCTGGAGGATGCGGTCTCGGTCGAGGAGAAGGACAACGCCCGCGCCACCCTGGCCGAGGCGCTGGCGGCAGGCGGCTATGGCAACCGCGTGAAGATCGTGCGGATCAACGGGCTCGACACCGCATGGGGGCGTGCGGATGCAGAGGCGGCTGCCAACATGGGATGTGACGCCATCCTCCTGCCGAAGGTGTCTTCGCCCGCCGACCTCGACGCGCTGGCGGAGATCACCGGGGACCTGCCGCTGTGGGCCATGATGGAGACGCCGCAGGGCATGCTGAACGCCGCCCAGATCGCCGCACATCCACGGTTGCAGGGGCTTGTGATGGGCACCAATGATCTGGCCAAGGACATGCAGACCCGGTTCCGCGCCGATCGCCTGCCGTTGATGAGCGGTCTTGGATTGTGCCTGCTGGCGGCCAAGGCGGCGGGCAAGGTGATCGTCGACGGGGTCTATAACGCCTTCAAGGACGACGCGGGGCTGATGGCGGAATGCGAACAGGGCCGCGACATGGGGTTCGACGGCAAGACGCTGATCCACCCGGCGCAGGTGGAGGTCGCCAACCGCGCCTTCGCGCCGTCGGAGGCCGAGGTCGATCTGGCGCGCCGCCAGATCGCCGCCTTTGACGCCGCCGCTGCCGCGGGGCAGGGGGTGGCCGTGGTTGATGGCCGCATTGTGGAAAACCTGCATGTTGTGACCGCGCGTGAAATCATCGCGAAAGCAGATGCAATTGCCTCTCTCAGCGGATAGGGCTGTAATCAGGCACCGGTCTGATGTTGGAGAAAGACATGGCACTTCTGATACTTGGCATTATCCTGTGGTGGGCCGCCCACCTGTTCAAACGCCTCGCCCCGGCACAACGCGCTGCCCTGGGCGACAAGGGCAAGGGGCTGGTGGCGCTGGCGCTGCTGGCAAGCGTGGTGCTGATGGTCATCGGCTATCGCGGTATCGACTACATCCATGTCTGGGCGCCGCCATCGTTCATGGTGCATATCAACAACTCACTGATGGTGCTGGCGCTGTTCTTCACCAGCCCGGGTCCGCGCAAGGGGCGGCTGTTCTACAAGATGCGCCACCCGATGCTGCTGGGCTTCTCGCTCTGGGCGGTGGCGCATCTGCTGGTCAACGGTGATCTGGCCTCGGTGATCCTGTTCGGGTCGCTGCTGGTCTGGGCCGGGGTCGAGGTCATGGCGATCAACCGCGCCGAGCCGGAGTGGACCCCAGGCCCCAAGGGCACCACCGCCAAGGGGCTGATGTTCCTGGCGATTTCCATCCTGCTGGTCGGTGTGATCGGCTATATCCACGGGCTGATCGGGCCCTCACCATTTCCGGGATAACACATGAAACTCTATCGATTCCTGAGCGAGGACGACACCTCTGCCTTCTGCCACAAGGTCACCGAGGCGCTGAACAAGGGCTGGGAACTCTACGGCAGCCCGACCCAGACCTTTGACCCCGTGAAGGGCATCATGCGCTGCGGCCAGTCGGTGGTGAAGGAGGTGGACGGCACCTACACCCCGGACACCAAGCTGGGGGCGCACTGACATGACCAAGACCAACCGCGGGCGTTTCTTCGAGGATTACCGGCTGGGCGAGGTGATCCGCCACGCGGTGCCACGCACGGTCTCGGGCGGCGAGCGGGCGCTCTATCATGCGCTCTATCCGGCGCGGCATGCGCTCTATTCCTCGGATGAATTTGCCCGCGCGGTTGGTCTTGGTCAGGACACAGGCGCGCCGCTGGAGGATCTGGCGGCGTTCCACATCGTCTTTGGCAAGACGGTACCGGATATTTCCCTCAACGCAGTCGCCAATCTGGGCTATGCCGAGGGGCGCTGGCATCTGCCGGTCTATGCGGGCGATACGCTGCGGGCCGAGAGCGAGGTGATCGGGCTCAAGCAGAATTCCAACGGCAAGACCGGGGTGGTCTGGGTGCGCACGCGCGGGCTCAACCAGCGCGACGACTGCGTGCTGGACTATGTGCGCTGGGTGATGGTGCGCAAGGGCAACCTCGACGCCGACGCACCGGAGACCCGGGTGCCGGAGCTGCAACCGGCGCTGGCTGCGGCAGACCTGTCGCTGCCGGCGGGGCTTGATTTCTCGGCCTATGATTTTGAACTGTCCGGAGAGCCGCACCGCTGGGGCGATTACGCCATCGGCGAGCAGATCGACCACGTCGATGGTGTCACCGTGGAGGAGGCCGAGCATATGCTGGCCACCCGCCTGTGGCAGAACACCGCCAAGGTGCATTTCGACACCACCGCGCGCCCCGATGGCACCCGGCTGATCTATGGCGGTCACGTGATCTCGATGGCGCGGGCGCTGTCGTTCAACGGGCTGGCCAATGCGCAGATGATCGTGGGGCTCAATGGCGGCGCGCATGCAAACCCCTGCGTGTCCGGCACCACGATCCGCGCCTGGTCCGAGGTGCTCGACAAGGCAGAGACCGACAGGCCCGGCGTCGGAGCGATCCGCTTGCGGCTGGTCGCGACCTCCGGCGGCGCGCCGTTCCAGCTCAGGGGCGCGGATGGCAAATACCTGCGCGAGGTGCTGCTGGATCTCGACTACTGGGCGTTGATGCCTGTCTAACCTGCCTGTCTGACCCGCGCGGCTGGCCGCGCGTCTGGTCCAGCGGCTGGCATTCAGGCGATGCGCCGGTGCCCCGGCCCGGCAATGACATATGCGCGAGGTCGCGGCTGCGGTCGCGCTTTGATCTTGCCCCCACGGGCCTGTGGCCGCAGTCTCGATCCCATGCGCGATGTGATCCTCTTGGCTGTGAGTGCGGTCGCTGCCCTGTTGCCGGGGAGCGCGCGTGCCTGTGACCTTGCGCTGGTGCTGGCGGTGGATGTCTCCGGCTCTGTCGATCCGCGCGAGTATGACCTGCAGATGCAGGGGCTGGCCTTTGCCCTGCGCGACCCGCTGGTCAGCGAGGCCCTGGTGCGGGCAGAGGCACAGGTGGCGCTGGTGCAATGGAGCGGCATGTCCCGTCAGGCCCTGACGGTGCCCTGGACCGCGGTGCCGGATTTTGTCGCGCTGGAGGGGTTTGCCGATGCGGTGGAGCAGAGTTCCCGCAAGTGGCGCAACTACTCCACCGCCATCGGCGAGCTGCTGACCTTTGCCTTGCCGATGTTCGACGCGGTTCCGCAGTGCCGTCGCCGGGTGGTGGATGTGTCGGGCGACGGGCCGTCGAACGAGGGCATCGCCCCGGAGGCACTGCGGGCCCGGCTGACGGCGGCGCGGGTCACCGTCAACGCCATTGCGATCGAGGCCAGCGAGGACGATCTCGCCGCCTATTTCTTCGAACATGTCATCCACGGCCCCGGCGCCTTTGTGGTCTATGCGGACAGCTATGAGGACTACCCGCGCGAAATCCGCAAGAAGCTGCTGCGCGAGGTGGTGAAGCAGACCGCCGGGCTTGCCCGCTGATCCGACCTGACCCGAGCTGACCTGACCCGACCGGCGCGGGCCGGCGCGGCGGCGCTCAGGACAGCAGCAGGGCCACCCGCTCCGGCACGTCCTTCAGCATTTGCGCGCGGGTCCATCCGGCCCGGCCGCGGAACATGTAGCCCTGGCGGATGTCGAACAGCAGCGCCGCCCGGTCCCGCGCCGGAAAACCGGGTGGCAGGGTGCCCTTGTCGATCTCGCGCTGAAAGCGGGCCGTCAGCCGCGCCTCGGCCTCGCAGATCGTCTCCTCGACGCGCGCGGCCACGCCCTCCACCTGACCGACTGAGGCCACGACGCTGGAGCTGATAAAGCAGCCCTTGGCGCCGCTGTCATGCTCCGTGGCCGATGTGATGACCGCGACCAGAAAGCCGCGCAGCGCGGTTTCGATGTCCTCTTCGCCCTCCAGCACGACCAGCGGCGTGCAGGCATCCGAGGCGCGATAGTGGTCGATGGTCTTCAGGTAGAGATCACGCTTGTCGCCGAACGCCGCATAGAGGCTTGGCCCGGTGATTCCCATGGCCCCGGTGAGATCGCGCATCGAGGCGCCATCATAACCCTTCTCCCAGAACACGGTCATCGCCTTCAGCAACGCCTGATCATAGTCGAAAGTCCGGGGGCGGCCCAATTTTTTTGTAACACTCAATATAGAATCCTTGACGCCCTGCGCGCTCGCTACTTATGTATCAATCAATACATATAAGGAGTCCCCGAAATTGACCAGTCCCAAACTTGCCGCCGGAACGGTGTTTCCGGCGATCACCCTTCCTGTGCTTGATGGCGGCACGCGCGACATTTCAACGCCCGCTGCGGGCTTTGACTGGATGCTTGTCGTTGTTTATCGCGGCAAACATTGCCCGCTGTGCACCCAATACCTGCGCCAGCTGAACGACACCCTCGACGATCTGCACGCGCTGGGCGTCGACGTGGTGGCGGTGTCTGCCGACAGTGCCGTCCGTGCCGCCGCCCAGATGGCGGAGGTGAGCCCTCGTTACGAGGTGGCCTATGGGCTGTCCGTGGAGCAGATGCAGGCGCTTGGCCTCTATGTCTCCGATCCCCGGAACGGGCAGGACGTGTCAGAGCCCTTCGCGGAGCCGGGCCTGTTTGTGCTGAACGAGGATCGGGTGCTGCAAATCATCGACATCTCGAACGTGCCCTTTGCCCGCCCGGATCTGGCCTGGATCGCCAAGGGCATCGGGTTTCGTCGTGGCCCCATGAAGGCCGCGCCTGTCAACGGTACCTATGCCGCCTAAAACGGAGACCCCCATGACACAGACCCCCGAGCAAGCCCTGCAGGATAAGGTGCAGGACCTGATGACCTTCGGCACCAGCGCCAATATGGCAGAGCTGGACAGGATCTATCACGACGACATCGTGGTCATGGATCTGAGCATCGACGGCCGTCTCGTCACCCTGGACAAGCAGGGTTTCATGGCGCTGATCGGCGAGTCCTTCAAGGACAAGATCCCCGAAGAGCATATGTGGTCGAAGATCCACAGCCTGACGGTGAGCGGCGATCGCGGCCATGTGCTGATCTCCCGCAAGATCCCGGTGGGCGGTCCCAGGATGCATATTGATCTCAGCATCGACTTTGTGTTCGAGGAAGGACGCTGGCAGGTGACGCGAGAGGTCAACTTCAGCCGCCCGGATGCCGCCGCGGCCTGACACTAACGCGGCCTGACCGCGAGCGCGCGGATCAGATACCGAGGCCGGCAGCATGTGACCCTGCCGGCCTTTGCACGTGGGCGCCGGGCTTGCGATCGCAAGCCGCTCTGGCAGCGCTGCGTGGCCCGGTTCAGCACCGGATCTGTGGCAGGTGGTCCGGTCCCGGGGGGATCGGGAATGCCTCTGCCCTGCACGGGCGGTGCTGATTCTGACTGTTCTACTTGGGATCAGGGTTTGTGATCACAGCAATCTGGCTTGTGATCACAACGTGGAGAAATTGCCACAAACGGCAGCGTTAACAGGCGATTTTTACCACTCGTTTGCGTGACAGTGCGCAAAAATAGGCTAAAACGTCGTCAGCTAACCGGAAAGGAGCCAACATGGCCGATGTCAATCGGGGCAACCGCCCGCTATCGCCCTTTATGATTGGGCCGTACTACCGGCCGCAGCTTACCTCCATCTCCTCCATCATGGTCCGGATCACCGGCATTGCCTCGCTCGGGGCGGCGTTGCTGGTGGTGTGGTGGTTGCTGGCGGCTGCGACCTCCGCGTCGTCCTTTGCAGTGATCGACGGGTTCTTGCGCAGCTTTGTCGGCGACATTGTGCTGCTGCTCGCAAGCTGGGCGATCTTCTACCACATGCTGGGCCGCCTGCGGCACGTGATCTGGGACTTCGGCTACTGCCTTGAGGTCGCCACCTCCGAGAAGATGGCGCGCGGCATGTTCGTGGGCGCAACCGTGCTGGCGATCCTCGCCGCCATCGTGCTGTAAGGAGATCTGACATGCGATTTCTGACTGACCGTAAGCGCGCCGAAGGTCTGGGCGCAGGGGGCACCGGCACCCATCACCACTGGCAGATGATGGTCACCTCGATCCTGCTGGTTGTCCTGGTGCCGGCCTTTGTGATCACCTTTGGCCTCGGCCTTGGCGGCACCTACGAAGAGGTTCTGGCCTATTACGCCCGGCCGCTTCCCGCCATCATCACCGGGCTGACCCTTGTGGTCGGCGTCATTCACCTGATGCGCGAAACGCAGGTCGCGGTGGAGGACTATGTGCACGGGCTGGCCGGTAAACTGCTGCTGATCGCCGTGGCGGCGTTTTCCTACACCCTGATTGCCGCGGGGCTGTTTGCCCTCGTCAAGCTCGCCCTCTGATCCGCGCGAAGGACACGATACAAATGACAACAGCATATGAATATGAAACCCACGACTATGACGTGGTGGTTGTCGGTGCCGGTGGTGCGGGTCTGCGCGCCACCCTCGGCATGGCAGAGCAAGGCCTGCGCACCGCCTGTGTGACCAAGGTGTTCCCGACCCGCTCGCACACCGTGGCCGCACAGGGCGGCATTGCGGCCTCGCTGGGCAACATGGGCCCCGACAGCTGGCAGTGGCACATGTATGACACCGTCAAAGGCTCCGACTGGCTCGGCGATACCGACGCGATGGAATACCTCGCCCGCGAAGCGCCCAAGGCGGTCTACGAGCTTGAACACTACGGCGTGCCGTTCTCGCGGACTGAGGAAGGCAAGATCTACCAGCGTCCCTTTGGCGGCCACACCACCGAGTTTGGCGAAGGCCCGCCGGTGCAGCGCACCTGTGCCGCCGCCGACCGCACCGGCCACGCGATCCTGCACACGCTCTATGGTCAGAGCCTCAAGCAGAAGGCCGAGTTCTACATCGAGTATTTCGCCATCGACCTGATCATGTCCGAGGACGGGCAGTGTCAGGGTGTGGTGTGCTGGAAGCTTGATGACGGCACCATGCATGTCTTTAACGCCAAGATGGTGGTGCTGGCGACCGGCGGGTATGGCCGGGCCTATTTCTCGGCAACCTCGGCCCATACCTGCACCGGCGACGGTGGCGGCATGGTGGCGCGCGCAGGTCTGCCGCTTCAGGATATGGAGTTCGTGCAGTTCCACCCGACCGGCATCTACGGCTCCGGCTGCCTGATCACCGAAGGCGCGCGCGGCGAAGGCGGTTACCTGACCAACTCCGAAGGCGAGCGGTTCATGGAGCGCTATGCGCCCAACTATAAAGACCTCGCGCCACGCGACTATGTCTCGCGCTCCATGACCATGGAGATCCGCGAGGGCCGCGGTGTCGGCGCCGAGGGCGACCATATCCACCTGAACCTCTCCCACCTGCCGGCCGAAGCGCTGGCGGAGCGTCTGCCGGGCATCTCCGAGTCTGCGAAGATCTTTGCCGGTGTCGACGTCACCAAAGAACCGATCCCGGTTCTGCCGACCGTGCACTACAACATGGGCGGTATCCCCACCAACTATTGGGGTGAGGTGCTGAACCCGACCGAAGAGAACCCGACCGGCGTCGTGCCGGGTCTGATGGCCGTGGGTGAGGCGGGATGTGCCTCGGTGCATGGTGCCAACCGTCTGGGCTCCAACTCGCTCATCGACCTTGTGGTCTTTGGCCGCGCGTCGGCCATCCGCGCCGGCAAGGTGGTGGACCCTGAGGCCCCCAATCCGGTGCTCAACCAGGCGTCGATCGACAAGGCGTTTGACCGCTTTGACACCCTGCGCAACGCCAAGGGTGGCACGCCCACCGCAGAGCTGCGTCTGGAAATGCAGCGCACCATGCAGGCGGATGCGGCGGTGTTCCGGACCGACAAGACCCTCAAGGAAGGCGTCGGCAAGATGGAGGCAATCGCCGCCAAGCTCGACGATCTCCACGTCACCGATACCTCGCTGGTGTGGAACTCCGACCTGATGGAGACGCTGGAGCTGACCAACCTGATGCCCAACGCGCTGGCCACTATTGTTGGCGCCGAGGCGCGCAAGGAAAGCCGTGGTGCCCATGCGCATGAGGATTACGCCGAGCGTGATGATGAGAACTGGCGCGTCCACACCGTGGCGCGGGTTGAGGGCAACAAGACCTCCCTCAGCTATCGTCCGGTGATCGTCGATCCGCTGACCGACGAGGACGCCGGTGGCATCAGCCTCCAGAAGATCGCGCCAAAGGCACGGACCTTCTAAATGACCTCTGCGCCTCCTCGACTGCTCTGCGTCGGCACGCATCACAAGACGGGTACCGTCTGGATGCGGCGTGTCTGGCGTTTGATCGGGGAGGCGCTCGGTATTCCTTTTGTGCCGGTTCACAACCCGGCCAGATGGACAAAAATCCCGCAGACGGGGCGTGCGATTGTGGTGAACTGGGCCGGGGCCTTTGCGCCGGAGCTGTTCGACAATCCAGAAGCAAGGTTCCTGCACATCATCCGCGACCCGCGTGATGTGCTGTTGTCCGGGGCGCGGTATCACGAAAACAGTCCCGGCCGGCAAGAACGGTTCCTGCATGGCCCGCGCGACGATCTTGGTGGCAAGAGCTATCAGCAGCACCTCCAGGCCCTTCCCACGCAAGGGGCAAAGCTGGATTTCGAGATGCAGAACATGCATCTTCAGGTCGTGAAGGAAATGCTGGCCTGGCCCTATGGGCATCCCCGCGCCATGGACCTGCGTTACGAGGATCTGATCGAGGACCACGACTGCGCGATCTTCACGGACGTGTTGCGTTTCTTTGGCTTCAGCGAGGCCGAGATCGAAACCGCGCGGCAGATCTACTATGACAATTCGCTGTTTGGCGGCCTGAGTTCCGAGAGCGACGTCGGGCGCATGGCGACCCATGTCTCCTCGGGCAAAGCGCGCCAGTGGCCGTCCAAGCTGCCACGCGCCACTGCAGAGCGCTATCTGGAGCGTCATGGCGACGATCTGATCACGCTGGGCTATGAGCGCGACAAGGACTGGCTGTCGCGGCTGGAAACCGACCAGCAGGCAGAGGTGGCAAGCCCCCCTTTTGCACAGGCGGCAGGGGGGATGGCATGACCTCTGTCGCAGCCCTCGCCACCGTCGAAACTGGCTGGAGCGCCCTTGGCATTGCGCCGGGAGCGGCGTTGCGGATGACCGGCATGCGCCGATCCGGCAACCATGCGATTGCCAATTGGCTGCAACGCAACGCGGATCGTGCGTTGTTTCTGAACAATTGCCGCCCCGGTCATGATCCGCTGAGCAGCCACAATGGCATCGAGGTCTCGGGCCAGCGCTATGATGGCAGCCTGCAGGATGCCGCGGCAGACGCAGGTGACGGGGCGCTGTTGTTGCTCTCTTACGAGGACACGGTGCATCTGCGCTTTGACAGCAGGGACAACCTGTCTGGCCCCTATGGCAGCGACAGCTTCGACGGCGACCTGCTGATCTACCGCAGCTTCCTCAATTGGAGCGCGTCGCTGCTGAAAAAGCTGCAACGCAATGACACCTACCGGTCTGCGGATCGGATGGCGGTGATGGCGCGGGCGCTGGCGACCTATGGCGATCTGCTGGTTGAGGTGCGCGAGGCGCAAGACAGCGGTCGGATCGCGGTTTGTTATGACGCGTGGTCTCGCGATGAGCTTTACCGCGCGCGTGTGCTGGCGGATTTGGGGCTGACGCTGCGGGACAACAGTCTTGGCGCGGTGCAGCCCTATGGCGGCGGGTCGAGCTTTCAGCTGGATGTGGCGGCTGCCGAGGATCTGCACTCGCAGGAGCGTTGGCGCGCGATGATTGGTGATCCGGAATATCAGATGCTGCTGCGTCTGGCGGCATTGGATCGCGCGTTTATGGACCGCCTTGAGGCGTTGTTTCCTGCCGATGCAGCGCTGATGACGCGCCTTCCCGCATTGCCCGAACTTGACGCGGAGGTCTTCTCATGATCCCGCGCCCGACTGAAATGCGCAGGTTCTGCGCCCCGCATGACGCCCGGATCGCTCCGGGCCCAGCCCTCTCCCCGTGCGCGCTGCCCCTTGCAGCCGTTGCGGGCAGCTAAGCAAGGAGACACGATCATGGTCGAATTCGCACTTCCGAAAAACTCCAAGATCACCACAGGCAAGACCTGGCCCAAGCCAGAAGGCGCAACCAACGTCCGCAAGTTCCAGATCTACCGCTGGAACCCGGATGACGGCAAGAACCCGTCGGTGGATACCTATTTCCTCGACATGGACAAATGCGGCCCGATGGTTCTGGACGCGCTGATCAAGATCAAGAACGAGATCGACCCGACGCTGACCTTCCGCCGCTCCTGCCGCGAGGGGATCTGTGGCTCCTGTGCGATGAACATCGACGGGATCAACACGCTGGCCTGTATCTATGGTCTCGACGAGGTGAAGGGCGACGTGAAGATCTACCCGCTGCCGCATATGCCGGTGGTGAAGGACCTGATCCCGGATCTGACGCATTTCTATGCCCAGCATGCCTCGATCATGCCGTGGCTGGAGACCAAGACCAACCGCCCCGCCAAGGAGTGGAAACAGTCGATCGAGGATCGCAAGAAGCTCGACGGTTTGTATGAATGCGTGATGTGCGCGTCCTGCTCCACCTCCTGCCCGAGCTACTGGTGGAATGGCGACCGCTACCTCGGCCCCGCCGCGTTGCTGCACGCCTATCGCTGGATCATCGACAGCCGGGACGAGGCCACCGGAGAGCGCCTGAACCAGCTGGAAGACCCCTTCAAGCTCTACCGCTGCCACACTATCATGAACTGTGCCAAGACCTGCCCCAAGGGTCTCAACCCCGCCAAGGCGATCGCGCATATCAAGAAGATGATGGTCGAACGCACCGTCTGATCGGGACTGAAAGGTCACAAGATTTGCCCCGGAGCCCAAAGCGGCTGCGGGGTTTTCTTTTGTGGTGTCGACTGGCCGGAGGCCGGACAGCCCCCGAGCCGGTGTGGGGGTAAAGCCCCCTCCCGGGGGGGGGTCGGGGGCTGTTCGGCCTATCGGCCAAACGGGTCCTCCCGTGAAGAAAGAATAGGCGGCCGCCCATCAAGGCGGAGGATCGGATGGGGTGGAAAGCCCCATGTCCGAAAGTGAGGTCGGATCGGACCCTGCCTGCACCCAATGAGGGGGTGGTCTCTGGCGGGCCGGTCTCCTGGTCTTTGGGTGTGTCGCGACCCGCACAGTGTGCCACAGAGATCTGAAACCCGGGACAACGCCGCGTGCGCTTCCCCCGCAACAGGGCAGGGGGCACCGGCGCGCGGCAGACCATGCGACCCGGCGCCACATCTGCACGGGATGCATGGCGTGCTTGCAAAACAAGGGGATGCGGCACCGCGGCGGGGCGCCTAGATTGGTGGTCGAGGGAGACGCAGACACCGACAACCCGAGAGGTTCCCCAATGACATCCCCCCTGTCCGCCCCGCAGATCCTTGCCGATGCCGCCGTTGCCGTAGCGACCGACGCCCTGGCCGTGCTGGAAGACAGCTGGGCCTACTACAGCCCGGAGCCGCCGGTGACCCTGCACGAGGTGGAGGCACCGCAGGACGGCGTCGTCGCCTATTACGAGGCCGCCTGACGCGCCAGTCCGCGCGCCCCGACTGCCGTGGTGCGACCAACGGTCTGGTCCGGCTGCTGCGCTGCGGGCCGCAGGTCCGATGCGCGTCGCGGTTCAAAACACCGGCGCCATGGCTTGCGTCCCCCGGGGCGCTGCCTCTAGATGCGGCATATGCCTGTTCTTCTGATCCTCCTCCTGCTGGGCACGCTGACCTATCTCTACTGGCGGCGTCGCACGACCACGCTGACGCGCAACTGCCGCTGGCGACAGGATCGCCGCGCCGGCGGCTGGCGCTGTGCCTTCTGCGGAGCGGTCGAGGGCGGCGCCGGCGCTCCGCTGCACTGCCGCCGCGGCCAGGATCGGGGCTGACCCCGGCGCTCCGCTGCGGCAGTCGACACGCCGCCCCGTCAGGGGCGGCGCCGGGCCCAACGCTTTGCCCGGCATCTGTGATGCAGGGCCAAAGGGGCGGGAGCGCCCCCGGCGACCGCGAGGACCAGAAATGCCGTCGTTTGCTCTCGGTGAGGCGAAGCTCCGCGAAAAGCTCAATAATGCAATTTTCCGCTATGCCGATCCTGCCTTGGTGTCTAACCAATCGCTTTGGCACGAACTCTCAGGTACTTGCTGTATACCTGCATCTTAAACTCTTGTTGGCGCTTAGATGGACTCAGATGAATTTGCTTCAATTGTCTTAGGGAACCCAGTGAACCGGGCTATCTTGGAGCGTCTGCCTTACACAGGACTCAATGATGTTTGGTTGGTGTCCGGATGTCTTTTCCAGACCGTCTGGAATAGAAAGACCGGGCGCACACCCGGTTATGGGATCAAAGATTACGACCTGTTTTACTACGATGACAGTGACCTATCATGGGAAGCCGAGGACGCCGCAATTCGCCAAGCCATGCAGGCGCTGTCCGGTATTGACGCAGAGATAGAAATTCGAAATCAAGCACGGGTCCACCTATGGTACCCGAAAAAATTTGGCGTGCCTTACGACCCGTTGCAACGCGCGACCGACGGCATCGACCGCTTTCTTGCGACAGCTTGTATGTTCGGCGTCGCGGGATCGGCTGATGGTATCGCGAACGTATACGCTCCCAAAGGCTTCGCGGACCTCGATCACTTAGTTATCAGACCGAATTCACTTCCCTACTTCGACGCGGAAACTTACGAAAACAAGGCACAGCGCTGGCAAACGCTCTGGCCGGAACTTCGTGTCCAAAGCGTTGGCTGATAGCTTACTCAACTTGCGTGGAGGTCCGCTTCGTCCCGCATCCTCCCAGTTCATGCGCCCTCCCCCCGCGCGCGGAGCCATGCAGAAAAGAAATATCTTCCTTGCAGAAATTGGTGCTTGATCGACTCGAGGTTTTGCCTGATACGCGCGCTCAAGACGCCAACGCACGCGCCTCTGTCGAAAGGGTTCACAGCCCTAGGGTTACGTAGCGACGGTAACGTCTCTGATGGAACTGAGCGGTCATGTATGGCCGGGTCTTTTGGAGATGACCATGAATGTAAATGTGACCGGGCCTGCTGCCCGCGACGACGCACACCCTGTCCCCCGCCACTTGCACTATATTGCCAACACCCGGTTCGAACGCCCGACGCTGGTGGTCGACAGCGAGGCCGTGGCGCGTCAGTACGTGGGTCTTGCCCGCGGTCTGGGCCGGGCGCGTATCCACTACGCCGTCAAGGCCAACCCGGCGCCGGAAATCCTGCGCCGTCTCTGCGCGCTGGGGTCGAATTTCGATGCCGCCAGCCGCGCCGAGATCGAGATGTGCCGCGCTGCCGGTGCCTCTGCTGCGCGCATCACCTTTGGCAACACCATCAAGAAACCCGCAGACATCGCGTTCGCGCATGCGCTGGGGATCACCCATTATGCGGCGGACGCGGTGGAAGAGCTGGAAAAGCTCGCCGAGCACGCGCCGGGGGCACATATCTGCATTCGTATCCTGGTCGACGCCACCTCAGCCGACTGGCCGCTGAGCCGGAAATTCGGCTGCGCGCCGGATATGGCGGTGGGGCTGATGGATCGCTGTGTCGCGCTGGGTCTGGTGCCGCATGGGCTGTCGTTCCATGTCGGCTCGCAAACCCGCGAACCTGAGATGTGGGAGCCGATCCTCGATCAGGTTGCCGACGTCTGGCAGGCGGCCCGTGCGGCAGGCCACGACCTCAAGCTTCTGAACATCGGGGGCGGTTTTCCGGCAGGCTATCGCAATGCGGT
This sequence comes from Epibacterium sp. ABV4_022, assembly GCF_056159345.1. Taxonomy (NCBI): domain Bacteria; kingdom Pseudomonadati; phylum Pseudomonadota; class Alphaproteobacteria; order Rhodobacterales; family Roseobacteraceae; genus Epibacterium; species Epibacterium sp. ABV4_022. Next base: position 725,050 of record NZ_JBSWVA010000001.1, read on the forward strand.
GATGGCGCCGCAGGACTATGCCGCCGCGGTCATGAAGCGGGTGAATGCCTGCTTCCCCGATGCTGCCGAAGTGATGGCGGAGCCGGGTCGCGGACTGGTGGCCGAAGCCGGTGCCATCGCTGCCGAGGTGATGCTGGTGTCGCGCAAACACGACAGTGATCTGCACCGCTGGGTTTACCTCGACATCGGCAAATTCTCCGGTCTTGCGGAAACCATGGACGAGGCGATCCGCTACAAGATTACCACCGACCGCGATCACGAGACCATGGGCGCCTGTGTGCTGGCGGGGCCGTCCTGTGACAGTGCCGATGTGCTCTATGAAAAGCAGCCCGTTCAGCTGCCGCTGGGGCTGAAATCCGGCGACCGCGTGGTGATCCACTCTTGTGGGGCCTATACCACCACCTATGCGTCGATTGGCTTCAACGGCTTCCCGCCGCTGGATGTTGTGGTGCTCTGAGGTCATCAGGACGCTGTGATGCCGCAAGGCGCGTGAACCGTCGTCCGGGTGCTGTCCTTGTTCTGTTAAGCCATGTATCAGGTAGAAAACAGAACAGGGAGACCCGCGCAGAATGTCCGACACCCAATTCCCCATCCCCGCCGACGCAGACACCCGCCGTGCGGTGCCGCCGGTGATTTGCTATCCGAACGAGACCTTGCCAAAGCCCGATCTGGCGCTCTATCGCGCGGCACGGGACGGCGCGGAAAAGGTCGCAGAGGTCACCGTGCCGCCGCGCGAAGCAGCCACCTTCGAGGTCGCCGCCGGGCAGTTTTTCCGTATCTCCTCCATTGAGGGGCCGCAGGTCGGGGACCTGAACCTGTGGAATCGCAATGATATTTCCGAGCGGTTCTTTTCCGGCAAGACCCGCGCCCTGCATGGCACCCATGTCACCACGGGCGAGCGGCTGTGGTCGAACCTGCCTTATATGCGCCCGATGGCGACGATCATTGCCGATACGCTGGAATGGTACGGCATCGACGCCTACGGCGGCTCCGTTCATGATGTGATTGGCACGCGATGTGATCCCTACACCGGCAATCTGCTGCAAGGCAGCCAGTATCACCATTGCTGCCACTCAAACCTGACCCGGGCGCTGGCCGATCACCTCGGCCTGTCGCTGGCGGAGGCGGAACCGCATGTGCATGACGTGCTGAACGTCTTTATGTGCACGGGCTTCACCCGCGATACCGGCCAGTATTTCATGAAAGCGAGCCCGGTGCGCCCGGGCGATTATCTGGAGTTTTTTGCCGAGATCGACCTCTTGGGCGCGATGAGCGCCTGCCCCGGCGGGGATTGTTCGGCCGAGCATTCCAGCGATACGGCCGCCTGCCATCCGATGCTGGTGGAGGTCTTTGCCCCCAAAGAGGGCAGCCTTGCCGGCTGGCAAAGCCCCGCACTCAACGGCTATGACCGCAGCCACGGACGCTGAGCGCGCCCGGCGTCCAATAGACAGGTTGCCAATATAAAGGGCTGCCAATCAGCAGACTGCCACTAAAAAGGGCCGCCAGCGCTGGCGGCCCTTCGTTTGTTTTCTGCGCGGGCCGGGGCTGGTGAGTGGTACAGTCCCGATCCCGCTGTGGCGTCACCTCAGGTGAAGGCAGCGGCGAGGGCGATTTCGACCATCTCGCCAAAGCTGCGCTCGCGCTCCTCGGACGGGAGGGCCTCGCCGGTTTGCAGGTGGTCCGACACGGTCAATACCGCCAATGCGCGGCGACCGTGGCGGGCGGCCAGCGTATAAAGCTCCGCCGCTTCCATCTCCACGCCCAGCACACCATGGCGGACCATCTGTTCGTTCAGGTCCGGGCGCTCGTCATAGAAGGTGTCAGAGGAATAAATACCCCCGACATGCGGGGTCAGCCCCTGCGCCTCGGCGGCCTGTACTGCGTTGCGCAGCAGCGACCAATCGGCCGTTGGCGCAAAGTTCACGTCCTTGAAAATGCTAGAGGAGGGCGTGTTGACGCTGGTGGCCGTCATCGCAACGATGACATCGCGCACCTTGACGTGGGGTTGCATCCCGCCACAGGATCCGATCCGGATCAGCGTCTTGGCATCGAAGTCCCGGATCAGCTCGTTGGCATAGATCGACAGCGATGGCATGCCCATGCCGCTGCCCTGGATCGAGACCCGATGCCCTTTCCACGTGCCGGTGAACCCGAGCATGCCGCGGACCTCGTTGACGAGGCGCACATCACTCAGAAAGGTCTCCGCTGCCCATTTCGCACGATAGGGATCGCCCGGCATGAGCACGGTTTCGGCGAAATCGCCCTTTTCTGCTCCAATATGAACTGTCACTTATTGCGATCCCGGTTCAGATTTCGAGTTCAGAAATATCAACGCCTTTGCTCAGGGCGGCATGTACCCAATGCGGTTTGCGGCCACGGCCTGTCCACGTTTCGTCCGGATTTTCCGGATTGCGGTATTTCGGCGTCGCCTTTGATTTCCGCGCCGCCCCCTTGTTGGGCGATGTCAGGACTTCATCCAGCGAAAAACCATATTCCGCCGCAGCCTTTTCAACGGCCTTCAGGGCCTCGGTGCGCTCGCGTTGCTCGGCATCTTTCAGTGCTTTTTCAACGTCCTTCTGGAGCTGAAGCAGCTCCTTGCGGGACATCTCGGTCAGGTCAAGAGACATTGTTTTACTCCGTAGATTAGTGGCCACGGATCAAAATCCGGGCTAACGCTCTTATTGCCCGAATTTTGGATGCTATTCAGCATCTAATTTTCATTTTTTTGTTTTTTGGCGAAATTCAGCGGAGCGTGAATTAAACCGAAGAGTTTGCACCTGCCAGTTCCACGATATCCATCATGATCGAATTCAACTCGAAATTCTTAGGGGTGTAGACCCGTGACACCCCCATGTTCAGCAGTTTCTTTGCATCTTCGTCGGGAATAATCCCGCCAACAACAACCGGAACATGAGTAAGCCCGGCGTCGCGCAATTGCGTCAGGGTGTCTTCAACCAGCGGCAAATGGCTGCCCGACAGTATCGAAAGGCCAACAATATGGGCGCCGTCCTGACGCGCAGTGGCGACAAGTTCCTGCGGCGTGAGGCGAATACCGTCATATGTGATGTCCATTCCGCAATCACGGGCGCGAAAGGCGATCTGCTCGGCGCCGTTGGAATGACCGTCCAGACCGGGCTTGCCGACGACGAATTTCAGTCGCCGTCCCAGCTGGTCGGAGACCGCATTCACCGCGTCCCGCAGGTCGTCCAGCCCTTCGGTCTTGTTGGAGACGGAGGCCGAGACCCCGGTGGGGCCGCGATAGGTGCCATAGGCCTTGCGCATCTCTTCGGCCCATTCTCCGGTGGTGACACCGGCCTTGGCGGCGCGAATCGATGCGGGCATGATGTTGGCGCCGGTGCCGGCGGCCTCGCGGAGCCCGGCAAGCGCGGCGGTGACCTCGGCGGCGTCGCGGTTGCGGCGCCAGTCCTCAAGGCGCGCGATCTGGTCGGCCTCCACCGCCGGGTCGACGGTCATGATGCCGCCATCCTCGGTCTGGAGCGGCGAGGGTTCGCCCTCGGTCCATTTGTTGACGCCGACCACCACGGTTTCGCCGGCCTCGATCCGGTTCAGGCGTTCGGCGTTGGCGTCCACGAGGCGGGATTTCATGTACTCGATGGAGGCCACGGCGCCGCCCATACCTTCCAGCGTGGCAAGCTCGGCGCGCGCGCCCTCTTTCAACGCCTCAACCTTGGCGTCCACCACCGGGTTGCCATCAAAGAGGTCGCCGTATTCCAACAGGTCGGTCTCATAGGCGAGGATCTGTTGCATCCGCATCGACCATTGCTGATCCCAGGGGCGCGGCAGGCCAAGCGCCTCGTTCCAGGCCGGAAGCTGCACCGCACGGGCGCGGGCCTTTTTCGACAGCGTCACGGCGAGCATCTCAATCAGGATGCGATAGACGTTGTTTTCTGGCTGTTGTTCGGTCAGCCCGAGAGAGTTCACCTGCACGCCATAGCGGAAGCGGCGGAATTTAGGGTCCTCCACCCCGTAGCGTGTCAGACAGATCTCGTCCCAGAGGTCGACAAAGGCCCGCATCTTGCACATCTCGGTCACGAAACGGATGCCTGCATTCACAAAGAACGAGATGCGCCCGACCAGCGCCGGGAAGTCCTCAGCCGGCACGCGGGGTTTCAGCTCGTCCAGCACCGCCTGCGCGGTGGCCAGCGCAAAGGCCAGTTCCTGTTCCGGCGTCGCGCCAGCTTCTTGCAAGTGGTAGGAACACACGTTCATCGGGTTCCACTTGGGCACGTTCTCGTAGCAGTATTCCGCCACATCCGCGATCATCTTGAGGCTGGGGGCGGGGGGGCAGATATAGGTGCCGCGGCTGAGATATTCCTTGATCAGGTCATTTTGCACCGTGCCCTGAAGCTTTGACACATCTGCGCCCTGTTCTTCGGCCACCGCAATATAAAGGCTGAGCAGCCACGGCGCGGTGGCGTTGATGGTCATCGAGGTGTTCATCTGCTCCAGCGGGATCTGATCGAACAGCGCCCGCATGTCGCCGAGATGCCCCACCGGCACGCCGACCTTGCCCACCTCGCCCCGCGCCAGCACGTGATCGCTGTCATAGCCGGTCTGAGTGGGCAGGTCGAAGGCCACGGACAGGCCGGTCTGACCCTTGGCAAGGTTGGCGCGGTAAAGCGCGTTGGAGGCGGAGGCGGTGGAGTGGCCCGCATAGGTGCGGATCAGCCAGGGCCGGTCCCGGCTGGGGGCTTCGGGGCGGTCTTTCTGCGCGAGCGACATGGCGGGCCTCGTGAATCATCGAGTGAGCAATAAAGTTACGTTGAGGTGATCTAAACTGGAATTTTGCTACCTTGTCAATTCGCCGCGTTGCGGCAATTGCTGCACTGCGACTTTTGCGACCGCAGAAGATGCGCGGTTGCAGTTGTGCCGAGAGGCGGGCGCAGTAAGAGTGCGGGTATGACGCAGACTGTTGAACTTCCGCTTTGGGCTTTTGTGCTGATCCTGCTGTTTGCGGCGGTGACATTTGCGTCGCATTTCCTGTTTCCCTCGGTGCGCTGGTTCTTTCGCCGTCGGCTGGAACGGGCGGTGGCGCGGCTCAATCAGCGGCTGGAGCGCCCGATCGAGCCGTTCAAGCTGGCGCGCCGCTATGACATGATCCAGCGGCTGATCTATGACCCGCAGGTGGCGCAGGCGGTCTCGGACCATGCGGCGGCAAAGGGCATCCCGGAAAACGTCGCCTTTGAGGAGGCCCGGCGCTACGCGCGCGAGATCGTACCGTCCTTTTCGGCCTTTACCTATTTCAGCTTTGCGATCCGGGCGGCGCGGCTCCTGTCGAATGCGATCTACCGAGTGCGGTTGGGCAGCTACGACGAGGGGCTTTTGAAGGCCATCGACCGTGACGCCACTGTGGTTTTTGTGATGAACCACCGCTCCAACATGGATTACGTGCTGGTGACCTATCTGGTCGCCAAACGCTCGGCCCTGTCCTACGCGGTCGGCGAATGGGCGCGGGTCTGGCCGCTGAGCCGTCTGATCCGGGCGATGGGGGCCTATTTTATTCGGCGCAAATCACAAAATGCGCTCTACCGGGCGGTGCTGGCGGCTTATGTGCGGCTGGCGACGCGGGCAGGGGTGACGCAAGCGATGTTCCCCGAGGGGGGGCTGAGTCTGACGGGGGCGATGGCACCGCCCAAGCATGGCTTGCTCAAATACATCGTGGATGGTAGCGCCGAGGTGGGCAAGGACGTGGTCTTTGTGCCGGTGGCGCTGAATTATGACCGGGTGCTGGAAGACAAGATCCTGATCCGGGCCGCACAGACCGGCGACCGGCGGTTCCGGGCGCGGATCGGGGCGGTGATGCTGCGTTTGCTGCGGCAATTCTGGCTCTGGCTCACCGGGCGCTATCAGCATGCGGGGCAGGCGGCGGTGAGCTTTGGCCGCCCGCTCAGCGTTAGCGAGCTGCCGCAGACCTCTCGTGAGGACCGTGCGCGGATGCTGTCGACCGAGCTGATGCGCCGGATCGGAGAGGTGGTGCCGGTGCTGCCGGTGCCGATGGTCAGCTATCTCTTGTTGCAACGTGGCGCGATGAGTGAGGCGGCATTGCTGCAGGCGTTGCGCGACACCGTGGCGCGGATGCCGTTGGCCAGCATCCATTTGCCTGAACACGCCCATGACGCCGCCATCCAGAGCGCGGTGTTGCAGATGCGCAGACGCGGGCTGATCCGCACATCCGGGGGGCTGGTCACGCCGGAGCGGGCCCAGATCGACATGCTGCGCTACTACGCCAATTCCATTGCCCATCTGGTGCCCGCTGCCCTGGAGCCGCCTCCCGAAACGGAGGCTGTTTCTGCGGACGCAAAAGGAAATTCTGCATCCGCTGGGTCATAAAATTACAAACTGGCAATGATGGGGGTTGCTTTATTACCCTTCCGTTCGTACTCCTTGGGAGAGAACGGCGCGATTCTGCGTTGCAGAACCACTGCGCCGAGAGAGATCGAGACCAAGGGAGGCCGGCATGGCTCTGGACACGCAGGACGGCATGATGACCTACGACGCACCGCAAAAAGACCTCTATGAAATGGGAGAAATTCCCCCGATGGGCTATGTGCCCAAGAAGATGTACGCCTGGGCGATCCGCAAGGAACGCCATGGCGAGCCGGATACTGCGATGCAGCAGGAAGTGGTCGATGTGCCCACCCTCGACAGCAACGAAGTGCTGGTTCTGGTGATGGCGGCGGGCGTGAACTACAACGGCGTCTGGGCCGCACTCGGCCAGCCGATCAGCCCCTTTGACGGCCACAAGGCTCCCTATCATATCGCCGGTTCCGATGCTTCGGGCATTGTCTGGGCCGTGGGGGACAAGGTGAAACGCTGGAAGGTCGGCGACGAGGTGGTGATCCACTGCAATCAGGATGACGGCGATGACGAGGAGTGCAACGGCGGCGATCCGATGTATTCCACCAGCCAGCGGATCTGGGGCTATGAAACCCCCGATGGCTCCTTTGCCCAGTTCACCAATGTGCAGGCCCAGCAGCTGATGCCGCGGCCCAAGCATCTGACCTGGGAGGAAAGCGCCTGCTACACGCTGACGCTGGCCACCGCCTATCGGATGCTGTTCGGCCATGAGCCGCACGACCTGAAGCCGGGCCAGAACGTGCTGGTCTGGGGCGCCTCGGGCGGGCTGGGGTCCTATGCGATTCAGCTCATCAATACCGCCGGGGCCAATGCGATCGGCGTGATCTCGGACGAGAGCAAGCGGGAGTTCGTCATGAGCCTGGGGGCAAAAGGCGTGCTCAACCGCAAGGATTTCAACTGCTGGGGACAGCTGCCCACCGTCAATACGCCGGAATATGCGGAATGGTTCGGCGAGGCCCGCAAGTTCGGCAAGGCGATCTGGGAGATCACCGGCAAGGGCAATAACGTCGACATGGTGTTCGAACACCCCGGCCAGGCGACCTTTCCGGTGTCGACCTTCGTGGTGAAGAAGGGCGGTATGGTGGTGATCTGCGCGGGCACCTCCGGCTTCAACTGCACCTTCGACGTGCGCTACATGTGGATGCACCAGAAACGCTTGCAAGGCAGCCATTTTGCGCATCTCAAGCAGGCGTCGGCGGCGAATAAGCTGATGATCGAGCGCCGTCTGGATCCGTGTATGTCCGAGGTCTTTACCTGGGCGGATCTGCCGGCGGCGCATATGAAGATGCTGCGCAACGAGCACAAGCCCGGCAATATGTCGGTGCTGGTGCAGGCGCCGAGGACCGGGCTGCGCACCCTCGAAGAGGTTCTGCACGGCTAGGCGCCTCGCCCGTCCCGGAGCACGGGGCCGGAGAATGCAGCAAAACGTGACCCGGTCGCCACGCGCGGCCGGGTTTTATCATTTTGATAGGTTTTCGTCGTCGAACTAGAGAGGATTGTTCTGATACAACTGACGGACGAGGATAGGGATCAGTGAGATTTCTCACGGGCCGGAGTGGGCCGGGCCGGAGGGTGCACTATCATTACGCCAAGTTTGAACTGTGCGCAGATCCCGTGTTCGGCAGAACCGTGTTCTGCAGGACATGGCGCGCGCGTGGAGCGGCGCAGACCGGCGTCCAATGCCCGGCGCCGCGGGGCACGTCGTGCCACGCGGCTGGTTCCGGATGGGGCGGCCGCGGCGGTGCAATGCGTCGGGAGTAGGTACGAGAGAGAATGGTGAGACGTCAGACCCTGAACACAACTCTCGAATTGATCGAGAGCGCAGCCAACCTCGAAGAGATCGGCGAGGTGATGGATCGGTTCCGCTCTCAGATCGACGTGGATCATGTCTTTTATCGCTGGGTGGATCGCTGTGGCAGCATCTATGGCTGTTCCACCCTGCCGACCGCCTGGCAGGACCGCTATTCCGCGATGTCATACCACCGGATCGATCCGGTGGCGGTGGGCTGCTACACTGCGGTTCATCCCGTCGATTGGCGGGATCTGGATTGGTCGTCGCGACTGGCGGCGGCCTATCGCAAGGATTCCCTTGCCTTTGGGATGGGCAGCCAGGGCTATAGCGTGCCGGTGCGTGGACCGGCGGGGCAATATGCAATTTTCAGTGTCAGCAAGACCTGCGATGGCGATGTCTGGGACAAGTTCACCCGCAAACATGGCCGTGATCTGATCCTGGTGGCGCATTACGTGAACCGGCGGGCGCTGGATTTCGAAATGGCCTATTATCCGCTGCCCGAACAGCCCCTGTCGCTGCGCGAGATCGAGGCGCTGAGCCTGCTGGCCGAAGGGCGCAGCCGGGCGCGCGTGGCGGAGGCGCTGGAGATTTCGGAGCATACGCTGCGGGTCTATATCGAAGGGGCGCGCGGCAAGTTGCAGGCCCAGAACACCACGCATGCGGTGGCCCGGGCGATCACCATGGGGCTGATCGCGGTGTGATCCTGCCGGGGGCAGCGGGGTGGAACTTCTGCCGTTGGGATGCGCCTTCCCACTGGTGCCCTCTGGCGTGCGGCTGTAGGGTCGCGCCATGACACAGGCCCCGACGCCAGCGCCCGAGCTGCGCTTCTCCGATGACCAGGCGCAAGCCTTTGATGCCCTGACCGAACAGCTGCGCAAGGCGGGTGTCGATCTGGGCGAGGATCTGTTGCATCCGCCACGTGGCGAGACCGGCGTGGCAGCGGTGATCGGCAAGGCCGGATCGGGCAAGACGCTGCTTCTGGCGGAGTTCTACAAGGCGCTCGCCGCAGCCGGGGTCGAGGTGGTCTCGGGCGATTACGAGAGCCGCAAGAAAGCCGACAAACGCACCCTGGCCATTCTGGCGCCCACCAACAAGGCGGCAAGCGTGTTGCGCCTGCGCGGTGTGCCCGCCACAACCATCCACCGCATTCTCTATACCCCGGTTTATGATCCCGAATACGAGCGCATTGCCGAGTGGCTGGCGGGCGAAGGCGAGCGGCCCGAGATCGAGGGGCTGAGCGAGGAGGCGCTGGCGCGCGCCGAAGCCTTTTATGCCACCAACAAATCCATGCCGGGCGCTTTGGCGGCGGCAGGGCTGCGAGGCTCGGATTTCATCACCGGCTGGAAACGGCGCGAAGAGCCGTTGGACATCGGCTTTGTCGATGAGGCCTCGATGCTGGACAACCGCCAATTCGAGGATCTGAAGGAGATTTTCCCGACGCTTGTGCTGTTTGGCGACCCGGCGCAGTTGGCACCGGTGAACCAGTCGGGGTCGATGGTGTTTGAGGACCTGCCCGAAGAGCGCAAGCTGATCCTCAACCGCATTCACCGACAGGAGGCCGACAACCCGATCCTCGATCTGGCCCATGCGCTGGCGGATCCGCAACTGGGGTTTGATGATTTCGAGCGTATGGTGGAGGACAAGGCCCGTCAGGACGAGCGCGTGGTCTGGGGACAGCGGGTCGAGGTCGATCTGATGGCACGCTCGCCGGTGCTGGTCTGGCGCAACAACACGCGCATCCGGCTGATCAATGCGTTTCGCGCGGTGCATGGTGCGCCCGAAGATCAGCTCCTTGAGGGTGAACCGCTGATCTGTGACGGGTTGGAGCTGCCGCTGAAGCACCGCAAGAAACGGCTGGATCTGGAGGCGCGCGGTCTGATTAAGGGCGCGCAGGTGATCTACCTCGGCCCCGGCCGCAAACCCGGTTTTTCGCGCCTGCATGTGATGGGGGCAGAAGACCCGCAGGTCTCTGCCGCCTCTATCGTGAAGATCGAAAAACCCGAGGAAGAAGAACCGTTTATTCCCTTTGCCGCGCGTATGGGGGCCACGTTTTTGCATGGCGCGGCGGTGACGATCCACAAGGCGCAGGGCTCGCAATGGGATACGGCACAGGTCTTTGCCCCCGATATTTACGCGGCGGCCCGGATGGGGCGGGTGGAGGCGGGCCAGCCCCTGTGGAAGCGGCTGGCCTATGTGGCCATCACCCGCGCGCAGGAGCGGCTGATCTGGGTGGTGCGCAATCGGTTGGCGAAGCCTACAGGCCCGCTGCCGGTCGATGACTTGCGGCAGGTGGCGGCCCCGACATTGACACTTGAGGCACAGGGTGAGGAGGCGCCGGCATGACACGTTCTATTCTGATCACAGGTGCCAGTTCCGGGATCGGCCGCGCGGTGGCGGAGCTGTTCCTTGGGCGCGGCTGGACGGTTGGTCTGTTGGCACGGCGGGCGGAGAGGCTGGCGGAGATCGCCGCGGGTCAACGCCGTGCCGTGGTGCTGCCTGCGGATGTGACCGACCCTGCGGCAGTCGACGCCGCGTTTGATCACTTCTGCAGCGAGGCCGGGCGGATTGATGTGCTGTTCAATAACGCTGGCATCTTTACCCCGCCGGGCATCATCGACGAGATCGCGCTGGAGGATTGGTTTGCGGCGGTGAACGTCAACCTCAACGGCATGTTCCTATGCGCGCGGGCGGGGTTTGCCCGGATGCGCCACCAGAACCCACGGGGCGGGCGGATCATCAACAATGGCTCCATCGCCGCGCATGTGCCGCGCCCTAATAGTGTGCCCTATGCGGCGACCAAGGCCGCGATCACCGGGCTGACCAAATCGCTGTCGCTGGATGGGCGTGCCTATGACATCGCCTGCGGGCAGATCGACATTGGCAATGCCCGCACGCCGATGGTGGCGGATCTGGCGCAGCGACAGGCCGAGGCACAGCCGGACGCGCCGCCGATGGATACCTTTGATGTGGCGGATGCGGCGCGTTCGGTTCTGCATATGGCGGAGCTGCCGTTGGAGGCCAATGTTCAGTTCATGACCGTGATGGCAACAAAAATGCCCTATATCGGTCGCGGCTGAGAGGCGCCGGTTGAGGGGCACCGAAGGGGGCGAAACCCGGGACGGGGGCGCTCCCGCCCATATGCCCCGCGCCCTGCGGCACGTGGCCTCTGGTTGGGCCGGGCGCCGCGCTGACGCGCGGCGCGGGCGCGCCAGGTTCAGCGGTCGCGCAACATCTGGAACAGGGCGGCGGCGCCCCAGCCGGACAGCATGGCGATGACCAGCGCCAGCACGCCATAGATCGCGGGCTGTTCGCGCGAGAGGTTGAACAGGAAGCGTTCCAGCCCGACCTTGTTCACCTCGATCACTGTTTCGTAGCGAGAGATCACCCGCCCGGCCCGGGTCAGGAAGATGCGCGTCTCATACTCGCCCTCGATGAGATCGGCGGGCATGCGCAGGGCGGTGCGGAACAGGGTCTGCTCATCCAGCGCGACGGCCTCTTCCTGAAGCGTGTAGAAGCCGCGGTCCTCGCGGATGCGCATCAGCGCCTCGGTAAAGGCCTGGGCCCCTTCCACCGTCGCCCCGACCGAGCGGATCGCCCGCTGGATCGACACCTTGTGGCGCAGGTCTTCGGTGTCGCTCAGGGCGTCGGAGAAGGGGGCGGAGGTTGCCACCGCGTAGAAGCTGGGCGCGGAATCGACCGCGACGCTGTCGGTGTTGACCCAGATGCCGAATTCGCGCTCCTTGCGGCGCACCATCACCGGCTCGCTGGGGCCGGAAACGGTGACGACCACTTCGAGCGGTGCGTCGGTCGCGATCGGGGCCTCGCGTTTGACGGCGCCGAAAATCAGGATCTCGGAGCCGTCAAAGGTCGCGGTGATGGCGACCCGGTCCTGGCTGAGCCCCAGCACGACTTCCTCGGCCTGTGCCGGTGGCGTGGAGAGGAGCGCGGGCAGCAGCGGGGCGGTGGCCAGCAGCAGGAGGGTCAGAAGCGCGCGCATCACTGGGCCTCCCGCAGCGGGTTCAGGGAGTAGAGCTCGCTTGGTTCCAGCAGCAGATCGAGCCCCAGCTTGGCACAGACCAGAAGCACCAGAAGCGCCAACAGGATGCGCAGCTGCTCTGCCTTCAGGAGCGTGCCGATGCGGGTGCCGAACTGTGCCCCGACGACCCCACCGATCAGCAGCAGAACCGCCAGCACGATGTCCACCGTCTGGTTGGTGATCGCATGCATCATGGTGGTGGCGGCGGTGACCAGAATGATCTGGAACAGCGAGGTGCCGACCACGACCTTGGTGGGCATGCCCAGGAGGTAGATCATTGCCGGCACCATGATAAAGCCGCCGCCAACCCCCATGATCGCGGTCAGCATGCCGACAAAGACCCCCACCGCCACCGGCGGCAGCACCGAGATATAGAGGCCCGAGGTGCGAAACCGCATCTTGAACGGCAGCGCGTGGACCCAGCCGCGCTGTTTGCGCTTGGGGGGGGCGCCGCGTTTGGATTTGCGCAGGGCGTTCAGGCTCTCGATGAACATGAGGCCGCCGACAATGCCGAGGAAGACCACGTAGCACAGGGTGACGAAGAGATCGACCTGACCCAGCGATTTCAGATAGTTGAAGATCGCCACGCCCAGCGCCGCCCCGATCAGCCCGCCGCCCTGCAACACCGCGCCCATCTTCAGGTCCACCGTGCGTCGCCGCAGATGTGCCAGCACACCGGAGACGGAGGAGGCCACGATCTGATTGGCGCCGGTCGCCACCGCCACCGCAGGCGGGATGCCGATAAAGAACAGCAGCGGGGTCAGCAGGAAGCCGCCGCCGACGCCGAACATGCCGGAGAGCACGCCAACCAGACCGCCGAGTCCCAGGACAAGGAACGCGTTCACGGCAACTTCGGCGATGGGGAGGTAGATATTCATATCCCTGACTAGTCTTTTATTGGCTGGTGAATCAATAAAAATGCTGCCGCGCAGCGTGACCCGGCTGAGGTTTTATAAAGCTTAGATCAGCCACTCAGGGAAAGCGACCGTGATGGGCAGAAAAACGCCCCGCGTGCGGCAAGTGAGGCGGAGGCGCTACAGACGCACTGCAGGGGGCGGCGCGCGGCGCTCGAATCGCCCGGGCACACAGCGTCGAGGCGCACAGGGCCGGCGCGGTTGAACGCAAAACCCCCGCCCTGCGGGAGGGCGGGGGCTGATCGGCCTGTTGGTCGGTCACGACGGTCCGGGGACCTAGCGTTCCTTCACATAGGGTTGCCCACCGGCGCGCGGCGGGATCGCCTTGCCGACAAAGCCTGCGAGGATCACCACGGTCAGGATATAGGGCAGGGCGTCCATCACCTGCACCGGGATCGACACGCCGCCGAGCTGGATGCTCTGGAACCGCAGCGCCACCGCTTGCAACAGACCAAACAGCAGACAGGCCCCAAGCGCGTGCCAGGGGCGCCATTTGGCAAAGATCAGCGCCGCCAGCGCGATATAGCCGCGACCAGAGGTCATTTCCTTCACAAAGCCCGCCTGAAGGCCGGTGGCGAGATAGGCACCGGCGATGCCACAGAGCACGCCCGCAATGCCGATTGCGGCAAACCGCAACCCGCGCACGGACACACCGGCGGTGTCCACGGCGGCCGGGTTTTCCCCCACGGCGCGCAGGCGCAGGCCAAAGCGGGTGCGAAACAGCACCCACCATGTCAGCGGCACCATCAGGGCGGCGACATAGACCAGAATGGAATGGCCGGAGATCAGCTCGGACCAGATCTGCTGGATCACATTCGCCTCGCCAATCAGCTCGCTCAGCGGGCGGTCGGCGGCTTCGGCCTCGGTAGGGCCGATGGCAAAGGGCAGTTCAATCCCGTTGAAGCGGCCTTCGGTGAACAGCGACGGCGTGCGCCCGCCCTGGCGAAACCAGCTCTCGGCAATCAGGACCGTGAGACCGGAGGCCAGGAAGTTGAGCGCCACGCCGGAGATCAGCTGGTTGCCACGGAAGGTGATCGAAGCCAGCCCGTGCAGGCCGGACAGGGCCATCGACGCGGCGATCCCGGCCAGAAGGCCAAGCCAGACATTGCCGGTGACGGCGGCAACGGCGGCAGAGAAAAACGCCGCCATCAGCATCTTGCCCTCAAGGCCGATGTCGAAGATGCCCGCACGTTCCGAAAACAGACCCGCCAGACAGGCCAGCAGAAGCGGCGTTGCCATGCGCACGGTGCTGTCGAGCACCTGAATGAGTGTCAGGAAATCCATCAGGCGTTCTCCTTCCGGAAGGCGAGGAAGATCTTTTCAATCGGCATGCGCACCATATTGTCGAGCGCGCCGGTGAACAGGATCACGAGGGCCTGAATGACCACGATCAGCTCGGACGGGATATTGGTCCAAAGCGCCAGCTCCGCGCCGCCCTGATAGAGGAACCCAAAGAGGATCGCCGCCAGAAATACCCCAAACGGGTGGTTGCGGCCCATCAGGGCCACCGCGATCCCGATGAAGCCCGCGCCCTCGGTGGCGTTCAGCACCAGACGTTCAGCCTCGCCCATGACGTTGTTGGTGGCCATCAACCCGCAGAGCGCGCCGGAAATCAGCATGGTGATCATCACAGTGCGCACCGGCGAAATACCTGCATAGACCGCGCCGCGCTCGGACTTGCCGAGGGCGCGGATTTCGTGGCCCAGCGGCGTGTGCCAGATGAGGCCCCAGACCACGATACAGGCGGCGATGCCGACAAAGAGCGTGACATTGGCGGGGGCGGATTTGGAGAACTCGATGCCGATTGGCGCCAGGATCTCATGCAGGGAGGGCAGCTGCGTGCTTTCGGGGAACTTGGCCGTGGCCGGGTCCATCGCGCCCTTGGGCTTCAGCACGCTCACCAGCATGTAGTTCAGCACCGCTGCCGCGATGAAGTTGAACATGATGGTGGTGATGACGATATGGCTGCCGCGTTTGGCTTGCAGATAGGCGGGGATCGCGGCCCATGCGGCCCCAAAGATCCCGGCGCCGAGGGCGGCAAAGACCAGCGCGATGGTCCAATGCGGGAAGGGGATATAGAGGCAGACCAGCGCCAGCCCCAGCCCGCCGATCATCGCCTGACCTTCACCACCGATGTTGAACAGACCGGCGTGCGCCGCCACCGCCACCGCCAGCCCGGTAAACAGGAAATTGGTGGCATAATAGAGCGTGTAGCCCCAGCCATAGGTCGACCCCAGCGCGCCGGTGACCATCAGGTCCAGCGCCTCCATCGGGCTTTCGCCGATCAGCAGGATCACGATTGCAGAGATAAGTGCGGCCAACAGCAGGCTGATCACCGGGATCAGCACCACATCGGCCCATTTTGGCATCTTTTCCATTTACGCGGCCTCCCCCGCGACGCCGGCCATCAACAGGCCGAGTTCTTTTTCATCGGTTTGATCTGCGGGGCGTTCGCCCATGATCTTGCCGTCAAACATCACCGCAACCCGGTCGCTGAGCGACAGGATCTCCTCAAGCTCCACCGAGACCAGCAGGATCGCCTTGCCCTGGTCGCGCAGCTCCATGATCTGCTGGTGGATGAACTCGATCGCGCCGATATCGACGCCGCGGGTGGGCTGGCCGATCAGCAGGAGGTCGGGGTTGCGCTCAATCTCGCGCGCCACGACGATCTTCTGCTGGTTGCCGCCGGAAAAGCTCTTGGCGGCGAGCCAGGGATTGGGCGGGCGGACGTCGAATTTGGCCATCTTGGCTTCGGTGTCGGCGCGCAGGGCGGCATTGTCGAGGAACAGGCCCTTTTTGTAGATCTCTTCGCGGTGATAGCCGAAGGCGACGTTTTCCCAGGCGTGGAAGTCCATGATGAGACCCTCGCGCTGGCGATCCTCGGGCACATGGGCGATGCCGGCGTGACGGCGGGCGCGGGCGTCCGAGCCCGCGCCAGACAGCGGCAGCGGTTCGCCGTTGATCCGGATGCTGCCGGTGCCCTCGCGCATGCCGCCGAGCACCTCCAGCAGTTCCGACTGACCATTGCCCGCAACGCCCGCGATGCCGAGGATCTCGCCCGCGCGCACGGTGAGGTCGATGTCTTTCACGCGCTGCACACCGGCACTGTCGACGACCGAGAGCTTCTCGATCTCGAGGATCGGCTTGCCGGGGGTGGCGGGCACTTTATCGACGCGCAGCAAGACCTTGCGGCCCACCATCAGCTCGGCCAGATGTTCCGGGCTGCTCTCGGCGGTTTTGACGGTCGCGGTCATTTCTCCGCGCCGCATCACCGACACGGTGTCGGTATATTCCATGATCTCGCGCAGCTTGTGCGTGATCAGGATGATGGTTTTCCCTTCTGAGCGCAGACGGTCGAGGATGCGGAACAGCTGGTCGGCTTCGGCCGGGGTCAGCACCCCGGTGGGTTCGTCCAGAATGAGGATCTCGGCCTTGCGATAGAGCGCCTTCAGGATCTCCACCCGCTGCTGCATGCCCACGCCGATCTCGTCGATACGTTTGTCGGGGTCGACATAGAGCTCGTATTCTTCCTCCAGCTCCTTCAGCTCCTTGCGGGCGCGAGAGAGCGAGGGCATCAGCAGGCCGGAATCCTCGGCGCCAAGCACGATGTTTTCCAGAACGGTAAAGTTCTCCACCAGCTTGAAATGCTGAAACACCATGCCGATGCCGGCAGAGATGGCCGCCTGGCTGTCGGGGATCTCGGTCTTGTTGCCCTTGATCCAGATCTCGCCTTTGTCGGCCTTGTAAAACCCGTAGAGAATGCTCATCAGCGTGGATTTACCCGCGCCGTTTTCGCCGATGATCCCGTGGATCGTGCCGGGCTCGACGCGGATGGAAATGTCCTTGTTTGCCTGGACGGGGCCAAAGGCCTTGGAAATGCCTTTGAGTTCGATTGCTGGTGCCGTCATCGGGGCTCCCCTGTCGCCTCATCGCCGGTTCATGCGCGCAGGGTGCGTGCTGCGCATTATGATCATGTTAAGAAGGACCGGGACGGGAAAAACCAAACCCGGAGGGCACGCGGACGCGACCTCCGGGCCATATGTAAACGCCCCGCCCGCCGGGCAGACATGCCATGGCGGAGCGGGGCGCGGATCATGTCGATCAGAAGTTCAGAACCGGGCAGCTGTCGTCGCTGGTGTAGTTGTGAACCTCGATATCGCCGGAGATGATCTGGGCCTTGGCCTCTTCGACGGTGGCCTGCATTTCATCGCTGACCAGCTCGGCGTTGTTGTCATCCATCGCATAGCCGACACCGTTGTCGGAGAGGTCGAGGGTGACCTTGCCCACTTCGAGGTCTTCGCCGGCCTGCAGGATGTTGTAGACCGCCACGTCCACGCGCTTCAGCATCGAGGTCAGGACCTTGCCCGGGTGCAGGTGGTTCTGGTTGCTGTCGACGCCGATGGAGAGGATGCCCTCATCCGCGGCGGTTTGCAGAACGCCCACACCGGTGCCGCCCGCTGCGGCATAGATCACGTCCGCGCCCTGGGAGATCTGCGCCTTGGTCAGCTCGGAGCCCTTCACCGGGTCGTTCCAGGCCGCCGGGGTGGTGCCGGTCATGTTGGAAATCACGGTCGCATCCGGGTTCACAGCC
This sequence comes from Epibacterium sp. ABV4_022, assembly GCF_056159345.1. Lineage (NCBI taxonomy): Bacteria > Pseudomonadati > Pseudomonadota > Alphaproteobacteria > Rhodobacterales > Roseobacteraceae > Epibacterium > Epibacterium sp. ABV4_022. The sequence goes on from NZ_JBSWVA010000001.1 coordinate 742,761, forward strand.
TTGACGCCCTGGGCGTAGCCGCAGGCAAATTTGCGGATCAGCGGAACATCCATGCCGCCGATAAAGCCGACGGTGCCGGAGTTGGACGCCTGCGCCGCCATCATGCCCACGAGGTAGGAGCCTTCGTGTTCGGAGAAGCTGACCACATGGACGTTGGGGGCGTCGACCCAGCCGTCGATGGTGACGAATTTGGTGTCCGGATAGTCACCGGCCACATCCGCCAGCGGTGCGCTCATGGCGAAACCGGTGGTGATGATCGGGTTGGCGCCGGATTCGGCAAAGCGGCGCAGCGCCTGTTCGCGCTGGGCTTCGGACTTCATTTCGATTTCCAGATATTTGCCGCCGGTCTCATCCGCCCAACGTTTGGCACCGTTATAGGCCGCCTCGTTAAAGGATTTGTCGAACTTGCCGCCGAGATCGAAGATCAGCGCCGGGTTTGCCAGAGCCGCACCTGCGGTCAGCGCAACCGCTGCCGCCGCGCCCATGAGCGATTTCATCAGGGTCATTCAGTTACTCCCAGTTTTTCTTTTTCTGCCCCGCGTGGCGGGCGTGTCCGTTCAAAAAGGTGGAGCGATTTAGCCTGCTGTGCCGGTCCGGGGTCAACAATTTTTTGACCAACCGGTCCAAAAATCGCCAACTTCCCCTAGGGAAGTCGCCGTTTCATGAGCAATGCATCCGCCGCTGCCGTCGTCGGGCGCGGATAGTAGGCCTTTCGAATCCCGACAAGACCGAATCCGCAGGCCGAGTATAGCGCCTGTGCGGTGGTATTGTCTTGTGCGACCTCAAGAAAAGCCTCTGTCGCGCCCCGCTCTGCGGCGGTTTTCATCCAGCTCTGCATGATCTGGCGGCCGAGGCCCTGCCGCTGGTGATCGGGATGGGTGGCGATGGTGAGCAATTCGGCCTCGCCCGCGATTTCGCGCACCAGCGCAAAGGCACGCGCGTCGCCGGTGAGATGGGTGAACCGATCCGCCAGAAGCTCTGTAAACTCCTGCGCGGTCCACGGTCGGGACTGGATAAAGGCCGCTGTGTGCGTGGCGGCAAGCGCCGCAGGGTCGGCCTGCGGTGGCGTTGGATCAGTCATCGAGCAGGGCAGGCGGCTGCTCGCGCGAGGGGGCGGCATCGGCCTCGCGCAGGTAGAGCGGTGCCGGCGCGGGCAGGTCGGACTGGTCCAGCCGGGTGGCGGCGACACGGGCGATGGCCTCGGCAATGGGATAGCGGGGGGCGGACACCTCGCCGTTGCAGCGCGCCGCGATCTCCGCAGCGCGGTGACCGATGCAAAGGGGCGCGGCGGTGGGTGTGAGGGGCGGCAGAGCCTCCATGGTGAACAGGCCCGGGGGCTGGTCCTCGATCTGCAGATACAGGTGGTCGCGGCGCGCATCTAGGCTGGAAATCACCGGTTGGTTCTGTCCAAAGGTCTGGGCCTCAAGACTGGAGACGCCGATGGCGGGCACATCCAGTCCCAGCGCAAGGCCGCGTGCGGCAGAGACGGAGATGCGGATGCCGGTGAAATTGCCGGGGCCGATGCCAACGGCGATTGCGTCCAGATCGGCCCATGTCACGCCGCCTTGGGTCAGGAGTTCCTCGAGCAGTGGCATCAAGCGTTCCGCCTGGCCCTTAGCCATTTCATCGCGGCGCTGCGCCAGAATTTCGTTGCCGCGCAGCAACGCCGCCGCGCAATGGGCCGCTGAGGTGTCAAAACCCAGGATCAGGGGGGCGTCTGTCGGCATCTCGGTTCAGTCTCTGTGGTCTGTGGCTGCAGTCAGCCGGTCTCTGGCAGAGCCGCCCGCCCATGGCAAGCCGTCCGCGCGTGGCGCTGCATGATGCAGAAAGCATCCTTTACGGGCACATGCGGTTGAAAATGGCGGGGAGAGCGTCGCGGTGGCGGCATCTGTTGCTCCGGTGCGGCGCCAGTCGTCAAGGTCGTGGCGGACGGAGCGGGGAAGTGCGGGGCACGAAACAAGATCCGTCCCCCGCCAAAATCATGCGGCGCCGCATCGGGCGCCTGGAGTGTCTCAGTCCGGCGCGCCTCAGACGGCAACCGGGCGGACCTCGGTCACTTCGGGGATGTAGTGGCGCAACAGGTTCTCGATCCCCATCTTGAGCGTCAGAGTCGAGGACGGGCAGCCCGCGCAGGCCCCCTGCATGTGCAGGTAGACAACGCCGCGGTCAAAGCCGTGGAAGGTGATGTCGCCGCCATCCTGTGCCACCGCAGGGCGCACGCGGCTGTCGAGCAGCTCCTTGATCTGGTCGACGATTTCGCCGTCTTCGCCGCTGTGCTCGGCATGGCCGGAGGCCTGCTGGCCGCCTTCGTCGATCACCGGCTGGCCGGACTGGTAGTGCTCCATCACCGCGCCAAGGACGGCGGGTTTGATGTGGTCCCACTCGACCGAGTCGTCCTTGGTGACGGTGACGAAGTCATTGCCAAAGAACACGCCGGTCACGCCGCTGACCGCAAAGATACGCTGCGCCAGCGGTGATTTCGACGCCGCTTCGGCCGAGGGGAAGTCGGCGGTGCCAGCATCCAGAACGGTCTGGCCTGGCAGGAATTTCAGGGTCGCCGGGTTCGGCGTGGATTCGGTCTGGATAAACATCTCGGTTCTCCGTCAGACTGGCCCGGGCGGTCGGCCCGGTGCCTGTCGGGTTTTGGAATGGTTCTAAATTAAAGGCTGCGGCGCGAAATGCAAGGGTTTGCCCGATGCGGCGTGGCGGATTGCGTCAGGTGATGGCCTCGAGCTTCTCTTTGGACATGTCGCCGGGGACGATGGTGATCGGAAAGGGAAGCGTGCCGGCGGTGCGGGTCAACTGGGTGACGATGGGGCCGGGGCCCTTGCGGTCGCTGGCGGCGCCCAGCACCAGCACGCCCACTTCGGGGTCGGCTTCGATCTGGGCGAGGATTTCCGGCACGATGTCGCCTTCGCGGATGACCAGTTCGGGATCGACGCCCTGGCGGTCGCGCATCCATTTGGCAAAGACTTCGAAGTGGGCGTGGATGCGCTCGCGGGCCTCCTCGCGCATCACCTCGCCGACGCCGATCCAGTGGTTGAATTCATCCGGCGGGATGATCGACAGGATGACCACGCCGCCACCGGTGTTGGACGCGCGCATGGCGGCAAAGCGCATGGCGTTCAGGCATTCACGGCTGTCGTCGAGGACGACCAGGAACTTGCGCATCAAAACCTCTGTTGTCGTGTCCCGGCCATATTGGCTGATGCAACCGTCCCGCGCAATAGAGGTCTGCGGTCGCGCCCGTTGTCCGCGCCGCGCGGCGAACCACCGGAGGAAGGGGGACCTCCCGCCCGCTTCCATTGCATTGAAAATGCCACGGAATCCGTTGGGCCGGGCGCCGGACTGCCGCCCGGCGCGGTTGCGTTCTGCGGCGAGGGCAGGATCTGGACGCAACCGCATCGCGGCCCGTCAGGGCTGCGATGCGCGGCCCAACGCCGCCAGGGATCTTTGGCGCAGCCAGAAGATCGCGCGGGGGCGGGAGGGCTCCCCTCCTTGTTGCGATGACGTAACGGCGCGTCTCAGGTACCGGATTTGGCCCAGTCCCAATAGAGTTCGCGCACCCGGCGGGTGACGGGGCCATGGGGATAGGTGACATCGTCAAATGCGGTGACCGGGGTCACCTTGGACATGTTGCCGGACATGAAGATCTCATCCGCGGCTTCGAAATGCGCATAGCCCAGCACGGTCTCATGCACGGTGATCCCATCGGCGCGCATGTTCTCGATGTGGCGCGCGCGGGTGATGCCAGCAAGGAACGTCCCGTTGGCAATCGGCGTGAACACCTCACCATCCTTGACCATGAAAATATTGGCGGTGGCGGTTTCGGCCACATTGCCCATCACGTCGCAGGTCAATGTGTTGGTGAAGCCCTTGGCACGCGCTTCGCGCAGCATGCGAGCGTTGTTGGGATAAAGGCAGCCGGCCTTGGCATTGACCACCGCGGACTCCAGAACCGGGCGGCGAAAGCGGGTCCGCGTGAGCGTCGCCGAGGCGGCTTCGGGGGCCATCGGGATCTCCTCGAGGCAGAGCGCGAATTGCGTCGCCTCCGGCGCGGGGGCGATCAGGGTCTGATCGCCGTCGGTGGCCCAATACATCGGCCGGATGTAGACGGCGCTGTCGGCAGAAAACCCTTCGAGCCCTTCGCGCACGATCTCCACCATCTGGTCGGCGGGCACCGTTGCCGCCATCATCAGCGCCTCCGCCGAGGCATTGGTGCGGGCGCAGTGCTTGTCCAGATCCGGGCTGACGCCGTCAAACCAGCGCGCGCCGTCGAAGACGGAAGAGCCGAGCCAGGCGGCATGGTCGGCGGCGGACATGATCGGCACATCGCCGTCATGCCATTGGCCGTTGAAATAGGTGCGGATACTCTTGCCGACAGCCATGGGAACCTCGGGTCTGGGAATGCGGATTGGATACGATCGGGACGTTAGGCGGCACGCCCGGCAAGGTCCAGAGCCAATCCCGTCTCAGGTTGGTCTGGACCCCACGCCTGTCATTCGTCGTAGCTGACCACCAGGTGATCGCTGACCGGGTAGGACTGGCAGGACAGCACAAAGCCCTTGGCGACCTCGTCATCCTCCAGCGCGTGGTTGGCGGCCATCTCGACCTCGCCCTCGATCACGCGACAGCGGCAGGTGGAGCAGACACCGGCGCGGCAGGACCACGGGGCATCCATGGCATTGTCGAGCGCGGCCTCAAGCACGCTGGTATTGCGATCCAGCGTCACCGAGCGCGTGGCCCCGTCCAGCGTGATGGCAGCGGTGACCGGCGCACTGGCGGCGGCGTCACTGCTGGCGGCTTTTTTCGCAGCACGTCCAGGTTGGTTGGAGGCGAAGAGTTCGAACTTGATCTGCGCATCCGAGAGGCCCGCCGTGCGCAGTGCTTCGGCAATGCCGAGCATCATCGGCTCGGGGCCGCAGATGAACGCGGTATCGACGCTCTGGATCGGGATCCAGCGCTCAAACAGCTGGGCGCATTTCTCCTGCGTGACCAGCCCGGTGAACAGATCCACCTCCTGCGCATCCGCCTCCAGCACATGGATCACCGACAGACGCCCCATGTAGCGGTTTTTCAGATCCTCGATCTCCTCGCGGAACATGATCGAGTTGATGCCCTTGTTGGCGTAAACCAGCGTGAAACTCGACCGGGGTTCAGCCTGCAGGGTGGTTTTCAGGATCGACAGCACCGGCGTGATGCCGGAGCCACCGGCAAAGCCCAGGTAGTGTTTCTCGGCCGCCGCATCGAGATCGGTGAAAAACCGCCCCTGCGGCGGCATCGCTTCGACCGTGTCGCCGACCTTGAGGTCGGTGTTGGCCCAGGTCGAAAAGGCGCCGCCATCGACCCGTTTGATGCCGACTTGCAGGATGCCTTCATCCTTGCCCGCACAGATCGAATAGCTGCGGCGCAACTCGGTGCCGTCGAAATCGCGGCGAAACGTCAGGTATTGGCCTTGGGTGAAGTCGAATTCTGCCGCCGCGCCATTGACGGGCTTCAGCGTGACCACCACCGCATCGCGGATGGTGTGTTTGATGTCGGTGACTTCGAGCGGGTGAAAGCGGGCCATGAGCCAAGCCTCCTCAGATACACTTGAAATAATCGAAAGGTTCCAGGCAGCTGTTGCAGCGCCAATGGGCCTTGCACGGGGTGGAGCCGAACTGGCTCACGCGGGTCACATCGGGACTGCCGCAGCGGGGGCAATGGTCGGGGCCGCCGGCGGGGGAGGGGGGCGCGATGCCGTATTCCTCCAGCCGGGCGCGGCCTTTCTCCGAGAGCCAGTCGGTGGTCCAGGGCGGCGCGATCTGGGTCTTGATCTCCACGCGCTCAACCCCACGGGCGGCCAGCGCGGTTTCCACATCCAGACGAATGATCGAGGTCGCCGGGCAGCCGGAATAGGTGGGCGTCAGGGTGACGATGAGACCGTCATCGCTCCACTCAACATCGCGCACGATGCCGAGGTCGACGAGGGAGATCACCGGGATTTCCGGATCAGGCACCGCATCGAGCCATTCCCAGATCTGCGCGAGGGAAGGTTGGTTGGATTGTGTGTCCTGCATTTAGGCACCTCGCCCGACCGATAGGTCGGGCAGCCCCCGACCTCCCCCCCGGGAGTGGGCTTCACCCCCACCCGAGGCCGGGGGATGCCCTGTGCGCGCAAACGCAAGCATCACCACGTGGCTCCCGGATAGGCGCGCTGCATCCACTGCATGGTGGTTAGCAGATGCCCGAGGTGTTCGGTGTGCATCTTGCCATCGCGGCCACCGCCACGGGCGCGGCGGGCTTCGGGGAGCGTCAGCGTCGCCTCGCCCAAAACACGGGCAAGTGTTTCATCGTAGTCCGCGCGCAAGCTCGCAGGATCCGGCGCAATTCCGGCCTCGACCAGCACGGCATCCACCGCGTCGCTCAGGAACATCTCGCCCACGTAAGGATAGAGGTAATCGAGCGCTGCCTGCATCCGGGCGTGGCTTTCCTCGGTGCCGTCACCAAGGCCCACCACGGTCTCGGCGGAGCGCTCCAGATGGTAGGTCGCTTCCTTCACCGCCTTTGCAGCAATTGCGGCGATACGTTCGTCGGTAGAACCGGTCAGAGCGCGCAGTTGCAGCACGTGCCAAGCATCAAACAGGAACTGCCGCATCAGGGTCTGTCCAAAATCGCCGTTTGGCATCTCGACCAGCAGCAGATTGCGGAAATCCCAGGCATCGCGCAGGAAAGCCAGGTCATCTGCGGTTTTGCCCTCGCCCTGCACTTCAGCCGCGAGGCCGAGCCACATCTGGGTCTGGCCGATCAGGTCGAGCGCGGTATTGGCGAGGGCGATATCCTCTTCCAGCACCGGCGCATGGCCGCACCATTCGCTGACACGATGGCCGAGGATCAGGGTGTTGTCCCCCATCCTGAGCAGGAACTCATAGAAAGCAGCGTCGCGCGACATCACATCGCCCCCACGTCTTCGGGAATGTCGTAGAAGGACGGGTGGCGGTAGACCTTGCTCTCGGAGGGCTCATACATGGGGCCTTTCTCCGAGGGCGAGGAGGCCGTGATCTGCGCCGCCTCGACCACCCAGATCGACACGCCCTCATTGCGGCGGGTGTAGACGTCGCGGGCGTTCTTGATCGCCATTTCCGCGTCCGGTGCATGCAGGCTGCCGACGTGACGGTGGCTGAGGCCATGCTGGCCGCGGATGAAGATTTCCCAGAGGGGCCATTCGGTTTTCATGTTTGGTCCTTTCGGTGCTGAGACAGGGCGCGCCCGGGGCTGCGGGCGCGCGGCGCTGCCGCAGGGAATGTCAAAACGAAGGGGGCGCTTATTCCGCCGCCATCTTGCGGGCGCGTTTCTTCTCGGCGTGGGCCATCATGCCCTCGCGCACCCAAGCGCCATCATCCCAGGCCTTGTTACGTGCGGCCAGACGGTCGGTGTTACAGGGGCCGTTGCCTTTGATGACCTCAAAGAACTCCTCCCAATCGGGCTCGGAAAAGTCGTAGCCGCCCTTTTCCTCGTTCCACTTGAGGTTCTCGTCCGGCACCGTCAGTCCGAGGTATTCCGCCTGTGGCACAGTCTGGTCGACGAACTTCTGGCGCAGCTCGTCATTGGTGTTCATCTTGATTTTCCACGCCATCGACTGTGCGGAATGGACCGAGTCCTTGTCCGAGGGGCCGAACATCATCAGCGCCGGATACCAGAAGCGGTTGAGCGCATCCTGGGCCATGGCTTTCTGCTGGGCATTGCCCTGCGCCATCTTCATCATGATGTCAAAGCCCTGACGCTGGTGGAAACTCTCTTCCTTGCAGACGCGGATCATCGCACGCGAATAGGGGCCAAAGGACGTGCGCTGCAACGGCACCTGGTTCATGATCGCCGCGCCATCCACCAGCCAGCCGACCGCGCCCATATCGGCCCATGTCAGCGTCGGGTAGTTGAAGATCGACGAATACTTCATCCGCCCATCCAGCAGCATCTCGGTCATCTCATCGCGGCTGACGCCCAGCGTTTCAGCGGCACAATAGAGATAGAGCCCGTGACCAGCCTCATCCTGCACCTTGGCCAGGAGGATCGCCTTGCGCTCCAATGTTGGCGCGCGGGTGATCCAGTTGCCCTCGGGCAGTTGGCCGACAATTTCGGAATGGGCGTGCTGGCCGATCTGGCGGATCAGCGTTTTGCGATAGCCTTCGGGCATCCAGTCCTTGGGTTCGATCTTTTCGCCCGCGTCGATGCGGGCCTGAAACGCGCGCTCCTCGGCGCTCATCTCGTCCGCGGATTTTAGTCCCGTGCCGGTCGATTTGACCATTTGCGCGTACATGGCTGGCTCCTCCGGTCCTGGCCCAATACTCGGCCCGAATAACTTGGCGTGCATCGCCGCATGTTGCGCGACGCAGGATCAATCTACGCCCGCGCTCGATTCGGCTCAAGAGAAATGTAACACAAAAATACACATTGGCAAAAAACGGTAACGCAATGTGCTGACCTCCCACGCGGATCGACCTGCCGCGTTGCCAAGGTTGCCCTTGCTGCCGTAAGCAGGGGGCAGGCAGCAGGAGACAGCGATGGCCGGGCAGACAGATACGCTGATTGCCGCGATCCTTGAGGATATCGACGCCGGGCGGCTGGCGCCGGGGCAGGAGATTGACGAGGCCGCATTGACCGCGCGCCATTCCGTGTCGCGCACCCCGATCCGCGAGGCCTATATCCAACTCGAAGCCTCTGGCCTGATCCGGCGTCTGCCCCGCAAGGGCGCGGTGCTGTTCAAACCCACGCTGGAGGAATTCCTCGCCATCCAGGAGGTGCATGCGCAGCTGGAGGGGCAGGCGGCGGGGTTGGCCGCGCGGCGGATCTCACCCGTATTGCGAGAGCAGCTGCACGCGGTGGTCGCAGCCTGCGAGGCGCATGCGTCCCAAAAGGGCGACGCCGATCCCGATGGGTACTACCAGTTGAACCTGCGGTTTCATGAAACGGTCGCGCTGGGCGCGGCAAACCCGTTTCTGGTCGAGATGATCAAGACCAATGCTCGCAAGCTGATGGCCTATTATCGCGCCCGCTACCGCTATCCCGGAGCCATTGCGCAATCGGCGCTGGAGCATCGCGAGATCGCCACGCTGATCCTGTCGCATGACCGCGCGGGTGCCGAGGCCGCGATGCAGGCGCATGTGCTGTTTGATCAGGTGACGGTGATGGACCTGCTGGCCGCCCTTGGCTAGGCGGCGCGCGCAGCCTCGAAAAACCGCGCGATAGCCTCTGCCAGTGCGGGCTGGTCGACCTTCTGCTTCAGGCTCTCCTGCGCGCGGGCGTAGACCTCGGGGCCCATGTCCTGCCGCAGTTCTTCGGTCAGCGCGCTTATGAACGCATGGGTCATTTCCGGGTGGTGCTGGCTGGTGGCGATATGGGTGCCAAGCGTAAAGCCGGTGTTGTGGCCGTCGCGGGTCATCAACGGGTCGGCCCCTTTCGGCAATTCGCGCACATATTCCACATGAGAGCCGTAGATCGAGACCACCTCCGGCAGCTCTGCGGCCCACTCCGGGCGTGCAACCAAGTGATTCTCGGTGCGGCCATGCACCCAGCCGCCGGGCAGATTGTCGACGCGACCCCCCAAGGCGAGCGCAATCGCCTGATGGCCGAAACAGGCCCCAAAAAGCGGCAGGCGCAGCGCATGCATCTGTCGGATCAGATCCAATAGGCGCGTCACCCACGGCGCGCCGGACCGGGTTGAGGCTGGGCTGCCGGTGATCATCGCGCCGTCATAAGTACTTATATCTTCGGGAAAAATATCGTCCTTCACCGCGAACACATCACAGGACCAGTGGGGCCGCGCCATCTGCACCAAAGTGGTGAACTTCTCACCATCCATCGGGTGCCTGTGAGCAAAGGCGCTGTCGTCCGTATTGGTCATCAAAATCGCAATGCGCATGTTCAGGCTTCCCATATGCATATTTACAGTGCTTAATAATATACATGTGAAGCAACCCAAAGGAAGCCCCGCCATGACGATCTGGACCCCGACCGATGATGGGCACGCGGACCTGTCGAGCCATGACGCCTTTGCCGGTGGTGCGCCGCACAACACATTTGCCCGGCTCCGGCGTGATGATCCGCTGCATTGGACAGACTACCCGGACGGGCAGAATTTCTGGTCGGTGACCCGTTACGATGACATCACCAGGATGAACAAGAACACAGAGGTGTTCTCCTCGGCGCGCGGCATCCGCATGGAGGATCAGACCTATGAGGAATACCTCGCGCGGCGGACCTTTCAGGAGACCGACCCGCCCGACCATTCACAGGTGCGGATGAAGCTGCTGAAGGCGTTCTCCAAAACCACCATGGCGCAATATGAGGACGACATCCGCGCCCTCTGCGCCGAAATTCTGGACGCGGCGCTGGCAAAGGGCACCTTTGACGCCACCAAGGAGATCGCCCGGCAACTGCCGATGCGGATGCTGGGGCGCGTGGTGGGGCTGCCGGACGCGGATCTTCCGTGGCTGGTGGAAAAGGGTGATGCGTTGATTGCCAATACCGACCCGGATTTCACCTCGCATGTGCTGGATAAAATGGACACGGATGAATTCCGTATGATGCCGTTCAATTCTCCTGCGGGTGCCGAATTATACATCTACGCCAAGGAGTTGATGGAAGCGAAGGAAAAGGCGGGCGATACATCCGGCGTGCTCAACATGATCCTGCAGCCGGCGCGGGACGGCTCGGTCATTACCGAGACCGAGTTTCGCAATTTCTTCTGCCTCTTGGTGGCGGCGGGCAATGACACCACGCGGTATTCCATCGCGGCTGGCATTCAGGCGATGTGTCATCAGCCGGAGCTTCTGGCGCAGATGCAGGCGGGCGGCGCGGTTTGGGAGACGGCGGCGGATGAGATCATCCGATGGGCGACGCCCGCGCTCTACTTCCGCCGCACGGCGACGCAGGATGTAGAGATGCACGGCAAGACCATCCGCGAAGGCGACAAGGTGCTCTACTGGTTTGCCTCGGCCAATCGCGACGACAGCTATTTTGACGACCCGTTTCGGGTGAACCTGATGCGCAATCCCAACCGGCACCTGTCCTTTGGCCAGTTCGGCCCGCATGTCTGCCTTGGCATGTGGCTGGCGCGGCTGGAGGTCACCGTGCTGTTTCAGGAGCTTGCCAAGCGGATCAGGTCCATCGAGCCCGCCGGTGCGCATAAATTCCTGCGCTCGAATTTCGTCGGCGGCATCAAGGAATTGCCGGTTCGGGTGGAAGCCGCGTAGGCTCAACAGAAGACCCGTTCGGGCGACCGCCCGGACAGCGCCCGACCTCCCCCACGGGAGGGCGCTTCGCACCCACCCGAGGTCGGCCACTGCCCTCTGTTGGGACCCAATCTGGGCCAAGACGCACGCCAAAGATGCGCAGGCCGCCAACAGGAAAGGAAGCCAAATGAAAACCCGCCTGCGTGCGCTTTTCTGCGACCATCTCAGTATCATGCGCGGAAAATATCTGCCGCATTCCAAGATCGGCGACGATGACACCCGGTTCTGCCGCTCCGTCTTTGGCACCCATTATGACCGCGATCTGCTGGATGCGCCGGGGTCGCTGGTGAAACAGGGCCTGCCGGATATGGAACTGCGCTGGCGCGGCGAGGAGATCCGCGACAGCTGGCATGCCTCCACCAAGATCGTGTTAGGCGATCTCTATGATGATGCGGGCGCGCCGCTCACGCTCTGTCCGCGGGGGGCGCTGAAACGCGCGGTGGCGGATTGGCAGGCCAAGGGGCTTTCGCCAAAAATCGGCATCGAGCTGGAGGCCTTTGCCCTGCAGCCGGACGATTATGGCCGGTTGGTGCCCTATGACGCGCCGGGTGGCGTGGTCTATGGCACCGGGCCTTTTGCGGACCCGTTGCGGTTCAACGACCGCATCTGGGCGATGGCGGATGAAATGGGCTTCTCGCTCGATATGATCACCGCCGAGTTTGACAGCCCGCAGTTTGAATACACGCTGACCTTTGACGATGCCGTCAAAGCGGTCGATGACATCGTGCTGTTTCGCCTGATGGCGCGGGAGATTGCGCTCGAATACGGCATTGTCCTGACCTTCATGCCCAAACCGGTGGCGCAGGCCGGAGGCTCGGGCATGCATGTGAACCTGTCATTTGCGGATGAGGCCGGGGGCAATGCGCTGTCCTCCGGACCCAAAGGTGGGCCGGAGCATATGAACGATCTGGCGCGCGGCTGCCTAGCCGGGTTCCTGCACCACCACAAGGGGCTGGCCGGACTGATCGCGCCCACCGCCAACAGCTACATGCGGTTGCAGCCGGGCAGCCTGTCGGGCTTCTGGCAGAACTGGGGCGGCGATCATCGCAATGTCACCACCCGGATCAGTTCCGAAGGCGGCGCCAAGGCGCGGCTGGAGCATCGGATGGCAGATGCCTCATCGAACCCCTACACCACGGTGGCGGCGCTGTTGCAGGCGGCGCGGCTTGGAGTGGAGAAGGGCTATGAGCTGGGGCCGATGGAGACCGGCGACGGGTTCGATCGCACGGATACCCGCGAAAGCACGGCGATGACGCTTAAGGGCGCGGTGGCGGATCTGGAGAAGGACACAACCCTCACCGAGGCCGTGGGCGCAGATCTGGTCGCCAATCACGTCTATATGAAACAAAAAGAGGTTCGCAAAACCCGTGATCTGGAGGGCGACGCCCTGCGCGATTTCTACGTGCATTTTGTCTGACGAATTGTCTGAACCGGGACACAGGTGATGGTCGATGCGCAGGCCCGCTGTGGCCTGCGCTTGCTTTTGCATCGAAGACCGCGCCAGAGTGCCGGCACAATCAACTCAGGCGAAACGAGCAGAACATGTCTGATACAAAAGTGGCACCGCATGATGCGAGCCCGGTGGTGACGCAGGAGGTCGCAGCGACCTGCCTTGGCGTGAAGGTGCCGCAGTCACCCTTTTTGACCGAAACGCGGATCAACCGGATCAATGCGGCGCGCTATGAGGGCCAGGAGATCGCCGGCGCGCTGCATGTGGTGCGTGAAGACGACCGGGTGCTGGAGGTCGGCGCCGGCCTTGGTGTGGTGGGGGCGGTGATCGCAACCAACGCCAAGCCTGAAAAGGTGCTGTCGTTCGAGGCCAACCCGGAATTGGTGCCCGTCATCCGCGCCCTGCACCAACTGAATGATCTTGGCGACCGGGTGGAGCTGCGCAATCAGGTGCTCTTTGCCGGTACGGACCGACCCGACAGTATGGACTTCCACCTGCGCAACAGCTTTCTCGGCTCTTCGCTGCTGAACGAGGGCGGGCGCCCGTCGCGCGTGGTGCAGGTCCCCACCGTCGATCTGGCCGAGGTCGTTGCCGAGCTGACCCCCACCGTCTTGGTGATGGACATCGAGGGCGGCGAATTGGCGCTGCTGGAAGCGATGGATCTCGCGCCCTTCCGCGCCATCGTGATCGAATTCCACCCGGAGGCCTATGAGGTCAAGGGCATGCGTCGCTGCAAGACCATCCTGCGCGAGGCGGGGTTTCAGAAGGTCGAAGAGGTCTCCAGCCGCACGGTCTGGACCTGCACCCGCGCGGAGACGCCGAGCTGATCGCCGCCCCGCCTGGGATCGGAAAGGCCCGCCTTAGCGCTGGATCACCCCGGTGGCGGTCCAGCGGTCAAACTGCGCCAGCACGGCCTCTGTAAACGGGGCGTCGTTGATGTGGCAGGCCAGCTCCTGCAGGTCGACCGTGCCGGGCACCGTGCGGCGGATCTCGTCACAAAAGGCGGCCAGCCCGTCGGCGTCATGCAGATCTCCGCCGCTACGATCCCATTCATTGCAGCCTTCGGTGGGAAGAAAGAGGGCAACGGGGGCTTTGGCGCCTGACAGTTTCTCGCAGATCGCCCGGGCCACCGTGCGGCGCTCCTCTGCCGAGAGCATGGCAGAGGTCAGCAGGCGGTTGTGGGCGTGGCACTCCCGCCCCTGAAGCGGCGCGGGCACGCCCTGCCAGCCGACGAAATCGACCAGATCGTAGCAGCCCGGCGCGATCATCTGCGGGATGCCGGCCCGGCCCGCATGGGTCATACGCCCCTCACCGGCCGAGAGCCCGCCAAACAGATGATTGCTCACCTCTTGCGGGGCAAAATCCATTACGGCAGCAAAGGCACCATCGCCGGCAAGGCTCTCAAACGCCCGTCCGCCCATGCCGGTGGCATGAAACACCGCCACATCAAACCCGCGCCGTTCAAGCTCCGGTTTCAGCGTCACCATGTAGCGCAGCACCGTCTTGCCAAAAGACGTCATCCCGATCATCGGCCGCGTGAACGTCGGTGCCTCCACCGCGCGGGCGGCGCCCAGAACCGCCCCCGCCGCCTGACTGAGCGACGCCTTGCAGATGTCATTCAATCCATAGAGCCCGCCGGCCCAGAGGATCATCTGCACATCCGCCGGAATGCGATCCGGCGGCAGCAGCGGTGAAAACGCCACGGTAGAGACCACATATTTCGGTACCCCAAGCGGCAATGCCCCGCAGAGATCCAGCGCCAGATCGGTGCCCATGGTGCCGCCCAGTACGATCACACCATGAATGCGCCCCGCCCGCCACAGATCAAGCGCAAGCCGGGCCGATCCCGCCCCCATGATCTGCATCGCGGTATTTTCATCGCCGCTGTCGATGGCGGCCTGAATGGAGCTGCCCGCCGCCTCGGCCACCTCGTGTTTTGAGACATCCGTGGGCAGCTTGGGGTCGCCCAAAACACTCACATCCATGTGGAGCACCTGACCGCCCTGTCCCCGGATCGCCTCCGACAGATAGGACAGCTCGTCATCCTTGGTGTCCCAGGTTCCGGCCACAAGGATCGTCTTTTCACCGCTCATCTTATCCCCTCCTCAGACGCCTCCCGCGCCCGTCTTCATCTTCTTCCAAATATCCCCGCCGGAGGCCGCGCGGTCCGGGCGCAGCCAGGGCCGCGCACCCGTCACAACTGAATCCAGGCGGTTTTCAGATCGACGTATTTCTCCAGCGCATGCAGGGATTTGTCGTGACCGTTGCCGGACTGGCCAACACCGCCCAAGGGCACCGTATTATCCGCACCGCCATAGGTGTTCACATGCACCACACCGGCGCGTATGCCTGCCACACAGCGATGGGCACGGGACAGATCCTGCGTCCAGACCCCGGCAGCGAGGCCATAGTCGGTGGCATTCGCGAGCCGTAGCGCCTCTTCTTCCGTCTCGAATGGTGTCACCGACAGGACTGGCCCAAACACCTCGCGTTGAAACAGGCTCGCCTGCTGGGTCACGCCGGTCACGACTGTGGGGGCCATGTAGGTGCCGCCAGTGTCCTGCAAAATTCGCCCGCCGCCACACAGCACCTCGCCGCCTTCGGCGATAGCGCGCTCCACATGCGCGAGGTTGGCCTCCAATTGCACCTCAGAATTCACCGCGCCGATCTGGGTGCTCAGATCCAACGGATCGCCGACCGTCAGCGCCTTGGCATGCTCCACCACCCGCGCGACAAATTCATCATGGATCGATGCCTCCACCAGCAGGCGGGAGCCTGCGACACAGACCTGCCCGGAGTTGCGAAAGATCCCCATGGCGGAAACCTTGGCGGCGTGGTCCAGATCCTTGGCATCGGCAAAGACGATGTTGGGTGACTTGCCGCCCAGCTCCAGATAGCAGCGTTTGAGGTTCGAACGCGCCGAGGCCTCCAGCAACCGCCGTCCCGTCGCGCCAGAGCCGGTAAAGACCATCACGTCCACATCCATATGCTCCGACAGGGCGGCACCTGTCACAGCACCCGGCCCGGTCACCACATTGAGCACGCCATCCGGCAGACCGCAGTCCGAACAAATCTCTGCCAGCCGAAGCAGCGACAGCGACGCGGTCTCGGCCGGTTTCAACACCGCGGAATTGCCCATCGCCAGCGCGGGCGCCAGTTTCCACGCGCCGATCATCAGCGGGAAGTTCCATGGCACGATCGCACCCACCACACCGACGGGCGCGCGCTGCACCAGACCCAGCACATCCGGCGCGGTGGGGGCCACTTCGCCCGCCACTTTGTCCAGCGCCTCGGCGTAGTAGCGAAAGGTCCCGGCAGCGGAGCCGGCCTCAGCCTTCAGCGCCATGTTGTACTCGGTGCCGTTGTCACGCACGCCGAGCACCGTGAGCGCCACAGCCTCGGCCTCGATCCTGTCGGCGATCCGGTGCAGCACTTTCTTGCGCGCCGCAGGCGCCAGCCCTGACCAGCGGCCATCCTCGAACGCCCGTCGCGCAGAGGCGACGGCCCGGTCGACATCTGCCGCCGTGGCCGTGGCCAAAGTGGTCAGAACAGATCCGTCAATCGGCGAAGTAGTTTCGCGTGGCGTGCCCGAACCTTGCGTCCATGCTCCTTCAAGAAAGAGGTTTTGCGGCGCAACAGGAGTGCTCCGAAGCGTGTTGATGCGGTCTTGGTCTGCCATTCGGCCTCCTTCAGCTCGCGCGCTTCCTTGCGAATGCGAAGGACATGCGTCGCCAGCACGATCAAGATGATGGTAAACAGGATGAACGCCACCGGGCGATCAATGAAATCAAAGGGGGTCTTTACCCGCGCCATGGCAGCGCGCAGCTTCACTTCCATAATGCCGCCCAGCACCATGCCGAGGATGATCGGCACCGCAGGCAGTTGCAGGCGCTTGAGGATGAAGCCAAAGAGACCAAAGCCTGCCGCAATAAAGCAATCGGTGGCGGAGTTTCTCAGGGAGTAAACGCCCACGAAACTGAGGGTCAGGATGCCCACGCCGAGGAACCGGTTCGGGATACGCACCACCTGAATGAGCGATTTGGTCGCGCCGAGCAGGAAGACCAGAACCAGCACGTTGAGGATCAGCAGCGCCAGATAAAGCGCGACCACGAAATCCATCTGGTTCTGAAACAGCCCCGGTCCCGGCACCACGTTGTGCACGTAAAAGACCGAGAGCATCATCGCCGTCAGCGCCTCACCCGGAATACCAAGCGCCAAGAGCGGCACCATGGCGGCGGCGGGCACGGCGTTGTTTGCGGTCTCGGCGGCAATCAGCCCCTCGGAAGAGCCATTGCCAAAATCCTGCGGCCGTTTGGAGGATTTCTGCGCGTAAGTGTAGGACATAAACTGCGCGGTGAACTCGCCCACGCCGGGGATCATACCCATCACAACGCCAAACCCCGCCGACACCGAGGCCACACGCGGATGGCGCGCCAGCTCGCGCAGGCCCTGAAACATGCCGCCGCGCAGCTTGGTGAGGCGGATCTTCTCGTCCTCATCGGTCAGCAGCACAAAGGCCTGCGAGATCGCAAATAGCCCCAGCACCACCACGATGAGGTTGATGCCCGACCCAAGCGCATCCGTGCCAAATGTGTAGCGCTGGGTGTATTTCACCGGCTCCATGCCAATGGTGTTGAGGAATATCCCCAGACAGGCCAGCGCCGCCGCGATAAGCGCCTGACCGCGATGGGCCACCACCACCAGCAGCAAGCCCAGCAGCGCGGCAAGGAAGATCTCGCGCGCGCCAAACAGCGGCGCGATTTTTGCCAGCACGGGCGCAAACAGGATCAGGCAGATCACCGAGAACACGCCGCCGAAGAAGCTCGCGGAATAGGCGAGGCTAAGGGCGCGGCGCGGCTCGCCCCGGGCGGTCATCGGATAGCCGTCATAGGTGGTCAGCGCATTGACGGCGGTGCCGGGGGTGTTGATCAGGATCGCCGGGATCGCACCGCCATACATGGACGAGCCATAGATGCCCAACAGCACCGTCAGCCCCACGATGGGATCAAGCGAGAAGGTCGCGGGCAGCAGGATCGCGATGGCCACCGCCGGGCCGACGCCGGGGATCGCTCCGATCAGCACGCCGCCGACGGAGCCCGCCAGCAGTGCCAGCGCCACGTCCCAGCGCATCAGGATGTCGAGGGCAGAAAGGATCAGGTCCATGCGCGCGCGTCTTCCTTGGAAAAAGTCTCAGAGATAGAGGATGGCAAAGCTGCGCCAGGCGTCCGGCAGGTATTCATAGAGAACCGCCCCGGGGATACGCACCGCCAGAACACCCTTGAAGAACAGCACGATGAACACCGCAAACCCGGCACTGATCGCCATCATCTGCGGGCTGCGATAGCCCATCCGCCAGGCCAGAAGCGGCACAAACACCAGGGTCACGGGCAGGTAGCCAGCCAGCGGCACCAGCACGACATAGCCCATGAACCACAGCATGTATTCCAGCGCACTGGCCCACCGTAGCGCCTCGCGCAGGTCGCTGCGTTCAATCCGGCGAAACGGCAGCCGCCACAGGTGCAAGGCGGTGAACAGCACCATGCCGCCCACGCCCACCGCGGGCCAGAACCGTGGCTGGGCAAAGAAATCGGTTTTCTTCACCCAGGCGGTCTGGGTGCCGATCTGCGACAGCAGCAGCACCGAGAGGATGAGGAAAGACAGGAGAAACAGAAGCTGCCCCCGGCGCGGGCCGACAAATCTGCGTTCGCGTTCGCTTTGCATGGAAGGTCTCTGGCTGGGAAGGCGGATCGTGTGGGTGCGTTCGGCGCTGCGAAAAATCCGCCGGGTCACATAGGTGACACCGGCGGAAGGCTCGGGGAGGTTACTCCAGTGTTTCGCTGATCCGCGCCATGGTCTCGATGTCATTGGCAACACGCGCCGCGCTTTCATCGGCGGTCTGCCAGTAGACCAGCGCGCCGGTTTCGGCCGCAACGGCCTGCGCCCGGTCGCTCATCACCGTTTCCTTGGCGACGGCGATGATCTTGTCGCGCACGTCCTGCGGCGTGTCCTTGGTCACGAACAGCCCGTTCCACAGCGCGATGTCCAGATCCGGGTTCAATTCACCAATGGCGGGCGCATCCGGCACCAGCGGGATCCGTTGGTCGGTGATGGAGACCAGCACTTTGACATCGTCCAGGCAGGGCAGGATCAGTTGCAGCGTGGTGTTGATCACATCCGCATCGCCCGAGGCCAGCGTGTTGCAATCCAGCGCGTCAAAGGCGGCATCCGCGCCCCATTCAAAGCCTGCCGATTTGGCATAGGCCTTGGTCACCTGGGTCGGCGTCAGCACATCCCCGAAATGGCCCAGCACCACGTCATTGTCCTGCGCATGCGCCGCCAGCTCCTCCATCGAGGAATAAGGCGCATCGCCCGAGGTCGCGATGACAAAGGGATAGGTGAGGAAGATCCCCAGCGGGTCGAATTTCGCGGGTGTCAGTGGCGGGATGTCGATCTGGTGGCCCATCACCGGCACCCCGATCACGAAGGAGCCCACGGTGTAGCCATCCGCCGGCGCATTGGCGACCTCGATCGCCCCGGGGAAGGGCCCGCCACCGCCGCCGGGCTTGTTCACCACCGCGGCCGCGACGCCGTATTCCTCCTGGAAATCCTCGGCGATCATGCGGGTCAGCACGTCCTCAAGATCGCCCGGGGGCCAGGGCACGATGAAGTTCACGGGCTTTTCCGGGTAGTCCGCAAACGCGGCCCCCGCTGTCAGTGCCAGGCCGGCTGCGGCCACACATCCCTTGAGTACAGATGTCACGGTCATTGGCTGTCTCCCTGTTCGCCATTCGAGTTGCCGTTGGTGAGGTGGCGGCGTTGCTCGCCGCTCGGATGGTGGTTTGATATATGAACCACTGGTTTGAATTTAGATTGACAGCCATAGGGCAGATCTGTCAACAAAAATGAAAGGGCGCGGATCTCTCGGGGTCGCCAGCGCTGTGTTTTCCGGCAGACAGGGACCTGTGACACCCATGGGAACAACCACCAAAGCCTTGAGTTTGCTCACCCATTTCAACCATGGGCGGCTGGAGATCGGCTTGAGCGACCTCACCCGGCTGTCGGGGATGAACAAGGCCACCGTCTATCGCCTGATGAGCGAATTGCAGGAGGTGGGATTCGTCGAGCAGGTGGATGGCGCGCGCTCCTATCGTCTGGGGCCGCAGGTTTTGCGGCTGGCGGCGCTACGCGAAGCCAGCGTGCCGATTCTGTCGGCCTCGCGCCGGGTGCTGCGGGAGTTGTCCGAGGAAACCGGCGAAACCACCCACCTGTCGCTGCTGCAGGGTGATCAACTGGCCTCGCTCAGCCACGCCTATGCGCCGCAGCATGCCACCAAGGTGATGATGGAAGACGCCGAGGTGCTGACCTTTCACGGCACCGCCTCGGGGCTTGCGGTGCTGGGCTTTGCCGAGCCGGGCTTTGTCGAACGTGTGCTCAGTGCGCCGCTGGCCGCCCGCACGGCCCAGACCGAGACCGATCCGGGCGCGATCCGGGCGCTGATTGCCGAGGTGCAGGCGACAGGCATGGCGCAATCCGTCGGCGGGTTCGAGGCGGAGGTGCATTCCCACGCGGTGCCGATCTTCGGCCCCGACCGCGCGGTTCTGGGTGCCCTGGCCGTAGCTGCACCCACCTCGCGGATGACTGACGACCAACGGATCGCGATCCCGCGCGCCTTGCGCGCCGCGGGGCTTGCCCTCACCGAACGTATCGGCGGCGCCTGTCCGCCCGAGTTCCCCACCGACATCGCGGCCTGACCCGCCGCGCCGCGACAAGGAGACCGACCATGACCGCGCACCAAACCGACGCCAATTTCCTGAAAGAACACAACGCCCGGAGCCTCTGGCATCCGATGGCGCATCCCGGCGACAGCCTCGCCAACCCGCCCACCATCGTGACCGGGGCCTCCGGCGTGCGCATCAAGGATGTGGACGGGCACGAGGTGGTCGACGCCGTGGGCGGCCTGTGGAACGTGAACCTCGGGTTCTCCTGCCAGCCCGTAAAGGACGCCATCGCCGCGCAGCTGGACGTGCTGCCCTATTACTCGATCTTTCGCGGCACCACCAACGATCAGGTGATCCAGCTGGCCGAAGAGTTACGAGATTTTTTCGCCCCCGACGGTCTCAGCCGCGCGTTCTTCACCTCGGGTGGCTCGGATTCGGTGGAAACCGCCCTACGGTTGGCGCGGCAGTATCACAAGGTACGTGGCGAGCCGTCCCGGGTGAAATACCTGAGCCTGAAGAAGGGCTACCACGGCACCCATTTTGGCGGTGCTTCGGTCAATGGCAACGCCAACTTCCGCACCGCGTATGAGCCATTGCTGGCCGGCTGCCACCACATCCCGGCGCCCTATACCTATCGCAATCCGTTTAATGAAACGGACCCGGAGCGGCTGGCGCAGCTGTGCCTCGCGGCGCTGGAGGACGAGATCGCCTTTCAGGGTGCCGGCACCATCGCGGCCTTCATCATGGAGCCGATTCTCGGCGCAGGCGGCGTGATCCCACCGCATGAAAGCTTCATGCCCGGGGTGGCCGAGATCTGCCGCAAGCATGGTATCCTGCTGATCGCGGATGAGGTCATCACTGCCTTTGGCCGCTGCGGCTCGTGGAGCGGGTCGCGGCACTGGGGCGTGCAGCCGGACATGATGTGTACCGCCAAGGCGATCACCAATGGCTATTTCCCCTTCGGCGCGCTGATGATTTCTGAGCGGTTGGTCGAGGTGTTTGAAAAGGATGAGAGTGGCAAGGCGGCGATCGGCCATGGCTACACCTATTCCGGCCACCCGGTTGGCGCGGCGGCGGCGCTGGCCTGTCTGGCCGAGACCAAGCGCCTCGATGTGCCCACAAATGCGGCAGCGCGCGGTGCGCAGATCTACGCGGGGCTCCAGGACCTGCAAGAGCGCTACAGCCTGATCGGCGATGTGCGTGGGGGCCACGGGCTGATGAGCGCGTTGGAACTGGTCAGCGACCGCACGACCAAGGCGGCCATCGACAAGAAGACCATCAACACCGTTCAGGAGGTCGCCTATCAGAACGGCGCCATGGTGCGGGTCAGCGGGCCCAACATCATCCTGTCGCCGCCGCTGGTCCTGACCGAAGCGGATGCCGCGCAGATCCTGTCGGCGCTGGACGCGGGCTTTGCGGCGGTGAGCGGCTAGGGCAGCAGGTCGACGGGCGGGCGCGGCAGGCAGCCCCGTAACAGGCCTGCAGTGGATCGCTCCCCGCTGCGAAGGGCGCGGATGCGCCGGGCCGTCAGGTCCGGCGCCCGGCCCAACGGGAGCGGATCTGCCCTGCGGATCCGGCGACGGGCGGGAGCCTCCCCGTCGCTATCTCATCGAGAGGTCCAGCCGGATCAGTCGCGGGTCGCTGCGGCGCGGATCTTGCGGATATTGTCGCCGTACACCTGCGGCGCCTCGACGGAGCCGCCGCGGAACACGGCGGAGCCCGCCACCAGCACATCGGCCCCGGCCTCGGCCACCAGCGGTGCGGTGGTCGGGTCAACACCACCGTCGATCTCGATGTGCACCGGACGGTCTCCGATCATGTCCCGCAGGGCACGGATCTTGCCCGTCATGTCGATGAACTTCTGGCCGCCAAACCCCGGGTTCACGGTCATCACGCAGATCAGATCGGTGAGGTCCAGCAAATGCGCAACAGCCTCTGCCGGGGTGCCGGGGTTCAGCGCGACACCGGCCTTCATGCCCGCGCCACGGATGGCTTGCAGGGTGCGGTGAATATGCGGGCCGGCCTCCACATGCGCGGTCAGCACATCTGCCCCGGCATCCGCATAGGCGTCGATATAGGGATCGACCGGCGCGATCATCAGATGCACGTCCATCACCGTCTTGACGTGCGGGCGAAAGGCTTTGACCGCCGCCGGACCAAAGGTGAGGTTGGGCACGAAGTGACCGTCCATCACATCCACATGCACCCAGTCCGCGCCCTGGGCCTCGATGGCCTGAATTTCCTGCCCGAAGTTGGCGAAATCCGCCGATAGGATGGACGGGGCGATCTTGATGGAACGGTCAAACGACATCGGCGGAGTCCCTTGTGAGAAACGGTGTGAGTGTGATCGCCGCCCGTATAGACCGAAACACAGGATGTGCACAGGCCCTGTTTCCCACCCGCGCGATCGACGCGGGCGGAGGCGGGCAGGGCAGGGGGCACCCCCGCAAATCCGCGGGGTTTACAAAACTTTTACCCTCCTGACACAAATGATTTGGTGATTATGCGTAGGCAGTCGCGGAACCAAAGGGGGCCGCCACGTGCTGCGCATCGACAAACTGACCAAGAGATTCGGCGACAAGACGGCTGTCGAGGCCGCCACGCTCGAAATCGACAAACCCTGCATGCTGGGCATCATCGGACGCTCTGGCGCAGGCAAATCCACCCTGCTGCGGATGATCAACCGTCTGGGCGACGCCTCCGAGGGCTCGATCAGCTTTGAGGGCCGCGAGATCACCACCCTGAAGGGCAAGGACAAACGCGCATGGCAGTCCGAATGCGCGATGATCTTTCAGCAGTTCAACCTGGTGCCACGTATGGATGTGGTCTCCAACGTCCTGCACGGCACGCTGAACCGGCGCTCGACGCTGGCGACCATGTTCAACCTCTATCCGATGGCGGACATTCACAAGGCGATCGAGATTCTGGATCGTCTGGGTATCGCCGAACATGCGCCCAAACGCGCCGAGGCGCTTTCGGGCGGTCAGCAGCAGCGTGTGGCGATTGCCCGCGCCCTGATGCAGGACCCCAAGATCATCCTCGCCGACGAGCCGATTGCCTCGCTCGACCCGATGAACGCACAAACCGTGATGGAGGCCCTGCGCCGCATCCACGAAGAAGACGGCCGCACCGTCATCGCCAACCTGCACACGCTGGATACCGCGCGCCGCTATTGCGACCGGGTTGTCGGCATGCGCGATGGCCGCATCGTCTTTGACGGCTTGCCGGAGCAGCTGACCACCGGCGTTGCCCGCGAAATCTATGGCGCTGGCGCGGATTTCTCCGAAGCCGCCACCTCCACCGCGATCGAAACACTGGACCAGACCGAGGCCATGCGCACGGCAGAGGCCTACGTCTGATCCTGCCCCCTTTCATCCACCCCGGGGCCGGTGTGGTCCCGGGCCAACCAACAACCGGAGTGTTCCACGATGAAAAAACTGATCCTTGCCGCATTGGCCACCACCGCCCTGACCTCCCCGGTCCTGGCAGACGAGATTTCTGAATTCCGCATCGGCATCCTCGGCGGCGAAAACGCCCAGGACCGTCTGAACTCCAACGAGTGCCTGCGCGCCAAGACCGAAGAGCTGCTGGGCGTTGAAACCAAGCTGTTCGCCCCTGCCGACTACAACGGCGTGATCCAGGGTCTGCTGGGCGGCACCATCGACATGGCCTGGCTGGGCGCTTCCGGCTACGCCAAGACCTATCTCTCCGATCCCGAAGCGGTTGAGCCGGTTCTGGTCAAGGTCAACGTCGACGGCGGCTACGGCTACTACTCGGTTGGTTTTGCCCGCAAGGACAGCGGCATCAACGCGCTTGAGGACGTCAAGGGCAAGGTCTTTGGCTTTGGTGACCCGAACTCCACCTCCGGCTACCTGATCCCCTCCATCGAGATCCCGCAGGCGACCGGCTCCACCATGCAGTCCGGCGACTACTTCGGCGAAGTGAAATTCACCGGCGGCCACGAGCAGACCATCGTTGCGGTTGCAAACGGCGACATCGACGCCGGCGTGACCTGGGCCGACGGTCTGGGCAACTGGGAAGACGGCTACAACTCCGGCGCCCTGCGCAAGGCGGTTGACGCTGGTCTCATCGACATGAACGATCTGGTCCAGATCTGGCAGTCCAAGCCGATCCCTGAGGGTCCGGTTGTTCTGCGCAAGGCCCTGCCCGAGGACGTCAAGGTCAAGATGACCGCGCTGATGGCCTCCATGCCGGCGATGGACTACGACTGCTATTACTCCGTGGCGGCGGGCGACTCCAAAGGCTTCCAGCCGATCTCCCACGACGCTTACGAAGTCATCATCGAAGCCCGCAAGTTGAAGTCCAACTAAGCGCGCGCTTTTATGTCTTCGCGGGGTTCGGGCCGGTGCCCGGGCCCCGCAATCGTGGCACGGGCCAGCGTGTGACGCCCCGTGCCACCCCCAATGACTCAGGAAGAATTCAATGGCTGATCTGACCGCTCAGGCCCCCGGATCGGTGGCTGAGATCAAGGCGCAATACGCCGATCTCACCCGTCGCAAGCGTATCTATGGCGGCATCCTTCTGGCCCTGTTCATCGCGCTGATGGTGGCGGGGTTCCGCACCGCCGACGACCGCAATGCAGGCTCCTTTTCCGATGGCTACCAGCGCATCTTCGACTATCCGGCCGAGGTGCTGTCGGAAGCGGCGGAGAAGGCGGTTGAGCTGCCCGCCCATGTGGTCCATTTCTTCCCGGCCCTGATCGAGACGGTGAACATCGCTGGTGCTGCGACCCTGATCGGCGCCATCTTCGGCACCCTCCTGTCGCTCTTGTCGACCCGCGGCATGGCCCCGTGGCCCGCATTGATCCCGCTGTTCCGCCGCATCATGGACATCTGCCGCGCGATCCCGGAAATCGTGATTGCCCTGGTGCTGATCTTCCTTTTGGGCGGCGGCCCGGTGCCGGCGATGATCGCCATTGCGATCCATACCGCGGGCGCCCTGGGCAAGCTGTTTTCCGAGGTCAACGAAAACGCCTCGCTCAAACCCGTCGAGGGTCTGAATTCCACCGGTGCCTCCTGGGCGCAACGCATGTGGCTTGGGGTGATCCCGCAGGTGGGGCCGAACTATGTCTCCTATGCGCTGTTGCGCTTTGAAATCAACATTCGCGCCTCTGCAATCCTCGGTTTCGTGGGCGCGGGCGGCATCGGCTACGAGCTCAAGAACTCCATGTCCTGGGGACAGGGCAAATACGACGAGGCGGCGGCGATCTTCATTCTGCTGTTTGTGACCATTGTTGTGGTGGACCAGATTTCTGGCGCGCTGCGCGACCGTCTGACCCACGGCAACCGGAAAGGGGCCTGAGACATGAGCACCATGGACCTCAACACCGCGCCCCTCAAAGGGCAGATGGACAAGCTGTTTTTCAAGAAACGGCTGATGAACTTCGGCATTCCCGCCGTGATCCTGGCCTATCTCACCTATGTGTTCTTTGCCTTTGACGTGCCGGGCCTGTGGGAGCGTGCGTCGATGGACAATGCCCGCACGCTGGTGTCTGACACCTATAGCTATAAAACCCATGTGACCCGCGACAATCGCACGGGCGATGTGACCTATGCCGTCGAGGGCGAGCGCAAGGGCGAATACCCCGAGGGCATGAGCCCCGATTGGGTCACCCCCGGCGAGACCACGATCGTGGATCTGACGGGCGGACATGTGGTGCGCTTTGGGCCCGAGACCATCGAGTATGATATTCCGGGCTATGGTCTGGTCTCTGCCACGCCATCGCGCAGCCAGGGTGTGCAGGCCGTCCTGCCCGAAGGCGACGTGCCCGAATGGATCAACCTGTCGAAAAACCGTCTGGCGATCACCACCGATGCAGGCCGCCTGACCGTGACCCGCAACCGCGCCGAAGTGTTCCGCTATTTTGTCGGCTGGGAGCTGTTCTTCTTTACCCTCGACAGCCCCTATCATGGTGTTGGTGTGATTGAACTGGCGGGCCGCGCCGTGTCTGGCGAGGCCGGGGCGATCTGGAATGACTTCTGGAACAACAAGATGTGGCGCCACGGCGATGTGGCATGGGCCATTGGCGAGACCATTCTGATGGCCTTCCTCGGCACCTTTGGTGCGGGTCTGGTGGCACTGCCGCTGGCCTTCCTCGGGACGCGCAACTTCATGCCGATCCTTGCGATCCGCTTTGCGGCGCGACGGTTCTTTGACTTTGTCCGCGGTGTCGACTCGCTCATCTGGACCGTGGTTCTGGCCCGCGCCTTCGGGCCCGGCCCGCTCACCGGGGCGCTGGCGATCCTGATCACGGATACCGGCACCTTTGGCAAGATCTTCTCCGAGGCACTGGAAAACGTCGATGAAAAGCAGATCGAAGGGGTATCCTCCACCGGGGCCAAGCCAATCCAGCGCTACCGCTTTGGGGTGATCCCGCAGATCACGCCGGTTCTGCTGTCGCAGCTGTTGTACTTCCTCGAGTCCAACACGCGGTCGGCCACCATCATCGGGGCCATCACCGGCGGCGGTATTGGCCTGTTGTTGACGCAGGCGATCATCACCCAGAAGGACTGGGAAGAGGTCTCCTATTATATCGTGCTGATCATCGTCATGGTGATGTTCATGGACTGGTTCTCCGGCTGGCTGCGCAAACGTCTGATCAGCGGGGACGAGGGCGGCCACTAAAGGCGCGCCGCCGATACCGACGCCTCTTTCAAAAGACCCCTTTCGCAGTCGTGAGAGGGGTCTTTTTGCATCCGGTTCGTGGTGTTTCGGATGGTCTCATGACGGTCGTGATGATATTATAAGTCTAGTTGTATATTGAATCTCGACAGGTGCCCAGATGCCCAGACTTTCCGCCACCGAACCGCTTGTGCACGCCGGGTGCAGCCTGACCAACAGCACCTTTGGGGCTTGGGTTGAGATCGGGGCCGACACCCGGGTCGCCAACAGTCATTTTGGCGACTACAGCTATTGCGACCGGATGTGCGACATCGCCAATGCCGAGATCGGGAAATTCGCCAATATCGCCAGTTCCGTGCGGATCGGGGCGACGGATCATCCGATGGAGAAGGCCTCATTGCACCATTTCCTCTATCGCTCCGCGAGTTATTGGGAAGATGCCGAGGATGACGCGGATTGGTTTCAGCACCGCAAGAGCCGCCGCGCCGTGATCGGGCATGACACATGGATCGGCCATGGGGCGCTGATCAAGCCAGAGGTCACGATTGGCCATGGGGCGGTGGTGGCCTCCGGGGCAGTGGTGACGAAGGATGTGGCGCCTTACACCATCGTGGGGGGAAACACCGCGAGGCTGATCCGTCGGCGGTATCCGGAACAGGTCGCGGACCGGATGATGGCACTTGCCTGGTGGGAGTGGGATCACGCGGTATTGCGCGAGAGACTTGCGGATTTTCGCAGCCTAAAGGCGGAAGAGTTTTTGGGGAAATACGAATGAAATAAAAGGGGTGCGCAACAAGGGGGGGCGCTCCCGCCTCCGCAGGTGCCTTGGCCTGAAAAGGCCAAAACCCCTTGGCGGAGTTGGGCCCGGCCGCGCGTCACCTTCGGGGACGCGCGGCGCGCCGCCGGTGCACCGGCGGCGCCACCCCCAACGGGAGCGGATCGCACCCGCGATCCAGCGACGGGCGGGAGTGCCCCCTTGTTTGTTCAATCGTCGCCGACGGTGAGGGTCACCCGGTCGCCCGCAAACCAGGTTCGGCCAAATTCGATCGGTGTGCCGTTCGCATCATCCGAGATGCCGGTGGTGCGCAGGATGGGCGCGCCTTCTGATGTGCGCAGGTGCAGCGCCTGCGTCGCGGTGGCGAGCTTGGCGGTGATCCGGGTTTCCCGGCGGGTGTAGTCCTCCACCCCGCAGGCGTTCAGCGCAGCCGTAATCGACTCATGTGCCTCCAGCGCGTCGAGGATGCCGGGCAACCGTTCTGCCGGAAACACCGTGCGCGCCAGCGCCACGGGGTGATCGTCCGCATAAGACAGCCCCTCATAGACCACCACCGGATCGCCGGGCTCCAGATCCAGCGCATCCGCCTCGCGTGCGTCTGCTGCAAGTACCTCCAGGCGCAGGACTTTCTTGCTCGGTACACGTCCTGCGCGACGAATATTCTGGTGAAAGCGGATGCGCTTGCCCACCGGATAATCGGTGGGCTTTGCCGCGACAAACACCCCCGCGCCCCGGCGAGCGTGCACCAGCCCCTGTTCCGCCATATCCGCCAATGCGCGCCGCACCGTGTGGCGGTTGACACCAAAGCGTTCGGCGAGCTGCGCCTCGGCTGGCAGCTTTG
The DNA here is from genome assembly GCF_056159345.1 of Epibacterium sp. ABV4_022. Taxonomy (NCBI): domain Bacteria; kingdom Pseudomonadati; phylum Pseudomonadota; class Alphaproteobacteria; order Rhodobacterales; family Roseobacteraceae; genus Epibacterium; species Epibacterium sp. ABV4_022. The sequence goes on from NZ_JBSWVA010000001.1 coordinate 771,457, forward strand.
TTCCCGTCTCGTAACGGCCCTGCGCAATGTCATCGATCAAAGTGATTGCGATCGACTTCCAGACCGGTGTGCGGGTGGCGGATTTGGCCATGTTCAATCCTCTGTCACGAAACCTTCACGAGAGAGCGGCTTGCGCCCCGAGAGCCGACTCATGTAGTATTTGTCTAGTTGTATAGTACATGTAGACAAATCTGCCAAGAGGCGACACCAGACATGACACAAGAAATCACGCCGGAGGCACGCAAGGCTTGGATGAGCCTGCTGTCCACCGCGCCCGAGGCCCGGCTTGCCGCGCTTTTCGACAAGCTGGACGACAGCCCCGACCACGATACTCTGCGCGCGCCGGAAACAGGTGGCGTGATGGTGCGGGGCCGGGCAGGGGGCACCGGCGCGCCCTTCAACCTCGGTGAGATGACCGTCACCCGCTGCACATTGAAACTGGCGTCCGGTGCGGTGGGGCATGGGTACGTGCAGGGCCGCAGCAAACGGCAGGCGGAACTGGCCGCAAAGCTCGACGCGATGATGCAGACAGAGGCCGCCGCAGAGGTCGAGGACAAGATCCTGACCCCCCTGCGTACTGAGCGTGACGCTGCCCGCGCTGCCCGCGCCGCCAAAGCGGCCGCCACCAAGGTCGATTTCTTCACCATGGTGCGAGGAGAGGACTGATGACGCAGACCAATATCTACACGGGCGGCTTTGCCGACCCGGCGGTGGCCTCGGCCCATGGGTTCCGCGCTGCGATGGACGTGATGGCACGTCCGGGCGAGATCCGCGAAATCAAGGGTGGTGTGGCGCCTGAGGGACTGAGCATTGCGGCGGCGAGCCTGATCCTGACGCTTTGCGATCCTGAAACCCGGATCTATCTCGCGCCGGATGTCGACAGCACTGCCTTGCGCGGCTGGATCACCTTCCACACCGGCGCGCCGATTGTGCCCGCAGCGGACGCCGATTTTGCCGTTGGCAGCTGGGATGCGCTGATGCCCATCGACCAATACCGCATCGGCACCTCGGAGTACCCGGATCGTTCCGCCACGCTGGTGGTGGAACTGGCGGAGTTTGCCGCCCCCAATGCCACGCTTACCGGCCCCGGCATCAAGGACACCGTGCGGATGAACCTGCCCGATGTGGCGCTGATGCAGCGCAACGCCATGCTCTACCCGCTTGGGGTGGATCTGTTCTTCACCTGCGGGTCGGAAGTGTCGGCGCTGCCGCGCTCGACCCAGATCCAAGCGGAGGGCTAAGCAGATGTATGTAGCCGTAAAAGGCGGTGAGCGCGCCATCGACAACGCGCATGCGTGGCTTGCCGAAGAACGTCGGGGCGATCAAAGCATCGCAGAGATGACGCTGGCGCAGATCCGCGAGCAGCTGAAACTGGCGGTGAACCGGGTGATGGCCGAAGGCTCGCTCTATGATCCCGATCTGGCCGCGCTGGCGATCAAACAGTCGCGGGGCGATCTGATCGAGGCGATCTTTCTGATCCGGGCCTACCGCACCACGCTGCCACGTTTTGGCAACTCACGTCCGGTAGAAACCGCGGATATGACCTGCGACCGCCGGATTTCCGCGACCTTCAAGGATGTGCCGGGCGGGCAGGTGCTGGGGCCGACATTCGACTACACGCACCGTTTGCTGGATTTCAAACTCGCCGCCGAAGGCGAGGTGCCCGAGGCTCCTGCTGCGGAGCCGCGTCGCGAGCCAACCCCGCATGTGACATCCTTCCTACGCGGTGAGGATATCATCCAGACCGAGGACGCTTCGGAGGCGACGCCCAAGGACATCACCCGCGAGCCGATGTCCTTCCCGGCGGATCGTGCCACCCGGTTGCAGACGCTGACCCGGGGCGATGAGGGCTTTGTGCTGGGCATGGCCTATTCCACCCAGCGCGGCTATGCGCGCAACCACGCCTTTGTGGGCGAGCTGCGCATCGGCACCGTGGCGGTGGAGATGGACATCCCGGAGCTGGGCTTTGCCATCGAGATTGGCGAGGTGGAGCTGACGGAATGCGAGACGGTGAACCAGTTCAAAGGCTCCAAGACAGAGCCGCCGCAGTTCACCCGTGGCTATGGTCTGGTGTTTGGCCAGACAGAGCGCAAGGCGATCTCCATGGCGTTGGTGGATCGCGCGCTGCGCTGGAAGGAGCTCGGCGAGGACGATGTCGGTGCCGCCGCGCAGAATGAGGAGTTTGTCCTCAGCCACTGCGACAATATCCAGGCGACCGGTTTCCTCGAACATATCAAACTGCCGCATTACGTGGATTTCCAGTCCGAACTGGAGCTGGTGCGCAAGCTGCGCCGTGAGGCCGAGGCCGCGCGTGCCGCAGCGGAGCAAACGCGGGAGGCGGCGGAATGAAGCCGTTGCAGATAACGAAAGCCCGGCGCACCGCCGGGCAGCCCCCGGCCGCCCCCCCGGGCGGGGGCTTCACCCCCACCCGCGGCCGGGATCTGCCCTTTGCCGCATATGACGCAGCTTCCACCAACGGCACCCTTTCCCGGGAAAGGACACAACATGTCTGACTACAACTTTGCCTACCTCGACGAGCAGACCAAGCGGATGATCCGTCGCGCAATCCTCAAGGGGCTGGCCATTCCCGGCTATCAGGTGCCCTTTGCCAGCCGCGAGATGCCGATGCCCTATGGCTGGGGCACCGGCGGCGTGCAGGTCTCCGCCGCAGCACTGACGCCCGACGACACCTTCAAGGTCATCGACCAGGGGGCCGATGACACCACCAACGCGGTCTCCATTCGTAAGTTCTTTGAACGCACCGCGGGTGTCGCCACCACCGAGGAAACCGAAAAAGCCTCGATCATCCAGACCCGCCACCGGATCCCGGAGGCCACCCTGCGCGAGGACCAGATCATCGTCTATCAGGTGCCGATCCCGGAGCCGCTGCGCTTTCTGGAGCCGCGCGAGACCGAGACCCGCAAGATGCACGCGCTTGAGGAATACGGCCTCATGCATGTGAAACTCTATGAAGACATCAGCCAACATGGCGCCATTGCAACCGCCTACGCCTATCCGGTGAAGGTGGAAGGGCGCTATGTGATGGATCCGTCTCCCATTCCGAAGTTCGACAACCCCAAGATGGAAATGGCCGCGATCCAGCTCTTTGGTGCAGGGCGGGAGCAGCGTATCTACGCGGTTCCGCCCTACACCAAAGTGGTCTCTCTCGATTTCGAGGACTACCCGTTCGAGGCCACCAAGGCCGACCACCCTTGTGATCTCTGCGCCGCAGAGGACAGCTATCTCGACGAGGTGATCCTCGATGATCAGGGCGGGCGGATGTTTGTCTGCTCCGACACCGACTATTGCCGCTCTCGGCGTGAGGCGGGCCATGTGGGCCGTCTGGGCCAGGACGCTCCTCTCACCACCGGACCGGAGGCCGCGTGATGCATCCCCTTCTGAAAGTCAACAATATCAAAAAGATGTACGGCCATCGCATCGGCTGTACGGATGTCTCCTTTGACCTATATCCGGGCGAAGTCATGGGCATCGTGGGCGAGTCCGGCTCCGGCAAGTCCACTTTGCTGAACTGCCTTGCGGGTCATCTGGACACGGATGGCGGCGAGGTGATCTTTGATACTCGTGACCGTGGTCCTGTTGATACGCTCACCATGTCGGAACCCGAGCGCCGCATGCTTGGCCGCACCGACTGGGCCTTTGTGCATCAGCACGCCCGCGAGGGCCTGCGCATGTCGGTCTCTGCCGGTGGCAACATCGGTGAGCGTCTGATGGCCGTTGGAGATCGCCATTATGGCAATATCCGCGACCGCGCCGTTGACTGGCTCGACCGGGTGGAGATCGACGAGAGCCGGGTGGATGATCGCCCCACGGCGTTCTCCGGCGGTATGCAGCAACGCTTGCAGATTGCCCGCAATCTGGTGACAGGCCCGCGTCTGGTGTTCATGGACGAACCCACCGGCGGTCTGGATGTATCGGTACAGGCGCGGCTTTTGGATCTGCTGCGTGGCTTGGTGCGCGAAATGGGCCTCTCGGCGATTATCGTCACCCATGACCTCGCCGTGGTGCGCCTGCTGGCGGATCGCCTGATGGTCATGAAATCGGGCCACGTCGTGGAAACCGGCCTCACCGATCAGGTGCTGGATGATCCTCAGCATGCCTATACGCAGTTGCTGGTCTCCTCCGTGTTGCAGGTGTGACTTGATGCGTTCTGCCTGCGCGATGGATGCAGACGCGCGGCAGGCTTCTCTTTATCGTTGGAAAGGCTGGCTATGACCGCTTCTCAAACTCCCATGATCGACATTCAAAATGTCTCCAAGACCTTCACGCTGCACAATCAGGGCAGCGCCCTGATCCCGGTGATGGAGGGGGCCACCCTGTCGGTGAACCCCGGCGAATGTGTCGGGCTGATCGGTGCCTCGGGGGCCGGCAAATCGACCCTGATGCGGCTGATTTACGGCAATTACCTTGCCGCCTCGGGCCATATCAGGATTGGCGGTCTGGATGTCGCCAATGCCGAGCCGCGCGAAATTCTGGAACTGCGCCGCAAGACACTGGGCTATGTCAGCCAGTTCCTGCGGGTGGTGCCCCGGGTCTCGACGCTGGACGTGGTGGCAGAGCCGCTTCTGTCCGTTGGCACCCCGGTGGAAAAAGCCCGCGACCGCGCCGCGTCGCTTCTGGCGCAGCTCAACATCCCCGAGCGTCTGTGGACCCTGAGCCCCACAACCTTTTCTGGTGGCGAACAGCAGCGGGTCAATATCGCGCGCGGCTTTGCCTATGACTACCCGGCGATGCTGCTCGACGAGCCGACCGCCAGCCTTGATGCGCAGAACCGTGCAACGGTGCTGAACCTCATTGAGACCGCCAAGGATCGCGGCGCGGCCATCATCGGCATCTTCCACGACGAATCCGCCCGTGAACAGGTCTGCGACCGTTTCATTGATGTCTCGGCCTTTGCGCCCAAGGCCGCCGCATGAGCGCGCCTGCCGACATAAACCCCGCAAAAGGGCCGGTGATTGCCGTTGTCGGCCCCTCGGGCGTCGGCAAGGACAGTCTGATGAGCGGTCTTGCCGTGGCCGATCCGCGCCTGCGCAGCATGCGGCGTGTCATCACCCGCGCGCCAGAGGCCGGGGGGGAGGACTATCAACCCGTCAGCGAGGCCGAATTCGCGGCCCTGGTCGAGGCGGATGTCTTTGCGCTCCACTGGAAGGCCCATGGGCTGCGCTACGGCGTGCCGCGCGACATCGAGAAACTGCGCATCGGCGCGTCCGGTGTTTTGGTGAACCTGTCGCGCGCGGTGCTTTTGCAAGCGCAGGAGGTGTTTGACGACTTCCGCGTGATTTCCGTCACCGCCCGGCCAGAGGTTCTGGCGGAGCGACTGGCAGGCCGCGGGCGCGAGGATGCCGAGGAGGTCAAACGCCGCCTCGCACGTGCCAGCCTCGCGCTGCCCGACGGGCTGAAACAGGTCTATGAGGTGGACAACAGCGGCGATCTTTGCGCCGCCATCGTCCAGGCTCAATCGATCATTCAGGCCAGGAGGGGGTAGCGTTGGATCAGGTGAAAACGCCCATCCTCGGCCTCGCCCATCAGCGCCAGATCGTTGATCTCAAAGGGCTGTGGCAACAGCGGTGCCAGTTCGGTCGCGAGGTAATCCTCGACCGCAGGCAGATCGCCCTTGGGCAGTTTGCCGGTGAGGGTGATGTGAAAGCGGAACTGATCGAGCACATAAGGATAGCCCCACTGGATGAGGTTTGTGTCCTGCTCTGCGCTCAGCCCCGCCGCCCGGCGTTTCTCGATTTCCGCATCGGGTGCGGGCGCGCGAAAGGCGTCAAGCTCGGTCACGCAAGCCGCAGCCAGCGCATTCAGCGCGTGCACATCCCCAAGCGGGCGCAGCGCCAGAAACCGGCCCAGACGTTCCACCTGCAACCCCTCCAGACGGACGGGGGCGCGGGTGGCGGCCAGTGCCGCGCAGGCTGCGCGCAGGGCGTCCTCGTCGGTGCCCGTCGCCAGCCGCATCGGCGGCTTCATGGTCGCATGCAGCCCGTATTTGCGCGGCGTTGCCGTGATCGCCGCCACATCCAACGCCCCGGCGTCGGGGAGCGCGGTCGCACAGCCCGCCTCCATATCCCAACCGAGCCAGCCGGTTGCCCATTTGCTCCACGCCGCCTCGGCGGGGGGCGCATAATAGATCGCGTATCGCGTAAATGTCACATTGGCCTCCTAAGACGTGGGCCTTCCCTATCCCGAAAGATGTGAACTTCAGATGACACAAGAGTTGATCCTTGCCAATGCCACGCTGATCCTTGCAGGTGAAACCTGCACGGGCAGCTTGAAAATCAGCCAAGGCGTGATTGCCGACATCTCCGAGGGTGCCGCTGTCCCTGCCGGTGCGGTGGATCTTGAGGGCGATTTCCTCAGCCCCGGTCTGGTGGAGCTGCACACGGACAATCTGGAACGCCACATCGAACCGCGCCCCGGCGTCGACTGGCCCCATGCGGCAGCGCTGGTGGCCCATGACGCGGAACTGGCCTCCACCGGGATCACCACGGTATTTGATGCGATGCGCGTGGGCTCGATCCCGCGCGGCAAGGGGCGCTACCTGAAATATGCCCGCCAGCTTGCCACCGAGATGCTGGAACTGCGTGCCAAGGACATGCTGAAGATCAGCCACTTCCTGCACCTGCGCGCCGAGGTCTGTTCGGAAACGCTGGCCGAGGAGCTGTCGGAATTCACCGCCGAGGACCGCGTCGGGCTGGTCAGCCTGATGGACCACACGCCGGGTCAGCGCCAGTTCCGGGATATCTCCAAGCTCGAACAATATGTGAAATCCAAACGCGGCATGTCGGATGAGGAGTTCATCAACCATGTGGCCGAGCTGAAAGACCTGCGCGCGCAATATGGCGATATGCACGAAGCGGCCACGGTATCCGAGGCGGCGCGGTTTGGGGCGGTGCTGGCAAGCCACGATGACACCACCGCCGAGCAGGTTGCCACCTCCGCGGGCCACGGCATCCGACTGGCCGAGTTTCCCACCACGGTCGAGGCGGCTCGGGCCTGTCACGAGCATGGCATCAAGGTGATGATGGGCGCGCCGAACCTCATTCGTGGCGGGTCGCATTCCGGCAATGTCGCGGCGCGCGAGCTTGCGGATCTGGAACTGCTGGACATCGTCTCGTCGGATTACATCCCGGCGGCACTCTTGCAGGCGGCGGTCAAACTCGGTGACATCTGGGGCGATCTGGCGCGGGGTATGGCGACGGTGACAGCGGCGCCTGCCGCTGCGGTTGGCTTGACGGATCGCGGGGTGCTGGAGGTTGGCAAACGCGCAGACCTGATCCGGTTCCGTGTTGGCGAAGGGGTTCCGATGCCACGGGCCGTCTATGCGCGCGGTGCGCGTGTCGCCTGACGGGAAAGGCATTGGGAAGCGATAACACGCGCGCCTTACGTGGGCGCGCGTTATGTTTATATTTCAGTAGGTTAAAGAGCCGGTGAGTCCGCTCACATCTGGTGCAAGCGAGCGCATTCCCAGATGTCAGCGCACGCTGCATGTGCAACGCCCACATAAAGTATCAGTCTCTGTGACCTGTTGTTTCGCACGCGAAACAATCCGACAAGACAGCTGACCTATTCTCTGTGTTGCGGGGAGGGGGGAGCTCCCGCCCCTTTATGAGTGAGGCAAAGCCTCCCCCAAAAGCGTTGGGCCGGGCGGTGGCCGCGCCGCAGGCGCGGCCACCGCCCCACCGCGATTTGCAAAGCAAAGCGCAAAACCTGAGAGCCGCGAGGCTCTCCGCTGGGGTAAGAGATTGCGGCTTACCCGGCGCGGTAGAACATGTAACGGCCTTCGGGGATGCCTTCGGGGCCGTCGATTTCCTCAAACCCCACCAGTGGCTGACCTGAAATGATCAGCCCTCCCGCTGCCATGACCTGCAAAATCGCGGGCGAGAGTTTTGCGGCTTCGGCAACATCCTGTTCCTTGACGCCAAACCCGAGATCGTAATGTGCAAGCGCCAGCCGATGCCCGCCGTCTGCAAGTCGCGCCAGCATCGGTTCTGCCTCGCCTTGCAGGAAGTTTTCTTCCGGGGGCACACAGGAGGGGTGGCATTGCAGGACGCGATCAATGACCCAGACCCGCCGCTCCGGCATGACCTCGCGCAGATGGTCATAGGTGCGCCCGTTGCCCAATCCCAGATCAAGCACATCCCCCTCAACGCCCGAGATCTGTCGCGCGGCCCAGTTCAGCCCATCGCGTTGCGCAGTGAGGCGGCGCAGCATGCTGTCCAGTCGGCTCATCTCAGCCAATCCTTTCATTGAAACGCCAAGGGTGTGCCGGGCCATCCAGCAGTCGGCGCAGCAGTGTTTCGCAGAATTCCCACACCTCGTCACTGTGCACAAGGTGATGCGTCAGCAGGCCAAGTGGCTCTGCGTTATCCTGCTGACCGGTGCGGCGTGCTGTGAGCGTGTCGACCAACCGTGACAGGAGGTGATCCTCGGGCACCAGACCCCGTCCATGTTTCCAATCGATGGGATCGATATGGGTGTTGATCTGCACCAGACCCGGCGCGGCCTGACTGCGCTTGCGTGGCCCATAGGTGGAGATCGCGGCAAAGCCCAGGCCCGCGAGCCAGGGCAGCAAGGCTGGAGAAATCCGGTTCCAGGGGGGCACAAACATCGGCTGCAACGCAGAACCAAACAGATGTTTCATGCGGTCCATCCCCTGTTCCGCCGCGTTGAGCGCCTCATCCACCGGGCGGGTGCTGGGAAATTCGCATTTCTTTTTGTCGGCGCTGGCGTGGTTTTTATGCGCCCAGCCATGCACCACCGGGATCAAGTGGCTCGATTGCGCAACCGCCTGTGCCAGTTCCTCTTGCGCAGTTTCGGGGATCACCGCCAGATGCACCGGCAGGTTGAGCCGCGTCGCCAGTGCCTCCAGCCGGACCAGCGCCTCCGTGGGCGCAATGGCATCATCATCCCGCCACCACAGCGGCAGCCGCAGGCCCTCCGTGGCCCAGTGCGCCAGCTCCGCGTCCAGCGCGTCCCAGCCTTGTGTCATGTCCGTCTCCCCCCCGTTGCGCTCAAGCGCGCTGCCGCCTCAGCAGCGTTGCGGCAATCTCCACGCTCCGGTGCGCCCCGTCAAATTCAAAGCCGTCAAGGCCGCGTTGCGTATCGTGCATGGCACGGGAGAGTGCGGCGCACAGACGAGCCGGGGTGAGGGTTGCTGCCCCCTCCACCTCAATGCCTGCGAGGGGCGCAAGGCTCTGGGCGCGCAGGGATTGTTCCACCTCTTTGCCCGCGTCAAACGGCACCAGAACCGCGGGGGTGCCGGATTGCAGCAGATCAAGCGCGGTGTTGTAGCCACACATACTGACGGAGGCCGCCGCATGGGGCAGCATGGCGCGAAACTCCGGGCGGGCGGGTTCCAGGACCGCAGGCGAGCCTGCATCCTCAAGATCCGCGATACGCGCCCGTGCATCCGCGCCGCCAACCAGAATGCGCCAGCGGTAATCGGGCATCAGTTTGGCGGCCTCAATCGCGCAAGCGTAAAGCGCATCCCCGACGCTGCCACCGCCGGCACTGACGAGGATTTCCCCTTTGCCGAGGCCCTCGGGGTGCGGTGCAGCAGCAGGTGGCGCGACATAGCCTGTATACTGCAGCCGTGACGCCAGCATCCCTGAGACCGGCCAGCTGACGTCCAGCGTCGTGGCTTTGGGGTCCGAGTGCACAAGCACGCCATCGTAATAGGCCGCAATCATTGCATCGGCGTCCTCGGCCTTCTTGGGCTTGGAGGGCGGTGCGAGGATGTCACGGATCGACGACAGCACCAGCGGACGGCGAGGCAGCGCATGCGCCGTCTCCAGCAGGGCGCGAAACTCACCCCGGAGGGAACGACGGCCAAACGGATAGAGCTCGGTGATCAGAACATCCGGTTGCAGATCCTGAACCAGCGCCTGCATCTGTTGCCGCCTGCGCGTCAGATAAGCCTCATCCGCAACCGTGCCCTCCGCGCCAAGCAGGCGCGAGAACTCGACGCCATCAGAGCGCAGGGGCGGTAGCTGCTCAAACTGCAGACCCTGAGCAGAGAGTTGCGGTGCCGGAAAACCACCAGAAACCACCGTAACTTTATGATTTTCCGACGCAAATGCGCGCCCCAGTGTCAGGGCGCGTGACAGATGCCCGGTGCCCAGAAGGTGGGTGACGGCGATCAAAACCTTCATGATGGGCGTCGCTCAAGTCGAATGGGATCAGGCCAGGGCGTGAGCTTGTCGCGCGAAACCTCCACCACAAAGAGCCGATTGCGTTTGACCTGAAACGGAGCAGGGCCGTCGAAATCCCAGCCATAGGCGCGGGCAAGGATCATACGCATGATCCCGATATGGCAGACCGCGACGGTGTCGCGCGCGAGGCTCTTGATCCACGGATTGATGCGGTTCCAGACCTCGCGCGGGCTTTCACCGCCGGGGGGGCGATAGTCCCAGCCCCAGTGTTCGATGTCGCGAAAGCCGGACGCGGGATCTGCACGCAGGTCCACCCCGTGCTGGCCTTCCCATGCGCCCCAGTTCATCTCGACGAGCGCAGCTGTGGTCCGGGGCGCGCGCCCGGCCACAAGCGTGGCCGTTTCAGCGGCGCGTGTCAGGGGGCTGGACCAGAGATCCGCGTCTTTCCAGTCCTCGGGGAGAGACTGCGCGGCGAGGTCTGCGCGTGCGGTCTCGTCAAGCGGGATGTCGCTGCGCCCCTGAATGCGGCCCGCACGGTTCCATGCGGTATGGCCGTGACGCAGCAGGGCAAGGCGGATCATGCGCGCCGTTCCTTGATCAGTGGCCCCAGTGCCGCCCAAAGGGTGTCCGCAGCGGCGGGTCGCAGGTGGTGGGTGGCGATATGTTGGCGCGCCCGCCGCCCGAGGTCGTCGCGCTCAGACGCACTGTCGAGAAGGCGCAGAACGCGGCCCGCCAGCGCGGAGGCCCCGGCGTCGGGTGCAGGATAGGCATCGGGCATTGCGGGCAGCAGCACATCGCGCAGTCCGGGGCGGTCTTGCGCCACCACGGGCAGCCCGTGGGATTGCGCCTCCAGGTAAACCATGCCGAAGGCTTCATTGACGCCGGGCCACAGGAACAGCTGTGCCGCGCGATAGGCCTCTGCCATGGCTGCGGCATCAAGCTGACCGAGAAAGCGCACGCGCGTTCCAAAGCGTGCAAAAAGCGCCTGCACCTCGGCGCGCGCGGGGCCGTCGCCCGCAATCAAGAGCTGCCAGTCGACCGCGCGCTCTGTGCTCTCCAGATGGCGCAGCGTCTCGGCGATGAGCGCATAGGAGGCCAGCTTGTCACCCCGCCGCATCATGCCGGCAGCAAGCATTGGGCCATCACCCGTGCTGGGCGCGGGGAGGGCATCCTGCGGCAGGAAGGGGCGCAAGTGCACCAGTTGCTGGTTGCCCGCGCGATCACGCTCCAGTGTCTCGCGGTCCTGTTCGGTAAGGTAGAAGATCACCGCCGCCTGATCCGCTGCCGCATGTGCGGCTTGGGCAAATTCCGACCATGGGCCTGTCAGGCGTTTGCTGGCGCGGGTGCTCTCGATCTGCACATAAGGAATGTCACGGGCGGCCGCCACGGCGGGGCCGATCAGGTCGGGGGCTTTGTAGTAGTTGTGATAGGTCACCCAGGCGTCGACCTCGGGCAGCTCTTCGATCAGGCGGCCGACCTCATCCGCAGCGCGTTGTTGCAAGATCTGCTGGTGGTCGCGGTCGCCGAGTTTGTCATGCAGGCGCAGCTCGGACGCGAGAATGACCTCCGCACCACCCCTTTCCAACAGGCCCATCAGGCTTTGTGCCATGGCCCGGTCGCCGGAGGGCGTCGGATGGGTCGGGGCCTTCATCGGCGCATAATAGGCGATGCGGGGCGCGGTCATGCAGCGCCCTTGAGCATGGCGTTCAAGCGGGTGTTCAGCTGCCGGATGCCCGGGTCCATGCCAAAATCACGACGCAGGCGGTTGAGCGCGGCGTCGGCCATGCGGCGGGCCTCGTCGGGGGCATGGGCGAGGCGCAGCATCGCGTCGGCAAGCGCTGCGGGCGCGTCATCACTGAGGAGACCGTGGGTGCCGCTTTGGATGAATTCCGGGATCGCCGACACGGGCGTCGACAGGATCGGCAGGCCCTGCGATGCGGCCTCCATCAGCACATTGGGCAGCCCGTCGCGATCGCCATCCTCGGCCACACGCGAGGGCAGCACAAAGAGATCGGCGGCGCGCATGGCGGCGATCACCTCCGGCTGGTCACAGGCGCCGCGCCATGTGATGCGCGCTGCAATCCCTGCGTCCTCGGCCATGCCCTGCAACAGATCGCCCAACCCGCCACCGCCAATATGGGTCCAGTGCCAGTCCAGATCCGCAGGCAGCAGCGCCAGCGCGGCGATCAGCCGGTCAAAGCCCTTTTTCTCGACCAGGCGCCCTACCGACATCATGTGAAAGGGAGCGTCAGGCGCGCGCGCCTCCCGGTCGGGCGGGGCTGGGAACCGCGTCAGGTCAAGGCCGTGATAGATCAGATCCACCGGAGTGCCAGCCGAGAGGTCTTGCAGGTGTTTCGCGCCAAAGCCCGTGCAGGTCGCGCCAAAGGCCGCGCCTTGGGTCTGTGATGAGAGCTTTTCGCGCAACTCCCATTCGGGCGAGGTCCAGATGTCCTTGGCGTGGGCGGAAAAGCTCCATGGCAGGCCGCGCATGATCGCGGCGTAGCGTGCCACCGATGAGGGCGTGTGCAGGAAATGCGCATAGAGGCCGCGCACCTCGGGCGGCAGTTCCGCCGCCAGTACACAGGCCTGACCAAAGCGGCGCACCCGGTTGCGGGTCGGATCACGGCGCAGGTCCGCGCGCCAGATGCGATAGGCGGCGGCATAGCCGGGCAGGGCTTGCGCAATGGCGCGCGATCTGGCGACGCGGGCCGGGTCGTCATAAAGATATTCCGGCAGGTAGTGCACCGGGGCCTGCAAACGATCGTGCAGCGGGTGGGTCTTGGTGTCGGTGGGGTGGCGCAGCGACCAGATCTCAAACGGCTGGCCTGCGTCCTCGAGGGCGACAAGTTCCTGCGCGATAAAGGTCTCGGACAGGCGCGGCCAGCCCTTGACCAGCACGGCGAGCGCCGGACGGCGGGTCATGTTCATTCGGCAGCCTCACGCGGCAAAAGATGCAGAAGGTGGTCGACACGGCCGGTCACATAGTCGAGCCCGTCGAGCAGCCCGTCGGAAATCGCCTGCGAGGGGCGGGGTTGACGGTCGAGGGCGCGGATCGCGCCGATCATGGCATCCGGTGTCCAGCCGTCGCGGGTCTCGTCCAGCATGGTGACAAGGCCCAGCTCCTCGGCGCGGCTGGCGCGGATCCACTGCTCCAGCCGCGGCGTGGTGCGGGGCACGATCACGGCCGGTTTGTCAAAGGACAGAACCTCGCAGAAGGTGTTGTAGCCGCCCATGCAGATCACCCCCTGGGCGCCGGCAAACAGGGTCTCGATCTGGCTTTCAAAGCCGACGGCGGTGACACGCCCGTCGAGTGCGGCGACGCGATCTTCAAACGCGGCGCGGGTTTCGCCCGACAGGAACGGGCCGTAGACCAGCATCGCGCGGGGCGTCAGGCTGGGGTCACGCTCGTAGGCCGAGATCGCCAGATCCACCATCATCGCACCATCGCCGCCGCCGCCGGGGGTGATCAGCACATAGGGCTGTTCGGGCGGCTCTCCGACCTCGCCGAGGTCCCGGCGCAGGTAGCCGGTCCAATGCATGCGGGCCTGTGCCGCAGCACTCAGATCCAGCCCGGCGGTGGGATCATAGACATCGCGCAGGCCATAAACCCAGATCTCGTCATAATATTGTTCGGTGGCCGCCAGCGCGCCCTTGCGATCCCATTCGGCGCTCAGCACCTCGGGTTCGTCCAGCACGTCGCGCAGGCCCAGCACCAGCTTGGCCTTGCCGCGGTGCTGCAACAGGTCGAGCGTAGGCAGCAACTCGCCGCGAAAGCCGCAGGGTTCCTTGTCCACCACCAGCACATCCGGGTCGAACTGTTCGGCGGTGGAGCGGATCAGACCGGCGCGCAGCTCGGTGGTTTCCTCGATGGTCATGCCCATGGTGCGGCTGGCATAGGAGCCGTCGGCGCGTTTGATGACACCGGGCAGGCGCATGTGGTCGACCCGGTTGGGAAAGGCAAAGCGCCCCGCCACCGGCGAGCCGGTCAGGATCATCGCCGAGGCGGTGGGATCGGCAGAGGTGATCGCCGCCGCCAACGCCCGCGAGCGGCGCAGGTGGCCAAGCCCAAAGGTGTCGTGGCTGTAGAACAGGATGCGCGGACCGCGCCCCGCCTCTGGGCCCAATCGGGACGTGGTGCTGGCACTCATAGGGGGGCTCGCTTGCAGGGGTGGTCAGAATGTAAAACCGCGGGCGCAGGGCAAGAAGAGGGGACGACGCGGAGGCGCATCGGATCGAACCGGCGCCGCACGGAGGGCGATGCGCGACGCCCGGCCGGGCTGGCGCCTTGCGTTCTGGCCATATTCCGCCCCGCCATATTCCGCCCCAACGTCGTGACAGCCCGCTCCCGTCAGCGGCGGAGCGTGGCCGGTTGTTCCATCTTTTCCGCCCGGTTTGCTATGGCTCCGCGAACACGCGAGGCCAAAAACAGGGGAATTAAACATCCGTGATATAGCCTGCAGAGGCAGGTCATGCAATCAAACCAAAGAGAACGAGATGTGATTTGAGGCGCAAAATCGACAGTTGCCACCGGAAATGACCCGGATCGCATATCATTTGCCCAAAGGGCCAAGGGAGAAAACGTCATGCAGAGCCTGATAAGCCTGTTTCGGTTGTGGATCGCGGTGGCAGTGCTGTGTGTCCTGTCCGTGGGGGGCGCCCAGGCCCAGACCGCGCTCAATAGCGTTGCCGGACGCGACAATGCGGGCGACGCCAGCGCCCTGGCGGAGGCGATCCGGCAGGCCTCGGAGGCGGGCGTTGGTGTGGTGATCCTGGATGGCAGCGGGCGGCCGCTGACCGGGGCGGCGGCGCTGGCCGAAGCCGAGGCGGAAATGGCCAATGAGCCGGGCGTCATGGGCGGGGCCTCGTCGATGATGAAGGCGCAGACCCGGATGCGCGAGTTCCGGGCCCAACTGAACGAGCGCCTTGAGGCGCTGCCCAACTCCTATATCGAGATGGCCTATATTCTGCGCGCCACCAGCCCCGACGGGCGCATCATGACCTATGTGGAGGTCATGGTGATCACGCTGCTGCTGTTGTTGGTCGGTCGCTGGCTGTCGGTCGAGATCTATGGCAAGCGCCTGATAAAACGGTTTGTGGTCAGCCGGATCGAGGACGCGCCCGAGGGCTATGCGGGCAAGATGCCGTTCCTGCTGATCCGCTTCTTTGCCGGGCTGGGGGCAACGCTGTTTGCCATGGTCTTTGCGCTTGTGGTGACGCTGCTTGTCTTTGGTCCCTCCGGCGATGTCTCGGTGGAGTTCACCTCGCTTGCGGTCTACCTGACCTTCTTCGCCGCCCGCACGGCGTCTGATCTGTGGCGCATGGTGCTGTCGCCTTACCTCAGCCAGTACCGCATTCCGGCGCTGGAGGACCGGGCGGCACGGCGGCTGTATCTGTGGCTGTCGGGATTGGCGACGTTTGATTTTGCGGCGGTCATGATTGCAACCTGGGTGCAGGACTTCGGCCTCAACTACAATATCTACGTGCTGACCTATGCCATCCTGATGCTGGTCTCGTCGCTGTTGGGGATCTTGCTGGTGCTGGTCAACGCGCGGGCGGTCTCGGCGGCGATCCGCAATGTCGGGGCGGCGCATGTCGTGGCCTGGCCGAACCGCCTGTTGTCCTGGATCTGGGCCCCGATGGTGATCCTCTATATCGCGTTCGGCTGGCTGGCGCTGACCTTTGATCTGGTGCTGGAGAACCCCAGCCCGGTGCCGCCGAACATGGGGCTGTTTGCGGTGCTGAGTTCGATCCTGGTGGTCTATGGCCTGATCAACTACGTCATCGAACAGTTTGCGACCCGGCGCCGCCGCGCCGAAATCGTCGCGGAACCTGCCGCAGGAGATGCCGACGCGGAGGGTGATCCGGAGGGCTCGGTTGCAGGCGACGGGCAGGCGCAGGCCGGAGTGCCGCGGCACCCGATCGCCACCTTCCGCGATCTTGCGCGCCGTGCCGCCGGCATTCTTGCGTTCCTCGGCGGGACGGTGTCGCTGATCTATGTCTGGAACCCGGATTTCTCGTTGGAGGAGAACTCGGTTCTCGACCGGATCATCGACGTGCTCGTGATCCTGTTCATCGGCTATCTGGTCTTTCACATCGCCCGGATCTGGATCGACAGCAAGATCGAGGAGGAAAGCCAGGATCAGGAGGACGGCGAGCTTGGCGATGAAGGCGGCGCCTCCAGCGCCAGTCGTCTGGCAACCCTGCTGCCGCTGTTTCGCGGTGCGATCCTCGCCGTCGTGATCGTCACCATCGTGTTGATTGTCCTGATGGAGATCGGCATCAACGTCAGCCCGCTGTTCGCCGGCGCCGGTGTCGTTGGCCTGGCGGTGGGCTTTGGCTCGCAGACGCTGGTGCGGGATATATTCTCCGGCGCCTTCTTCCTTTTGGATGATGCGTTCCGGCGGGGCGAGTATATCGACATCGGCAGCGTCAAGGGCACGGTGGAGAAGATTTCCGTGCGGTCGTTCCAGTTGCGCCATCACCTTGGGGCGCTGCACACGATCCCCTTTGGCGAAATCCAGGTGCTGACCAACTACTCCCGTGACTGGGTGATCATGAAGCTGCCCTTGCGGGTGACCTATGACACCGACGTGGAGAAGGTGCGTAAGCTGATCAAAACCCTCGGCAAGGAGCTGCTGAAGGATGAGGTGATCGGCCACAACTTCATCCAGCCGCTGAAGTCGCAGGGGGTGATCGAGATGCAGGATTCGGCGATGATCATCCGGGTGAAGTTCATGACCAAACCGGGCGATCAGTGGCTGGTGCGCAAGAAGGTGTTCCAGGAGATCCGCGACCTGTTTGAGCGCGAAGGAATCAAGTTCGCGCATCGGGAGGTCACGGTTCGGGTCGTGGACGACAGTGAGGAGCGCAACACGCCGGCGCGACGGGATGCAGCACTTGGGGCGGCACAGGCAGCGATCGAGGACGATCTGATGGATGCCAATGACGGCGGCGGCGGGGACGACCGCTGAGGGCGGGCAGGCTCTCCCGCCTCCGCAGCGGACCGCAAGTGCCTTGCGCCCCCTTTGGAGTTGGGCCGCGCGCGCCGCGGACCCGGACGCGGACCCGGAAGGGTCCGCGGCGCGGGTCGCTTCGGGCATGGCCCGAAGCGAAAGGCCTCTGGCGCTGGGCGAGGCGGATGGCGGCTGATGTCAGCGCGTGAAACGAATTCCGGGCTTTGAAGGCCGCGCCGTCTGCGGTTGACTGCAGGCCGTCACGGGCAGCCGCAGGCCCCTGATCGCCGAGTGAGGCCCGGCAAAACTGCTGTGTCTGGTTCAGCCATGACCCGCCCCGTCCGCGTCCTCCCGGCGGGGGAGCAAGCCGCAACAATCAGGCGGCGTCCCACCGGGGCGCATATGTGCCGCTCGGAGAGGCGGGCCATTTCCAGCACATCGCGCAGCCCTCCAGGCTCAGTGGCGGTAAGAGGCGTCGCGCCGGTCCCCAGCCGCTGTCTTCATGGGGCCCGAGATCCGCCGCATCGGCGGTGTGGATCTGGACGCCTCGCAGATCTTTGGGCAGTGCCACCAGCGTTTCGGCCATCCGCGCCAGCGACAGTCGTGCCACCGCGACCTCCTCGCCCCGGGCCGCCGCCGCCAGGGCGGACAGAACCGCTGCGGCCATCAGATAGCCAGTGCCGTGATCCAGCGCCTGCACGGGCAGCGGCGTCGGCCGGTCGCTCCGAGCCCAGTCCTGCCCGGCGTGGGCGATCCCGGCGCTCATCTGGACCAGGCTGTCAAAGCCGCGCCGCCCGGCCCAGGGACCGGTCCAGCCATAGGCGTTCAGCGTCACCTCGATCCGGTTGGGCGCAATGGCATCGCGCGTCGCCAGATCGAGCCCCAATGCCTCCAGCGCCCCGGGCCGATAACCGTGCACCAGCACATCCGCCTGCGCGAGCAGATCCTTCAGCCGCTCCCGGTCGAGCGCACTGCGCAGATTGAGCTGCGCCATGTATTTCCCCAGGCTGATCTCCTGCAGCACCCCGGGCTCGTCCCAGCCGGGCGGGTCGATCCGCAACACATCGGCGCCAAACCCGGCCAGCGTGCGGGTGCTGACCGGACCGGCCAACACGCGCGTCAGATCGAGCACCCGCATCCCCTGAAGCGGGCGCGACAGGCTTGCCTCCGGGCGGTCGCGCAGCACCACGCGGCGGGGCTTGATCCAGTCCACCAGGGGCTCTGCCGCGACCGCCTTGCCCTGCGGATGCGCCTGCCAGTCCGCACGGCTGCGCAGGGTGGCCGCGACACCGCCGGCGGCGACCACCGCCTGTTCAAGCGGATCGCCGTCCCAATGTGCAACCTCCGCCGCGACAGCCTCGCGGTCCTCGGCGCAGCCCAGCACCGAGAGCGCTGCAGCACGGTGGTGCGGCAGGTTGGTGTGCAGGCGGATCCAGCCATCGGCGCAGGGGTAGTCCCCAGCGATCGGATCCCAAAGCGCGGGCATTTCCCAGCCATCCGGGTGAAAGGACGTGCCGAACCACAAGGACGCCAGACGCTGATCCACCGTGACCTCCGGCGCGCGCGCGGCGAGGTTCAGCGCCGCGATCAGATCCGCCATGGCCAGCCCCACCGCAGCAACCGACGCATTGGCCAGTTCCGACACCGCATAGACACTCGGCCGATGGCCGGTGCCTGTGACGCGATAGGAGCCGGGAGCCGGGAGGGAGGTCAGGAGTGTCATTGCTGATAGGGATCCAGACTGTCGCGCAAACCGTCGCCGAGGAAGTTGAAGGCCAGCACCACCACGACGATCGGCAGCATCGGGATCGCGGTCCAGGGGTAGATCTCGATATTGGCCAGGTTCTGCGCGTCATTGAGCATCACGCCCCAGCTCACGGCGGGCGCCCGCAGACCGAGACCGAGGAACGACAGCGCCGTCTCGCCGAGGATCATCGCCGGGATCGACAGGGTGGCCGAGGCGATCAGGTGGCTCATGAAGTTGGGCAACAGGTGCTTCTTGATGACGCGGCCGGACGAGGCTCCCATCATCTCGGCGGCGCGGACGTATTCCTCTTCGCGCAAGCTGAGGAATTTGGCCCGTACCGAACGCGCCAGCCCGGGCCAGTCCAATATGCCGAGGATGATCGAAATGATGAAGAACACCGCCACTGGCGACCAGGTGGAGGGCACCGCCGCCGAGAGGGCCAGCCAGAGCGGCAGCTCCGGCAGGCTGCGCAGGATCTCGATCACCCGGTTGATGACCCAGTCGATCTTGCCGCCGAAATAGCCCGCAACCGAGCCGAAGAAAATGCCCAGCACAAAGGACACGGTGATGCCGATCAGACCCACCGTCAGCGACAGTTGCGCGCCAAACAGGATGCGGCTGAAAATGTCGCGACCCAGCCGGTCCGAGCCCCAGAGGAACAGCGTCGCGCCCTCGGGGGCGCAGAACAGATGAGTATCGGCAGGGATCAGCCCGGCGAGGCGATATTCCGCGCCTTCGCAGAAAAACTCGATCTGCTGGGGATTGTCATAATCGGGCTTCACCACCCATTGAAAGGTCTCCAGATCCGCTTCGGAGGTCAGCGGATAGATGAACGGGCCGAGGAATTCGCCCTCGTGAAACAGGTTCACCGATTGCGGCGGCGAATAGAGATGTTCGGCATCGCGTTCATTTGGCCCGTAGGGGGCGATAAAGCCGACAAAGGGCAGCATCACGTAGCAGAACAGCAGGAAGATGCCGGAGATCAGGCCGAGGCGATGGGTCTTGAACTTGCGCCAGATCAGCACCCAGTTGGGGGCGTCGAGGTCCTTGCGCTCCAGCTCGCGGATCGAGGCCTGCGGATCATAGGGCGCATCATCGACGTAGCGCCCATCGGGGCGCCCATCGGGGGAATTCTGGCTCATGTCTCACGCCCCTCATAGCGGATGCGCGGATCAAGCAGGACCAGCAGCACGTCGGAGATCATGGTGCCGATCAATGTCAGCAAGGCCACGAACATCAGCACAAAGCCCGACAGGAACATGTCCTGCGATTTAAGCGCCTGCAGCAAGACCGGGCCGATGGTTTGCAGCCCCAGCACCACCGAGACCAGGACCGAGCCGGAGACCATCGCGGGCAAGAGGTTGCCGATATCGGCCACAAAGGGGTTGAAGGCCACCCGCAGCGGGTATTTCGCCAGCATCCGCGAGGGGCGCATGCCCTTGGCCACGGCGGTTTCCACATAGGGTTTGCCCAGCTCGTCCAGCATATTGGCGCGCAGCCGCTGCATCATCGCCGAAGCACCGGAGGTGCCAATCACGAAGGTGGGCACGATCAGGTGGATCAGGATCGACTTGACCTTGTCCCAGCTCATCGGCTCGCCCTCGAACTCCGGCGCCATCAGCCCGCCAATGGGCAGGTTCAGGTATTGGTGGCCATAGTAGAACAGGATCAGGGCGAGCAGGAAGTTCGGCGTGGCAAGACCGAGATAGCCGATGAAGGCGGCGGTATAGTCGATCATGGTACGCGATTTGGCGGCGGCCAGAACGCCGAGCGGCAGCGCCACCATATAGACAAACAGCACCGCCGCGAGGTTCACCAGCACGGTGAGCCAGAGGCTTTCGCCGACGATTTCGGAGACCGGGCGGTCAAATTCGAACGACCAGCCGAAGTTGCCCTGCAACATGCCGGAAAACCCGTGCGGGCCGGGGAGAATGCCCATCCAGATGAAGTACTGCTGCCACAGCGGCTTGTCCAAGGCGTATTCGCGGCGCAGGAATTCCGCCTTGGCCACACCTGCCTCCTGCCCGGTGGCGCGCAGTTCCGCGATCTGGTTCGACAGGAAATCGCCCGGCGGCAGGTTGATGATAAAGAACACCAGGACCGACACCAGCAGCAGGGTCAGCAGCATGGTGCCGAACCGGTAGATCGCGTAGCGGAGGATTTCCATCAGCCCTGGCCGTCCTCAAAGAAGAATTCGTCCATCCGGTGCACGCCGAAATGCGCCCCCGGATCCCAGGCCCAGATCGCGGTCTTGGGCACGTTGCGCAACCGGTCGGAAACCACCACCGGCTGTGGTGCGCCGGCCACCAGGCCGATGGCAAAGACATTGTCGGCGTGGATCTGCAGCATCTCGCGCCAGGCCTCGGCGCGCATGGTGGCATCCGTGGCGAGGTTCCAGTCGTGCAACCGCTCCATCAGGCGCTGGGCGGGCGCCAGGTCGGGCGCCTCGCCGACCGCGCCGCCGGTCTGGTAGAACTGGCCCCATTTTGGCCAGGACAGGAACACCTGATCGGTGGGGGCGAGATAGGCGGGCGAGGTATAGCTTTGCGGCAGCCCGTTGTCCCAGCCGTACCAGACCGAGGCCATGGTGGTGCCGGAAAACACCCGGTTGCGCAGGATGTCTCGGTCCAGCGGGCGCATCACCAGCTTCACGCCCACATCGCGCCAGTCATCGGTGATGATCTGCAGCGCGTTCTCCACCTCCTGACGTTCGCCGGCGGTCTCGATCACCAGCTCCATCGGGCGGCCATCGGGCAGGCGGCGGATGCCGTAGCCGTCCCGTTCGACCAATCCGGCCTCGTCCAGCAGCCTGTTGGCCAGATCCGGGTCATATTGCGCCCAGGCATCACGCAGGCTCTGGTCGAAGAACGGGCTTTGCTCCAGCACCGTCATGGCGCCGGGCTTGGCCAGTTTGAAATAGAGCGATTTGTTGATCGCGGCGCGGTTGATGGCCACCGACAGTGCCCGGCGCACGCGCACGTCGCGCAGGGTCTGGCGCCAGACCTCATCGACGGTGTTGAGGTTGGGGTAGATCGCGATCTGCGAGGCGGTGCCGGAGGACCAGAGCTCGGTCCGGTAGCCCCCGGCGGCCTCGCCCTTGCGCAGGATCGGGATGTCGCGGAAATCGAGGCCGCGGGCCTGCAGGTCGGCCTCGCCCGCGTTGGATTTGGCCGCCACCAGCCCGCCGGAGACGATCTCCATCTCGACGGTGTCGATATAGGGCAGCTGCACGCCGTTCTCGTCGATGCGGTGGTAATAGGGATTGCGCACGAACTGGTGCCGGATCTTCTTGCCGGCGGTGGCGTTGATCCAGGGCTGCAGCGTGGGCAGGTCGGGATTGTCGAACTTGTCCATATTGTCGCGCTTGTTGTGCAGCGCGGCCCAGCTCTTGACCCGGGCGTAGTCGATTTCCTCCTGCAGCGCTTCGGGCTCGGCAAAATCCTTGTGGAACTGCTTCAGATAGGCGGAGGGGCGATAGATGAACGGCGGCGCGGCCTGCGCCAGCACCTGCAGGAAGCTGGGGTTGGGGGTGGTCCATTCAAACACCACCGTGGTCGCATCGGGAAAGGAGACCTGCGGCAGTTCCCCCTCGACGCGGACAAAATCCGGCGGACCGGTGGGGTTCAGGTCTTCGTTGTTGGCGATGTGTTTCCACCAGTATTCGAAATCGGCCGACGTAAACGGATCGCCCGAGGACCATTTGTGCCCTTCGCGCAGGTTCAGCGTGAACCTGCGGTCGCCCTCGCTTTCAAAGCTTTCGAGGATGTCGGGCACCAGATCGTAGGCTTCGTTGTAGCCGACAAGGCGGGCATAGCCGTAGACCACCATCTGGCGGATGTCCTTGGAGCGGGTGACCATGGTGTTCAATGTGCCGCCCTGAAGGCCGGGCGTGCGGCCCTTTGCGGCGACATTCACCACCAGAGGTTCGGCAGGAATGCGGTCGGCGACAGGGGGCAGATCGCCTGCCTCGACCTCCTGACTCCAGAAGCCACTCTCCTGCGGCTGCGGCTGTGCGATCGCCACAAGCGGCAATGTCAGCGCCCAGGCAAGGGTGGAGGCGAGGGTGAACAGGGGGCGTGCGTTAGACATGACAGCGTACCTTGTGTCCGGGGTCCAGTGGCACCAGCGGCGGGGCATCCTGTCCGGCAAAGCGGAAGGCCTCCGGCCAGCTTTCGGGCGCGCCTGCGCCCTGGGCCACGAGTTTCAGGTTGATGGGCCGGTCCACATCGGGCACCGGCTGAGCGGCGATCAACGCCTTGGTGTAGGGGTGTTTGGGATCATGAAACAGCACCTCGGGCGGGCCTTGTTCCACGATCATGCCGCGCCGCATGACAGCGACCTCATCCGCGATACGGGCCACCACCGCAAGGTCGTGGCTGATAAACAGATAGGACAGCTGGCGGGCGTCGCGGATTTCTTCCAGCAGGGTCAGGATCTGCTCCTGCACCGAAACATCCAGCGCCGAGGTCGGCTCGTCACAGACCAGAAGCGCCGGATCGAGCATCAGCGCGCGGGCGATCGACAGGCGCTGGCGCTGGCCGCCGGAAAACGCATGCGGATAGCGGCTGAGCATGTCTGCGGGCAAGCCGACCAGCCGCAGCATCTCGGCGGCACGGGCCTTGTGATCGGCGCGGCTGCCGATGCCATGGATCTCCAGCGGTTCGGCAAGGGTGTCAAAGATGCGCTGGCGCGGACTGAGCGAGGAATAGGGATCCTGAAACACCATCTGCGCCTGTCGCTGGAAGGCGCGCCGGGCATCGCGGTCCATGTCGTGCACCTGAAGCGGCGCCGCACCCGTGGTCGGGCGGAACAGCACCTCGCCACCGGGGTCCACGGTTTCGGCCCCGAGGGCGATCCGTGCCGCCGTGGTCTTGCCGGAACCGCTTTCGCCGACGATGGCCAACGTCTTGCCGCGGGGCAGGCTCAGGTCGACCTGTTCGCAGGCGCGCACCAGAACCGGTTTGCTCCAGCTCTTGCCGGAGCGCATGGTGAAGGTCTTGGTGACGTTGCGCAGCTCCAGGATGCGGTCCTCCTGCCCGTCGCGCAGCGGGCAGATCGCCTCCGGGATCTTGGGGGCGGCGTTGAACAGATGCTGGGTGTAGGGGTGTGCGGGGGCGCGCAGGATCGGCTCGGCGGGGCCGGACTCCATCACCCGCCCCTTGTGCATCACCACCACCTGTTCGGCCATATTGGCCACCACGCCGAGGTCATGGGTGACAAGGATCATCGCCATGCCGGTTTCCTGCTGCAGATCCTTCATCAGCCCAAGCACCTGCGCCTGTGTGGTCACGTCGAGCGCGGTTGTGGGTTCATCGGCGATCAGCAGGTCAGGTTTGGCCACCATGGCCATGGCGATCATCGCGCGCTGGCGCATGCCGCCAGAGAGTTCAAACGGATAGGAGCGCCAGGTGCGGTCCGGATCGGGAAAGCCCACACGTTCGAAACATTCGAGCACTTCGCGCCGGGCCTCTGCCTCGGACACCGATCTGTGCAGGTGGATGATCTCTACCACCTGGTTGCCGATCCGGTGCAGCGGCGAGAGCGAGCGCATCGGTTCCTGAAAGATCATGGCAATCCGGTTGCCTCGCACATCGCGGCGCATCTGGCGTTCGCTGATCCGGGCAAGGTCGAGATCGCCATCGCCGTCACCTCCGCTCAGCATCATGCGGCCCGAATGAAGCCTGGCGGTGCGCGGCAGGATGCGCAGCACGGCGCGGCAGCTGATGGTCTTGCCAGAGCCGCTCTCGCCGACAAGGGCCAGCGTTTCGCCGGGGGCGACGGAAAAGTTCACATTCCGGACAACCGGCTTGTCCTTTCCGAACCCGATACTTAGGTCTTCGACCGACAGGAGGGGACGCATTGCTAGTGGTCCCTGCCGCGTGATCGCTGCGCAAGACTGGTGATGTGAGATCTCCCTGTTTTTGCCATACCTTCGCGCGGGCAGGCCCTGGTAGTCAAATGCCATTTGTCGCAGGCAGGGGACTGCTGGAGCAATTGTGACCCACGCGCCCGTTCCCGCGCCGCACCGATGGCGGTACGCAGGGGCTGATAGTGTGAAGTTACGACATCAACGCGACAGTCCGGGTGGCTGTTCCAATCGAAAAGGGATCACAAGTGCCGACGAGACTGGATTTGTTCATCGACCGGATGGTGTCGCAGCGCGCCTGCCTGGATTTTGCCATTGCCGAAACCGACCCGCTGCCGGGGCCGGTGTTCGAACTGGGGCTGGGGAACGGGCGCACCTATCATCACATGCGGGAGCGGATCCGGGGGCGCGACATCTACGTGTTCGAGCGCGCGGTGGGGGCGCATCCCGACAGTATTCCGCCGGTAGACCGCACCATCCTGGGAGACGTGCGCGAGACGCTGCCCGCGGCGCTGGACCGGTTCGGGGCCAGTGCCAGCCTGATCCATGCGGATCTGGGCGGGCACAACCGCGAAAAGAACGATGCCTTTGCGCGGTTGATTTCGCCGCTGGTGGAGCCACTGCTGGCGCCGGGGGGGCTGATGGTCTCCTCCGACCGGATGTATTTTGAGCAGATGCAGGAACTGCCCCTGCCCGAAGGCGCGGTCGAGGGGCGCTGTTTCGTGTATCAGCGGGTCTGAGCCTGCGTGATCCGGACCGGGCGTGCAGGGCCGCGCGGGGATTGATGTGCTCCGCCGCGACTTGCGCTGGCGGGCCCATCGGGGCACTGTGCACGGGCGCGACATAGGCGCGCGATGACCCCGAGAGCGTGATGACATCCAGACCCCTGCTGCACCGTGATGATCCCGACGCGGCCCCCCTGATCGGCAATATCAAGGTCACCCGCGACGATTGGCTGAATGTCGCGCTTGATGTTCTGATCCGTGACGGGGTGGAGCGGGTGAAGGTCTTGGCGCTGGCCGAGGCGATGGGGGTCTCGCGATCCTCTTTCTATTGGTATTTCAAGTCGCGGCAGGATCTGCTGGACGCCCTGCTGACCCGCTGGGAAGAGACCAATACCGCGGGTCTGATCGCACAGGCGCAGGCGCCGGCGGAGCGGGTCACCGGTGCGGTCCTGAACATCTTTCGCTGTATCGCCAATCCGGATCTGTTCGACACCGCGCTTGATTTTGCGGTGCGCGACTGGGCGCGTCGGTCCGATGCGGTGCTGGCACGGATGCGGGCGGGGGATGCGGCGCGGGTGGCGGCGCTGACCTCCATGTTTCAGCGCTACGGATGTGATGATCTCGAAGCGCTCACACGGGCCAAGGTGCTGTATTACATGCAGCTTGGCTATGACATGGCGGAGCCGCAGGAGAGCCATGACTATCGTCTTTCGATGACGCCGGAGTATCTGAAGGTCTTTACCGGCCAGGCGCCGACAGATGCGGAGATGCAGGAGTTTGCCGATTACAGTCGCCGGTTCTGGCGCGATCTGTCCCGTTAGGGGCGTCTGCCAAGCGGGCGCGCTGGCGCGCGGCAGGTTGAGCCCTGCCCCCAAAAGGGGACAGGGCGGTGGCCTCCGGCGGGAGGTATTTTGGAAAAGGTGAAAGCGGTCAGGCTATGCGCCGGGCGTCGACCTCGGCCTTCACCCTGCGGGCGGCCTCTTCGCGCACCGGGCCATAGCCGCGGATCTCCATCGGGGCTTTGAGGATGGTGTCCAGCGTGTCGGGTGCCAGGGCTGCGGGGTGGGCAATGATGTCATCGACCATGTTCTGGAACCACTCCCTGAGTTCGCGGTGCATGCGCGCCTCGGCGTGGTAGGCGAAGGGGTTGAGTGGGGACTGGCGGAAGGTCTTGCCTTTGGCCAGCAAGGACAGCACCGGTGTCATCCAAGCCCCAAGCGCGCGTTTGACAGGGCGGCCCCGGGCATCGGTTTTGAAGTTCAAGAGCGGCGGGGCCATGTGGTATTTGACGGTGAAGTCGCCGTCAAATTCGCGGTCGAGTTCGGCGCGGAAACTGTCGGCGCTCATCAGGCGGGCCACTTCGAACTCGTCCTTGTAGGCCATGAGTTTAAAGAGGCTGCGGGCGGCTGTGGCCGTGAGCGCGTCGGCTTGATCCGCGGGCAGTGCTGTGTGCAGGCGCTTCAGGCGCTCCGTGTAGGACTTGGCGTAGGCCGCGTTTTGGTAGGCGGTCAGGAACGCGGCGCGGCGGTCGATGAGCTGCTCCAGCGTTTCTTCCTCTGGCGTGTCCTCGCTGTAGTGGGATTTCAGCCGGTCTGGTGCGGCGGCCATGGCGCGGCCAATGGCGAAGGCGAGCTGGTTTTTCTCAATCGCGACGCCGTTCAGCACAATGGCCTGTTGCAATGCGGTGAGGCTGACGGGCACCAGACCCTGCTGCCATGAAAACCCCAGCATGATGACATTGGCCAGCACCGCATCGCCCAGAAGTGTTTCGGCAATTGCGTTTGCATTGAGGGCGGTGATGTTCTCGGTGCCGACCACCGAGGCCACCGCGCGGGCGCGGGCGGGGATGTCGAGTGTGGCGTCGCGGCGCAGAACGATGTCGCCGGTGGGCATTTCGGCAAGGTTCAGCGCCACCCGGCTGCCCTCACGGTAATGCGCAGAGGCTTTGGGCGCGGAGGAGACCACCGCGTCACAGGCGATTACCGCGTCGGCCGCGCTCAGATCGGTGCGCACCTGATGGACCTCATCCGGGGATTTGGCGAGGCGGATGTAGCTGAGGACGGTGCCGAATTTCTGCGCAAAGCCTGTGAAATCAAGCACCGATGCGCCTTTGCCCTCCAGGTGGGCGGCCATGGTGATGAGCGCGCCTACCGTGACCACACCGGTGCCGCCAACGCCGGTGACCAAGAGGTCGAAGGGTTTTCCCAGCGCAGGCAGGTCGGGTGCGGGCAGATCGTCGGTGAGCTGTTGGGCGTCCAGATCGCGCAGTTCTTTCTTGCGCCGGGTTGCGCCCTCAACCGTCACGAAACTGGGGCAGAAGCCATTGAGGCAGGAGAAATCCTTGTTGCAGCTGGAGAGGTTGATCTTGCGCTTGCGGCCAAAGGGGGTCTCCTTGGGTTCGACGCTCAGGCAGTTGCTCTCGACGGAACAATCGCCGCAGCCTTCGCAGACCAGATCGTTGATATAGGCAAAGCGCTTGGGGTCTTCCATCTTGCCGCGTTTGCGGCGGCGGCGTTTCTCGGTGGCGCAGGTTTGCTCGTAGATCAGGAGGGTGACGCCCTTGATCTCGCGCAGCTCGCGCTGGACCAGATCGAGGTCGGCGCGATCGTGAAAAGACGTGCCCGCCGGGAAGTCGCTGCGGGTGAATTTACCGATATCATCAGAGATCAGCGCGATGCGCTCTACGCCTTCGGCGCGCCCGGCCTGCGCGATGCCGGCGACCGAGACCGGGCCGTCCACCGGCTGACCGCCGGTCATGGCCACCGCATCGTTATAGAGCACCTTGAAGGTGATATTGGCCCCCGCTGCCACCGCCTGACGGATGGCGAGCGAGCCGGAATGATACCATGTGCCTTCGCCAAGGTTCTGGAACACATGTTTGCCGCCGTTGTACTTGGACGCGACCAGATGCGGCACGCCTTCGCCACCCATCTGTGCATAGCCTGCGGTGTCGCGCCCCATCCAGGAGGCCATGACGTGACAGCCGATCCCGGAGTTGGCGCTGGAACCTTCGGGGATCTTGGTGGAGGTGTTATGCGGGCAGCCGGAACAGAAATAGGGCGTGCGGGTTGCGCCAGGGATGTTCAAAAGGTTGGGCGGCTGTTCGGTCAGGGCGCGCGCCTTGTCGCGCAGGTTCAGCTCCGGGAAGAACCGGTCAAGACGTTCGGCCACCACCGGCACCAGCATCAACGGGCTCAACTCGCCCACCCATGGGATCAGAGGTTCGCCTGCGGCGTGGTATTTTCCGACCATTTTCTTGGGCTTGTCGCCGGGCCAGTCGTAGAAATACTCCTTGAACTGGCTCTCGATGATGCCGCGTTTTTCCTCGATGACCAGCACTTCTTCCTTGCCGTTCACAAAACGCAGCGCCTCGGCGCGGGCCAGCGGCCAGACCATGCCGACCTTGTAGATATCGATGCCCAGGCTGCGGCAGGCGTCCTCGTCCAGATCCAGCAGCCGCAGCGCCTCCATCAGGTCGAGATGCCCCTTGCCAGTGGTGACGATGCCAAAGCGGGCCTCGGGCAGATCGTAGATGCGGCGGTCGATCGGGTTGGCCTCGGCAAAGGCGCGCACGGCCTGGAGTTTGGCACGAATGCGGGTCTCGATCTCGGGGCTGGGCAGGTCGGACGACCGGATGTGCAGCCCGCCGGGATGGTCCGGCAGATCGGGCAGCGTGAAGGCGCGGTCCTTGGGCAGCTCGACAGAGCGGCCACTTTCCACGGTTTCCGAGACCGCCTTGAACCCCACCCAAGTGCCGGAATAGCGCGACAGCGCGATGCCGTATTCGCCAAAGGACAGGTATTCGCCCACATCGGCGGGGTTCAGCACCGGCATGAACCACGACATGAAGGCCACATCCGACTGATGCGGCATGGAGGAGGAGACACAGCCGTGGTCATCGCCCGCCACCACCAGAACGCCGCCTTTCGGCGAAGAGCCGTAAGCGTTGCCGTGTTTCAGCGCATCGCCGGAGCGGTCCACGCCGGGGCCCTTGCCGTACCACATGGAAAACACGCCCTCGACTTCGCAGTCGGGGTCAAGAACGGCCTGTTGCGCGCCCAGAACGGCCGTTGCGCCGAGGTCCTCGTTGACGGCGGGCATGAAGGTGATGCCGGCCTCGTTCATCCGGTCGCGGGCGCGCCAGAATTCCAGATCGACACCGCCAAGGGGAGAGCCGCGATAGCCGGAGACAAACCCGGCGGTGTTCAGCCCGGCGGCGCGGTCGCGGCGGGATTGGTCCAACATGATCCGGGCGAGGGCTTGTGTTCCGGTCAGGAATACGCGGCCTTCGGTGCGGGCGTAGCGGTCCTCCAGCTGGTACGTGTCAAACGCGTGGGACAGCTCGGTCATGTCGGCTCCTTCGTGGCTATCGGGCGTGGCTATCGAGCGGGAATGGCTCGGCGATGCAATGATACGCCTCGTTCGGCGAAAAAACTTGCCAGATATGGTGCCTCCTTGCAGTTATGTGGATAAACTGTCCGTATAAGGTCTGTTTTCTGAACAGGAGTTCCACACCGATGAAGCTGGATGACCGCGATCGTCGCATTCTGACGCTGCTACAAGAGGATTGCCGCATGTCGAACGCCGATCTGGCCGACGCGGTTGGCATGTCTCCCTCGGCACTCTGGCGTCGGGTGCGCGCGCTGGAGGAGGCCGGTGTGATCGACCGCTATGGGGCCGTGGTGGTGCCCAAGGCGGTTGGATTGGGGTTCGAGGCGCTGGTGCAGGTCAACCTGACGCGGCACGCGCCCGAGCATCTGACCGAATTCATCCATGCGGTTGAGGCCAACCCTCATGTGGTCGACTGCTATGCGACCACCGGACAGGCGGACTATCATTTGCGGGTGCTGGCGCCGGATCTGGAAGCCTACAACCAGTTTCTGGAGCAGTTCCTGTTTCAGCTGGCGGGGGTGGCCAGCGCACAAACCCATGTCATTCTGAAAACGATCAAGCGGGATACCCCAGTGGTGCCCTGAGCGTGGCTGTGCGACGTCCCACTTTGCGATGCCTCGTGCGAGGCTGCGGAAATGCCCGGGGCAGGGTTTCCGGTTGTGCTACATAAATGTTCCCTATATGTTCCGAGTCGTGGAGAAGCGAGGAGTGAAGCGATGGCCAGGGTTGCGGTGCTGCTGACGCAGGGGTTTGCGGATTGGGAATATGGTGTCTTGTGCGGCCTTGGACAGGGCTACTTCGGTCTTGAGATCCGCTATGTGACCCCCGAGCCCGGCGCGGTGACCTCGATGGGCGGGCTGGTGGCGCGGGTGCCGGATGGGTGTGAGACGCTGACGTCCTGGAACCCGGAGGCGTTGGTGGTGATCGGCGGCACGATCTGGGAGCAACCGAACGCGCCGGAGCTGTCCGCGTGGCTGCAAGACCTGCATGCGCGCGGCACGGTGATCGCGGGGATCTGCGGTGGGACGCTGGCGCTGGCGCGCGCCGGATTGTTGAATGCGCGGCGCCATACATCGAATGATCCGGCGTTTCTCGGCACCCACGCCGACAGCTATGCGGGCGCGGCGCGCTATGTGGACCAAGCCACGGCCGTTTCCGATGGCGGTGTGATCACTGCGGCGGGCACGGCACCGGTGAGCTTTGCTGCCGAGATCATGACCGCGGTCGATATCCCGCTGGAGACCGTGCATCAGTTGAAGTCGATGCTCGGCGCAGAGCACAAGGCAGGACCGGTGCCGGTCTCCTGACAGGGGCGCTGCTGGCTGGAGGGTCAGGCGCACAGGATCTGCGGCCGGATGATCCGGCCGCGGGGCGAGATGTCAGAACGAAACCGTTGCCCAGGCTGCGGCCATGCCCACGTAGGTCAGGTGATGCAGCAGCTGATCGGTGCCCATGGCGCGCCAGAATGCCCCCTGGGTGGGGTCGAGCTTGTGGCACTCTGTGTGGTGCGCTTTCCAGAAGTCGATATTGAAATGGATCACCCATTCCGCGGCACAGACGGCAACGATGAACCATGGGGGGCTGCCGACAATGAACAGGACAACCACCGAGGCCAGAGCGTGGACGCCCGCGTGCTGCGCCCGGCCGGGATGAAAATACTGGCACCGGCCTGACAGCATCTTTTTGGTCTGCAGGTAGAAGTCGGCAAACATATGCTTGACCTCGAGCAGGCAGATCAGCAGCAGGACGATCCCGACATTCTCAGGCAAAACAGGCGCTCCTCTTGCAGTTGCGTTTCGCGCGGGCATGTTACCCCGGCGGACCTTACGGTGTTTGTCCTGTATCGCAAATACCGCATTCGACTGTCTGTGACATAGCTCACAGACGCGTTCCAGCCAGCTTTCTAGGCTGGGATCGCGCCTGTGCCTGCGCCATTGCCTGCCATGGTCAAACCGCGCTACCCATGGCAAAACACTGCATAATAACCGTCACATCCTACAGGCCGCGTCCTGTCACCTGATCTTTGGAGCTCCTCCCATAGAACGCTCGCTTTTCCAATTCATCTGGAAGTACTCCAAGCGCGACCAGCTGATTCTCCTGGTGGTCACGGCCTGTCTGTTCCCGCTGCTCTATCTGACGCTGGAGCTGCCCAAGCGGATCATCAATGACGCCATCGGGGCGCAGAGCTCCGTGGTCGAGGTCTGGGGCCATCAGGTGGATCAGCTCACCTACCTGTGGCTTCTTTGCGGTGCCTTCCTGCTTGCGGTGCTGGCGCATGGGCTGACCAAGATGCGCATCAACACCATGAAAGGTGTGCTGGCAGAGCGTATGCTGCGCCGGTTTCGCTACAGTCTGATCGCGCGGGTGTTGCGGTTCCCGCAGCCCTATTTCGAGCGCACAAGTCAGGGCGAACTGGTGTCGATGATCACCTCCGAATCCGAGCCCATGGGCGGGCTGATGGGGGATGCGGTCAGCCAGCCGGTGCTCCAGGCCGGCCAGATGCTGACCATCCTGTATTTCCTGTTTGCGCAGAATGTCTGGTTCGGTCTCGCCGCGATCGCCCTCATTCCCTTGCAGGGCTGGCTGATTCCGCTGTTGCAGCGGCGGATCAACAAGCTCAACAAGAAGCGCATCCAGCAGGTGCGCGCGCTGGCCTCGGAGATCGGCGAAAGCGCCGCCGGGGCGGCGACGCTGCGGGTGAATGGCGGCTGGCGCTACCGCATGGCGCGGGTGACGGATCGACTGGGACGGCTCTACGAGATCCGCTTCGAGATCTATCAGAAAAAGTTCTTCATGAAGTTCCTCAACAACTTCATCACCCAGCTGACGCCGTTCTTCTTCTACGCGGTTGGCGGCTATCTGGTGCTGGAGGGCAAGGTCTCGCTCGGGGCGCTGGTTGCGGCTCTGGCGGCCTACAAGGATCTTGCCTCGCCGTGGAAGGAACTGCTGACTTATTACAACCAGACCCAGGACATGGCGCTGCGCTGGGAGGTGATCCTGGAGCGGTTCGCGCCGCCGGACATGGTGGATGAGCGCCTGATGCAGGGCGAGCCGGAGACGCTGCCGCATCTGGACGGCGACATCGTGCTGGACGGCGTCAGCGTGCGCGATGCGGATGGCAATCTGGTGCTGGAGGAACTGACGGCGACCTTCCCCAAGGGCGAGTTGATCGGCATCGCCGCGCCGTCCGAAGAGGACCGCCGCGCTCTGGCGGAGGTTCTGACCCGTGAGGTGCTCCCCGCATCGGGCACGGTCACCCTGGCCGGACACAACATTCGCGAGCTGCACCAGATGGTGCTGGCAACGCGGGTCGGCCATGCCACCTCGCGCCCGGCGCTGTTTCAGGGATCGTTCGGGGAAAACGTGCTGATGCCACTGCGGGTGCGCCCGTTGGAGGATCCTTCCGATCCCCGCGTCCAGCGCGATGCCATCCGTGCGGGCAACAGCCCCGATCCCTTTGATGTGAACTGGGTCGATCCGCGCATTGCCGGGTTTGAGAAGCCGGAGGAGCTGCGCGACTGGTGGTTGCGCATCGTCGAGGGCATCGGCTCTGACACGGCGCTGCTGCGGCGGGGCATGGACCAGATCTTTGACCGGGCGGAGCATCCGAAACTGGCCGATGCGCTGGTGAAACTGCGCCCGCATGTGCAGCTGGCGCTGATGGATGCGGGGCTGGATGCCTTTGCCCATTTTAACAATCGCGAACAGTATAACCCCGCGTTGCCGGTGGTGGAGAACCTGCTCTATGCGAC
The DNA here is from genome assembly GCF_056159345.1 of Epibacterium sp. ABV4_022. Taxonomy (NCBI): domain Bacteria; kingdom Pseudomonadati; phylum Pseudomonadota; class Alphaproteobacteria; order Rhodobacterales; family Roseobacteraceae; genus Epibacterium; species Epibacterium sp. ABV4_022. The sequence goes on from NZ_JBSWVA010000001.1 coordinate 805,061, forward strand.
GCGCTCGGTGCCGATCACCTACGAGCTGTTGCGACAGCAGAGCGACTTTCTGGAGACGGTGCGCCGTATCGGGCTCGACAAGGACCTGGTGATGCTGGCGCAGGACGTGCTGGAAATGCTGCGGCAGATCTTTGGCATGGACGGCACCGTGCATCCGTTGTTCCGCAAGCTGGGACTTGAGGCCTCGGACTATGAGGCCGCATTGCAATTGCTGCAAAAGGTGAAATCCAAGGGCACCGAGGCGCTGGAACCGGAAGAGCTGGCGCAGATGATGATCGTGCCCTTCTCGATCTCTGCCGAGGCGCTGGGGCCGGCCTTCAGCACTGAGATCGAGGACCGCATCCTGTCCCTGCGCGACAGCCATGGGCGCGAGCTTCTGGACACGCTCGACGATATTTTTGTGCCGCTCTACGAGGGCGATTTCGCGCCCGGTTTCACCGTGCTGGAGAACGCCATCTTCGGCAAGATTTCGGACAGTGCCGGCGCGCGGGCCGAGGATCTGCGCAAGGCGGTTGCCGAGGTGATCGACGAGGCCGGCGTGCGCGAAATGGTGGTGGAGCTGATCTTCGACCTGCCGGTGTCCGTCGGCGGGCAGGGGCTGGGGCAGAGCTTTGCCGAGCCGCTGGCCTTCTGCCGCGCGTCGATCAAGCGCCCGGATGTGCTCATCCTCGACAGCGCCCTGGCCAGTTTTGATCGCGACACCCGCCGCGCCATGCAGGACAATCTGCGCGAGCTGCTGCCGCAAACCACGCTGATCTTCCTTGAACCGGCGTTCCGGGACCCGGATCGGTTCGACCATTATTTCGAACTGCGGCAAGGACGCCTGAAGGACGAACGCGCCGACGACCGGGAGACTGGCGACGAGGACAGCGCCTCGGCGGCGGATCTGTCGCGCAAGCTGCGCGCGCTGGAAACCACAGAGCTGTTCTCCGGCCTCAACCGCCGCCAGCTGCGACTGCTGGCCTTTGGCGCGCGCTGGTATGAGGCGGCACCGGGCACTGCCGTGTTCCACAAGGATGATGCGGCCACCGACGGGGCCTATATGATCATCGAGGGCGAGGCGGGGCTCTACCTGCCGTCCGATGACGACGGCACGCAGGCGCAGATGATCGCGCGGGTCGGGCCGGGTCGGCTGGTCGGAGAACTTGGCCTGATCCGCAAGGAGCCCCGCGCCTTGTCGATGGTCGCGGAAAGCGACCTGACCTGCCTGCGGATCGGTGAGGAGGAGTTCCTCGCCGTGGTGGAGAATGATGCCAATACGGCCTTCAAGCTGTTGCAGGTGGTCGCGGGATACGTCTCCAGCTGAGATTGCGATCCGGCGTGATGCGACAGGCGGCCCTCCGGGGTGCCAGGCGGGCCGCTCAGGCGGGCCAAACATACCAATGAAAATCAGGGAGAGAACGCATGAAACTGTTTCGCTACCGGACCGCCGAAGGGGTCCGCCCCGGCTTGATTGACGCGGAGGGCGTGCCCCGGGATCTGGCCCAGCATGTCGCGGATGTCACGCCGGAGACGCTGAACCCATCCGTGCTGGCGGCGATCGCGGCACTGGACGCCCGCGCACTGCCCGAATTGGAGGGAGCACTCGACTATGCGCCCTGCGTCGGAGGTGTCGGCAAGTTCCTCTGCATCGGACTCAACTATTCCGATCATGCCCAGGAAGTGGGGGCGTCCCCCCCGGCACACCCCATTCTTTTCATGAAAGCAAATTCGGCGATCATAGGCGCCTGCGATGACGTGTGCATTCCCCGAGGGTCGAAGGCGACGGATTGGGAAGTCGAGCTGGGCGTGGTGATCGGTCAGGCGGCAAAATACGTCACAGTGGAAGACGCGTTGGACCATGTGGCGGGCTACTGCGTTGTGAATGATGTCTCGGAACGCGACTTCCAGATGCAATTGACCGGGCAGTGGACCAAGGGCAAGAGCTGCGACACCTTTGGTCCCATTGGTCCGTGGCTGGTCACCGCTGATGAGGTGCCCGACCCTCAGGCGCTCGACCTGTCATGCGATGTGAACGGCCAGCGGATGCAGACCGGGCATACCAGCCGGATGATCTTTTCCGTGGCTGAGATCATCAGCCATCTCAGCCAGCTGATGACGCTGCATCCCGGTGATGTCATCGCCACCGGAACCCCGCCCGGGGTCGGCATGGGGCAGAAGCCCACGCCGATCTTTCTTCAGGAGGGTGATGTTATGGAGTTGGAAATTCAGGGGCTTGGCCGTCAGCGGCAAAGCGTGCGCGCCGACCACTAAGTCCGGGACACCGCGCCTGGGCGGCGCGGACCCGTCAGCTGCAATAGATGTCGTGCAGTGTATCGAGGATGCTTGTGGCCGGTCCGTCGGCAAGGGAATAATAGACCGTCTTGCCCTCGCGCCGGGCCACAACCAGCCGATCTTCGCGCAGGCGGGAGAGCAGCTGGCTGACCGCGGCCTGCCGCTTGCCCAGCCTGTCTTCGAGCGCGCCCACCGAAAGCTCCTGCTCGCCTGCGAGATAGCACAGGATCATCAGGCGTCCCTCATGCGCCAGGGCTTTCAACAGGGTTGCGGCGTCAGACGCGCGATCTGCCATGTCGGGGGCGGGCATGTCCAGTGTTTCAGTCATGGTCAGGGTCTACTCTCGGGGCCGTCGTTGATCCTGCACGGGCGCAGGCTGAGTGTGTCAGGCCATAGGGCTGACGCTAACTAGAGTAAGTTCACGTCTTGTAGGGGGATCGCAAGAGTTTTGGCAAATATTTATTCATTTTAGCAAACCTCCGCTCACTTTTTGCGGGAACGCCTCGCCGGATCTGGCGAGGTTGGAAAATTTGTCCTAGCGGCAATGCGCTGGAAATGTCCAGACACGTCGCCGTGAGGACGGGCTCCGGGCGCAAGGTTACGACAGGCGTGGGGCCACCTGTGAGGGGCATTGCCTGTCTGGCTACATGCGGGAATCAGGCGCTGTGCGCGGCAGCCGGCGGACTGTTGCTAGTCCGCCGGCTGGTTTGGGAAGTTCAGGGCTGATGCGCCGGTGGGGTGACACCGGTGCCGCGTTATCTGCGCTGCGTGTGGCGCTGGGTGACTTGCGGTCCAGGGAACCGCTAGGTGTCGCCGTCCAGAACCGGAGCACCCCCCTGAAACGCATTGCCGTTTGCATAGTCGCAGGGCGCTTCTTGCATGTTGAGGTGCAGGTCGTCGCCGGTAAACGGATGCGCGCGGGCGAGGTCCTCGTCCACCTCGATGCCGAGGCCCGCCGAGGATGGCGGCGTGACAAAGCCCTGTTCGACCCGGATCGAGGATTTGATAAGCGCATCGTGAAAGGGGGTTTCGATGGTTTCCGCCATCAGCAGGTTGGGGATGGAGGCGGCGAACTGGATATTGGCCGCCCATTCCACCGGGCCGGCGTAGAGATGCGGCGCCATCTGGGCATTGAACACTTCGGCCATGGCGGCGACTTTCTTCATTTCCCAGATCCCGCCGGCGCGTCCGAGTGCGGGTTGCAGGATTTCCGCGGCACCGGCCCGCAGGAGCGCGCCGAATTCGGCCTTGGTGGATAGGCGTTCCCCGGCGGAGACCGGGATGCGGACCTGTCGGGCCACGCGGGCCATGTCCTCGACCATATCCGGCGGGGTGGGTTCTTCGTACCAGAGCGGGCTATAGGGTTCGAGCGCCTGGCCCATGCGGATTGCGCCCGCGGTGTTGAACTGGCCATGGGTGCCGAACAGGAGATCTGCCCTGTCGCCGACCGCGTCGCGGATCGCCTTGCAGAAGGCGACCGAGAGGCTGATGTCGGACATGGCGGGCATGTGGCCGCCGCGAATGGTGTAGGGGCCGGCGGGGTCGAATTTCACCGCCGTGTATCCGCGCGCGACGGCATCGCGGGCGGAGTCGGCGGCCATTTCGGGAGAGGTCCAGAAGGTGCTGATGTCGTGGTGCGGCAAGGGGTAGAGGTAGGTATACGCGCGGATACGGTCGTTCATCCGCCCGCCAAGGAGGGCATGCACCGGTCGGTCGCGATCCTTGCCGAGGATGTCCCAGCAGGCGATTTCGAGACCGGAGAAGGCTCCCATCACGGTTGGATCCGGGCGCTGGGTGAAGCCGGAGGAATAGGCCCGGCGGAACATCAGCTCGATGTTCTCGGGGTTTTCACCCTGCATATGGCGGGCAAAGATGTCCTCGATCACGGCGGTCATTGCCTTGGGGCCGACAGTGGAGGCATAGCATTCCCCCCAGCCGGTGATGCCGGTGTCGGTGGTGAGTTTGACGAGAATCCAGTAGCGCCCGCCCCAGCCCGGAGCGGGGGGCGCGGTGATGATGATGTCGAGGTCCTGGAGTTTCATATCTCTCGGTCCTTTGATGGTCTGCAGATCGGGTGGAGGCGGGAGCGCCCCCCCCCCTCCCCCCCCCCCCCCCCCCCCCCCCCCCCCCCCCCCCCCCCCCCCCCCCCCCGGGTCCGGGCCTGGTGGCCCGGATCCCTGCGTCAGGGTGCAATCCTCAGCGGTCGAAGAGGATCACATTGCGTTTGGCGCTGCCGGTTCTGGTATCGGCGATGGCGTCGTTGATCTGCGCCAGCGACCAGCGCCCCGAGATCAGCTCGTCCAGCTTCAGGCGGCCCTGCTGGTAGAGATCGACGATCCAGGGCACGTCCCGCTGGATCACCACATCGCCCATCTTGGAGCCCAGCAACCCCTGGCCCAGGGCGGCCATCACCACCGGTTCGTAGCGGGCCGTCTGGCCGGAGTGCGGCATTCCGATCATCACCGCGCGTCCCCCCGCTCCGAGATAGCGGGGGGCCTGCTCGTAGGCGGGAATGGCGCCGACGGTAATCAGCACAACCTCCGCGCCCTTCCCGCCGAGCGCTTCGAAGGCAGCGCGCCAGGGTTTCGGATCAGTTGCGAGGATGCCGTGGGTTGCGCCGAACTCCTGTGCAATCGCGAGCTTTTCGGTGCTCATGTCAACCGCCACGATACGGCGGGCGCCGGCGATGCGGGCACCCTGGATCGCATTGAGCCCGACGCCGCCGGCGCCGATGACCACGACGTCCTCGCCCGGTCGCAGGTGGGCGGTGTTGACCGCTCCGCCGATGCCGGTGATCACGCCACAGGAGATCAGCGCCGCCACGTCCTTGGGGATCTGCGCGGGGATCTTCACGATCTGTCGGGCGCTGACCACGACCTTTTCGGCAAACGCACCGCAGTCCATCGCCTGAAGCATGGGGGTTCCTTCCGCGGTGGTTAGGGGCCCGCCGGTCCTGTCCCGGGGCGTGGCACAGTTGACGGGGCGACCCGCAGCACATGTGGGGCAGCTGCCGCAGGCCCGGATCAGGGTCACGATCACATCATCGCCGGGGGCGAACCCTTCGACACCGGCGCCAACCGCGGTGACGCGCCCGGCGGCCTCATGTCCGAAGACCGCAGGCAGCGGGCCGCCCCAGGCCCCGTCGGCATAGGAGATGTCGCTGTGGCAGATCGCGACGGCATCGAGGGTCACTTCGACTTCGCCCGCTCCGGGTGGTGCGATCCGGATTTCTTTGATCACAAGCGGGGCGCCATGTGTGTGGCACACTGCGGCCTTGATCAACTGCATGGTTCGTCTCCTCGTCGGTTGAGGTCAGGGTGACGGGCGCTCTGGCGCACTGCAATGCGGAAAACGGCGCTGAAGTGTCGGTTTTACGCAACGGCATCGGGGAGGGGGGTAGAGAGGCGCGCCGAACGGGGCCACCGGGCCCGGGGGGCGGTGCGGGGCATGGCGCACCGAGGGAGGCGAACACGCGGTGTTCCGGCCCGCGTGCACGCCCGCCCCCGGGGGGCTCTAAAATCGCGGCTCCGACGGGTCCGGGATATTGGCCGTGATCTGGTCGATCAATCTGGCCAGCGGTTGAGGCGCGGCAAAGAACGGGGAATGAGCGCTGTCCAGAACATGGACCTGCGCGTCCGGCCAGTCCGCGGTCATGCTGGCCTGATACTCGGGCGGGATGGTCCGGTCGTGTGTACAGCGGATGTAGTGCTTGGGCAGGCTGCTCCAGCGGTCGGGAACGGTGAGGGGCGTCGCCTGTGGCCGGATCGGCTGCGGGCAGATATGCTCCAGCGCGAAAGACACCGCGTCGGGCGGGCAGTCGTGATAGAACAGCTCCGGCGCAGCATCCGGATGGACCGTGTAGCTGTGCCCGTCCTCGGATTTGACCGCCGCGCTGCCGATGGTCTGGCGTGGACCGGCCCGGCGCATGTCGATCAGCGACATGCCGGAGATCGGGACATAGGCGCAGAGGTAGATCAGCCCGCGTGGGCAGGCGTGGGCCACGGCGCCGGTGATCGGAAAACCGGCCCAGGAGTGTCCGACGACAATTGTGTCTGGCGTGATCTGGGCGGCCACTGCCCGGCAGCTGTCGTCCAGGCTGACATCTGCTGGCGAACGCCCGTCGCCGTGGCCGGGCAGGTCGATGGTGCGCACGGTATGGCCATATGCGGCCAGGGCCGGGATCAGGTCGCGCCAGCACCAGGCGCCGTGGCAGGACCCGTGTACGAGAAGAATATCAGCCAAGGTGAGCGATCTCCTGCATGAAATGTGTGAGCCGTTCGGCATAGGTTTCGGGCTGGTCGATGGGCGGCACATGCCCCGTCCGGCGCAACAGGGTGAACTGCGAGCCGGGGATCAGATCGACGGTCTCGCGCACCAGATCCGGCGGCGTCGAACCGTCCTCGGAGCCGGCAATCCCGAGGGCCGGCAGCCGCAGGCCGGAGGTCGGCGTGTAGAAATCGGTTCCGGCGATGGCGGCGCAGCAGCCCAGGTATCCTTCCGGTGGGCAGTTTTCGATCTGTGCCTGTGTCGGGGCGTGGGCACCCGATTTCACATGGGCCCGGGGAAACCAGCGCTGCATGGTGTCTGTGCTTATGGCGGCCATGCCACCGCTGCGGATCGCCGCCATCCTGCGCTGCCAGATTTCTGGCGTCCCGATCTTTGCGGCGGTGTTCGACAGCACCAGCGCCCGGATCTGATCGAGCCGCTTGACCGCGAGACCCTGGGCGATCATGCCGCCGATGGAGAGGCCAACAAAGAGGCTGTCGCGGATCTCGCAGAACTCCATCAATCGTTCCGTGTCGCGCACCAGCGTGCCCATGGAGTAGGGACCGTCGGGCACCGAGGACCCTCCGTGACCGCGCAGGTCGAAGGTCAGGATACGCAGGCCGTCGGGCAGAAGGTCGATCACGCGATCCCAGATGTGCTGATCGGTACCAAGCGCATGGGCAAACACCACGGGTGGGGCCGTCTCCGGACCGCGTAGGGTGTAGTTCAACTGGACGTCGCCGAGGTCTGCGAGGGGCATGGGTGGGGCTCTTTGGTTCTGCGCTGTGCGGACCGGACGCCGGGTCCGATCAGGGTGGGGTGAGGCCCCCGACCCTAGCCGGATCTGTCAGAAGTGGCCAGCGACCGGGACACTTCGAATGACGGTCGCACACGCGCGGCAGGGGCCGTCTCAGCCAAAGCGCGCGAGCGCCTCGGTAAAGGTCTCGGTGTCCACATTGCCGCCGGTGGCAACCGCGATCACGGTATCGCCCTCAAGGTCCGAACCGTGGAACAGGGCAGCGGCCAGAGACGCGGCGCCGCCGGGTTCCAGCACGATCTTGAGGCGCTGAAAGGCCAGCGCCATGGCCTGTTGTGCTTCGGCATCGGTGATGGTGATGCCCGGCGCGCAGAGGCGGGACAGCAGCGGCCAGGTGATTTCGCCCGGGGCCGGGGTCAGGATCGCATCGCAGATGGAGCCGGTGGGCGCGGCATTGGTCTCGATCCGGCCTGCGGCCTGCGAGCGCACCACGTCATCGAACCCTTCTGGCTCTGTCGGGCGCACGCGCATCCCCGGCGCGCGATCTTCCAGTGCCAGCGCGATGCCGGAGGTCAGACCTCCGCCGCCGCAGCAGACCAGGACGTCGGCCTCCGTAATGCCAAGCTCCGCGGCCTGATCGGCGATCTCCAGGCCGGTGGTGCCCTGACCTGCGATCACCTCGGGTTCGTCATAGGGTTTGATCAGGGTGAGGCCGCGGCTCTCGACCAGCGGTGCGGCGGCGGCTTCGCGGCTCTCACCGGCGGCGCGGTCATAGAGAACGACCTCGGCGCCGAGGGCGCGGGTGTTGTCGATCTTGAGCCGGGGCGCATCGGCAGGCATCACGATGACCGCGGGCGAGCCATGGGCCTTGGCGGCGGCGGCAACGCCCTGTGCGTGGTTGCCAGAGGAATAGGCGATGACGCCGCGTGTGCGCAGCTCCGGGGAAAGCGCCGAGAGCGCCGCCCAGCCGCCGCGGAACTTGAACGATCCGGTGTGTTGCAGGCACTCGGCCTTCACCAGGAGACGGCGGCCCGCGATCTCGTCGAGAAACGGCGAGGACAGCAGCGGCGTGCGACGGGCATGGCCCTTGAGCCGCGCGGCGGCGGCCTCGATCATGGCGAGTGTGGTCATTGGGCGTCTTTCAATACGTAGTGGATAAGGGACAGGGCGGCGGGCTCATCGAGAAAGGGCACATGGCCGCGATCTGGCAGTTCCACCGCGCGCAGCGCGGGCAGGCGGCGCTGCATTTCCGCATAGGTCTCGGCCGAGAGGATGTCGGACTGTGCTCCACGGATGACGCCGCAGGGCAGGCCGTCGAGTGCGGCGAACCACGGCCAGAGGCTGGGTTTCTCCTCCATTTCCGCCACGGCCTCGGCCTGGGCCAGCATCGCGTCCCGCAGGCGGGCATCATAGCGCAGCTCCAGCCCGTCCGGGGTTTCCTTGTAGAAGGTCTGTGCCTCTTCCAGCCAGCGCTGCGACGGGACGCCGGAAAAGGCCGGAGTCATCGCGGCCCCGAGCGCCTGCGCAGCCTGCGCGTGGGTTTTTGCGGCTGGTCGCCGCCCCAGATAGTCGAATATGCGCCCGAGCCCCGTGTCGGCGATGTCCGGGCCGACATCATTCACGATCACCGCCGACAGCCGGTCCCGGGCGGTGCCGGCAATGGCCATGGCGACGAGCCCGCCGCGCGAGGTGCCCAGGATGGCGGCACGGGACAGGTCGAGATGATCCATCAGCGCGACCACATCCCCGGCTTCGGTCAGGATGTTGTAGCTGCCGGGGTCCTCGGCATAGTCGGAACGCCCCCGGCCGCGCAGGTCCAGCAGGATCACGTGGTAATCGGCAAGATGCGGCAGAACATAGCGGAAATCCTGCCCGTCGCGGGTCAGCCCGGGCAGGCAGATCAGCGGCACTCCATCGCGGTTGCCGTGGGTTTCATAGTAGAGCGACAGCCCGTCGGGCGTGGTGAAACGGCTCATGTAACAGGGTCTTTCTCAGCAGGAGGCGGCAATGTCGGGCACGGTGCTCAGGTCGGTCAGGATATGGGTGGGACGCCAGGGCAGCCGATCAACCGGCTCGCTGCCCCGGTTGACCCAGACCGTGGTAAAGCCATAGCCGGTTGCACAACCGGCGTCCCAGCCGTTGGAGGACACAAACAGCACGTCGGATGGATCATCGCCAAAATGCGCGCCCACCAGATCATAGACGGCAGCAGCGGGTTTGAAGACGCCGACGCTTTCGACCGACAGCACCGCATCGAGGCATTCGGAAATCCCGGCCGAGTCCACCGCCCCCGTCAGCATGTCGGGCGAGCCGTTCGACAGGATGCCGGTGTTGTAGCCTGCCGCCTTCAGCGCCTGCAGCATCGCCGGAACCTCCGGATAGGCGGCGAGCTGCCAATAGAGGTCGAGCAACCGTTGCCGCAACGCCGGCTGGTCGGTCAGGCCCGCGGCCTCCAACGCCCAGTCGAGGCCGTCCTGTGTGATCTGCCAGAAATCTGCATGGGCGCCGACGACCGCACGCAGCCAGGTGTATTGCAGCTGCTTCAGCCGCCAGTCCTGCGCCAGTGTCGCCCAGCTGTCGGCAAGCTGCGGAAACGCCGGGTCTGCGGCGGCCTGCCGGGCGGCAGCCGTGACATCGAACAACGTGCCATAGGCGTCGAAGATGCAGGTCTTGAGTGTCATCTCTTGGGTCTCCCTGTCGCGGCAAAGGTGCCACAAGCGGGGCCGGTCTCAATGGGCTAAATTGTGTTGGTACGGGTTTACTCTGCCGTCATGGCCGTTAGGGTGGCGCTTTATCATTGGGCGTTGGGCCTGAAATACACCAGAGAACCCGAAAGGGGGTCATTATGACCGCGGTAAAAAATGGCGACACGGTTCGCATCCACTACACCGGAAAACTGACGGACGGCACCGTCTTTGACAGTTCCGAAGGGCGCGATCCGCTAGAGTTCACCGTCGGCGCCGGCCACGTGATCAAGGGCATGGATGAAGGCATGCTGGAGATGGCCGAAGGCGATACCAAGACGTTGGAGATTGCCTGCGAAGATGCCTACGGCCCGATCAACCCGTCGGCGCGCCAGGCGGTGCCGCGCGAGGGGATCCCGGACGATATTCCGCTGGAAATCGGCACCATGCTCCAGATGCAGACCCCCGAAGGCCAGGTACTGCCGGTGACGGTGGTCGAGGTGGACGAGGCGAATGTGACCCTGGACGCTAACCATCGTCTGGCGGGCCAGGACCTGGTCTTTGACGTGGAGCTGGTGGCGATCGCCTGAGGCAAGGCATCACTGCCACTGCTTTGAAAGCCGGGCAGGCGGGGCTCCCGCCCGCTCGGGACGCGGCAAGCGCATCCTTCCCGGTTGGGCCCGGCGCCGCGCCTGCGGCGCGGCGGGGGACAGGCCGCCGCCCGACCGTGTGATCGCCGCCACAACCTGTTTGGCGGTCGCTTCTTCCCCCTTCCGTCTGCGCGCGCCGCCTGTACGCCTCGTCAGCCTCGCGTCGCGAGCGCATTCCGCCCCGGGCGATCACCCGCAACTTACTTCAATTGCGCCGCGCATTTCTGAAGCGCGGTGATCGGGATTCACGTCCTGTTCATTTCTCTCGGCGACCTTCCCCACAGACCCGCTGCCGCGCTGGCGTGATGCCGCGTTTTGTTCCCGGCCCGATAGAACGGCCGGTCGGCCTGCGGGTGGGTTTTTATCTAACGGGAGTTCTCTCACATGCGGAATCTGCTTCTTGGCGCAATGTTCACCATTGGCGGCACCATGGCGCATGCCACCGAATATCTGAATGTTTTCACCTGGGACGGCTATGTCCTGCCGGCCGAGGTTGCGGCGGTGAACGACATCCTCAAGTCCGAAGGCTATGATGTCGAGGTGCGCGTCATGGACACGCTGGCCGAGGGGCCCGAGCAGATGTTCGACGTGATCCGTTCCGGTGATGTGGATGTGTCCTTCCTGACGCTGAACTACATCCAGATGGAGGGCTTTCCCTTCTCCAACCTGTTGCAACCCATCGATCTGTCCTCGCCACGGCTGAGCAACGCTGCGTCGCTGCTGCCGGAATTGAGCGCAATCCCGATGGGCATGTCGGATGCGGGTCCGCTTTACCTGCCGTTCGGCGGCGGGTCCTACGGGATCTGGGCCAATGACGATGTGGTGTCGGAACACCCCGCCTCTGTCGCCGATCTTCTGAAGCCGGAATGGAAGGGCCGCCTCTCGCTGACCGAGGGGCAGGTGCAGCCCAACGTGGCGCTGGCGCTGATGGCGATGGGCGAGGCGCCGTTTGCGGTGCAGGATGCCTCCGGAGATCGCAAGAAGATGGCGGAGATGCAAAAGGCTGATGGCGCGCTGCAGCAGACCATGAACACGCTGTACGATCAGGTCGGTTTCTTCTGGAGCGCCGGTCCGGAATTCCGCGACGATCTGGCGTTTGTGGCCTCTTACGGGCCGGGTGCAGCGGCGCATGTGGCCGAAGGTGGCAACTGGAGCATCGTGAACTTCGAGGAAGGCAACACGGTCTGGCTCGACACCATCAACTTCTCCAAGAAGCTTGAGGGCGAGAAGCTGGAAGCGGCAGAGATCTTTGCCAACTATTTCATCGGCAAGGACGTGCAGGAGCGCATCGTGAATGGTCTTGGCATGGTGGCGGCGACAACGCAGGTCGATGCCAACCCGATGCTGGACGAGAACCCGGAGTTCTTTGCCGAAGAGCTGTTCTGGCCGCCCTACACCAAGGTTGCCAACAACGTGATGAACATGCTGTCCAAACGCGCCTCGGGCGGCGACAGCTGATCCGGTTCATTGGATCGAGACGGAGAAGGGGGCGCCAGGGCGTCCCCTTTTTTGTTTGCCGGGCCAGATTGTGGCCCGGTGTCTGGGGGGGGGGGCGGCGCTGGGGCGCTGCCCGTTACAGCAGTGACGCGATGCTGCGGGCCGAGCGCTGGAGGAGGACCCGCAATCCTTCGATGCCGCTGCCGGCCCGAACGCGCAGCCCCAGAGAGTGCAGAGTTGCGGCGGCGAGGTCTGTGGCGGCTGCGCGGGAGGCCTCTGGCGCAGCCGGTGCCAGGTGGTCAAAGAGACGGCGGAACTGGTGATCGGTTTGGGCAATCCGGGCGCGCAACGCAGTGCGGATCTCAGGGTGCATGGGGGCTTCGGCAATGGCGGTTGAAAACACCAGACAGCCGCGTGCACCGGAAGCGCCGTCCTCCTGATAGATTGCCAGCATCGCGGTGAACACCGCCAGAAGCGCGTCTTCGGGCGCGGCATTGCGCGGCACCTGACGGCGCAGATCGCCCTGCACGCGGATGACAAAATCATCCATCGCGCGCAGGAACATTTCTTCCTTGTTGCCAAAGGCGGCATAAAGGCTGGGGCGGACAAGGCCGGTTGCCTTGGAGAGATCATCGAGCGAGGTGGCCGCATAGCCCTTCTGCCAGAAGGTCTCCATGATGGTCTGCCGTACCGCGCGTTCATCGAACTTGCGCGGACGGCCCCGACCGCGTGTCTGCCCCGCCTTGCTCATTCGGGGAAATCCGCCCCGTGCAGCACATCGCAGAAATGCGGCTGGTGAAAGCCCGGCACATGGCGATGGGCCACATCAGCGCCAAAATTATGCATCGCTGTCATGGGCTTGGCTTTGTAGATCCGGGTGAGCGCTTGTTCCATGGCCTTTTTGAAACCCAGACGGGGGTAGGCGTCAAGCACCTGTTCCATCACCTCCGGCGTGATGTGGTCATGTGGGATAACGCCCACGTCCAGCCCTGCACCGAACTGCACCAGCGCGGCCTCGGGCGATTTCTTCTGCGGGATCGAAAACGTCGTGTGCAGCGCAATCGCGTCCCAGACCCGGTCAATGCGCGATTGCTCGACGTTTTGTGCCGCAAGGAACGTGGCGGCGGCATCGGCGGCGTCCACCTCAAACCGATCCTCCGCCATATAGGTTTCTGTGAGGCCGAGATCATGCAGCATGGCGGCGATGTAAAACAGCTCCGGGTCATATTGCGTGCCCGTCGCGCGCGCCGCCAGCGCGCCAAACACATAGGAGCGGCTGACATGGTTATAAAGGAAGGGATCGCTAGCCATGCGCGCCATCTCTTCGGCGGCGGAGCACAGGGCCGTGTCGGGCGGGGTGACGAGGTCAGTGAGAAGCATCGAAAGTATCCTGTCTTGAAAGGTTCCCTTTTATTATGCGATTCGGTATAAAATAAAAGAGCCGATACCCAAAACGACCTGCGACAAAAAGAAAAGGCACCCCGAAGGGTGCCTTAACAGTCTGAATTCTAATTGAAATCAGAGGTGTTCTTGCTGCGGCATGCCAAGGATGTGAAAGCCGCCATCGACGCGGATGATCTCACCGGTGGTGTAGGCCCCTGCGTCCGAGGCCAGATAGACCGCTGTGCCGCCCACCGCTTCAAGGGTCGCATTGGACCGCAAGGGGGCGTTCTGCTCGGTGTGCTTGTAGGTCTTGCGCGCACCACCGATCGCAGCACCGGCGAGCGTTTTCATCGGGCCGGGAGAGATCGCATTGACGCGGATGCCATCGGGGCCGAGGTCATTGGCCAGATAGCGCGTGGCGCTTTCCAGCGCGGCCTTGGCCACACCCATCACGTTGTAGTTCGGCGTCACCCGGTTGGAGCCACCATAGGTCAGCGTCATCATGGTGCCGCCGCCGTTTTCCTGCATCAACGGATAGGCGCGACGCGCCACCTCGATGAAGGAATAGGCGGAGATATCCATGGAGTTCTTGAAGTTCGCGCGGCTGGTGTTGATGAACCGACCGGTGAGTTCGGTCTTGTCCGAGTAAGCAATCGCGTGAACTAGGAAATCAATCGTCGGCCAGCGCGCGCTCAGCTGTTCGAAAGCGGTGTCGAGCGAGGCATCATCGGTGACATCCACATCCACCATAAAATCGCTGCCTACAGAGGCCGCGAGCGGCTCCAGACGTTTGCCAAAGGCTTCACCCTGATAGGTAAAGGCCAGCTCGGCCCCTGCCTCATGCATCGCCTTGGCGATCCCCCAAGCGATGGAGCGGTCATTTGCCACCCCCATGATCAGGCCCCGTTTGCCGGCCAATACTCCTGTCACGGTCGTCAATCCTTGTACTTGCTCAGAACCATGGAGCCGTTGGTGCCGCCAAAGCCGAAGCTGTTGGTCATGACACTGTCGAGTCCTGCGTTTTCAACATATTGCGTGGCCACTTCGCCGTCTTCGATGCCCTCGGCAAGGGTGTCGACGTTGATGGATGGCGTGATGAAATCATTGTCCAGCATGAGGAGGCAGAAGATCGCCTCCAGCGCGCCCGCCGCGCCCTGTGCGTGGCCGGTCATGGATTTGGTCGAGGAGATCGGCGGCACATTGCCTGCGCCGAATACACGGCGTGCGGCCTCAACCTCGCCCACATCGCCCACCGGCGTCGAGGTGCCATGCGCGTTGATATAGGAAACCTTGCGGCCTTCGGGCAGGGTTTGCAGCGCCAGACGCATCGCGCGCTCACCGCCCTCGCCGGAGGGGGCCACCATGTCGTGACCGTCGGAGGTCGCGGCAAAGCCTGTCACTTCGGCGTAGATCTTGGCCCCACGCGCCAGCGCATGTTCCAGATCCTCAAGCACCACAATGCCGCCACCGCCGGAGATCACAAACCCATCGCGGTCCTGATCAAACGCGCGGGAGGCTTTTTCAGGCGTGTCGTTGTATTTGGAGGACATCGCGCCCATGGCGTCAAACAGACAGGACAGGGTCCAGTCCAGTTCCTCGCCGCCACCGGCAAACATCACGTCTTGCTTGCCCATCATGATCTGCTCAGCCGCGTTGCCGATGCAATGCAGCGAGGTGGAGCAGGCCGAGGTGATCGAGTAATTGATGCCCTTGATCTTGAACGCGGTCGCAAGGTTCGCCGAGATCGTGGAGGACATGCACTTCGGTACCGCAAAGGGGCCGATGCGCTTGGTTGCGCCGGTTTTCAACACGGTCTGATGCGCTGTCAGCATCGACGAGGTCGATGGCCCGCCGGAGCCGGCCACCAGGCCAGTGCGTTCGTTGACGACCTGATCGTCCGCGAGGCCCGCGTCCGCAATCGCCTGGCTCATGGCGATATGGGCATAGGCGGCACCCGGACCCATGAACCGCAGGGTGCGCTTGTCCACATGCTCGGCCGGATCAATTTTCAGCGTGCCCGCGATCTGGCTGCGAAAGCCGTGTTCGGCCATCTCTTCGCTGGCGACGATGCCGGATTTCCCGGTCTTCAAGGAGGCGATGACCTCCTCGGCATTGTTCCCGATCGAGGAAACGATCCCCAAGCCGGTGACGACGACGCGACGCATGTTGCGTACTCCTGTAACTGGTGTGAAGGGGGCGCACCCCGCATCATGGGCCCGAAGCCCCAAGCTGACCCGGAGGGTGGATCAGGTCTCGGAGAGGGCCACCTTCATATCCTTAACCTGATAAATCACTTCTCCATCCGCTTCCACGATCCCGTCTGCGACGCCCATGGTCAAGCGGCGGGTCTGTACGGCTTTGGTGAAATTGACGCGATAGGTCAGCATTTTGCGATCCGGGCGCACCATGCCGGTCAGTTTGACCTCACCAACGCCAAGCGCATAGCCGCGCCCCTGCCAGCCACGCCAGCCGAGGTTGAAGCCGGTGAGCTGCCACAGGCCGTCAAGGCCAAGGCAGCCGGGCATGATCGGGTTGCCGGGGAAGTGGCAGTCAAAGAACCACAGGTCCGGGGTGATGTCGAATTCCGCGAGGATATGGCCCTTGCCATGCTCGCCGCCATCGGCGCTCACTTCGGTGATGCGGTCCATCATCAGCATGGGCGGCGCGGGCAGCTGCGCATTGCCGGGTCCGAACAGCTCGCCTCTTGCACATTTAAGCAGGTCTTCCTTGTCAAAGCTGCTGGGATATTGGGTCATGTGCGGGGCAACTCCTGCCTGTGGGGTCTGATATTTGTTCACTGCCCCCATTAGCACCGCGTTTACATATCCTGCAAGGGCAGCGCGTTGCCGCAGGTGCGAGGGTCCGCGCCGCAAATCCGGGACGGTGCCGCGTTCGTGTCGCACGCCCACTTTGCAAATCCGTTTGAAAAAGGGCAGTATTCTATCCTATAAGGCCCCGGTAGCAGTGAACGGTAGGAAGGTGATCATGACACCGACCCATGAAGAGAACGCCAACAAGTGGCTGATGGAGGCGGGCCTGCGCCCGACCCGCCAGCGCGTGACGCTGGCCTCGCTGCTGGTGGGCGACGGTCAGCACCGGCACGTCACCGCCGAAAGCCTGTTTGATGCGGCCAAGGACGATGGCGCTGCGGTGTCTCTGGCCACGGTCTACAACACGCTGCGGGCGTTCTGCGATGCCGGTGTGTTGCAGGAAATCACTGTCGACGGCTCCAAGAGCTACTTCGACACCAATGTGCACGACCATCCGCATTACTATTGGGAAGGCGAGGGCCGCGTGACCGACGCCCCTTCCGAGGAGCTGGTGATCCAGTCCCTGCCGCAGCCGCCCGAGGGGATGGAAATCGCCTCGGTGGATGTGGTCATCCGCCTGCGCAAGAAGTAAGCCTCTCAATTTAAATCAGAATTCACGGCCAGACCGCTGGCCAGCGCTGACATGGCGCGTTCCGTTGTCGATCCGGGCACAGGGGTGGCGTGGCAGCTCAGCACGACGGATTCCGTGGCCTGCGGATCACGTACCGGGCGACTGGCGAGCGGCATGCCGTCATAGGTGGTGTCGCTGGCGGGCAAGCTGTAGGCCAACCCGACCCCTTCGCCGCGCGCCGCCATGCTGCGAAGCAGTTCGAGCGACGCCACGCGGTAGGCAACCTGCGGCACCAGATCCGCGGATTTGAACATTTGCATCATATGGGCGATGGACAGACCGTCGCGCGACAGGATCAGGGGCACCTCTGCCAGCGCGGCCAGATTGGTGTCCGGCTGTTGGGCGAGCCGGTGATCCGGCGGCATCAGCGCCCGGGGCGTGACCTGAGAGAGCGGCGTCCGGGTGATGCTCGAATCAAGGCCGAGGTCATAGGTCAGTGCCAGGTCGCAGGTGCCGGCCTTCAACGCGGCAATCAGCGCCTCAAACCCACCCTCGAACACATCGAGCTGCACGTGGGGCAGGGTCGCGCGCAGAAGGCCGAGCGCCCGGGGAATCAGGAAGGGCGCCAGATCGCTGAAACACCCGATGGTGAGAGACAGCGGCGGGTGCGCCGCCGTGCCGGCCTGTTCGAGCCGCGCGGCTTCTGCCAGCAGGGAATCCGCGCCCGCGACGAAATCCCGCCCTGCCGGTGTCAGTTCCAGCGGCGCGCCCTTGCGGCGCAGGAACAGCACCCGCCCCAGATGCGCCTCGATCCGTGACAGCGCCGTCGATAGCGCGGGCTGGCTGACATGCAGGGCATGGGCGGCGCCCGACAGGCTGCCGTGACGCGCGATGGCGGTGACATATTCGTAGTGCCGAAGTGTAAGGTATAACATCAGTGAAATGGTGCCTTAGATAACTATGATTTGAATTTATATTCAGGCGCACAGAAGATCCAGCCGACAGCGATCATCAAGGGAGAGCGATCATGGCACATGCGATGCTGAGCGAGGATCAGGTTGAGGCGTTTCAGCGCGATGGTGCGGTCCTGATCAAGGGGCTGTTCAAGGATCAGGTGGATCTGCTGCGCGCGGGCGTGGCCGCGAATATGGCGCAGCCGGGCCCCTATGCGTCCAACAACGAAAAGGCCGGCGAAAGCGGGCGTTTCTTTGACGACTATTGCAACTGGACCCGCATCCCGGAGTTCGTCGCCGCCATCGAGGCTGCGCCGGTGGCGGAGGTCGCGGCCGATCTGATGCGTTCGGACCGTGTGCAGATGTTTCACGACCATGTGCTGGTCAAGGAACCGGGCACCTCGATGGCGACCCCCTGGCATCAGGATGGCCCCTATTATTTCGTCGAGGGACAGCAGACCGTGAGCTTCTGGTCCCCGCTTGACCCGGTGCGGGAGGCATCGCTGCGCTGTGTCGCGGGATCGCATCGCTGGGAAAAGGAGGTGCTGCCCACCCGCTGGGTATCCGAACAGGGATTCTTTCCCGATGAGGGGCAATACATGCCCGTGCCCGATCCGGACGCCGAGGGCATGCGGGTGCTGGAGTGGCAGATGGAGCCGGGGGACGCGGTTGCCTTTAACTATCGCACCCTGCACGGCGCACGTGGCAACACCTCCGCGCAGCGGCGCCGCGCGTTTTCCCTGCGGTTGGTGGGGGCAGATGCACGCTATGTGGAGCGTCCGGGCCCGACCTCACCGCCCTTTCTGGGGCATGACATGGTTCCGGGGCAGCGCCTGCGCGAAGACTGGTTCCCGGTGCTGTTGCAACGTTAGGGGCAGGGGGTCCCCATGCTTTGGTGCGCGACGTCCCTCAAATACGCCTGGATTGGGGGGAGTTGCGACGGCGTTCAGCGGTCTAGAACCACTGTCCCGGCTCCATCAGCCCCAGGTCCAGCAACTGCCGGGAGTGCCATTCAAACGGTGCGGAATTGTGCCATTTGAAGCTCTTGATGTCGAAGGTGGAGCCTGGGTTGCGCTTCAGCGCCTTGGCGGCCCGAAAGGAGCAGATCGCCGCGGTCAGATTGTGGTGCCACGGGCAGGCGTAGGTATTGTATTCCTGCGTGTTGAACGTGTGGTCGGGTTGCAGCACCAGCCCCTTGTCAGCGCGGAACAGCGCGATGCGGTCGATCTTGCGGCTGGCCTCGGGGATATGTTCTTCGTGCCGCCAGCGGATACCGCCAAAGAAATCCAGTTGCCGATCACGCGGCTCTCCGGAGACCGGATCCTTGCGTCCCTGCGCATAATAACCGGAGCGGTCGAGGCAGGCATCCTCGATCGAAACCGCAGTCGGATGCGCGGTCAGGTCGCCGGCGTAGAGATCGATCACATAGGTCAGCATCGCGGCGCGCCGCTCTTCCATGTGAAAGCTCAGCATCTCGGTCACGGAACGCGTTTCGCAGAACGGGTAGAACAGATATTCGGCGTTGTAGCAGTAATAGAGCCAGCAGCCCGGGGTCGCGGCTGCGATCACCTTGTTCACCGCGTCGGTCACCGCCTCCGGCGGCGTGCAGTCATAAGGAACGCGGTGGACGAGTGCCTCCACATCCGGCGGCAGGGCAAAGGCATCGGGCATCAGGGCGACCACCTGCTTGAAGCCGCAGTTGAGGTGGTGGCGCAGCGTGGTGGCGATTTCCACCTCGTCCTCGATGAAGATCAACGCCACCGGCCCCTTGCGCAGCAGCGGTTTGCCGGTCTGCAGGAAATCCTCCAGGGAGGCATACATCATCGGCGCGATCCTTGTGTTCTGTCCCGGTTCACACCCGGCGCGTTGTCTGGTCTTTGCCGGTAAAATCGGGTAAACGCCTCGCCATTGCAAGCGGTCGGAATTCGCGCTATGCGCAGCCGCTGTTTCCACGCCCGCCCTCCGTCCCTAGAAGGTAGCCCCGCCATGTCCGCGCCCAAGAAGCTCTATATCAAGACCTACGGCTGTCAGATGAACGTCTATGACAGCGAACGCATGTCGGAAGCGCTGGGTGGTCAGGGCTATGTCGAGACCAAGACGCCGGATGACGCGGACATGATCCTTTTGAACACCTGCCACATTCGCGAAAAGGCCGCCGAGAAGGTCTATTCCGAACTGGGGCGGTTCAAGGGGCTGAAGGCCGAGAAACCTGACCTGAAGATCGGCGTGGCGGGCTGTGTCGCGCAGGCCGAGGGCGAGGAAATCATGCGCCGCCAGCCGCTGGTGGATCTGGTGGTCGGCCCGCAGAGCTATCACCGTCTGCCCGAGATGGAAGCCAAGGCGGGCGCAGGTGAAAAGGTGCTCGACACCGATTTCCCCGAGGAAGACAAGTTCGAGCAGTTGAAACGCCGCCCCAAGGCCAAGCGCGGCCCCACCGCGTTTTTGACCGTGCAGGAGGGCTGCGATAAATTTTGCGCCTTCTGCGTGGTGCCTTATACGCGCGGGGCCGAAGTCTCTCGCCCTGCCGATCGTATCCTGCGTGAAGCCGAGGATCTGGTGGAGCGCGGCGTGCGCGAAATCACCCTGCTCGGTCAGAACGTCAACGCCTATCACGGCGCGGGCCCCAACGGGGACATGACGCTGGCGCAGTTGATCTGGGAGCTCGACAAGGTGGACGGGCTGGAGCGCATCCGGTTTACCACCTCGCACCCCAATGACATGATGGATGACCTCATTGAGGCTCATGGCACCTGCGCCAAGCTGATGCCCTATCTGCATCTTCCCGTGCAGGCAGGATCGGACAAGATCCTGAAACGGATGAACCGCAGCCATACCGCCGAAAGCTACATCCGCCTGATCGAACGTATCCGCGCGGCACGCCCCGACATCCTGATTTCCGGCGATTTCATCGTCGGCTTCCCCGAAGAGACCGAAGAGGATTTTCAGGCGACGCTCGATCTGGTGGAAGAAGTGAAATACGGCACCGCCTATTCCTTCAAATACTCCACGCGTCCCGGCACGCCAGCGGCGGAACGCGCGCAGGTGGACCCCAAGGAAGCCGACGACCGGTTGCAGCGGCTACAGGCTCTGCTGACCCGCCAGCAACGCGAAGTGCAGGACAGCATGGTCGGCCGTGAGCTTGGTGTGCTGTTCGAAAAGCAGGGCCGCTTCCCGGGGCAGATGGTCGGCAAGTCCGACTACCTCCACGCGGTGCATGTGGCCGATTGCGACGCGGCGGTCGGCGATCTGCGCCGGGTCCGGATTGTGTCCTCGGGCGCCAACTCGCTGGCCGGCGAGCTGATCGACTAACCGCGCGGCCGGTCTCGGGGTGCCGTGTATGGGGGCGCGGCCCGGCAGTGGCAGCGCCCTTTTGTGTACTTGGCAAGTGTGCTTGGCAGGTGCGGTTGGCAAACCACGCAGGCCCGCGCGACTCAGGGTCTGCCGGAGTGTCATTCGTATTTTCGAATTTATGATCGATTGGCCGCGCCGCGTGGGCAATCGCTGGCCGGGTTTGGGACTGTTTCTCAGAATCGCCCTTTGGGCGGAATTTTTCCCCTTTAAGTCCCGGATATTCAGGGAAAATTAGCATAAACTGGTGAAGTAATTAGGACCGGAGAGGCCAGAAGGACGCTCTCTGAAGTGGGCCAACTGAAGGAAGCCTGTTGTGTTGAAACGAATTCTAGGCAAAGCCAGCGCGGCCCTCGCTTGCGCTGTGATCGCCGTCTCGCTCGCGGGTGTTTCATCCGCGGTTGCGCAGGATGAAAATCCGATCCGGGTAGAGCGCTATGTCCCCACGATCTGGGTCGATCCCGATGGATGCGAGCACTGGGTCATGGATGATGGCGCCGAAGGGTATATGACCACTCATATGACGCCGGATGGCAAACCCGTCTGTCGACGCGGCCGCCTCTGCGGCATGATGCCCACGGACCAGTTCTTTCCGACCAATCAGCATGGAATCAACGCCGCCGGGCGCAAGCGTCTTCAGGAGTGGTTTCAGAAGACCATGCCAGGCACACGCGCGTTTGTGATTGCGGGGCATACGGACAGCCGGGCGTCGGATGAATACAACATGGCCCTGTCCCAGCGCCGGGCCGATGCGGTGGCGCGGGTTGCACGCTCTGTCGGGGCACGCATCGACGACGTGCGCGCCTATGGCGAGCGCAGCCCCCGTGTGCCGAACCGGGGCGCTGCAAACATGGCGCAGAATCGCCGTGTCGAAATCTACTGCATCAGCCGCTGAGGGGGCAAATATGACAATTCTCAAGGGATTTTCCGCCCTGGCGCTTGCTCTTGCTGTCGCGGCCTGTGGTGATGTGTCCGACAAGACCCGCGACCAGAACATCTTTGACGGTGGCAATGGCGATCTGGCCGGCCTGAGCGCTGGCATCTGGGTTGACCCGCAGGGCTGTGAGCACTGGATTATCGACGATGGTGTCGAGGGGTACATGGATCCGCGGCTGACACCGGATGGCAAACCGGTGTGCAACAGCGAGCTGCCGCGCAACACCGCGAGCGGGCCGTTCAAGGCGGGATCGCAGTTCTCCGACGCGATTTGACGCGGCGCTGACGGATCGGCCCGTCGCCTGCCCGACCATCCATGGTCGTTGACGCCAGTCCAACGGGGCTGGCGTTCCTGCGTCTGCCGGACTTCGGCGGAGCTTTGCCGGGAAATTGTTTCAGTTGCGTGAAATTGAGGCCGCCTATCCGGGCGAGCCCTTGCGCGCACATGGCATTCGGGGGCAGACTGAGGGGGCAATACCAAAACAGGAGAGCCGTTTGGCCACCAGTGTTCTGCCCCCGTCCTCCGAGCACGCCCAGCCACCCGAAGTGCTGCTGGAATTTCCTGACAACCGACTACTGATCGAGCTGTGCGGCGAATTTGACCGCAACCTCGCCGAGATCGAGCAACGCATGGGCGTGCAGATCATCCGGCGCGGCAATCAGCTGATCGTGCACGGTGATGCCGAACTGCGCGTGCAGGCCGGTGAGTTGTTGCAGGCGCTTTATGAGCGCTTGGAAAGCGGTCGCCCGGTGGAGCGCGAAGACATCGACCGGGAAATCCGTCTGGATCGCTCGGACGAAGACAGCGACGCAGGCCCCGACAGCCAGCTGGAGATGTTCTCGGGCGGCAAGGTCGAGATCAAGACCCGCAAGAAGCTGGTGGAGCCGCGTACCGACGCGCAGAAGGTCTATGTGAAGAACCTCTTCGAACACGAGATGGCCTTTGGCATCGGACCAGCGGGGACGGGCAAGACCTATCTCGCCGTGGCCGTTGGGGTCTCGATGTTCATTCAGGGGCATGTGGACAAGATTATCCTGTGTCGTCCGGCGGTTGAGGCGGGCGAACGTCTGGGCTTCCTGCCCGGCACGCAGGAGGAGAAAGTCGACCCCTACATGCAGCCGCTCTATGATGCGCTGAATGACTTCCTGCCGGGCAAGCAGCTGGCCAAGCTCAAGGAAGAAAAGACCATCGAGATCGCGCCGCTGGCCTTCATGCGCGGGCGCACGCTCTCCAATGCCTTTGTGGTGCTGGATGAGGCGCAGAACGCCACCACCATGCAGATGAAGATGTTCCTGACCCGTCTGGGTGAGGGGTCGCGCATGGTGATCACCGGCGACCGCTCTCAGGTCGATCTGCCGCGCGGGGTGCAATCCGGCTTGCAGGATGCCGAACGCCTGCTGACACCGATCCCCAAGATCTCATTCAACTATTTCACCGCCAAGGATGTGGTGCGCCACCCGCTGGTGGCGGCGATCATCGAGGCCTACGACAAGGACGAAATCTCCGGTTGAGGGCGCCTGTGCGCTGCGCCCCTGCCGCGGCCAATGGTGGTGGCGGGCAGGACAGATGCCTTCGGCGAGGATATTTATGAGAAGTTGAAAGGCTCAGTCTGCAAGATCGTATCGCATAAAAGCGCTCTCGGGGTGGGCTTTGTAGGCGCCGAACGGGGCGCAGTATCGATACCCGAGACTCTCGTAGAGGGCGCGGGCTGCGTCAAAGGGCGGCAATTGGTCGGAGCCGGTTTCCAGCAGCAGCACTTGAGCGCCCGAGTGGGCGGCAACGTCGTGAAGCCGCTGCATCAGGGCGCGGGCGATGCCGCGTCCGCGGGCGGCGGAGGCAACATGCACGGATTTGACTTCCATTCGCCCCGCCCCGAGATCCTTTAGCGCGCCGCACCCCAGAGCGATGTCACCGTCGTAGGCGGCATAGAACCGGATGTCCGCCGCTTGCAGACCCGCAAGATCCAGCGCATGGCAGGCCTCCGGCGTGCTGGTATGTGATGTATGTGTCAGATGCGCCTCCAGCAGCGGCCGGATCGCGGGGCTGGCGGGGTCTGCGGGGCGGATGTCGAAGCGGGCGGTCATCGGCGGGGGCTTTCTTGTGACGGGGTGCAGGGGGAAAGGTTCTTTTTTTCCCAGCCGCGTCAAGCTATGGCGGCAGTATGATATTGGATGTTGTGATCGAAGATGCCCGCTGGGATACGGCGGCGCTGAATAAACAGGCAGAAGTCGCCGTGGCGGCCACGCTTGCGTATCTGGAGCTGCCGGCTGAGGACTGGGAAATCACTGTGCTGGGCTGTGATGATGCGCGGATTGCGGATCTCAATGCCGAATTTCGCGACAAGCCAAAGCCGACCAACGTGCTGAGCTGGCCTGCGCAGGAGCTTGCCGCCGCGGAGGAGGGCGGTCAGCCTGCGCCGCCGGAGGTGGATTTCATGGGCGACGCGGCCTTGGGCGACATCGCGATTTCCTATGAAACCTGCATGAAAGAAGCCGATCTGGCGCAAAAACCGCCCGAGGATCATATCCGCCATCTGCTTGTTCACGGAACCTTGCATCTTTTGGGGTATGATCACATTCGTGACGGCGACGCCACGGTTATGGAAAGATTGGAAGTCGGGATACTTGGCAAACTGGGTATCCCTGACCCATATATCATAGAGGACGGGCCGTAGGCGGCCTTTTTGGAATGGATCAATGGGCGATATAGAAGGCAGTTCTAACGCAGCGCATGGCGCGCTGCAGGATATTGAAGCGACGGAGCCGAAGCTGAATGGGGCGGAGACGCCCGGGTTCCTGAGCAAGATTTTGGGGAGTTTCTCCCAGATCGCTGAAGACGAGGCTCCCAAAAACGGGACCGAAGAAGTTTTGGCGGACCCACCACCGGGTATGATGAACCTGCGTCGTTTGCGGGTCGAGGACGTCGCCATTCCCACGGCGGAGATCGATGCCGTGCCGGTGACCATCTCGCGCGATGAGCTGGTGCAGGTTTTCCGCGACACCGGGTTCACCCGCATCCCCGTCTATGAGGGCACGCTTGATACGCCCCTGGGGTTTGTCCACCTCAAGGATCTGGCACTGACCTACGGGTTTGATTGCGAGAACGACGATTTCCAGTTGGCGCGTATGGTGCGCCCCTTGCTGTTTGTGCCCCCGTCGATGCCGATTGGCGTGTTGCTGACCAAGATGCAGGCAGAGCGCCGGCATATGGCGTTGGTGATCGACGAATACGGCGGTGTTGACGGGCTGCTGACGATCGAGGACCTGATCGAACAGGTCGTTGGCGAGATCGAGGATGAACACGACAGTGGCGAGGATCAGACCTGGGTGCAGGAAAAGCCCGGCTGCTATGTGGCGCAGGCCCGAACGCCGCTCGGTGAGTTCGAGGGCGAGATCGGCATTCCGCTGACGCAGCACGAGGATGTGGACGGCGAGGAGATCGATACGCTCGGGGGGCTGGTGTTCATGCTTTCTGGCCGGGTTCCGGCGCGTGGGGAGGTGATCCAGCATCCCGAAGGTCCCGAGTTCGAAGTGATCGACGCCGATCCGCGCCGGATCAAACGTTTGCGGGTGCGCTTGCCGGGCATCGCCGCCGAATGAAGCTGGCGCGTGCGGTGCGGCCTGTGGCGGCGCTGATGCCGGCCTTTGTTGCGGGCGCGATCCTCGCGCAGGGGTTAGCGCCTGTGGCGGCGGTTTGGGCGGCTCCCTTGGCGTTGTTGGGCGTGGCGTTGCTGTATCTTCATGCCGGGTCCGCGCGTTGGTCCGGCTGGATCGGCTGGCTGTTTGGCTATGGCTACTTCGGTTTTGGCCTGTCCTGGATCATGGAGCCGTTTCAGGTTGATGCGGCCACCTACGGGTGGATGGCCCCGTTTGCGCTGGCGCTGCTGGCATCCGGGTTGTCGCTGTTCTGGGCTTTGGCCTTTTGGGGGGCTGCACGGCTGGGGCGCGGAGACTGGCGGATGTTCACGCTGATCGGCTGCTGGAGCCTGGCGGAGTTGGCGCGCGCCTATGTGTTGACGGGGTTCCCTTGGGCCGGGATGGCGCAGCTTGCCATGCCGGGTGAGTTGGCTTTGCGAGCGGTGCCGTGGGTCGGGTCGCACGGGTTTGCGATGCTGCTCCTGCTGTGCGTGCTGCCCCTGGCGCTGGTCTTGCGCCGGCCGGTGGTCGCGCTTGCGCCGCCGCTGGTTGTGATCTGCGCGGTGGCCTGGATGCCGGATGGCCGACAATTTGGTGGCCGCTTGCCCCTGACCGAGCAAACGATACGGCTTGTGCAGCCCAATGCACCGCAGTCCGAAAAATGGATGCCGGAGAAGCGCTGGACCTTTGTGCAGCGCATGCTGGAGTTCACGGCCGCCCCGGTGTCCACCGGGCTGGCGGCAGGGGGGCGGCCGGATCTGGTGATCTGGCCGGAGACGGCGATCCCCACCTTGCAGAATTACATCGCCGACCTGCGCCCGGCACTGGTCGAGGCCGCGGGAGGGGCGGAACTGATCTATGGCATTCAGCGGCAGGAAAATGGTCGCTACATGAACTCTGCCGTGGTGATGAGTGCAGAGGGAGAGGCGCTCGACATCTATGACAAGATGCATCTGGTGCCCTTTGGGGAATACATGCCGCTCCCGGCGCTTTGGGAACGGTTCGGCGTCTTCGGCCTCGCCTCCCGCGTCCGCGGTGGCTATGCGCCCGGCACGCAACGCAGGCTTCTTGATACGACCGCCGGCCGGGCGCTGCCGTTGATCTGCTATGAGGCGGTGTTTGCGCAGGACGTGAACGCAGCGCCGGACCGCCCCGACTATCTTGTTCTGATCACCAATGATGCCTGGTTCGGGAGCTATTCCGGCCCCTATCAGCATCTCGTTCAGGCGCAGCTGCGGGCGGCGGAGCAGGGGGTGCCGATGGTGCGGGCGGCCAATACCGGGATTTCGGCGATCATCGGACCTTATGGCCAGATCCGCGACAGCCTGGCGCTTGATACCGCGGGATATCTCGACGCCCGCTTGCCTGCTGCCTTGCCGGCAACGGTCTACAGCCGCAGCGGCGATTGGCCGGCATTGGTCCTGGCCCTGCTGCTGACAGGTGTCGCAGCGCTGCCACGTCTGGGCATGAAACGCCGGCAAACACTTGCTTAATCTCTTCAAGCTATAGATTGACCAGCATCATGAACGCGCGTACTGCGTTCCGATTGCCGCCACAACGGCTTCCTGGCGTGGCGGTCTTACATTCAATGGAGCACATCTCTCATGAGCCGCACTACCTATACCTTCACCTCGGAATCCGTTTCCGAGGGTCACCCGGACAAAGTCTGTGACCGGATTTCCGATGCCGTTCTGGATGCGCTGATTGCCGAAGAACCCGAGGCGCGTGTCGCTGCCGAGACGTTCGCCACCACCAATCGCGTGGTGATCGGCGGCGAGGTCGGGCTGGCCGATCAGGCCAAGCTGAAGGACTATATGGGCAAGATCGATGAGATCGCGCGCGCCTGTATCAAGGATATCGGCTACGAGCAGGACAAGTTCCATCACGAGACTGTCGAGATCACGAACCTCCTGCACGAGCAGTCCGCCCATATCGCCCAGGGTGTCGATGCCTCTGGCGACAAGGACGAAGGTGCGGGTGATCAGGGGATCATGTTCGGGTTTGCAACCGATGAGACCGATGCGCTGATGCCGGCGCCGATCCAGTTCTCCCACGCGATCCTGCGCCGCCTCGCCGAGGTGCGCAAGAATGGCAGCGAGCCCGTGCTGGGCCCGGATGCGAAGTCTCAGATCTCGGTGCGCTATGAGAATGGCAAGCCGGTCGAAGTCTCCTCTTTGGTGCTGTCGACCCAGCATCTCGATGAGACCCTGACGTCGAATGACATTCGCGCCATCGTCGAGCCCTATATTCGCGAAACCCTGCCCGACGGGTGGCTGACCGACAACACCGTCTGGCACGTGAACCCGACCGGCAAATTCGTGATCGGTGGTCCGGATGGGGATGCCGGGCTGACCGGGCGCAAGATCATCGTCGACACCTATGGCGGCGCAGCTCCCCATGGCGGCGGTGCCTTCTCCGGCAAGGATCCAACCAAGGTGGACCGGTCCGCCGCCTATGCCGCGCGTTATCTGGCCAAGAACATCGTTGCCGCAGGGCTGGCGCATAAGTGCACCTTGCAGCTGTCCTATGCGATCGGCGTCGCCGCGCCGCTGTCGATCTATGTGAACACGCATGACACCGGCGCCGTCCCCGATGAACGGATCGAGGCTGCTGTGCGTCAGTGCATGGACCTGACCCCGCGCGGCATTCGGACCCATCTGGAGCTGAACCGGCCGATCTACCAGCGGACCGCCGCCTATGGCCACTTTGGTCGTGCGCCCGAAGCGGATGGTGGGTTCTCCTGGGAACGCACCGACCTGACCGAGGCGCTGAAAGCGGCCGTCTGACACGGTTGGGCAATGCAATCCGATTGAAGAAGGGCGGGCTATCCCGCCCTTTTTTCTGCGCGTGGCGTTTGGTCCCTTGCCTGTGATGGGGCGGAGCGTGCGGTTGAGGGGAGAAAAGGAACTGGCATGGCCGGGGGCGACGGCGCTATGCAGGGGGCGATAGGTTTCATCAGGGGTATTTCCAAAATGACCACCCGTTTCCGACCGGCATGTGTCCTCAGCTTTCTGTGTCTTGTGGGGATGGCGCTCCCGGCAGTGGCGCTTGACCCCGGCGGTGAGCGCCTGCGTGTGGCAGGTGAGACGCTGATTTTTGACACCGAGGTGGGGGGCGAGGATCAGCCGGGAGAGATCGTGGTCGAGGACATCGACCGGGTCCGCGCCCTGTTGCAGGCGCATCCCGATGTCAGCATGTTGCGCCTGAATTCCAGCGGTGGCAGCATCTACGCCAGTTCCGAGATCGCCTGGATCATCGCCGACTACGGGCTTGATACGCAGGTGGACGGAGAATGCGTAAGCGCCTGCGTCGACATCTTTCTCGCCGGGGCGCGACGTCAGATGACGCTGGGGTCCAAGATCGGCTTTCACCGCCGCTCCTGGTCACCCGGGGCCGTCGAGAGCTATTATGACGACCTGCGTCAGAGCCGGGGCTGGGATACCCCCTTTGTTTTTGGGTCCTGGATCTACGAAGATACCCAGCGTGAGATGTATGAGTATCTCCGCTACATGCTGACGCGTGGGGTCGAGGCCGAGTTTGCCATCGAGACCTTGCAGGTGGATTCGGGGGATGAGTGGTATCCCTCGCGTCTGCGGTTGATCGCGGCAGGTGTCTTGCGCGAGGAGGCTCCGTGAGGAGCTGCGTTGCGCTGACTGCGCGGCAGAGCCAGCGCATGCCTGCGGTGCTGGGGGGCAGGGTTCATGTATGAAACGCGCCGCACCCCGCCGATCTCGCGAGGTCGGTTCCTGCGCCGGATGGGCTGGCATGTCGGGGCGGCGGCGGGCCTGGTCGTGGGGTCAATCACGGCGGGGGCATTGATCCTGATGCACCTGGAGCAGATCGCGCTCTCGGAGGCGCTGTTGCACGCCGCGACGCTGGTGAGCGGCCTGGGGCTTGTGCAGATGCCGGGTACCACGCAGGCGCAGGTGTTTGTCAGCCTGTTTGCGCTCTATAGCGGATTTGTCGCGCTGGCGGTGTCCGGGCTCATCGTGGCACCGGTCGCACACCGGTTGTTGCATTGGTTTCATTGGGAGGACACGGCCGAGCAAGACAGCAGCGGCCCCGACGCCACCACTGACGACTGAGGGCAGCACGATAGCGGGTGACTTGACGGCGGGCGTGCTCTGCGGCACAGGGAAGCGCGATTTTTCAGGTGGCTCTATTGCATCCGCGATACCCGCCATCACTCAGAGGACACCAGCCCCGATGTCAGACAAGGATGCCCCGGCCGGCGCGGCTGCTGCGCGTAGCGAAGATATGGATGCGGCGGACAAGCATGCCTCCGGTGCGCCCTGGCGTAACTTCTACGGGCGCTTCAAAGGCAAGCAGTTGAAGCCAAACCAGGTGCGGGACCTCGACGAGATGCTGCCTGGGCTCAGCCCGGGAGCTGTCGGCTGGGACGAAAACCCGGATCGGGTGCCGCTGGATCTGGCGCGCCTGTTTGACGGGCGCGAGGTCTGGCTCGAAGTGGGGTTTGGCGGCGGCGAACATCTGGTGCACCAGGCGCAGTCCAACCCGGATGTCGGCATCATTGGCGCAGAGCCATATGTGAATGGGGTTGCGATGCTGCTGGGGAAGCTGCGCAAAGCGGGTTTGGGCAATGTGCGCGTACACCCCGGCGACGCCCGGGATCTGATGGATGTGCTGCCGGAGCAGAGCCTGTCGCGGGCGTTTCTTCTGTATCCGGACCCTTGGCCCAAGGCGCGCCATCACCGTCGCCGTTTTGTAACGCCCGAGCACCTCGAACCGCTTGCCCGTGCGCTGAAGCCCGGCGCGCTGTTTCGCGTGGCAACGGACATTCCGGATTATGTGCGTCAGACCCTGGAGGAAGTGCCCAAGGCCGGATTTGAGTGGCTTGCGGACGGGCCCTCCGACTGGCGCCAGCCCTGGGCGGACTGGATTTCGACCCGCTACGAACAAAAGGCACTGCGCGAGGGGCGCACGCCGCACTACCTTACCTTCCGCCGCAAGGGGTAGCGGGGACAACTGCGGCTCCCGGGCCCGATCGCTGTTCCGGAGACGGGGGCGCTCCCGCCCGTCGCCCCTGCATATGAAATGCACGGCCTCCCGTTGGGCCCGGCAGGCCGCGCCGGAGGCGCGGCCTGCCCCACCGCGATTTGCGGAGCAAAGCGCAACACCTTGGACCTTGCGCCATGTGGTCAGGTGCTTGACGATGGACGACCGTTGCGTCTTGCGCTAACAGCCTTGCAACCGACTGCACAGAGAGGAACTGCCATGTCCGGCCACGGAACGCCCATCCCGATGACCTCCCGCCGCGCCACTGCGCTCAAGGGCGAGGCCCATGTTCCGGGGGACAAGTCGATCTCGCATCGGGCCTTGATCCTCGGCGCGATGGCGGTGGGGGAAACCCGCATTTCCGGTCTTCTGGAGGGCGAGGACGTTCTGGATACGGCCAAGGCGATGCAGGCGTTTGGCGCAGAGGTCATCAATCATGGCGGCGGCGAATGGTCCGTCTTTGGGGTCGGTGTCGGCGGCTTTGCCGAGCCGGAGAACGTGATTGATTGCGGCAACTCCGGAACCGGCGTGCGCTTGATCATGGGCGCGATGGCGACGTCCCCGATCACTGCAACCTTCACCGGGGATGCTTCGTTGAACAAACGGCCGATGGCACGGGTCACCGATCCGCTGGCCCTGTTTGGGGCGCAATCGGTGGGCCGCGAAGGCGGTCGCCTGCCGATGACCATCGTCGGTGCGGCGGATCCGGTTCCGGTGCGCTACGAGGTGCCGGTGCCGTCGGCGCAGGTGAAATCGGCCGTTTTGCTCGCCGGACTCAACGCCCCCGGCCAGACCGTTGTCATCGAGCGCGAAGCCACCCGGGATCATTCGGAGCGGATGCTGGCAGGCTTTGGCGCAACGATTACCACCGAAACCACGGATGAGGGGCGCGTCATCACCCTCACCGGTCAGCCGGAACTGAAGCCGCAGGTGATCGCCGTCCCGCGCGATCCATCCTCTGCCGCCTTCCCGGTGTGCGCGGCGCTGATCACGCCCGGATCGGATGTGCTGGTTCCCGGCATCGGTTTGAACCCGACCCGGGCCGGCCTGTTCTACACGCTGCAGGACATGGGCGCCGACCTCAGCTTCGAGAACCCGCGCGAAGAAGGCGGCGAGCCGGTCGCTGATCTGCGCGCGCGATACTCTCCCGACATGAAGGGGATCGAGGTGCCACCCGAACGCGCCGCCTCCATGATCGACGAATATCCGGTGCTGTCGGTTGTCGCGGCCTTTGCAACAGGCACCACCATGATGGCCGGCGTCAAGGAGTTGCGCGTCAAGGAGAGCGACCGCATCGACGCCATGGCCCGCGGCCTGCGTGCAAATGGTGTTTCCGTTGATGAAGGCGAAGACTGGTGGAGCGTGGAAGGGTGCGGCCCCGATGGCGTCAAGGGCGGCGCAACCGCCGAAAGCTTTCTGGATCACCGCATCGCCATGTCCTTCATGGTGATGGGGATGGGCGCGCAAAACCCGGTGTCCGTCGATGACGGCAGCCCCATTGCCACGTCCTTTCCGATTTTTGAACGGCTGATGGGGGATCTCGGGGCGAACCTCAGCCGCGACAATCAATGAACTGCCACCTGTCGAGAAAATTCCCGGGGGAGGCCAGCGCCGCCTGCCGGGGTTGGCATCGCCCGCCCAAGTTGCTGTGAGGAGAAGGGTCTGATGAGTTTTACCGTTGCAATTGATGGCCCCGCAGCTGCGGGCAAGGGCACCATTTCGAAGGCGGTCGCGGCGCACTTCGGCTTTGGGCATCTCGACACCGGATTGCTGTACCGCGCGGTTGGCGCGCGGATGCTGGACGGGGCCGAGCCGGTTGCCGCCGCAGAGGCGCTGGAGGTGACGGACCTGGATCGCACGGATCTGCGCACCGCCGAGGTGGCTCAGGCCGCATCAAAGGTTGCGGTGATTGCCGGAGTGCGGGCGGCATTGGTGGATTTTCAACGCGCCTTTGCTCGCCGCTCCGGCGGGGCTGTCATGGACGGGCGTGACATCGGCACGGTGATCTGCCCGGAGGCGGAGGTGAAGCTCTTTGTCACCGCCAGCGCCGAAGTGCGCGCCACGCGCCGGTTCCGGGAGTTGACCGGCAACGGCGGGATCATCACGCTTGAAGAGGTGCTGGCGGATGTCCGCGCGCGGGACGAGCGCGACATGCACCGGGCCGAAGCGCCGCTGAAACCAGCCGATGATGCGGTGACACTGGATACCAGCAGCCTCAGCATTGATGAGGCGGTCGGTCAGGCGGTTGCTCTGGTGGAGGCCCGCCGAAGCACCTGAGCCGGTTACCATGCCTCATTGCTGCGTGTGGCGCCCCCTGCAGGGGCGCCTTTTTCATTTCACCTAGAGACAGACGGGTTGAAACCGGATCGCATGGCGCATAACTAAATCTCGACGTCGAGATAATAGCCACTTGAACCGAACGGTTCAGTTGTTATGTGACCTGCCATACCGATCAAAAAGGACTGACCGATGTTTCTCGAAAAGCTCAACTGGCGCTATGCAGCCAAGAAGATGGATCCCTCAAAGACGGTCCCGGAAGACCTGGTTGCGCAGATTGTCGAAGCAATCCGCATGGCGCCGACCTCCAGCGGCGTACAGCCGTTTGAGCTGTTTGTGATCCGCAACAAGGAGATCCGCGAGGCGATCCGCCCCGTGGCCTGGGATCAGGCACAGATCACCGACGGGTCCCACCTCTTGGTCTTTGCCTCCTGGGACAACTACACCGAAGACCGGATTGATGCGGTGGTGGCGCAGATGGTGGAGGAACGCGGCGACTCGGAGTTGCTTCAGGCCTATTACGGCAACCTCAAGGACATGCTGCTGCCGCGCCCGGCAAAGCAGAACGCGGCGCATGCGGCGCATCAGGCCTATATCGCGCTGGGGTTCGCGCTGGCGGCAGCAGCCGAGCTGGGCGTCGACAGCACCCCGATGGAGGGCTTCGACCCCGATCAGGTGGATGAGATCCTCGACCTGAAATCCAAGGGGCTGCGGTCCAAGGTGCTGTTACCGCTCGGGTATCGCCAGGAAGAGGGCGACTGGCTGTTGCCAATGCCGAAGGTCCGCAAGACCAAGGCGGCGCTGGTCACCGAGATCGATTGATCCGGAGCCGACGGGGCAAGGAAGAGGCGGGGCCGTGAGGCTCTGCCTTCTTATTTTTGAGGTAGCTAGATGTTTAGAGCCCGATTGGGAGGGTAGCCCTAGAACCAATACCGTTTCATTCTTCCCAGGAATTTCAGATCGTGCACGGGAAAATTGGAAGCATCGCCAATGACAGAATCGATGCCGCAGCGTGGGCACAGCACTGTACGTCCGTCGTCACACCAATCGATAATTTCTTCTGGGGCGAAAACTGAAGAACAGTAATGCAGCCACATTGACGGCTCGCTTCGATCTCGGAGCGGTGGTTTGAAGAATGCGTGTGCGCGAATCGAATTCGTTCGTCCATGACCAAATGGTGCCATGCAAAATGGTGCTGTCCAATGGCCGATTGTTCGCCCGTTTTGGCGCGCAGGGCGGAAGGCTGGCCAATTCGTTCTCCGGGATTGGGGCACCTTGTCTGTCCTGGATGACGAGAGACCCACCTGCTATTGGCCCCGTCCCGCCTCAAGGCCGCGCCCACTGCCAATGCCCCTTGCCAGCAAGGCCAAAACCGCCTATACAGCGCCTTGTCAACAGAGATGCGAAAACGCACCAGGACAGTCGGAGCAGGGTCGGGGCATACCTCGGCCCTTTGTGTTTGTTTGTGGCTCCCGATTCGTCTGCGTACCGCTTTTCGGACCGACCAACCCCGTTCAGACCGGTGGAGACAACCACTCGGCCAGCAAAACTTTGAAAAGGAAACCTGAGACCACATGGCTCAAAACACATCGATGGAGGAATTCGAAGCCCTCCTGCAAGAAAGCTTCGAAATGGACACCCCCGAAGAGGGTTCCGTAGTCAAAGGCAAGATCATTGCCATTGAGGCCGGTCAGGCCATCATCGACGTCGGCTACAAGATGGAAGGTCGCGTCGAACTCAAAGAATTCGCAAATCCCGGCGAAGCGGCAGACGTCACCGTTGGCGACGAAGTCGAAGTCTACCTGCGCGCGGCTGAAAACGCCCGTGGCGAAGCTGTCATCTCTCGCGAGATGGCGCGCCGCGAAGAAGCATGGGACCGCCTGGAAAAAGCATACGCAGACGACCAGCGCGTCGAAGGCGCGATCTTCGGCCGCGTCAAGGGTGGCTTCACCGTCGATCTCGGCGGCGCCGTGGCCTTCCTGCCCGGTTCGCAAGTTGATGTCCGCCCCGTGCGCGACGCAGGCCCGCTGATGGGTCTGAAGCAGCCGTTCCAGATCCTGAAAATGGACCGTCGTCGTGGCAACATCGTTGTGTCCCGTCGCGCAATCCTCGAAGAGTCCCGCGCCGAGCAGCGTGCCGAAGTCATCGGCAACCTGTCCGAAGGCCAGGCGGTCGAGGGTGTGGTCAAGAACATCACCGAATACGGTGCGTTTGTTGACCTCGGCGGTGTTGACGGGCTGCTGCACGTCACCGACATGGCATGGCGCCGTGTGAACCACCCCTCCGAGATCCTGTCCATCGGCGAGACCGTCAAGGTCCAGGTGATCAAGATCAACAAAGAGACCCACCGTATCTCCCTCGGCATGAAGCAGCTGCAGGAAGATCCGTGGGATCTGGTTGGCGCCAAATACCCGCTGGCCTCCGTGCACAAGGGTCGCGTCACCAACATCACCGATTACGGTGCATTTGTTGAGCTGGAGCCCGGTGTCGAAGGTCTGGTCCACGTCTCCGAGATGTCCTGGACCAAGAAGAACGTGCACCCCGGCAAGATCGTCTCCACCTCGCAGGAAGTGGACGTCATGGTGCTGGAAATCGACGGCGCCAAGCGTCGCGTGTCCCTGGGCCTCAAGCAGACCATGCGCAACCCGTGGGAAGTGTTTGCAGAAACACACCCCGAGGGCACTCAGGTCGAAGGCGAAGTCAAGAACATCACCGAATTCGGTCTGTTCATCGGCCTCGAAGGCGACATCGACGGCATGGTTCACCTCTCCGACCTGTCCTGGGACGAGCGCGGCGAAGATGCGATCCAGAACTACCGCAAAGGCGACGTGGTTCAGGCCGTTGTCTCCGAAGTGGACGTCGAGAAGGAGCGTATCTCGCTCTCCATCAAGGCGCTGGGCGGTGACAAGTTCGCAGACGCCGTTGGCGGCGTGAAGCGTGGCTCCATCGTGACCGTGGAAGTGACCGCGATCGAAGACGGTGGCATCGAAGTGGAATACGAAGGCATGAAGTCCTTCATCCGCCGCTCCGATCTGTCCCGTGACCGTGCAGAGCAGCGCCCCGAGCGTTTCTCGGTCGGTGACAAGGTCGACGTGCGCGTCACCAACATCGACTCCAAGACCCGTCGTCTGGGCCTGTCGATCAAGGCACGCGAGATCGCAGAAGAGAAAGAAGCCGTCGAACAGTATGGTTCTTCCGACTCCGGCGCGTCCCTCGGCGATATCCTTGGCGCAGCGCTGAAGAGCGAATAAGCCGCTCTGACAGAGATCAGAAAGCCCCGCAGGAGCGATCCTGCGGGGCTTTTTTATGTGTGCGAGACGTCCGGGGTGGGGACCGCCGAACAGGCGGAGCCCCAGGGTGTGCAGGTTCAGTGCGCGATCATCTCGTGCACGATGTCGTCGGCGCTGTAGCTTGCCGGGTAATAGGTCGGCCAGTTGGTCAGCTCTTCCAGCACCTCGGCACGGTCATCCCCCCAGTAGAGGTGGTAGTGCGACACGGCTTTCGGCGCGATGTGGTGATCGCTGAACTGGATGTAGGTCGGTGCCTTGTCGTCGCCGCTGTCTTTTTTGAAGATGTAGCGAACGCCGCGATTGCCCTTCTTGTAGGTCAGCACCTCGTAGCCGTCGGACACATAGGTGCCGCTGTAGCTCTCCTCGCCGGCCGTGAACGTCACCGTGTCACCATCAAAGCGGATTGCGTCCACATCGGTTGCATAGCCGGTCTCGTAGTAGGCGCGATACTCTGCGGCGGTCTTGTCGCCATGTTCGGCCTTGTGTGCCATGACAGGGGCCAGTGTTCCGTCGACGAGGTAAGGATAGACGGATTGCCAGTCACCTTGCCAGTCGGCCAGGGTGCGCGGCTGAATCTGTTCGTCTTCGAAATACCCTTTGTAGATCTCTTTGTTGTGCGCGTGCTCATGTGCATGATCGTGTTCATGCGCGTGATCATGGTCGTGGTCGTGGTCGTGGCCGGAACCCGCGAAGGCCGGGGCGGAGAATGCCAGGGTGGCCGCGCTCAGCAAGGCGATGCTTGTGCGAGAGAGGGTGGGCATGTGGAATAATCCTCTGTGATTCATATGTAATAACGTAACACTTATTGGAGGTGTCCTGGCCCTGCAATAGCAACCCGTTGGCCATTCCCTTGCCGCCGTGGACAGGGGATCCGCTCAGCCGAAGACGGACCAGCCGGTCTCTTGCGCGAAGCGCTCTACCGCGAGGGTTCCGAGTTGCGAATTGCCATGGCGGTTGAGGCCGGGAGACCAGACGGCGATCGATGCGCGCCCGGGGGCGATGACCAGGATGCCGCCCCCCACGCCGCTCTTGCCCGGGAGCCCGACCCGATAGGCAAAATCGCCCGAGCCATCGTAATGCCCGCAGGTCAGCATGAGCGCATTGATCCGGCGCACGCGATCACGTGAGATCATCGTCGGCAAATCCGGTGACCCCACAAGGAACCGACCCGCCATGGCCAGCTGGCGCGGCGTCATCTCGATCGCGCATTGGTGAAAATAGGTGCCACAGGTGAGATCGGGGCTGTTTTCGAAATTGCCATGCGCTGCCAGGAAGTGGCTGAGCGCCATGTTGCGATTGCCATGCTCCGTCTCGGATCGCGCAACAGCCTCATCGATATGGATGTTCTCATCCTCGGCAGCGGCGCGGATGAACCGCAGGATTTCGCCGAGAACTTCGCGCGGGGCATGGCCGGCCAGAATGGCATCGGTCACCACCAGGGCGCCGGCATTGATGAACGGGTTCCGGGGAATGCCGTGTTCATGTTCGAGCTGAAGGATCGAGTTGAAGGGCAGGCCGGAGGGTTCTCGCCCGACCCGGCGCCACAGGTCTTCGCCCAGACGCCCCAACGCAAGGGCCAGGGTAAAGACCTTTGAGACGGACTGGATCGAGAACCGCGTATCGGCGTCGCCCACCGCAAAGCTGCGGCCATCGGCCAAGGCGACGACCATGCCGAACTTGCCGGTGTCGACGCTGGCAAGCTCGGGGATATAGCTTGCGGCCGCGCCGCGGTCGGCCTGCGCCTGCATCTCGGCTGCGATCTGTTGCAATATGCCGTCGAAATCCATCATCTGTCTGTCTCGCTCTCCCATGTGCCCAGCCATAGGCGAGCCACCGGGGAGAGGCAAAGCCTGTTTGCGCTGACGGTGGTGCTGTTGTTCAGGCAAAGGGGCTGCGGATATGTGGGATAGGAAACGCGGAACTGAAAGCCCTTGCCCTCGATCTGAGGCGCTCCACACCGGCAGCGTAGATTTTGCGCCCAGGATGTCGCATCAATGGCGCAGAGGCAGAAAACAGCGCCGTCCGCCCGAACAACAGGGCAGGGGCGCGTCCCGGAGGCTGTGAGGAGTGCGACTGATGAAGACGAAACCGATCCGACTGTTGGTGGTCCTGGCCCTTGGCGGCTGCGCCGCCCCGATAGCGCCGGAGTCCATGAGTATGGATCTGGCCCGCGATGGCGCGACATATAAGGTGTCAGGCCGATATGGTCCGGGCTGGTCCGAGGGGGACGTGCGCGGCGAGGTCGAGGCCGCCTGTCGTGCAAAGGCAATGCGGCTGAGCCGGTTCCGGGGGCAGCCCTACACCGAAACCGGTGGCACCGCGTATGAGGCGCGATGCAGCCCGGCCCATTGATCCGGGCCGCAGCTGCGCGCCGCGATCTTCTGCCGGTGAAGGCTTGCGAATCAATAACTTCGCGGATGCAGCATTCCCAGCCGGTTTGCCTGAAACTTGTGCGGCGGGCGACGATGGCGCCTGTGAAATTGCGTGTTTCTCCGCTCAAATCAGCCGACAGTCGATGATTTTGGCCTCAAGCCCCTGCCTAACCTGTTTTCGCTGAACAACTTTCTTCCTATAGTTCACGTACCCTATGTGTCAGACACGGGCTTTGGGAGGGCCACTACATGATCCGTTCGGAACTGATCCAGAAGATTGCAGACGAAAACCCGCACTTGTATCAGCGGGATGTGGAGCGGATCGTCAACACGGTCTTTGAGGAGGTCACCACTGCCATGTCGCGGGGGGACCGGGTCGAGCTCAGGGGGTTTGGCGCTTTTTCTGTAAAGAAGCGTGATGCTCGGGTTGGACGCAATCCTCGCACCGGTGAGACGGTTCATGTTGAGGAGAAGCACGTGCCCTTCTTCAAGACGGGCAAGCTGCTCCGTGATCGATTGAACGGAAAAGAAGAGTAAATGCGTTACATCCGCTATGCTGTCTGGGGCGTTCTGGCTGTTGTTCTGGTCTCTGTCAGCCTCGCCAATCGTGGGTTTGTGAACCTGAAGCTGATGCCGGAGGCCTTGGCGGAGCTGGTCGGGTTCAATCCCTCTATCACCCTGCCGCTGTTTGTGGTGGTGCTGGGCGGTCTGGCCCTTGGGGTGGCGCTGGGCTACGTGCTGGAATACCTGCGCGAGCACAAGCACCGGCGCGAGGCCCGGGTCAAACATGGCGAAGTCAAGAAACTCTCGCGCGAAGTCAAACGCCTGAAGCGGCAAAAGCACGAAGGCAAGGACGAGGTTCTCGCGCTGCTGGACGACGCCTCCTGATATGTCGGGGATCAGGGTCAAGATCTGCGGCATGAAAACCCGCGCCGATATGGAGGCTGCGGCGGCCGCCGGTGCGGCCTATGTTGGCCTGAATTTCTTTGCAAAATCAGCCCGTTCCGTCACGATCGCGCAGGCGGCAGCGCTGGCGGTGGATGCGCCGGTCGGGCTGGCGAAGGTCGGGTTGGTGGTGAACCCCACAGATGCCGATCTCGATGCGATTGCCGGTTCGGTGCCGCTGGATATGATCCAGCTGCACGGTCAGGAAAGCGTGGAACGTGTGGCCGAGATCAAGACCCGCTATGGTTTGCCGGTGATGAAGGTGATCGGCGTGGCCGACGCCTCCGATCTGGCGCCCATCGATCTTTATGCGCAAGTGGCGGACCAGATCATGATCGATGCCAAGGCGCCAAAGGGGGCAAAGCTGCCCGGGGGCAATGGCATCGCCTTTGATTGGCAATTGCTGGCGGACAAGAAATACTGGCAGGCGCCTTGGATGCTGGCGGGTGGCCTGGCTCCCGAGAACGTCGCGGAGGCGATCCGCAAGACCGGCGCGCGTCAGGTCGATGTGGCCTCTGGCGTAGAAAGCGCTCCCGCACAAAAGGACCCGGATCTGATGCGTGCGTTTGTCGATGCCGCGCAGACGGTTTGACGGAATTTACGGGTCCGATTTCCAACATCGCTTGATCCATCTAAGCGCCCTCAGGCGGCGCAACTGTCGTTTGCGTCTGCGATAGGAGGCGAGGCGACGGTGGGCCGTGTTGCGCTCGATCTGCCAACCGCTTTGGTGGGGCGCATGGGGTGTGCGCGGCCGTGTGTAAGAAAGAAACATGTCGGAAGGCTTTCATTTGTGGTAGGATGCCACCAGAATTGCTGATGTTTTTCAGCAATTGGAGAGCGTATCTGTGCAAGTGGCATTCCAAAAATGAAAGAGA
Source organism: Epibacterium sp. ABV4_022 (assembly GCF_056159345.1). NCBI lineage: Bacteria > Pseudomonadati > Pseudomonadota > Alphaproteobacteria > Rhodobacterales > Roseobacteraceae > Epibacterium > Epibacterium sp. ABV4_022. Next base: position 845,541 of record NZ_JBSWVA010000001.1, read on the forward strand.
CTCCATCGCTTGATGATCTGGAGCTGTTCGCGCGTGTGGGTCACGCGGGCGGGCTGGCCGCCGTCGCGCAGCAGACCGGTGTAAGTGTTCCCACACTCAGCCGACGCATGCGCGCCTTCGAGCGTCAGGTCGGCGCGCAGTTGTTCGAGCGCGGTCCCCATGGGTATCGCCTGACAACGCAGGGGCGGGCGCTCCTTGGCGAAACCCGTGGTCTTCAGGCCGAGGCGCAGCGTTTGCGGCGCCTTGTTGCAACACCCCTGGCGGCAGAGGTGCGCATCACGGCGGGCAGTTGGACCTCGGCCTACCTTGCCCGGCACCTGTCGCGGTGGTGGCAAGCAGAGGCGAACTGGCGCCCGGCCTTCCTGGAAGCGGATGCGCGGCTGGATATCGCGAGGCGGGGCGCAGACATCGGCGTTCGAAACCATCGCCCGGATCAGAGCTGGTTGGCCGGGCGATGCACGGGGCGGGTTTCCTATGCATGCTATGCAGTGGACGAGACGGTGCGCGGCTTTGTGACAGTGCCAGAGCGCGCCGCAATGATACCCTCCGCACGTTGGATCTGGGCGCATCATGGGGCTGAGGTCTCCGTCACCGCTGGCAACCCGCGCATGCTGGTCGATCTGGCCTGCGCCGGTGCGGGGCGGGTGGTCTTGCCACAGTTCGTGGCGGCCTGGTTTCCGCCTTTGCGGCAGATCGGACCTGAGATCGCCGAACTTTCGCATGAGGAATGGTTGGTGAGCCATCATGACGCGCGGCATGATCTACCTGTTCGGGCCGCGCTTGAGGCGGTCGCAGCCGTTCTGACCGATCTCAACCTGCGCCCCAAACAGAACTGACGCAGCCGGGGGCGGCTCCCGCCCGCTCTTGTGCTTCCCTTTGGGAAGCCCATCGTGCCGTTGGGCCTGGCGCCGCGCGCGCCCGGAGGGCGCGCGCGGCGCGGGTCGCTTCGGGCTCTGCCCGAAGCGAAACCGTTCACGAAACCCCGGTTTCTGACACAGGGGTCAGGAAATTACCGAGAAACCTGTTTCTCTTGCCCTAAATGCGCTTTAGAACCAGCGCATACGGAAGACGGAGACACCACCCATGGCCGATGATCTCATCAACAGCTTCATGAACGGGCCGGACGAAAATGGCCGTTTCGGCATCTTCGGCGGTCGCTTTGTCAGCGAAACGCTGATGCCGCTGATCCTGAGCCTCGAAGAGGAATATGAAAAGGCCAAGGTGGACCCGGACTTCTGGGCCGAGATGGACGATCTGTGGAAGAATTATGTAGGCCGACCAAGCCCGCTCTACTTCGCAGAGCGCCTGACCGAGCATCTGGGCGGTGCCAAAGTCTATATGAAGCGTGACGAGCTGAACCACACCGGCGCGCATAAGGTCAACAACGTGCTGGGGCAGATCCTGCTGGCGCGCCGCATGGGCAAGACCAGGATCATCGCCGAGACCGGCGCGGGCCAGCACGGGGTTGCGACCGCTACGGTCTGTGCCAAATTCGGTCTGAAGTGCGTCGTCTATATGGGCGCGCATGACGTGCGTCGTCAGGCCCCCAACGTGTTCCGCATGCGCCTGCTGGGCGCCGAAGTGATCCCGGTGACTTCGGGGCGCGGGACGTTGAAGGACGCGATGAACGATGCGCTGCGCGACTGGGTGACCAATGTGCGCGACACGTTCTATTGCATCGGCACCGTGGCGGGGCCGCATCCCTACCCGGCGATGGTGCGCGATTTCCAGTCGGTGATCGGCAAGGAGGTGCGCTGGCAACTCGCCGAGCAGGAGGGCGAAGGCCGTCTGCCCGACACCGTGATCGCGGCGATCGGTGGCGGTTCCAACGCGATGGGACTGTTCCATCCCTTCCTTGATGACAAGTCGGTCAACATCATCGGCGTCGAGGCGGGTGGCAAAGGCGTGGATGAGAACATGGAGCATTGCGCCTCTCTCACCGGCGGCCGTCCGGGCGTGCTGCACGGCAACCGCACCTACCTGCTGCAAGACGATGATGGGCAGATCCTCGAGGGGTTCTCGATCTCGGCCGGTCTGGACTATCCGGGCATCGGGCCGGAGCACGCATGGCTGCATGAAACAGGCCGGGCGCAATATGTCTCCATCACCGACAAGGAAGCGCTGGAGGCGTTCCAGCTGTCCTGCGCAATGGAAGGGATCATCCCGGCCCTGGAGCCGAGCCATGCTCTGGCACATGTGACAAAGATCGCGCCGACCCTGCCCAAGGACCACATCATCGTGATGAATATGTGCGGGCGGGGCGACAAGGACATTTTCACCGTCGCCCGTCACCTCGGTTTTGACATGTCGGACACCGAAGAGGGGCGCGACCTGAAGGACTGATCAGGCAGCTGATGTGCTGTCCGGATTGAGAGGCGTGGCCGCAGGGCCGCGCCTTTTTCGTTCTTTTTCTGCTGCGGATTAGCAGACCCGGGGCCATTCAGGTCAGGGCCGGATCCGGACTTAACACCTTTTTATAAGAGTTTGAGTAATCCTGAGACCTGTTTCTGGTAACGATTTTCGGGTTTACGATGCAGGAAGACGCCTTACACGCCGTGCAGCAGCTTCAGCTTGCTGCGGACCACATGTGGACACTCATCGCCGCGGCTCTGGTCTTGCTGATGCAGCTGGGCTTTCTTCTGGTCGAAGCGGGCATGGCGCGGTCCAAGAACAGCATCAACGTTGCGCAGAAGAACATCACCGATTTCCTGATGTCGGTCAGTGCCTTCTATGTGCTCGGCTTCGGGTTGATGTTTGGCGCCTCTTATGGCGGCTGGTTCGGAACAGATACCTTTGCCTTTGAGCAGGCAGATGACTGGCAATACACGTTTTTTGTGTTCCAGGCGGTCTTTGCGGGCACCGCTGCGACAATCATGTCCGGCGCGGTGGCAGAGCGGATGCGCTACGGTGTCTATGTTGCGGCGGCCCTGTTCATCGGGTTGCTGATCTATCCGGTGAGCGGCCATTGGGCGTGGGGAAACCTGCTCAACGGGGACAACGCGGCTTATCTCGCGGACCGGGGGTTCATCGATTTTGCAGGCTCGACCGTGGTGCATTCGGTTGGTGCTTGGGTTGCGCTTGCAGGCATCGTGGTGTTGGGCGCGCGTATAGGCAAATTCAATGCGGACGGAAGTCCGAATGTTTTGCACGGGCACAGCTATGTGCTGGCAACTGCGGGGGCGATCATTCTCTGGGTGGGCTGGATCGGCTTCAACGGCGGCTCAACCACGGCGGCGAGCCCCGATCTGGCGCATATCGTGCTGAATACCCTGCTGGCCGCGTGTTTCGGTGGCGTGATGGGGATCTTGACCGGGCGGGTCATCGATCCCGTGAACATTCCGCATCGCCCCATCAACGGCAGTCTCGCCGGGCTGGTCGCGATCACCGCAGGCTGTGATGCGGTTTCGGTGCAGGGCGCCGCCGTCATCGGTGCCAGCGCCGGTTTGCTGGTGGTTGTGTCCGAATGGGTCATGGAAAACAGGCTGAAGCTGGACGATGTGGTCGGGGCTGTTTCGGTACATGGTGTCTGCGGCGCATTCGGCACTGTTGTCTTCCCACTCTTTGCGCTGCCGGGAAAGCTCGCTGCTGACAGTGTCGGCGCGCAGGTGCTGGTGCAGATGGAGGGGGTCGTGCCAGGTCTTTGCCTGGGCGTTTGGTCTGAGCTGGGTGTTCTTCAAGGCAATCGACATGGCGGTGGGCATCCGCGTGCCGCGTGAGGATGAGATGATCGGTCTCAACAGTACCGAACACGGGGCAACGCTGGGGACCGGGGGGCTTCAGAAACAGATCGAGGCGATGACGGAAAACGGGGTCGATCTTACGCGGCGTTTGGATGAGAGCACTGGCGACGAGGCCGCGGAGCTGGCGGCGCTGTTCAATCCGTTCATCGATCAAGTGCACGATCTGGTGTGTGATATTCATGAAAACGCGCGGCGGATGAAACGGTCGTCGTCGGGGCTGGAAACCCTCTCGGGGGCCTTCCGGGAGGGCGCAGAGAGAACCGGTGCGCTGACGGGAGTGGTCAGCAACAGCTCGACCGAGGTCGCGGGGCAGGCGCGAAACAACCGCGAAATTGCCGAGCAGATCCTGGCAGAGATGACCCGGATCGCCAGCAGCGCGGGGGGCATGTCAGAAGAGGTGACGGCAGTCTCCGAAGCGATCGCTGAGATGATGAACTCGATCAGCCAGATTTCCGGAAACGCCAGCGCAACCAGCGGTGTCACCAAGGAAGCCAACGTTCTGTCGGGAGAGGCGGTCGAGACAATGCAGGCGCTCTCCAAAGCCTCTGAGGAGATCGAGGCCGTGGTCGGGCTGATCCAGAAGATCACCATGCAGACAAATATGCTGGCCATCAATGCCGCGGTTGAGGCGGCGCGCGCAGGCGATGCGGGCAAGGGGTTTGCGATCGTTGCCGGCCAGGTGCGCAGCCTGGCTGCGGAAACCGACAAGGCGGCGGAGGAGATCCGCCAGCGGATCTCGCATATGCGCAGCCAGTCGGATGATGCGTCGAGCGTGATTGGCGGCATCACGGAGCTGATGCAGTCCATTCACGCCTCGGTCGAAGGGATCACGGCCGAGGTCGAAAGCCAGCGCCGCGCGGCAGGCCGCGTGTCCGAGCGCATGACAAGCGCATCAAACAGTGCGCAAACGGTGACGCAATCCATTCAGGATGTGCAGCAACGGGCTGAAACCGTGCGCAGCAACGCGACGCGCAACGAAGAAAGACTGTCGGAGAACGCGAAAACCGCCGGGGACCTACAGGCGGACGCACGTCAGAGCATGCAGCAATCCACCGACCTTGCCAAAGAAGCCAATGCGATCAACACGCTCTCGGCCGAATTGACGACATCGGTTGAACGTTTTGGCCTGCGCGGGGAGGAAGCGGATCGCGACGCGGACTGGCTGGCACAAGAGGCGCGGCAGGGACGTGACCCCTCCGGCGATCTAAAGGCAGAGGGCGGCGCCTGAGCGCCGACGGGCAAGCCGGGGCCTGTCTCGCCGAGGAGGGCGAGACAGGGGGGGGGCGCTACGAAGCGTCGTGGAGGACGGTCTCAAACCCTTCGAATTGAGGCGCGCCGAGTATCGGGCTTTCGCCCTCGCGTTTCCCGGCATTGCGGTGAGCGGCGCGAAACTGGTCTGATTTGGTCCAGGCCTCGAAATCCGCCCGGCTGTCCCAGATCACATGGCTGGAATAGAGCGTGTGATCCTCGTGTTGGGGGCCCTTCAGAAGGCGAAATTCGCGAAAGCCCTGCATCTCCGAGAGGCGGCTTTCACGTTCCTTCCAGATGGTTTCGAAGTCGGTTTCCCGGCCGGGACGAATTTTGAAACGGTTCATGGCAATGAAGCCCATGGGATTTTCCAGTCCTGTCTGTGTTCGCTGAGTGAGGCTGGCAAGGAGGCTGCGGATCCGGCTGGCCGACACATTCAGTAATCTGACCCGCCTTCGCAATCAAGCGACTGACCCGTCGCAACTGGGACATTCGTGCGCAGAGGGCGGGGTGGGTGCCCGAGACGGCGTTGCCCCGCCGCGCGATCAGGTCGGGGAGGTGACGGCATGGGCGCGCAGGACCGGGAGCGGGATGATCTCCAATGCGCGCCTGTGGGTTGCTTCCAGGTGCACGGCCGGTGCGCAGCCTTCTTCTGCCGCTTGCATGAAACGGGACGCGCACAGGCACCACCGGTCCCCCGGTTTCAATCCCGGGAAGTGAAACGCGGGCAGCGCGGTCGATAGATCATTGCCAACATATTTCGAGTAGGCGAGGAACTCTGACGTCATCACCGCGCAGACCGTATGGCTGCCGTGATCTTCGACGCAGGTGTTGCAGTGCCCATCGCGGAAGAACCCCGTGACCGGATCCTCTGCGCAGGGGCGCAAGGGGCCTCCCAAGACATTTATCGCAGGGTCTTTGTCCATCATGTCCGTCTCTCCGTCGTGCCAATCGCGCGGGCGCGCGCACGCGCGCTCTCACACTCTATGTTAGTGCGCTGCTCTGCGTTTTCACGCAATGGCGAGTTCCGCCGCGCGACGTTCCGTCATATCTGGAGGTGCGGTTTGCCCGGACGCGTGGACGCGTCGCAGCCCGAACGGCGTGATCGCAGGTCGGCGCGGGCGGGCATTGCTGTGTCGAACGACGTGGTTATTTGAACTTGTCGAGAAGTTTCTGCATCGGGGTCCGGTTCTCCGCAGAAGAGGGGGCGGGGGCGTCCTCGGTTGCGGGTTTGGCGCGGCCTTGTTCCGCCCCCGTGCGCGACTGTTGGTTTGTCTTGCCCGTGTTGGACCCGCTGGCGCCGCGACCGGGAGCCACTCTGAGGGCCACGGCATTCATGAACCGACCGCTGTCGCCCCGGGCCAGATCCGCGGCGCCGTCGGACAGGCCCCGCAGGAGATCGTCGAGCCAGGTCTGATCCGCCTTGGGGAAATCACGCAGCACATACCCTGCAACCGCGTCCTTGTGACCGGGGTGCCCGACGCCGAGGCGGACGCGCCCGTAGTCTGCGCCGATGTGGGCATGGATCGACCTGAGCCCATTATGCCCCGCATGACCGCCGCCGTACTTGACGCGGCATTTGCCAGGCGCAAGGTCCAGTTCATCGTGGAACACCACCACATCCGCAGGTGTCAGCTTGAAAAAGCGCAGCGCCTCTCCCACCGACTGTCCGGAATTATTCATGAAGGTCTGGGGCTTGAGGAGGACCACCTTTTCCGTGCCGAGGGTGCCGTCGCACATCTGCCCCTGAAACTTTGACTTCCAGGGAGAGAACCCATGATCCGTCGCAATCTGATCCAGGGCCATGAAGCCGATATTGTGCCGATTTCCCGCATATTTTGCGCCCGGGTTTCCGAGGCCGACGAGGAGTTTCATAACCTGCTCTCCTGGTGACTGATGCGGGCAGTCATGCCCGGTTTTGGCCCGAAGATCCAGTCCGTGACCGCTGCCGCGGTTTTGTGATGCCAGTGCCATAAATCGGCCCGGTTCCGTTGCGAGTTCAGAGCATTGGATTGGAGTGGTCCGGAACGATCAGGTTCGGGGATTGAGATGAAGGATATTTGGGACATGAACAACAACGTTCAGGCACAGAACACGCCGTCACGTGGTGGATTTCGCAAGGGCGCGTTGGTTCCGCGCATGGTGGGCATTCTGGCGGCTGCCGTGATGCTGTCGGGATGCGCGGTCGAGCCCGGGCCGTCGGTGCCGACCAAATCCGGCAGTACCGTTTTTGAGGCACGCGAATCCCTGGCGTTCTGTGCGCCGCGGGGACCAAGGGCCGGTCAGGCCGCGGTCACGTCCAGCTATATCGCGGGCATCATTTTCCTCGGCGTTCTGCCGGGGACGATCGCAGCCGCCAGCGGCGCGGAGAACTCTCGGCGTCAGGGGGCGATAAACGCAGTGGATGACTGCCTGGCGGAGCAAGGGTTCGAGCGGCGCGAACTGACCGCGCAGGAGGCGATCGCCATCAAGCAGCGGGACCGCTATGCGCGTGAGCAGTTGCTCAATCACTTGATCAATGGCGGCACGCTCGCCTCTTATGAAGGGCCCTGACCGGCGCGCAGGCTCTTGTGCGGCAGGCCGGGCAATAAAAAAGGCAATAAAAAAACGGGCTCCTGAGGAGCCCGTTTCAAAGGTCGCCTTCCCGCGTTCGGGAGAGGGATTATTCTTCGGCTGCTGCTGCGGCTTCCGCCTCTTCGCCTTCACCTTCGGCTTCGTCATCCGCGGACTTGAGGCCGGAGGGCGCGGAGATGTTCGCAATCACGAAATCCCGGTCGATCGTCGGTTTGGTGCCTGCGGGCAGCTGTACTTCGGAGATGTGAATCACATCGCCAATGGCTTTGCCGGCGAGGTCGACGGTCAGCTTTTCCGGGATGTCACCAGCGGTCACCACCAGTTCGACTTCGGCGCGCACCACGGTCAGAACGCCGCCGCGCTTGAGGCCAACGCATTCTTCCTCGTTGATGAACTCAACCGGAATGAACAGGTTGATCTTCGAGGTGCGACGCAGGCGCATCAGGTCGAAGTGGGTCGGCAGGTCCTTTACAACGTCACGCTGAACGTCGCGGCAGATGACGCGCACGTCATCGTGGCCTTCAACCTTAAGGTTGAACAGGGTCGACTTGAAGCGGCCGGCCTTCAGTTTCTTCAGCAGTTCGTTGAAGGGGATCTGGATGGACAGCGGGTCAACGTCGCCACCAAATACAACACCAGGAACCATGCCTTCGCGGCGGGCTGCGCGAGCGGCGCCCTTGCCCGTCCCCGCACGTTCCTGGCATACGAGATCAGGAATCTCATTCGCCATTTTATATCTCCATAAGCAATCGGGGGTGCCTCCAAGGCTGTCACCCCGCGTGAAGCCGTTCTGGTAGACGGAAACATGCTGTTTGGAAAGACCTAAACTGTGACAATCATCCGCGCGGGGCGAGTTTTCCACCTGCATCGCGCAGTCTGGCGTGCAGATCGAACTCTGCCGCGCGGGCGGCCCGCAGACGATCGCGGTTCCGCGGCGACAGCTCGGCGGGGACAGCGGGTGACACGTTGCGCGGCGCAAAGGTGATTCTCTCTTCGAAGCGCTGGCTGAGAAAGGTCTCGAGCAGGTCCAGCTGTTCGTAGGCGAACAGGTGATCGACCAGAATGCGGCCGCCCCGGCCGGACAGCAAGCGATACTGGCTGCCGATGCGCGCGCAGGGGGGCGGGTCTTCGGACAGGAGGGCTTCGACAAAGGCGTCAAAGCTCAGATGGCCAGCGTATTCCGGTTTGTCCTTGATGTCGTCACGACTGCGATACTTGTACCAGCTGCGGATCTGGTCTTCCGGGTCGCGCAGCACGGCAAAGCACCGCAGTTTGGCCCCGAAGGTGTCGCGGACGAAGGGGCGGATGCGCCGGTGCAGGCGCCGCGCCGAGGTATGCTTGCGGGATTTGCGGAAAACAATATCGGCATGGGGCCGCAACGCCTGTTCGATGGCGGTTGTCCCGGTCTTTGGCACGGCAACAAAAGCAAGGGCCTGCGGCGTGAAGATCAGCATGGCAACGGGATAGCGCGCCGCGCTGCGCGGCGCCAGCGTGTAACGGTACAATTTGGCGATTGTGACCCAACGCGCACTGTGCATTCTCGCGGCTATGGAATTCATGACGGATATGCGCACCAGCGCGGTGCATGGGCGGGCCTTTGCGGTGATGGGGTTCTGTGTCGGTACCTTCGCGGCCTACGCGCCGCAGCTGAAGGCGCAGGCCGGGTTGGGCGATGCGGATTTTGGACTGGCGCTGCTGGTTGGTGCTGCAGGGGCGGTGGGGGCCATGTGGGTCGCGCCGCGGATCGACCGCCTGCTGGGGGCCTCGGCAATGACGGTCTGTGCTCTGATGTTGGCGGCAGGATTCCTGCTGCCCGGCCTCGCCACCAGCTGGGCCGCATTTGCCGCTGCGATCTTTGTCGCCTCCAGCGCGGCAGGCCTGCTGGATGTGGTGATGAATGCCCGGCTGAGCGGCCATGAGGCGCGCACGGGGCGATCGCTGATGAACCTCAACCACGGGCTGTTTTCGCTCGCCTATGCGCTGGCGGCCCTGGTTGCGGGGCTGGTGCGGGAGGCCGGCGTCGCCCCGGTCTGGTGTTTTGCCGGGGTGTTGGCGGTCACGGTCATTCTGGCGTTTGGCATGCGGGACGTTGTGGAGCCGGAGCCGACGGAGGCGACCGATCAGAGCCTTGCGCCGGTTGTCCTGCCCTGGGTCATGGTGACCCTGGCGGGGTTGATCGTGTTGATCTCCTTTACCGCCGAGCAGGCCACCGAAAATTGGTCCGCCCTGCATCTGGAGCGGGCCTTTGGGGCCAGCGCCGCAGAAGGTGCTTTGGGGCCGGCTGTGCTCGGGCTGACGATGGGGATCGGGCGATTGTCCGGTCAGGAAGTGTTGCGCCGGGTGGCCGAAGGCACGTTGATGCAGATCGCCGCAGCACTGGCCGCCACCGGGCTGATCCTGGCGGCCTTTGCTCCGGTACAGGGGCTGGCCTATGCGGGGTTTGCAATCCTGGGATTGGGTGTATCGACGATCGGGCCCACGGCGCTTGCCTGGGTCGGCAAGACCATATCCGCGCAACTGCGCAGCGCGGCGATTTCGCGCATGGTGATGATCGGCTACTGCGGCTTTTTTGTGGGTCCGCCGGTGATCGGCTTCATGGCAGAAGCCTTTGGGCTGCGTCTGGCGCTGGCGACCATGGGGGGCATGCTCCTGTGCATCACCGTCATTCTGGTGCCGGCGCTGCGGGCCTCGGCCCGGCGGAGTGGTGTCATCGCCTGAACAGCGGCGCACCGCGGCCCAAACCGCCAGGTCCCGCCGTCACGCCCAGCGGCCGGTGAAATCCTCCGGCACCAGCAGGTTGTGACGGCCCAGGTTGGTCACGGCCTTCTCGCCGCAGAGCGCCATCGATGTGTCGAGCTCCTTGTGGATCACCTCAAGCGCCCGTGTCACGCCCTGCTGGCCCATGGCACCGAGACCATAGACAAAAGCACGGCCGATCATGGTGCCGCTGGCGCCGAGGGCGAGTGCCTTGAGCACATCCTGACCGGACCGGATGCCGCTATCCAGATGCACTTCGACCTGATCGCCGACCGCGTCCATGATCCGCGGCAGCATCCGGATGGAGGACAGCGCCCCGTCCAACTGGCGGCCGCCATGGTTGGAGACGGTAATGGCATCGGCCCCTACCTTGGCCGCCATCCTGGCATCCTCTTCGTCCAGGATGCCCTTCAGGATCACCTTGCCGCCCCACATGTCCTTGAGCTTTTCGATTTTGCCCCAATCCAGCGAGGGATCGAATTGCTCGGCGGTCCAGGCGCCCAGGGAGGACGCATCGGAGATGCCCTCGACGTGGCCGACGATATTGCCGAAATGGCGCCGTTTTGCCCCCAGCATCTCAAGGCCCCACGACCATTTGGTCATCAGGTTGGCGATCGTTCTTGGCGTCAGCTTTGGCGGCGCGGAAAGACCGTTTTTCAGGTCCTTGTGGCGCTGGCCGAGGATCTGCAGGTCGAGCGTGATCACCAGAGCCGAACAACGGGCGGCCTTGGCGCGTTCGATCAGGCGCCGCACGTAGTCCTCGTCCCGCATGGTATATAGCTGAAACCAGAAGGGTTTGGTGGTTGCTTCGGCGACGTCTTCGATCGAGTTGATCGACATGGTCGACAGCGTAAAGGGCACGCCAAAGGCTTCGGCGGCGCGCGCGGCCTTTATTTCGCCATCGGCGCACTGCATGCCGGTGAGCCCGACCGGAGCCAGGGCCACCGGCATGCTGACATCCTGCCCGATCATCTGGCTGGCCGTCGACCGGCCCGCCATGTCCACCGCAACCCTCTGCCGCAAGCGTATCTTGTCAAAATCCGTCGTGTTCTCGCGGAAGGTCTGCTCGGTCCAGGAGCCGCTCTCGGTGTAGTCGTAGAACATCTTGGGCACGCGGCGGGCGTAGATCCGTTTCAGGTCGCCGATATTGGTGATGACAGGCATGAAGATCTCCTCGACCGCGCAGTTGGTAATGTTTTCTTACCAATCGTATCTGGCCATGGCAAGCGAGGTAATCGTAATCTTGCATTTACGGTTTTGTGCAACTTTATCGGTGAACACCTCCCAGAATCGCGATGTGACAGCGCGGGTCCGGGTGGGAAACTTCCGGAGAACAGCCGAAGTTTCATCTGCTGACCATCGCGCAGCCCTGAATTCCTAAATTCCGAACGGGGACCGTTCGGGGTGGTTTATTGATTTTGGACCAGATGCACGCCAGATCGGGATTTTGCCCGGGCGGGCACCGGCCGCGTCAGCTGTCGGTTTTCACTGGAGGGTGGAGCAACATGAGTGTTGTGTTCGTATCTGAAGAGATTCCCAGGGGCCTTGGCGCCCCTGCCTCCGGAGTCGCCGACGCAGCCCCAGACACCGGACGCACGCCACGAACCTGGGTCCGGATGCAGCGCCAGAGGTTGTCATGACGCTGCATCCCGATGATCCCCTTGTGCCGGAACGGTCTTCTGATGACCCTTCGTATCAGGAGCTGCTGGCCGAGCTGCAGCGCGAGCGGCTGCTGCGGGAGGATCTGCAGTCCAAACTGGACAAGACCGGTCAATCGCTGCGACAGGCCAACAGATCGCTGGTGTCGCTGGCGCGGCAAGTGGACCGAATGGTCAAGGAACGCACGGAGGACCTGGCGCGGGATCGCGCCGCTGCCGAGGCGGAGAATGCGGCAAAAACCCAGTTTCTGGCCACGATGAGCCACGAAATTCGCACGCCACTGAACGGGGTGCTCGGGATGGCCTCGGCCCTGTCGGATACGCCGCTGAGGGAGGAGCAAGCCCAGATCCTGGGCGTGCTTCACGACAGCGGTCGGCTGCTCTTGAGCATTGTCGACGATATTCTGGATCTGTCGAAGATCGAGGAAGGCAAGCTGGAACTGGAGCGCCTGCCAACCGATGCCGTGGCTTTGGTCAAGGCCGTGTACCGCCAGTTCGAGGCCCGTGTCAGCGCCAAGGGACTGAACTTCAGCAGGATGTGCAGCGGCCGGTTGGCGCGCGGTGAGGTCTGGGTCAATATCGATCCGACCCGGTTTCAGCAGGTCCTGAGCAATCTGCTCTCCAATGCGATCAAGTTCACGGAGCGCGGTTCCGTTGCCGTGATCGCGGATCTGGAGCCGGAGCGCGGCGGCACGATGATGCTGTCCGTCACCGTGCGCGACTCTGGCATCGGGTTGACCCCGCAACAGCTTGACTGCCTGTTCGAACCCTACATGCAGGCGGATGCCAGCGTGCACCGCAATCACGGGGGCACGGGGCTGGGTCTCGCGATTGCCCGGCAGATCTGCCAGCGCATGGGCGGAGACCTGACCTGCCGCAGCGTGGAAGGGGAGGGCAGTGAATTTCGCGCCAGCTTTCGTGTGACGCGCGCCGAGCCCCTGCCCGAAGACCTTGAGGTCGATACCAAGATCGACAATGCGGTGCTGTCAGCCCGCCGCTGGCGCGTCCTGGTGGCGGAGGACAATCGCACCAACCGCATGGTCCTGCACCACATGTTGAAGGACTTCGACCTGGAGCTGGTTTGGGTGCAGAACGGCGAGGAGGCGGTGGAGGCCTGTTTCCAGATCCGGCCCGATCTGGTGCTTATGGATGTGAACATGCCGGTGCTCGACGGGCTGACGGCGACGGCCCGTATTCGGGCACGCGAACAGCGGGAAAATCGGGACCCGGTTCCCGTGATCGCGGTGTCGGCGAACGCCCTGCTGCACCAGGTGAACAGCTACCTGGATCAGGGCATGACCGATCATGTCGCCAAGCCACTGCGCAAGCGCCGGCTGTTGCAGGTCATGGCAAAGGCATTGTCCTGACGGTCAGCCGGCGTGCGCGCCATCCGCCAGCGATTTCACAAATGCCAGCACCTCGGCCGGGGATTTGCCCGCGCCGATTTCGGCAACAATCGCGCTGCCGACAACAGCACCGTCGGACACCGAGGCGATGGTCTGAGCACGTTCCGGGGTCTTGATGCCGAACCCCACGATGATCGGCAGATCGGTGGCGGCTTTGATACGGGCAACCTCGGGGCCAACATCGGCGGCTTCTGCCTCGGCGGCACCGGTGATGCCGGTGATCGAGACGTAATAGACAAACCCCGATGTGTTCTGCAGCACCCGCGGCAGGCGCGCGTCATCGGTGGTGGGGGTGGCAAGACGAATGAAGTTCAGACCCGCAGCCTGTGCAGGCAGGCAGAGTTCGCTGTCTTCTTCCGGCGGCAGATCAACCACGATCAGCCCGTCGATGCCTGCCTCCTTGGCGTCGCTCAGGAATGTGTCGACGCCGCGCGAATAGATCGGGTTGTAATAGCCCATCAAAACGATGGGGGTGGTGGTGTCTTCTTTGCGGAAATCCCGAGCGAGCTGCAGTGTGCGCTCCAGCGTCATGCCGGCTTCCAGGGCGCGCTGGCCTGCAAGCTGAATGGTGGGGCCGTCCGCCATGGGATCGGTGAAGGGCAGGCCGAGTTCGATCACGTCAACGCCCGCTGCTGGCAGGCCTTTGACCACTTCGAGCGAGGTATCATAATCGGGGTCGCCTGCCATCACATAGGTCACGAAGGCCTTCTTGCCCGCGGCAGAGAGTTCAGCAAACTTGGCATCGATGCGTGTTGTGGGGCGGGTCATGGGCAGGCCTTTATAGATCTCTGTTGCCTGCCTGATGTGCCGAAACTTGTCGGTAAAATCAATCCCGCACGACAGTCATGATCGCTGAGCGGCGCCGCTTTAGCCGGGTGGTGTGCGGCCAAGGGGCATGTGCAGGCGCAAGGCGATGGTATTCAGCCCCGGGTTCACGTCGCCCACCGAGGCGTTGGAGATATGCGTCAGCGCCAGCGACACGCGCCGGCCACCACGCAGATCGCGCCCGATGCCCAGCAGGGAGCGGATTTCGAAGGTCGAGCCCAGATCGTTGCGCGCCGAGCTTTCGAAAAACACGCCGGGCATGATGCTGGCCTCTATGAACCAGCCCTGTCCAATCGGGCGATGCGCCTGGAGGCCTCCGCCCAGAAAGGCGTCGCCGGTCTCATGGATCTGGCCGGCCAGCCCAAGCCCGGCGTCAAAGCCCAGGATCTGCCAATCGCGGGGGCCCAGATATTCGGCGGAGAAATAGGGGCCGCTGTCGGCTTGGTCTTCATGAAAGTCGGCATACCCCAATCCAAACGTCAGTTCTTGCGCCCGGAGTGTGGAGGGAAGCAACAGCATGGAAACAAATGTCAAAACGGAGATCGTGTTACGCATACGGACCTCGCTACTTGTGAACCGCCTGCGCCGGGACATCCGGCGCTGTAAGGCATAAAATTAGGATAAATGAATATGTATGGTTTGTGTCAATGCTCTGCTTCAGCCTGTCACACACGCTGTGCGCTTGCGAAAAGGCCCGTGAGAGCCTAAGTGCTGGCTCCCAAATGGCATCAGGAGGCCGGTATGGGCTTTAAAATGGGAATCGTGGGTCTGCCGAATGTGGGCAAGTCGACCCTGTTCAACGCGCTGACCAAAACCGCCTCGGCGCAGGCGGCCAACTTTCCGTTCTGCACGATCGAGCCGAACGTGGGCGAGGTGGGGGTTCCCGACGCGCGCCTTGAGAAACTGGCGGCGATTGCGCAGTCCAAGCAGATCATCCCCACGCGCATGACGTTTGTGGATATTGCGGGCCTTGTGAAAGGCGCATCCAAGGGCGAAGGCCTGGGCAATCAGTTCCTCGCCAATATTCGCGAAGTGGACGCGATCGCCCATGTTTTGCGGTGTTTTGAGGATGGTGACGTCACCCATGTGGACGGTCGTGTGGACCCGGTTGCGGACGCGGACACCATCGAAACCGAGCTGATGCTGGCGGATCTCGAGAGCATCGAAAAACGCCGCGCCAACCTCGTGCGTAAACTCAAGGGCAACGACAAGGAAGCACAGCAGCAGGACCGTCTGCTGGCAGAGGCTCAGGCGATGCTCGAAGACGGCAAACCCGCCCGTCTGGTCGAGGTTGATGCCGAGGATCAGAAAGCCTGGGCCATGCTGCAGCTTCTGACCACCAAACCGGTGCTCTACGTCTGCAACGTCGGCGAAAGCGAGAGCGTCGAAGGCAACGCGCATTCCGCCAAAGTTGCCGAGATGGCAGCGGCTCAAGGTAACGCGCATGTGATCATTTCGGCGCAAATCGAGGAAGAAATCAGCCAGCTGGAGGCAGAAGAGGCGCAGATGTTCCTCGATGAGATGGGTCTGGCAGAGGCCGGGCTCGACCGTCTGATCCGCGCAGGCTACGAGCTGTTGCATCTTGAGACCTATTTCACCGTCGGCCCCAAGGAGGCGCGCGCTTGGACCATCCGTTCTGGCACCGCAGCGCCGCAGGCTGCAGGCGTGATCCATGGCGATTTCGAAAAAGGGTTCATCCGCGCAGAGACCATCGCCTATGACGATTTTGTTGCTTGTGGTGGCGAAAACGGTGCAAAGGACGCCGGCAAGATGCGGGCCGAAGGCAAGAGCTATATCGTCAAGGATGGCGATGTGATGCACTTCCTGTTCAACACCTGACCCCGCGCGTTTGACGTTGAAGTCCCGATGCCCGTCTTCCCAAGAAGGCGGGCATTTTTCTGATACAGTTGTCGGATATTCGAAACGCTGACAGGCTTGAGTTGCCGCTAACAGAAGTGCTACACCCGCTCGATTAATCAGTCGTAGGTATAAAAAATGACAACGAAACTCATCATCGACACGGATCCCGGCATCGACGATGCAATGGCGATCTTCTACGCTGCCGCCGCCCCGGATATCGAGCTTCTGGGCCTGACAACCATCTTTGGCAATGTGACCACCAAGATGGCCACCCGCAACGCGCTGCGCCTGCTGGAAGCCGCCGATCTGGAGCTGCCCGTCGCGCATGGCGCGGAAAAGCCGCTGGTATTGCCGCCGTTTGAACCGTCGGCCCATGTTCATGGCGACGAGGGATTTGGGGATATCCCCGCCGCCGATCCCAAGGGGCAGGCGGTTTCTGAAGAGGCCGCCGATTTCCTGATCCGCATGGCGCGCGAGCACAAAGGCGAGCTGGTGGTGTGCCCGGTGGGCCCGCTGACCAATATCGCCCTTGCCGTTCAGCGTGACCCGGAGTTTGTGAAAAACTGCAAACGCATCGTCATCATGGGCGGCTCGCTTGAGGCAGGCGGCAATATCACGCCCCACGCCGAGGCCAATATCTACCATGACCCCCACGCTGCCGAGGTGGTTTTTGCCGCCGCTGCGGGCAAGGTGGTGATGGTTGGGCTGGATGTGACGCTCAAGATCCTTTGCACCCCCGAGGATTTCGACGCCATCAAGGAACGCTCGCCGGAACTGGGAGGCATGCTCAAGGATATGAGTGTCTTTTACATCAAGTTCTATCAGGAGGTTGCAAACCTCAACGGCTGTTCCCTGCATGACCCTGCGGCAGTGATCGCCTGCACGCATGCGGATCTGTTCAAAACCCGCGCTGTCAAGCTTGGGGTTTCGGTCGAGGAAGACACCTCTGGCAAGACGCAGCTGGCGGATGATGCCCGGGGCGAAACCCATGTGGCGATGGAAGTCGATGCCGATGCGGTAAAGGCCTTGTTCCTGAAGCGCCTGTCACTGCTGCCCTGATTGCAGCCTGATCGGTGCCTGGAGCGTCGCGGGCTGTTGGGGGCAAGATCACGTGATCCGATGTCAGCCCGTGATCGTCTCTGCAAATCGGGGCACACAAATGCGGATAGGGTCACTCTGCTCTTTCCGCGGCCCAGGTTTGAGGGTCTGGGTGAGGGTGGCCAACCTGTTGCCGGGGGCCTTCGGTTTCGGGCCAGGAAACAGCCCCGAGCAGGCGGCGAGCGGTATGGTCAATCAGCGAGGCCGCACTGTGTAAGCGGTCGCAAAGCCCTCGTAAATCATTCCGTATTTCCGGGGATGATGTTCGTCACAGAAATTCCAAAAAACGCCTTGTCTCTCCTGACGGTGGCACATATACGGGTCAGCGGAGACGTGGCCGAGTGGTCGAAGGCGCTCCCCTGCTAAGGGAGTAGGCGGGAAACCGTCTCGAGGGTTCGAATCCCTTCGTCTCCGCCATAACCATAAATGAAGCCCATATATATCAGTGAGGTAGGGCTTTACTGCTGCCGAAAGCGGCTGTTCTCCCCCCGTTACAGCGTCTGCCTTCTTGGCAGCGAGACGCTTGAAGCGCGCTCACGCTCTTCTTGAGCCACCTGAACGTATATGGCTTTCCGTCATCCGTCCTGTGGTGCACAAACTTATACGACCATACCTGACTGCGATATTCTGGCCTCAGCCGGACACACGAGCCATCGTTGAGCCACAGACTTCCCTTTTTAGGTTCTTTAACGGGCAGTTTGAGCCCGCCACAGACGCTCGACACGCTTGTCGTTCACAAACCATCCTGCACCCCTTAGCAGGGCGGCAATCCGACGATACTCGTATCGACCATACTGCCGGGGCAGCTCGATCATGTCGGTCATCAGACGATCCTCGTCGGCACGCCCAACGGGCAGCCGTCTCTGTGTGGATCGGTGCTGCCCTATCATCGTCCTTTGCCGCCAGGTTTCCGTCGGGATTACAACTGGCATAATCTGAATTGTTGATGCATGGTCGCCTCAGCCAGGCGACAGGAAGCACAGCCTTTTGACGGACGGGAATGACATCGAGAACGCGATCATGCGTGTGAGCCTTGGCGACCGCGAGGCGTTTTCTTTGCTCTATGACGCGACCTCTGCGAAACTTTTTGGCGTGTGCCTTCGTGTCTTGAATGACAGGGCAGAAGCCGAAGACACGCTCCAGGAGGTTTTTGTGAAGGTTTGGCACAAAGCCGACCAATACAAAGCCAACGGATACAGTCCGATGACCTGGCTGATCACGCTGACGCGGAATACGGCCATTGATCGGTTGCGGTCGAAAAAGGCCGTGAATGTGGACATCGCGGATGTGCATGATCTGTCGGATGGGGCGCCGACACCGGAGGCAGATGCCATTGCTTCATCAGAGCGACAAAGGCTGAACAACTGCCTGAATGAACTGGATGCAGACAGATCGGACGCGGTGCGCCGGGCGTATCTGGACGGCGACAGCTACAAAGACCTAGCGGCGCGTTACGATGTGCCGCTGAACACGATGCGAACCTGGCTGCGTCGCAGCCTGCTGACCCTGAAGGACTGCCTGAGCCGATGAGCCAAGAAGAGGATCATAACGACGACACGGCCCTGGCCGGTGAGTACGTCCTGAGTCTTCTGGAGGATGACGAGCGTGCGGCGTTCGAGGCACGGCTGGTTGCAGAGGCGGCGTTGCGGGACCGCGTGCGCGAATGGGACGAGTCTCTCGTAGACCTCGCCGATGGGATCTCGCCCGTGCCGCCGCCCCCCATGGTGAAGGACAGGCTCCAGGCAACACTTTTCCCGGAAACGATCAGGCGAAAACGACCGCTCTGGACCTGGCTGGCCGGAAGCATTGCTGCCGCGATAATCGTCGGTTTTGTCGTGCTGATGCCTTCGCTGCTGCAGGAGACGGCCTATGAGCCGACCTTAACCGCCAGCGTCGCGGCGGAAGACGGCACGCTTGTGGTTGCGGCACAGTTCATCGCTGAAACGAAAGCGCTTGAGCTGGTGCGCGAAACGGGCGATGCGCGCCCCGGCCGCGTGTTGGAGCTCTGGTTGATTGCCGAGGGCTCCGATGCGCCGATGTCTCTTGGGGTGCTCCCTGATGACGCCGAAACGCGTTTCACACTCTCACCCGACGTGGCGCAACAACTGACCAATGGTGTTCTGGCGATCAGCGATGAGCCCTCGGGGGGCTCACCAACAGGTGCGCCGACCGGCGATGTTCTGGCGGTAGGCCCCGTGACAAGCCTTTGATTCAACGGCCTGTTTCAAGTTTCTCCAAAAAAAATTGGATTTTGGTGAAACTTCTTTCTCACACGCCCCGTGTCTTCTCCATCGCAAGGCCACCCGGCCTCGCCTGACAGAGGAGAAAGACCATGACATTCAAGACACTCGTTGCCACATCGACCGCCGCCCTCGCGCTTGCCACCGCGGCTTTCGCGATGAACCCATCCGTGGGCGGGGCTCCGATGCTGGAAGAGCGCAATATCATCGAGAACGCCGTCAACTCCCCGATCCACACAACGCTGGTTGCCGCGGTGAAAGCCGCCGATCTGGTGGAAACCCTGCAAGGCGAAGGCCCGTTCACCGTGTTCGCGCCCGTCAATGACGCGTTTGCCGCACTTCCCGAAGGGACGGTGGAAACACTCCTGAAGCCCGAGAACAAGGCGATGCTGCAAAAGGTTCTGACGGCTCACGTGGTGGCCGGAGACTGGTCGTCGGCAGATATCATTGCGGCTGCAAAATCGAGCAGCGACGGTTTCTACCACTTCAATGCTGTGTCCGGTGATGCGTTGTCGGCCAAAGTCATGGGCGAGAATGTCTACATCTTTGACGAAAGCGGCAACGCCAGCATGGTGACCGTGGCTGATGTGGATCAGTCCAACGGTGTGATCCATGTGGTGAATTCGGTTCTGGTGCCGAAGTAAGGCCCTCGTCAGTCACGATCTCCCACCGCCACAGGCGGTGGGAGCCGATGAGTTGCCGCCCGCAGAGGCCGCGTTTATCAGGTCACTCTGTTCAGGGTTTTTGCCGCACGCGCTGCCCTGATGGCAAGGTGTCGATCCACTCCCGGCCTAAGTCATCGATGACGCGCAGTACACGGTACTTGCGCCCCTCCGAGCGACTGCTCGATGCGAAGTCCAGCGACCATCTTTGGTTCGGCAACTAACGTCTCAAGCCCCCTCTTGATAGCGCTGCCGTTCCGAATCCGTCGTATCGCGCCACTCCGCGCGAAGTAGGTCCATTCGCCGCGGAATACTGTCTTCAAGAACCTCCGCCTCAATGATCCGTTCTGTCCGAAAGTAACGAAAGTCTTCTCGCAGTTCGCACCATGCGGCGATGATACGACTGGTGTCCCGATACCCCAGCAGTATAGGCCAGATCACACGACGGGTCTTATTGGATGTGTTGTCTGAGTATTTCAGGGCTATCTTTTTGCGGTGCCGAATTGCCAGACGAATGGCGCTGGCGCCAAGCACCTCATCCGGCTGAGCGACAGGCGCCACGCTGACCGCCGGGTGAAGAAACGACGTCCGGTACTTGGCCGGGGCGACAGCTTCGAGCTTGGTGATGAGCTTCTCAGCAGCCAGCGCAAGCTCGGGCTCGCCCCGAGACTGAACCCAAAGAACTCCAAGTGTCACGGCCTCGATTTCGTCCGGGGTCAGCATCAGCGGTGGCATGTGAAAGCCGGGCTCCAACACATAGCCGACCCCGGCCTCGCCGTTGATAGGCACGCCCTGTCCGATAAGCGCGGCAACGTCGCGATACACCGTGCGCTTGGTCACGCCCAACGCGTCACCAATGGACTGGGCAGAGATCGGACCCTTGGCACGTCTCAGAACCTCGATGACTTCAAATAGCCTGTCGCCACGCCGCATGTGATCTCCTTTCGGTGAAGCAGACCATACTGACATTATGCTGACAACACGCTGTCAGCATAGTCACTGTAAGAGCAGGGCAGACAAAAAACGGAGATCAAAACATGAGACGCTTCATTGCCACCGCCCTCACCGCAACCCTGCCCACAGCGCTTGTTGCGGAACCGGCGGAGCAAGCGGGAACCGCGCCAATCATGGCCATGGGCGCCTATGTGCCGACCGACGACATGAAGGGCTCGGAAGCCTTCTATCGCGTTCTGTTCGACAGCGATCCTGTGATCGGGCTGCCGGATTTTGTAGCCTTTGGGGTGGCGGGCGGATGGTTCGCAATCGTGTCGCGGAGCAAATACGCACCGGGGGCTGAGGCGGGGTCGGGCGCAGTCCCTTACCTGCAATCGTCCGATTTGGAGGCCCTGCAAGTCCGCGCCATGGCCGCCGGTGGAGCTGTGCCGGAGATCATCAAGGAACCAGGTATCCAGCTGCTCAAGATCACCGACCCCAATGGTCAGCTGATCGAGTTTTTCAAACTGACCGGTCAGTGACGCACACAACACGCACCGCAATCTAAACGGACATCGTACAAAGCCGAAGAAACACTTCGTCGTTGAGACCAAGGATATGGAAGCCGCGGCGCGCTTCTGTGCGCCGCGGTGACCGTCATCTCGCGGCGGGTGCACCAAGTGTAACGCACCTCCAGCGATCGACCTGAGCAAGGCCAAACGGCTAAGTCAGCGGTGTTGGCGGCGCCAATACACCCGGGATCTCGAGCACGGTGAACCTCGTTCGGTGCGGGGCGCTGAGGGCGAAGATACTCGGCCGCCTGCTACGAGGTGTGATTGAAAACGAAGGCGTCCGGGGCGCATACCCTCGCGCCCAACCAAGAGATGAGCCCGCAGATAGCTCCGGCGGCAATCAGAATAAGACCTGCGATCGGCGTCGCAAAAAGTGCCCAACTGATCGCAAAACCAAGAGCCATACCGCAAAAAACCGCAGTGAGCCAACCTCCCCAACCTGTCCAGAGAGCGACAGCAAAAATCAAGCATGTAGGCAGGGTGGAAACCCCGATCACCAAGGTTGTCATTGCGGATGCGAAGCCTAGAAATTCGACGGCCTCGAGGACTCGTGGATCGAGAGGAGCCTGTCGTGCCAGTTGGGCGAGGAGAATAGTCACGATGCTCAGAGAGATCCAAAGTACGAGGAGTGCCGTCGGACCAAGCAGCGACGCACGCAAGAGCGCGCGTCGCTTCACCGGGGTTGGGGACCGCAGAGGATTTCGGGTTGGCATTGTCTGTACGCCCTCCGGGCAGAATTCAGGCAGGATCGAAGATGCCCACGCCCGGAGGGGCGCGTGATCCGGTCAGCTGTCGGGTTGCAGAGCAGTCACTTCGATTTCGATCAACATATCAGGAACCGCCAGACTTGCTTCGATCATTGTCGCCGCTGGTGGGTGAGCCCCGAACGTCTTTGACAAAATCGGCCAACACGCCGGGAAGTCCTCTGCATGCTTCAGGTAATAGTTGATCCGCACGACGTCCTGCAGGCTTGCGCCCACCGATGCCAAGGCGGACCCGATGTTTTCCAGGCATTGGCCTGCCTGTTTTTCGACTTCAGGTTCGATTTCCATGGTCGCGTAGTTGTAACCAGTCGTACCGGAGACGAAGATCCATCTGTCAGCCGTAACAAGCCGAGCATAGCCAATTTCCTTTTCAAATTCGCTCCCCTTGGGATGTCGGACGATTTTCATGTTTCTTCCTTTGTTTGTGCGTCCACCCGCATCCTCCCTTGAAGAGGATACGTGAGATATTGGGGCAGACCTTGGGTTATTGTGGGGTCAGGAATTGTGCGGTGATGGTGGCCGTCGAATGCGGGAAATCATGGCCACTCTCCACCCAGGTGAGACGTGCTGACGCGCCGATTTCATTGACCAGGCCCTCGATCTGTTCGGCGTCGTAGAACGTGTCCATCGTGCCGCCGATGAAATGAACCAATCGGTCGTTGAAAGCGCCGGCGTAAAGATGCTGTGCCGTGAAACTTGTGGTGTGCCTCTCCGACACGTCGAGAAAGGGCATCCCGATCAGCAGTGTCTTTTCAACGTTTTCGTTCAGTGCAGCACCGATGTAACCCACCCACGCCCCCAGCGAGAAGCCCACGATGGAAACGCGATCCGCATCTACACCTTCGAACTCCGACAGGGTGTCAAGACCACGCGTCAGATCCATTGCGGATTGCGCGATCATCTTTCTTGCGGCTTCAAGATACCCCTCTTCGAGATACGTATAGGGGTTCTGAAAATCGTGCGATTGCACACGCGCCCCATGATTGCGCAGGTCGAAGGCCATAACCGCGACGTTGCTTTCCAACAGCGCAGCACGATGAGACGCGGGAAACGAGTACGGGCCATCATCCGTTCGCCACCATTGGTCCGCAGACTGCGTAATTCCGTGCAGCAGGACCGCGATCGGCACGCTTGCGTCACCCGACGGGGTCGGAATTTCCAGCACGGCGCGGATCGGCTCATTGTCGAACCCGGTAAAGGAGTATTCGATAACGCGGCTGTTTGGGGTGTCGTGCTCTCTTGTAATTTTAACGTGCAATGGGAGATGCGGATCAACAGCATAATACGACCGCAATACGTCCAGTTTTGTCTCCGCAAATGCGGCCGGCGCGACGGCGATGAGGCTCACCGCGGTCAGCGATATGTTTAAAAGTCGTCCTACCAGGCTCATTTTCTCCAGCTCCGTTGTGGTGTCTTCAGTCGAAGACGACAGAGGCCGGCAGTGTGTGACACATGTTTCGGACATTTCCCGACGTCGACAAAAGGACGCGCCCGGTTCGGCACAAACACGGGACACGTTCCCTTCGCTGCAGACGCAAAACACTTACTTAATCGGTCCTGACGCCATCCCAGCATAGCATAAGCGCTTTCCGTGCATTGGCGTTCTAAAGATCTAGCGAAGCATTACGTCAGGGGGGCGAACCGGATACTCGCGGTTTGCCCACAATCATCCGGTTCTCGGTGATTGGGTCAGTTTATGACGTAAAAGCCAATTTCGTCTGACGTCTTACAATTTTGTGTGGAACGTCGAACACCTTTGACCCAATCCGCGGCCAAAACCCGAGGGAACGGAACGGCCGCGTCATGCAATTCTGACCCAATACGACAGCTGCCATTCATGCGGATCGAAACGAAGGCGGGCGCAGAACCCCACTTTACCAAATGCTGCGCCCTGGTCGCATGAAAGGGAAGCGTAGAGAGCTCCCTTTGCAAAGTCGGAGCTACCAGCGGGGCCCAAGGGCTGCGCATGCATCCCGGACGCGAAGAGTGCCCGCAAGACGCACAAAAACTCAGAATTGTAACGACAAGGGGTGTGTTGAGGGCCGAAGTGTCCGCGTATGTTGGCGAACAGTCAGTATAAATCCGAACGCGGATTGCATAAGGAGTGAAATGCCTGGCCTGACGGAGCGCCTTTTCCCTGCAGGTGGTAGAAAAAGATGCCATACCTTCAACGGCAATCAGCATTCTGGTTCAGCGACGCCTTTCGAAATGGCTTGGCGGCAGGCCTAGCCGCTTTTGAAATTGGGCCGTCATATGCGCATGTGACGCAAATCCGCATTTAATAGCGATGGCAGTCAATGGCTCTGTCGAGTCTGCGAGCAAGGCACGGGCGCGTGCAAGACGGCGATCAATGATATATTGCTGCGGGGACCGTCCGACCGCAGCGGTGAACGATCTGGTGAAGTAGCCGGGGGACAGGCCTATCGCATCGGCCAGCTCTGAAACGGTCAGACCACTACCGATCCTGTCCTCGATGAGATCATTGATACGGCGCATGCGAAATCCGGTCATGCAGCGTGCGTCGCTCGGAAGCGCTCCTGCCTTGTCCAGGTCCTGCGCGGCCCGGGTGGCAATCTCGCTTGCCAGAGCTTCGCACTCCAGAGGGTCCGCCTGGCCTGCACGCAGCATCTGGCGACGCAGGCTGTAGGCCGCCGAGACTGCCCGCCGGTCCACGCGGTCGCTGAAACGCCGGGCGTTGGCAAGTCGTCCTTCCGCGCCGGCGCCGGAGAGCCGCAGGTACTCACCACCAGAATCTGAGCAAGAAAAAACATCGCACCCAGCCGGGATCAGAGCCAGAGTGTTGGCCCCAGTTTCGAAATTTCGGCGTTTGTCGGAGGCAAATGCATGCGTCCCTTTCTGTGGGTCAAAAGCAAAACCCACGATGCATGAGCCGGGCGTAAAGGACACTTCGTATGCGCCCTGCGGCAGCAGTTCGATAGTCCATTGTCCGGCATGCAAGCGCCTTGGGCCGTGTTTCCGCCTGGGATTTTTGAGACCAACCATGGGGCCTTGATAGCGGAAAGCTGGACAACAATCATCATCCCGAAGCCGCTTGACGAAGTTTCCGTCAGATTTGTGAAAGCCGGCCCGGCGGTCGCCGGATACGCAGAGGCAAATTGAGAAGGAAACCGCAAATGGAATTGTGCACACGCTCGGAACTCGATCAGGCTGCAGACATCGTGCAGGAAACCGTCCTGCCGACGCCGGCGTATTCCTGGCCGCTTCTTGCACGCCGAACTGGGGTAGATGTTGTGGTCAAGCATGAGAACCACACCCCGACCGGTTCGTTCAAAGCGCGTGGCGGGCTTGTGTTCGTCGAAAACCTCCGGCGGCGGGGCGCCTTGCCGCAGGGTCTTGTGACCGCGACGCGCGGGAACCACGGTCAATCCATCGCTATGGGGGCCGGCCGGGTTGGTATTCCGGCCGCCATTGTGGTGCCCGAGGGAAATTCGGTAGGCAAGAATGATGCAATGGCCGCATTCGGTGGCGAGGTCATCGTCGCAGGCTGCGACTTTGATGACAGCCGTGCCATCGCATTGGAGCTGGCTGCGGAACGCGGCTACCAGTTCGTTCCCTCGTTTCATCGCGACCTTGTTGCGGGTGTCGCCACCTATGCTCTGGAGCTGTTTACAACTCACCCGGACCTGGATGTTGTGCTGGTCCCCATCGGTATGGGGTCGGGAATTTGTGGGCTGATTTCTGTCCGGGACATGCTCGGACGAAAAACCGAGATCATTGGCGTGGTCGCAGAAGGGGCTGCGGCCATTTCGAAATCCTTCGAGGCCGGGAGGCCGGTGCCGACACTGACGGCCAGAACATTTGCCGATGGTGTGGCGTGCCGGGAGCCGCAACCTGAGGCGTTTAACATCATCAAATCTGGAGCGAGTGACGTCCTAAAAGTCAGTGATCGCGAAATCGCGGAAGCAATGCGCGCGCTTTACACCGATACGCATAATCTCGTTGAGGGGGCTGGTGCCGCGCCCCTTGCTGCATTGCTGAAGCACCAAAGCCGCTTCGCCGGAAAGAAGGTGGGGCTGATTCAAACCGGCGCAAACATCGACCTCCATGCATTCGCCGAGGTTCTCGATGGCCGCACGCCAGCGTGCTGAGGGGGACGACGATGTCAAACTGCGATACGAGATCCCCAGCCAGCGCCTTTCTCCCCGCACTGGCGGCCATCGGTGCTGTCATAATCTGGGGGGCATGCCCAGCAGCAACGGCGATTGCCGCGCGCGATGTGCCGCCCGATCTCATCGGCGGATTAAGGACCATCCTCGGAGCACTTTTTCTGACCCCCCTGGCTGGCCGCTTTTGGTCCGCCTTGCCACGTGACCTGTCCGTACGAATAGAGCTTCTTGTCGGAGGGGTCGCGGGCTTTGCGGCCTATCCCGTGCTGCTAAGCATAGGCGTGGCGAATACTTCGGTCATGCACGCATCACTGATCCTCGCGTCAGCGCCGGTATTCACGGGTCTTGTCAGCTTTATCATCACCAGAAGCTGGCCTCGGTCCACATGGTGGATCGGGGCGGCGATGGCGATCACCGGCGTTGGGTTCTTGCTGCTCTATCGAGGGGCGCCAACAGCGTCGGCTGCATCCTCAAGCATCGCTGGTGATTTTACCGTTCTTTTGTCAGTGCTGTTTGCAAGCGTCGGCTACGTCTTTGGGGGCCGATCCTCAAGGCGTATCGGACAGTGGCCCACACCCTTCTGGAGCCTGGTTGCAGGCTCGCTTGTCCTTCTCCCGTTCATCGGCCCACGTGCAATTGCATGGAACTGGATGGAGGTCAGTCACAGCAGTGTTCTGGCGCTCTTGTTCCTGGTCCTTCTGGTCACGGTGGTAGGCTATGTCCTGTGGTTCTGGGCGCTTGGCCAGGTCGGAGCAGGCAAGGTCGCCCCGCTGCAATTCGGACAACCCGTCGTGGGTGTGCTGCTGGCGGCTGTTCTGTTTGCGGAGCCGTTGACTTTTCCAATCGCGCTTTCGGCGGGGCTGACGATCCTTGGAGTTTGGGTCGCGCGTCGGGCGTGAACTTGTACGCGCCTGGCGATTGTTAAGTACACCGGAAAACTTGCCGGACACCAACGTGACCGGCTCCCCATCCTTGGTTCCGGGTTTTCCGGTTCCCGCAATGAAAGTCTCGGCACGGGGCAACCCGGGCCAAATAAAGAAAGGCAGATAATGAAACTTGTCATTCTCGGCGCGAACGGACGCACTGGGGTACATGTGCTGCGTCGCGCACTTGATGAAGGCGCTCACATCACTGCTGTAGTCCGGTCCAAAGCCAAACGACCGGAGCTAAGGCATCACAGGTTGAAAGTCGTGGTCGGCGACCCTTGCGACCCGAAGTTTCTGACCGCGGTCTTCCGCGGTCAGGACGCGGTTATTTCAACTCTTGGCGGCAGACGTCCGACCAAGACTGCGACATCCATCTATTATCGATCAGCGAGCGCAATTGTCGAAGCGTCTCGGCAAACCGGTCTCAAAAAGGTCGTCGTCACGTCGAGTGCGCTTCTCTTTCCACCCCGACGATGGATTGACCGCTTGTTGAAGATCGTGGTGCGCAGTGTTGTCACAAGCGCCAGCCTGATGGAGCAGATCCTGAAGGCCGCCGATCTTGACGTGACCATCGCGCGATGCGGTTTTCTAACCGACGCCGATGAGACGGAGTATCGTACGGTGAATGGGGCATTGCCCGAGGCAGGATCATCGGTTTCCCGTCGTAGTTTGGCTCATTTTCTTGTGGATGCCGTACAAGGGGCATCGTCTGGGCACATTGTGTGGGGCGTGTCAGCGCCCGCGAGGTCGGATGCATAGGCCACGGTTAAGGCTGGTTCGACATTCTGTCATGATAGGTTTGCTCTTTTTACACACTGGACCTGAGTACCGCACGCAGCGAAGACCCTCTTCCCGCCCAGCTTCGAATGCTGGTAGGGCGAAGTGCCATGCGGACCGTGTCCGCTTAGGGCTGGCTGATGTCATCTGGCGTCGGGCACGAGGTGCGGTATCCCTGCAACCCGATGCCGCGCCGCAAGTCCGGTGTGAAGCCATGACTAAGGGTTACTGCGATCTGCACGAAAGTCCGAGAAACCTGAACCAGATCCGCCCTTCGAAAGGGGCAGATTCTTCTATCTGATGGTGTCTAGATGGAACTTATAAGTTCTTTCAATGCATTGCAGAGCATTGCGTACTCCGGTTGATCGTGGATCGGCTGAGTAGATTTGGGCTCCTCGCGCATTAACTTTGGCCAAAGTGCGAAGCCAAGATTTCATCAATGTCATGGGCCGCGCTTTCATTTCGAGGGGGCATCGGACTATTCTTTCTGGCGAAACAGAAGACAGGCCCCGCCACTGGCCCAGCATGAAAACTAAGAGCAAGATGTCCAAGGACGCCGCAGTCAGGAACAAGCTAAAAAGAAAGATCGCCGAGGGGCAGCCCGGTGATCGGCTGCCGCGGGTGCGCGACTTGATGTCCGAGTTTGGCACCTCGCAGCGGGTCGTAGAACGGGTGCTCGCACCGCTGATCGAGGACGGTCAGATAACTGCTCGACCGGGCGCGGGGTTGCATATCGCCCAGCAGCCGGATGAACCCGAAGCCGTCTTCAATGCCGATTGTCTGATCCTTTACAGAGCCTCTGAAAGCCGTCTGGCCCGCAGGCTACTGGTGGAGCTTGTTAACCGCCTGCGGCGCAACGGCTACCGCGTGGAAATGAAAGCCTTCGTCGATGAGGCGGAGGGCGAAAGCTTTCTGGAACGTCAGGGGCGCTTTCGTTGCTGTCTTTTGCAGACCAATTTCGAGGTCGTCTCGGTCAGGTTCCTTGCGCGTATCCTTGATTGTGCCGATGCGCTCGTGGTCGATGGTGTGTCGCTGACGGGCATAGATGCCGATGTCATCGGAACCAACTGGCGCGAAGCGCTGTCGGTCGGATACCGGATGCTGCAGGATCGGGGGCATAGTCGGATCGGCTTTTTGACGTCTGCACATGACGCACGCCAGATCGCAATGGCACGGCGCGAATTTCTGCTGCTCAGCGGGTGGGAAGGCCCCGCACCGCATCCCCGTCTGCACACCGTAGCGGCGCTTCCGGGGTCCTATCGTCACTCGGACCTCGTCGGTGCCTTGCCCGAAAGCCCACCGGATGCCGCTGCATCGACCGCTTTGATCATCTGGGGGCTGGTCGAAGGGCGGCTGCTGGATGCTGCATTGCAAGAAAAGAACCTGAAACTGGGTGAGGATGTCAGCCTTTTGCTTCTGGGCAGCGTCGATGTCCCGTCCGAACATGTCAGCCGTTTTGACATCGTCGGCAATTCGGACCGCGAAAAACTCGATCTGTTCGAAACGGTTGTCACTGCGCGGATCAAGGGCAGCAAGGAACCGCCACGCACTCATTATCTGCCGATCTACACGGTCGTGAATGGTTCAATCCAACGGCACGATGCGACAGTGGCCTGAAGGGTGAGTATAGCTATCGTTGTTGGGCTAATTATACTCACTTAGGCTCGCCCCAAGAAGACATACTGGGGGCTTTGATGTCAAAATCGGATGACAGCTTTGGAATTGCCATCATCGGGGCCGGTGAGCGCGGCGTCTATTTCATCGGCAGCCGCATCGCCGAGGCCGCGCGCGATACGGGGCTGCGGGTGATCGGCGTGTTCGACCGTCTGGCCGACCGTGCCGAACTTGCCGCCGCGCACCTGAGTACAGTGTATAGGTCCGTCGGGTTGGACCACGAGGTTCGGGTCTTCGCGACACTCGATGAAGCGACTGCGGATTCGGCGGTGGACCTTGCTATTGTGACAACCCACACTGACAGCCATCGTGAACCCGTCGAACGGGCGGTGGCCCACGGCAAGCGGGTCTACCTGGACAAGCCCATATCGGTGACACTGAGCGATGCCGAGGAAATCGCAGAGGCCGAGCAGCGGTCGGGCCAGCCGATCATGATGGGGTTCACCCGTCGCTACGAACAGCCCTGGATCGAGTCCGTGCGTCTTGCCCATGGCGGGCGCATCGGCACCCCGCGCATGGTGTTGCTTCGGTCGGTCATTCCCTACACGCGCTATTTGCAGCTGTGGCATCGCAGCGGCGCGCGGTCGGGCGGTGCGCTGAATGACAAGGGATCGCATCATTTCGACGTGCTCAACTGGATCGCTGATGGGGCCCAGCCTGTTCAGGTCTCGGCGACGGGTGGTGTGTCGGGTATCTTTACCCCCGATCCGACCGCGGCCGCGCGCTGTAGCGAATGCGACCGCGATTGCCCCTATCGCCGCCACGAGACGCTGATCGACAAGTTCGAAGGCGTCGGCCGCGTTCCCAATGTCAGCTGGCAAACCGCAGAGGAGGTCCATGATCGCAACGACACCTGCGTCTATCATCCGGGTGCGGACATCGACGACCACGCCGTGGTCACTGTGCAATACGACAGCGGCCTTGTCGCAACATTGTTCTTCGCAATCTTCGGTCCGTGGGCGACGGATCAGGAAACACTCGAAATCATCGGAGACAGTGGCCGTTTGCGGATGGAGCGGCACAGCGGTGACATCGACCTCGTTGAACAGCATGGTCGCGCCCGTTCTATGGTGCACCACCCGAATCCTGATCGCAGCTCGTCTCATTACGGGGCTGATCGGGAATTGGTGCGCAAGCTTGAGCGGTTCCTGAAAGGCGAAACACCACCGGTGGGCGTGGCCGAAGGTGTGGACTCGCTGCGGCTGGTGAAGGCAGCGCAGATGAGTCTTGCCGAGGGCGGCCGCCCGGTTGACCCGCGCAAGCTGTCCGTGGCGGAGGTCGCACAATGATCAATGCCCCCCTGCCAGATCGCTTGTGCCCCCGTGCCACCTCGCTCGGTCTTGCCCCGTTCTACGGTGACATTCACAACCATTCCGACCTTTCCTATGGCCATGGTTCCTTCCCGGATGCGCTGATCAAGGCGGCGCTGCAGCTTGATTTCGTGTCGATCACAGGCCACGCTCATTGGCCGGACATGCCGGTGGGCGACCCTTCGGTCGCACATATCGTCGATTTCCACGTCAAAGGCTTTGCCAAGCTGCGTGCGGCCTGGCCCGGGCACTACGACAAATTGCGCAGGGCGGACCGGCCCGGTGCCTTCACCGTTTTCCCGGGATACGAGATTCATTCCGGCGCACACGGCGACTACACAATCGTGTTGGCGGATCTGGCGGACGGGCCGCTGGAGCTGGCTGACGATCCGGCCGGGCTCAAGGCGGCGCTTTCGGCGCGCTACGGCGACAGGGCTCTCGCCTTTCCGCACCATATTGGTTACCGCACTGGCGCGCGGGGGATCAATTGGGCCACCTTCGACCCCGATCTGTCCCCTTTTGTCGAAATGTTCTCGATGCACGGCTGCGCTGAAGCGTCCGAGACCGAGCGCGGCTATCTTCATTCCATGGGGCCGGTAGACGGACATTCAACCATGGCTTACGGGCTGGAGCAGGGACACCAGTTCGGCATCATCGGTAACACCGACCACCACAGTGGCTTTCCCGGCTCCTACGGACATGGCCGCATGGCGCTTTATGCCCCCGCACATGCCCGTGACTCGTTCTGGGATGCGATGCGCGCGCGCCGGACCAATGCGCTAACCGGCGACCGTATCCATCTATTGGCGCAGATCGGCGAAACGGTGCAGGGCGGCACGGTCACGGCTGGGTCTGACGCACAGTTGGCGATTGAGGGCGTGGCAGGCGGAGCCATCGACTGCATCGACGTGATCCGCAATGGGCAGCTTTCGCATCGCATCAGCCCCGCCATCACGCCATCACCCATCGACGCAGAAAGCGACGAGACCTTGATCCATCTGGAAATGGGCTGGGGCGCGCGGGGAATGCGGCACGACTGGGATGGTACACTCAGGCTCGAGGGCGGTGAGATCCGCGCGGTCGAGCCGCGCTTTCGCGGCCGCGAGATCGTCTCGCCACTCGAAGGCGAGGACAGTGGCCACGCGATTCCCACGATCCAGTCGGACGGGCAACGCGTGACCTTCTCCGTCACCGCTGAAGCAAACCCCAACAATACCACTCCTGCGACGCAAGGCCTGATGCTGCGCGCCGCATTGTCCGGGGATGCGGTGATCCATGCGCGGCTGTGCGGGCAGGATATCGCGATCCCTGCCGCGCGTCTGTTCGAGGGGGGCAAGTCGGGCAACTTGGGGGCAATCGATACCCCTGCTTGGCGGTTTCACCAGCTTCCTCGGGCGGAGCTTTGGCAATGGCAGGGCACTGTCCCGCTGGGGCGGCTGGATGCGGGCGACACGATCTATCTGCGGTTGCGACAGCAAAGCGGCCAGATGGCCTGGACCTCACCGATTTTCGTCACGTGAGGGCAAAAAAAAATAAGACCAAGACCAAAATCATGACAGGAGGAAAACATGAAACACTTTAGAAATCTCATGACCGGGATCGCGACAACGACGCTCTTGTCGACCGGTGCGATCGCAGAGGATCTGACGATTGTCCACGGCTCCGTTGGCCGTGACCAAGAGGTCCTGCGCGGACAACTTGATCGTTTCGAAGCGGAGACGGGTCACACTGTGACGATCGTCTCAATGCCGGAAAGCACAACCGATCAGTTCGGTCAGTATCGCCTCTGGCTTTCGGCGCAATCGAGCGATATCGACGTCTACCGGCTTGATGTGATCTGGGCACCGCAGCTGGCGTCGCATTTCGTAGATTTAAAGCCTCATGTGGCAGATATCGTGGACGACTTTGTACCCGCTGCGATCGAAAGCCAGACAGTGGATGGCAAGCTGGTCGCGCTGCCGATGTTCCTTGGTGCGCCTGCGCTCTATTATCGGACAGACCTTCTGGAGAAATACGACCAAGAGGTCCCGACCACCTGGCAGGAGCTGACCGAGGCGGCGCAGGTCGTCATGGATGGCGAACGGGCAGAGGGTAACACCGACATGTGGGGCTTCGTCTTTCAGGGCGCGGCTTACGAAGGCCTGACCTGCAATGCGCAGGAATGGATCAACAGCTCCGGCGGTGGCCGGATTGTCGAATTGGACGGGTCCATCAACATCAACAACCCGCAGGCCGCCGCGGCAATTGACCTTGCGGCCAGCTGGGTCGGCGGCATCGCCCCTGAGGGTGTTCTGAACTACAAGGAAGAAGATGCACGCGGTGTCTTTCAGTCTGGCAATGCGGTCTTCATGCGCAACTGGAACTACGCCTACGCACTCGCCGCAGGCGAAGACAGCCCGGTGCGCGACAGCTTCGCAGTGACGACGCTTCCATCTGGCGGTGAGGGCATGTCCTCGTCCGCGACGCTGGGGGGCTGGAATTTGGGGGTCTCGCGCTATTCCGAGAACCAGGAAGCCGCGATCGAATTGGCGCGTTTCCTCACCAACTATGAAAACCAGAAGGAACGCGCGATCGTCACATCGCGTCCACCAACGCTGAATGCTGTCTACGAAGACGCTGAAGTGGCCGAGCAGCAGGAGTTCATCCCCCTCTGGAAGCCTGTGGTCGACAATGCCCTGCCGCGTCCATCGGCCGCGACACTGCGCAAATACAACGAAGTCTCGGCGGCGTTCTGGACAGCTGTTCACAACACCATGTCCGGCGATGGCGATGCGGCGACGAACCTGTCCCGCCTCGAGAACGAGCTGAAACGCCTGCGCGGGCCGCGCTGGTAAAGCCTGATTTTAAGAACCTGTTCCGGGCGGTATGGCCGCCCGGAAACCACAACGGAGGCAGCCATGGCTAAAACAGAACAAAGATCGCGCCTATCTCGAAGCCGCACCCGCTCGGCCTGGTTGTTTCTGGCGCCGATGCTTGTGATGCTCTTGGTCGTCGCCGCTTGGCCGCTTGGCCGCACGGTCTGGTTCAGTTTCACCGATGCGTCGCTCGACCTGATGAGCGAAGCCCGCTGGGTGGGGTTCCGCAACTACCTTGAATATGTCGATTTCGGCGATGGCGAGGGACAGTATTACGGCTTGCTGGCCGATCCCCGCTGGTGGCGTTCTGTCTGGAACACGATCCTTTTTGCCGCCGTTTCGGTTTCTTTCGAAACTGTCTTTGGCCTCATCATCGCGCTGGTGCTGAACCAGCAATTTCGGGGCCGTGCATTTGTCCGCGCGGCTGTTCTGATCCCGTGGGCGATCCCGACCATCGTTTCAGCCAAGATGTGGGCCTGGATGCTGCATGACCAGTTCGGGATCATCAATGATATGTTCATGGCGCTCGGTCTGATTTCCGAACCTATCGCTTGGACCGCCTCACCGGAGACCGCAATGGTCGCCGTGATGATGGTCGATATCTGGAAGACGACGCCCTTTATGGCGCTGCTTATTCTGGCCGGGCTTCAGATGGTGCCGGGTGACATCTACGAGGCTGCGAAGCTTGACGGTGTGCCGGCCTGGCGCGTGTTCCGCCGCTTGACGCTGCCATTGATCATGCCGGCCGTCCTTGTGGCTGTGGTCTTCCGTGCTCTCGATGCGCTGCGTGTCTTCGACATCGTCTATGTCCTGACACCCAATACCGATGCGACGCGGACCATGTCTGTTTATGCGCGTGAGAACCTCTTTGATTTTGACCAATTCGCCTATGGTTCGGCCGCATCCACGTTGCTGTTCGTTGTGATCGCCTTGATCACCATCACGTTCATCATGGCCACTCGCATGGATCTGGAAGGTAAACGCTCATGAAACCTGCTCTTTGGCAAACTGCGGGCTTCTACGCCCTTGTCGCAATCATCGTTCTGCAGGCGATCTTCCCTTTCTACTACGCTATCCTTACCTCGCTCGAGGATGGGCAGGCGCTGTTTGAAGTGAACTACCTGCCAAAGGCGCTGAACTTCGCAAACTATCAGGCCATGCTGTCCGGGGGCGTGTTCGGCAAGCAGATCCTGAATTCTGTTTTCGTGGCGAGTGTGGTGGTCATCCTGTCGCTCTTCCTCGCGATCACCGCCGCCTTTGCCCTGTCGCGCATCCATTTCCGGGGGCGGGGGCTGCTGTT
This sequence comes from Epibacterium sp. ABV4_022, assembly GCF_056159345.1. Lineage (NCBI taxonomy): Bacteria > Pseudomonadati > Pseudomonadota > Alphaproteobacteria > Rhodobacterales > Roseobacteraceae > Epibacterium > Epibacterium sp. ABV4_022. The sequence continues at coordinate 880,847 of NZ_JBSWVA010000001.1, forward strand.
GCTCACGGTCCTGTCCGTGTCGATGTTCCCACAGATCGCGGTGCTGTCCGGGCTTTTTGAGGTCATACGCTACTTTGGTCTGTTCAACTCCCTCTGGTCCCTCGTGTTCTCCTACATGATCTTTACCTTGCCCTTTACGGTTTGGGTGCTGACGACGTTCATGCGCAACCTCCCGGTCGAGATCGAAGAGGCAGCGATCATGGACGGAGCCTCGTCGTTCACCATCATTCGCCGCGTGTTCCTCCCCCTGATGTGGCCTGCGATGGTAACGACGGGGCTTCTGGCCTTCATCCACGCGTGGAACGAGTTTCTGTTTGCGCTCACCTTCTTGTCGACGGACAGCCAGCGCACGGTCCCGGTCGCAATTGCTCTCATTTCGGGGCGCAGCGAATTCGAGATCCCATGGGGCAACATCATGGCGGCTTCGGTCATCGTGACCCTGCCTTTGGTGGCGCTCGTCCTCGTATTTCAACGCAAGATCGTGTCCGGCCTGACCGCCGGTGCTGTGAAAGGATAAAACATGGCGACTGTCGAACTTATCAACGTGTCCAAATCTTACGGGAACGTCGAGGTGCTGCGCGACATCAATCTGTCGCTTCAGAAAGGGGAGTTTGTTGTTTTTGTCGGCCCCTCGGGGTGTGGCAAGTCCACACTTCTGCGCATGATTGCCGGGCTTGAGGACATCTCTGGCGGGGATCTGCTGATTGATGGCAAACCTATGAATGATGAGATGCCCGCCAAGCGGGGGATCGCGATGGTTTTCCAATCCTATGCGCTTTACCCGCATATGACCGTGTTCGAGAACATGTCTTTCGGTCTGGAACAGGCCAAGCTCGGCAAAGACGAGATCAAGGCTCGGGTCGAGAAAGCTGCGGAGATGCTACAAATCGAAGGGCTGCTTGACCGCAAGCCAAAACAGCTTTCGGGGGGGCAACGGCAGCGTGTGGCCATTGGCCGTGCGATCACCCGCGATCCCCGTGTGTTTCTGTTTGATGAGCCGCTGTCGAACCTCGACGCAGCCCTGCGGGTGGATACAAGGCTCGAAATCGCCGGATTGAGCCAGCGTTTGCCAGACACAACGATGATCTACGTTACCCATGATCAGGTCGAGGCGATGACGCTCGCGGACCGGATCGTGGTGCTGAACGGCGGGGTTGTCGAACAGGTGGGTACGCCGATGGAACTCTACGAACGGCCCGCCAGCCAGTTTGTGGCAGGGTTCATCGGAAGCCCGCGGATGAATTTCTTGAATGGTGCTGTTGCGCAAGCCCACGGCGCAGAATGCTATGGCATTCGACCCGAGCATATCGCGCTGGACCATGAAAACGGCGATTGGCGCGGCCGCGTGATACTGACCGAACGTCTGGGCTCTGATACCTTCGTCCATGTCAATGTCGAGGGCATCGGGACCGTCAATGTCCGGATCGAGGGCCGGGCGGAGGTTCAGGCCGGAGAGGCTGTGCATCTGACGCCTGATCCGGCTTCCATTCATCTGTTTGATGCGAAAGGGCAGCCTGTTTCGGGCTGAGAATAACCATGAGCAAAGGTATCGACCAACTGCGCACAGAGATGGCGCGGCAACACAGTGATGCGCTGGCCTCTTTGCGGGCGGCGCGGGACAGTGCAAGGCCCATCGCCGAGGCGTTGCGCGCGCGGGGGCGATTGGCGCTTCTGGGCATGGGCGGCTCGCACTGGATCAACCGTGCGGTGGGGGATTTTTACCGCGCCGCCGGGCTTGATACGACGGAGCATGTGGTTTCGGAATACATGCGCGCACCGTTGCCCGGTGATCCCGCAATGTTGGTCACCTCGCAATCGGGCCGCTCGGGCGAGGTGCTGCACCTGATCGAGCGCGGGATGGTGAGCCCCGTGGCCTATGGCCTGACACTTGAGGAGGACAGCCCGCTTGCGACGGAACTGCCCTCCCTTGTGGGTGTGGGCGGGCGCGAGCTTGCCTATGCCGCGACACGCTCGCAGCTTATCACACTGGGGCTGCATGCGGCTATTCTTGAGGCCTTGGGGCACGATATCTCGGCCGCCGAGGTCGCTCTTGCGGCGGGGGCATCGCCGCGTCCGGCCGAGGCCGATGCCGCTATTGACCGGTTGGTCCCTGCACCCGTTGCGATCATGGTCGCAAGGGGTGGCGGGGCGCAGGGGGTGATGGACGCCGCCGCGCTGTGCCTGATGGAAATCGCCCGCCTGCCGGTTTTGGGACTAGAGGCCGGGCAGTTCCGCCACGGCCCGTTCGAGATGATCGACCAAGAGAGCGCGGTGATCCTGCTGCGCGGTCAATGCCAGGACCGCGACGACCTCTCGCTTCTGGCCGAGGAATGTGTGGCGCACGGGATCGCGCCGATCATTATCGATGCTTCGGGGCGGGCTCCCGTGCGCGGTGCGCTTACCGTGCCGCTCACCCCGCAAAAGGGCCTTGCTCTGGCGGTTGCAGCGCTGCCGGTGATTCAGGATATCCTTGTCAGCGCCGCCGCGCGCCGCCTGCCTGATGCGGGCCTGCCGCGCCGGTCTTCCAAGGTTGCCAGCGCCGAGGTCGCCTGATGAAAGCCGCACCATTCCCCATCGCTGTCATAGGCAATGCCAATCTGGATCTTGTGGGCGGGCTTTTGGCTGACTGGCCCGAACAGGGGACCGAAATCTTCCTGGACCGCGCAGACAGCCGCATTGGCGGTTCCGCGGCCAACACGGCGCTCGTATTGCAACGGCTTGGTGCTGTGTCGGGGTTGATCGCTTCGGCCGGTTCGGATGCCGTCGGAACCATGATAGCAGAAGCCTTCGCAGCCCCTTTGGACCGGATCGCGCGGGTTGAGGCCCCCACGTCTGTCACATTCGGCCTGCTGCATCCGGGGGCAGAGCGCACCTTCTTTTCGACACCCGGCCATCTGGATCGTTTCGACATGGCGCAGGTGCGCGCGGGGCTGGCCGATTGGCCCCTCGACGGGGCTCTGGCGATGATGTCGGGAGCCTTTGCACTGCCAGCCTTGACGCGGGACAGTCTGTCACTGATGCGCGACTTGCGCGCGCGGGGGGCACAAATCGCCATCGACCCGGGCTGGCCGGGCGATGGCTGGACAGACACGACCCGCGCGCTGGTGCAGGGCTGGATCGCCGAAAGCGCCTTGGTGCTCATCAATGACAAAGAGCTGGTGGGACTGACCGGGGCAGACAGTGTCGAAGGCGGGCTCGACGCCATGGTAGGCCAGCTGCCGGAGGATTGCGTGCTGGTGGTCAAATGCGGGCCGGACGGCGCGATTGCGCTGCGCGATGGGGAGACTGTCTCCGCGACAAGCCCGCGCGCCGATATCTTCGACACGATCGGCGCGGGGGATGCGTTCAACGCAGGCTTTTTAGCAGCCCTTCAGGTCGGGCTGGATCTGCAAACCTGTCTGCGCGCAGGCAGCGCTGTGGCCAGCGCTGTGATCCGGATTTTTCCACGCAGTACGGGCGCGTTCCAGCTGTCCGAGCTTCTGGCCTAAGGAGAGCGGCTTGAACATACTTCTCCTCATCGCAGATGATCTGGGCCGCATGACGGGCTGTTATGGTGAACCTGCAATCCGCACGCCCCATATTGATGCGCTGGCCGCACGCGGTACACGCTTCGACATGGCCTTCACCTCAACCGCGTCCTGCTCGGCCAGCCGCTCGGTTATCTATACTGGCCTTCACACCCATCAAACGGGCCAATACGGCCTGCACCACGATTACCACCATTTCATGACCTTCGTAGATGTGCCCACCGCGCCCGCGCTTATGAACGAAGCCGGCTATCACACGGGCATCATCGGCAAGGTCCATGTGGGCCCGTCCGAGGTGTATCCCTGGACATACCGCGCAGAAAGCGACACCCGTGATGTGGGGTGGGTCGCCCAAAAGGCAGGCGCCTATTTCAGCGATCGCCGGGCCGACGGGCAACCGTTCTTTCTGACCATCGGCTATGTTGACCCGCACCGCGACGAGACCCGCGGCGGGTTCGGCAACGACGCATTCGGGGCCGAAGACCCAGTTTTCGCCCCCGAAGACGTACATGTTCCGCCTTTCCTGTCCGATTTGCCCGAGGTGCGCAACGAACTGGCGTCCTATTACCGTTCGGTCCATCGGCTTGACCGGGGGGTGGGGCAGGTGCTCGACGCGCTCGACGCGGCCGGCTTGGCCGAGGAGACGCTGGTGGTGTTCCTGTCGGACAATGGCGCACCGTTTCTGAACTCAAAGACCACACTCTTTGATGCGGGCGTGCACCTGCCGCTGATCATTCACAGGCCCGGTCAGAGGGCAGGTGTGGCCAACCCCAATCTTGTGTCCTTCACCGATCTCCTGCCGACCTTTCTGGATGTTGCAGGGGCCGAGACATCACAGGGCAAGCGGCAAGGCCGGTCGCTGCTGCCCATCCTCGAGGCAGCGGACATGCGGCCCGGTTGGGACATCGTCTTTGGTTCTCACACGTTCCATGAAATCACCAACTATTGGCCAACGCGGTTCCTGCGCACCCCCCGCTACAAGTATCATCGCAATGTGGCATGGCAGCTGGATTTCCCGTTTTCTGGCGACCTTTATGGCTCACTATCCTGGCAAGGCATCCGGCGCGTCGATCCGGTGATGATCGGGCAAAGACCTCTGCGCGATTATGTTCGCCGGCCGCCAGAAGAGCTTTACGATCTGGAGGCCGACCCACAGGAGGTCCACAACCTCACCGAAGCGCCCGAACATGCCGAGCGGCTGTCGGAGTTCCGCCGACAAATGGAGGATTGGCAGCGCGACACACGCGATCCCTGGCTTTATCGCGACGGTGTGTCGGTTATGGCGGTAGAACATCACCTGAATAACGGCTTGCGGCTGCCCGACCGGTTCGATTTCGATCCCGACAGCCCCTACGACCACAAGCCGAAATCGAACTGAAACTGGCCTCACGACGTTCGCTGTATTCGCTTCACAAATCTGGCTGGGTTCCCTATTTGCGCGCAGGCATCTTTAGGCATCGCACAGAACAACCTCAGTAAGCAGCCTGCAAACACGCAAGATTGCCTCATGCACACATCGAGGAAAGGCCAGATTGTCCGGCTCGATTATGGCTGCGACCTTTGGAGTTGTCAGTGGTTGGTGCCCAGAACAAAGCAAATGACCGCAAGGCGCACAAAACAACTGCGTGCGCGAACGCAGCGGATTTCGACCCGCTCAGTGGACGATGGACGGTATTGGGCTGCTACAGGCGCAGCGAACGGCGGCTTATTTCGGTGCTCGTGCAGCGTGGGACCGCCTCCCAGTTCATCGAAACCAAGACTTTGCAATGGTCGATATCTGCGCTTCCCTGTCATTCGACCAGGGCGCAGCATTGTTCACGTCAGTTGTCCCAAGATGAATATCCGGTTCAGGGAGTTTGGACACGAGCGTTCGCGCCCGCAGCAGGTTCCTCGCTGAGCCTGGTGCGAACGTCGTGATTGGGGCAGGCTACGGCCATTGATGCGGGTATCAGCACTAGCGGTTCGGTCCCGCAACCTGTGAACTCAGTTTTCAATATTGAAGGATCGCAACACGGAGGCGGGGCTGATGGCCCTGCCGCTTCTGTTTTGTGGGCCAGTGGGATTTGGGCAAGCCAAACGCCCCTGGCCGTCCGGGAGAGGGCGCTGCCCTCCCCCTCGGGCAATCCGATCAGACCGGGCCGTGTCCTCGGCTACGCCTTCGGGCCGCACCAACCCGGTCGAATAGCATTGCCTCGCCCCCTCTCGCGTTCGCCCGCCTTTTGAAACTTGCGGCAGATCAGCAGAAACAGGCAGTCTCAAAGACTGAACCTGCAAATCAGCCCTGATTTTCCGAAAGGACGGTCAGATCAACGCAACAAGCCACACGGCAAAACAGTGGATTGGGTCAGTTTATGACGCCTAGGTCAATTTCGTCTGACGTTCAACAATTTTGGAAGTGGCGGACCGAGGAGGATTCGAACCCCCGACCCCTTGATTCGTAGTCAAGTACTCTATCCAGCTGAGCTATCGGTCCACTGAGGGCGGGGTTTATCTCTGCGCTTCGGTGGGTGCAACCCCAAATCATAACTTTTTTCGCGGGGAGCTACGCGGCGCCTTCAGGGCATCCGTGACCAGGCAGGGGCTCGCCAACGCCTGGGGGGCAGGTGGAGCCGTATGTGCGTCAAAACCCAGCTTGGTCATGGGCGACGCCAAGAGACGCGGGCGATGAGGGACGAGCCTAGACTGCGCCGTCGCCCTTGGGCAGGCAGATCTCGAAGACGGTGCCGTCAGGGCCGGTCGCGCCGAGGCTGAGCTGGCCTCCGTGCCCTTTGACCAGTTCGGCGGCAATCGCCAGGCCGAGACCGGAACCGCCCTTGCGCGCCCCGCCCTGAAACGGGGTGAAGAGATTGTCCTGGGCTTTCTTGGGCAGGCCAGGGCCGTTGTCGGTGACCAGTATCCACCAGGCATCGTCCTGCTCGCGCAGGGATACGGTGATGCGCCCGTCACGACCTGTCGCAATGATTGCCTGACGGGCATTGCGTACGAGGTTCATGATCACGCGAAAGATCTGCTCCTTGTCACAGCGGATCATGGTCGGCAAAGGAACCGCATTCACGATCTCGACCGTCACGTCGGAGGCAACGAGGTTCTCGCTTTCGGCGATATCATCGACAATCTCACTCAGGCACACCCGGCTGAATGTGGGCGCAGGTTCCTCCGCTCGGCCAAACGCCAATGTGCCCTCGCAGAGGGACACCGCGCGGGTGATGGAGTTTACCAGTTTGGGGGCCAGCCGCCGCACAAGGGGGTCTTCGCTCATCTCGATGCGGTCGGTGAACAGCTGGGCCGAGGTGAGGATATTGCGCAGGTCATGGCTGATCTTGGCCACCGCACCGCCCAATTGCGCCAGCCGTTCGCGTTGCTTCAGCGCATGGGTCAGCTCGGTTTGCAGTTTCTGCAATGCCTCCTCGGCCTCGCGCAGTTCGATCACGCCTGCCTTGGGTGTGATGATGCCGCGGGCATCTTCGGGCGCGGCGGCGTATCGCTGCATGTAGCCGATGACGCCCTTGATCGGCTTCACCAGCACCATCCGGACCGCGATGAACAGCAGCACGGCTGTCAGAACCGAAATGACCGCCGACAAGACCAGAATTCGCAACCCGTAGTCGATCATGGCCATGCGCAGCGGGCCGGTCTCCATCGTGATCTCGATCAGAAGGCCGGCATCGCGCACCGGCGCGCCAATCACCCGGATGATGTCGTTTTGTGGCGTGGCGAGGCGCATCATCGCATCACCGATCAGTGTGAAGGCTCCGGCGTCGCGCAGGTCGAAGGTGCCGCCGATGGGGCGCGGAATGGGGGAAGACAACACCAGCTGGCGCATCTCGTCGCGCCGGAGCACCACGTTGTAAACGCCCGCGTTTTCCAGCAGTTCGCGCTCCAGATCGCTCTCGATCATATCATCTGCAAGCAAGGCCAGCGATGCGATCTGTGCGCGTTCCAGGCGATCTTCGAGATAATCCTGACGGAACCGGGCGATGGAGGGGACAAAGATCAGGACTTCGGCCAACATGACGAAGACCGTTGTAAGGATCAGGAATCGGCCCGAAAGCGTGTTTAACATGCGTCCCCGTTTTCGTCCCGGTGGTGTCTCAGGGTAGCCAGCGCTGTACCAGCCGGACAACCCGCTTTATGCCAGCATTCTCAAATAGTCTCGGGGAGAAATACGCGCCTGCGACCCGTTTGTTAAGCTCCGCGATCGTCGGATAAGGCGCAACCATTGCGGCCATTTGGCTCATCTTCATGCGATTTGCGATGGCCAGTGACCAGGTTGCGATCAATTCACCTGCCTGGTGGCCGGCGATGGTGGCGCCGACGGGGCGTCCACTGACCACCATCACTTTGATGAAACCGGTGGTCTGGCGCGTGGCGATGGCGCGGTCGTTGTGGGCGTAGTCGAACCGGGCGACCTCCAGGCGGTCCCCGTATCGGTCGCGGGCTGCGGTCTCGGTCAGCCCGACCTGTGCGAGTTCCGGGTCGGTGTAGGTCGCGCGCGGGATATGATCTGTTTTGATCTTGGCGGGCAGGCCAAACAGCAACGCGCGAATGACGACACTGGCGTGATAGCCCGCCAGATGGGTGAACTGCCCCTGGCCGGCCACATCGCCGATGGCATAGACCTTTGGGTTGGTGGTGCGCAGGCCCGCGTCGACATGAATGCCGGCAGGGGTGACCTCGACATCGGACACCTCCAGATCGAGCCCTTCCGTATTTGCCGTACGCCCGACCGCCACCAGGAGGTGAGAGCCGGTGACAGGGCCTGCGCCGGTGTCGACCACGATCTCTGTCCCCTGTTGTCGCACGGCCTCTGCCGCGGTCTGTTCACGGATGTCGATGCCGTCGCCGCGCAGACGGTCAAGCACCAAGGCTGCCGCTTCGGGGTCGTCCCGACCCAGTGCCCTCTGCGCCTCCAGTACGGTGACTTTGCTGCCCAGGCGACAATGGGCCTGCGCCATCTCCAGGCCGATGGGGCCGCCGCCGATGATAATCAGATGTGCCGGGCGTTCCTTCAGGTCCCATAGTGTTTCATTGGTGAGGTAGGGGACATCCTCCAGACCCGGGATCGGTGGTACCAAGGGGCGGGATCCGGTTGCAATCACAATCCGGCGGGCTTGGATCCGGGTATCGCCGGCTTCGACCTCTGCGGGGCTGACGAAGCGGCCATGGGCGCGGATCACGCGGACGCCGAGGCTCTCGAACCGCTCCTGGCTGTCCACGGGGGCGATGGTGTCGATCACCTGCTGCACGTGGTGCTTGGTGGCGGGGTAGTCCACCTCGGGGGCATGGTTGGCGACCCCGAAGGCCGCAGCGTCCGCCTGCGCATGGGCGATATGGCTTGCGGCCAGTAACGCCTTGGAGGGGACGCAGCCGTAGTTCAGGCAGTCGCCGCCCATTTTATGCGCTTCGAGCAGGATCACATCCGCTCCCATCTGGCTTGCGCCCGCAGCCAGCGACAGGCCGCCGGATCCCGCGCCTATCACCAGAAGATCACAGGTCGTGGTGTTCATGGATCAAATCTCCGTCTTGCCGCGGATGGCCTTAACCAGAATGGGCAGGGCTGCCAGTGCGCAAAGCCCGAGGATGGGGCCAATCACATGCGGCTCCCAGAACAGGGTGAGGTCGGGGGTTTCGCCCCGATCAAAGACATCCCCCAGCCCGACACCGATCCAGGTAAAGACAATGGCGCCGGGAATGATACCCACCGCGGTGGTCCAGAAGAAGTTCCAGAGCTTCACCCCCACCAGCGCGGGCAGCAGGTTGGCCACAAAGAAGGGCACAGCCGGAACCAGGCGCAGAAGCAGCAGAACCTCGATCTCGGTGTCGTGAAGGGCGGTTTTCAACCGTTGAATGCGGCCTCCGTTGGCCTCGATCCGGGCAGAAAGGGTCGCGCCCAGTCCCCAGCGCGCCGCCAGAAAGATCCCGATCGCCCCGATGGTGGCGGCCGCCACATTGAAGATCGTGCCCGCAAACAGGCCGAACAGGAAACCACCGGTGACCGAGGCAACCGCTGCGCCCGGCAGCGAGAAGGCGACGATCACGATGTAGGCGGCGAGGAACGCCAGCACCAGTGCGGCATAATTCTGGTCCCGGAACGCCAGCAGGTCCGAACGGTTCTCTTTCAGGGTTTCGAAGGACAGCACATCTCCGAGCGTCACCGCCCCCACAAGCGCAGCCAGCGCCACGAGGGCAAAGGGCACCTGCCGAAGCCATCGCTTCTGCGGAGGGGGAGAAGAGGGGTTGCTCATCATGCTCAGATCCTTTTGGGCGCACGGCGCCGGGGCACCGATGTCTCTGTCTTGCTCTACGTCGAAGATGCGGATCTGGCGAGGGCGGTTCAGCCACTCTCACGCCCGCTTGAAGCCATGGCGCGGTTTCGTGATGATCCGGGCCTTCGGGGACGGGAATTGAAACATTTGCGTTCTGGTGATTCTCTGTGGGACAAGAGCGGGCTGTCAGGCACGGCTGGCGGAGGTCATTTGATCACGCCACGCGCCCTCGTTGCTGTTTTTTGACAGTTTTGTGGCGCCGGGGACGGAAAATGCGCCCATTGGGTTTGACAGGAGGGCATCCGGGGTCTAGAGACCGGGCCTCGAGATAGACCCCGGGGGGCGATTCCGCGCCGTACCCGATGACAGACAATTGGAGACCGGAGCGATGAAACGCACCTATCAGCCTTCGAACCTGGTTCGCAAACGCCGCCACGGCTTCCGTGCGCGTATGGCCACCAAAGCAGGCCGCAAAATCCTGAACGCACGCCGCGCACGCGGTCGTAAGTCCCTGAGCGCATAAGTTTCGCGCTCAGACGACCGGTTCTGACGGATATGACACCGCCGGAGGCTCCCATGGACGGCAAAGCTGACCAGGGAACACAGCCTCCGGCGGTGTCCGTTTGTGCATCTGCCACCCCCAAGACAAGCCGTGCCCCGCGCCCGTCCAAGCCTGCCAAGATTCGGGCGGGCATGGAGCTTTTGACCAAACGCGGTGATTTCCTCGCGGCTGCGCGTGCGCGCAAACAGGGCACGCGGTCGATGATGGTTCAGGGCCGCAGGCGCGGCGATGATGGGCCGTTCAGGGTTGGATTTACCTGTTCCAAGAAGGTCGGCAACGCGGTCACCCGCAACCGCGCCAAGCGCCGCCTGCGTGAAATCGCGCGACTGCTGTTGAAAGAACACGGCAAACCCGGCTGGGATTACGTGCTGATCGGACGCGCCGGAGAAACCACGACCTGCCCCTTCGATCAGATGCAACGCGACTTTGTCTACGCGCTGCGCAAGATCCACGGGGCCTGAAGGACCGGGGGGGCTCCCGCCGGGGGGGGCTCCCGCCCGTCGGACCAGCATTGAAAATGCAAGTCCTCCCGTTGGGCCCGGCGCCGCTGGCGCGGCGCGGACTCCGGTGGATCGCCCTGCGCTTGCCGCACTGTTGCACCTCTGGTCACTGCAACCTATCTGTTGCGTATGCAATTGTTCGCCCGCCTCATTGCCTTGCCCGTGCGTGGCTATCGGCTGCTCTTCAGCCCCTGGGTCGGTTTCAACTGCCGTTACCAGCCCACCTGTTCGGCCTATGCACTAGAGGCGCTGGAGCGGCACGGTCCCTTCAAAGGCACATGGTTGATGCTGCGCCGGATCGGCCGCTGTCATCCTTTCGGTGGCGCTGGTTACGATCCGGTGCCCGGCGCTGATCCGGACCATGACCACCGCTGCGGGTCCTGATATTTGGGGCCGCGCCGGATTTCTGGCTGTCAGGGACGCATTGGCGGCGACCCTTTGGCGACACACCGTGTATGGGGTACCACCCGCCCGGGGAACGCAGGCCATGCGACGTCGTCGGCACGGGCAGATCAGTCCTGCCGCACCAGGCGGAAACCGAGATGGTCGGGCGGCAATCCCACCGCGCAGCCGCCCACGCTGGCATCGCGGATGAAGTCCACCACCGCAGCCCTGTGCAGCCCACCGGCGATGCGGACACCGCAATAGGTCTCCGGATCCAAAACCAAGCCATCCGCCCGCAGGCGCCCGCTCCAGACGCAGCCGTTTGTCCATTCCCAGACATTGCCGGCGACATCCGCGATGCCAAAGCTGTTCTCGCCAAAGCTACCGGCCGGGCGCAATCGGGAGGTTGCCGTGCCGCGCAGCAGCAATCCCCGTTCATAGCGCGCGAGCATCCGTTCCCCGGGATCGAGATCTGAGCGGTCCGCTTCGGCATCGCCCCAGCGCTCGGCGGCGGCCAGTTGCCATTCGGTTTCTGTGGGCAAGCGCCAGTTTTCGCCGGTGCGCTCAGAATACCATGTGGCAAAGGTGGTGGCGTCCTGCCAGTTGACCTGCGTTTGCGGCAGCGCGCTGCCATTGCCGGTGCCGGTGCCGGGGGCGGCAGCGCAGACCAGATCCGCCACGCAGGCGCGATATTGCCTCCGGCTGACCTGATATTTCATGATTTCGAACGAGGGCACTGCCACCGTGACGGGTCGTGGGGTGCCAGCCTTGCCCGCGTGCGAGAAATTCCCCAGCGGTGCCCAGGCGACTGTGCCGCGCGGGATCTGAATCAATGGGGGCGGCGCAAATGGCGGCTCCTGCCGCGCCGGCCAAAGGGTCAGAGCAACCGCGACGCCAACAGCCGCACAGGTCAGAATGCGGGCCTTCATCCGGGGCACCTCCGTTCAGCGAGCGCGACGGTCGGGTTTCCGACCGCCGGCTCCTGTGTGATCGCGTTGACGTGCGACAGCGCCGCACGGGTCACGGCAACGCGGTCTTGCCGTCGTAGGCGGCGTTGTATTCGACCGGCGCCTGCACCTGTTCCATCAGGTCATTGTCCCAGTCTCCATCCACCACCACATGGGCTGTCGCCCCGAGATTGACCGCTTCGATCAGGTTGTGGTTCACGTAGGCGTAGACGCCCGGCTGCAGGAATTCGTAGAGCGCGGCCCCCGCCGATCCGCCCCGGATGAACCAGGTTTCAAGGTCACGTTCTGGTGGGTTGTTGAATTTACCGGTCTCCCACACGAGGTCGCCATGCCCGCCGATCAGGTGCGGACGGCTGTCTCTGTTGGCCTGGCTGTGCACAAAGAGGATCTTTTCTCCCTGCGAAGCGTGCAGCGCATTGTCCCCGGTGAGAGCGCCGACCTTGCCATTGAACACGACATGGCTGGGGATCAGCCCGTTCATGACGTTCAGCGTATCGGGGTAACTCTCTCCGATGTCTTCGAAACGTTTGTAGTCGCCGTCGGCGTCCTTCGGGATGTAAAAGTCGTTTTCGCCGATATAGAACACACGATCATAGCGCACAGCGGCGCCGTTTTCGTCGGTCAAGCCGCCTCTGGGCAGCACCATGATTGCGCCCGACATGCCGCTGACGACGTGCCATGGGATCATTGGTCCACCGGGGGCGCAGTGATAGACGAAGGTCCCGGGGCGGGTTGCCTTGAAGCGCAGTGTTGTTTTTTCGCCCGGGTTCACAAGCGTCAGAGAGCCGCCACCCAGCGCACCGGTGGCCGCGTGGAAGTCGATGTTGTGCTGCATCATGTTCTCTGGTGAGTTGTAGAGCGTCAGCTCCACGTAGTCGCCTTCGTGCACCACCATGAGCGGCCCGGGGATGGACCCGTTAAAGGTCATGGCCTGAAGATAGGCCCCGTTGTCGACCTGGACTTCCTTTTCGACGATCTGCATGTCGAATTCGACGATGCGCGGTTCGGGTGGCGCGACCTGCTCGTGGGCGTGCACCATGGGCGGGCGCACCAGCTTGTGTTTAATGCGCTTCAGGCTCGACAGATCGACTGGAGCTGCCATCGAGGTGTCCATGATTTCTTCGGCCTTGGCTGCCTTTGCGAGGACGGGGATTGAGGCCAGACCAGCGGCTCCCATCAGCGCGGCTCTTCTCGTCAGCATCGTCAAGTTCCTCTTTGCTAGGATTGCTGCTGGAGACGAGTCTAGAGCCTGTGCCCCGTCGGAACGTTGCGCGAGAGCAAGCTTTGGCGCTCGTTTCACGCTGGCAGACGTGGGGCAAATGTAGGCGATATCGCGGGCCTCGGCGCGTCGGCTGTCGGGCAAGCCGGCCCGCAGGATGCCCCGCGACCCGCCACCCCGGTGCCGTTGTGATCCGACCCGCGCCCCTGTGCGTCCGCTTGGGGGCTTTGGGCGCAGGGCGGGCCGTTGTGTGCCCCAGACGTCTGTCAGCAGAGGTTCCCGACCGTCACGAGGCCTGACTGTAGCGCGCACCGTCCGGATTATAGCTGTCGAACGCGCCTGCAACGATCCGGGTCAAGGCGCGCGCCTCGGGCGTGATGATCAGCCGGTCGTCCTCGATGTACAGAAGTTCACCGAACCGCTGCGCGATTGCGTGCATCTCGGCGCGCAGCTGATCGGCGCGCGTGCTGAAACGTTGTCGGAGCAGGGGCAGGTCAAGGCAGAAATCACACATGATCATCTCGATGGCCCGCGCGCGCAGCAGATCGTCATCGCGCAGTATATGGCCGCGCACACCCGCAAGCTGCCCGGCCTCGATGCGTTGCGTATAGGCAGGGGTGGCCGGTGCGTTCTGGACGTACCCCGACGGCAGCCGCGAGATCGACGACGCCCCGAGCCCGATGAGCGTTGCACAGGTGTCATCGACATAGCCCTGAAAATTGCGCCGCAGATGGCCTGTGTCGGCCGCACGGGACAAGCTGTCCACGGGGTGGGCGAAATGGTCGATGCCGATGCTCTGCAACCCCGCGGTGCGGAACCGCTCAGCGGCCAGTTCCGCAAGCTGATACCGCGCCATCTCCTGGGGCAAGGCGGCCTCGTCGATCAGCTTTTGCCGTTTGGACATCCAGGGGACATGGGCATAGCCGAACAGTGCGATGCGGTCGGGAGAGAGCGCCAGCACCTTGCCCACCGTGTCCTGCAGGCGGGCAGTATCCTGATGGGGCAACCCATAAACCAGATCGGCATTGAGCGAGGTGATACCTGCGGCACGCAAATCCGTGACGCAGGTCTGCGTCTCTTCGAAGGACTGCTGCCGTCCGATCGCGTGCTGCACCAGCGGGTCGAAGTCCTGAATTCCGATGCTTGCGCGGGTCATGCCTTCGGTCGCAAGCGCGTCGATCTTGTTGCGGTCCACCATGGTCGGGTCGATTTCGACCGAGAATTCGCAATCCTCCGTTGGTGGAAACACGGCTTTTACCGCCCGGGCCAGCCGACGGATCAGATCTGGCGGCAAAATCGTGGGTGTTCCGCCGCCCCAATGCATGCGGCCCATGCGCAGCCCTGCCGGCAAGCTGGCCTTCACCAAGGCCAGTTCCTGCTCCAGTGTGCCGATGTAGCTTTCGACGGGCGACAGGCTCTTTGTGCCCTGCGTACGGCAGGCGCAGAACCAGCACAATCGCTCGCAAAAGGGAATGTGGACATAAACCGACACCGGTTCCGTCGCCGGAAGCGCGGCAAGCGCCTGCGCCTGAAACGGCGCACCGACCTGCGGTGCAAAGACGGGTGCGGTCGGATAGGAGGTGTAGCGGGGCACCCGGGTGTCAAAGAGCCCGAGACGTCTGAGGCGGTCGATATGTTTCATGTACCCGGTTTGCAGGTTTTTCAGCCAGCAGACTTTGCGCGGGATCAAGTTCAGGTCGGGAAAGCGGGGACACCCGTGACAATGGCATGCAGATGCAGGGCAGCCAGCCACAGCGCCAACCCGGCCAGCGCCCGCCAGCCGAGGCGCCGGGCATTGCCACGCAGCCATTCAACCGAGGTCAGCGGCCGCAGCGAGAACAGCGCCGTTCGGGTAAAGAAAGGCTCGGCATCATGTGCCAAGACGCGCCGCGCGCGGGCGTCAAAGGCCCAGATCGCCAGCAGCGCCATTGCCACAAAACTGCCAAAGAGGATCACCATTGCGAGCTCACCGTTCGGCACCAGATGAGCCCCGGCCCAGAGTGTCAGCGCCAGCAGCAGCGGGTGGCGCGAGACCGCTGCAAAGCCGGGATCGGCAGGGTCGAAGCGGACACCGCGCCGTGCGCCAAGGGTGAACGGTTGGCGCAGTCGAACCCCGCAGCATCCCAGCACCAGCGCCACCGGCATTGCCAGGTTCGGGGCCCAGCGGGACCAGGGCTGTTGCGGCCATACCTCAAGGTAGGGGGCCCGGATCGCTGCGCCAACGACCCAGATCAGGAGCACCAGCGACAGAGCGCCGTAGAGGGCGAAATAGGTGCTGCGCCCGATGCTGGCAATCATCCGGCCGCGCAGATCCGCGATCCGCGGGACAAAATGGCTGCCGGTGAACAGAGCCAGCGCCAGCGTATATTCGCTCCAGCCCGTCATGACTCGTCGGCCTGTTCCATCAGCCGGGTGATATGGCAGGCGAAACTGTAGGTGGCTGGCAGGCCGATCACCAGGCCACCGAGGGCGGAGTGCCATGGTGTCAGCACCGGCCAGCCCAGCCAGGAACCGATGAGCGAGGCAAAGAACAGGTTCACCCCCATGGCCCCCGCCGCAAAGGGGTAGAGGCCAAGCAGCAGCGTCCAGGATGGTTTCATTTGCGGTGCACCAGAAACTGTACGGCGGCCAGCGCGATGACGAGTGCGATCGAGCCCACCAGGAACCAGAATTCGGCCGTTTCCGTTTGGGGCTGCGGGATCGGGCGTTCGAAGCCGGTGGCCAGGGCCGGGAGCGGCAGCACGAGCAGCAGGCAGATGAAGCGTATCACATCAGGTCTCCATGGTCAGGGTTTGGTAGATATCGGGCAGGACCCGGGGCAGGCGTTCGGGATTGGACAGAAGGGTAAAGCCCGCGCGCCCGAAAATGCGGGCAAACCAGTCCTGCCCGTCCTGATCGACGATCACGCCGTGCACGGCCTGCCCCAGCGCGCGGGCTTCGCGTACAGCCATATGACTGTCTTCGATGCCGTGCTGGCCCTCGTAATGATCCAGGTCATTGGGTTTTCCATCCGTCAGCACCAGGAGCAGGCGGCGCGTGGCGCCTTCTTCGGCCAAGCGGGCGGAGACATGCCGGATCGCGGCGCCGAGGCGCGTGTAGTGCCCGGGCGTCAGCCCGCCGATCCGGTCAGTGACCTCGGTGGTCATCGGGTCCGCAAAGGCTTTGGCGCGGTGCAGGAACACCCGGTCCCGGCGCAGCGAGGAAAAGCCCCAGATCCCCAACCGGTCGCCTGCCGTATCGATGCCGCTGGCCAGAGCCGAGAGCGACTCCCGTGCGATCTCGATGACGGAGGAGGGACCCAGGGCGGCCTCCGTGGATCGGGAACAATCCATCAGGATCGCCACCGACAGGTCACGGGCCATCGGGCGACTGGACTGCCAGATCCGGTCGCTGCCCTCGCGCCCACAGGCGATGTCGACATGCGAGGTGACGGCGGCATCAAGATCCAGATCGCTACCGTCCAACTGGCGCGGCAGCATGACCCGACGTGGCTGCAAGGGGGCGAACTGGCGTTTTACCCGCGCAACCAGACGCGGGTCCGGCGCGTAGGCGGTACTGGCGGTCGCATCGGCTTCGAGCACGCGCACGTGGTCGGGCATGTAGGCTCCGGTCCGGCGGTTCCATTCCGGATAGGTGAACCGCCCCGCCAGCTGTTCGTGTTCCGCGTCCTGCGGCGACAGGTCCAACGACAGGCGAAGCCGCGTGGCCGCACGGCGGACGGTCTGTGACAGTGTCAGGTGATCCTGGTCTTCGGCGGCCTTGACGGCATTGTCCGGGTCATCATCGTCCACCATCCGGTTGATGTTCAGGCTTTCGGCCCAGGACATGATGGTCTCGAAGCGATGGATGATGAAGCTGTCATTGCGATTGGCCTGTTCGCGGTCTTCGCGACAGGCGTCCTTGCGGGCCGCAAGCGCCATGGCGGGCGCGGCGGTCTCCGCCGGGGCGCTATCTGGCTTGCCGGTGGGGGCACCATTCCGCAGCCGGAGCCAGAGCGGCACCGGGGCATAGCTGCGATATCCGCGCGGTGCGGGGCAATCGAGGCAGGGATCGACCTTTGAAATCCCGGACAGTTGATCCAGGATCAGCCGTTCCAGCCCCGCCTCGCACCGCGGCAGGGGCGGACGCGTGCGCTGGGCCACGACATGCCGGCACATGGCGGCATAGGGCTGGCGCAGACCGGGACAGGCGGCGAAGGCGGCGTCGGAGGCGCGGGCGAGTTCTGCCAGCTCGGCGCGGTCCGTCGCAAGCGGATCGGTCAGCGGAGGCGGGATCTCGACATGGGCCGCAAGCGCCGCCAGCCAGAGATAGCAGGCCCGGTTCAGGTCCCGGGTGGGGAAGCTGTCGATGACGGGGGGCAGACGCAGACGGTCGCCGTCATAGTCGGCGACATGTGCCCGCTCCTGCGGGGTGGCGATACGACGGATCAGATCCGGCCGGTGCCCGCAGGTGACCAACGGCGCGGCGCAGACCTCGGTCCCAGCCGCGCCGCCGAGTGCACGAAACAGCGTCGCTGCCGAGCGCTGCACGTCCTCAAGCCGCACGGCGCGGGTGCCGTCATGCCCGGTCCGCCCCCAGCCGGTCGCCATGTCATGCCAGAGGTTGCCAATGGTCTCTTCGGGTTCCATGAGGTCGAGAACATGCAGCATCGTCGTCACCCGTAGAGCACCGCGACGAGGTTGCGCAGCGCCTGTTGCGTGTCCGGGTCGTCGCTGAGCGGCGCGATGATCGCGGTCTCCAGCGCACGGTTCACCGCCATGCCGTCGGCAATCATCGTGGCCGCGTAGATCAACAGACGGGTGGAGACGCCTTCTTCGAGATCCATACCCGAAAGGCTGCGAATTTTTCCCGCCAGGCGCACCAATGTGGCTGCGCGCGCCTCGTCCAGCCCGCTTTCACGCATGACCACCGGCTGTTCAACCTCGGGGGCGGGAAACTCAAAACCGATGGACACGAAGCGCTGGCGGGTCGACGGTTTCAGCTTCTTGAGGATGTTCTGATAGCCCGGGTTGTAGCTCGCCACGAGCATGAAGGGCTTTGGCGCCTCAAGCTCTTCGCCGGTCCGGTCGATGACCAGCCTACGCCGATCATCCGTCAGCGGGTGCAAGACCACGGTCACGTCCTTGCGGGCTTCCACCACCTCGTCGAGGTAGCAGATGCCGCCGTCGCGAACCGCGCGGGTCAACGGGCCGTCGGTCCAGACGGTTTCCCCGCCCTTGAGCAGGTAGCGCCCGATCAGATCGGCAGCGCTCAGGTCGTCGTGGCAGGCGACGGTGTGCAGGGGCAGGCCCAATCGTGCTGCCATGTGTTCCACGAACCGGGTCTTGCCGCAGCCGGTGGGCCCCTTCAGAAGCAGGGGCAGACCCTTGGCATGGGCGGTTTCGAACACCGCGCATTCATCGGATTGCGCGTGATAGAAAGGCAGGTCGGGGTGTGTCAGGTCTTTCATGGATCACTCTCCAGCAACGGCCACAGGGCCGGGTTTCACGATCTCGCGGCGCGCCACGAGCATGGAGTAGATGAACAGGATGGCACCAAGGACCACGGCCACGCCCGAGCCGAAGCGCATCATGTAGAACAGGCCAAGCTGATCCTGCACATCCATGTAGTAGTCGCCGACGATGCGCTGCATATGCGTCTGGATGGTGCCGGCGAAGGTCAGCGTGAAGGTCATGAAGGACATGCCGCCGGTCATCAGCCAGAAGGATGCCATGTTGAGCACCTGGTTGTAGGGATCGCGCCCCTTGAGGTGGGGCATGGCGTAGCTGAACATGGCGAGGTTCAGGGCCACATAGGCACCGTAAAAGGCCAGGTGGCCATGTGCGGCGGTGATCTGGGTGCCGTGGGTGTAGAAGTTCACCCCGTGAAGCGTGTGCAGGAACCCCCAGACGCCCGCGCCAAAGAAGGCGACGGTAGAAGAACCCAGTGACCACAGGAGCGCGGCCTTGTTGGGGTGGTTCTTGCGGCCTTTCCAGACCATGACGAAGGCGAAGGACATCATGGCGAAGAAGGGGACCACCTCGAAGGTCGAGAAGATCGAACCGATCCACTGCCAATAGCCGGGTGTGCCGATCCAGTAGAAATGGTGCCCGGTGCCGAGGATGCCGGAAAACAGCGCAGTGGCGACGATGACATAGAGCCATTTCTCGATCACCTCACGGTCCACGCCGGTGAGCTTCAGCATCAGGAAGCCGAGGATCGCGGCCATGACCAGTTCCCAGGTTGCTTCGACCCAGAGGTGCACAACCATCCACCAGTACATCTTGTCGAGGCTGAGGTTGTCGGGGTTGATGAAGGCAAAGACCCACAACAGGCACAAGAGCCACAGCCCCACCATCAGGATATTGGTGATCGCCGTCTTGCGGCCGGCGAGGAAGGTCAGCGAGACGTTCACGAGGAAGATCACGGCAGCCACGAGGATGCCGACCTTAACCCAGAGCGGCTGCTCCAGGAACTCACGTCCGCCATGGATCCCGACGAGGTAGGAGCCGACCGCGCCGAGGGTCCCGACCACGAGGATCGCCAGCTGGATATAGGCCAGCTTTACTGAAAAGATCTCGCGCTCGGATTCTTCCGGCACCAGATAATAAGCCGCCCCGAAGAACCCGAGCAGCAGCCAGACGATCAAGGCATTGGTGTGGATCATCCGGATGATGTTGAAGGGCAGCAGTTCAGACAGGGTGTTGGGTGCGACATAGATCCAGCCGGCCAGCAACCCGCCCAGCACCTGAATGGCAAACAGGCCCATGGCAACGAGAAAATAGGCGTAAGCCACCTTTTGCGATTGATATTTCATGATTGATCTCCCTCAGCCGGCGTCGTTTGGCGGCCAGTTCTGGGTGTCGGTCTGATCGGCCCAGCGGAGGAATTCCGCCAGAGCGCGCATTTCCTCTTCGGTGATGTCGAAATGGGGCATCTGACGGCGCCCCTCGATGCCCGTTGGTTGCGCCTCCATCCAGCCATCCAGGATTTCATAGGCCAGTTCGGGGTCGTCCAGAGCGCCCCAGCGGGTCATCACGTTGCCCAGTTCGGGCGCGAAATAGGCGCCTTCGCCATGCAGCGTGTGACAGTTGATGCAGGAATGACGTTCCCAGATGTGTTTGCCATGGCGCACCTCATCGGTCAGGGGCATGCCGGCTGTGGCGGTTTGGGTAATATGACGGTGGCTTTGCGCCGTCAGGGCTACGAACACGACCACGAAGAAAATGGATCCCCCGTAGAACACGTTCCTGGCCCGCGATTTGGTGAGCAATTCTGACATGTCGCGGTCCCGGCGATTGGTTTCGGATAGGCCATGCCTATCGCGATGCGGTGGGCCGCTTTTTGTGCAAACGCAAAGAAGACGGCGAAAGATGCGGGCAACATGTGGCTATGAAAAGACCGCCAACGGCCCTGCCAGACCTGGATGACCCCGACTTGACGTTGTCAGATCTGTTTCGGATCTGTCCGGCGACCGCGGCGGCGTTCCTGCGCCGGGGCATGCTCTGTCGGGGTGCCCGATCACACCCTTTCACACCATCACGGAGGCCTGTCAGGCGTATGATCTCGATGAGGCCCTCTTCAGGGCGGAGGTGAACGGTCTCGCCCGGGCCGCAGGTCAGCTCTGAATGCCGCTCAGCAGGACCAGCGCATGCGGGTCCGTGACCACGATATGCTTGCGCCGCGAGGAGACCACGCCTTCTCTTTCCCAGGCCGACAGCAGCCGGCTGACGGTGTGCAGGGTGGTCCCCGTCATGTCCGAGATGTTCTGCCGGGTAACCGGGAAGGCGATCTCGATGCCGGCGTCGGACTTGCGCCCGCTCTGATTGACCATGCGCAGAAGGGCGCTGGCCACACGTTTCTCGACCGCCTGGGTCGCCATCTCGGTCAGGGTTTCCTGGATCTGACCGAGCCGTCGGCCGAGGGTCTTGTAGCTTTCCGTGGCGAAGCCCTCGTAGGTGGCGCTGAACTCCGGCCACAGGTTGACGGGCCAGGACAGGGCAATGGATTCGGCGGCTGTGACAGCACTGGCGGGGTAGGTATCCCGCTGGAGCGCCGGCGCAATGCCGAACAACTGCCCCGGAGAAATATGCAGGACGATGACCTGATCACCATCCGGTGTCGAACGCACCACCCGCAGAAACCCGTCGAGCAACAGGAAAAAACGGTCTGCGTCCTGACCTTCGCTGAAAATGGTCGCGCCTTCGTCGTATCGGCGCGACGTTGCATGATCCAGGATCTCGCGGATTTGCGCCCGGCTCAGACGCGAGAAGGGTGGCATTCCGATCAGAAGGCTTTCGTCGAGTTTGGACATGGTTTCAGCTCGGAAGTTTGATGCAAAGCAACGTTTCGTATCCAGCGTTAACGCATACCCGTCGCAGAATATGCAACCGGAAACGAGAAGGACATTCCGATGCTCACAAAACTTACCATGACAGCAGCACTTCTTCTGGCCGCCGGATCGGTCACTGCAGAGACGATCGAGGTCAAGATGCTCAACAAGGGTGAGGCCGGGGCGATGGTCTTTGAACCGGCCTTTGTCAGGGCACAGCCCGGGGACGTGGTGAAATTCCTGCCCACCGACAAGGGACACAACGTCGAGGATATCAAGGGCATGCTGCCCGAGGGCGTGTCCCCCTTCAAGTCGAAGTTCAATGTCGAATACGAGCTCCCCGTCGAACAGGAAGGTCTCTATGGCATCAAATGTACGCCGCACTACGGCATGGGGATGGTCGCGCTGATCCAGGTCGGCGAGGCGGTGAACCTGGAGACGGCCACGGGGGTCAAGCAACGCGGCAAGGCCAAGACACGGATGGCCGATCTCATTGCACAGGTTGAATGACGCGCTGCCCCTGCGTTGTTCGACCCTACCGGGCGGTGCCACTGGCGCCGCCCGCCTGACGTGAAAGAGAGGTTCCCATGTCCACGCGTGACCCATTTACCGGACCGGCCCTGTTTTCCTACGGCTTTCGGCCCTTCTTCCTGTCCGCATCGCTGTTTGGAATCGTGGTAATCCCGTTGTGGTGGTTGGTCTGGCGCGGTGCGGTTGCATTGAACAGCCCGCTGGGGGCGGTGGATTGGCATGTCCACGAAATGGTGTTCGGCTACGGCGCGGCGGTGGTGGCCGGGTTTCTCTTTACCGCGGTGCCGAACTGGACCGGCCGGTTGCCGACTCGCGGCTGGCCGCTGGTGCTGCTGGTGGCGATCTGGATCGCGGGGCGCTGCGCGATGGCGGGGCTGACGGCCCTTGGCCCCTTGGCCGTGATGCTGGTCGATCAGCTCTTTCTACTGGCGGTGGTGCTGATGATTTCGCGCGAAATCGTGGCAGGACGGAACTGGCGCAACCTGAAGGTGCTGGTTCCGGTGACGCTGCTGTGGGTCGCCAATGTGGGCTTTCATCTCGAAGCCTGGGCGCAGGGCGGTGCGGACCACGGGCGCCGACTGGGGATTGCGCTGCTAGTCTTTCTGATCCTCCTGATCGGCGGGCGCATCATCCCGAGCTTTACCCGCAACTGGTTGGTTCAGCGTGGTGAGACACGCCTGCCGACGCCGTTTGGGGCATTCGATGGCCTGTGTCTTGTCGTTGCGGCTGTTGCGTTGGCCTGTTGGGTCGCGGTTCCCGCTGGTCCGCTGTTCGCGGGCCTGAGCCTGCTTGCTGCAGCGCTGCATGTGTGGCGTTTGTTGCGTTGGTGTGGCGCCCGGTCCTGGCGTTCGCCGCTGCTGGTGATGCTGCATCTGTCCTACCTCATGGCCCCATTGGGGTTTGCGTTGCTCGCCGGTTCCGCGCTGGGCGCCACCGGGGCGGACAGTGGCGCGCATGTGCTTGGAATTGGTGCAATCGGGGGGATGACAGTCGCCGTCATGATGCGGGCCACCATGGGGCATACGGGACGTCCCTTGGTGGCTGGCCCGGTTCTGACCCTCGCGTTCCTCGGGATCCTGGTCGCCACGCTGATGCGGGGTCTGGGGTATGGCTTCGAAGTGATCTCGCTGACCGGCATCGACCTGTCGGCAATCCTGTGGACCGGATCCCTCGCAGCGCTGACATGGCGGATCGGACCTTGGCTTGCAGCGCCCCGGGTCGCGCAAAAACGCCCAACCGGAGCATCGGCGCGGTAGCAGGGTGCACCGCTTCAGGGAGTAGGAGATACCCAGCCGTTGCGGTTGGGTATCTCCTTGCCGATGGTCAGCCGATCTGCGCCGCGGCGGGACCAAAGAACTCGTAGTGAATACGGGAGCTTGGAACATTCGCCGCCTTGAGCCCATCGACCATCGCCTGCATGAAGCCCGCCGGACCGCAGATGAAGTAGTCGGCGGCGGTGGGATCGCTGATCTCGATCAGCCATTTCGGGTCGATCCGACCGCGCCGAACGCCACTGTGCAGGTCCTGCTCCGACGCGACATCGTAGAACACGTAGCTTTCGGTTGCCCGGTTCCGGAGCGTCTCGCGCATCGCATGGTGCCGGTCATCCCGTGCGGCATGTACGGAAATCATCCGTAGATCTTCCCGGCCATAGCTTTCGAGCATCGCGACCATCGGTGTAAGGCCGACCCCGCCGGAGAGCAGCACAACCTCACGCTTGTGCGCCGGGTCCAGAAAGAACTCTCCGGACGGTGCGGCTACGTCGACCTCGGTTCCGATCTCGGCACTCTGGTGCAACCAGTTGGAAATGCGCCCGTTTGGCTCGCGTTTTACGGTGATCCGATAGCTCTTGCCGTCGGGAGCCGAAGAAATCGAATAGTTCCGCCGGCACTCTTCGCCGGGTGCAGGCACAAAGCGAAAGCTGAGATACTGACCTGGGCGATGCCGCATGACGGGGCCATTGTCCACGGGGCGCAGAACAAAGGACATGATGTCTTCTGCCTCACGGGTTCTGGAGACCACCTGAAAGCGCCGCCAGCCGCGCCAGCCCCCGGTCTGTGTCTCGGCGTCGGCATAAAGCTGTTCCTCGCGCGCAATCAGCGTATCGGCAAGCACCCAGTAGGCCTCTCCCCAGGCGGCGAGGACCTCTGGCGTTGCGGCGTCCTTGAGCACTTCTGAGACGGCACCGAGCAACGCATCTGCAACATGAGGGTAGTGCTCGGGCAGAATTTGCAGACCGGCGTGTTTCTGGGCAATCCGCTCGATGGCGTCGCACAGAACGTCGGGGGTGCGGATATGTGTTGCGTAGGCGACCAGCGCCCCGGCCAGTGCCTTGTGCTGCGGCGAGTCCCCTTGCTGGTGGGACATATTGAACAACGCCCGGATACTGGGTTCCGCAAGCAGCCTGCGATACATGCAGGGCACGATTTCGTCGATATGTGCCGCGACGACCGGGGCGGTCGCATCGATAATCCTGAGCGTGTTTTCGGTGAGAGGCGTGGCCATTTCTATTCTCCTGCCTTAAAGATGTCAATGATCGGAACCTATAAAGTGGATAGAAAAGATGCCATACGTAGGTATGTTTTTAGTTTGCGACATTCTGTCCCGGATACCAGCCCATTGCCCGAGGTGCTTCCGGGGCGCGGAAAGGAACACATATGCGATTGAATGACACCACCGACGTGGCGATGCGCATCATGATCTATGCAACCTCGATCGGCCCCCGTCTGTTTACGATCGATCAGGTGGTCGAGGTCTACGGCCTGCCGCGCAGTACGGTGATGAAGGTGGTCAACGCGCTCACCAAGGGGCAGTTTCTGATCGCTCAGCGCGGGCGGGCAGGGGGGCTGCGGCTTGCACGTGACGCCGACGCGATCCGGCTGGGCGATCTGGTGCGTCACATGGAAACGGATTTTGATCTTGTTGAATGCATGCGCCCGACCAACCGCTGTACCATTTCGGGGTGCTGCAAGCTGATCTCCCCATTGGCGGAGGCCCGAACCGCATTCCTCGCGACGCTGGACCAGTACACGGTGCGCGATATTGCGCTGGCGCCTGCGGAGTTTGGTATCGCCGGATCCTGATCCTCGCGCGATGAAAGTCGGCGCGCAACGGGCTCAGGTCTGCGAAAGGGCGCCATGTGCAGTGGCCTTGAGGCGGACGTGCCAGGCGCGCGGGCGCTATATGCAATTGACAAGATCTCTTGCGGTTTCCATAAGAATGGCGTGAACGGTTCCACGGCGGGCGACATCTCGCGGTGGGAGTAAAAGGGAACACGGTGCGGCGTACCCAAAAGGGACCAAATCCGTGGCTGCCCCCGCAACTGTAAGCGGGACGTGCGACCGATAATGCCACTGGGATCTGTCCTGGGAAGGCCGGTTTGCATCATGCCCCGCGAGCCAGGAGACCTGCCGCGCACAAGGGTCGGGAGACCGATCCGTCTTGAAGCGGACGCCGGGGTGCGCGTCAGGCTCGGCTGGTCGTGCCCGATCAATCCCGTGTCTCACATCCCGTCTGTCCTTTCACCCGTGGGTTTCCCACCTGTTTGAGAGGCATGACATGACCAAGAAACTGTTTTCCGCCGCGGCGCTGGCCGCGCTCCTCCCGCTTGCCGCACAGGCCCATTTTGTGCTGCCCTACGCAGATCAGACCCAGATCGAACGCCCCGGCGATGTGCCGCTCGCGGTGGTTTTCTGGCATCCGTTCGAAAACGGCCATGTGATGGACATGGACACGCCCGAGGCGTTCTACATGATCCACAATGGCGAAATGACCGACCTGGCGGATCGCCTTGAGGCAGCCCCTTTCAAAGGCGCAGAGAACGAAGGCGCGGCCTTCAAGGCCTCGCTACCGGTGAAACGCTCCGGCGACTATGTGCTGGTGACCGAACCCGTGCCCTACTACGAGCAGAGCGAGGATATCTATATCCAGCAGCTGACCAAAGTGGTGTTCAACCGCAATGAGCTGCCCACCGACTGGATGAACCCCGTTGGCCTCGCGACCGAGATCGTGCCGCTGGTCAAACCCTACAACGTCGTTGCGGGGTCGAGTTTTACCGGTCAGGTGCTGCGCGAGGGGGAACCTGCCGCCGGTGTCGAGATCGAGATTGAATATGTCGCAGCCGCGCCGGACATCGAGGGCTTTTCCACGACAGAACCAACCGTCGGCACCATGCCGGGGGGGGCCATCGTCGCGATCTCCGACGAGAACGGCTATTTCACCTTTGGTGTTCCCAAAGCAGGCTGGTGGGGCTTTGCCGCGCTGGGATCGGGCCCGGTGACGGAACATGAGGGCAAGGAACTGAGCCAGGACGCCGTGTTCTGGATCCGCGCCTACGATATGGAGTGATCGATGCACATCGTTGACGGAGCCCTGTCAAATCCGGTTGTCATCGGCGGCGCGGTTCTCGCGGCAGGCGGCATTGCGCTGGGGTTGAAGCAAATGACGCTGGAGCGCATTCCCGCCACCGGCATGCTGTCTGCCTGCTTCTTTGTCGCCTCGCTGATCCATGTGCCGATCGGCCCGTCATCGGTGCATTTGATCCTCAATGGTCTGGCCGGGATGATCCTCGGCTGGGCCGCGTTCCCGGCCTTATTTGTGGGCCTGCTGCTTCAGGCCGTGTTCTTTGGATTTGGCGGTCTCACTGTGCTGGGAATAAACACGCTCAATATCGCCGGGCCAGCGGTCCTGGCCTGGCTGTTGTTCGGGCGTATGGTTGAACGCGGCACCCCCAAGAGCGGAGCGGTTTGGGCGGGGATCGGCGGCGCCTTTGCCGTTGCCGCCACCACGATCTTTGTCGCGCTTTCCCTGGCATTGACCGGCGACGCCTTCTTGCCGGCGGCAAAGCTGGTCTTCTTTGCGCATCTGCCGATCATGGTCATCGAGGGGTTGCTCACCGGGGCCGCCGTTTACCTGGTCAGCAAGATACGCCCTGACCTGTTCACCACAGTTACCGGCCAAGCATGATGTTTCACAGGCTTCTACTCGTTTTCATCCTTGCGCTCACGCCGGTTTCGGTGCTCGCGCACAAGGTGATCTTTTCGGTCTTCAAATCCGGCGATGTCATTGAGGGAGAACTCGGTTTTTCAAACGGTGACATGGCTGTGGGGCAGGTGATCGAGGTCTTTGACACGACCGGGGTCAAACTGGGCGACGCGGTCACCGACGAAGACGGGTTCTTTGTCTATGCGCCCACTGAGCCGGTCACCCATGTGTTCAAGGCCGACATGGGCGCTGGGCATATCGGCGAGGTCGACATGGCGGCCTCGGATGTGGCCGCGCTCCTCGGTGTTGCCCCGCAGGATAGCGGCGCGTCTTCGGGGGCGGAGCCAACGGTCGCAAACGCACCATTGGCAGAGGAACCGGCAGCGGTGACCATCGCGGCCCTGACGGAGGACGAGCGCGCCGCCATTGCCAAGGCTGTGCGCGATGAAATGCGCCCGCTGCGCCGGGAGATTGCCGCCTACCGCGAGCACAATGATTTTCAAACGATCCTTGGTGGTATCGGGTATATCTTTGGCCTGTTTGGGCTGGGGTTCTACCTTGCCGCACGGCGCCGGTTGGCGACCTGAGCGATGGGTCACCGGCTGACCTCTGGCGAAAAGACCCTGCGGACGACGGGGGGGAGCTTTGCCACGTCTGGCATCATGGACCTGGACCCACGGGTGCGGATCGTGGTGGCTGTGGTGTTTGCCGTGGTGGCGGTGGCGCTCTCCGATCTTGCCGCGCTGTTCTGCGCGGTGGCGATGTCGGCGCTGTTGTTGCCGCTGTCGGGATTGCCGGTGCGGCGCACGCTCAAGCGGATGGCAGGGATGGACGGGTTCATCCTGTTCATGCTGGTGTTGCTGCCCTTCACGGTGCCGGGGACGCCGATGTTCACCCTGTTTGGCATGGCGGCATCGTGGCAGGGGCTTTGGCAGGCGGTGGAGATCGCTCTGACCGCCAATGCGGTCATCTTGGCGCTGATGTGTCTGGCCGGATCGATGGAGCCGGTGACCCTGGGGCACGGGCTGCTGGCGCTGCGGGTGCCCGAGCGCCTTGTGCAATTGCTGATGTTCACCATCCGCTACATCGAAACCCTGCGCGAAGAATACAATCGCCTGCGCGCCGCGATGAAAATGCGCGGATTTCGCCCGGGCACGAACTGGCACACCTACCGCAGTTTTGGATACCTGGTGGGGATGATGCTGGTTCGGGCGCTGGAGCGCTCTGAACGTGTGCTGGGCGCGATGAAATGCCGTGGCTTCACCGGGCGGTTCGTCCTGCTGCAAGACTTTCGCACAACCCGTCAGGACTGGCTCTTTGTGGCAGCAATGGTCGCGGGTGTGCTGGTGCTGATCGGAATCGAGGTTCGCCATGCCTTTGCTTGAACTCAATGACGTGTCTTTCACCTACCCCGGGCAGCCCCCGGTTCTGAACAACGTGTCCCTGTCGCTCGATCCCGGCGAACGGTTGTCGATCATCGGGCCGAATGGCGCGGGGAAATCGACCTTGCTCAAACTCATTGTGGGCTTGCTGTCGCCGGGAAAGGGCGAGGTCATCGCCTTTGAGCAGGCCCGCAGGCAGGAAAGTGACTTTCAGGATGTGCGCCGCCGCGTCGGCTATGTGTTTCAGGATCCCGACGATCAGCTGTTCTGCCCGACCGTGGCCGAAGACATCGCCTTTGGTCCCTTGAACCTGGGCAAGAGCCGTGACGAAGCGCTGGAGATCGTCGATCAGGTGCTCGCGCAGATCGGGCTGAGCCACCTGCGCGACCGGATCACCCACCGGCTGTCGGGCGGGGAGAAGCGTCTGATCACGCTGGCGACGGTGTTGGCGATGGAGCCGGAGGTGTTGTTGCTGGATGAGCCGACCAACGCGCTGGATGTCGAAAACGAGGCCCGGTTGGTGGAGATCCTCAAAAGCCTTCCGCAAGCCTGCCTGCTGGTCAGCCATGATGCCGGATTTCGGGCCGAGATCGCGCCAACGGGGTTCGAGCTGACCGGTGGCCGCTTGCATCGCGTTGGCTGACTGGCTGGCATCGCAACGCAGGGGAGGCCGCCGGAGGCAAAACGGCTAAAGCGAGGCCGCGGCCCGGCTGGCCTGATCGTACTGGCCCGACAGGGCGCGCAGGCTTCGGGCAAGGTCTCGCAATTCGCTGCCCGAGAGTTCTGCCCCCGCAAGCCCGTCCAGCAGGCATTGCCGCCGGACGTCGCGGTAGGTGTCGCATAGGGCCGCGCCGTCGGCAGAGGTGCGATAGAACACTTCCTTGCCGCGTTTCTCGGACGTCAGAAACCCCGCCTTCAGCAATTTGCGCAGACCGTAGTTCACCGTGTGGCTGTCCTCGATATTGAGGAGGAAGCAGATGTCGGACAGGCGCTTGTCCTTGCCGCGGTGGTTCACATTGTGAAGGATCAGGATGTCCAGCGGGCTGAGGTCCGCCTGACCGGCGGCGGCCATGCAGCGGGTCATCCAGCGCGAGAAGGCGTTGTAGGCAACGATCATGCCGAATTCCAGCTCGGACAGTTCCCATCCTTCTCCTTCTGCGAGATGGCGCGAGGATACGATTCGGCGCCCGTCCTGAGTGTTGCTGGTCACGGTGGCCCCTTCCAAGTGCACAAAACGTCAGCGTTTCGCTGGCGTCTTTGTATAAAACTACATCATTCCAATGAGATCAAGCAGCCAGAGAGGCAAAAACAGAGCCCAGGTTGACGCCTCAATGCGATTACACTTGCGAAACGTTGACAAAATGCCAACGTAATGCCATCAATAATTCAATAATCGCATTGGGAGGACAACATGCAGATCACTCGTATTCTTGGCGGCGCTCTTGCGGCTTTTGCTGGCGCTGCAATTTCGGCTCAGGCCGCCACATGGGACATGCCGACACCCTATCCGGACGCCACGTTCCACACCGTCAACATCACGGAATTCGCCAGCGATGTCGCAGAGGCGACGGGCGGTGACCTGGAAATCAAGGTCCATTCCGCGGGCTCGCTCTTCAAGCATCCCGAAATCAGCAAGGCCGTGCGCAGCGGCCAGGTCCCGATCGGGGAGTTCTTCCTGTCCCTGCTGGCCAATGACAACCCCGCCTTTGGGGCGGACTCGCTGCCGTTCCTGGCCACCAGCTATGAGGAGGCAGAGCGCCTCTGGGCGGCGCAGAAGGATGTCATCGACGAGCTGCTTGATGAGCAGGGGCTGATGGCGCTTTATGCGGTGCCGTGGCCGCCGCAAGGTCTGTACACCACCAAGGAAATCACCAGTGTCGAGGATCTCGCGGGGCTGAAGTTCCGCACCTACAATGCGACGCTTGAACAATTTGCCAACCTCGCGGGCGCCGCCCCGACGCAGGTGGAAGTGCCCGATATTCCGCAGGCCTTCAGCACCGGCCGCGTCGAGGCGATGATCACGTCGCCTTCGACCGGCGTGAACTCCAAGGCCTGGGACTTCCTGACTCATTACACCGACATTCAAGCGTGGATTCCGAAGAATATCGTGGTGGTCAACAAACGGGCCTTCCGCCGTCTGGATGAAGACACCCGCACCGCCGTCCTGGACGCGGCAGCGGCGGCCGAGGCCCGCGGCTGGGAGATGAGCCAGGCCGAAACGGCAGAGAAGGTGGCCGTCCTGAAGGAAAACGGCATCACCGTCTCCGCCCCCTCCGACGCGCTGATCGAAGGGCTGCGCGGCATTGGTGAGGAAATGCTGGAAAGCTGGAAAGCCGATGCTGGTGAGGCGGGTGCCTCGCTTCTGAACGCATACCAGCAATAAACCAACGATCTGCGGGCGTGCGCAAGGCGCGCCCGCCGGCAGGACAGGGGGAGGGCACCATGCGGCCTGTGCTTGATTTGATTTATCGTGCGGCGGGGGGGCTGGCAGCTTTCTTCATCGTTGCCATCGTGGCGCTGGTTTTTGCGCAGGTGATCCTGAACCTCGCGGACAAGGTATCCGCGGCGATCTGGGGTGTCGGAGTGGGGCTGACCATTCCCTCCTATTCGGATTTCACCGGTTTTTTCCTCGCGGCATCGAGTTTTCTGGCGCTGGCCTATGCCTTGCGCGCAGGGGGCCACATCCGGGTGACCTTGCTGACCAACACCTTGTCGCCGCGCCTGCGTCGGCTGTTTGAAATCGTGGTGATTGGCCTCGCCCTCGTGATGAGCGGCTATGCCACCTGGTACATGGGGTTGCTGCTGCTGGAATCGCTGGAATTCGGTGATCGCAGCGCTGGCATGGTCTCGGTCCCGCTGTGGTTGCCGCAGAGCCCGGTCGCACTGGGGCTTGCCATCCTCACGCTGGCGCTGGCCGACGAATTGGTCTGCGTCCTGCGCGGTGCTTTTCCCTCCTGGGAGGGAAAAGGCGAAAATCTCTTGGGCGAATAGGGGGTTCCGATGTCGATCACCGCGCTTTCCATCATTCTGCTATTGCTGCTGTTCCTGTTTCTCGGCTCCGGTCTTTGGGTGGCCTTCTCGCTCCTGGGTGTCGGTATCGCCGCCATGGCCCTGTTCACCGAAGCCCCGCTGGGGCTGGTGATGGCCACGACAATGTGGGGCCACAGCAATTCCTGGGCCCTGGCTGCGTTGCCGCTGTTTATCTGGATGGGGGAAATCCTGTTCCGATCCCGTCTGTCCGAGGACATGTTCACCGGCCTGTCACCGTGGATGAACCGTTTGCCGGGGCAGCTGTTGCATGTGAACGTCTTTGCCTGCGGGATCTTCGCGGCGGTGTCCGGATCCTCGGCAGCAACCGCGGCCACCATCGGCAAACTGTCGATCCCGGAGCTGTCCCGCCGGGGCTATCCGGAGAAACTGGTCATTGGCACGCTGGCAGGTTCGGCCACGCTGGGTCTGCTGATTCCGCCGTCGATCATCCTGATCGTCTATGGCGTTGCCACCGAACAGTCGATCGCCCGGCTGTTTGTGGCAGGTGTCCTGCCGGGGGTTCTGCTGGTGGGCCTGTTTGTCGGCTATGTGGTGATCTGGGCATTGCTGAACCGCAACCAGCTGCCGATCGAAGACATGCGGACCAGCTTGAGCGAGCGGCTGATGCGCGCCCGCCGTCTGCTGCCTGTGCTCTTGCTGATCGGCGGCGTGATCGGGTCGATCTATGCGGGGATCGCATCTCCCACCGATGCCGCGGCTGTAGGTGTGGTGCTGGCGCTGGGCCTGTCCTGGGTGTCGGGCTCGCTGAACCGGGAAAGTTTCGTTTCCGGGTTGATGGGGGCGACGGTGACTTCCTGCATGATCGCCTTCATCCTGGCGGGCGCTTCGTTCCTGACCGTGGCCATGGGGTTCACCGGTATTCCACGCAGCCTTGCTGAATGGATTGGCGCACAGGGGCTGTCGACCTTCACGCTGCTGGCGGCCCTCACCGTATTCTTCATCATCATGGGCTGCTTCCTGGATGGGATTTCGGTGGTGGTGCTCACCGCCTCCGTGATCATGCCGATGGTGCTGGAAGCCGGTATTGATCCGCTGTGGTTCGGGATCTTTCTGGTGATCGTGGTGGAGATGTCGCAGATCACGCCGCCGGTGGGCTTCAACCTGTTTGTCCTGCAATCGCTGACTGGGCGCGACATCCTGACCGTGGCGCGGGCGGCGCTGCCGTTCTTCTTCCTGATGATCCTCGCGCTGGTGTTGATCGTGGTGTTCCCATCCATCGTCACCTACCTGCCGGAGCAGATGTGACCCGGATGGCAGAGGCACGCAGCGATATGCAGGAGAGCTTTCCCAAGATCAGGACCGTTGGCGTCGATGGCATGCTGGTCAGTTTTGGCGCAGGTCTGAGCGAGGCAGCCAATCGCGCAGCGCTGGCATTCCGCGCCGCGCTCGCCACCGAAAGCTGGGATGGGATCGAGGAGGTCTCGACCTCGCTGGTGTCGACCTATCTGCGCTTCGACACGGTCCACCTCGATCACGCCGCATTGCGCCGCCGGCTGGAGCAGCTGTTGCGGACGCAGGACTGGTATGCCGCTGAGCTGCCCGGCAAGCGGCGCTTGTGGCGTATTCCTGCGGTTTTTGGCACCGAGCTTGCGCCGCAATTGCC
This sequence comes from Epibacterium sp. ABV4_022, assembly GCF_056159345.1. Lineage (NCBI taxonomy): Bacteria > Pseudomonadati > Pseudomonadota > Alphaproteobacteria > Rhodobacterales > Roseobacteraceae > Epibacterium > Epibacterium sp. ABV4_022. The sequence goes on from NZ_JBSWVA010000001.1 coordinate 914,134, forward strand.
ACAGGCTGCGGCGGCGTCTGGTCTCAGCGAGGAGGAGGCGGTTGCCTCCCTCACCGGGGCGCGGGTCCGAGTGCAGACCATCGGTTTTGCGCCGGGACAGCCCTATCTTGGCGAACTGCCCGAAGCCTGGGACATCCCGCGCCAAAGCCAGCTGACCTCGCGCATTCCCGAAGGGGCGCTGGCGGTTGCCATCCGGCAGCTGGTTCTGTTCTCGGTGTCGACACCAACCGGCTGGATGCATGTGGGACAGACGGCGGTCCGGTTGTTTCGACCAGAGGCGGACGAGCCGTTCCTGTTGCGCCCCGGCGATGAGGTCCAGTTCGCGGCGATCGAGGCCGAGCAGCTAGAGGCCCTGCGCCGCGACCCCTTGGGCGGCGCCAGTGCGGAGGCCTTGGAATGAGCCGGACACTCACCATCTTGCGGGCCGGGCCCGGGATGACGGTCCAGGATGCGGGCCGCTCGGGTTGGCTCGAATACGGTTTGTCCCGTGGCGGTGCCATGGACCGTCTGGCGTTGGCAGAGGGCGCGGCGCTGCTTGGACAATCGGCGGAGTGTGCGGCGCTGGAAATGGCCGCAATGGGGGGCGAGTTCGAGGCGCAGGAGGATCTGCGGATCGCCCTGACCGGAGCCCCGATGCGGGCATCCATCGATGGCACTGCGGTGGCGTGGAACGCCAGTCACCTGTTGCCCGCCGGGGCGCGCCTCAGCATCGGGGCGGCCACCTCGGGCAGCTACGGGTATCTGCATGTCGGCGGCGGGATTGCGTCGACGCCCCGTCTTGGGGCGGGATCGGCCCATTTGAGTGCTGGTATCGGTGCGCTGCTGGCCGCGGGCGATGTCCTGAACATCGGGCCGGAGGAGGGGGCGCACACCGGGTTTGGATTGCCGCGCCCGGATCGCTTTGACGGCGGTTCTGTCCGTGTGGTGCCCAGCCTGCAAACCGAGCTTTTCCCGGCGGCGGAGCTGGCGCGCTTCGAGGCGACAGCGTTTCGCCGCAGTGCCCGGGGCAATCGGATGGGCGTGCCGCTGGAGTGTGAGGGCCGGGGCATTGAGCTGGAAGGAGGGCGCACCGTGCTCTCCGAGGTGATCGTGCCCGGAGACATCCAGATCACCGGCGACGGCACGCCGTTTGTGCTGATGGCCGAGTGTCAGACGACCGGGGGCTATCCGAGGATCGGAACGGTTCTGCCCTGTGACTTGCCGGTGCTGGCCCAGGCTGCAGCCGGGGCGCCGCTGCGGTTTCAGTTCGTGTCTCTGGAAGAGGCGCTGACCGCCGAGCGCGAGGACGCGGAGCGTCGCGCGGGGCTCGCGCGCCAGCGGTTTCCGCTGATCCGTGACCCGACGACTATGCCGGATCTGCTATCATACCAACTGATCAGCGGCGCGATCGCCGGTGACGAAGACGTGCTGTAAGGAGCTGACATGACACGAACCGTCGATTTGAACGCGGATATGGGCGAGAGCTTCGGGGCCTGGACGCTGGGGGACGATGCGGCACTGCTGGACATTGTCACATCGGCCAATATCGCTTGTGGTTTCCATGCCGGTGACTGGGACGTGATGGCGGCGACGATGCAGCGCGCGACCGCCAAGGGCACCGGGATCGGCGCGCATCCCGGCTTTGCCGATCTGCACGGGTTCGGGCGTCAACGCATGCAGGTGCCGTTTGCGTCTCTGGCCAACATGGTGCGCTACCAGCTCGGGGCGGCCCAGGGCATGGCGCGCGCCGCCGGTGGCGAGGTGCGCCACCTGAAGCTGCATGGTGCGCTGGCCAATATGGCCTCTGAGAACATCGAGATGGCGCGCTGTTGCTACGAGGCCGCATTGTCGGTTGCGCCCGACATCATCATCATGGTGCTGGCAGGCACTGCCCAGCAGAAAGCGGTCGAGGATCTTGGCTGTGCCGCGGCCTGCGAGATCTTTGCCGACCGGGCCTACAATGATGATGCAACCCTGGTCGACCGCAGCCAGCCCGGCGCCGTGATCCATGATCCCGCCCGCGCCGGTCAGCGCATGGTCGACATGGTCCGCGAGGGGGCCATCATCACCGAGAGCGGCAAGCGCATCGAGACCCGGATTGACACGATCTGCCTGCATGGGGACACGCCCACGGCTGTCTCGATTGCGGCTGCGGTGCGTCAGGCGTTGCAGGAAGATGGTGTTGAGTTGCGCCAATTTGACGGTGCCGTGCTCTAGGCGCCGCGACGGCATTCGCCGACCATCGAACTGCGAGCACTACGGAAAACGCGCATTCCTACGGATAGTCGGGATGCGCCACCCATCTGCCCCCAGCGCGCGAGCTTTCAAGGCAGGCGGCAATGAACCACATCCCGTCCAATCCATCCTGTAGACCGGGCAAGAGGGCACCGATATCGCGGCCGGAGATCAGCTCGGCTGCGTCGGCGTAGAGGGTGGCAAACCCTTCGAGATAGCCCTCCGGATGGCCCGGTGGGACGCGCGTGGCTTCGGTGGCCTCGCCTGCACCTCGTGTGAGCAGCTGCGGCGCGTCGCCAAAGCGGGTGAACCACATCCGGTTTGGATCCTCTTGCGCCCATTCCAGCCCGCCCTTGTCGCCGTAGAGGCGCAAGCGCAAGCCGTTCTCGTTGCCGATCGCCACCTGGCTGGCCCAGATATTGCCGCGAGCGCCCCCTTGCAGGCGCAACAGGATGTGGGCGTTGTCATCCACGGCCCGGTCAGCCACGAAACTGTGCAACTCTGCCAGAAGCGCCTGTGGTTTCAACCCGGTCACAAAGGACATGAGGTTATAGGCATGGGTGCCGATGTCGCCGATCGAACCTGCGCCTGCACGGGCGGGGTCGGTGCGCCAGTCGGCCTGCTTGGTCTGCGTGTCTTCGGCCAGCCAGTCCTGCGCATATTCCACCTGAACCACCCTGGGCGTCCCGAGATCGCCCCTGGCAACCATGCGACGCGCGAGGCGGATCAACGGGTAGCCGGTATAATTATGGGTCAGGATGAAATGCGCCTCCGATGCCCGCGCGGCCTGGCTCAGCGCCTCGGCCTGCGCCTGTGTTGCGGCGAGGGGCTTGTCGCAAATCACATGAATCCCCGCGTTGAGAAAGGCGATCGCAGGCGCCGCATGCAGGTGGTTGGGCGTGACGATCGCGACTGCGTCAATCCCATCCGCGCGGGCGGCTTCGGCGCGGGCCATCTCCTCGAAAGAGGTATAGCTGCGTTCGCCCGCGATCCCGAGCTCTGCCGCGGACGCGGCCGCGCGGCTGGCGTCGGAAGACAAGGCCCCCGCCACCAGATTCCATTTGCCATCAATCCGGGCCGCGATACGGTGCACACCGCCGATAAAGGCGCCTTGACCGCCGCCCACCATGCCAAGTTTCAGTCGTTTTTCAGGTTTGGTCATAGGCCAAGCCTCCTCCTCAGTGTTGCCGCGTTCCGGCAAAGCCTTCGACTTGCGTATATCCGAGTGCGCCCAGATGTGTGAAAATGTCGACCCGCCCGTTGCGCCGCAGCGAAAGGAAAGGCGCCTGGATGCAAGCCCGCACCAACCTGTCCTGTCTTGGATGAAGGGGTTGCATGAAAACGTTAGCGTCAACACCAAAGCAGAGAACCACGCCTGTGTAAACGTTTGCATCTCGCGTCAGGGATACACCCCCGCACGCTCCATGTACCGGCAGTACGCGGCATCCGGGGCGTCCCCATGGGAGCTTCGTCGACAACAGGGCGCGCCCTCTTGCAGAGTGCGCCGTGCTCGCGCACTACTTGAACAGAGCCTATCCTGGGCCGCGTGCGGGACATGCCCGTGCCGGTCTCCACACGCGGTCCCGCAGTCGCGCCCCAAGAGGCCCGGTGGTTTTGCAAAGGTCAGATGAATATGCCGCAGTCTTCCTCGTCGCATGATACCTATGACTATATCATTGTCGGGGGCGGCACCGCGGGCTGCGTCTTGGCAAACCGGCTGAGTGCTGACCCGAAGAGGCGGGTGCTGCTTCTTGAGGCGGGCAAGAACGACGCCTATCACTGGGTGCATATTCCGGTGGGGTATCTCTACTGTATCGGCAACCCCCGCACGGACTGGATGATGAAGACAGCCGGGGAACCGGGGCTCAATGGACGCAGCCTTACCTATCCGCGGGGCAAATTGCTGGGGGGATGCAGTTCGGTCAATGGCATGATCTACATGCGCGGGCAGGCGGCTGACTATGACCTCTGGCGACAGCTGGGCAATCCTGGCTGGGGCTGGGAGGACGTGCTGCCCTATTTTCTGAAATCCGAGGATCATCACGCGGGCGACAGCGATATGCATCGCGCTGGCGGCGAGTGGAAGGTCGCGCGCCAGCGTCTGAAATGGGACATCCTCGACGCGGTGCAGCGCGGCGCCGCCGAATTTGGCATCCTTCCGCGCGCGGATTTCAACGATGGAAACAACGAAGGGTCGGGGTTCTTCGAAGTGAACCAGCACAAAGGGGTGCGCTGGAACACGGCCAAGGCGTTTCTACGCCCTGCGATGAAACGTCCGAACCTGCATGTCCTGACCGAAGCACATGCCGCTCGGCTGGTTCTGGAGGGCCGTCGTGTTACGGGCGTGATCTATCAGCGGCGGGGGCAGACCCATCACGCCGCTGCACGGGCCGAGGTGCTGCTGGCCGCAGGCGCAATCAATTCCCCCAAACTGCTGGAGTTGTCGGGGATCGGCTGTCCGGACGTGCTGGCGAACCAGGGCCTTTCCGTCGCGCATGCCCTGCCCGGGGTGGGCAAGAATTTGCAGGATCACTTGCAGATCCGCACCGTCTACAAGGTGGAGAATGCCCAAACCCTGAATACGATGGCGAACAGTTTCTTTGGCAAGGCCCGGATCGCCTTGCAATACGGCCTGACCCGCAGTGGACCGATGTCCATGGCGCCGAGCCAGTTCGGCATGTTCACCAAATCCCGCCCGGATATTGAGACCCCGGATCTGGAGTATCATGTGCAGCCTTTGTCAACCGACAAGCTGGGGGATCCTTTGCACCCGTTCCCTGCGATCACGGTCTCGGTGTGCAATCTGCGACCGGAAAGCGTTGGATCAACCCACATCCAGAGCACCGATCTGTCACAACAACCGGAAATCCGCCTGAACTACCTGTCGGCCGAAAGCGATCAGGCGGTTGCGCTGGCTTCGATCAAACAGGTGCGAAACATCATGACGGCGCAGGCGCTCTCTGGCTACGCGCCGCAGGAAATCCTGCCCGGATCGCATTGCCACAGCACCGCAGATATCCTGAGTGCCGTGGGCGACATCGCAACAACCATCTTTCACCCGGTTGGCACCTGCAAGATGGGCACCGATCCGGGGGCGGTGGTGGACCCGGAACTCCGGGTCCATGGGCTGCACGGCCTTCGTGTGGTGGATGCGTCGATCATGCCGCGTATTGTCTCTGGCAATACCGCGTCGCCGGTTGTCATGATTGCCGAGAAGGCCGCAGATCTGATTGCGGCGGACGCCAAGCTGCGGGTTTGACAGTCTCTGATTGGCTGATTACTGTCCCGCCGTGCGGTTCAAGCTGCATCCGGACCCGCGGGAAGGGCAGAGCCCACTTGACGCGAAACGCCCATGTTTCATGAACCTTTGTGCTGCCGGATTGCGGGTCGTCGGCGCCAGTTGCACGGAGGTTAATATGAACCTGCTTCCCGAGAATCCCGACATGTCTCAGCTTCGCCGACAGGCAAAGGAGCTGCACGCCCGTTATCGCGCACAAGACACCGCAGCCTTGCAGCGCCTGCGCCAATCCCTCCCCGCGGCCAGGGGCCTGTCGCAGGCAGAGGTAGCGGCAGCCGGCTACCGGTTGCATGACGCGCAATCCTGCCTGGCGCGCGAATATGGCTTTGCGTCCTGGGCAGACCTGAAAGCCTTTGTCGAGGCGGCCCGGCTCAGATCCGGTGATGTGTCAGCGCTGCGGCGTGCTTTCCTGGGCTTTGTCTACGCCGGCGAGGTTGTTGGCGGCATGAACAGGTCCCGGCCCGCTCTCGCCGAACGATTGTTGACGCAATACCCGGAGATCGAGGCGGGCTGTCCGACAACCGCCTGCGCAGTTGGCGACGTCGAGACCGTGCGCGCGGCGATCCTCCGCGACCGGGGCTGGATCCATGCGGCGGGCGGGCCTTTGTCCTTGCCGCCCCTGGTTGCAGCCTGTCACTCCGGTCTGTTGGCGGTTGCAGACAGGCGCCCCGGGATCCTCGACGTGATCCGGCTGCTGCTTGCCGAAGGCGCAAATCCGAACCAGTCCATCGCAAGCCGCTGGCCACCGGCGTCTGTCGAATTTCCGGATGCGACAGTGCCTCTGACGGCGCTTTACGGGGCGGCTGGGGTGAGTTTTGACGCGGATGCTACGCGGCTGCTGCTGGCTGCCGGAGCCGATCCGAATGACAATGAATCGCTCTATCATTCGCTGGATCGGCCCAACTGCACCGCGCTGCTGCTGGCGGCGGGCGCGCAGGTGTCGGGGACAAACGCGTTGTTTCGCTGTCTGGATTTTGATGACCTCGATACGTTTGAAATGCTGCTGTCTCATGCCGCCGGAGCGCCCGAGTTGTCGCATTCTGGTCTGTATTTTCACGCCATTCGCCGCCGCCGTTCGCTGTCGCATTTTCAGGCTTTGCTTGATGCAGGTGTCGATCCCGACACTACGAATGAGGAGGGGATGACACCTGCGGCGTTTGCTCTGCGTCACGGGCTCGCCGAAGTGGCGACCTTGCTTGGCGGCACTGCGGAGCTGTCAGAGACGGATCAGTTCCTTGCTGCCTGTGCGGCGGCTGATCTGGATGCGGCACGCGCGTTGCTGGACGACGCCCCGGATCTGTTTGCCCGGTTGCAGGAGCGTGATCTGCGCCTCTTGCCGGAGCTGGCCGCCGCCGGGGCAACCGCTGCGGTACGGGTCATGGTTGACCTCGGCTGGCCGATCGAGGCGACCGGCGGGGACTGGTCGGCAAGTGCGCTCAATCTTGCTGTGTTCCGGGGCGACAGGGAGCTCACCAGATTTCTGCTGGAGCGGGGCGCGTCCTGGCGTGCCGAGCATGGTTTCGGGGATGACGTGTCAGGTACGCTCTGCTGGGCCTCCCTCAATCGTCCGGTCGAGGGCGGGGACTGGAGCGGCTGCGCAGAGGTCCTGCTGCAACACGGCATGCCTGCGGTGCGGCGGGATCGGACCGATCCTCACACCGTGATCATGGAAGGCCGACCGCGGCAGTTTTCCGAAGACGTGACACGGGTCCTGCTGCAAGAGGGACCGTAGCAGCGGGGCAGGGTGTGCCCGCTCCGCCAATGTCGCGATATGCAATGCGCAGGGGCCGTCGTGCCACATTTCCCTGTCGCGTTGCGGTCCCGGCCTCGTGGATGAGGGCAATCCCGCTGACGGATCAGCGCCGCACCGGATCAAAGTCCCGACCGCCACATGCGGATGAAACAAAGCCGCCCGCGACGGTTCGCGGGCGGCCTCAGTCTATCAGAAATCCCAGTCTTCGTCCTCGGTCGCAACCGCCTTGCCGATCACATAGCTCGACCCGGATCCGGAGAAGAAGTCGTGGTTTTCATCCGATCCAGGCGACAGCGCTGCCATGATCGCCGGGTTCACACGACAGGTCTCTTCCGGGAACAATGCCTCAAACCCGAGGTTCTGCAGAGCCTTGTTGGCATTGTAGTGCAGGAAGTTCTTTACATCTTCGGTGAGCCCCAACCCATCATAGAGCTGCTCTGTATAGCGCGCCTCAATGTCATAAAGGTCAAACAGCAAACCAAAGGCAAAATCCTTCAGCTCCTTGCGCTCCGCCTCGTTCAAACGCTCCATGCCGCGCTGGAACTTGTAGCCGATGTAATAGCCGTGGATGGCTTCATCGCGGATGATCAGGCGGATAAGGTCGGCAGTGTTGGTCAGGCGTGCGCGGCTTGACCAGTGCATCGGCAGATAAAAGCCCGAATAGAACAAGAAGCTTTCAAGGAACACGCTGGCGATCTTCTTGCGCAGCGGCGAGGCGGTGGCATCGTATTCGTCAAGGATCAGCCGGGATTTGGCCTGCAGATGCTCATTCTCCGCCGACCAGCGGAACGCCTCATCCACCTCAGTGGTTTGACACAGGGTAGAGAACACCGAGGAATAGGACCGCGCATGCACCGCCTCCATAAAGGCAATATTGCTAAGCACCGCCTCCTCATGCGGGGTGATCGCATCCTGCATCAGCGTCGGCGCACCCACGGCATTCTGGATCGTATCCAGCAGTGTCAGACCGGTGAACACCCGAATGGTCAGGGTCTGTTCGTCCGGGGTCAGCTGTGACCAGGACTGAATGTCGTTGGACAGCGGCACCTTCTCCGGCAACCAGAAGTTCACCGTCAGACGGTTCCAGATCTCCAGATCCTTGTCGTCCTGCAGCCGGTTCCAGTTGATCGCTTTCGGGACGGCGCGGGCTTGGGTCATGTCTTTCATACACTCAATCTCAGCAGCTTGGGGCCGGGCCCCTTCATCTTTTCCAAAATACCTCGGGGGAGGCCACGGATGTGGCCGGGGGCAGCGCCCCCTCCCGGTTTACAGCGAACAGGACACGCAGCCCTCGACCTCGGTGCCTTCCAGCGCCTGCTGGCGCAGGCGGATGTAGTAGATCGTCTTGATCCCTTTCTTCCACGCATAGATTTGCGCGCGGTTGATGTCTCGGGTCGACGCCTCCGCCGGGAAAAACAGGGTCAGCGACAGCCCCTGATCGACGTGCTGCGTCGCCGCCGCATAGGTGTCGATGATCGCCTCGGGACCGATGTCATAGGCATCGCGGTAATACTCGAGGTTGTCGTTGGTCATATAGGGCGCGGGATAGTAGACGCGACCGATCTTGCCTTCCTTGCGGATCTCGATCTTGGCGGTGATCGGGTGGATCGAAGAGGTGGCGTAGTTGATATAGCTGATCGAGCCAGTGGGCGGGACCGCCTGCAGATTGCGGTTATAAAGCCCGTGCTTCATCACCTTGTCGCGCAGCGCTTCCCAGTCCTTGCGGGTCGGGATCTCAATGCCTGCGGCTTCAAACAGCTCTTTGACCCGGTCGGTTTCCGGCAGCCAGTCCTGATCGACATATTTCTCAAAGAAGCTGCCATCGGCATAGGCCGAGTCCTCAAAGCCTTTGAACTTTGCCTTCTTCTCTTTTGCCAAGGCGTTAGAGGCGCTGAGCGCATGATACAGCACGGTGCAGAAGTAGATATTGGTGAAATCCACCCCTTCTGCGCTGCCGTAATGGATGCGCTCGCGGGCGAGGTAACCATGCAGGTTCATCTGACCGAGACCAATCGCATGGCCTTCCTCGTTGCCCTTGCGGATGGAAGGCACAGAATCGATGCTCGACATTTCCGACACTGCATTGAGCGCGCGGATTGCGGTGCCCACGGTGCTGGCAAGATCGCCACCATCCATCGCACGTGCGATGTTCATGGAGCCGAGGTTGCAGGAAATATCCGTGCCCATCTGCGCATAAGACAAATCGTCGTTGAACGCGGAGGCCTCGTTCACCTGCAGGATTTCGGAACAGAGGTTCGACATGGCAATGCGGCCCGCGATCGGGTTTGCGGCATTCACCGTGTCCTCGAACATGATGTAGGGATAGCCGGATTCAAACTGGATCTCGGCAATGGTCTGGAAGAACGCGCGCGCGTTGATCTTCTTTTTGCGGATCTGCGGGTTGTCGACCATCTCGTGATATTTCTCGGTGACCGAGATTTCCGAGAAGGCCTGACCGTAGACTTTTTCCACGTCATGCGGCGAGAACAGATACATGTCCTCGTTCTTCTTGGCGAGCTGGAAGGTGATATCCGGGATCACCACGCCCAGCGACAGCGTCTTGATGCGGATTTTCTCATCCGCATTTTCGCGCTTGGTATCCAGGAAACGTAGAATATCCGGGTGATGCGCGTTCAGATAGACCGCGCCGGCGCCCTGACGCGCGCCCAGCTGGTTGGCATAAGAAAAACTGTCCTCAAGAAGCTTCATCACCGGGATGACGCCCGAAGACTGGTTCTCGATGCCCTTGATCGGGGCGCCGTGTTCACGAATGTTGGTCAGCATCAAGGCCACGCCACCGCCGCGTTTCGACAGTTGCAGGGCGGAGTTGATGCCGCGCCCGATCGACTCCATGTTGTCTTCGAGGCGCAACAGGAAGCAGGACACAAACTCACCGCGCGCCTTTTTGCCCGCATTGAGGAAGGTCGGCGTTGCGGGCTGGAAGCGGCCGTCGATGATCTCCGACATCAGCTTCATCGCGAGTTTTTCATCCCCGCGCGCCAGCGTCAGCGCATTCATCACCACCCGGTCCTCGTAACGCTCCAGATAGCGCTGACCGTCACGGGTTTTCAGCGTGTAGGACGTGTAATATTTGAACGCGCCGAGGAAAGACGGGAAGCGGAATTTCTTGCCATAGGCCGCGTCCCAGATCTTGCGCTGGAAATTGAGCGAGTATTGATCCAGCACTTCGGGTTCGTAATAGCCTTCCTCAACCAGGTAGCGCAGCTTCTCGTCCAGCGAGTGGAAGAAGACGGTGTTCTGGTTCACATGCTGAAGAAAATACTGCCGGGCCGCCATGCGGTCAGCCTCGAACTGGATGTTGCCCTCGTCATCGTAGAGGTTCAACATCGCATTCAGCGCGTGATAGTCGAGGTCGGCGGTTACGCTTGCGTCAAGCATGTCTGCTGCTCCTGTGCCGCCCAGAACCGGGCGAGGCCCGCGCGGATGCGGGCGATGTCTGTTTCGGTTCCCGCCAACTCAAAGCGGTAGAGGACGGGGACATTGCATTTTTTGGCGATCACATCCCCGGCGAGGGCGAAGGTGGTGCCAAAGTTGCGGTTGCCCCCGGCAATCACGCCCCGCAGAAGGGCACGATTGCGCGCGTTGTTCAGAAATTTGATGACCGGTTTCGGCACCGCGCCACGCCCTTCGCCATCGGCAAAGGTGGGCGTGACCAAAACATAGGGCGCATCTACGTCCGGGAAAGGCTCTGTCTGCGGCAGCCGCAGAGCCTCCAGCCCCAGTTGCTCCATCAAACGGGCCGTATTGCCCGAACGGGAGGAGTAGTAGACAAGCCCGGCCACTCTGGCGCCTTAGGCCAGCTGGCCGATCAGGTCGGGACGGAATCCTGCCCAGTGATCGTCGCCTGCGACAACGACAGGTGCCTGACGATACCCCAGCCCCTGAACCATCTCCATGGCGGCGGCATCCTCGGTCAGGTCAACGAGATCAAAAGAGATCCCCTTGGCCTCCAGCGCGCGGGTGGTGGCGGTGCATTGCACGCAGGCCGGTTTAGAATAGACAGTGATGCTCATCTGCAAGGTCCCCTCAGGTGGTATCTGCTCGTATGTCTGGTCAGGCGAAAACGGACACGAGAACCCGGCGCTGACCAAAGCACCGAACCACGCGTCCGGGCCCTCCGCCTCGGTCGTCGTTCAGTTGCTTTGGCAGGTCTCCTGACTTTGCGGCTCAGACGCCCGGTCCCCCTTCCCAATGCCGGTCATGCATCAGTGGTCCAGGATAGGCTTGCCGCTTACAGTTGCGGGGGCAGCGCCGGATTTCCACCGACTTCCCTCTTCACCCGCGAGTCACCCCGCAAGCACCAAAGCACCCGCATATTGCGTCTTTTGTTAGGGAACTGTCAATATATGGTTATTCACACAGGGGGGCTTTTCCTGTGGATGAATCACGTGTCGCGCGCAGTCTCCGAGGGGGTCACGGCACCAGGCTGGTCGGATCGTCAACGGCGACCAAACGTTTCGCGGTTCCGAACCCCAGTTCGACCAATTGTTCGGACGGGCAGGTGCTGGCAGCGCCACCGGCCTGGCGAAACCCCTTGAGGCGCCCGATGTCGATCGATTTCATGGCCTCCACCGCGAGACCGTAGTGATGACCGTCCTTTTCCAGGATCATTATGCCGGACTCCGATCCGAACTGGCCATCGCCGTGCCCGCGGCGGCGCGCGCAGTCATAGACCGGCATCAGGCGACTTTGATACGAGAGATTGGCGAGGTGGCCGTCGTAATCTGCCCCTGAGATGCTGGTCGGCAGCCGCATGATCTCGCTGACGGCTTCGATCGGGACGGCAAAGTCCCCACCTGCGGAAACCGTCAGATAGCGCCCCGACGCAGAGCGCAGCGCGGCGAGACGGTTCTCATCATACGCCGGTTCCGTGCCGACAGGGTGGTCCGAGGGTTTGCCCTGGGCATCTTTGACCGCGATCTGAGGCGTGGTCTTGAGGCGATGCGATGTTTCGGCCAGTTGCAACAGGTCCGGGTCCTGACGGCAAGCGGCCACGTCGATCACCAGACACTGCTCATCCTGTTCGTCAATATGCACACCGCTGAACAGCTCCCGGCGTGAGGTGACACTGGGCGGAAAATCATACACCGCGCCTGCCTCAATGTTCATGACACTGACAACCTGGTCGACATGAAAGGCCAGCGCATGATCGTCGGGAAACTCAATAATGATGCCTGCCGCCGCCTCCGGTCTCTCTCCCGTACTGGCGAACCCGAGGTTTTCCAGCGTGTCCAGCATCGGCATTTCCATGCCGTGGCGCTGAATCAGACCCAGGCAGGAACTGCCGCTTATCGGCCAGGGGCTGAGCGGACTGGTGGGAACCGTGGAGGCGATATCCGACATGGCGATCAGGAAATTCCGCCCGCCCACGCGGAAGCGGATATAGGGCAGGCGCTTGATGCGGGCCCGCTGGCGCGCGGTTTCGGAGATCTCGTCCGACGGTGCTTGTGGCACATTCAGCAACTCGGGAACCGACAGCATCGAGAAATGCCCGTTGGTTTCGCAGATATAACCGCCGCTGATCAGAGCGTCTTCATGCTCGGGGAGGTTCTGATGCCAGGTGTCCCCCAGTTGCAGCAGGCAGCGCACAGAATCCACAAGCAGTCCGACGACCCGTCCTTCGGCGCGGATGACGACGATGACACCGCCGGCCGGAGTGGCCCCCTGTGCCGTATCTTCCGGCGCGGTGCCTGCGTGCAGACTGGCCTCGGCACCCAGCCTTTGGTGCAGGCTCTGAACCGGGATTGCCTTGCCACGTAACAGGACCGCTCCGAGGAGATCCAGGTGTTGGCCGGGGAGACGCTGAAACTTCTCCGGCGCGGGAATGACCTCGCGCACATGGTGGATCGGGATTGCAAACAGCATGGCGCCGATCTCGACCACGCCGACCAGCTGGTCCGCGGGGTCGGCGCAGGTGTCCGGTTCAGCTGCGCGGTCTGACATCGGTTCAGGCCGCCCGGTTATCGCCGGACAATTGGCTGATCAGATCGACGACCTGTTTCGACGCCGCAAGCTGGTTTTCCGCCGCCGAGGATATCTGATCGACCGACTGACCTGTCAGGGCGACACTTTCAACGATCCGAGAAAAGGCATCCCGCGCCGCGACCGAGCGGGTGGTCCCCTGATCGACACGGACTTCGGACTCGGTGATCAGGCGCGAGATCTTCTGGGCGGCTTCGGAACTGCGCTCGGCCAGTTTTCGGACTTCCTCGGCGACGACGGAGAAGCCGACGCCGTGCTCCCCGGCCCGGGCCGCCTCGATTGCGGCGTTGAACGCCAGGAGATTGGTCTGGTTCGCGATTTCGCCGATCACCTTGACGATCTCCGAGATCTCGCCCGAAGAACGCTGCATCAATTCGATCGTTTCGATCGTGTGGTTCAGCGCCTCGAACCCCTGGTTCGCGTTCTGCTCGGTCTCGCCGGCTTTGGTGCGGGCCTCGCTGGTGGCAAAGGAAATGTCCGAGATTGCTTCGCTCAGCGAATCTACAACGCGGGTCATTTCCTCCGCCTTTTCGCGGATGCGGTGTTCGCGCGCCACCTGTTCGGTCACATCGGTGGCGTATTCGATCACACCGACCGGCTGTCCGTGCAAGTCCATGAGCGGTGCGTAGGTGGCCTGGATATGAACATCGCGGCTGAACTTGCCAACCCTGTGGTACCGTCCGGACTGATATTCCCCGCGGTTGAGCGCCAGCCAGAAGTCCCGGTACTGCTGGGATTTCAGATAATCCGGAGTGCAGAACATCGAATGGTGCTGACCGAGAATTTCGCGCAGTGAATAGCCCATGACGCTGAGGAAGTTCTCGTTGGCCGAGATCACATTGCCATCGAGGTCGAACTGCACCACCGCCTGGCTGCGGTCCATGGCCTGGATCTTGTTGTTGGCATCCACGGCCTGTTTTTTGGTCTCGGTCACGTCGCTTGCGTATTTGACCACTTTCACCGGTTCGCCGCGCAGGTCGAAGATCGGATTATAGGTCGCCTGAATCCAGACCTCTTTGCCATCACGGCCGATGCGGCGGTATTCGCCCGCCGCAAAGTTGCCGCGCCGCAGCTGCGCCCAGAAGTCGCGATAAGCTTCGCTTTCCGCATAGTCCGGCTCGCAGAACATGGCATGGCGTTGACCGACCACCTCGTCGGTATCATACCCCATCAGGGACAAAAAGTTCTCGTTGGCGCTCAGGATCGTGCCCTGGAGATCAAATTCGATCACCGCCTGGCTGCGGCTGACGGCATTCAGCTTAGCCTCGAATTCGACCGATTGTTTTTTGGACTCTGTCAGATCGTTGGCGAATTTGACCACTTTGATAGGGTTGCCATCGAGGTCAAAGACCGGGTTGTAGGTGGCCTGGATCCACAGATCGCTACCGTCCTTGCGCCGGCGCTGATAGACGCCACTTGCAAATTCCCCGGCGCTCAGTTTGCGCCAGAAGCTTGCATAGTCCCGGCTGGCCACATGTTCTTCGGTGCAGAAAACGCGATGATGCAGGCCGACAATCTCGTCGCTTACATAGCCGGTCAGGTCGAGGAAGATGTCATTGGCCCACAGCACAGTCCCGTCGAGGTCGAATTCAATCACCGCCTGACTGCGGTTGGCGGCATTCAGACGAGCTTCCATCTCGGCGCGTTGCTGATGTTCGGCGCTTACGTCAGTGGCGAATTTGACGATCTTCAGCAATTCCCCATCAGGTCCGTAGACCGGGTTGTAGGTGGCCTGAATCCACACCGGAGAGCCATCTTTGCACAGGCGGCGGTATTCGCCGCGGGCGTGCTCGCCACTGGCCAGTTTGCTCCAGAAATTGCTGTAGCCCGCACTTTTTACGGTGGCAGGGTCGCAGAACAGCCGATGATGGCGGCCTATGATCTCGTCCCGGGTATAGCCGGTCAGGTCGAGGAAATTCGCGTTGGCGTCCAGTATCGTGCCATCAAGATCGAATTCGATCACAGCACTGCTGCGGCCCAGGGCCTCGATCTTGCCGGCGCTTTCCGCAGACTGACGTTTGCTGGCGGTCACGTCCATGGCGTATTCGATGATCCGGACAACGTTGCCTTCGCGGTCAAAAATCGGATTGAAGGCCGCGCGCACCCAGATCTGGTTGCCCTTGCGACCAACGCGCTGGTACTCGCCTTCGACGCCATGGCCTTTGCACAGATCGCTCCAGAAGGTCAGGTACGGCTCCGGCTTGTCCTGTAGTTTCGGCCACAGAATGCTGTGGTGGGCCCCGATCAGGTCGCCCTTCTTGAAACCGGTCAGGGCGCAGAAATTCTCGTTCGCCCGCATGATGGTGCCGTCGATGTCATATTCCACGATGGCCTGAGCGCGGTCGATCGCCGCGACATAGCCCTGTATCGCCTCGTCCGGCTCAACCACGCCCCCGGTCAGGAAGACATGGTCATCATGGGATTTCTGCATGATGCCAAAGAATTGCGGAGAGGTTGGCGTATCCTCCAGGCGTACCCTGAATGAGGCGCTTCCTGCGCCGGATGCCGTGGCCGCAATATCTCGGCGCAGACATCCCTGATCGACCACCAGATCCGTCAATGTGCTGGGTTCCGAAGTGCGCAGGCGGGCAAATTCGTCGTGCGCGGTGTCGCTCGCGGCGACAATCTCAAGCGTTTCGGGTTGAACCTTGAGGATGATCGAGTGGTTCATCAGGGCTTCGCCAGCGCCTTTCAGGTCGATTTCGACGAATTTTTTGACCATATATCCGAATCCCTGGTTTTGAGCGCCCGTTCCAGCGCCGAGGCATCAAGTTGTCGTGCCGGGATTACTGCATGTTTGCGTTTAAGAAGCCGTAAAGGCATGCGTGGTCACATCGTGAAATTCCGCAGATTGACCAATGTGCGGGAGCAGCCGCTAAGCGCGCCGCTGCTCCCGCGGGCGACAGCCTCAGGTTGTTGCGGCAACAACGGCCATGGAGGGCAAGCGAAGGACCTCATGCGCCTGTGCGACACGCTCCGGCGTGTAATACCCCTCTTCGTGCAGGATGTTGACCGTGGCCACCATCTTGCCGCCAAGGATCACCGGCAGGTTGATGACCGATCCGCAGCCCAGTTTGCCGATCAGTTCCGCGTCTGGGAACACGGTGTCGATATCGGCCAACGTGTTGGAAACAAAGGTCTCGTGACGGCCATGAACCTGCTCGAACCAGCGGTTCATCTCGATTTCCTTGGTGCCTGTTGTGGGGTAATTTTCCGCATCATCCGTGTAGACGCGACGGGCGAGCATAGCGTCCATGTCAGCGGTCATCACAGTGAACAGCTTTGCCCCCACCGTGGCCTTGGTCAGCGCGCAAAGCGCGTCATAAGCCTGCTCTTCGGTAGTGGCCTCTGACAGCGCTTTTTCAAAATCCTGGCGCGCCGTGTTTGTATCCGTCATGTCTTAGTCCTTGCGGTCTGGATTGCCGCCCGATGCGGCGTAAAGGGATTGCGTGTAAGGGTCGGTGAAACTGCCATCGTGGAGCGCTGATGCGGGCGCGATCTCGACGATGCGGCCCTTGTTCATCACAGCCATGCGGTCGCACATGAAGCTGACGACAGGCAGGTTGTGGGTGACCATCAGATAGGTGAGCCCCTGCTCGCGGCGCAGTTTTTTCAAAAGGTTGAGGATCTCCGCCTGTACCGAGACATCCAGCGCCGATGTGGGCTCATCAAGGAGCATCACCTTGGGCTCCAGCATCAGCGCGCGCGCGATGGCGACCCGCTGGCGTTGTCCGCCCGAAAGCTGGTGTGGATAGCGAAACCGAAACCGTTGGTCGAGGCCCACGGCAGCGAGCATCTCGATCACGCGGGCATCGCGATTGCCCAGCCCATGGATCTTGAGCGGCTCGCTCAGCACCGTGTCCACGGATTTGCGCGGATGCAGCGATCCATAAGGGTCCTGAAACACCATCTGGCACCGGGTGGCAAAGCCCTGATCCACGTTGCGCCCGCGGGGCTGTCCCAGTACCGAGATTTCGCCGCTCCAGTCGGGCGCGAGGCCTGCAATGGCCTTCAGAATCGTGGACTTGCCAGAGCCGCTTTCACCGACCAGAGCAAAGCTCTCTCCCTCGGCGACCTCAATATTCACGCCCTCAACCACCTTGGTGTGGCCATAGGAGATATCGAGGTTTTTCAAAATGATCGCGCTCATGTGCCGCTCCATGCGCTGCGGTCGAGGACGGGGAGTTCCTCGCGCGTTTCTTCCATCCGTGGCACCGCCGCCAGCAGGCCTTGGGTATAGGGGTGCGTGGCTTTGTGCAGGTCTTCGGCGGCACAGCTCTCGACCACTTCACCTGCGTGCATCACGAGGATGCGGTCGCAGTAGCGCGCCACCAGATTGAGGTCATGCGTGATCAGGATCAGCCCCATGCCCTTGTCGCGCACCAGCTCGTCGATGAGGTCCAGAACCTGCGCCTGCACAGAGACATCCAGCGCCGAGGTCGGCTCATCCGCGATCAGCAGATCCGGGCGCGGGATCAGCATCATGGCGATCATGATGCGCTGGCCCATACCGCCCGAAACCTCATGCGGGTAAAGGTTCACCACCCGTTCGGGATCGTTGATGCGCACGGAATGCAGCATCTCCAGCACCCGGGATTTGACCTCGCTGCGGGCAAGGTTCTCGTGGGTCTTGAGCGCCTCGGCGATCTGCGCGCCGATGGTCATCACCGGATTGAGCGAGAATTTCGGGTCCTGCATGATCATCGAGATCCGCGCGCCGCGCAGGTCGCGCATCTTGCGTTCCGACAATCCTTGCAGGTCGATGCCGTCAAAGATCATGCGATCAGCCTGCTGGCGTCCCGGTTTACGCACAAGCCGCAGGATCGCGCGGCCCGTCATGGATTTGCCCGACCCGCTTTCGCCGACGATGCCCAGGCGTTCGCGGCCCAAGGTGAAGGACAGGCCTTTGACCACCTCAACGCGCCCCTGTGGCGTGGGGAAG
Source organism: Epibacterium sp. ABV4_022 (assembly GCF_056159345.1). Taxonomy (NCBI): domain Bacteria; kingdom Pseudomonadati; phylum Pseudomonadota; class Alphaproteobacteria; order Rhodobacterales; family Roseobacteraceae; genus Epibacterium; species Epibacterium sp. ABV4_022. The sequence goes on from NZ_JBSWVA010000001.1 coordinate 932,344, forward strand.
CTCACGCGCAGGTTTTCCAGCTTCAATAGTGGCGTATCGCTCATGATTTGCCTCCCTGTTTGGGGTCCAACACATCGCGCAGGCCGTCACCGAGGAAACAGAAACCGAGCGAGACGATGATGATGGCAAAGCCCGGCATGGTAGCGACCCACCACTGATCAAGGATAAAGGCTCGACCGCGCGAGATCATCGCGCCCCATTCCGGCAGCGGCGGCTGTGCGCCAAGGCCGAGGAAGCCCAGACCAGCTGCGGTCAGGATGATCCCCGCCATATCCAGCGTCACCCGCACGATCATCGAAGAGGTACACAGGGGCAGCACATGGCCGGTGATGATCCGCGTGTGCGATGCGCCAAGCAGGCGCATGGCCGAGATGAATTCCGAGTTGCGGAAGGTCAGTGTTTCGGCCCGTGCGATCCGCGCATAGGCAGGCCAGGATGTGATGGCGATCGCGATGATCGCGTTTTCAATCCCCGGCCCAAGTGCGGCCACAAAGGCCAGCGCGAGGATCAGCTTTGGCATCGACAGGAACACATCCGTCACGCCCATGATGATCTTATCCGTCCAGCCACCGAAATAGCCGGATACCGCACCGATGAGCAGTCCAAGCGGTGCGGAGATCACTGCCACCAGCGCCACGATCAACAGAGTGATGCGCGCGCCGTAAATGACGCGGCTAAAGATGTCGCGGCCCAGCTCATCGGTGCCCATCCAATGCGCGGCAGAGGGTGGCAGCAGGCGTTGACCGAGGTTTTGTCCCAGCGGGCTGTGGGGGGCGATCCACGGCGCAAAGATGGCCGCAAGGATCAACACCAAGAGGATCAGCGCCCCGACCACAGCGAGCGGATTGCGCATCAGCATTCGTGTCACACGGTAGCTGTGACCCAAGGAGGCCTGCAGGCGGGAGCTGGGGGAGTCGTCGAGCAGCCAGTTTGTCATCGTTGTCATGGCACCCTCCTATCGGCTGCGCGGGTCGAGAATGCGGTAGAGCACATCCGACAGCTTGTTGATGAGAATGAAGACCGAACCGATCACCAAGGTTGCGCCAAGGACGGCGTTCATGTCGGCATTGAGCAGCGCCACGGTCAGATAGTTGCCGATGCCCGGCCAGCTAAAGACCGTCTCGATCATCACCGAACCTTCCAGCAGTGCCGCATAGGAAAGGCCGATCACTGTGATCAGTGGCACTCGGATCGGGCGGAAGCCGTGGGTCCAGATCACCCGCCATTCCGACACGCCTTTGACGCGGGCGGTGGTGATGTACTCTTGGCCGAGCTGATCCAGCATGAAGCTGCGGGTCATGCGCGCGATATAGGCCAGCGAGAAGAACCCAAGGATGGTGGCAGGCAGGATCAGGTGATCCAATGCGCTCCAGAACACATCCATGTCGCCTGCAATGAGGGCATCGACCAGCAGCAGGCCGGTGTGCGGCTCGACCAGACCCTCGTAGAAGATATCGACACGCCCCGGACCACCGACCCAGCCAAGGCCCGCGTAAAAGACTACGAGCCCCACAAGGCCAAGCCAGAAGGCAGGAACAGAGTAACCCAGCAGTGCAAAGACGCGGATCAACTGATCTACCCATGTGCCTTGCCTTGCCGCGGCCCAGACACCCAGCGGAACGCCCATGCCGACGCCGATGATGATCCCAAGCGTTGCCATCTCCAGCGTTGCCGGGAAGACGCGCGCCAGATCCTCTGCGACGGGTCGGTTGGTGGACACCGAATGGCCAAGATCACCCTGAAACACATCGCCCACATAGGTGATGAACTGCACCACCAGTGGCTGATCCAGCCCCATGGCGATGCGGGCGGCGTCGTATTGTTCTTGCGTGGCGCGATCACCGACCACGGCCAGAACCGGGTCAATCGGGATCACGCGGCCGATGAAGAAAGTGATCGCCATCAATCCGACAAAAGTCAGGAAAGTGACGATGACAAAGCCACCAAATGCGCTGGCGGTTTTCCTCAGCCCGGCGTGTGAAGGCGCGGCTGTACTCAAGGGTCTGGTCCCCTATTCTCCTCCCAAAGCCCCCGGCAGCCGGGAGATCTGGCATCGTGAAAACTCTGCGCCAGAGCGGCCCCTGACGCGGTGGTTGGTGCATCAGGCATAAAACAATTTTCGAAATGTGCAAAAAAATTTTTGCCTGACAAAATTTTTTTTTGTAGCGTGAGCGAGACAACATCCAGGAATGTGACCCTGTCTGATGCTACAGACGCAGGGTCCAACCCAAAGTGTGAAGAATAAAAATGCCGCGTGAAAAACCACCACAAGAGCCCAATGTCGGCCCCGCGATTCGCAAGCGCCGCAAGCAATTGAAACTGACCTTGCAGGCGCTCTGCGACAAATCCGGTGTGTCTGTGGGCTATCTCAGTCAGGTTGAGCGCGACAACGCAACACCTTCGCTTGGGACCTTGGCGCAGATTTCAGCGGCGCTGGATGTTGGGCTGGATTATTTCATTTCGGCATCGAAGCCTTCGGATGGTTTGACCCGTGCGGGAACACGTCCGCTGTTTGCGCTGGATGATTCCTCCCTGCGCTACGAGGCGCTGGGCGCGGATTTTCCCGGCTCTGAGATGTCGTCCTACATCCTGCACATCCCGTCTGGCTATGTATCGGAAACCGTGAGCCACGAGGGCGAAGAGATCATCTTTGTCCTTGAGGGGGAAATCCAGCAAACGCTGGACGGCCAGTCCTTCGCCATGACCGCGGGCGACAGCCTGCACTACAGCGGCAACACACCGCACGCATGGAGCAACCCAACCGATCACACCGCCCGGCTGCTCTGGACCGGGACGTTGACAGTTCTCAACCGCAAAGGCGCCATCGAGCTTCCGGAACTGTCCCACAAACAGAACGCGTAAACCGCGAGAGACAGATTAGAAGTTTCATCCAACAAGGAGACCTCCCGTGAAACACCTGAAGACAACATTGCTGGCCAGCGCGCTGCTGTTGCCGCTTGCGGCACCTGCCGTCTTGGCCGACACGCCCGAGGGCGTGCTGGTGGTGGCACAGAACATCGACGATATCGTCGCAATCGACCCCGCGCAGGCCTATGAGTTCACCTCCGGCGAGCTGGTCACCAACCTCTATGACCGTCTGGTTCAGTACGATGCCGAAGACACCACCGTTCTGGCGGCAGGTCTGGCATCGGAATGGGTCACCGATCCCGACGCCAAGACCATCACCTTCACCCTGCGCGATGGCGCGACGTTTGCCTCTGGCAACCCTGTAACGGCAGAAGACGTGGTCTATTCCTTCTCACGCGTGGTGAAGCTGAACCTGACCCCGGCATTTATCCTGACCCAGCTGGGCTGGACGGCAGATAACATCGGCGAGATGGTCACGGGCGAGGGCAACACCGTCACCGTGAAATACGCGGGCGATTTCTCTCCGGCGTTTGTGCTGAACGTCCTGGCTGCGCGCCCCGCATCCATCGTCGACAGCAAGCTGGTGCAGGAAAACGAAGTTGACGGCGACATGGGCAATGCGTGGCTCAATGCCAATGCAGCCGGTTCCGGTCCCTTCACGCTGCAACGCTATTCTGCGGGTCAGATGGTGCGCATGCAGGCGAACCCGACCTATTTCAACGGCGCGCCCAAGATCGACAGCGTGATCATCCGTCACGTTGCCGAAAGCGCGACCCAGCAGCTGCTGCTGGAGCAAGGCGATGTCGATCTGGCGCGCAATATGACGCCGGATCAGGTGGCTTCGCTCGACAGTGGCGAGATCAAGGTCGAGACCTTCCCGCAGGCGGCTGTCCACTTCCTGTCGTTCAACCAGAAAACCGAGAGCCTGACGCCCCCCGCTGTTTGGGAAGCGGCACGCTATCTGGTCGACTACAAAGGCATGACCGAGACCATCATCAAAGGTCAGATGGAAGTGCATCAGGCCTTCTGGCCCAAAGGCTTCCCCGGTTCTTATGATGAGACACCGTTCTCTTATGATCCGGAAAAGGCCAAGAGCATCCTGTCCGAAGCTGGCATCGAGACCCCGATCACCGTTTCGCTGGATGTGATCAACGCGGCCCCCTTCACCGATATGGCGCAGTCGCTGCAAGCGAGCTTTGCCGATGCGGGCATCAACTTTGAGATCCTGCCGGGCACCGGGAGCCAGGTGATTACCAAATACCGCGAGCGCAGCCATGAGGCGATGCTGCTGTATTGGGGCCCGGACTTCATGGATCCGCACTCCAACGCCAAGGCCTTCGCCTATAATTCCGACAACTCTGACGACAATTATGCAGCGACCACCACTTGGCGCAATGCATGGGCCGTGCCGGAAGAGATGAACAAGAAAACCATGGCAGCGCTGTCCGAGAGCGACGCGGATGCGCGTCTCGACATGTACCGCGAGCTGCAAAAAGAGGTGCAAGCCGAGTCGCCCATCGTGATCATGTTCCAGGCCGCCTATCAGGTCGCCATGAACGAGGCGGTTTCGGGTTACGTCAACGGCGCGACCTCTGACTTTGTGTTCTACCGTCTGGTGGAAAAAGAGTAATTGTGAACTGATCGGGCCGCCCGCGCTGGTGGCCCGATTCCCCTATCTCTCCCTTCAATCCCGGAGCCTTCGATGACCGAATTCCCGCTGACCGCCGCCCGCCTCGCTGCTCTGCGTGCCCGTATGGAGCTGACAGGCACCGACCTTGTCGCTCTCGGCCCTTCCAGCCATATGGCGTGGCTGTCTGGTGTGCATCCTCATGGCGATGAGCGCCCGGTGATGCTCTTGGTGAGCCAGTCTTATGCGGGCTTTTTGATGCCGGCGCTGAATGCCGCCGCCGCGCGCAAGGACACGGACCTGCCGTTCCACCCATGGCGTGATGACGAAGGCCCGGATGCCGCTCTGGCCGCATTGCTTGAGGCCTGCGGTGCAACGCGCCCGAATCTGTCGGTGGTTCTGGATGAGACCATGCGCACCGATTTCTCTCTGCGCCTGTTGGACGCACTGGAAAACCCACGTCGTCGTTTTGCCGATGATACCGTGAGCCTGTTGCGGGCCTCCAAGGACGACAGCGAGTACCACGCGATCAAAGCCGCGCATCTGACCAACGACAAGGCCGTCAAAGCCGCGTTCGCCGCCCTCAAAGAAGGCGTCACCGAGCGTGAGATCGTCGAGCTGATCAAATCCGAATATGCCGCTGCCGGAGCGACGCTGGAGTTTTGCTCCGTGTGTTTTGGCGCGTCCGGGGCCTTCCCGCATCACACGCCCGGTGACACCCAGTTGACCCGCAACTCTGCCGTGCTGATTGACACCGGTTGCCGTCTGGATGGCTACCCGTCCGACATGACCCGCTGCGGCTACTTTGGTGCGCCCGAAGAGGGTTTTGAGGAGGTCTTTGCCGTGGTCGAGAAGGCCGTTCAGGCCGCGCTCGCGGTGGCTAAACCCGGTGTTGTGGCCAGCGATATCGACAAGGCCGCGCGCGATGTGATCACCGCCGCAGGCTATGGAGATCGTTTCCTGCATCGCACCGGCCATGGTCTCGGCATCGACATTCACGAGCCGCCCTATATCGCCGCCAATTCCGACGTGGTGCTGGCCGAGGGCAATGTGTTCTCGATCGAGCCGGGCATCTACCTTGAGGGTAAGTTCGGCATCCGTCTGGAGGAAATCGTCATCCTGCGCGAAGACGGTGCGGAGATCTTCTCCGAGATGCCGCGCGACATGGTGCGCGTCTAAACACGTAGCCCCTAACGACAAACAGGCGGCGTGGCTCAGGGCTGCGCCGCCTTTTTTCCAAGCAGTCCCGGCACCGCCAGATGCCGCAGCGCAAGGCCTGCGAGGCCTGCCATGTGCCAGCCGAGGACTTGATTGGAACTCAGCACCTGCAGGCCCAGTTCCGCTTCGAGCGTCGGGATGACCTCAAGTGTGCGCAGGTTGGTGCAGGACAGGAAGACCGCATCCAGTTCAGCCCGTGATGCAAGCGCATGGGCCGCGGCACGGATGGAGGCAGGTGCGATCCGCGCAACACGGGCCTCAACCTCCTCGCCAAAACCAATCATGTCGGGCACCACAAAATCCGCCGCTTCAAATCCTGCGCGGATCGGGGCAGCCACGGAGGCGATATAGGGTGAGACGATCCCGACACGTGTCACATTCAGTGCCCGGAGCGCGGCAATCGCGGCGCTGAGCGGATCGCTGACAGCTTGTGTTGTGGCATTGGCATGGACCAGTTCTCTCACGCGACCTGCGCCGATCAGGCTGGTGCCGGAGGTGCAGCCATAGGCGATGACCTCAAACCGGGCGGCAGGCGGCAGCAGGCGCGCGGCCTGTGGCAATTCCTCTTCCATGGCGGCGATGGTGTCGGGCGTCAGCTCCGCACCGGAGGGAACGCGACTGATGTGTAGCCGTGCCGCAGGCTGAGGAAACATCTGGCGGAAGTCCTCTTCGATGGTTTCATCCACCTGTAAGGCTATCAGCCCCAGACGCGGGCGCGGGTCTTCCGTGATCTCATATGGAAAGGATGTCATCACCCAATCTCCGGCAGGTCAGATGGGACACGGGGCGACAAAAGCTCAGCACCATTTTCGCGCAAAACGATGTTTTCCTCATGCACCATGATGCAATCCGGTCCCACCATTGCGCCGGGTTCGAGCGTCAGCACCATGCCCGCCCGCAGGGGCGTGGTGTCCTTCGGGGTGAACGACGGCCATTCCGTCAGCGTCACGCCCAGCCCATGGCCCAGCCGTCCACCACCGGGTGTGGCCCCTTGCGCGATCAGCGCATCGCTCAGGATCTGATGTACATCCCGCGCCAGCATCCCCGGACGCAGCGCCTCAAGACAGGTCTCCGTTGCGGACCAGAGCGCGGAATGCGTGCGTTTGGCCAGATCCGAGGCCGGACCGATGGCAAAGTTACGGTCAAAATCACAGAAATACCCCTCGCGGACCGCACCAGTGTCGAGCATCAAAATATCGCCGCGCTCCAGCGGCTGCGCCGTCGCTGGAGAGATCACATCGCCGTAACCGTCCGCGCCCGCGCCGCCGGCGAGATAGCTCACCCAATCGGCCCCCTCGTCCAGTAACAGAGCCTGAAATGCGCGAAACACCTGATCAAGCGGGCGGCCCACGCCCGCGATCTCTGACACCCGATCAAAAGCGCGCCCGGCGATGGCGCAGGTGGTGCGGATCTTGGCAATTTCGGCCTCGGATTTGATCTCACGCACCCGTTGGACAATATCAGTGCCATCCAGCACCTGTCGCGGGGCCAGCTGCGCGCAAAGGGCGTGATAACCTGCAAGCGGCATCCGCAAATGTGTCTCTAATCCCATCGGTAGAGCAATTTTTCCTTGCTCTGGGACCAGTGACGCCAGCGTGTCGACCAAGAGGCTCAGGCCGTCATCCGCAGGGTCAGGCGCATCCCACGTCCGGACCTGCGTGATCCATGTGCGCCGCATCAAGGCGGCACCGATAGAGGGGATGACCGCCACCGGAGCGCCAGAGGCGGGCACCACGATGAACCAGGGCCGGGCGGGGCTTTCCCAGAACCGGGTCAGGAAACCGGTGACGTAAAACACATCCGCCGCCGTGGTCAGCAACAGCGCATCGGCCCCGGCTGCTGCCATACGGGCCTGCAACCGGGTGATGCGGTTTTGATATTCCCGCGCGGGAAAGATCAGCGACGTTTCAGGCATCCTCTGGCCCCTCGCTCAAGATCGCGAGAACGCGGGCCTCTGCGGGCAGATCAAGCCCGGCAAGCAAGGCCCCGATCCCGGCCCCGCCAGAAGGGGTTGTGGCCAGTCCTTCGGTTTGGAGTGTGACCACGGCGGCAGCGGCCTCCTCTTCGCTGAGGGTAACCAACAGATCCGCATCGCGCGCCAATCCCTGAAGCGCGATCATCGACGGCGTTTTGCAATCCAGCCGCCCCATCGCAGAGACCGGCCCTTGGGTATCGACCACTTTACCAGCCTGGATGCTTTCCATGAGGGCAGGGGCAGCCTCTGGCTCAACGACAATGACCTGCGGGGCGTCGCCCCAGACTTTGCGCGCATGGGCGGCGACCGCAGCCGCCAACCCGCCCACCCCGGCTTGCAGCAGGATATGTGTCGGTGGTGCGGGGATCTGCTGAGCGGCCTCCGCCGCGAGTTGCAGGTATCCCTCCATCACCAGATAAGGGAGTTCGGTATATCCGGGCCAAGAGCTGTCAGAGAGCAACGTCCAGCCGTTGCGCACTGCCGCCGTCTCTGCCGCATCCATACTGGCCTCGTAATTGTTTCCCTCGCGCACAACCTCGGCACCTTTGGCACGCAAGCGCGCAGCAAAACTTTCGGGCACGGTTTCGGCAAGGTAGATCACCGCCTGCGCCCCAAACAGGGCCGCCCCGGCGGCTACGGACAGTCCGTGGTTGCCTGCACTTGCGGTGACGAACGTGCGCCCTGCCAGCGCCGTTGACCAATCGCCACCCTCGACCACATCCCACGCGGCGCGGGCAATGGCATGTGCGGCCCCGAGTGCCTTGAAACTGCCAAGCCCCATGCGATTGCGCTCGTCCTTGAGGTGGATCTGAGCAACGCCACAGTGCGCGGCTAGTGTGGGCACAGACAGGAGCGGTGTTTCCTGATGCGCAGGGCATTGCCCCAGCAAATCGGCGACCCCTTTTGCATCATCGCAAGGAAACGGCGCGTCGAGGGCGAGACCTCGACCACGGTGGGGGTTGGCAATTGTCACGGGCATATAGCGGGCTCCTGTTCTTTGATGCTCAGCCTAGCGCCCTTGCGGTGACGTATCCCGGATTTCTCGGATCGGATCTGGCCGAAAACCGTACGGATAGCGCCCTCATGGGCCGAAAACCGTCCAAGCGAGCCTTTGCGCCTTACCCGGAGGCCGAAATTCCGCCATGCTGCCGGTATGGATAGATTCGACGCCCTGATACTGGAGGCCATCCAGTCCGACGCGCGCATGACCGCCGAGGCGCTCTCCAAGCAGGTGGGTCTGTCGCCGGATGCCTGCCGCAAACGCTTGGCACGGTTGCGGGCCTCAGATGTGGTGGAATCCGAAATCACGGTGCTCGCCCCGGATCAGGTGGGACGCGGGTTGCTGCTGATTGTCGAGGTGACGCTGCAAAACGAGCGGATGGAAGATCTGGACCGCTTCAAGGCGCAGATGCGCGCCGCACCGGAGGTGATGCAGTGCTACTATGTGACGGGGAACGCTGATTTTGTGCTGATCATCTCGGCGCGCGATATGGCCGATTATGATGAGTTCACCCGACGTCAGTTCTTTGCCGAAGAAAACGTACTTCGGTTTCGCACCAGCGCGGTGATGGATCGGGTGAAAACAGGGTTTTCAATGCCGGTTACCGTACCTGACGGATAAGTCTCCTGCGCCGATGGGGGTGCGATGGCCCCGCGGCGCAGGCGGTGTTCAGGAAACCGGGCGCGGGGTGGCCCCGTGCCGCTGCTGGCTCCGGATGGGTCACACATGCTGTGGGGCGCGACGCGGCCGCAGGGTCTGCTCAGGCGCCGTTGAAGGTGACATGTGACAGAATGGTATCAACATCGAGTTCCACGGCCTCGCGCGGCATGTCGCGCGGGAAGTTCAGACGGACCGCCGCACGCCGCCCATGCAGCGTGAAATGCTCCGCTGCACCGTCGAAATCGATTACCGATTGGCCGGTGCGAATCTGGACCTGATCGTAGGTCCCTTTGATGTCTGCAGCGAGGTTGGTCAGGCCGATCTCCAGGCTTAGCCCGGCCGGAAGCGAGAGCGTCACATCGGGGTCGCACCAGAACCCCACGCGCATGCGGCCTTTTTTAACTGAGATCTTCAATTGATCGCCAACCGTTTCGACGGTCGATGCAATGGCACAGCCGATATTGTCCTCGGTGGTGATCCTCGCTTCGCGCACGTCATCAGCATGAGTGGTCAGCTTCAGCGCGGTGCCGTCCCCATGCAGTATGACCGTGCGAATGGCGGCGGACAACGGAATGGACTGATCGTCCTCGGCCTGGACCAGACGCGGGGCGGCGCTCAGGACCACCAGGGCGGCGCTGATCGAGGCGAGCGTGATCTTTGTCTTGCGTTTCATGCCAATGCTCCTGTGCAAGGGGGCAGCAGGCCCCGTCTTCTATGCAATGGAGTGTGGCCCCTCCGCCCCCTGTATGCGACCTGATGCGCGATCAAGGACGTCCGCGATCGGGTTTCCGGACCTGGGGGCTCAGGTCTCCGATGCGGTTTCCTGCACCCGGACCGTGTCAGAGCCGGAGCGGGGTTCGGAGGTGGTACAGGCACGGCTGCGCCAGGCGCTGGGGTTGAGGCCGGTCACGCGCTGGAATTCGCGATTGAAATTGGATTTGGTGGTGAACCCCACGGCAAAGATCACCTCGGTCACCGGCATGTCGGTTTCTTCAAGGATGCGGCAGGCATCGCGAATGCGGAACGTATTGACGTATTTCGGAACATTCATCGCCCGCAGCGTATTCACGGCGCTGGACACCTGTCGGGCGGGCACGCGGATCTTGCGTGCGATTTCGTTCAGCGACAGGTTTTCATTTCGGTACAGATGGTTGGTTTCCATCTCCTGATCCAGCTTTGCAAGGATGCTTTCGGCGCTGGTCTCATCCTCCGGCGACAGGGACTGCGCCTGCGGCGTGGTGGGCTGCGGCCGCGGGGCCGGGGCTGGGCCGTCGTGGCGGGTAAAGAACACCACGATCAGCGCAAGCAGGAAGGTGAGGTTGGAATATCCGACCAATGCAGGCGAAATCTGACTGTCGTTGAGCCGGATATCCAGCGCGACCATCACGTCCACTCCGGCCGAGAGCAGCAGAATTGTCCCCGCGACCATATAGGCGCGCTGGGTGGGAATGAGGCTCTGCAAGGGGCGGCTTGCCATCCAGTCCAGATCAAGGTTCATGCCGGACCAGATCAGATGTCCGCCAAACAGCAGGTAGACCAGGATCGACATCGTATCGACGATATCCTCGATGCCGAGGAGGAAAGCGCCATTGGTGATCGCCAGCAACACCGCGATCACGCCGAATATGACGGGGCGGCTGAAACGTCCGGTACGTCCCGCCAGTTCATTCAGCGACAACCAGGTCAGTGGCGGCAGGGCGATCGCCAGCGAAATCAGCGGCATCTTGGGCATGTCCTGAATGCCCCAGGACACGCCAAGCAGCACCGACTGCAACGCAAAGCCCACGACGGTCAACATGACCACCCAATCAAGCCCCCGCCCGATGAAACGGGCAAGCTGCATGATCACGAAGATCAGGAAGAACGCGGTCAGGAACGGCAGGGGGAAAAACAGCAAGGCCTCAGTCTCCGGTCATTGAAGGCGGTCGTCTGGATCATGCGGCATCAGCAGGACGGCGGCACAGAACGCAGGGGGCTGCCCCGATCCTGACCCGGTACATATCGCCATATTCGGGCCTCTGTATGACACGTCCATCTCAGGCCGCCCTTCCCATATCAACGCGCATATCCAGAACCCGGTGTTTGATTTCAACGGGGTATGCGGTCCATACCACTAAAGCGCTATCAATATTATTACACAACTCCTTATAGGAGAGTTGAGGGCGGATTGGGACCTCCATGTCACTGCAAAGAAGACGGGGCGCAAAAGGGTCGATGGCAAAACTGTCGAGGGGGCAGGCCAGACCCCGGCCATCCGCCTTGATATAGGCTTCCTTGAGGACCCAGAGCCGGGCAAAGGCGGCGTCAAACGCCGCAGATCGGAGCGGCAGAAGGCGCGCGCGTTCAGGCTCTGCAAAGAGTCGTGCTACCAACTGTCGCGCCCGGGGGCGCGCTCGGCGCTGTTCCAGGTCAACCCCAAGCGGGGCGTGACGGCACAGGGCAATCGCCGCATCTGCGCCAGAATGGCTCAGGCTGAAGTGCGGGGCGTTGCGACCGTGCAGCACCGGGCGTCCGTGAGCCTCGCGGAGAAACCGCAAGGCGTCGGGTGCGCATCCGCTGGCCGCTCCCAGAATTCGGCGTAGGGCGGCATGGGCGGCGACATATTGCACGCGGTGCGCCGGCATCGAAATGGCTGTGGCCCGCGCGTGTTCCTCACGATCCAGCAGGGCCAGATCCTCAGGGCGCAGCTTATCGGGCAACCGGACATGCCAGACCTCGACCGGCAGTGGCGGCAACGCGCAACTCATAGCCCACTGGCCATGCTGCGGCCAATCAGGTCCTGAAGGATCTCGCTGGTGCCGCCCCAGATGGACTGCACCGATGCATCCAGAAGATCCTGGCTCGCTGCGGCGCCGCTGTCCCCGCTGATGCCGCCGGCCCCCCGCAGTTGCACCCCCAGTGCGGCGAGCTTCTTCAGGGTGGCGGTGGTCCGCAATTTTGCAATGCAGGCGCTCTTGGGGTCAAACCGCCCGTCTTGCACCTGTGGAATGCACTGGTCGATGAAACTGCGGTTCACGGCACATTCGCTGTACAGGTCCGCCAGGGCAAACCTGGGGTTTTGATGATCGAGAAGACTGCCCTGCGGTGTGCGGCGTGCGTCGCAATCCCGGATCAGATCCTGCAAGATCCGCTCGCAGCACCCCTGCGCATAGATGGCGAGGACTAGCCGCTCCACCCCGAGGAAACTCATCAGGTAGACAAAGCCCATGCCCTCGGCACCGAGGAGGTTGCCGCGCGGAACGACACAGTCCTCCAGCGAGATCCGACCGGTATCCAGCGCCGGCATGCCGCATTTCTGGATCGCTTGCTGACTGATACCCGGACGTTCGGTCTCCACCAGCACCAGGCTCAGTCCGGGTTGGTCGCCGATCGCACCACGCTCGCTCTGCGCGGCAACGATCACCACATCTGCGACTGACCCATTGGAAATATGTGTCTTGCATCCGTTCAGAACCAGGCTTTCACCGCTGTTGCAGGCCGTGGTGGCCATATCGGACATGGCGCTGCCGCCCTGCGGTTCGGTCAGGGCCAGCGCGCCGAGGGTTTCGCCCTGGCACAGGGCCGGGAGCAGGCGGTCTTTTTGCGCGTCCGTACCGAGCCGCAGAATGAAAGGCGCGACGATATCGCTCTGCAGGCAGGTGAACAGCCCGTGGACACGGTGCCGCGCCAGTTCCTCGATCACGATGGCGCTGTCGCGAAAGTCCCGCCCCGCGCCGCCATATTGCCGGGGCATCCCGCGTCCCAGCAACCCGGCCGCGCCAGCTCGTTGCCAAATGTCACGCGGTGTCTTCTTGTCTGCAACCCAGCGATCATGCTGCGGGACAACCTCGGAGGTCAGGAAACGGGACACCTCGGCGCGCCAGGCGTCGTGCTCGGGGTCGAAGAGGGTACGATTGAACATGGTGTCTCGCGATCAGCTGAAGGAGGCGGGTTCGGGACGCAGGAGCTGCGCACCACCGAGCTGCACCGCGCGAAGGCTGTGCTGAAGCTCCGCCTCGCTTTCCGGCACGTCCAGGATCAGCGTGGTATAGCCAAGAGCCCGATACCGGCCGACATAGGCCGCCACCTCGCCGTAGCTGCCGACCAGATAGGGGCAGAATGTCTTGTAATTGCGCAGGGGAAACAGCCAGTACGCACCATCGCGCGCCTCGTGCAGGTCATCCGCCTTTCGCGAGATTTCCTGGTGCCAGATGCTGTCGGTGGTGCCCCGCGCCATCTTGTGGGCGAATTGGCCGCGCCGATCCGCCGGGAACCGCAGGCGTGCCTCCTGCCAGGCCTCGTCGGAGGTTTCACGGGCAATGACGCCAAAGCGCAGGCCGATCTGGCCTTCGCCGGGAAGCGGGGCAAGCGGTTCGAGATCGTGAGGCGGCTTGGTATAGCTGAGGCGGGTGGCCCCCAGGGTCGCCGCTGCCGCCGCGCAGGCCTCAGATGCGCCGGAGAGGTAAATCTCGGGCATGAGCTCCGGCGGCAGCTCTGGCGACAGCGTCAGATTGGTCACCTGATAATATGTGCCGCTGAAGGTCACGGATTCTCCGCGCAGCAGCGCCTGCAAAATCTGCGTGTACTCCACCAGCCGGTCATAGCGGGCATCATGCTCGGTTGCGTCGCCCAGCTGCTCCAGATCGCGGACGAAGCCCCCGGCCACCATGTTGAGCGCCATCTTGCGCCCATAGAGAAAGGCGAGGGAGGACACCTTTCGCGCGGCAGCCAGGGGAGACATGTAAAGCGGTTGAACAGCGACCAGCGGTACAAAGCGACGGGTCCGCTCCATCACCGCCTGGGCGACGGTCCACGGATCCATCAGGCTGTTGTCGGTATAGATCAGCATCCCCTCAACGCCGGCGGTTTCATTCCATTGCGCCAGCGTTCCCACGGCATCGAGATAGGCACCGGGCGCGTAGCGGACAGAAGGCGGAGCGGTGGTCAGAAGTTTCATCTTGGTATTCCTTGCCAAAGAGATGGGAGATCGCAGAACCGGCGCGACGCGTCACTCGGCCAGTTCGCTGCAGAGCACGTCGAGCCTGTCCGGCGGATCAAGCAGATGCAGGACGCGGTCGATCTGGCCACGCATCGCCGGGCGCATGACGGAAGCGGAGAAGGCGAGCCGCAACCGCTCGGCGAGGTGATCGCACTCGGCGTCCGGCTGTTGCCGCATCTGCGGGTAGGCGCGATCAACAGCGCCGCCGATGTTCCAGGCCCAGCCGGCAGTCCGGCAGGCTTCTTGCAGATAAGCGCTTTGTGCCATTGCCAGATCCGGCTCGCAGGCCAGTGCGTTATGCAGCGCCAGTGCCTGAAGCGCGGCAACGCTCATGCCCTGTCCAAACAGCGGGTTGAAGGTGGCGATGGTGTCTCCGATCGGGAAATATCCGGCCGGCAGGTCCTCTGCGATGTGATCAAAGCGCCGGAAGCGCACCGTCTTGATCGCAAAGCCACGCAGGCGAGAGACCATCGGCGCATCTGCCAGTCGGGCGGACAGCTCTGCGCCGGCGGTGGCCTCGAACAGCTGGCGAAAGCTCTGCTCGTCTCGCGGCATCTGCGCGCCGAAACGTCCGGTCAGGGTGATGATCCAGCGGTTGTGTTCCACCGGTGCCATGACCAGGCTGCGGGTTCCGGGCGCCTGTGCCGGGCGGAGCCAGGCGCTGAGGGCGGTGGAACCATCCTGCGCGGTCCTGTCAAAGAAGGCACTGCAGTAGCGGATGTCAGGTGTCCGGGTGTCTTCCGGCGGCAGGCGGACCGCCGCCGCGGCCAGCCATTTGAGACTGTCGCCGGCCCGTCCCGAGGCATCGATGACGATGTCTGCCGGGACCGGGCGATCCGGTGCGGAGGAGGGCTGCGCTTTGTCCTGTACATGGACCCCGGTGATACGCACCGAATGCGGGTCTTCACCCGTCTGAGTTACCAGCCCCCGCACACGGCCTGGCATGAGGGTCAGATGTGGTATCCTTCGTACTCGTAACCGCAGCGCCTGTTCGAGGAGCGGTCGACTTTGGCTCAGCACCATCGGACCGGTGTCTTCGGGCGTGCACCATTCGTGCCCATCGTGAGTGCGCCATTGCGACCGGACCTTGAGAGGCAGGCTTCCGGCCCGTTGCAGCGCCGCCCCGATCCCCGGCATCAATTGTTCCAGCGCCTGCCGGCCGCTGTCCAGCAACGCATGTACATGCGGGGCCTGCGGGATTCGGCGCCTGTAGGTGGCACCGTCGGTGAGGCCGTCGGACTCGATCAGAATGATCGACGCGGCATGGGGGGCAAGCGCGCTACAGGCGGCAAGACCGGCGATGCCGCCACCGATGACCACCGCGCGGGGACGCTCTGGGTGCATCCCACGCGGTGGGGGGGAGGTCGAGGGCTGCGGCAGTGCCATCGGCTCAGGCCCGTCCGGTCATTGCCGCGCGCAGGGGGACACGTGTGGCGCGCAATGCGGGCAAGCCGCCGCCGACCGCACCGATTGCAAGAGCCAGCACCACCGCGCTCACCGCCTGTGGCCAGGACAGGGCCAGCTGAAACGCCAACTGTGCATTGGCCCCGCCCTTTGTCGAGGCACTCCAGCCATCGAGCCCGATCCAGGCCAGCGCCACACCGATGGCGCAGCCGATCAGTGTCAGAACCAGCGCTTCGACAAGCGTGGCCACAAACGCCGCGCTGCGGCTGAACCCCAATGCGCGCACGGTGGCGATCTCGATCATCCGGTCGGAGACCGAACTGTACATGGTGGTCATGGCACCCACCGCGGCGCCGAAGGCCATGACGATCGCCAGGGGCCATCCCAGGAACAGGATGATGCGGCTGATGTCGCTGGCCTGGGCGGCATAGAAGGCCTTTTCGGTCTGTGCCGCCAGTCCCATGTCGAGCTCGTCTTCCACATAGGCGCGAAACTGTTCAAACCGCGCTGCATCGGAGAGTTGCACGCGCAGGGATTGGATCTGGTTGGGGCGGTTGAATTGCGCCTGCACCAGCCCCGCATCGGCCAGCAGCTCGCTCTCGAAGACACTGCCCCCGGCCGTGAAATGCCCGACGACGGTCCATTGCGAGCGCCCGAAGGTGATCGTGTCGCCCACCGCCAGATTGCGGTAGCGCGATGCCAGACGTGCACCAACAACGATCTCGGCTGTGCCGGGGGTCATCATGCGGCCATCGCTGATCTGCACCCGGGGGCGGAGCGTCAGGCCGGTTTGGTCGATACCGCGCAGCGACAGGGTTTCATTCTTGTTGCTGTCCAGTGCGACCGCGTCCACCGGCACCACCAGTTCCCGCGAGATCAGAGGTGTTCCATCGTCGGTGCGAACAAGGCCGGGGGCCTCTTCAACCAGATGTGCCTGCTGGGTCTCGATCCGGCTCAGGGCCTCGCTGAAGGCACCGCGACTGAGCACCAGCGCCACGTTGTCGGCGCCGGTCGACGACAGCGTCTTGCGAAAGCCGTTGGCCATGGCGAGAAAGCCCAGGAGCACCAGCACAACGAGGGTCACGGACAGCACCATCGACAGGGAAATCCAGGCCCGGCGCGGCAGGCTGCGCAGGTTGGCGGTCGAGAGCGCGAGGGATTGACGGAGAAAACCGAACATTGGATCACCTGTGTTTGAGGGCTGCCGCGATCGGCAGGCGAAGAGCATTGATCGAGGGCAGCGCGCCGCAGGCGAGGGCAAATCCCACCGCCAGCGCCACCGCCGTGCCAATCACGCGCGGGGTGAGGTAGAGGCCGGGCACGACGCTTTGCAGCGCATCGGCCAACATGGGGATCACCGCGGCCGTGAGACTGAGCCCAAGGCACAGCCCCAGCGCAAACAGCACCAGTGTTTCCGCCAGAACGATGCGCATGATCCGCCCGCCGGAAAACCCGAGGACCTTGAGCACGCCGATCTCCAGCGTGCGTTCCCGGATCGCAAAGATCATCGTATTGGCGACGATCATCAGGATGGTGGCAAAGGCGACCCCGACGATCAGCCGGACCAAAAGCGCGATATTGGCAAACTGCTCCAGGAAGGCCGACATGAAGGCGGTTTCGGATTGGGTCCGGGTCTGGGCGCCGGAATTGGCATAGGCGGCGTCAATCTGGCGGGACAGAGCGTCGGTGTCCGCGCCCGGCTGCGGTTTGATGCCGTAGAGATCGACCCGGTTGCGATTGCGCAGGACCGCGGCGTGGAAATAATCGGACCGCGCCAGCAGAAAGCTGGTGTCGGTGGTGATCTCGGCCCCCTCGAAAATCCCGGCAATGGTGAAGCGCCAGTTGCGGTCCCCGCCGTCGCGGGCGTGCACAAAGCTGGTCAGCGTCACACTGTCTCCGGTATGCCAGCCCATCCGGTCGGCAAGGGTGCGCCCGACCAGAATGGCGGTGCGATCCGCCTCGGCGGCGCGCAGCATGTCGGGCGTGAAATTATAGGTGTCGGCATAGACCCGGGCGTAGCTTTCAAGATCGACCGCGTTGGCACCGACGATGTTGCGCTCGTTGCCGACAAAGGCGCGCAGGCGGGTGATGTGGGTGACCTCGGCCACGTCATCGAGTGCTGCGATCTCCGGCAGATAGGACAAGGGCAGCGTCTCGTTGCCGCCGACCTTGGAGGCGACCACCAGCCGCGCGGTCTGTGACCCGGCCCCTTCAAACCCCTGGCGAAAGCTTGACAGGACGCCAAAGATGAAGAAGGCGACGCCGATGCACAGGATCAGCAATACGCTGCGCAAGAGCTTGCGCGTCAGGTTCTGACGGATCAGCAGGGACGGGCTCAGGCGCATTGCGCGACCTCCTCCGACACGAAACGCCCCTTGTCGAGGAACACGGTGCGTTTGGCCACGCGGGTCGAGCTTTCGTCGTGGGTGACCATGATGATGGTCTTGCCCAGTTTGGTGTTCAGCAGTTGCAGCAGGTCCAGGATCTCGTCGGCGGACTTGCGGTCCAGATCGCCGGTGGGTTCGTCGCAGAGCAGGATGCGCGGGTCGCTGGCGATGGCGCGTGCAATGCCGACCCGTTGCTGCTGCCCGCCGGACAGCAGTGACGGCAAGTGATCGTGCCGATCCGACAGACCGACGATATCCAGGATCGTATGCACCCGCTCGCGCCGTTCCGACGCGCTGAGGTCGGTCAGCAGGAGCGGCAGCTCGACATTCTGCGCGGCACTCAGCATCGGCATCAGGTTGTAGAACTGGAACACGAAGCCGATCACCTCGGACCGCCAGCGCGTCAAGGCGCGGGTGCTCATCTTGTCGAGCATGGTGCCGCCAATGCTGACATGGCCCTTGTCCACCGTATCGATGCCGCCGATCAGGTTGAGGATGGTGGATTTCCCGGACCCCGACGGCCCCATGATGGCGAGAAAATCGCCATCCGGAATGGACATGGTCAGATCATCGAAGATCGGAATGCGGGACTTGCCCAGCGGGTAGCTCTTGCAGACGTTGGTGAGTTCGATGTCGTATGAGACAGGGGTCATGGGTCAGTTGCTCCCGTTGATCCGGAGTTGGGCCAGCGCCCGGTCCGTGAGGTTGGTGAAAGTAGCTTTGGCAGACATATTGGGCCGCACGCCGTCCAGATCGGTGGTGTCCAGCTTGAGGCGCACGCGGATCGTGGCTTTTTCCCGCGAGGCGCGCGGATCAATCGCCGACACCTGCGCCGCAAGAATCCGGTCGGGAAAGGCGTCGAGACGCACTTCGGCGATCTGATCGCGGCGGATCGTGGCGATATTGCGTTCCGAGACATCGACATCGACATAGAGCTGGCTGACGTCCATCAGCTCCATCAGCCCGGCCTCGTCGGCACCGCCGTTGATACCGGAGGAAACCGTCATGCCGGGGGCCGCTGGCAGATCCACGACCACCGCATCGAAAGGGGCACGCAGCACGTGCTTTTCCAGATCGCTCTGTGCCCGCTGCAGGGTCAGCCGTGCGGTTTCAAGTTGGCTGCGGGCGATGGAGATGTCGTGGCCGAGGCTGGCCAGTTGAAGCTGTGCGTCTTCCAGCTCGGCGCGCTTGCCGATGCCGCGGGCCTCCAGCATTTCCAGACGGCGCAGGGGGGCTGCGGCGGCGGCATGGTCGGCGCGGGCACTGTCGAGCCGAGCCTGGGCCAGCCGCATGTCTTCGCGCGCCAGATCGAGTGCCAATCGGGCATTGCCGTCCTCCAGCCTCAACACCGGAGTGCCCGCATCCAGACGGGTGCCAATTGTCACGTCGACATTGTCGACCCGGCCCCCGATTTCCGACATCAGAATGACGGAAGTGGGCGCAACCACAAAGCCTGAACCGACAATCCGCGGCCCCGGTGCCGGTTTGGGCGGCGCGGCAGAGGCAGAGGCGGTGTCATCATCCGCGGACGCCCGGGCGTGTCGTTCTGCGGCCGGTGGCTCTGCGCCTGTCGCAGTGGTGGCCGGATCGGCCTGATCCGGAACGGCTTGGTCCAGCAGCTGCTTGGCCGGCTCCAGAAGGGGGGTGGCCAGCGTGATCGCGCGATCCTGTAGCGCCGGAGACAGAAAGAGTGCACTCCCCCCGGCCAACAGGACCAGACCCAGACCATAAACCCAGAATGGCGCTGAACGCCGGCCGCGGCGCTCGGATCCTGAACCGGAGGCCGCGCTTGGGGCAGTGTCTGCCCTGTCGATGGAGAGAGAGCGCAGCCTGGTTTCGAGATCATCGGGATTGGACATGTCGGATCGCTTTCCTCGCGGGGGCAGGCCGGTGACGGATTGGTCGCACTCGGGCGACGGGATGGGTCAAGCTTGGAACAACAGGGCGGGACGCGAGACCTAAATCACAAAGAAGGACGTCCTAATCGGCGTTTTGCTCCACTTATTAAGGGGTTGAGCGTGATGTTGGTCGTTCCGGAGACGCATCGGATCACACTTTGGCGGGTATCTTGGACGTGGCCTCTGCAAGCAGGGCCCGAGAATCGACTTTGCCATTCACGGTCACCGGCAGGCTGTCGCGGACCCGGATGTCGCGCGGGATCATGGTCTGCGGCAGCACTGCGCTCAGTGCCTGTGCACAGTCCGTCGCAGCGAGACTGTGCCCGCATTCCGGTTGCACAAAGAGAATGATATCCCGCAGCTGCCCGGCTTCGCGAACGGGCAAACAGGCGGCTTTCTGAACCTGCGCGAGGCTATGCGCCGCCCGCTCGATCTCGTCGAGTTCGATGCGGTTGCCATTCCATTTCACCTGCCGGTCCGCCCGACCCAGCAGGATCAGGTTGCCAGCGGCATCGACATAGCCCAGGTCACCGGTCCGATAGGAGCGTTGTCCGTTGTGATGGGAGAAGGCCGCATTTCCGGGGTGGTCGGCTGGCAGGTAGCCGGTCACGATCTGCGGTCCGGTCAGTTCCACCTCTCCCGGCGCGCCCTCTGGCAGGGCGGTGCCATCGGCGTCGACGATCCGCATCACATTCTCGGCCAGCGCCGGCCCGAGGGGCAAAATCCCGCCGCGGTCGATCTCGGCGCCGGAGAGGCGATGCACATGGCTCATGCAGGTGCCCTCGGAAGGACCGTATGCGTGGCGGATGTCGGCCTGTGGAAAGCGCCGTTTCAGATCCTTCACCAAGCGGTGTTGCACAGCCTCGCCGCCGACAAAGAAACACTGCAACCCGGGCAGGGTGTTCGCGTCGAACCGGGGATCGGTGCACATCAGCTGCAACAGCGACGGGGTCGAGAACCAGGAGCGCACGCCCACCTGATCGGGATGGGCGATCAGGGCCTCGATATTCTTGTGCGGCATGATGTTGTGCCGGTGGTCGAGCAGGACGACCGGACGCCCCAGTGCCAGCACGGGCCAAAGATCCAGCATGCCCATGTCAAAGGCGAGACTGGCATGGTTCACATGCGCGCTCTGCCAGGGGGCAAGCGTGCGCCCGGGTATGTCCTGCAACATCGGACTGTACCAGTCGTGGAATGCAGCGAAGTTGGCATGGCTGATCGGCACGCCCTTGGGTTCGCCCGTGCTGCCGGACGTGAAGATCACATACAGAAGATCGGCTGGGTCCCGATCTTGTGCGGCGGTTTCGCCGAGCGCCTGATCCGTTGCGGGCGGGATGCGATGCAAGGTCACGTCAGCGTACACCTCGGGCGCTTCGTTGGCGTGGAACAGGGTCCGCGCGTCTGCCACCCGTTGGATCCGGGCGAGCCGGTCAGGCGGGTTCGAGCGATCCACGAACACAAATCCCCGCCCGGCACACATGCAGGCCAGCATGGCTGCCACCACGCCAGGTTCCTTGTGCCCCTGGATCATCACCAGCCCGGAGGTTGCATCCGTTTCCAGCATGTCGAGGACGGCCCGCACGTGGCGCCCCAGAGCGCCAAACGACACGACGGTGCCGTCACTGACCAGCGCCGGAGCCTCCGGGTGCGAACGTATGTGGGCGAGGATCTTGGATAGGAAACTCTCTGGCATGGGGCCTCCGGTGAAGTGAGAAGGTGAAGCCGGGGGCGGCGACACCGGTGTGATGCGCCCGTCCCCCGTGTCATCGTGCAGTCAGGGCGCAGCCTGCCTGCGACCCGTTGGTCCGGGCCTAGAGCGCCAGGGTTGCGGCTTCTGTCGCGGCAGTGCGATACCTGAAGGCAACCGGAACCGCACCACGGGGGGCGAGGGTGGACCGCAGGATGGGACGCAGGTTGCCGCGCTTGCAGTCCGGGGCCAGTTGCAGGTCGAACTCCGCCACCACCGCGCGCACGGCAACGGACAGCTGATGCTGCAAAAATCGGCTGCGGCTGCGCACACGCGGGCCGATCCCGAACGGCAGATAGGAGTTGCGATCCTCGGGCGGGGTCAGGAACCGGTGACCGTCAAAGCGATTAGGGGTGTCCCAGTAGCGCCCGTCGCGATGGACCAGCCAAGGGGCGAACAGGATGGTGGTCCGCGGCGGCACATTGTAGCCCTGAACCTCCATTTCCTTGCTCGTAATCCGGTAGATGAAGGGCAATTCGGGGTAGAGGCGCTGCGCTTCCTGGATCACCGAGTAGCACAGCGGGGTTTCGGTGTCCGGCGCGTCGTAGAGATCCGTGCATCCGTCGACCTCCCGTGCCATTTCAGGGACGAGATCCGGGCTTTGCGCCAGATGGCACAGGGTCCACAGCAGCCCGAGCCCGTCAATGTTGAGCTTTTCCAGCAGCAGGCGCCCCAATGTCGGGCGCAGAACGTCGATCCGCTGTTCCTCACTGAGGGTCTCCGGCAGGCACTTGTTCATCGTGGCCAGAACCGAGGAGGTCCCGTCGTTCAGTTGGGCCAGGCCTGCACGCACCGCGCGGTCCAGGAACCCGCGCGCCTGCTGGAATTCGGCCAGCGTCTCGGGATGTGCAATCTCATCGGCGTCTTTGGTGCTCATGGCAAAATAGAACTGTTCGATCTGCATCAACCCGTCGACCATGTCCTGGTCGGGCAGGGCGTCCCCGAACAGGGTCGGACAAAGCGCCCGCACGGCCCAGAGGGAGCAGATCGGGCGCAGATCAACCGGCGCCTCGGCAGTAAGGGCAAGATCGCGTACCAGCGCGCGGGTCGCCGTGGTCAGGCTCCGGTGCGCCCAGTCGTCCCACCGGGCGTTGACCTCTGCCAGACCACTCCGGCTGGCGTCCCAGATCGCCGCGTTCTCCGGGCGCTCCAATGCGTCGCCGATAAGAATACGCGTGGTCCCGGCATTGCTGGCGATGTCCCCCAGTTCGGTCTGGAACTGTCCCTGGTGGTTTTTCCAGTATCGGATACTCTCTGTTCCCGTCAGCAGCAGCATCTGGCGGCTTTCGCTGGCTCGTATCATCACCACGTCGCCGAGTTTGCGCATGGCGGTTTCGGCGACCTTCAGCAGGCCAAGGTTCTGGTGGAACTCGGAGCTGGCGTCGAAAACGGGGATCTGCGGTTCTGTCATCTCTAAGTCCTCTCAACTGATCGTTTCTGCATCGGGTTGGCTGTGCACATGGCGATGGTCTGCGGTTCTGGCCGCTTCGGAGAGCCAGGCGCGGTCAATCTTGGAATTGCGATTGAGGCTGGCTTCGAAGCCGGCGTACCAAAAGCGCGGCACCAGATAGGAGGGCAGTTCGCGGGACATCTGACCGGCGAGCTGCTTCAGCACATTCGCGGTGTGGTCGCCAAAGATGTAGGCATTGAGCGCACGGGCTTCGCCGCGCAGCATGTAGGGCTCCACCACGGCGTCCTCGATCCCGGGCTGGCGGCGGATATGAGCCTCGATGTCGTCCAGATCGACGCGCATGCCCTGCACCTTGATCTCGCGGTCGATGCGCCCGCCAAAATACCAAAGCCCATCCGCCCGGCGCAGCCCCCGGTCCCCGGTACGGTAGCAGCCGGGGGCGGGAAAGGCGCGTGCCTGCTTGTCCGGCAGCTTCAGGTAGCCGCGCCCGACCGACGCGCCGCGGATCTCGATCTCGCCCTGGTCCGGGCCGGGATCTGCGACCAACGCGGTTCCCGGGCGGGCATATCCGATCGGCAAGTCCTCCGAGGCTGCCAGATGATCTGCGGTGATGTCGACCGCGGTGACGGCCACGGTGCATTCGGTGGGGCCATAGGTGTTCAGCACGCGGCACCCCGGAAACCGATCGAACAGGCTCTGCACGACCGGCTTGGTCAGGGCCTCGCCGCAGAACAGAAAGGTCGAAAGCGCGGGCAGGGTGGTGCCATTGAAACGGCGATTGCGCAACATCAGGCGGGCGATCGAAGGCGTGGAGACCCACAGCCCGACCTGATCGGTCGCAAGGCGCCGGATATAGCCGGTGGAATTGGCAAAATCCGCGTGATTGAGCGCTGTGATCGGCCGCAGCCGCAGCCAGGAATTCCAGAGTTCGAACAGGGACACATCAAAGCAATGGCGAATGTTGCCGGTCACACCGTCGAAGGTCGCCCCTGCCAGAAGCTGGTCCTGCCAGCGAATGAAGTCCGCCAGATTGGCATAGGTGACCTGAATGCCCTTGGGCTGGCCAAGTGTGCCGGAGGAGAACATGATATAGGCCACGTCATCCGGTGCGACGTCGTGCGGTGGCAGATCCTGCGCAGGCGCGGCATCGAGGTCCACGCCCCAGACCGGGACGTCACTCCCTGTCAGCGTCTTGTGCAATTGCGCGGGCACATTCGGATCGGCGTCGGCAACCAAGACCACCGACGCATCACATGTCTGCACGATCTGGCGCAGCCGTTCCGCTGGGGTGTCCTGTTCGGTGGGCACCAGGGGCCGGCCCGCCAGCAGGCAGGCCCAGTAGGCGACGAGGTAGCGCGGGTCCTTGTGGCCCCAGATCAATACAGGGCGGCTGCACCTCGGGTCTGGCACGCGCGCGAGCTTCTCCGCCAGTGCCAGGGAGGCGTGGTAAAGGCGATCAAAGCTGAGCGTCTCGGACGTGGTGCGATAGGCCTCCGCACCGCGCCCCGCAAACCGGCGATGAATGTCGCGGAGCAGCTGGTGTGGATCATCCGCCTGCGGCTTCATGCCGGGACATCCTCTTTCATGAACGACGCGATCAGCGCCGACAGGCTTTGAATGGTGGAGAACTGTTCCGGGCGCAGCTCGGAGGGGTCGACCTCCAGCGCCGGGAGACGCTCTTCCAGCGCCATGAACAGCTCCAGCAGCAAGCCGCTGTCGAGGCCGAGATCATCCTCGATCCGGGTGTCCGGCGTGATCGAACTGCCGTCATCCATGTCCAGAAGCTCTACGATGGCGTCAATGATATGGGTGTCGATATGCGTGGTCATGATGGGTCCTTTCAGCTGTCGAATGGGCGGGGCGGCGGCGTCAGTGCGCGGGGCTCAGAGGCCGGGCGCGGGATCTGGGGGCGGCGGTCGGGGCAAGCGCGTGCAACGCGGCCCTGTCGAGCTTGCCATTCTGGGTGCGGGGCATTTCTGCGTGGATCGCGATCCGGGCGGGCACGGCATGGCTGTCGAGGCGGGATTTGCACCATTGGACCAGATCCTGGCTGGTACACTCCGCCCCGGGGGCCAGCGCGACATGTGCGAGACAGATCTGACCCTGCACCGGGTGGTCGGCGCCAAGCACGCAGACTTCGGCGACGGCGGGATGGGCGATCAGCGCCGCCTCCACCTCCGAGGGGGCGACTTTCTCTCCAGCGATTTTCAGGATGTCGTCATTGCGCCCGACGAAATAGAGGTATCCCTCCGCATCGAGCCGGCAGGTGTCGCCGGTGTACAAGACCTGCTCGCCGGGCAGGGGGCCGGGGCGCAGGCGCGTGGCAGTGGCCTCGGGATTGTTCCAATAGCCCTTCATCACCGTCGATCCGCGAATGACCAGTTCCCCGGTGGCATTCCTGCGCCGGGCCTGCCCTTCGGCATCCACCACCCAGAGTTCGGTGTTGGGGATGGCGATGCCGACGCTGTCACGCCGGTGGGGCAGCTGCGAGGGCGGCAAATAGGTGCAGCGGTGGCACTCCGTCAGACCGTACATGGAAAACACCGTCGCGCCGGGGAGGGCGGTTTCCAGTGTGTCGATGAGTTCCGGATGCAGCGCCGCTGCCGTCGAGGAGACCAGCCGGACCGCACCGAGGTCGAACCGGTCGGCCAAAGGCGCGATCAACGGCACCATCGTGGGGACCACGGGAAACACGGTGGCCCGGCTTTGGGCCAGATGCTGAAGCGCAAAGAGCGGTTGCCCGAACCCCGGTTCGGCAAAGATCTCTGCTCCGGTCAATGCGGCCATGGTGATCTGGTGCAGCCCGTAGTCAAAGGTCATCGGCACGGCACAGAAAATTCGATCCTCTGCGTGGTAGCCGAGATAACTTGCCACCGACCGCGCTGCGCTGGTCATATTGAGATGCGACAGCATCACGCCTTTGGGCGTGCCGGTGGAGCCGGAGGTGTAGATGATCGTGGCCAGATCCTGATCCAGAACCGAAGGTGTGGGCAGGTCTTCGCAGGCGTGCTGTGTTGTGCAGGCGGCAGTGACAGAGGCGTCAATTTCCGCGCAGAGCACCGGTATGGGATCCCCGGTCCGCTCCAGTGCAGTCTCCACGACGTCGCTGGTGGAGGGGTCGGCGAGAATGGCCGCCGGGGTACAATCCTGCAAGACAAGCGCGAATTTGCTCGCCGGCGTGCCGGGGTTCAGCGGGACCGCAACTGCACCGCTGGCCAGGATGCCCCAGTAGCCGGCGACGAACGCGACCGAATTCGGGCAGGACAGAACCACCCGGTCACCGGCGGTCACGCCCCGGGCATGCAGGGCCCGGGCGATGCGGGTCGCGGCGTCTTGCAGCTCCGGGTAGCTGAGGGTGTGTCGCGCGTCGCTGACGGCAGGCGCATGTGGCCAAGTGCGGGCGGCCTGTGACAGGAAATGGGTCAGGAGGGAATGAGTTGCGAACATGTGGCGCGCTCCTTCGTATGCGCAGAGACGGGGGACTGGGTGATCATGCAGGCGCCCGCAAAGCCGCCCATGCCGATCGACAGGATGGCGCAGGACCTGCCCGGGCGCAGATCGGCGTGCTCTTGCTCCAGCAACAGGAACGGATCGCTGGTGTAGCAATGACCGATGTCGGGCAGCAGCCCCAGCCGCAGCCGGGTCTCGGGCAGGCCGGTCTCGCGGCAGAACATCTGCCAAGCCAGTCGGTTGACGTTATGTGGCAGAAGCGGGCAATCGCCTGCCCAATCGAACCCGATCCGTGACAGCGATTGCTGGACGATCCCGGCGTGGGCAGCGAAGAACGCACCCATTTCGGTCGCGGTGCCGGCCCGGCCGCGTGCAAACTGGGGGTGCGTGCACATGGCAATCTCGCCCAGTTGCAATCCGCCTTCTGCCCGATCCACGATCATGCCGCAGAAGGCATCGCCCATCAGGGTACAGCCGGGCACGTAGCGATCTCCCGGCGGCAGGCCGATATGGCTGTCGCCACCCAGCACAACAACGGCGCGGGCCAGTCCGGTCACCAACAAGGTGCGCGCCATGTCCAGCGCCCAGAACAAGCCGCCGCAATTGTACTGATCGACCTCATAGCGTCGTTCGATCTCCGCCAGGAGGGGCTGACCGGCGCAGAGATGATGCACCGGGGAGCGTCCGACAGCATATTGCAGCGGCTGCCCATGCGCATAGATCAGCGCGTCGGGAAGCGGCCCGCGATGTCGGGCGGCGAGCTTGCGCACCACCAGATCGAACTGGGCTTCCAGCGTTTCCCCGGGGGGCACGGCGGCCACGCGATCCAGACCGAACATACGCTCGAACACACGGGCTTCGGCGGGGCTGCCGCCAGCTTCGCGTATGATCTCTTCGGCGCCCAGGCGCGCGGAGGGCACATGGCTGACGAGGCTCGCAAGGCGCATCAGGTGCCTCCGTCCTCTGCGGCGAAGCCCACGACGCAAAGCTCCTGGTCCTGCCAAGTCATCAACAGGCTGTTGCGCGCCGCAGGCATCCCCATCAGTGCCCGCAGGGGCGCAGCGCACATCTGGCTGGAGGGAGCCGGGCGCCAGTCGGCGAACCCCTCGTCGAGGCCCCCGAGACGGTCATCGGAAATCAGCACCGTTGCCGACGGATCAAGCCCGAGATCGCGACAGGTGGTGTCCAGCACCGCGGGCAGGTCTGCCTCTTCGATCTGGATGTGACGGCGATAGCCCCGATAGCAAAGCCCGGATTTCGCCTCCGACTCCAGCAGCAACAGGCTGGCGGAATTCTCCGGCTGCAGCTGTTCGGCGGTTGGTGAGCGATAGAGCAGATGCTTCTGATCCATGGTCATCACCAAGGCGCGGCCGCCCTGGCGGGCCAGGTAACGCGCGGCGCAGTCAATGGCAAACAGCGGAGCAGACAGCCCCCGGTCCGAGATGGCAAATCCGAACCCGTCGGGCCGATCCATCCAATGCATGGCAAAATTGGTGACCGAGGTTCCTAGGTGCAGGTCGGGCATCCAGTGAGCCAGCAGCACCAGATCGACGTCTTCCAGCGGGTCGTGCTGCCTCAGCTCGCTCAGCAGCTCCTCCGCCATGGCGGCAAAGGAGGCCCGATCCTGCGCAGACAACCAGTTCTCGACATTGCTCTGTGTGGCGGGATCGTATTCCTGTCCATTGGAGCGAAAGAAACGGGCGTTGAAATCTTCCCAATAGGCATGCTGGTCCGCCGCATCCGCGACCGGCGGTTCCAGTCCGCCGAAGCTGGCGCCAACGATCTTGGCCGGGTCCAGGCGCAGGGTCATGATGCCACCCCCGCAACATAGGTGCGATAGGCATTGAGCACATGGATATTGGAGGTTCCCTCCATATATTCAAAGCCCTTTGCATCCCGGATCTTGCGACGCAGCAGCGGGTCCGTCAGCATGGCCGCGGGCGCATTGCGGGCGATCCGGGCGGCCAGCGCATCGGAAAAGGCCACGGCCTGAAACTTGACCTCGCTGATCCGGTGCCCGCGCGACCGTCCGCGCAGACCGTCGGCGCAGACTTCCGCCAGGGCCGCGATCAGGGCGCTGTGGGTGCGGTATTCGCCCGCAAAGGCGCTGGCCTGCCCGTGCCGGCTGAGCCGGTCCAGCATGCCGCGTGCATTGCCAAGCGCCAGCGCGGCCACCACCGGGCGGTAGCGTTCGAACACGCCATTGATGGCCATGAACCCGTCCCGCAAAGAGGGCTTTTCGGATTGCGCGGCAACAAGATCTTCGTGGGCGACCGGCACATCGTGAATGTCGAGCCGACAAAGGTCGGCGCCGGACATCCCGGTCGTGGGCAGGCGTGTGATGGTGAGGTGATCCGCCACCTTTTCCGGTTCGATGAGCACCAGCGCACTGCGCCCGGAGTCGGCGAACCTGGCATAGACAATACCGATCCGGGC
This sequence comes from Epibacterium sp. ABV4_022, assembly GCF_056159345.1. Lineage (NCBI taxonomy): Bacteria > Pseudomonadati > Pseudomonadota > Alphaproteobacteria > Rhodobacterales > Roseobacteraceae > Epibacterium > Epibacterium sp. ABV4_022. The sequence goes on from NZ_JBSWVA010000001.1 coordinate 961,403, forward strand.
CCGGGCCACGTTGCCGATCAGCATCTTGCTGCCCCTCAGCACGTAACCTGCGCCGGAGGTCTCCAGCACGGTGGCACCCGCCGATGCATCGGAGCCGACATCCGGCTCCGTGACCGCAAAGAAGGTGCCTTGCGGGCCGGTGCGATAGGCGGAAAAGAACCTCTCCTGCTGCGCGGGTGTCCCCACCGCTTCGAGCGCGCCCCCCGCCAGCGACGGACCTTGCAGCGCGAGAATGCACCCGGCGTCAAACCGCGCCAGCCGTTCGACCAGTGCCACATGCAGATCATGCGGACAGCGCTCCAGCCCGAGGGAGGTCTCGGCCAGCGGAAAGCCGTTATAGGCCTCCGGCACGCCGATCATTGTCAGGGCCTTGACCAGCGGATCGGCCCAGAGATCCCGCCAAGCGCCCGGATCTTCTGCCAGCTTGCCCCCGGTGGTTTCAAACAGCGTGCGGAGATCTTCAAGCCGCTCCAGCGCCGGATGGTCAAAGGGCGCGGGCAAGGTGACAAGCGGCGCCGCGGGCTGTATGGAGATCGGTCGGGGGATCTGCTCGTCCAGAAATCCCTGCACCCGGGGGCGTTCGCGCACGACGGTGGCGGTGCCCTCATCGACCATGACCTCGACCGGCGCGCCAAAGCCGAGGAAATTGACCGGCGACGCGGTGGCACCATAGGCGCCGGACTGGTGGATGCAGATCAGATCACCCGGTGCGGGCGGGGCGAGCGCGACATCCTTGGCGATCACATCCATTGGGGTGCAGAGCGGGCCGGTAATGCTCCAGGGGGCATCGGGGCCAGCGGCAGCATTGCTCCGGGCCGGGTGCGGCACCAGCGAAACCGGGAAGTTGCGGCGCATGAAGCCCTGTCCCGCGGCGGCGCTGTGGACATTGGACCCACCGTCGCAGACCGCGAAGTTTTCTCCCTTGTTGGCCTTTACCTGCCGCACCGAGGTGACAAAACGCCCGGCTTCGGCCACCATGTAGCGGCCAAGCTCTATGGCGATCCGCGTGTCCGGATGTGTCTCTGCAAAGGCTGTCAGCAGCGGCTGCATCGCCGATCCGAGGGCATTGAGGTCGAGTGCGATCTCGTCCTCGTAATAGGGCACGCCATACCCGCCGCCGATGTCGACAAACTCCAGCGGCGCGGCGAGGTCGCGGGCCACACGCGCCGCAAGTTCGAGAATGCCGCAGGTATTGGCCAGGATCGTGTCATGGCTCAGGATGCGGGTCCCCATATAGACATGCAAACCGGCAAGACGCAGGTTGTGGAGATCCTCAACCCGCCGCAACGCGGTGTCCAAGGCGCATTCGTCGATCCCGAATTGCGTCGGCCGTCCACTCATGTTCAGTCGGGCGCCGCTGACCTTGAAATCGGGGTTCACCCGCATGGCAATGGGCTGGGTCCGCTCTGCCCGAGCAGCGATCCGGTTGATCTGTTCGAGCTCGGGCAGGGATTCCGCGACGATCGCCTTGAGGCCAAGCGATACCGCCCGCTCCAGATCGTCTTCGGCCTTGCCGGGGCCGACCATCAGGATCTGATCGGCGGGGCATCCCGCTGCCAGTGCGGTTTCCAGCTCCAGCCGCGAACTGACCTCGGTTCCGGAGCCCTGGGCCACCAGCAGGCCCACAAGGCTCAGGTTCGGATTGGCCTTGAGCGAATAGAAGAACTGCGCCTGCGGCAAGGCCCGCGTCAATGCGCGATAGCGGCCACGAATGGCTGCGGCGTCATAGACATAGAAGGGCGTGCCGACCGCGTCTGCCAGGCCGTGAAGCTGCGCCGCGTCCTGCGGCAGGATCTCGAACCCCGTCATCGTCATACCGCCACATCGTGGGATTTGCGCGCCGCGATGAATGCAGACAGAGCCGAGATTGTTTCGAATACGCCTGTACCGCCTTCGAAGCGCTCCATGAACTCAAAGCTTTCCATGCCCGTGCGGTCCGACAGGGCAACGATGAACTGGACCAGCTCGATCGAATTCAGCAAACCGCCGGTCCCGAACAGAGCCTCGCCTGATCTGGCCCGTTCGATGCGTTGAGGTCCAAGGCCGATGTCGCTCAGGCTGGCGAGGATGGCATCTGTCATGTCGGTCATTGGGAAACTCCAGTTTGCGGGAATGAGAGAGGCAGAGGTGTGTCCGTCACCCGCAACAGCGCGCAGGATGCGGTCGCGCCGAGGCCGATGCTGAACAGGAGCACCTCGTCGTCGGGCTGCAGCACATCGTCCTGTGCGCCGCGCCAGAGGTTGAGAAAGGGATCGACACCAAAACAGTGGCCATAGCAGCCGATGGTCGACAGGCGCAGTTTCTGCGTGTCGATCCCGGCGTCTTCGGCCACCTGATACCAGGAGGGCGCATTGACATTATGCGGCATGACCCATCGCAGATCCTGCGGGGTGCGGCCAAAGTGCCGAAGCGCGTCCTGCAGCGTCTTGCTGGCCAGCTGGACATAGGCGCTGTCAAAACCATCGAGGTAGTTTTCGCCACGCAGACCGGTGTTCTTCCAGAATTGCGGGGCATGACGGGTAAAGGTGTCGACCACCTCAAAGGGCCCGGGGGTGCGACCGACCAGTAAGGCGGCTGCGGCCTCGCCCATGATCGTGGTGTTCTCGATCACGCGGATCGCCGGGTGAAAGGCCTTCTCTCCGATCAGGATCAGGCCAGTATCATCGGGGCCGAGCAGGTGATCCAGCATGCCCAGCATGCTCAGCCCGGTTGCACAGTGGTTCATCGTGGCGTCAAAGACCTCGACCCCCGCGGCGGCGAGTGCCGCAAGATGGCTGGACGCCGGCGTGTCAAAAACCTGCGTCGAGAGCAGCGTGTGACAATGCACGGCATGGCTGAGGGCGCTTTGGCGGTTCCGGTTGCGCCCCATCAGGGCGCCCACCGCCTGGTCGAGCAGCTGGTGCAGTGGTTCCGCGTGGTCGCAATGGAAGGTTTCGAACCCGAAAAAGCGATCATACATCCGGATCTGGTTGCGTGACAGCGACAGGTCGTCGGCCAGGTCAGCAAGCTTTTCCTGCCGCGCCGGGAACACCACCGAGAGATCGAGGAGGTTCAGCATGGTGGTCCTCCGCGGGGGGGACCGGATCGGGCAGGTGGCGTCGGTGGGGTTCCCACGTGCGCCGAGGTAGGGTGGCGCGTGGTTTCGGGCAGTGCAAAGCACACAATGCCTTCGAACAGGCGCGGATCATCGAGGATGCTGTGGTGGTTGCAGGCGTCCAGCACCAGCGCGCGCGCGGCGGGCGCGATGGAACAGATGTCTTCTGCCTCGCTGAGGCGAACCTGCCAGTCACGCCGGGCATGAATGACCATGAGCCGCGATCCCATGCGGGCAAAAAGCTCCGGTCCGATTTCATGCGGGGCGCGCCCCTCACGGCGCGCCGATCGCGAAAGCAGCGCATCGGTCACTGCGATTGGGGCTGAGATGCGACACAGATACGCTCGCAGCAGCGTTTCCATCGAATACGGCGCGCAGATCGTGACCAGACGGGCCGCAGTCAGCCCGGCCTCGATCACCTGCGCGGCGATCAACCCACCGGCGGAATGCCCGATGACTGTGTCGATGTCCTCATCGCGATACTGGGCGGCCAGAATCCGGGCCTTGGCGCTGAAACTCATCGGGCGCGCCGGGTTGCAGCCCTCCCCCGGCAGGTCCGGCAGAATGACGCGCGCGCCGCTCGCCGCGAGGGCCAGCGCCAGGGGCGTCATCATGGCGCTGCGGGCATTCCAACCGTGCAGAAGCAGCACGCGCGGCCCGTTTTCCGGTCCGAACCGGCGTTCGGCAAGGCAGCCTGCGGTACGGGCATCCGGGGCCTCCTGGGCGGTATCTGGGGTCATGCGCTCAAACCGGTGCAACGCCAGCATCGCGCCCCATTCGGGGTTGAGCGCGGTCAGTGCATTCAGCTCTTGTCGACGCATCCGACCCCGCACAGCGCGAAAGGCGAACATGGGCCCCGCAGGTGTCGGGCGGCGCAGGACGCGGCGCCACAGCGCCAGCGCACAGAGACCGGGATAGGCGAGTTCAAACAGCATGGGCCCGCCCCAGGCTGCGCAGAAGCAGCAGGAACTGCACCGCGAAGAGACCAAAGCTGCCAGCCGCTGCCGCGATCAGAACGTCCAGGATCAGCCCCATGCCCGCGCCCTGCATCATTGCCCAGAGCACGGCGGCACAGGTCCCGGCCTCGATCAGGAAGGTGATGACCAGCACCTGAACACCGCGCCCCAGCTGCTCCAGGATCACCTGCAGCATGGCGGAGCCGGAAATCAGGAAGAAGGTGATCAGCAGCTCGGTGAACATCTGGTTGGTGGCCGCGCGCAGCGCTTCGGCCTGTTCAGGAACCAGCAGATCGAGCGCCCCTGTCCACTGTGGCAACAGCGCGGTCACGATCGCATACAGGCAGAGCATGAAGGGCACACCGATGATCAGATAGCGCAGGCGCTGGGCGGTTTGACCCTGCTCGGCGAGCTGGTTGACAAGGATCGCGATGGCGGATCCGATCGCGATTGCGGGGATCATGAAGGCGATGCGATAGCGCAGCACCACGAAGAAGGCAGAGGCGCTGTCCTCGCCGATCTTGGACAGGATCGGGAACACCACCGAGGCGCTGACAAACCCCACAACGATCGAGCTGAACACGGGGATGCCGACGCCGATCTGGAGCTGCCGGATGCGGATGCGGAAGGGTTCTTCCGGGCTGTCTTCCCCATCGCGCAGCTCGCGCCGCAACAACAGGGCGATGACCGGCAACATCAGGATCGGACCAACGAGATTGCCGATCAGAACCGCTTCGAACCCCCAGCCGTATTGTGACACCAGCACGTAGGTTGTGGACAGGTCGATCGCGACAAGACCGACAAAGGGCACGAGCCCCAGCAGGACCTTCCCTTGTCCGCGCATGGCGCCATAAAAGATGTCGAACACGACGAAGGGCACCAGCGACAGCATGAACAGAGGAAAATGCGCGAGGATCAGGCGGATCTCCGGGTCCTGGACAGGCAGAGTTTCGGCCGCGGCATAGCCAACTGCGGCGACGATCACGAACAGGATCACGCCATTGCGGCACAGGCGCAGCACCGCGCGCTGGGTGCCACGCCGGGGCCAATTGTGACGCGAGCGGGCGCTGAACACCTGCGCGGTGATGGCCAAGCCCTCCATGATGGCCAAGGCCAGGATAAAGCTTGGTTGCAACAGCGACAGCGTGTTCAATGCGCCGGTGTCCGGCACACGGGCCAGCAGCGCAACTTTGCCGAGGTTCAGCGTCGAGGTGGCGGCGGCACCAACGGCAAAGGGAATGGCAAGCAGCAGAATGCGGGAAAGCGTTTGCCAGACCGTGGGTCTGGCCGCGTCGAGCAGGGCATCGGCGGTGGGAGTTGCGGGTTGCATCATTGGCTCCTGATGGGCGTTGCGGCGAGGGGGACGGCGGCCTGTGCCCGGCGTTGGCTGAGATCAGCGGCGCGGTCCCGGGTGCCGAGCAGCGCATAGCGCAGGGGGCGCGTGGGGCGCGGTCGCGGGGTGAGCCGTTCGGTGGGGTCGCGCAACACCAGCGACAGGCTGCTGTTTGCGGTCATCGCGCGGGCGAGGGCCATCGCATCTTGCAGCGATTTTCGACACTCCACCCGCAGCGCATGCACCGGCCCGTGGTGATCCAGGGTCTGCAACAGGTATTGCAGGATCGGGCTTCGGGTGTCGGGTTGATGGCCGCAGTGCAGATAGACCAGTAGCGGAGTATCCGTTTCGGCGCAGAGGCGCCGCCAATCGTCCCGCAGCCGTTGGGAATGCAGGTCGGGCACCGCGTCCGCGTTCGAGAACAGATGCATCGCCGGCGGGGTCGGATCCGTGGACGACTGGAGGCGCTTCCAGGCGTCCAGTCGCTGCTGAAGGCAAGGGTCGAACGGATGCTCTCGGGCGGCGCTGTCCTCTCCGGTGTCGCAGGAATACAGGATTGGACGCGCCGAAGCGCGATCAGGCAAGGTTCCGGATGCCAAGAGCCGAACTTCGGCGGGACTGGGACGAAGCGCCATCCGGTCACACCCCGCTGTGCGACGACGGGACCAGGGTCGCACGGATCAGGGTCGAGAGGTACTCCAGCCCATGCACGGCCCCCTCACGCAGGCCGTGGCCGCCCATGAGTTTGGCGATTTGCACCATATGTGTGTCGATCTCGGTGTGCAGCCGATCACAGCCTTCGATGTCGCCCCGGGGGTCCGACAGGATGAGTTCGCGGCGCAGCTGGTTCACAAACATGCTGCTTGCGGAAAACCGTGCCTTGACCAGTTGGTGATGCAGCGTTTTCTGCCCCAGGCTCTCTCTGGTTTCGAGATGCGCAAAGGCCATATCCATGGCCTGCGCGAGGATCCCGGCGCGCAGGGCCAGGGTCGCCAGGGCGACAGAGGCCGGACGCGGGTGCAACGGCCGGGGGGCGACCTCCGACAGCACCAGCCCGAAACAGGCGATGCCATGTTCCGTCCGCGTGGATTGGGTGCTGATGTCGGCTGCCGGCTCTGCCGGATCAACCAATGGCGCATCCGGCAGATGGACCGCATGGCTGCGACCGGTGAGGAAACCGTCCCGTCCGGTGACCAGAAGGCACGCGGATTGCAGGGCCTGCGCCGGGGGCGCGCGCCGGGCGGTCTCGAAGATCTGCTCCGTGAGGGAGCCGGTTGCTGAATCAAGCATGTGCCTGCTCTCCCCGGGCAAGGCTTGCTTCGATGTGCTCCACCAGTTTTTCCATGGTGTTGAACCCGGCCTGACCAATGGTCTCGGGGTCGAACCGCAGCCCCGGCAACTTGTCCTCAAGGCCCAGGAGGAACTGCACGAACATGTAGCTGTCGAGATCGAAGTCCCGGTCGAACCGCATGTCAGGGCGAATGCCGGTAACAGGGCGTTCCAGAACCTCGGAGAGAACCTCGGAAACGGCAGTGGAAATGGTCTTGTTCATGGAAGGCTTCCTTATGCTTCGGGCAGAGAGTGGGATCAGGGGGTGGGGCAGGCGGCGGGATCTCGGTCCAGCAAGCAGGCGGAGAAGGTCACGCCGGTCCCTGCCGCCAGCAGCAGGACCTGCTGGACCGGGCCAGCGTCTGAGACCACCGCCTCCAGATTGACGAACGGATCTGAACAATAGGCATGACCGGTCCCTGCGATGTCGCCCTGGAACGTCCGGTCCTGCCAATCGAATGCCCGGATCAGGGCATCGGTCAGCGGACGGTTGAGATTATGCGGCACAAAGATCATGTCGCGGCTCAGCAGCGCTGCATGGCGATCCAGAAAGGAGGCCACAAATTGCGTGAGCCCCGGCGCATACTCCTGTTGCAGGGCACGTCGGTCCTCCGGGCCCATCGCTTCGGGGTTGATGTGAAATCGCGGCAGGTGCCGGACCGCCGTGCCGCGCACGTGCCAGGACCCGGGACCGGCATTCAAAACCGCTGCGGTGGGAACCTCTGCCAGCAGGCCGACCGTCAGGCGTGACACCGAAGGGTGGAAGGCCTTTTCCCCGGTCAGCACGATGACGGGCGCCTCAGTTCCGCACTGCGTGACGAAATGAAGACAGGCCAGCGCGGAGGCGCAGCTGGTCATCGACAAGGCATGCACGTCCCAATGGGCCAGCCCGTGCTGATCGACCAGCTGCCGCAGCCAGTTCTGGTCGGCGCGCGTGTTGTGTGTCTGGGTCTTGCAATACACGACCAGTCCCGCGGACCGGCCGCGGTCAGGCAAACTGTCGATGGCGCCTTGCAGGACCGGGGACAGCATCCCAGTCTGTGCGTCCCGATGACGCGTGACGGATTGCAATCCGTAAAAACGGTCATACATCTTGGCTGAGGTCGGGGTCAGCCCATGACTGGGGCCGAGCTCTTGCAGAGGTATCTTTGTGCCACCGTCCGGGGACAGCGCGATGTGACACAGGGTTGTCATTGGGCCGATCCTCTTTCCTGTCGCCGCACTGCGGGGCGACCTGAAAAAGCGTTACAAACTGACCGAAAATGGGGCGTCCAATTTCATGAACTAGGACGGGCTAGATTGTGAATCAGGTCTTTGGACAGCCTGGTCCCGTCGGGCCTAGATCACGATAATATATTGCGATTTATGGATATTTTTATGGCGTGACCGGCGAGGGCGCCGCATGCGATTTTTTCGCCGTCCGCCCGTTTTATCTGCTGCGCAGGCGATGGGCTGCCGATGTGAGGCAGGCGAACAAAATCCTGTGCTCCTATTTTTGTGATGCACACAACCTGAAATACGCCCGCCGCGAATCTGTCAGATGGAAATGAGGTCGTGTCCCCGCGCGACAAAACGCAGCGCTGATGCCATGTGCTGGCGGGCGCCGCGTCTTCCGTGGGGCGGCGAGCTGCCGCTGGCCCGGCTCTCGCTTCTCAGGGGGCTGCGAGTGGTCCGCCGCCGCAAGCAAATATTCCAGAGGGCGCGCCCGCTGGCCCCGCCGCCGATTTTATGTCGCGGCGCTGTGGGCCAGCGTGTGCAGGATGCCGCGCAGTTCGGCCAGACCCCGGAGACGGCCGATATAGGGGTAGCCGGGTGTGCTGGTCGTGCGTTGGTCATGGGCCAGCATATGCCCATGGTCGGGCCGGAACGGAAGCGCGCGCCCTTGTGCGGTTTCCGCCTCCAGGGCCGCCTTGCAGATTGCCACCATGTCCACGTCCCCGGCCAGATGCGGCGCTTCATGGAAACTGATGCCATCGGCTTCGCGCAGGGTTGCGCGCAGGTGGAGGAAGGCCACCCGCGGGCCGAACCGTGCCAGCATTGCCGGCAGATCATTGTCCGCACGTACCCCGAGCGATCCGGTGCAGAAGGTCAGGCCGTTGGCCGGGCTGTCCACCATGTCGAGGATCGCCTGGAGGTCCTCTGCCGTGGAGACCACCCGTGGCAAACCGAAGATCGGGAACGGCGGATCATCGGGATGAACCCCAAGGGTGACGCCCACCTCTTCGGCGACGGGGACGACACGGCGCAGGAAAGCCGCCAGATTTGACCGAAGGCGGGCTGTATCGATCCCGTCATACATCGCCAGATGAGCGCGAAAGCTGTCGAGGTCGAAGCTCTCTTCGGCACCGGGGAGGCCCGCGATAATGGTCCGCGTCAGCTGCTGGCAGTCCGCTTCGTTCATTGCGGCGTGGCGCGTTGCCGCGCGGGCTGCAATCTCTGGATGGTGGTCGGCTGTGGCGGCCTCTCGACCAAGGATGTGAATGTCGAACACCGCTGCATCCACCGCATCATAGCGCAGGCAGAGCGCGCCATCCGGCAACGCATGGGTCAGGTCGGTGCGGGTCCAGTCCAATAGCGGCATAAAGTTGTAGCACACGGTCCGGATGTCGCAGGCGGCGAGATTGCGGATCGACTGCGCCCAGGCGTCGGCCTTGTCCTCCCAGCCCGGAGCGCCGCGCTTGATGTCCTCATGCACCGGAACGCTCTCGACCACCTCCCATCTGAGACCTGCTGCTGCAATCATGTCGCGGCGCTCGGCGATGGCTTCCACGGACCAGACGGTGCCGTTCGGCTGGTCATGCAGGGCAGTGACAATACCGGTCGCACCGGCCTGGCGGACATCCTCCAGCGTCACGGGGTCATCGGGGCCGAACCAGCGCCAGGTTTCGATCATGCGATCCTCTTGTTCTTTGTTTTTGTGGGCAGGAAAGGCCCGGACTGCGCCGTCAGCCCGGCGCGGAGATGGGTTGGAACAGGTAGCCGTCAAAGGCGGGGTCATCCACATCCGACAGCTCCATCAGGGTTTCACGGACATGTGCGAGGTGCTGCCACATCGCTGCGCGCGCCCCGTCTCTGTCCTTCGTGCGCAGCGCGGCGAGGATTTTCTGGTGATCCTCCAGCCAGTTGCGTCGATAGTCCGCGTCAAAGATCCGGTCGTGCAGCTTGGCCCACATCGGGCTTTGTTCGCGCTTGCGCCAGAGTTCGTCGACCATGTCCACCAGCACCGAATTCTGTGTCGCTTCGGCGATCAAACGGTGAAAGAGCTCGTCTCCGGAGTGGTCGGCGCTGCCGGATTCGATCTGCTGGCGCTCCATCTCCAGGGCTTCGCGCATGCGGGTGATGTCGTTCTTGGTGACCATTTCCGCGGCAAAGGCTGCGATCGAGCTTTCCAGAAGCTGCCGCGCCTGCAACAGCTCGAACGGACCGATATCGTCACGTACCGGCGGTGCGGTGGTCGCAGACGGAGCGGCGAGATAGATGCCGGAGCCCTTGCGGACCTCCACCAGACCATCGATCTCCAGCATGATCAGCGCCTCGCGCACCAGGGAGCGCGACACCGACAGCCGTTCCGACAGTTGCCGTTCGGGCGGCAGCCGGTCCCCCACGGCAAAACCTTCGTCCCGGATCACGACCCGCAGGGCCTGTGCCACATCCTGATAGCGCCTGTATTGGCTCATGCTGTCTCCCCGCTGGTTTGCGTCGCGCGGCTTTCTTCTGCCGCGCGTTCGGCATAATAGGCGGCGAGCCGGTGAAAGGCGGGTTTTTTCGTCGCTTTATCGGCGGCGATCAATCCTTTGCGGTTCCAGCCCCGTTGAAAAATGCCCTGACGGCGCTCGACCCGGAAATCATAGAGGATCCAGGGCGACATGCCCTTCACATAGTCCAGCGCGCGCAGGGTGGCGATCTGCCTGGCGTAGACTTCGTCCTGATAGGCGAGGCTGAACAGCCCGCGTTCGGGGCCGTGTTCGGTGCTGTCGCCGTCAGCGCCGGTTTCGGAGATCACAACCGGGCGATCCGGCGCGGAGTTGCGGCCGATCTCGCCCAGCTCGTCAAAGTTCTCTTCGTACCAGCCGTAATATTCATTGAGGCCGATCACGTCGATATGCGCGGCCAGACGGTCTTCGATCTTCAGCTTGGCGTGGTTCACCAGGCAGGCGGCCGAGGTCAGGCGGGTCGGGTCCTCGGCCTTGGCCAGATCCGCAAGGCCGCGCATGAAGTCGAGACGGGCGTCGGTGTCGGGGTTCTCGTTTCCGACCGACCAGATAATGACGCTGGCGCGGTTGCGATCCCGGCGGATCAGTTCGCGCAGCTGGTTTTCGGCATCGCGCCGGGTGGCCGGATTGGCAAAATCAATCGCCCAATACACCGGAACCTCTTCCCAGAGCATCAGACCCAGCTCGTCGGCAATCTCTGCCGCGCGTTCATGATGCGGGTAATGCGCCAGCCGCAGGAAATTGCAGCCCAGTTCCTTGGCATGGGCAAAGCGGCGGCGGATGTCGGTCTCACCGGTGACCTTGCCCTGAGTTGCGTCATCCTCATGGACAGAGATGCCACGCAGAAAGATCGGCGCGCCGTTGAGCAGAATTTCAGTGCCCTCGCGCGCGATGGTGCGGAACCCGACGCGGTCCTGCACCTGATCCCCTCCGGCACTTAGGATCACGTCGTAGAGTTTTGGGGTGTCCGGTGACCACAGCTCTGGTGCGGCATCCAAGGTGATGTCACCCTTGCCCTCGGACAAGGGCAGTTCGGTATCGATTCCCAGTTCGGGAATCGCCAACCGGGCAGAGGCACAGTCTCCGTCCACATCGACAGAGGCACGGATCGCGCCGTTCTCGAGCCGGACAAACAGGTCGCGGATCACCACCGGCGGCAGATCATAGAGCGTCACCTCCCGGTAGACACCGCCGTAGTTGAACCAGTCGGTGTTGCGCATGGGCACGCGGTCCAGCGTGCGGGTGTTATTGACGCAGAGCATCAGCCAATTCTGGCCCGGCTTCAGGGCCTGGGTCAATTCCACACAGAACGGGGTGGAGCCGCCATAGTGGTTGCCCAGGAATTCGCCGTTCAGGAACACCTTGCAATCATACTGTGCCGCACCGATCCGCAGCACCTGCCGCCGGTTTGGCGCAGGGTCGTGCAGGAGGGGGCGGGTGTACCAGGCAGAGCCCTCGAAGAAGTACCACTTCTCCTTTTGCATCTGCCAGCAGGAGGGCACAGGCACCGTCTCGCCCATATAGGGATCATAATCCCAGGGCTCGATCCGGTCTTCGGGAGCCTCGGGCAGCATGGCGTACCATTTCTGCCGAAGCCCGGTGTCCAGAAGATCGACGCAGAAATTCCAGTCCCCGTCCAGCGACTGCCCCTGGCGGCCGCGGGTGAAGATCAGCGTTTCGGCGTTGAGGGTCTGCGTGTTGAAGGGACGGTCATAGTCCTCGTCGTGCAGGGCCTGCAACGCGTTGTCTGCGAGTTCGGATCGTTCCAGCATGGTGCCTGTGCCTATCGCTTATTGTGCCGCTTTGATGCGATCGATCAGATCGGCGAGGTGCTCCGACTTCGCCGCGACTTCTTCGTGCATCGGCAGAACAGCTTCGGCGAAGGGGGCCTTGTCCACCTCGTGCACGTTCACGTTCAGCGTTGCCTTGGCTTCGTCGATGGCGGCGGCAGAAGCCGCATTCCACGCTTCGCGATGCGCAGCCATGGAGTCTTGCGCCGCCGTGCGCAGCGCTTCCTGCTGCGCTTCGGTCATTGCGTCCCAGGCACAGTTGGAGATCACAACCACGGAGGGGATCATGGTGTGCTCATCAAGGGAGAAATCGGTGACGACCTCGCCGTGACGGGCGGTGGTCAGCGCGGTCGGATTGTTTTCTGCCGCATCGACAACACCCTGCTGCAAGGCGCTGTAGAGTTCCCCCCAGGAGATCGGGGTCGGGTTGCCCCCCAGCAGCTCAACCATGCGGATGGCAGAGGGGCTCGGCTGTACGCGCACCTTCACGCCTTCCAGGTCGGCGGGCGACATGATCGGCTTCTGGGCATAGAAAGAGCGGGCACCTTCGGTGTAGAAGGCCACGCCACGGAACCCCTGATCGACAGAGGCGTTCAGGATGTCCTGCCCGATGTCGCCGGTGATAACGGTGTTGAAATGCTCTTCGGAGGAGAAGATGTAGGGCAGGTTTAGCGCCGAGTAACTCTCCTCGAAGGCTTCGAGCTCGGAGGCGTTGGAGCGGGCCATCTCCAGCGCGCAGTTCTGCACCAGCTCCATGGATTCGCGTTGGGTGCCAAGCTGGGCATTCGGGAAAATCTGGATCTTGATCTCGCCATCGGTCAATTCCGCCACGCGGTCGGCCATGACCTGCATGGAGATGTGAACCGGGTGATCCGGCGGGTTGTTGTGGTTCAGTTTCAATGTCGCGGCAGCGCCAACGCCAGCAGACGCCGCCAGCGCCAGTGCGGACAGGGCCGTGGTCAATGTCTTGGTCATGGTCTCTCCTCCCAAGGTGCTTTGGTCTGACCTGTCAGAATTGGTCGACCAATATTTGAGGAAACTTCCCCATCTTTTCGATTCAGTCAACCAAAACTTCGAAATTGCAACGTGGGTGTGGAAGTTTTTAGAAATTGGTTGACCAATTTGGATTCCTGCGCGAGTGTCTGGCGCAGATCTCACATGGTTGTCGCGGGGAGGGGACCTATGACGTGGAGCGTATCAGCCCGTTGGGGCAGGGCAGGCCGCAGATGAGGTGGGCGGTCGATCTATTGCTCAAGACGGTTCTCACGGCGATTTTCGTCGTTCTGGTGGCTTGCGTCAGCTGGCAGGTCATAAGCCGCTACATCCTGGGCGTGCCAAGCACGGTGACGGATGAGCTGGCGCGGTTCCTGTTCATGTGGCTTGCGCTGATCGGTGGAGCCTACACGATGGGATTGCGGCGTCACCTGGCCATTGATCTCTTGACACAAAAGCTCAGTGGTCGGGCGCGGAGTGTGGCCGAGGGGTTCAGTCTCTGCGCCATTGCGGGGTTTGCGGCCCTGGTCATGATCAAGGGCGGCGGTCAGCTGGTGCTCAAGACCTTTGCCTCGGGGCAGGTCACTCCGGCCCTGCAAATCCCGATGGGCTACGTCTACGGCGCGATCCCTTTCGCCGGGGCGATTATCTTTTTCTACTGCGTGATTTTTCTGGTTGAGCTTTGGCGAGATGGGCCGGGCACGAAGGACCCCGGGGCTGATGCCCCTGTGGGCGGACCACTGGACTGAGGGCGGAACTGACATGACACTGGCCATTATCCTGCTGTTCGGCAGTTTTGCCCTCTTGATGGCGCTGGGGGTTCCGATCGCCTTTTCCATCGGGATTGCCACCACCGCGACGTTCCTGCTGTTCATGGGCTTCGATCAGTCGTTGTTCATCGTGGCACAGCAGATGGCGTCCGGGCTGGACAGCTTTACCCTGCTCGCCATTCCGTTCTTCATTCTGGCGGGCAACATCATGAACCGTGGCGGTATCGCCATGCGCTTGATCAACTTCGCCAAGGTGCTTGGCGGGCGGTTGCCCGGGGCACTGGCGCACTGCAACGTCATTGCAAACATGATGTTTGGCTCGATCTCGGGCTCGGCCGTGGCCTCCGCGGCGGCGGTCGGTGGTGTCATGTCCCCGTTGCAGAAGAAAGAGGGCTATGACCCGGCATTCTCGGCGGCGGTGAACATTGCCTCCTGCCCGACGGGGCTGTTGATCCCGCCCTCCGCAACGCTGATCGTCTACTCGCTGATCACCGGCGGAACCTCGATCGCGGCGCTCTTTGTGGCCGGATATCTGCCGGGTATCCTGATGGGGCTGGGGCTGATGATCGTCGCAGGCATCATCGCCAAACGTCGCGGCTACCCGGTGGCACCGCGCCCGGCGCTGCGCGAGGTGCTGGTGTCTGCCCGCGATGCAGCGCTGCCCCTGGGGCTGATCGTCATCGTCATGGGCGGCATCATCACCGGCGTTTTCACCGCCACCGAAGCCTCTGCCGCCGCGGTGATCTACACGCTGCTGCTGGCGCTTGTGTGGTATCGCGAAATCACGGTCAAGGACCTGCCCGCGATCCTGATCGAAAGCGCGGTGACCACGTCGGTCGTGCTGCTGATGATCGGCGCTTCCATCGCGATGAGCCGGGTGATGGCCTTTGGCGGTATTCCGTTTGCGATTTCGGACTTCCTGCTGGGGCTGTCAGAGAATCCGCTGGCGATCCTGCTGGCGATCAATATCGCGCTGCTGGTGGTGGGCACTTTCATGGACATGACGCCTGCACTGCTGATCTTCACGCCGATCTTCATGCCGGTGGTGCAAGGGCTGGGCATGGATCCCGTCCATTTCGGAGTTGTCATGACCTTGAACCTTTGCATCGGCATCTGCACGCCCCCGGTCGGGTCGGCGCTCTTTGTCGGCTGCTCGGTGGGGGGCACGTCGATCGCCAAGGTGATCCGCCCCTTGTTGCCCTTTTACGCGGTGTTGTTCGGTCTGTTGATGCTGGTGACCTACGTGCCTGAAATCAGCCTGTTCCTGCCGCGACTTCTGTTGGGATACCAATAATGAAATGCCTGAAATCATGGGTGCTGGAGGCCGAGACGGCCTCCGGTGCCACCCTGCGTGTCGAAGAACGGCACCTCCTGCATATCTCGGTTTTGGAGGACACGCTGTTTCGCGTGTCTCTGCAAAAGGATGCAGCCTGGCGGCTTGGGCGCACATGGACGATTGCGCCGGGAGGGAACGCCCCCTGGGAAGGGCGGCGGCGGGAGGATCTTTCAGGTTTCACATGCCCGCCGCCGGTCATTTCGGAGGCAGAGGGCGCGTTGACCGTCGCGACAGAGACGCTGCGGCTTCGTGTGCTGCAGCCGCTGCAGATGGTCTGGGAGGCGAAGATCGACGGTGCCTGGCAAACATTCGCCACGGATCGGGCGACGGGGGCGTTCCACCTGGGCCTGCGCGACCACGCTCATGCGCATTTCCTGTCCCGTACCGCGGGTGAGGCGGTCTATGGCCTGGGTGAGAAAGCCGGGCCGCTGAACCGCACGGGCAAGCGCTACGAGATGCGAAACCTCGATGCGATGGGCTATGACGCCGAGAGTACCGATCCGCTCTACAAGCACGTGCCCTTCACGATCACCCGCACGCAAGGCGCAGGATGCTGGTCGATCTTTTATGACAATCTTGCCGGCTGCTGGTTCGATCTCGGCAATGAGCTGGACAATTACCACGCGCCCTATCGTGCCTACCGGGCCGAGGATGGCGATCTCGATTTCTACATGTCCTGGGCGCCGCAGCTGCTGGATCTGGTCAAGCGGCAGGAGCAACTGACGGGCGGCACCGCGTTTCCACCGCGCTGGAGCCTGGGCTACTCCGGCTCGACCATGTCCTATACCGACGCGCCCGACGCGCAGGCGCAGCTCGAAGGGTTCCTGGCCAGGATCGAGGAGCATCAGATCCCCTGCGACAGCTTCCAGATGTCATCGGGCTACACTTCCATCGGGGCCAAACGGTATGTGTTCAACTGGAACGATGACAAGATGCCGGACCCTGAGAGCATGGCGGCGAAGTTTGCCGATCAAGGCATCCATCTGATCGCCAACATCAAGCCCTGCCTGTTGCAAGATCACCCCCGCTATGACGAGGTGGTGGAGAAGGGTCTGTTCATCCGCGCGAGTGCCGAGGCCGATGCCGCCTGCGGGCCGGAGCGGTCGGTGTTCTGGGATGACGAAGGATCTCACCTCGATTTCACCAATCCGGATACGGTTGCGTGGTGGAAGGCCAACGTGACCTCGGCGCTTCTGGCGCGCGGCATCGGGTCGACCTGGAACGACAATAATGAGTACGAGATCTGGGATCGCCACGCCCGTTGTGCCGGCTTTGGCGAAGAGGTCGATATTGCACTGATGCGCCCGGTGATGCCGATCCTGATGACCCGTGCCTCGATGGAGGCGCAATTGGAACAAGCGCCGGATAAACGTCCCTATCTGATCAGCCGGTCCGGGGCGCCGGGGTTGCAACGCTATGCCCAGACCTGGAGCGGCGACAATCGCACGGACTGGAAAACCTTGCGGTGGAACCAGCGCACCGGCCTCGGGATGAGCCTGTCGGGGTTTTACAACATCGGCCACGATGTCGGCGGTTTCTCCGGTCCGCGCCCCGAGCCGGAGCTGTTCGTGCGCTGGGTCCAGAACGGGGTGTTCCACCCGCGCTTTACCATCCATTCGTGGAACGATGACGCGACGGTGAACGAGCCCTGGATGTATCCGGAGGTCACCGATCTGATCCGGAACGCAATCCGCCTGCGCTACAGGCTCTTGCCCTATCTCTATACCTGTCTTTGGCAGGCGGCGGCGCAGAGCGAACCGATGCTGCGGCCGCTGTTTCTTGACTTTGACCATGATCCGCAGGCCTGGCAGGAGACTGACAGCTTCCTGCTGGGGCGGGATCTTCTGGTGGCGACGGTGCTGGACAAGGGCGTCGACAGCCGCCCCGTTTATCTGCCCGAGCATGCCGGGGGCTGGTGGGATTTCCACACCGGCATCTGGCACCAGGGCGGCCAATGGCTTGAGGTGCCCGTGACGCTTGAGACGATCCCGCTCTTTGTGCGTGGCGGCAGTGTCATCCCCTTGTCTGAAGGTGCTGATCGCGCCGCGCCATCCGCTGACCTTCGCCGCAGCCTTGCCCTGTTTCCGGCGGCGGGCGACGCGGTGGGGACGAGCCTTATGTACGAAGACGATGGTGTCTCGGTCGATCCTGTCTGGTGTGTCACCCACCTGGAGATGTCCAGCGCCTCCGATGAGGTCACACTTCTAACGCGGCGCGAGGGGCCGGGCGCTCCGAATGTCCCAATCGCCGAGGTGGTGCTGCCCGCGGGGGAGCGCCGCAGTCTTATCTTGTCCAACCCCACTGAACCTGACGGGAGGATCCATCTGTGAGCGTGATCAGACATCCCAGCACCCTTGACCGGGCCAGCCTCAAACCCCGCATCCTGCATATCGGGTTTGGCGCTTTTGCGCGGGCGCATCCGATGGTCTACCTGCAAGAAGGACTCGAGACTGCTGGAGGCACCTGGGGAGTGGTCGCGGCGCGCCTGAACTCCGGTGTCGAAGACCTGGATCACCTGGCGGCTGCGGATCATCTGTATCACGTGGCCGAGGCGGATGGCGATCAGACGCAGTTGCGCGAGATTGGTGTGCTCTGCGGCACCTGTCACCCCGCGCGCGACGGGGCCGACGCGCTGCCGGCCCTGATTGCCTCGGGCGATTTGTCGGTGATCCTGCTGACCATCACCGAAAAAGGCTATTGCACGTCGGGTGGTGCGCTCGATCTGACCCACCCTGGAATTCGGGCCGACCTCGAAGGGACTGAGGCGCCGCGCACGGCGATCGGTGTCCTCGTGGCCGGGCTGGCACGGCGGCGCGCTGCGGGGCAGGGGGGGCTGACGATCCTGTCCTGCGACAATCAACCGGCCAACGGCAGGCTGACCCGCCGTGCCGTCTTGGGTTTCGCCCGGGCGCAGGACCCGGAGCTGGCAGCCTGGATCGAAGGCACCGTGCGCTTTCCCTCCTCGATGGTGGACCGGATCGTGCCCGCAATGACCGACAGCAGCCGTGCCGAAGTTGCAACGGCACTCGGGCGTGAGGACGCCAATGCGATCCTGTGCGAGCCTTTCCGCCAATGGGTGATCGAAGATGACTTCGCCGGCGAAGCGCCGCCCTTTGCTGCCGGTGGAGCACTCCTCGTCCCGGATGTGGAGCCGTTCGAGGACATGAAGCTACGCCTCTTGAACGGTGCCCATACCACGCTTGCCTGGGCGGGGCAGCTTCTCGGCTATGAAACCGTGGCCGAGGCGATGACGGACGCGCCCCTGTGTGCGGCGATCCGGCGCCTGATGTTGGCAGAACAAGCGCCGACCCTGGATTTGCCGGCGGGCGTGGATGTTGCAGACTATGCCGAGGATCTGCTTGCGCGGTTCACCAACACCCGGCTGCATCACCGTCTCGAACAGATTGCGACCGACACGAGCAACAAGATGCCCCAACGGCTGTTTGCGCCCGTTGAACAATCGATCACAGCGGGGCGACCCTGGCCGGTGACGGCAGTGGCCATCGCCTGCTGGGTTACGGGATTGCAAAGGCTTGCCCCGATTGCCGATCCCCGGCAGGAATCGCTGCGCGCGGCTGCCGCCTCGGACCGGCCGGTTGCCGGGGTGCTGGCGGTGCCCGGTGTGGTCCCGCCGACGCTGGCGCATTCTTCTGAATTCGAAAGTGAGGTGACGGCGGCCTATGACCGGATCGAGGCGCAGGGGCTGTCTTCCGTCCTGTCCGCTCTGATGGAGGCGACATAACCCATGGCCAGATTTCTAGACCAGTCCTTCCTGCTGGATACGGAGACCGCAAGGCGGCTCTATTTTGAGGTCGCGCAGGATTTGCCGATTATCGACTATCACAACCACCTCCCGCCGGGGGAAATCGCGGCTGACCGACGGTGGGACACGCTTGGTGAAATGTGGTTGGCGCATGATCACTACAAATGGCGGGTGATGCGCTGGGCCGGCATCGACGAGGCGCGCGTCACGGGGGCGGCCAGTTGGCGCGAGAAATTCGATGCCTTTGCCTCCGCCATGCCGCGCGCGGTTCTGAACCCGGTGCACCATTGGTCCCACCTCGAACTCTGGCGCTATTTCGATCTGGACGGCACGGTGCTGACACCGGACACCGCGGATCGCGTCTGGGCGCAGGCCAATGCAAAGTTGGGCGAGGACGGGTTTTCCGCCCAGGGGCTGTTGCGCCGGATGAAGGTGGAACTGGTGGGCACTACCGATGATCCGTTGGATACGCTGGAGCACCACGCGGCGCTTTCTAGCGCCGATATACGGGTGGTCCCGACCTTCCGGCCCGACAAGTCTGTGCAGATCGAGGCGGACGGGTTTGCTGCGTATCTCGACCGTCTCGAAGCGCTGACCCATCCGATCCGCAGCTTTGAGGATCTGGTCGCGGCGCTGCTTCTGCGTCTGGACCATTTTGTCGCCCATGGCTGCAAGGCGGCCGATCATGGCATCAATCACCTCGATGCTGCCGAGATCCCCGGGGCGGCGGCGCTCGACGCGGCGCTTGCGACTGCGCGGGCCGGGCGCCCGGTCTCGCCGGAGCAGGCCGCGGGCCACCGGGCGGCATTGTTTGATGCCTTGGGGCGGGCCTATGCGGCGCGCGGGCTTGTGATGCAATGCCACATGAACGTGGTACGCAACGGGTCCAGCAGATTGCTGCACCGCATCGGCCCCGATGCAGGCGGCGACTCGCTGCGCGACACCGACATGGCCGGGCCGCTCAACCGGTTGCTGGACCGGCTGGATCGCGACGGGCACTTGCCACGGATGGTGCTCTATGGGCTTGATCCAGGCCGCAACCCGGTGCTGGCGGCCACGGCGGGGACCTTCCAGGACGGATCCGTCCCCGGCAAGGTGCAGGCTGGCGCGGCCTGGTGGTTCAACGATACGCTGGATGGCATGGAAAGCCAGATGCGCAGTCTGGCGCAGGTCGGGCTGTTGTCCACCTTCCTCGGCATGCTGACCGACAGCCGCTCTTTCCTGTCGTTCCCGCGGCATGAGTATTTCCGGCGGCTGCTCTGCGGCATGATCGGACGCTGGTCGGAAACCGCCCATCTGCCGGATGACGAGGCGCTGTTGCATCAGCTGGTGCGCGGCATCTGCTACGAGAACGCACGCGACTGGTTTGTGGAGGCGACATGATGCGCATTGCCGTGATCGGGGAGTGTATGGTGGAAATGGCGCCGGTCGACGGCGGGCTCTACCGGATGGGGTTTGCCGGGGACACGTTCAACACCGCCTGGCACCTGCGCCGCCTGTTGGATGACCAGCATCAGATCGACTATGTGACAGCCATCGGGGATGATGCGACATCGACCCGGATGCGCGACTTCATCGCTGCTTCGGGCGTCGGTGTCGATCACGTGCAGCGCCTGCCCGGGGCATCGCCGGGCCTGTACCTGATTGGGCAGGAGCAGGGGGACCGAGTGTTCAGCTACTGGCGCAGCCACTCCGCCGCGCGTCGCCTGGCTGACGATGAGGCTGCACTGGCGCTGGCCCTGGAAGGGGCGGCGCTGGTGTATCTGTCCGGCATCACCCTGGCGATTCTGAGCCCGGAGGCCCGGGCGCGGCTATGGGCCGCCATCGAGACATCAGGGGCGCGGGTCTGCTTTGATCCAAACATCCGCCCGCGCTTGTGGGACAGCGCCGAGCAGTGCCGTGACGTCTTGCCCGATGCTGCGGCGCGGTCTTGGTGTGTGCTGCCGAGTTTTGGCGACGAACAGGCGCTGTTCGGGGATGGCTCCCCCGAGGCAACCCTGGCGCGCTATCGCCAGGCTGGGGCCGAGGTCGTGGTGGTCAAGGATGCGGAAAACCCCGTGTTGATGGATGTGGCGGGTCACAGATGCCAGGTCGCACCGCCCATGCTGGCGGGTGGTGTCGTTGATGCGACCGGTGCGGGAGACGCCTTCAACGCAGGCTGGATCGCGGCATATCTGTCTGGACAGGATCCGCAGGCGGCCGCGCATCAGGCCAATGCCCACGCCGCCAAGGTCCTCAGGGTCGCCGGAGCATTGCTGACGTCGTGAGGGGCGTTAGAAGCCGCGCGCAGCGCAGCGTTTCAGGACGCGGTGAGTGTCGCCTCCCAGGTGACATAAAAGCTGGTCGGTTGCAGGGCGCCAACCGTCACTTCGATCTGGATCTGATATGCTTCGGTCCCGGCGGCCATTGCCTGTCCGATCCAGTAGCTTCCCGGTGCCAGTCCCTTTGGCGGAGGTTCGGCCCGGGGGTGCCCGGCCCCGGTGAACACATCATCACCGCCTTGCAGCGCAAAGGACGTCAGCGCGGCGCTGTCGCCGCTTGTGCCTGCGGCGTTGATCGCAAGCACCTGAAACCCGATCAAGGCGCCCACATTGCAGACGGTATGGAGGTCGATGTGGCCCTCATGGCCAGAGCCGTTGCGGACCTGATTGTCCATCATATACACGCCGCTCGTGATTTTGCCGTCCTGCACAGCTGCAATCGCGGCCGTGTCGACCGCGATTGCAATGCTCACAGAAGGGGTGAGGGCAGCCGAGACGGGACGCGCCGGGGACACAAATGCCGACATGGGCGTTTCTCATCCTCCGCTTTCGGCCCCGCTTCAGGACCCTAGCGGGCCGTGATGAACGGATCCCAATTGATGAAGTAGGAGACCGGTTGCAGCTTGCCGACGGTCACTTCGATCTGGATCTGGTAGGTTTGTTCGCCCTGATGCATGGCCTGACCAACCCAATAGGCGCCCTGGGGTTCACCCTTGGGGGATTCCTGCTGGCGGGGTTGGCCCGCAGCGGTGAACACGGACCCTTGGGATACGGTGAAGCCGGTGATGACGACTTCATCGCCGGAGGTGCCAAGGGCATTGATGGGCACCACGTTGAACCCGATCAGGTCGCCGTTGTTGCAGACGGTGCTCAACTCGAGGGTTCCCTCGCCGGTCGAGCCATTCCGCAGACGGTTGTCCATCATGTAGATGCCCTTGGACACATTCTGCCCCTGTTGCGCGGCAACATAGGCGGTATCCACGGCGATGGTGATACTGGTTTGGGGTTGCAGGCCGCTCTTCCGGCCGGTGGAGACTTGTGCGACGGCTTCAGACATTTTGACTTCCTTTTTCCAGAGGTGAGGCTTGCATCAATGCACGCTGAGCGTCGGATCGACCGACGTGGTGATGCCGGACTTGCCGGGGATCTGGGCGGAGAAATTGATCGCATAGCGATCTTCGCCCTGTGCCTGCACGGTTCCGGTCCAGGTGGTGGCATTGACCTGCTGCGGCGTGCCGCTGGCACCGAAGACACCCGCGTTGCCAAAGTTCTGAATGCTCAGAATCGTGTCGGAGGTCGGGTCGACGTTCAGCAGGGACCAGCAGATGTTGGTGCCGACCGGTACCGCGGTCATCAGGTTCACGCTGCCTTCGTTGGCACTGCCGTGATTGAGGTTGTTGTCGACGAGATAGACCCCGGTGGTCTGACCGTTGACCAGCGCATCTGTGTCGACCCAAATCTGGACAAAGATGGTGCAGTCACTGGGTTGAATGGCGGACATCGTCATTTCCTTTCTGTGACGCCGGTTCCGAAGCGGCCAGCAGGTGGCCGGATCCGTTGGGACCGGAGGGTTCTGATTGAGGTATGAACGCCGCGGGGCTGACCCGCTGACAGCACCCAGTCTGGGACCACCGCCGCCGATAATCCTGAAACGCAGGCGAAATCTGCAAAGGTCGGCGCGAGCGATCTGATAACGCACGACATTCCCTGCCCTTTGTCCCACCCTCGGCCGTGGGGTGCCGTGGCGGTCACAGGGAGATTTCAGAGCGATTTCAGTTTGATTTCAGGAAATCTGCGCCGGAGAGCCGCATGCTGCAAGACAGCTGAACGCAGCGCCCTTGCAAATGAAACAAAGGACCCGTCCGGATGGAAAGCCGTACTGTCACATCCGTGCAGGTGTTTCCCTATATTCCCGGTGTCGTTTGCGATGCAGAGCCGGTGGTTCTCAATGCCTCCGGCACCTATTCGAGCGCGCGCATCATGCACTCCCACATGCATCTTCTGCATCTGGAGCCGGGCTGTGCCGTGTCGCGCTTGCAGGTCGGCGCAAGTTACAGCTGGAACGGCGTCTCTCCGTCGGGCCAATCGCTCAGCTCACATTGGTTGTATTGCACGTCTCTGGGCAATGAGCTCACCTTTGGTACGGTCCTGAACCTGGAGCGCCGCATTCAGGCGGCGCCGCTTCCGACGCAGGCCTCTGTCGACCCGATAAAGTTGGAAGCCCTGGCGGATCTGACTTCGATCGAACGGTCCCCCAATCCGGTATTCGATCACGTCCAGGTGCAGCTCGGCAGTGAAGGCTGGCTTGTTATGACACATATGACCGTCCCGGCCTGCATCGGCATATTGCTTCCGTCCACAGCGTTGCCTGCGGGATTTACGGTCGGCGCGGCGCGCCTCACGATTGCGGCGAAATCGAAACGTACATTGCAGTCGATCGTCATGGACGAACTCTACTGCGCCCATATCGGCGAGGACGTCCTGTTTCTGAAGTCGGTGGACCAATGCTGAATCTCTCGCATAAAGAGTTGGACGGCAGTGGAGTTTTCCCTAGGGTTGTGTCGATAGGTATGCCCGCCCGCGAAAGCGAGCGTCAGGGGAGAGTAGGGGCTGTCATGCGCAGGCCAACAGCAGAACCAGCGCAAGAGATCTCGAATGGCAAGGGCGGATCTGAGCAACGCACGGTGGCTGCGTCGGATCCCGGCTCGGGGTCCGTTGCAATCGGCACTGCGTCTTATGTCACGGCAACACGCCGCTTGTTCGATGCCAGAGGTGAAGAGATTTTCCTTCGCGCTCAATCCGCTGAAATTCTTCATTTTCTCGTCCTGAAGCTGGGAGAACTGGTATCGCGCGACGCCCTGATCGAGCGGGTCTGGCATGATGTTGCGGTTACGGATGACAGTCTGACCCAGTGCATTCGCGATGTGCGAAAAGCGATCGGAGATCAGGGCCGAGAGACCCTGGTGACCATCCCCAAACGTGGCTACCTGTTGAAGGGGCGCAGGATCGATGGACCGGACGCGGCGCGGGACATCGTCTTTGCGGCGGAGGCGCGCCGCCAACCCACAGCCGAAACAGCCGCAGCGGACAATCGCGTTGATCGTGAAAATGCATCGCATATTTCTGCCGAGCTTGACCCACGGGACGTTCTGCCCACTCTGGCGATCCTGCCGTTCAAGGCCGGAGAGAACACCTCCGCCGCCACTTATGGGATCTTTCTCGCGGATGAAATCGCCAAGCTGCTGAGCATGAACGCCGACGTCAATGTGATTTCACGGATGTCGACCGGGACTTTCGGAGGCGAATGCATCACGCCGCAGGTGGCCCGGGACAAGTTGCGGGCGGATTTCCTGCTGTCCGGCTTCGTGGTGCAGCGGGCGGACAAGGTTGCGTTGTCGATCGAGTTCTCGGAGGCCGAGACAGGTTTTGTTCTCTGGGCGGAGCGCATGCAGATCCCCTTTGATCCGATGGCTCCGGAAACCGAAGGGCTTGACCTGGTTGTGGCCAATATCCGGCGTGCCATCACGCTCAACGAGGTGCGGCGCGTCGCCTCCCGCCCGTTGGGGGAGTTGCGGCGTTTCAGCATCCTTCATGGTGCGGTCGGGTTGATGCATCGCTTGTCGGTCCGTGACTTTCGCAAGGCGCATGGGCTGCTGGAGCATCTCCAGTCTGTCGCGCCGAAGCATCCCGCCCCGCTTGCCTGGCTGGCCCGGTGGCATGTGTTGAACTCCGCCCAGGGGTGGGCGCCCGATCCCAAGGTCGAAGCGCAAACGGCGCAGGATCTGACGGCCCGTGCACTCGACATAGACCCGTTCCACACGCTGGCCCTTGTTTGTGAGGGGCAGGTGCAGATGCATCTGGTCAAGGACCTGCAAGCCGCGGAGCGAAGCTATGACTCGGCGCTGTCGGTCAATCCGAACGATCCCAATGGCCGCAGTCTGCGTGGCATGCTGCTGGCGTTCAGCGACCGGGGGCCTGCGGGCCGGCGCGACACGGAACGGGCGCTGCATCTGACACCGCTTGATCCGCATCGCTTCATGTATCTTGCGCTTGCCGCAGGGGCCTGCATCGCCAACGAGGACTACGAGCGCGCGCTGGTTCTGACCAAGGAATCCCTGCGCCTGAACCCGGCGCATGCCTCCAGCCTCCGCATGCTGCCCGTGGCGCATCTGGGCTGCGATCAGGAAGCCAAGGCGCGTGCGGCGGCGCAGGGTCTGATCGCCCGGCAGCCGGATTTGACCGTCAGTGCCTGGAAAAAAGGTGCGCCGAGCGGTGCGTTCAGAAATGGCCAACGGTTCGCCGAGATGCTCCGTCATCTCGGCATCCCGGAATAGCCACAGTGAATTTTGTCTGGAAGGAACGAGAATGGCCGGTCGAGAAAACGCCTATAACGCCTATAATGCCTACAACGCGTATAACGCTTACAACGCCTACAATGCGTATAACGCCTATAATGCCTACGGCAGTGACGCGCCTGCGGATGCCTTGGCGCTGCTCACCAACCGCGATGGAATTGTCAGCAGCCAGATCGAGCACATTACGCCACCGCGACCGGCCAGCGCGGGCAATCCGGAAGCGCTCAAACGGCTGACGCCAGAGCAGCAAGCTGCGATTTACATGTCGGTTCTGGCACCCACGATTGATGTCACGTCAGAGGCTGGTGCCTCGGAGTGCGTTTCGGCGACGGTCTGGCGCCGATCTGGTGCGACGGGTAACGGGGGCGGTTTGAAATACACCGAGATGCTGCGGATGAAAGCGCCCGCGATCGATCAGCTTGTCCAGCAGCTCAACTATGTTGCGGGCTACGCGCAGATACGTGGGGACAGGACGGCCGAAATCCTCACGCAGCTGAGCCTGCCGTTCCCGTTCTTCCAGAGCATCGGATACATCGATCCCGCACGCACGCCACGGACGTTGGAACTCTTGGGTCTTGCGGCGGCATTTGCCTTCTCCACGATCCAGCGGTTGAAGTTTGCATTGGCAGTCAAGCGACCGATCGAGTTCTCACCACAGGTGCAACCGATCATTCCAACGCCCACCCATGCGTCCTTGCCCAGCGGACATGCGACAGAAGCCTTCCTGATCGCGCGGCTTATCTGGAAACTGATGCGGCAGAGCGAGGCGCCCCAATATGGCGATCACGCCTACTGGGGGGACATGCTGATGCGTCAGGCCGCGCGTATCGCAATCAACCGGACAGTGGCAGGCGTGCACTTCCCCGTCGACAGCGCCGCCGGCGCGATGCTCGGCCTTGTGCTTGCGGAGCACATGCAGAATGTCACGCGAGGGGGCAGCTGGGAGTCTGCCGACTTTGATGGGCCGGGTTTTGAAGGCAGGCTCGATTTCGACTGGCACGCGCTTTATGAGCCGGCAACGGATCGCCTGCACCGAAAGGTCGTGACTGACGGCTGTCGCTGGGGCACATCAAAGGCGCATAAGGGGGCTCGGGATACTCCGTCCGACATTTTGAGCTGGCTCTGGGAGGCCGCCGTCGCCGAATGGCGCGATCTGCCGCCCTCCGGTGCGGTGGCAGGATAAGCCGATGGCGGTTTCATCAGCATCTGATAGCGCTCCCGCGGCGAACATCCTCAGCCAAGAGGCGGATTTCCGGCTCACGCGGCATCCGCATGCAAATCCCGAGAGCCAGATCGCAAAATGGTGGTCCGTGCTGTTGCAGATCGAAGGCAGCATCGACGCGTTTATTGCCAAGGCAGAGGCTTATGGGGGCGCGGGGGCAGGGCCGTATTTTTTGGTTCCGGTTGCCTATGATCCGGATGACCGGCAGGTGGCTGCCGACGTGCAGCCCGTTGTGATCTATGCCCGGCAGGATTTTGTGCACGCGCTGAACCGGCGACCGGAGGACCCGGACACCGCCAATCGCTTTGGCGTGCGGGCGCTGACGCTGGGCGCGCTGACCGCCCGAAATGTGCTCGATTTCGCGGCGGATTGGCCGGAGACAAGCGTGATCGAGGTCGCCGACGACAGCGTGGTCATGGCTGTCATCGACGATGGCATCGGCATAGCCAACAACCTGTTTCGCATGGGACCCGTGGCGACGCGGGTGGAGTTCGCCGCGCTGCTCGAAGCGCGCAAGGGGCCGCGCCCCAGCCGGGCAAGCGCGGGCCGGACATTCGGGCGCGACGAGATCGACGCATTGTTGGCGGCCTGCACCTTCAATGGTCTGCTGGACGAGGATCTGTTCTATGCGCGCACGGGGCAGGCGGATTATGACGGAGAGGTGTTTTCCACCGTCTCTCTGCGCGCTTCGCATGGAACCCATGTGATGGGACTGGCCGCCGGCTATCCAATGCAGGAGCAGATCGGAAATCGGCCGATCATCTGCGCCGCGCTTCCGGCGCGGCTGGTCGAGGATACGACAGGTGTCGAAATGCTGCCTGCTCTGTATTTGTCGTTTCACATGCTGATGAAGCAGGCGCGACGGTTTCGCACCGAGGATGGTGCATTTGCGCCGGTGGTCTTCAACCTGTCTTTTGGCAACGCGGGCGGGCCGCATGATGGGACCGGACCCTTTGCCACCCTGTTCGATCATTTCTTTGCGGAGAACGGTGGTGCCGCCGCACAGCAACCGGCGTGGCTTACTCTGGCGGCAGGCAATCTGAACCTCAGCCGCATGCATGGGCAGATCCCCGAGGGGCGCGGCAAGACCCAGTTGGATCTGATGGTGCAGCCGGATGATCGCACGGCGACGCAGGTGCAGATCTGGCTGCCGTATTCGGCTGATGGCACAGAGGAAAAGGCGGAAATCAGCGTCTCAACCCCGTTTGGCGACGGTGTCGCGATCATCACGGCGGGCCGAACCTGTGCATCCCTGTTAAACGCCGCGGGGCAGGAAATCGCCCGTCTGTCCTATGAGCATGTGCCTGCTCCGGTAGAGCGCGGGCGCGCGATTTTATCCCTCAACCCGACCGCCAGCCTGATCGCGGAGGAGCCTCTGGCACCCTGCGGGAGGTGGGTGGTGCAGATCAGGCGCCGGAAACGGTCCAAGGGGGCGATGCAGGCCTGGGTTCGACGGGATGAAACGCTGCCCGGTTTCAAACCCGGTGGGCGCCAGGCGTATTTCGACAACGCGGATTATGTCCGCTTTGGTCCCTTCGGGCGTCCGCTTCCCGTCGATCCCGTGGATACAACCTCCCCTGTGCGCCGGGCGATGACGTTGAGCGGCTATGCCTGCGGCCAATCGGCGGTGGCGGTGGCTGCGTTTGTCGGCAAGGAACGTGAGCTGTCCGCCTATTCGGCGGCGGGTCCCCTGAATGAACCTGCTTCCGGATATGCGGCAGACCGCGTGGGGCCGGATCTGACGGGACGCGGCGATGACAGCGCGGTTCTGCGCGGGGTGTTGGGGGCCGGGTCCCGGAGCGGTTCCATCGTGCGTCAGGGCGGGACAAGCAGTGCCGCCCCCCAGATCGCCCGGGCGGCAGCGTTGGGTGTGCAGACGCCCAGGCTGGCGGCGCGAGACTGGGCGCAAGCGCCGCTTGAGTATGGCACAGGGTTGAGGTCGGTGGCGCTGCGCGGAGAGGCCGAGCCCGCGCGGGCGGGCTCCGGGGCGTTTGATCTGTGCGGATCTGGCGGCGCTTTTCGGGTGGAAGACGCATCCGAATGACCGGGCTCCGAACCGGATCGGCAGGGCGCCCGGAGCAAGGGATGCCTGCGAGGCAGGCCTGACCTGATTCAAGACGGCGCTTGCCTGCCGGATGTACAGTGCGAGTGCTCATCCGGCAGGGCCCGTCAGGCAGCGGTGGGCATCAGCTCCGAGATCTCGACCGCGCGGTGCTCTTGCATCGACATTTGCGCCGCCATTCCCATCAATACGGCCATGCGCCCGTCGTCGAGGCTCACGTCTGGTTGACTGCGGACACCGCGCACCAGTTCGAGAAAACCCTGATGCTGGTAGAAGGTGGAGCCGTTGTGATCGCCTGCCTCAAGCAGGGCCGGATCGACGGGAATATCGCGTACCTCTGGTCCTTTGGGCGCGCGCGGCGATACCACGACCTGGGGCACGGGCGGGGCGCCCAGATGCTCTGGCCAGAACCTGCCCGGTCCGGGCACCAGTGCCTCGATCTTGCCTTTGGCGCCCACGGCAGAGATTTCCTCCTGATACCGGGATCCTTCGGCGAACATGCAGAGCTCCAGCAGGGCGCGGGATCCGTTGGCAAAGTCAACGATCACATAGCCGTTGTCGAGAATATCCGGAGCCTCGCCCGCATAGCTCTCGTCCAGGTGGTTCACATCCTTGCCGCCGGATGCCAGCACGCGGACCGGTTCGGATTTCAGCGCCAGTCGCATGAGGTCGAAGAAATGGCAGCATTTCTCGACGAAGGTGCCTCCGGTGTAGCGGTTGAAGCGGTTCCAGTCGCCGACTTTCTCCAGAAACGGGAAGCGGTGTTCGCGGATCGTCAGCATCCGAATGCCGCCGGTTGCCGCTTCGACTTCGTTCAACAGGGTCGCGACGGGCGGCATGTAGCGGTATTCCATCGCCACCCAGACCGGCGCGGGGTAATTGCTGCGAAATGCGTCTAGACGGGCCACATCGGCCGGGTCCGTGAACAGGGGTTTTTCGACCAGCACGGGCAGCGGGCGCGCCGTGGCCAGAGCCTCGAGTTGCTCGACATGGCGATAGTTCGGGCTGGCAATCAGGATGCAGTCCAGATCCTCAACCGCGAGCAGTGCATCGACACTGTCGACGAATTGCGCATCGGGTGCGAATTTACGGCTCTCCTCGGCCATATGCGCATCCGGCTCGAAAATGGCGGCAACGCGTGTGTCGTCCAGCAGCGCGATATTGCGCAGGTGTTCCTGGCCCATCATGCCGCAGCCGATGACGCCGTAGTTGATCGTTTTTGACAAGACTGTCTCCCTCAGATCAGGCGCTGCACGTAGAGCGCCTTGCTTGTGTCGAACCAGGTTCGGGAAAACTCCACCGGGGACGCGGTGTCGGCCCAGCTGAAGCGTTCGATGTATCCGGTGAGCGTGCCGGGCGCGAGCGCGAAGCCCTGTGGCGCCCAATCGGGCACCTGGCCGATGGACACTCGATCCTCTGCCCGTGCGATGATCAGGCCCAGTTGCATCTGGTAGGTCCGATAGAGCGAATCCGACATGCTCTCGGGTTTGATGATGCCGGCATCGCCATCGAGCCAGATTTCCTCGACAGCGATGGGCGTGCGGTTCAGGAATCGCAGCCGGCGCACGCGCGTGCCATGATCGGCGGTGCCAAAGGCGGGCAGGTCCGCCGGTTTGGGAACCGCTGCGACCTCTAGGATGTCGGCCGTCGGCAGGCCGCCGCCGGTGGTCAGTTCGAGCCGGAACATCGAATAGACGCTCTGCACCTTGTGGTTGGCGCGTATGTAATTCCCCGACCCCTGAATGCGCTCCAGCATCCCCTTTTTCTCCAGCTCCGACAGGGCTTTGCGCAGGGTCCGCACCGTCGTTCCATGGCTCTTGGCCATATCCCGTTCCGGCGCCAGCCGCTGACCATCCACCAGACGGCCGGCGGCGATCTCGCGGATCAGGAATTCGCTGATCTGCATATAGATGGGAAGCGCCGTTGGGGCAGTGCGGTCAAGGTCGTTCGGCGGTGTCATGCGAGATCCCATGCGCAAGAGTGTAGACGGGCAGAAATAATTGATGCACCATTGATGTACTTTAAATCTGCTGCTACGCAAGAGGAAATTCGATTGCCCGCCAGGAGACAGAAATGACCGTCGTTCCCATCACATCGCCCGATCTGGACGCTGCCGAAGTGTCATGGTTTTCCGCGCTCTGCTCGGACGATTATCAGTTTCTGGGCGTTCCGGACGGCGACCTGCGGTCGTCATGGGCACATTGTTCGGAGATCGTGAAAACCGCCGAGGCGCAGGGGTTTCGCAACATTCTGTGCCCGTCCTCCTACCAGGTCGGGCAGGACACGCTGTCCTTTGTCGCGGGCTGCGCGCCGATCACGTCAAAGATCAACCTGCTGGCCGCCGTGCGCTGCGGTGAAATGCAGCCGATCATGCTGGCCCGCACTATCGCGACCCTAGATCACATGCTTGAAGGGCGGCTGACGGTGAACATCATCTCCTCCGATTTTCCGGGAGAGAAGGCGGAGAGTGCCTATCGCTATCAGCGCTCGCGCGAGGTGGTGGAGATCCTGAAACAGGCCTGGACACGGGATGAGATCAACTACGAGGGCGAGGTCTATAACTTCAAGGGCCTGACCACCGATCCGGTGCGGCCCTATCAGACCGGCGGCCCGCTGCTTTACTTCGGGGGCTACAGCCCTTCGGCGTTGGAGCTGTGCGGGCAGCATTGTGACGTCTACCTGATGTGGCCGGAAAAGATGGAAGAGCTGCAAGGCCGCATGCAGGCCGTGCACTCCGTCGCCGAGAAATATGATCGCACATTGGACTATGGGCTGCGCGTGCATGTGATCGTGCGCGATACCGAGGCAGAAGCCCGCGAGTATGCGGACCACATCGTGTCAAAGCTGGATGACGAACAGGGCACCGCGATCCGCGAACGTGCTCTTGATGCAAAATCGCTTGGGGTCAGCCACCAGGCAAAGAACCGTGAGGTCGCGGATGACGCGGGCTTTATCGAGCCGCATATGTGGACCGGGGTGGGGCGCGCGCGTTCGGGCTGCGGCGCGGCGCTGGTTGGCTCTACCGATCAGGTGATGAGCAAGCTGGAAGCCTATCAGAAAATGGGCATCCGCGCCTTCATCCTGTCCGGCTATCCGCATATCGACGAGGCCAAGCACTTCGGTGCCCGCATTCTGCCCAACATGAAAACCTGCTCGTTGCCCGAGGCCTATGGCCGTGTGCCGGCGAGCCCCCCAGAAACACCCCTTGGTGTAGGAGTACGTCGCTGATGGACCGCGTAAAACTCTCTGATGACTTGGAATTTTCCCGTCTGATCTACGGCATGTGGCGGATCGGTGATGATGCCGACACCTCCGTGAAACATGTCGAGGCCAAGATCCACGCCTGTCTCGAACAGGGGATCACCACCTTCGATCAGGCCGATATCTATGGCGATTATGGTGCCGAGGGCATCCTTGGCACCGCGCTCAAGGCCAATCCGGCCCTGCGTGACCGGATGGAGATCGTGACCAAATGCGATATCGTTGCGCCCATCGGCCTGCACAGCGACAAGCCGGTCAAATACTATGACACCTCGCGCGCCTATGTCGAAGGCGCGGTGGACCGATCACTGACGGAGATGGGGATCGAGCAGATCGACCTTCTGCTGATCCACCGCCCGGACCCGCTGATGGACCACCACGAGACCGGCGCCACGCTGGATGATCTGGTGAAATCCGGCAAGGTCAAGGCCGTGGGCGTGTCGAACTTTCGCCCCTGGGACTGGAAACTGCTGCAATCGGCAATGTCGAACCCGCTGGTGACCAACCAGATCGAAATCTCGCTGTCGGAAGTGTCTCCCTTCACCAATGGCGATCTGGCGTTCCACCAGATGCAGGGGGACGCAGTGATGGCCTGGTCGCCGCTAGGTGGCGGCAGCCTGATGACCGGCTCGGGTGAGCTGGCGTCGCGCCTTGATGAGGTGGCGACAGCGCAAGGGGTGGATCGTGCGGCCGTTGCCGTTGCGTTCCTCCTGCGGCATCCGGCCAAGATACTGCCGGTGATGGGCACCAACAACCTGGCCCGGATCGCAACGATTTCCGATGCCCAGAAGGTCGAGCTGGATCGTCAGACCTGGTTCCGCCTCTACGAGGCCGCGTTGGGCCGGGAGGTCGCATAACATGGGCCTGCAAATGAACGACAAGATGCAGAAGGCCTTTGTGCCGGATGAAAGCAACACCCGCCTGCTGCGCGATGCCTTTGGCCGTTTCGCCACCGGGGTGACCATCGTGACGGCCAACACGCCCGAGGGCGTGGTGGCAATCACCGCCAGCAGTTTCTCGTCGGTCTCGCTGACGCCGCCGATGGTGCTCTGGTCGCCGGACCGCAATTCGCGCCGCTTTCCCCATTTCGAAAAGGCCGAGCACTACGCGATCCACGTGCTCGCCGCCGACCAGCAGGACCTTTGCTACAGCGTCGCCAAGGATGCCGCGGGGCTGCGCGATCTTGATCTGGCCCTGAACGCGGAGGGCGTTCCGGTGCTGGAGGGCTGTCTGGCGCGTTTCGAATGCACGCGCCACGCAGTCTACGACGGAGGAGACCATGCCATCGTGCTGGGCGTCGTGAACCGGGCGGAGATGCGCGAGGAGGGCGAGGCGCTTGCCTTCTTCAAGGGACAGATGGGCCGCATTACCGCGCATTAGGCCGCGCGATTTGACTGCGCCGGCGGAGGAGCCCGGCCTGTCGTTTGGGGAGGAACAAGACGAACGCATTGATGGCGGTGGTGACACCGCTGTACTGGATCAACGCAACCTTGTTGCGCCTCGGGCGCTGGGTTGGCTGTGTTGCTGTGGCCGCCATGGTCGTTGCGATCCTGATCCAGGTCTTCTTTCGCTATGTGATGAACAACGCGCTGCCTTGGCCGGACGAGGCGGCGCGTTTTTGCATGCTCTGGATGACCGGCTTGATGGCGCCGACGGCGTTTCGTCAGGGGGGCTTTGTCGCCATCGACACGCTGTCGGCGATGCTCCCGCTTCGGATCGGGTCGCTGCTGTCGCTGGTGCTGCTTTGCCTGAGCCTGCTGGTCCTGGTGGTTGCGGTGAAAATCGGCATCGGAGAGGTGACGGGGATCGGCGGTCGTTTTGCCACCGCGTCGCTCTATCTGCCCAATTCGCTTGGGTTCGACAGTTGGTTCCGGATTCCGCGTTCGTGGATGATGCTGTCGCTGCTCGTTGGCATTGTGCTGCTGATCCTCGTCAATGTTGAACTGATCCTGCACCGCATCGTTGCCCTGTTGGGCGGCGCGGACCGGCTGCCGGAAATCGAATTCGCCACGGCGGGAGGTGCCGAATAATGCTGATCTGGTTCCTTCCGCTGTTCCTTGTCTTTCTCATGGTGGGGCTGCCGGTCTTCTTCGGCCTGCTGGCCGCGCCTGGCATCATGCTGTGGCTGGGCGGGCAGGAGCGCGACATCACGCTCCTGTACCGCAATCTCTACAACGGCATGGACAGCTTCCCGCTGATGGCGATCCCCTTCTTCATGCTGGCGGGCGAACTGATGAACAAGGGCGGGATCACCCTGCGGCTTGTGGAGTTCTCGCAGGCCCTGATGGGGCACCTGCGCGGCGGGCTGGCGCATGTGAACGTGCTGTCCTCGATGCTGTTTGCCGGGCTCTCGGGCTCCGCCGTGGCGGATACCTCCGCGCTGGGCTCCATGTTGATCCCGGCCATGGAAAAACAGGGCTATACCCGCAAATTCGCCGCGGCGATCACTGCGGCAAGCTCGGTGATCGGCCCGATCATCCCTCCTTCGGGGATCATGATTATCTATGCCTATGTGATGGGAGAGAGCGTCGCAGCCCTGTTCCTGGCGGGCCTGGTGCCTGGGGCGCTTGTCGGTTTTGGCCTGATGGGGATGATCAAGATCATGGCGGACAAATACGACTTTCCCGTCGCCTCGCGCCGCTACAGCTGGGGCGAACGTGGACAGGCCAGTCTCAAGGCCTTCTTTCCGCTGCTGACCCCGGTGATTATCCTCGGGGGCATCCTCGCCGGGGTCTTTACCCCGACGGAGGCCGCGGCGGTCGCGGTTGCCTACGCGCTGTTCATCGGCCTCTTTGTGCTGCGCACGCTGAAACTGCGAGAGCTGCCGGATGTGATGACGCGGGCCGGGATCACCTCTGCCGTGGTGTTGTTGCTGGTCGGCGCGGCGATGTCGTTCAAGACGGTGGTGTCGCTCAGCCATGCGCCGGAGCAGCTGGCAGAATTCATCCTGGCGCTGACCGAGAATCCGCTGTTGCTGCTGTTCCTGATCAACCTCTTGTTGTTCGTGGTCGGCATGTTTCTGGACGCAGGGCCGGCGATCATCATTCTCGGTCCGATCCTTGGTCCCGTCTTTGCGGGCCTGGGGGTCGACAGCGTGCACTTCGCCATCATCATGTGCGTGAACCTGACCGTCGGTCTGGCGACGCCGCCGATGGGGCTGGTCCTGTTCGTGGCCTCTGCCGTCTCCGGCGAGCGCGTCACCACGATCGCCCGTGCCATTCTGCCGTTCCTGGCCGTGGAAATCGCGGTGATCTTCCTGATCACCTTTGTCCCGGCCATCTCGATGACGATCCCCCGCCTGACGGGGTTCGTGAACTGACCTTAAAATCAAGAGCATCAGGGAGGATACTAAATGCTCAAGAAAGCGTTGAAGACCGTCGCAGTCGCGGCACTTATGGCTGGGACTGCGCTCTCGGCTACGGCCGCGGATTATACCATCCGCGCGACGGCCAATTCCAACGAAAACGACGAGGACTATGACGGCCTCGTGGTGTTCAAGAACTACGTCGAAGCGGCCTCGAATGGCGCCATCGAGGTGGAGCTGTTCATCGGAACCCAGCTGTGCTCGAACGGGGCGGAGTGTCTGCAAGGCGTCGCCGATGGGTCCATCGACGTCTATATCTCCACCTCTGGCGGCGCGTCCGGTCTGTTCCCTTATGTGCAGGTGCTGGACCTGCCCTATCTGATGGCCGACGACCGGGTGGCGGAGCATGTGCTGTCCGGGGACTTCACCCGCACCATCCGCGACATGGCGCTTGAGGACTCCGGCGATACCATCCGCCTGATGACCATCGGCAACACCGGCGGCTGGCGCAACTTTGCCAATACCAAGCGACGGGTGGCCGAGCCTGCGGATATGGAAGGTCTGAAGATCCGCACCGTGGTTGCCGACCTGCCGCAAGAGCTGGTCAAGGCCCTTGGTGCGTCGCCGACGCCGATCCCGTGGCCGGAGCTGTTCACCTCGTTCCAGACCGGCGTTGTCGAAGGGTCGAAGAACGGCATCACCGACATCATGAGCATGAAGTTCCCGG
Organism: Epibacterium sp. ABV4_022; assembly: GCF_056159345.1. NCBI lineage: Bacteria > Pseudomonadati > Pseudomonadota > Alphaproteobacteria > Rhodobacterales > Roseobacteraceae > Epibacterium > Epibacterium sp. ABV4_022. The sequence goes on from NZ_JBSWVA010000001.1 coordinate 997,672, forward strand.
ATGCGGGTTTGCAATATGTGACGCTGGACGGCCATGCCTACATGGGCGCGCTGTGGTGGATGTCGAACGAAACTTTCATGGCGATGCCGGAAGACATGCGTCAGGTGGTCGTCGATGGCTTCTATGCGCTGCAACAGGCCACCTTTGCCTCGCCCAAGCGCAAATCCATCGCAGCCTATGAGGACTTCGTTGCCGGTGGCGGGGATCTCTACGTGCCAACGCCAGAGCAGAAAGCCGCCTTCAAAGAGGCCGCGTCCCCGGTCTATGACTGGTTCAAGGCCAATGTCGACAAGGGCGAAGAAGCCTTTACGGCCCTGACCGAAGCGGTTGCTCGGGCCGAAGCCGACATTGACGCTGCCCGGGCCAAAGATCTGAACTGATCTCTGATGACCACAGGCCAGGGGCTGGTGCAGGATCACTGCCGCCAGACCCTGATGCCTCTGCGGTCTGATGGACATTGCATTTCCCCTCGGATCCTGTCCGCGGGGGGATGCCACTGCACTGCGGCGGTCCCACCGTCGGCCTGCAACGCCAGGCTGTGCGCCTCTCCGGCCGGTGATCACGATCTGGCCGGGGGCAGTTGCGGCTCTTACTCGGGATGAGTGTTTAGAACGCCTGAGGCAAGGCACTCAAAGGCGGCAAGCGCTTTGGGAAGCGTGGCTTCCGGTTCGTCGCTGGTGCCCACCCACAAGGCTGCATTCAGGGCGACGCCATTCAACAGCCGCGCGACCGCTTCGATGTCAACCGGCTTGATGATATGCGCCTGTGCCAATTCCTGCAGGGTCATGATCGTGGCTTGCAGGCATTTGTTCTGGCTGGGCCATTGCGCCGGATCGCCCAGAACCGCAGGTCCGTCCAGCAGGACAATCCGCTGCACTTCCGGTTCAAGTGCCATGCGGATGTAGGCCGCACCCTCTGCCAGCAATCCGGGCCAACCGCCTCCGGCTTTTGTACCCGCTGCCTTGGCATCCGCCGCCATGGCGCTGTCGATCTGGTCGACAACTGCTGCGAGCAACCCGCGTTTGTCGCCGAAATTGTGATAGAGCGCCCCGCGGGTCAGGCCAGCCTCCGCGGTCAACTCATCCATGGAGGCCTGGGCAAAGCCTTTTTCGGCAAACGCCCGGCGCCCGGCGTCTATCAGTTTCAGTCGGGTTTCTTCCATCTTCTCGGCGCGAGATCGTGGTGCCATTCAATCCATTCCCTTCACATACGATGCGTATGCCAATTGACATACGGCGCGTATCTGATTATTTGACATACGTAGCGTATATGAACGCGCGTGATCCTACCATTCTTATCTCTGCGAGGTTGTCATGGCACTGAACAATGAACCGATTTTTCCAGCAAATCGCCACGCGCTCTATGCGCAACATGGGTATTCCGCCGCGATCAGGTCAGGAGACCTGGTGTTTGTTTCGGGGCAGGTCGGCAGTCGCGAGGATGGCACCCCGGAACCGGAGTTCAAGACGCAGGTCGAGCGCGCGTTCGAGAACCTGCGCGCTGTTCTTGACGCGGCCGGGTGCGCATTTGCCGACATTGTGGATGTGACCACGTTTCATACGGATCCGGAACAGCAGTTTGCTGACATCATGGAGGTCAAGGCGGTCATGTTTCCGGATGCCCCCTACCCGAACTGGACCGCCGTCGGGGTGAACTGGCTCGCTGGATTTGATTTCGAAATCAAGGTGGTGGCGCGTATGCCCTCGCAATAACGACCGGGGCTTGGCGCGCGCGGATTGACATCTGCGAGGGCACGTTCGCTTCCCGCCGAACGCAGACGCTGCGATTAAGGCCCTGTTAACGACGCGGGCATAGGGTTGGAGGTGTTACGATGTAGTGTTAGGCGGTTCGAGGTGTCCCATGCTCGAGATTATTGCGTCCTCGGCGGAGGATGCGCGCAATGGTTATGATCTGCAAAAGGCGATGAAATGGTTCGACCTGTCGCCGGAAGACCGGGATCGAACCATGCAGCTCGGCGAAATCTCCGAGAGCGTGGCCGAGTCGATCATTGAAACATTCTATGAACATCTGCTCAGTGACCCGGTGGCGGCGCAGCATTTCCACGGCCCCGATCACGTCGAAAAGGTCAAAGCCGGGCAGCTGCGCTACTTCAGGGAATTGATCTCCGCGGAGCTGGATGACGATTACATCGCGGATCGTCGCCGGATCGGCGGCATTCATGAACGCACGGGGGTTACGCCGACGCTGTATATCGGCGCGTATGCCTTCTATCTGAATCGCCTCGCGACGATCGTGCTCGACCGGATGAAGGAAGAGCCCGACTCGGCCTTCCCACTGCTGCTGTCCTTGTTCAAGTTCGCGCATTTTGACATGGCGCTTGCGCTTGAAACCTACGTGGACACCCGAGAAGAGACCATCCGGGATCGCGAGCGGGAGCTGAGCGAATTGCCGACGCCTGTGTTGCAACTGCGCCCAGGCCTATTGCTGATCCCCGTGGTCGGGACATTGGACAGCTTTCGTGCACGGGCGCTGACGGTGCAACTGCTCGAGGGTATCCGAGCGCACCGGGCCCGGGCGGTGGTGCTCGACATCACCGGCGTCGCCGCGGTGGACAGTGCGGTGGCCAATCATCTGATCCAGACGATGTCGGCAGCACGGCTCATGGGGGTGCGCTCCGTCTTGACCGGACTGTCGGCAGAGGTGGCGCAATCGCTTGTAAAGGTCGGTGTCACCGCAGAGAAATTGCAGACCGCCGGAGATCTGGAAAGTGGCATCGAGCTGGCCGACCGCTTGATGGCAGGGTAGGGGGATGAGCAGCCGTGTGCCCATTCTGCGCCAGGGAGACGTGCTGATCGCGTCGATTCAGGAAGAGTTGAGCGACGGGGATATTCTGGACCTGCAGTTGCGCATTCTCGAAGAGGTGATCCGCTGTCGGGCCAGTGGCGTGATCGTCGACGTGAGCGCATTGGATGTGCTCGACAGTTTCGGATCTCGCAGCCTGTCGGATATGGCTCAGGCGGTGCGGTTGCGCGGCTCTCGGTTGGTGATCGTCGGGATCCAGCCGGACGTGGCCTATTCCATGGTCTTGCTGGGCGTCACCTTGCCGGATGTCGCCACGGCGCTGGATCTGGACCGTGGCCTGGCCTTGCTGGAGGCCGGCTAGCATGCAGGTAGAGGGGGCGCTTGGTGGCGATATTCAGGCCATTCGTCGTGATTCCGATGTCATCTCCGCCCGCCAGTCCGGTCGGCAGATTGCTGAGCGAATGGGGTACAGCCGGCCGGATCAGGCCCTGATCGCAACTGCGATTTCCGAGCTCGCGCGCAATATCGTCAATTACGCCGGCAAGGGCGAAATCGAAATCACACCGGTACGTCGGCGGGGCCGCATGGGGCTGCGTATCATCGCCCGCGACCACGGTCCCGGCATTGAGGACCTGGAGCGCGCAATGGCGGACGGGTTTTCCACCGGAAACAGTTTTGGCCTGGGGCTGCCGGGGGCGAAGCGCATCATGGACGACTTTGATGTCGTCACCGCCGTGGGCGAGGGCGTGGTCGTCACGGCAATCAAGTGGATGGGGAGATAGTGGCAGGGCGGATCGATATCGTCGGCAGTTCCAATGTCCTGAGCTGGGCCGTTGCGGGGCGCGCCAAGGTTTCGGGGCACAGTGGCGATGGCTACACGCTGTTGCGCGATGGCGAGGACATACGTGCGGTTGTGATCGACGGTCTGGGGAGCGGCGCGGAGGCACATCAGGCGGCGACCATCGGGCTACGGGCGGTGCAGCAGCGGGACTGTACCTCGCTTGAGCATATGTTTGCATCGGCCCATGAATCCTTACGGCGTGTAAGGGGGGCGGCAATGGCGGCCGTGTCGGTATCCTTGCGGACGATGTCGGCATCCTGGGCGGCCGTTGGCGATGTCGACGGGCTGCATCTGCGGTGCGGAATGCCAAATGGCGGCCTGATCCAGAGAAGCGGCACGCTTGGGGTCGCCTATGACGGGATACGCGTCATTGATATCGCACTCGAAGCGGGTGATGTGCTGGTTCTGACAACAGATGGTGTTCGGCGATCCTATCGCGGAGCCCCAATGCATGGGCATAATGTGCAAGCGCAGGCCGACACGATACTGGAGACCTATGGTCGGCCATCAGATGACTGCCTTGCGCTGGTTCTTAAGGTCGAGGCAATGAGATGAAAGCACTGTCTCTGGTTGACCCTGAGCCGTTGAACGGAGATGCGGCACGCCGATACCGGCAGGCCCTGATTGCCTATGCGCGAAACGGCGGTGAGGCGGACCTTCTGGAGGCTTATGAATGCGCGCGCGCCGCATTGCAGGCGCAGGTTGCGATCAGCGACATCGGCGAAATCCACTTTCATGCCGCGCGCGAACTCCGGGCGGACAGTACAGATCGGGAGCTTACGGAAACGCGGCTCGAGGCCTTCTATCTCGAAGCGGTCTCGGTCTACGACATGGCGCTGCGCGGCTATGGCGCCAGCGTTGCAACGCTGACAAACGAGATCGCCGAACGCCGCCGCGTCGAGGAAGAGCTGCGCAAACTCTCCGGCATGTTGACCTTGCAGCGTGACCAGCTGGATCAGCAGGTGAGGGCGCGTACCGCCGAATTGCAGAACAAGGTCGAGGAATTGCGGGCGCTGAACGGTCAGTTGCGGCAGACCAATCAGGAACAGTCGCAGTTCACCTATGCGCTGTCGCATGATCTGAAGTCGCCCGTGAATACCATGACCAATATGCTGGAGTTTCTTGCTTCGGACTATCAGGACTGCATCGATGAAGACGGGCAGGAGCTGATCTCTGCGGCGCGCACGACAGCCGCGCGCATGTCCCGGATCATCGCCGATACCCTGTGTTATTCACAATTGGTTGGGCTGGAGCCTCGGTTCGAGCCGGTCGATCTGGCGCAGCTCTGCAAAGAGGTGCTGGCGGATTTGCGTGCCGACATCGACGCGGCGCAGGCGAAGGTACATGTCGGAGCGCTTCCGGTGATACGAGGCCTTCCGACGCAGGTGCGCAGCCTGTTGCAAAACCTGATCTCCAACGGGCTGAAGTTTAGAGCGCCAGACCGCCCCTGCGTATTGCACATCGAGGCCGCCAGCGACGTCGATGATTGCGAAGTGGAAGTGTCGGTCCGCGACAATGGTATCGGAATCGCGGCTGCACAGCAGGAACGGATCTTTGGATTGTTCCAGCGGTTGCACACGCATGACGACTATCCCGGAACCGGCATCGGACTGGCGCTGTGTCAGCGGGTTGCGCATGTTCACGGTGGATCCGTACAGGTGCAGTCCGAACCCGGAAAGGGCAGCTGTTTTAGTATTCGGTTCTGGGGGGCGGGGTCATGAACGCGGCGGCGGAGTTGACGCGTGTCCTTGTGGTGGATGACGACAAGTTCGATCACCTTGCGTATCGGCGTCTCTTCAAAAAAGCGAATGTCGCTGTGGAGCTGATCCCCTGCTATTATGCGCGTGATGCGCTGGCGTATCTGCGCAGGCCGGACCACGCCCCCTGTGATGCGATCTTTCTGGACATCAACATGCCAGCGATGAATGGTCTGGAGTTTCTCGCGGCGGCGTCGGCGGAATTCGGTGAAGCCTTTTCCCATCAGGTGGTTGCGGTGATCTCGACCTCGATGGATCCGCGCGACCAGGAAGCGGCGGAAGGCTACGACGCGGTCAAGGCGTTCTACAGCAAGCCGATGACCGTTGAGACGATCGCTCATATCGGAGCCCTGGTGGCCGAGGCGCGTCGCGCCCACAGCTGATGATGTCGCGCAGACACGACAGGGATATACGAACAGCTTTCAGGACGTGTTCCCCTCAGCCTCCCGCGACCTGAAACGCCGAGGGCCAAAACGGCCTCATTGACGTCGATGGGGCGGGTTTGCTGATCCGGTTGGGGTATCCAGCCCAATAGCCCGTGCCACCTGTCGGCACGTCAGACGTCTTCATTCTGCCAGATGTGCTGTAGCCGCGATAAAACGCGAGCCGCGCCGCCGTTTTCAGGCGCACGCCACATCCGACGCAGGAGAGCCAGCATGTCCATTCGTTTCTTTTCCTCCCGGAACCGGCCGGTTCATTTGGGGCCGTTCCCGCTGGAGCGATTGAAGCGCTGCGATCATGTAGATCTGAGCGAGGTGCCGCCTTCGGCGCCGCTTGATTTCCGCCGCCCACAAAAGCCCGACAGCATCATCAATGCGATATGCGAATATCAGGCGATGATGGATGCGATCCGTGATGGGCTGGTGAATGGCTCTCGCGGCGAGGTGCCCACCGATCTGCAAGAGCGATCAGATCACATCAAAGCCTTTGGGTATTTTGCGGATGCCTCCATGGTGGGTATCGGGCCGATGACGGAAGAGGCCCGCCTGTCAACGCCGTGGCTCAATCCGGACATCGACCGTCTGGCCGAGGATCTGAAAACCCGCCAGACCAAGACGCTGGCCTCGGGGATCGACATGATCATGGCGGACCTCAAAGAAGCCATGCACGCCCCACCCACCACGATTGGTGCGCATCGTCATGCGATTGTGTTCCTTTATGAAATGCCGCGTGATCCTCGCCCGGAAGAGGCGGGATGTGACTGGATCGAGGGCGCGGAGGCGCATCGAGCCTGTTTGCGCAGCGCCGAAACCGCTGTTGTGATTGCCAACTACATCCGTTTGCTGGGCTGGGATGCCAAGGCGCATACCGGGACGTCGTCTGATGTGGATCTGAACCGGCTCGCGGTTGCGGCGGGGTTGGTGCGTATGGAAAACGGCCAGCTTGTTGCGCCCTATCTGGGCGCGCGATTTGGTCTGGCAGCCGTGACCACGGACTTTGAGTTGGCCGAAGATCGCCCCTTGGCGCCGCTGCCGGAACAGCCCGGACAAAAAGGGCGCGATTTGCGCTGGTGGATCGGGGCAGGGGCAGAGCGGTCTGCCCTGAATGATGATCCCTATAAAGAGCGCGATTTTCGCGACGGCCCGCACCCGTTTGAGACACTGAAGCGGGTAGAGACGCCCACGACATATATAGATGAGGCGCGCGTGGCCCGTGTGCCCAAACGCGCCGATATGTTTGCCCGTGCCCAGTTCGGCGATATGGGCAAGGGGAACCAAAAGGCCGCGACCGGCGGCTTCTATGTCCGCAAGGCAGCGCCTTCAATGGCGCAGCGGCGAATGCTTGGGGCGTTTGTGCTGTTGCAGGACGGCACGCCTGCCGACGGACCTCGTCCGACGGATGCCACGCGCAATGCGGATATGGTGAAGGCGGCGTCCTATTGGTTGGGGATTGATGCGGTCGGGATCAGCCGTTGCCCGGATTGGACATGGTACAGCCATGACGCCACCGGCACACCCATTGTGCCGGATCAGCCGCATGCGATTTCGATGATCGTCGATCAGGGGTTCGACACCACCGAAGGGACCTCAGGTGACGACTGGATTGCGGTTGCGCAATCCATGCGCGCGTATCTGCGGTTCTCGCTGTTGGGGGGGGTGATTGCACGCCAGATCCGCAATCTTGGCTATAAGGCCAAGGCGCATACGGTGATGGATGGTGAGGTTCTGCAGCCGCCCTTGTTGTTGCTGTCCGGTCTGGGTGAGGTCTCACGCATTGGCGAGGTGATTCTCAACCCCTTCCTCGGTCCGCGCCTGAAATCCGGTGTGGTGACCACCGACATGCCGATGGCGCATGACAAGCCGATTGACTTTGGCCTGCAATCCTTTTGCGAGTCCTGTAATAAATGTGCGCGCGAATGCCCGTCGGGCGCGATCACTGCGGGTCCGAAGCTGATGTTCAACGGCTACGAGATCTGGAAATCCGACAGCCAGAAATGCACCACCTACCGGATCACCACGCCCGGCGGCGCGATGTGCGGGCGGTGCATGAAAACCTGTCCATGGAACCTCGAAGGGATCTTTGCGGAAAAGCCCTTCCGCTGGGCGGCAATGAACATTCCCATGGCCGCCCCCGCACTGGCCCGGCTCGACGATATGCTGGGCCATGGCGAGATGAACCCGACCAAGAAATGGTGGTGGGATCTGGAACTGGAAGAAGACGGTGCCTATCGCCCGACCCGGCATCCGGTGAATGCGCGGGATCTGCAAAAGGACCTCAACCTGCGCTACGAGGATCAGACGCTGGCGGTCTACCCGGCCCACCTCGCACCGCACCCCTATCCCTATCCGTTTCCGATGGATCGCGAAGCCGGGATCGAAGCCTATCAGGCTATGATCACCGCTGAGGAATACAAACAACGAAGAGAGCGGGGCGAAACCGGTGACTGGGACCACCTTTATACCAATGATGACGAAAGCCCGGTTCTACAGGTGATCGTCTCAAAGGTCGAAGAGATGGCCGCAGGAGTCACAAAATACGAGTTCCGTGCTGCCGATGGCTCCGATCTGCCGGAGTGGAGCGCCGGAGCGCATCTCGATATCGTCGTCGCCCCAGAGTTTCTGCGTCAGTATTCCATGTCGGGCAATCCGGCGGATCGCTCGCATTACCAGATCGGCGTGTTGCGAGAAGAGGCCGGGCGTGGCGGCTCAAAGCTCTTGCACAGGATCTTCTCGGAAGGGCGCCGGATTTTCATCTCTCGCCCGATCAATCACTTTCCGCTCGATGAAAGCGCCAGAAAGACTTTTTTGATGGGGGGCGGGATTGGGGTCACCCCAATGATCGCCATGGCGCACCGCTTGCATGCATTGGGCGCGGAGTTTGAGTTCCACTATTCGATCAAGTCGCGGGAGCAGGGCGGCTACCTTGATGATCTCGCCCAGATGCCTTGGGCGTCCAAGGTCCACCTCCATATATCACAAGAAGGGACGCGGGCAGCCTTTGACCAGATCCTGTCGGGGTATCAGCCGGGCTGGCACGTCTACACCTGCGGGGCCGCGCCTTATATGGAAGCTGTCATGACAGCGGCCGAGGCTGCCGGTTTTCCGGAGGACGCAAGGCACCTGGAGTATTTCTCTGTGCCGGAGCAGCCTGAGTATGAAAATCATCCCTTTGTCTTGAGACTGGCGCGCTCTGGTCGCGATATCCATGTGAGTGCGGAGCAAACCGCCACGGATGCATTGGCCGAGCAGGGCATCCATGTAGATGTGAAATGTGCTGACGGTATCTGCGGTGTCTGCAAATGCGGATTGCTGGCCGGAGAGGCAGAGCACCGCGACTTCGTTCTGTCCATAGCGCAACGGCGCGATGCGATAGTCTTGTGCCAATCTCGTGCAGCGGACCCCGACGGGGTGCTGGAAATCGACCTATAGGGCGAATGCCTGGCGGGCAGGTAGGCGACTCGAGTCGTCGTTTCCGCATCCCTCTGGTGCGTGCCAGAGCTTCGACCGCAACATATAGACATGGCTTCATGATTCATCTCACGGCAAACCATTAAGCTTGGGGAGGGTGAGTAAAATCCTCAATGCTGGCATCACTTCAAACGTCTTGTAACTGCATGAAAACATGTTGTTTTGTTGATTTTGGGTGAAAAAATGACAGTTTTGCAAAAAAGGGGTTGCGGGCCTCTGAGGTTATGCTTAGAACCCCCTTCACCGGCGGCGCTGAGGCGCTACGGGGCGCGGCGGCGACGCTGCTGACGGATCGGAAAGACGGTTGTGACGCTCAGGAGAGACTGGGGCATTCTTGGTTGGATGTAGGCGGTGGCGCTGCAAGATTTGCGCGACGGTCTGCTTTTGGGTCTTGGATGTTTGCTCTTTGACATTGTTGGATGACTGAAGAGATATGTGGGCGGTTTGGTTCATTTCGATGGATCAACGTCTGTATATCAACGCTCTTAGAACGCAAGTTCGATGATGGAGTGTCAGCTTCACTGTCTTGTTCGGCTTCGGTTTCTTTTGAAACCAAGCAC
>NZ_JBSWVA010000001.1:1010000-1390000 GCF_056159345.1 Epibacterium sp. ABV4_022
GCGAGAAGGGCGTTTGGTGGATGCCTTGGCAGTAAGAGGCGATGAAGGACGTGATACTCTGCGATAAGCCATGTGGAGCCGAGAATAGGCTTTGATACATGGATTTCCGAATGGGGGAACCCACCTGAAAGTTTGATATAATAGCACTTCGGTGCTGCTTATATCTGGCTTAATCAGGTACTTATTACCTGAATACATAGGGTTTTAAGAGCAAACCCGGGGAACTGAAACATCTAAGTACCCGGAGGAAAGGACATCAATAGAGACTTCCCTAGTAGCGGCGAGCGAACGGGAACCAGCCGAGCCTGATGAGTGACTAGAATGTGTTGGGAAGCACAGCCAGAGCGGGTGACAGCCCCGTATAGGAAGCTCTGAGGGACGTATTAAGTAGGGCGGGACACGTGAAATCCTGTCTGAAGATCGGAGGACCACCTCCGAAGGCTAAGTACTCCTTACTGACCGATAGCGAACCAGTACCGTGAGGGAAAGGTGAAAAGCACCCCGACGAGGGGAGTGAAACAGTACCTGAAACCGAACGCCTACAATCAGTTGGAGGCTCCTTGCGAGCTGACAGCGTACCTTTTGTATAATGGGTCATCGACTTGGTCTTACGAGCAAGCTTAAGCCGTTAGGTGTAGGCGCAGCGAAAGCGAGTCTTAATAGGGCGCATGAGTTCGTGGGATCAGACCCGAAACCGAGTGATCTAGGCATGACCAGGATGAAGGTGCGGTAACACGCACTGGAGGTCCGAACCCACACCTGTTGAAAAAGGTCGGGATGAGTTGTGCCTAGGGGTGAAAGGCCAATCAAACTCGGAGATAGCTGGTTCTCTGCGAAATCTATTTAGGTAGAGCGTCATCCGAATACCCCGGGGGGTAGAGCACTGGATGGGTAATGGGGCCCCACAGGCTTACTGATCCTAACCAAACTCCGAATACCCGGGAGTACTAGATGGCAGACACACTGCGGATGCTAACGTCCGTAGTGGAGAGGGAAACAACCCTGACCTCCGGCTAAGGCCCCTAATTCATGGCTAAGTGGGAAAGCAGGTGGGATGTCCAAAACAACCAGGAGGTTGGCTTAGAAGCAGCCATCCTTTAAAGATAGCGTAACAGCTCACTGGTCTAAATAAGACGTCCTGCGGCGAAGATGTAACGGGGCTCAAGCCATGAGCCGAAGCCGAGGATGCACATAGTGCATGGTAGCAGAGCGTAGTGTGACATAGAACAGCTCCTCCTTAACGCCTTCGGGCGTATTGGAGGAACAGTTCTTTCGATGAAGCGGGCGCGTGAGCGATCCCGTGGAGAGATCACTAGCGAGAATGATGACATGAGTAGCGACAAAGAGTGTGAGAGACACTCTCGCCGAAAGTCCAAGGGTTCCTGCTTAAAGCTAATCTGAGCAGGGTAAGCCGGCCCCTAAGCCGAGGCCGAAAGGCGTAGGCGATGGGAACCAGGTTAATATTCCTGGGCCAGGAGGATGTGACGGATTGCGAAGGTAGTTTGCTCTTATCGGATTGAGCAGGCTGCTGAGCAGTCCCTGGAAATAGCCCTCCATCAGACCGTACCCTAAACCGACACAGGTGGACTGGTAGAGAATACCAAGGCGCTTGAGAGAACGATGTTGAAGGAACTCGGCAAAATACCTCCGTAAGTTCGCGAGAAGGAGGCCCGGGTTCAAGGCAACTTGGATCCGGGGGCACAAACCAGGGGGTGGCGACTGTTTATTAAAAACACAGGGCTCTGCGAAGTCGCAAGACGACGTATAGGGTCTGACGCCTGCCCGGTGCCTGAAGGTTAAAAGGAGGGGTGAGAGCTCCGAATTGAAGCCCAGGTAAACGGCGGCCGTAACTATAACGGTCCTAAGGTAGCGAAATTCCTTGTCGGGTAAGTTCCGACCTGCACGAATGGCGTAACGACTTCCCCGCTGTCTCCAACATCGACTCAGCGAAATTGAATTGCCTGTCAAGATGCAGGCTTCCCGCGGTTAGACGGAAAGACCCCGTGCACCTTTACTACAGCTTCGCACTGGCATCAGGATTGTGATGTGCAGGATAGGTGGTAGGCATCGAAACTGAAACGCAAGTATCAGTGGAGCCAACCTTGAGATACCACCCTTCGCACTCTTGATGTCTAACCGCGGTCCCTCAACGGGATCCGGGACCCTGCGTGGCGGGTAGTTTGACTGGGGCGGTCGCCTCCTAAAGCGTAACGGAGGCGCGCGAAGGTGGGCTCAGAGCGGTCGGAAATCGCTCGTTGAGTGCAATGGCAAAAGCCTGCCTGACTGCGAGACTGACAAGTCGAGCAGAGACGAAAGTCGGCCATAGTGATCCGGTGGTCCCGAGTGGAAGGGCCATCGCTCAACGGATAAAAGGTACGCCGGGGATAACAGGCTGATACTGCCCAAGAGTCCATATCGACGGCAGTGTTTGGCACCTCGATGTCGGCTCATCTCATCCTGGGGCTGGAGCAGGTCCCAAGGGTACGGCTGTTCGCCGTTTAAAGAGGTACGTGAGCTGGGTTTAGAACGTCGTGAGACAGTTCGGTCCCTATCTGCCGTGGGTGTAGGATACTTGAGAGGAGTTGCCCCTAGTACGAGAGGACCGGGGTGAACGATCCACTGGTGGACCTGTTATCGTGCCAACGGTAGTGCAGGGTAGCTATGATCGGAAAGGATAACCGCTGAAGGCATCTAAGCGGGAAGCCCCCCTCAAAACAAGGTATCCCTGAGGGCCGTGGAAGACCACCACGTCAATAGGCCGGAGATGTAAGCGCTGCAAGGCGTTCAGTTGACCGGTACTAATCGCCCGATTGGCTTGATCTGATCCAGTAAAAGACAGCCAAAACCAAAAACGCATACAATAAACTTGGACAACACGTTGATGATAAAATCGTCAACCCGTTGATCTCCTGAAAAGGACGATCAACACGTTGATGATCTCGATCCTGGAGTGCGCCATAAACCGGCAAGCCATCCGGAGGCTTACGAGACTTGATACTCAAGTCTCTCACAGCCGACCGAATAACCTCCTCAGGATCGAAGATTATGGGATGATTATTCGGTTTGGTGGCCAGAGCACAAGCGAAACACCCGGTCCCTTCCCGAACCCGGAAGTTAAGCGCTGTTGCGCCGATGGTACTGCGTCTTAAGGCGTGGGAGAGTAGGGCACCGCCAAACCTAATAATCACCCCAAAAACAAAATCCTCTCTAAACAAAACACAAAAACAAACACCGCGGGATGGAGCAGCCAGGTAGCTCGTCAGGCTCATAACCTGAAGGTCGTAGGTTCAAATCCTACTCCCGCAACCAATACTAATAAACAAAGGCCGCAGTCAAAAGACGAGCGGCCTTCTTGCTGTCCGCAGTACTCAACAATCCCAACAGCTTGCCGCGAACCGTAAGCGCGTCGTGCTCCTAGGCGTCCCAGCTCAACACAACCGTGTCGATCAACCGGTAAAGTCCGTCAGCTGATCGTTGCGGAGATCGACATGATCGCCTGCAAGCGGAAACTGTGCTGGCCTTGGTTGTCCAGCACCAGTCGCACCACGCACTCGCGGACCTCAGGAGAATATTTGTTTGTTGTCTTGCTCATTGTTGCTTCATCCTACTCAGGAGTTGAAGCCTCCGGCAAACCTGGTGCTGGTCAGTGACGCAAGAGACCCGGACCTCCAAACCGCAAAAATCCATATCCGCATGGCACTCGGCACCGTCGAGGTCGTCCGCGTCGCCTAAGTTCGGAGGGGTAAGCAGGGGACCTGGCCTCGAGAGGAAGTTCCGCAACAATGCCAGTTGACCTGTTGAAATGCAGAAGCGAGAATATGAGCATCGGCGGGGGTGAATATATCAATGAGGTAGAAACACTTGGTTTTTTGTTCAAACAACAGCCACCTTAGGTAGGTGATGGCAATTGTTTCTTGGCGACCTCGGCACCGCCAAGCCTATATACCAACAGAACCTCTTGGTCGCGCAGTAATCCGCTATTGCGTGAGGACTGGGTGCCTCCTTATTCGCGTTTAGAACCTACTCAACTTGGAACGAGGGGCATTCCTTGATTTCTATCAGTATCGCTCGAAAATGTTTTGCAGGAGTGCGGGCTTCGGCGATGGTGCTGGCTGTTAGCTGCGCCCTTCCTGTGGGGGCGCAAGACTACAGTCTCGGAGCGATTTCTGACCCTGAGATCTATGGTGCAGTACCAAAATCAGCGCCATTGGCGCGCGGGGATTATCTCAGCGCACCGGCTTCGATGTCACTCAAACGGTTTGTCCCACCTGTTGGCGACCAAGGGCAGCAAGGCAGCTGCGTGGGCTGGGCTACAGCCTATGCAGCACGCACTCTATTGACCGCCAAAGATCTGGGCGTCGACAATTCCACACAATTGAGCAGCATGATCCTGTCGCCCGCCTATGTGTTCAACCAGATCCACCAGCCGGGCTGTAATGGCTCTTATGTGGCGGAGGCGCTGACATTGATGCAGCGTCAGGGCGTGTCGTTGCTGAGCGATTTTCCCTATGATGAATATTCCTGCACGGCGCAGCCCTCCTCCAGCGTGCGCGACAAGGCGAGCGCCTTTCGCATCAAGGGATATTCCCGGCTTTGGGGAGGTTCGGGGCGCAACAAACACGTCGCCACTCGCCGGGCCTTGGCCAACGGCAACCCGGTGGTAATCGTGATGGGGGTGGGCGAGGGCTTTATGCGCCATAGCGGCAGTGGCACATGGCAGCCGTCCTCGACCGAGTGGAATGAACTGCGCAGCAACACGCTGGGCGCCCATGCGATGACCGTGATCGGCTATGACGACACGCGCGGGGGCGGCGCGTTTGAGGTGGTGAACTCATGGAGCAGCGGTTGGGGCAATCGCGGGTTTTTCTGGATCTCCTATGAGGATTTCAACGCCTTTGTTTATGAAGGCTATGAGGTGCTGCCACCTGATCCGCCACCGCCGCCTCGCGTGGTGGACATGGGCGGCAGCGCGCGGGTGCTGCATATTTCGGGCGACGCGCTGGATGTGACGCGCACGAATGACGGCTATCGGCTGCGCCAATCCCTGCCTTCGGGGACACGATTCCGGGTAGAGGCCTCCAGCCAGTTCAACGGTGCGCTTTATGTGATCGGGGGCGATGCAAGTGGTGACTATGTGACCCTGTTTCCGCGCGGAGATCGGGTGACGCCTTATACGCATAGCGGCAGCACACTGTTGTTGCCGGGGCCGACAGAGCAGCATTTCACCCGGCTGAATGACACGGTTGGCACCGATTATTACGTGCTTTTGTACACCCAAGAGCCGCTGGATGCGCAGGCGGTGGCCGCGCGGATGGCGCGTGCCTCGGGCAGTGTGTCTGCACGGCTGCGCAGTGCCTTGGGCAACCGGCTGGTGCCACAGGATGAAATGGAGCTGCTGGCTTCTGGGATTGGCTTTGAGGCCGACAGCGGTGATGCCGATGTGGCGGCGGTGGTTCTGAGCATCGATCATGTCGCGCCAGATCCAGCCAAGGGCGACAGCGCCGCGCCGCTCATTGTGCTGACGGATCCCGCGCCAGAGGCGTTTGACAGCGATGACGCGGTGATCCCGGTGCCAAGCCGCCTGTTCCGCCTAGAGGGCATGGCGCAGGACCAAAGCGAGATTGCATCCCTCAAGGTCGAGGGAGCGCTGAGCAGCCGCTATTCCTCGCGCGGGCCATTCCGGGCAGAGATCGAACTGCCCGAGGGGCCGGGGCCGCACCCGATCAGCATCGAGACCCGAGATGCGGCAGGTAACACTGCGCGCCGCACATTCCAATTCAGCCTGACTTTCAACTGATCCTTGCAGGAGACGTTCCGTGATCCGAACCGCCATACTTCGAGTAATTTGTTTTCTATCGCTGGCATGGGGGGCCTCTGCGCAGGCGCTGGAATGTCGATACTGCGAAGGCAAGGACCTTGGCGATCTGATTGAGCTGTCGGTGTCGCGCAACAGCGGCGCGCTGCGCTCTCAGATCCGGGGCTGGATTGCCGAAAAACACCCCAATACGCCCGCGGGATATGTGGCGCGCGCCTGGGTGCTTGATCAAAGCGGCGGTGATCTGAAAGAGGTTGAGCAGCTTTATAGGGAAGGCATCAAGCGCGACCCTTCGCTTGGTCTTGGCTTTACCAATCTCGGCTACAATCTGGAACGCCAAAAGCGGTACGACGAGGCGTTTGACTACTATCTGCAAGGGGCCAAAGCCTGGCCTCACCACGCATTTTTTGTGCAATACGCCTATTTCAACCTGAAGAACCGGGAAGGTGAGGCCGCCGCAAACGAGTGGTTCGACAGCTACGCGCCGACCGGTCCGGCGCAGGATTGGGTGTATGATTATGTGCGCGGGGTGATGGCGCGCACCAAGGGAGACCGCAGCACGGCGGACCGCTATTTTAAACAGGCGCTGGATCGCTCCACCAACGTTAGCGCTCTGACGGCGTGGCTTGATAATCGGTTGCGGATTCTGAGCGCCCAACGCGCAGACCGCAATACGCGTTTCAATGCCATTCGCGAGGCAATTGATTGGGCCAATGACAACCGCAATGACGCGGCGCTGCGCCATATCGGCAAAATCCTGTGGGATGATTTCAAGATGCACCGCGAGGCGCATCCGATTTTCCGCGCGGCCTATGAGATGAACCCGTCGCCAGAGGCGGCGCATGATGCCTTTGGCTCTATCGGCAATGATGATTTTGAGGGCGCGATTGCGGTCCTCAATCAGGGTTTGCGCGATTTTCCGAACAATTATCATGTGCTGATCGCAGCGAACTGGGCGTGGAGCGAGTTCAAGTTCGATCCTCAGAAGGCCGAAGATTACGGGGCTCGCGCAATCGCGATGGCCCCCACTCAGGGCCAGCTTGATAATGCGATCAACCAATATGCCCGGTTCGCCAAAGAGGCTGCGCTATATGACCGCGCGGTGCCGGTGTTTGAAAAATACCTGCCGACGGTAAACGGCACCGCCTATCGCAATATTCTGGGCGATTACGTCGACAACCGTGTTCATGCGCGCGATTTTGAGCAGGCCAACCGCCTGCTGCAACGCGCCAAAGAGTATGGCGGTTTTTCGGAAAACTGGATCGCGGGGCGGGAAAACCGCATTCGCAATGCGCTGCGCCTGCAAGGCCAGCGCGAACGCTTCTTTGCGGAAAATCCCTTTCTCAAGGATTGGGAACAGCGCTTTGGGGACAGTTTGCGGGTGACGGTGGAATTCGCCACCGGCAAGGCCGACATCCGCGAGGCGGGTCTGGGTGTGCTGCAGCAGGCGGCAGATGCGCTCAAGGCGCTGGGCGCTGAAAACTATGTGTTCCTGATTGAAGGTCACACCGACATTACCGGCAGCGACAAGGTCAATCTGCCGCTGAGCGATGCGCGTGCCAAATCGGTAGAGCAGTATTTTGTCGAGAGCGCAGGCATTGCGCCGGAGCGCCTGCAAACCGTGGGCTATGGCTCGCGCATACCGCTGGCGACCAATGCCACCGACCGTGGCAAGCAGACCAACCGCCGGGTCGAAATCCGCCCCTATGGCAATATCTCTGCGCCGCAGATCTCAACCTCGGGCTGGCTGGACGCACATTCGCTGACGCTGAGCCCGGATGGCCGCTATGCGGTGACCGGCAACACGCCCGCACAGGTCTGGGATCTGGAACGGATGCTGCGGGTTCATCAACTGCCCATCGGGGGCAACTCGCGGGTAATTTCGCCCAATGGTCGCTATATTGCGGTGAAATCCTCCTTTGTGGGGGTCACCGGTGTCACGGATAATCTGCTTTATATCTACGACATGCGTACCGGGCTGATGCACAGCCAGTTGCCCAACTCGATCGAGATCGACGAGATCTCTTGGTCGCCCTTCTCGGATGCGGTGGCCTATAGCGATCGGACCGGTTTCCTGAAGGTCTATGACATGGCAACGCGCAAGTTTCGCGGCGTGACCAAGATGGGCACCATTCGCGGCTCGGAGCAGATCGTCTGGTCGGGGGATGGGGCGCATATCGTGACCAAATCGCCGCGTACCGCGCATGCGGTGGTGCGGGATGCCAAATCGCTGCAACCGGTGGGGTCGCTGCGCAATACCGGCTGGCTGCATGGCTTCGCCAATACACCTGACGGTAAGTATCTGGTGGGGATGAACAACAGCTATGAGCTGATCGTCTGGACCACCTCGGACTGGCGCGAGATTGCACGCAAGCGGATGCCTGCGATGACGTTTAAGCTGATCGCCCATCCCACGGAATCCAAGGTGATGATCGCCGATACATTCACAAATAACACCCGTCTGGCGCTGGTGGAGGTGCCGAGCCTCAATGTGACCGCGCAGCTTCAGGGGGACCCGGAAAAGATCCTCTATGGTGGGTTCACACCGGATGGTGGGCATTACATAACGGCGATGGATGACCAGATTGTCTATCTTGATACCCGTGACCTGAGCGTCGATCAGCGCAAGGACGGGGCCGCATATAAGGGCCGTGGGCTGACCATGGTGCCCTCGCAGGATCTGGTGATGTCGCGCGACAGTGCCGGCACCAGCGTATGGAACATCAAGACGGGCCGCAGGGTGCACCGGATCGAGGGGGAGGTTTACCAGACCTGGAGGCCGCTCAATCAGGATGGCTCGGTTCTGTTCACCTTTGACGAAGATGGGCAGATGCTGAAGTTCGACACCACCACCTTCCGCAGTGAAGTGATCAAGCAGATCGACGGCAAACCCTACAGCGTGCAAGAGAACGACACGCATATTGTGGTGGGCACGGTACCGCAGGGCGAGGGGCCGTTTCAGTCGCCGCGCTCCACGATCTATATGATCGAAAAGGCGACGCTGAATGTCGTGATGCAAAAGAGCTTTGACATCGTGTCCGAACCTGTCCGGTTCAATGACATCTATGATCCACGCGTGTTTGCGCGCCTTGCGGACAATGGCATGGTGGCGGTGACGTCCTCCTGGATGGCCGGGTTCAAACAGGGGGCGACCGATGGTCGCGTCGTGACCATCTATGATGGGCCAGCCAACCGTGAGGTGACGACGTTTCAGGCCGAGGATCGCTTTTTCCAGATGGACTGGGCCGAGGGGGGCGATGTGCTCAAATTTCGCGGCAAGGGGCGGTGGTATCTGCACGATCCCAGCAATGGCAAAAACACCGGGCGTGAAACACCCAGTCCGAACTATGAGGTCGAGCTTGCGGATGGTCGCACGCTGGAGTGGTTCTGGGATCACGTC
Source organism: Epibacterium sp. ABV4_022 (assembly GCF_056159345.1). Classification (NCBI taxonomy): domain Bacteria; kingdom Pseudomonadati; phylum Pseudomonadota; class Alphaproteobacteria; order Rhodobacterales; family Roseobacteraceae; genus Epibacterium; species Epibacterium sp. ABV4_022. Next base: position 1,019,216 of record NZ_JBSWVA010000001.1, read on the forward strand.
ACGCTGGATGGCAAAGAACTGACCTTCCCGCACAACCTGCGCTATCTGGAGGCCCACGCAGAGCGCAATCTGGCGGTTGGTCTCACCACCGGTAACGAACTGATCTTTATTGATTTGAACCGGATGGAGCAGGCGCTGACCATTGCGCCCCGCAAGGATGGCGAATGGATCGCGTATACCCCCGACGGGCGCTACACAGCGTCCTTGCAGGGGACAGAGGGTGTCTATTGGTCGCTGGGCGACAACTACCTGCCCTTCTCGGCGCTGGCCGAGAACTATGAGCGTCCGGGCCTGATCCGCAATCTTCTGGACGCCATCGCACGTGGGGAAGCACTGCCGGATGATGGCGTGGATGTGGATGCGGACGTTTTTGAAGCGCCCTATGCGGTGCGCCTGATTTCGCCCCAACGCAGCAGCACCCAAGACGAAACCTATGTGGTGGAGTTGGAAGTGCTGAAGGACAACGCCGATCTGGCCGATCCTGAGATCGAATATACGCTCAACGGGCGCCGGGTGCTGAAATCGCGCGGCTTTGAGGAAGAGGCGTTTTTCGACGGGCAGGAAACCGTGGGCTTCAGTCGCCGGTTTGACCTTAATCCGGGGCGCAACGTCATTGAGGCATCATTGGTGTGGCGCGATGCGCGCATCCAGACCCAGACGCTGGAGATTATCCGCGAAGGCGGCGAGGCCCCGGATGAGAAACCTTCCGGCCAGACGCTGTGGTTCTTTGGGGTTGGGGTGTCCGATTACGAGCGGTCCAGTCAGAACCTAAACTTTGCCGACCGTGATGCAACGGAACTGGCAAAGCTGATGGAGGCGCAGGAGGGCAAGCTGTTTAACCGGGTCGAGACCAAGGTTCTGACCGATGCAGAGGCCACAGAGCGCAATGTTCGCATCCAGATGAACGAGTTTCTCGACCAGTCGGCGGATGACGATGTGGTTGTGCTGTTCCTTGCCGGACATGGCGTGGTCGACGAGGAACAAGAGCTTTACTTCATGACCCATGAGGGCGATCTGGCCAAACCCTACACCGGCATGAGCGTTGATCGTTTCCGGGACTATCTGGAAAACCGGCCGCTCAACCAGAATGCGCTGATGCTTCTCGATATTTGCCACTCTGGTGCCGGGGGTAACCGCGTGGTGGCCGATGATGCGGTGCAAAACCTCACCAAAGGCACTGGGGCTGTGGTGTTTGCGTCTTCCTCCGGATCGGAGTTGAGCTTTGAGGACGATAGCTTTGGCGGTGGTCACGGTGCCTTTACGGCGGCGCTGCTCGAGGGCTTGCGCGGGCTGGCAGACAACCGTGTCGGGGATCGCAACGGGTTTAACTCCTTGCAGGAACTGGTGTTGTTTACATCCTCGCGGGTCCCCGAACTTACAGAAGGCCAGCAACGTCCACAAATACCGGCGTTGTCGCTGAATGTGGACTATCCGCTTAGCGTTGCAACAAATTGACCGATGAGGACATTGCATTGCTTGCTGTAGGCAGGGCGACCGCGCTGCGCCGCCCGCCACTCGGCTGCATTGACCACACGCAGGGACGAAACACCTAGATCGGACAGAACAGGCGAGGAAACGGAGCGTTACTCAAACTCGACGGCGACCACGGGCTAGGAGGCTATCCGGGACAGAACGTCCTGGGTATTCGTGTACATCTCCTGAGCAAAGCTGCCAGATGACATACCCCGGAAGGTCGTATCAGGCGCATCTCCCCTGAGCGGTTGCGTCATTTGTGCGTTCAGCAAGCTTTCGAGCGGAGGCAATGTGATCGGGTCCATCGCCTCGGGCGCCGGGGCGGGAGGAACTTCGGCGCGGATGGCATTGTCTGCCGATGGTGTTGCGGGAAGCCCATCATAGGGGGACAGCCTGTCGCTGCTGAACAGGGAGTCAAGGTCGCGGTCACGCGGCGCCGGGTCATCGCTTAAGAAGCTGGCAAGACGACTGTTGGCAAACTCCGCACCTGTTGCCCCGTCTGCATCCGCATTCAGGGCCATCGTATCGGTTTGCGTATATACCGTGATGTCGGGAACATTCACGGGGGCGCCGGAGTAGGCACGCATCGCTGGGGTCATGTTGCATTCCTTTCCACAGATGTGACGAGTCTCATGACTCTCAGGAAAACTCGACCTCATATTAGCATGCGCGTCTTCGCATTTGTGAGGGTGGATAAATGTTTAAGCTTTTTGGTCTCCGGCGATGGTGTCGGTATTTCTCCATTGATTTCATCGCCTTGCGCTGTTTATTCAAATACAGATCGATTTGCGTATATGCGACGTTCACGTGACCTGCCTGGAATATACAGGCCACGGTGAGTGTCGGCGTGATGTTTTGATGATGTCTAAGGCCGACCCCGGGGGGCTTCAGGGGCGCTGAGACCTCAGGAAAGGATACCCATCGCACGTTCATAATTTTCACGGGCCAGGAGGGCGCTCATCGGAACCGGGCCCTCGACATTGCCGGACATGACGCCCTGAATGTAACGGGACATATCGATGCTGTTGGCGTTGATTTGCGTGATGTCGCCCGAGGAGATGGCATCGCGAACCTCCAGTACGGGCTCGTAGGGGGGCGTTTCTTGGGGGGAGGGTGTTCCGGTAAGCGCCTGTTCGCGTTGCAGAGCAAAGGCCATTCCCTGAGTGCTTCCGGAACTGATCGGAGCCGTGAGAGCCTGAGTGATCTCGTGATTTGTCTGCACCGCGTTGTGATTCGCAAATCCATTCAGGTGACCTTGCATCATGCGATACACGCCCAGATCCATAGCAGTCGTATTCATTCTTGTGCTCCATTGTCCCACATTTGAGCTGAATTTTAGACAAATGTGTTAGGAGCGCATCCGCGTATTGATCTATGCGACACCTCATTCAGGTAGGCGCAGAGCAACGATCGATATTTATGACATACTTCGGGATAGGGTCGCCGGGGCCACTTGGAGCGTGCCAGCATGTTGGCGGGATCTGGCGCGCGCCGAGCGGAGCGTCGGGGCGGTCCTTGTCGAGATCCGTATCAGAAGATGGATTTGGCACCAGTGTACAAGCGGCTTGCCTCGCGGCAACTGGTTGCGGGCCGGTCCGGCTGCGACATCAGACTGAGCTCCAAGTTGCCCCGACGGGCACGCGCTTGGGGGCTGGTGGTTGGTGCTTCTGCTCCATCATCGGTTTCAACCGCGCGTGGGAAGACGGCGTTGGCGGCCGCCTGCTGCAGATTTGCCATCGCCCGCGCCAGTTGCTGTCTGGTATGGGCCGAAGTGCTGGCTGCCTTGTAGCGGGCTGCGGTGATGGGCACCGGTAGCGGCGGCGCTGTGTTTTCCTGCTGCGAGGACATGGCAAGGGCTCCTGAACCTGGGCACTGGGACTATAATAAGTTGCCTAGTATTTTCAGAAGTTGTGCTTAATGCTTTCCTAAATTATCCGCGAAACCGCGCGGTGATATCGCTAAAACGGAATAAAAACAGCCAGCAGATGCTGCGTACGCCGAGGGAGATGCCCGTGTGACGCAATGCGCGGGCACGCAATCCTCTGGCGATGTTTCAGGATCGATCAGGGACGATCTGCTGTGCCACGCCAACCAGAAGCAAGTAGACGGAGGTGAGCAGCAGTGCGGTGTTGACCACGGCTCCGGGCGCAAACTCAACCCAGGCCGTCCACCCCGCCAGTGCAGTCCACACCAGCGCGATCGGCAAGGAGATCCGGCGCCAGCGTTCGGTGCGCACCGGGTGGATGAATTTCAGCGGCATGAACTGGGTTGCAGAGAGTACAGCCACCAGGACGAGGCTGATCCAGTGATTGGGCTCCAGCGCGAAGATGACCAGCACCAGCATGTTCCAGCACCCCGGAAAACCGGAAAAGGAATTGTCCTTGGTCTTCATCCGGGTGTCGGCAAAGTACATCGCACTGGTGAAGGTGATCACGATGATGGCCGCCCAGCCGGTCCAGCCCGACATGAGATCGGATTTGAACAGCGCAAAGGCCGGGATGAACACATAGGTCAGATAGTCGATGATGAGGTCGAGGAGCACCCCGTCGAATTGGGGTGCGTTCTGTTTGACATCATAGTGGCGCGCCAGCGGGCCATCGACACCGTCCACCGCAAAGGCCACCACAAGCCAGAGATACATAAGATCCCATTTCGCATCCACGGCGGCGAGCATGGCCAGCATGGCAAAGACGGCGCCGGTTGCGGTGAGGAGATGGACGGACAGGGCACGGAGTTCAATCGACATTCGCCTGTGATGACGAATTTCCGGGCGGGCTGCAACCCGCAACCGGGCGAAAGGGCTGCGTCGAGGACAGATTGCCAGGAATTCAGGGCAGATCCTCGTCAAGGCAGACGCCCGCGCGAGGCGGGGCGTCAGGCCTTTGGGTGCGCGCGGGTGTAGACTTCCATCAGATGGGCGGTATCGACCGCCGTGTAGGCCTGTGTGGTCGAGAGGGAGGCATGGCCGAGCAGCTCTTGGATGGCGCGCAGATCACCGCCCGCTTCAAGCAGGTGTGTCGCGAAACTGTGGCGCATGGCATGGGGGGTGGCCGTGGCCGGCAGCCCCAGTTGACGGCGGGCATCGGCAACGGCCCCTTGAACCATTCGCGCATGCAGCGGGCCGCCGCGGACGCCGCGAAACAGTGGCAGGTCATTCTCCTTGGGATGCGGACAGAGCTGCAGATAGCGCTCCACCGCCTGCTGCGCGGCGGGCAGGACGGGAACCACTCGTTCCTTGCCGCCCTTGCCGGTGATCCGAAGCGTCGCCGGCAGCGGTGCATCCCGTCCGAGCAGGCCCAATGCCTCCGAGATCCGCAGCCCGCAGCCGTAGAGCAGGGTCACAACCGCCACATCGCGCGCGGCAACCCAGTTTTTCTGGGACTGCAGCTCGACCGTGGCAATCATTGCGCGCGCGGCGTCCTTATCCAGGGGGCGGGGGAGCTTCTTCTGGAATTTGGGCGCACGGGTCGACAGAACAGCCGTGGGCTCAAACCCCTCGCGTTTGGCCAGCCAGCCGTAGAATTTCTTCACTGCAGAAAGTTTGCGCGCGAGCGACCGTGCCCCCGTGCCGGTGCTGCGTGTCGAGGCCATCCAGGCGCGCATGTCGGCGGTGGTGATCCGTTGCAGGGCACCGAGGCCCTGCGGACTGCCGAAATGCAGGCTCATGAAGGCGAGGAAATCCACCACATCGCCGCGATAGGCGGCGCGCGTGTTCTCTGCCGCCCCCTCAAGCGCGCCCAACCCATCCAGCCAGGATTGCAGCGCATCCCGCGCCGCCGGAGAGATCAGGGTTGGGTCCGCCGCGCTCAAGACAGCCAGCGGCGCATGCAGCGCTCGAACACCCCGCCGAAGAACGTCAACAGGTCGGTGCCGTGTTGCGGGGTGAACTGATGCGGATCCTCTGCGCCAAAGACCAAAAGGCCAGGCAGGCGCCCTTCGCCCAGGTCCAGCCGCAGGCAGGCCTCGGAGCGCAGGTCCGCGGCGCGTTCGCCATAGATCCGGGAGGGGCCGGAGCGCACCTGACGCAAGATCACCGGGCGGTCGCCGCCGTAGCCGCGTCCCTGAGACAGATATGTCTCGACAAAACCGGCCTCGGTAAACTTCAGCACGTCGCCAACCCGCTCCACCGCGGCGCCGGCTTCTTCCTGGGTGGTTTCGAGAATCAGGGCCAGAGCGTCAACACGCAGGATATCCCGCAGGTCGCCGCGCAGGACTTCCATGAACCCGGCAAAGCTCTCTGGGTCCAGCAGGCGCAGGACGGCCCGGTGGATCTGGTTGGTTCCGGCGAGGTTTTCATAGGCCGCGGCGATCACCGACCGATGCGTGTCCTCCAGACGGTCGAGCCGGGTTTCCAGCCGTTCCATCGCGATGCCACGCAGGTCCACGATGTTGGAGCCCATGGCACGCTCGTTCGCAGCCACCAACGCCCGCATCACATTGGGGTCGTCCAGCACCATATCGGGCTTTTCAATGATTTTCTGGCGCAGGCTGTCGTCCAGCTCGGCGGGTGTGCTGCTCATCGTCTTGTTCGAACCTCTGACCGGGTTTTGAGCACTATAACATGAGGCTCAGGCCTGCGCGCGCGAAAAATCGCAAAAACGTCCGAGCTGCGGGCCAATGGCCTCGGGTCGGCAGCAACCTGCTGAACCGGAACAAAAAAGGCGCCCCTGTGCCGGGGCGCCACCGTGTCGACCTTGCGATGGTCGATCGGTTCAGAGGATTTTGATCCCGGCCGCCTCGATGTCCGCGAGAAAGGCCGACAGGCCCTTGTCGGTCAGCGGGTGGTTGATCATGGATTTGATGACGGCGGGCGGCGCCGTGATCACGTCGGCCCCGATCCGGGCGCTGTCGATGATGTGGTTCACGGAGCGGATCGACGCCGCGAGGATCTCGGTCTGGAAGCCGTAGTTGTCGTAGACCGTGCGAATGTCCTCGATCAGATCCATCCCGTCGAGGTTGATGTCGTCAAGGCGACCGATGAAGGGGGAGATGAAGGTCGCGCCCGCTTTGGCGGCCAGCAGCGCCTGATTGGCGGAGAAGCACAGGGTCACATTGACCTTGTGACCTTCGTCGGTCAGGGTCTTGCAGGCCTTCAGACCGTCCCAGGTCAGCGGCACTTTGACCGCGATGTTCTCGGCGATCTCCAGGAGCTTGCGCCCCTCGGCGATCATGGTTTCGGCATCGGTGGCGGTAACTTCGGCGGAAACCGGACCATCGACGAGATCGCAGATTTCCTTCGTGACTTCGATGATGTCACGGCCGGATTTCTTGATCAGGGAGGGGTTGGTGGTGACGCCGTCGACCATGCCAAGATCGTTCAGCTCGGCAATGGCCTCGATTTCGGCGGTGTCTACGAAGAATTTCATGGGCTTTGGTCCTCTGGATGGCTTGGCCTCGGTGCGCCTTGGCTTTACCTGATAGGAGGTCTCGCGAAAAGTGCGAAAGATTTCGCAGCGAGCCCGGGCGCGTTCGCGCGCATGTTAGCGTAAACATCTGGCCGCGGCTACCGTTGGGTCAACAAAAAGAGCAGGGTCACGCGAGGAATGGCGCAGCAAGCCGAAAGTCCGGAGTTTTTTGCCCAAGGGGAGCGGGTGGGTGTGCTGACGGCGCAGCCGCTGGATCGGCTGCTGGACTATCGCGCACCCGAAGGAGGCTGTTTTCTGGGGGCCTTTGTCGAGGTGCCGCTGGGGCCGCGCAAGGTGATCGGCGTGGTCTGGGGGCCGGGTGCCGGGGATTTCGACGCGGCCAAGCTGCGATCTGTGATCCGGGTGCTGGATCTGGCCCCGATGCGCACCGAGATGCGTGGCTTTCTGGAGCGCGCGGCGCAATACACCCTGACGCCGTTGTCGATGATGCTGCGGCTGGCAACGCGGGCGCCGGGGCTGGCGGATCCACCCTCGATGCGCAAGGTCCTGCGTCGCGGGGAGGGCGAACCCGGCCGCATGACCGATGCGCGAGCCAAGGTGCTCGACGTGATGGACGAATATGACGGTGCGGCGTTTACGGCGTCTGAACTCTCCGGGCTGGCCGGGGTGACCAGCTCGGTGATCAAGGGGCTGGTCAAACAGGGCGCCATCCGCGAGGAAGAAGCCCCCCGCGACCTGCCGTTCCCGCCGCTGGATCCGGAACTGCCGGGCAAGACCCTCTCGGACGATCAGGCCGCCGCCGCCGCCGCACTTGAGGCCGGGGTGAATGGGGGGCGCTACGGTACAACACTCCTGAAGGGTGTCACCGGCTCTGGTAAGACGGAGGTTTACCTTGAGGCTGTAGCCGCCTGCCTGCGCAAAGGCCGGCAAGCCTTGGTGCTGCTGCCTGAAATTGCGCTCACGGCGGAATTCCTGAAGCGCGTGGAAGCACGGTTTGGTGCGGTGCCAGCCGAGTGGCATTCCGGCGTCACCATGACCGAACGGCGCCGGGTCTGGCGGATGGTGGGGCAGGGGGCCGCGCAGCTGGTGATTGGCGCGCGGTCCTCGCTCTATCTGCCGTTTCGCGATCTCGGCCTGATCATCGTCGATGAAGAACACGACACCTCATACAAACAAGAAGAGGGGGTGCTCTATAACGCGCGGGATCTGGCGGTCTGGCGGGCGTCGCTCTGTCAGGCGCAGGTGGTGCTGGCCTCGGCCACGCCGAGCCTGGAGACATGGGCGAATGCGGAGGCGGGCAAATACCAGCGCCTCGATCTGACGTCGCGCTTTGGCGAGTCGGTGCTGCCGGAAATGCGCGCGATCGATATGCGCAACGAGGACCTTCTGCCCTCAACCTGGATATCGCCGACGCTCAAGCAGGCGATGAAGCTCAGGATCGAACGCGGCGAGCAGTCCCTTTTGTTCCTGAACCGGCGTGGCTTTGCGCCGGTGACGATCTGCCGGGCCTGCGGCACGCAGGTGGCTTGCGATAACTGTGATGCGCGCATGGTCGAGCACCGGTTCATGAAACGTCTGATGTGCCACCAATGTGGCGAGACCAAGCCGGTGCCGACCGAATGCCCCTCCTGCAAGGTGGAGGGCAAGATGGCCCCCGTCGGCCCCGGCATCGAACGGCTGGGTGAAGAGGCAGCGGTGCTGTTTCCAGAGGCCCGCATCGCGGTGCTGAGTTCCGATCTCTTCGGCTCTGCCCGCGCGCTGAAGCAGCGGATCGAGGAAATCGCCGCCGGTGAGGCGGATATCATCCTCGGCACCCAACTGGTGGCAAAGGGGCACAACTTTCCGCTGCTGACACTGGTCGGGGTTATCGACGCTGATCTTGGTTTGCAGGGATCGGACCTGCGCGCGGCGGAGCGCACGTTCCAGCTGATGCGGCAGGTGGCAGGGCGCGCAGGGCGGGCGGAGCGACGCGGCGAGGCACTGATGCAGAGCTTTCAGCCAGAGCACCCGGTGATCCGCGCGATCCTGTCCGGTGACGAAGAGAGCTTCTGGCGCGCCGAGGCGGAGCAGCGACAGGCCGCAGGCGTGCCCCCCTATGGGCGTATGGCAGGGGTGATCCTGTCGGGCACGGATCTGGCCCAGGTGTTTGACCTCGGCGGCGCATTGGCGCGCAACGATGGGCCGCTCCGTCAGGTGGGGGCACAGCTCTTTGGCCCGGCGCCGGCGCCCATTGCACGGGTGCGCGGGCGGCACCGCGTGCGTCTGTTGGTCAAGGCCGACAAGGGCGCTCCGTTGCAAGACGCAATCCGCCGCTGGATCGCACCGTTCAAGCTCAAGGGGGATCTGCGCCTGAATGTGGACATCGATCCGCAAAGCTTCCTCTGAACCGAACGGGCGGCGAGGCGCTGAACCGGGGGATGGCCCTGCGGGAATGCAGGGGGATCTGTGCGCTCACTGGCGTGATTTGGTACAATTCTTGACTCGCCCTGTCGAATAAAGCGCTCTAAAGCCAAGGCATGAATACGCCCATGTCCCTCGATCAGGCCCGGTCGCTGCCGTTCTGGCGCCGTCCCATCACGCTGCTGTTTCTGATGGCGATCGCAATGCCCGTCGCCTTCAACACCTGGTCGGCGTTGCTGAACAACTTCGTGATCGAAGTGGCGGATTTCGATGGCGCGGACATCGGCCTGCTGCACACCGTGCGCGAGATCCCCGGTTTCCTTGCGTTCCTCGTGATCTTTCTGATCATCTTCATTCGTGAGCAGGTGCTGGGCCTTCTGTCGCTGGCGCTGCTTGGTGCGGCAACCGCGCTGACGGCGTGGTTTCCCACCTTGCAAGGCATTTTGATAATCACGGTGCTGAGCTCGATCGGCTTTCACTATTTCGAAACCGTGGCCCAGTCGCTGCAACTGCAGTGGTTGTCCAAGGAACGCGCCCCGCAGATGCTGGGCTGGCTGGTGGCAACGGGATCTGCCGCGACGCTGGTCGTCTACGGCGCGATCGTTTTGCTGTGGGAGCCGCTGGGCCTGACCTACAATGCCGTTTATCTGGCGGCGGGCGGTTTCACGGCGGTGGTCGCCATCTTCTGCCTGTTTGCGGTCCCTCAGTTCGACGGTCCGACCCCGCAGAACAAGAAGATGGTGCTGCGGCGGCGCTACTGGCTGTACTACGCGTTGCAGTTCATGGCCGGCGCCCGGCGGCAGATCTTTGTCGTGTTCGCGGGGTTCATGATGGTGGAGCGGTTTGGCTTTGAGGTGCATCACCTCACCGGTCTCTATCTGATCAACCTTCTCATCAATATGATCGCCGCGCCGATGCTGGGGCGGTTTGTGTCCCGGTTTGGGGAACGCCGTACCCTGATCTTTGAATATGTCGGTCTCACCACCGTCTTTGCCCTCTATGGTGGCATCTACTGGTTCGGCTGGGGGGTGGTGCTGGCGGCGACGCTCTATGTGGTGGACCACATCCTGTTTGCGCTCGCGCTGGCCCTGAAAACCTATTTCCAGAAGATCGCCGATCCGGCCGATATTGCGCCGACGGCGGCGGTGGCCTTTACCATCAACCACATCGCGGCGGTGTTCCTGCCGGTCTTGCTGGGGCTCCTGTGGGTGGCCTCTCCGGCGGCAGTCTTTGGGCTGGCGGCCCTGATGGCGCTGGTGTCGCTGGCGCTGTCGCTGATGATCCCGCGCCACCCGGAGCCGGGAAACGAGACCATCTTTGCCAAGTTTGCCGCCCCGGCACCGGCAGAATAACCTGAAGGGGTGGGGGCGCAGCCCCTGCTGCCTCTTGACCCTGCATGCAAGGCTCGCGTAGGCGCTGATCCAGCCCGCGCCCTGTGCGCCCAGTTCTTTCGGAGACCCTCCATGCCCACCTTCACCGCCCTCACCACGCTGACCGGAAAAGCCCAGGCCGAGGCGCTGGGCGAGGCAATGGAGCGGCTCAACCCGGAGCCGACTGGGGTCGGCGTCTTCGAGGTCGAGGATGACTCGGGGCTCTGGGAAGTGGGGGGCTATTTCACCGAAGCTCCGGACGAGGCGGGGCTGGCCCTGCTGGCGACGCTGCACGGGGCGAAACCCTTTGCGGTCTCGGAACTCCCCGAGACGGACTGGGTGGCGCATGTGCGTCGCGAACTGGCGCCTGTCGAGGCGGGCCGTTTCTTTGTCTACGGCAGCCACGATGCCGACAAGCTGCCCGGGGACAAGATTCCCTTGCTGATCGAGGCGGCGATGGCGTTTGGCACCGGCCATCACGGTACCACCCTGGGCTGCCTCAAGGCGCTGGATCACCTGATCGGCACGGGGTTCGAAGGTGAGAAGGTCGTGGACATCGGCTGTGGCACGGCGGTCCTTGCCATGGCGGCGGCGCGGGTCTGGCCGCAGGCACGGGTTCTTGCAAGTGACATCGACGAAGTTGCAGTTGATGTGGCCGAGGCCAATATGGACGCCAACGGCATGAAGGGCGCGGTGCAATGTCTTGAGGCGGCAGGCTTCGATGCACCGGCCCTGAAGGAAAGCGCGCCATATGACTTGATCTTCGCCAATATCCTCAAAGGTCCGCTGGTGGCACTTGCCCCGGACATGGCGGCGCATCTGCGTGCGGGCGGATATGCGATTCTGTCCGGTATCCTGAACGATCAGGCCGATGACGTGATCGCCGTTTATGCGCAAAACGGGGTCAATCTGGTCCAACGCGCAGAGATTGGTGAGTGGACGACGCTGATCTTGCAGAGGTAAACGGCGATACCGGGCCAGTTTAATAGAGTTTTAGCGATCTGCCTTCCTTTGGTCACAATTCAAGCTTAACTTCTTTCCATCCGCTGGTGGGGGCCAGTTCGGAGTTTCGCAATGAGCGACCAACACGCAGAGTTTCGCCACCGACTCCGTCGGCTGGACCGTAAGAGCTTGCAGATGAGCCAGGGCTACACAGCCAAGATGCGCGCAGACGGGCTGATCGTTGTCGAGCCGCGCAAGGTCGTGCGCTCCAAGGTCACCCTGCGCTCCCTCATTTTGTTCCTGACAGCCATTCTGGTATTCAAAGGCTTCCTGATCGCATCGCTTGGCTACAGCAGCTACGATGAACGTGTGCAGAAACTCAGCCGCGGCACCGCGGTGGAACAGGGCGGTGCCTTCCTGATGCAGGCCGACCCGATTTCGACCGCAATTGCCTCGCATCTGGTTCCGTATTTGCGCTGAATCTGCGCTGATCGGGACGACGCCCGGTCGAAGACGGTCGAGCGAAGACAGTCGAGCCAGCGAACAAAAACGCCGCCCCGGAACCTCTCCGATGGGCGGCGTCGCGTTTGTATCCATCCGGGGCCCGCGCACGGACCGGCGTCTGTTTCAGACCAGCGGGGAATCCATGCCGATGCTGTCAACATCGCCGCGGTTGAGCCCGATGTCGGACAGCTCGCGGTCGGACAGCGCGCCAAGCGCCTTGCGGGTCATGCGCGCGTCATTCCAGACGGCGACGGTGGCGATCAGCGTATTCACAAGAGCGCCGATACGGCCGATCAGGCCGGTGGTGCCTTGGGCGGTGCGGGTGGTGTCGAGTACAGCCATATCCACGTTCTCTCTCATTCGAGTTCAGGTTTGTCGCATCAGTGCGATGAGCGGCAGATAGAGACGCTTTTCGCGGCTCACAAGCGCAATTTTTGCATGTGTCCCATGCAGTTTTCGCATAGCTTTGAGGTATGTAAATAAGGGGTTTCGTCATGTTTCCGGTGAATCGCGGAAATCTGTCGGCGTCGTATTTCGGGATGTCGTTTCCAGGCGCTTTTGGGCTGCGCTAGCCCGTCTGCTACGGGTGCAATCGAGGAACCAGAGCGCGGCCCGCCGCAGGAAAGCGATTGGTTGTGTTCGTGTTTTGTGCTAGCTGGGTTTACAATCCGTAAAAAACACAACGACAGATCGGGCGGTGAGATGCGAATACTAGGGATCGATCCGGGGCTCAGGACCCTTGGATGGGGCGTCATCGAATCAAATGGCGCGCGTCTCAGCCATGTTGCCAACGGTCTGTGTCACTCTGACGGTGATGATCTGGGAGAGCGGCTGTTGTCGCTGCACAATCAGGTCACCGAGATCATAGCCGCCTATCAGCCGGATCAGGCCGCGATCGAGCAGACCTTCGTCAACAAGGATGGTGCCGGGACGCTGAAGCTGGGTCAGGCGCGCGGCGTGGCCTTGCTGACCCTGGCCAAGGCCGGACTGCCCACCGGCGAATATGCACCCAACCGCGTCAAGAAGACCGTGGTCGGGGTGGGGCATGCCGAGAAGGAACAAGTGCTGCATATGGTCAAGCTGCAATTGCCCGGCTGCGCCCCCAAGGGGGCGGATGCGGCAGACGCACTGGCGATCGCCATCTGTCACGCCTATTACGGGGGCAGCAACCAGCGGCAACTGAAAGAGGTACGCGCATGATCGGCAAACTGACCGGCCGGCTCGACTACAGGGCGCCCGATCATGTGATGATCGATGTGCGCGGCGTGGGCTACATCGTCTACTGCTCGGACCGGACGCTGGCCAGCCTGCCCACGGCGGGGGAGGCGGTGCAGCTTTATACGGAACTGCTGGTACGCGAGGATCTGATGCAGCTCTTTGGCTTCACCTCGCTGGTGGAAAAGGAATGGCATCGCCTGCTGACCTCGGTACAGGGAGTGGGGGCCAAGGTTTCGCTGGCGATCCTGAGTGCGCTTGGTCCCGAAGGTGTGAGCCGCGCGATTGCGCTGGGGGATTGGGCGGCGGTGAAAGCGGCCAAAGGGGTCGGCCCCAAGACCGCGCAGCGGATTGTGCTGGATCTGAAGGACAAGGCGCCGTCGGTGATGGCGATGGGGGGCACGATCACAGAGGCACTGGACGGGCCGGATCTCGACGCGGTGGTCGAACCCGCCTCGGAGGCGCCGGTGAAGCCCGCACGCAAAGCCGCCCCCAAAGCTCCGACCGGCGCGGCGGCGGCATCGGCGGGCGCACTGTCGGCATTGGGCAACCTCGGCTATGGCCCCTCTGATGCCGCAAGTGCGGTGGCTGAGGCGGCGGCCGACAATCCCGACGCAGGCGAGGCAGGGCTGATCCGCGCGGCGCTGCGCCTGCTGGCGCCCAAAGACTGAGGGAACGAGTGAATGATTGACGCGGACCCCACCCTGCGCCCCGAGCCGCTGCCCGAAGACAACGACCGCGCCCTGCGTCCGCAGGGCCTTGGTGAATTCATCGGTCAGGCGGAAGCCCGCGCCAACCTGCGGGTGTTTATCGAATCTGCCCGCCGGCGCGGCGAGGCGATGGATCACACCCTGTTTCACGGCCCGCCGGGGCTTGGTAAAACGACGCTTGCGCAGATTGTGGCGCGCGAGTTGGGCGTGAACTTTCGCATGACCTCCGGGCCGGTGCTTGCAAAGGCGGGCGATCTGGCCGCGATCCTCACCAATCTTGAGGCGCGCGATGTGTTGTTCATCGATGAAATCCACCGTCTGAACCCGGCCGTTGAGGAGGTGCTCTATCCGGCGATGGAGGATTTCGAGCTGGATCTGGTGATCGGCGAGGGGCCGGCGGCACGGACGGTGCGGATCGAGTTGCAGCCTTTCACACTGGTGGGGGCAACAACGCGCATGGGGCTTTTGACCACGCCGCTGCGAGATCGGTTTGGCATCCCGACACGGCTGCAGTTCTACACCGTGGATGAGCTGTTCGAGATCGTCAGCCGGAACGCGCGCAAGCTGGGGGCCCCTGCGGATGACGCCGGGGCGCGGGAGATCGCGCGGCGCGCCCGCGGCACCCCAAGGATCGCCGGGCGGCTCTTGCGCCGCGTGGTGGACTTTGCGGTTGTCGAGGGCGATGGAACGATCACCCAGGAGCTGGCCGATGGCGCGCTGACGCGGCTCGGGGTGGATCAGCTGGGTCTTGATGGCGCGGACCGACGGTATCTGCGTCTGGTGGCCGAGAACTATGGTGGCGGTCCCGTCGGGATCGAGACCATGTCCGCCGCGCTGAGCGAAAGCCGCGACGCTCTGGAGGAGGTGATCGAGCCCTATCTGCTGCAGCAAGGGCTGATCCAGCGCACGCCGCGCGGGCGGATGCTGGCGCAAAAGGCGTGGCAGCATCTGGGCCTTGCGCCTCCCAAGTCGCACGGCGACCTCTTTGACTGAGTACAGGAGCGCAGGATGCAGGACCTTGACCAATTGACCGCCGTCGCCAAGCGGGTGAGCGCACTTTACGCGCAGCGCTTCGGGATCGAGCGGGATGCCGCGTGGTATCTGGGCAAGATGACCGAAGAACTGGGCGAGGTGGCCTCTGCCTATCTGAGCCTTGCGGGGCAGACACGCAAGGATGGCAGCAAAGCCGATCTGGAGAACGAGGTCGCCGACCTTCTTGGGTTCCTGCTGTTGTTTGCGGACTGGCAGGGCATTGATGCCGGCGCGGCGTTTGAACGCAAATGGGGCGCTTATCTCGCGCAGGAGGCGTGACGGAGCGGCACGGGACTTCTCCCCTTGCTCCGCCCCGGGCAGGTCCGTACAAACGCCCGACGAGCGAATGAAATGACGAGGCCGCGCATGTCCGCACTCCTGCTGCCAGAGGAAATCGAAGCGCTTTTCACCCGCGAGGACGGCACCTATGCCTTTGCGCGCTGGGGGCGTCCGATCGCGCCCATCGTCTTTGGCGTGACGGACGAGACGCTTGTCACCGTGAAGGGCGCGGTCGAGGCCATGGCCACGCTGGCGGGGCATCAGATGGCGGAAACCGATCCGGAGCTCGGCGCCAATCTCATGTTCTTTTTCTTCCGGGAGTGGGAAGAACTTCTGGAGGTCCCAGACCTTGATCGGATGATCCCCGGGCTGGCGCCACTGGTGAACCGCCTCGCGAAAGAGGATGCCAGCCAGTATCGCGCGTTTCGCTTTGACGATCAGGGTGCCATTCAGGCGGCCTTTGTCTTTCTGCGCATGAAAGGCGCGATGGCGGAGGTGCCGGCAGAAACACTCGCACTGACACAGGCGGTGCAGGTGATGCTCCTGTGGGGAGAGCAGGCCTTTGCGGAGGTGTCGCCGCTGGCGGTCTTGCCGGAAAATGGCAACACGATCCTGCGCCCCGAGATCGCGGGGGTGATTGCGGCCGCCTATGATCGGATGATGCCCGTGGCGGCACAGGATGCGAGTCATGCGCTGCGACTCTATGCGCGGCTGCAAGCGCCGCCGTCGGATGCCCGGGGCGATGAGGCATGACCCACCAATTCCCGATCACGGTATATTACGAAGACACCGATATGGGCGGTGTGGTCTATCACGCCAATTTCCTGCGGTTCATCGAGCGCGCCCGCAGCGACTATGTCCGTCGCCTAGGGGTTGATCAAAACGCCATGCGCGACGCCGGCATCGTCTGGGTGGTGACGCGGATCGAGGCCGATTACCTGTCGCCAGCACGGTTCGAGGATGAACTCATCGTGGAGACCGCGCCCGAGAAACTGACCTCGGCCCGGCTGACCATGTCGCAGGTGGTTCGGCGCGACGGGCGCGAGTTGTTTCGTGCCCGGGTGACAGCTGTCTGCATGGATATGCACAGCGGCAAACCGGTGCGGCTTCCGGCAGAAGTTCGCGCATCCCTGTAACAATCGGCGACAATGCCCCTGTTTGCTTGGCAATGTCGCTTGTTTTGCGCTAGCGTCCGCCCCAATTAGGCCGCGCAAGCACAACGACGTGGCAACTGGCTATAGAGCAGGCAGATGGAAGCAGAAACTCTGGCACTGGCGCAGGAGATTGATTTCTCCATGTGGGGGCTGTTCGCGCGCGCGACGCTGACCGTGAAATTCGTGATGATCATGCTGATCGTCGCCTCGATTTGGTCGTGGTCGATCATCATCCAGAAACTCATCACCTACAGGTCCGCCCGTCGCGAGGCGCAGGTGTTCGAGCGTGCCTTCTGGTCCGGTAACCCGCTGGATGAGCTGTACGAGGACATCGGCCCAGACCCCTCTGGCCATTCCGAGCGTATCTTTGCCGCCGGCATGACCGAGTGGCGCCGCAGCCACCGCACCGATGGGGCTCTGATTCCCGGCGCGCAGGCCCGCATCGACCGGTCGATGGATGTGGCGATCTCCAAGGAGAGCGAGGGATTGCAAAGCGGCTTGCAGATCCTGGCAACCGTGGGCTCCACAGCGCCCTTCATCGGTCTGTTCGGGACCGTGTGGGGCATCATGAATGCCTTTATCGAGATCGCGGAACAGCAGAACACCAATCTTGCCGTGGTGGCGCCGGGCATCGCCGAGGCGCTGCTGGCCACCGGGCTCGGGCTCTTGGCGGCAATTCCGGCAGTGATCTTCTACAATAAGCTCTCGGCGGATGCCGACCGGATCATCGGCGGCTACGAGGCCTTCGCCGATGAGTTCGCCACCATCTTCTCGCGTCAGTTGGACAGCTGAGCCATGGGTGCGGCCGTACAACAGAAGGACGCAGGCGGCGGGCGGCGACGTGGTCGGCGGCGGTCGCGGGCGCGGCCGATGGCGGAAATCAACGTGACGCCCTTTGTCGACGTGATGCTGGTGCTGCTGATCATCTTCATGGTGGCAGCGCCGCTGATGACGGTTGGCGTCCCGGTCGAATTGCCGAAAACCGCCGCTGGCGCCTTGCCCGGCGAGGACGAAGAACCCCTGACCGTGACCATGACCGCTACGGGCGAGATCCAGATCCAGACCACGCCGGTCGCGCGTGATGATCTGGTCGCGCGCCTGCGTGCGATCGCGGCGGAGCGCACCTCGGACCGGGTCTACCTGCGTGCGGATGGCGCCATTGCCTATAGCGATGTGATGCAGGTGATGGGGGCGCTCAATGCCGGGGGCTTTGCCAATGTGGGCCTGGTGACCGACACCGGCGGACCAGCACTCGACGGGCGGCCTGCCGCACCGGACGAGTGATACGGGTGATGATGTGCAGACCGGCACGAAGATCTCTGTAGCAGGCCATGGGATCCTGATCACATGGGCGCTTGTGGGCGGGTGGTTCCACTCCGACCCGCTGCCGTTCCAGAGTCAGGACGTCTCCATTATCTCCGCCGAGGAATTTGCGCGGCTGAGCGAGCAGCAGGCCGCGCCGGAGGTGGCCGAGGACCCGGTTGCGCCGGTCACGCCCAGCGTGGCCGAGACCGCACCCGCGATCCCCGAGCGGCCGCAGCCCGAGCCGGAACCGCCCACCGCACAGCCGGAGCCGATCGAGGCGCCAGCAGTCGAAGCGGAGCCGGAACCGCCCGCGCCGGAGCCGACACCGGAGGTGCCGACAGTGGTGCCGGACGCGCCGGATGTGCCCGACATCGTGACCGATTTGCCGCAGACCGCAGAGCCGGAGACCGCCCAGCCAACGGATCGGGTCGCGCCGGAGCCGGTGCAACCACCGGAACCGGACACCCAGGTCGATGATGTGGCTCAGGAAGAGGTCGCACCCGATGCCGGCGCCGAGGCCAATCAGCCGGTGCAGGAGGCCACCGCCCCGGAGGCCGCCAGTGATCGCATCGTGACCGAGGCGGAGGCGGATGATGCCGAACCGACCGCGCCGCTGGCCAGTGTCCGGCCGCGTCTGCGTCCCGCGCGTCCGGCCCCCGAACCGGAGCCGGAGCAGGTCGAGACCGCAACAGCGCCGGAAAATTCCGACCCTGTGGTGGAACCAAACCCCGAGGTCGAGAGTTCCGCCGTGGATGATGCGCTTGCAGAGGCGCTGGCCGGGACGGGCGAGGTCGAGGCCCCGGAACCCTCCGGCCCACCGATGACGCCGGGAGAAATGGATGCACTGCGGGTTGCGGTATCGCGCTGCTGGAACGTCGGCTCGCTGTCCAGCGAGGCGCTGCGCACCACCGTTGTGGTCAGCGTGGCGCTGTCGCGCGACGGGGTGCCCGACATTGGATCGATCCGAATGCGGTCCAGTTCCGGCGGCTCCGACAGTTCTGCCAGACAGGCCTATGAGGCCGCGCGCCGCGCAATCATCCGCTGTGGATCAAAAGGATTTGATCTCCCGGCTGACAAATACGCGCAGTGGCGTGATATTGAGATGACATTCAACCCCGAAGGAATGCGGATCAGATGACTGCGAACCGATTTAGAGGAGCCTTTGCCTGCCTAGGAGTGGCCGCGTTTGGTGTTCTCCCGCAGCTCGGCTGGGGGCAGGAAGCTCATATCGTTATCATTGAAGACCGCGAGCTATTAATTGAGGGCGGAAGTGTGACTGTCACGTCTGAGGGTACCATCTTGAAGGATGGGGTGATCCACGTTGACAAGGCCATTATACTCCCGGGAATGAGTGCGGCAGAAATCGAAGAGGCAGATAACACCTCGGGTGATGGAACCGTGGCGACTGAGAATGGTGTCGCGGATGAAGCATACAAGAGAATTTTACGTTGTTGGAATGTTGGTTCGCTCTCAACCGCGGCTCTCAGAGCTGAAATCACAGTGGGATTTCGAATATCGAGCTCCTCAGTTCCTGTTTTGAGTTCGATTCAACTCCTATCACCGGATTCAGAGCCTGATGGGGCCGAGCGTCAAGCTTACGAGGCCGTACGTCGCGCCATTATTCGATGTGGCGCCCAAGGGTTGCTGAACAACCCGGAGGAAGCGGACTTGCCAACAGACGTCGAGCTCACTTTTAACCCCGAAGGAATGCGGATCAGATGAGAAACGCGATAGCGATACTACTCCTTGGCCTTGCGATGCTGCTGCCCGTGGGGGCGGCGCAGGCACAGGACGGGCCGCTCAGGATCGAGATTACCGACGGCGTGATCGAACCGCTGCCCTTTGCGGTGCCGGATTTCATCGCCGACACGCCTGCAGCCTCGCAGTATGCGGCAGATATCGCGCGGGTGATTGCCGCCGATCTGACCGGCTCCGGTCTGTTTCGCGAGATCCCAAAGGTCGCCTATATCTCGCCCTACAGCGATTTTGACGCGGCGGTGAACTTTACCGACTGGAAGGCAATCAATGCGCAGGCCCTGATCACCGGCGCGGTCAGCATCTCTGGTGATCGCCTGACCGTGCGGTTTCGCGCCTATGATGTGTTTGCCGGGCAGGAACTGGGGTCCGGCCTGCAACTCTCCGGTACCACCGACGGCTGGCGCCGCATCGCCCACAAGGTGGCGGATACGATCTATTCACGCCTGACGGGCGAGGGCGGCTACTTCGACAGCCGCGTGGTGTTCGTCTCTGAAACCGGGCCGAAGAATGACCGCAAGAAACGGCTGGCGATCATGGATTACGACGGCGCCAACGTGCAGTATCTGACCAACTCCGAGTCGATCGTGCTGGCGCCACGATTCTCGCCCACAGGGGACAGGGTGCTCTACACCAGCTACGAGAGCGGTTTCCCGCAGATCCATGTGCTTGATGTGGGGCGGGTGCAGCGCCGGGTGCTGTCGGCAGGCAGCGGCACCATGAGCTTTGCGCCTCGATTTGCGCCCAATGGTCAGACCGTTGTCTATTCGCAGTCCGAAGGCGGCAACACCGACCTCTATTCCATGGATATCAACTCCGGCCGCACCCAGCGCCTGACCAGTGCCCCATCGATCGAGACCGCGCCGTCGTTCTCGCCGGATGGCAGCCAGGTCGTGTTCGAAAGCGACCGGTCGGGGGCCTCGCAGCTCTATGTGATGCCGGCCAGCGGCGGTGAGGCCAAGCGGATCAGTTTTGGCCAGGGGCGCTACGGCACACCTGTCTGGTCGCCGCGTGGGGATTACATCGCCTTCACAAAGCAGAACGCGGGGCGGTTTCACATTGGCGTGATGCGCACCGATGGCAGCGAGGAACGCCTGCTGACCGCGTCCTTCCTTGATGAGGGGCCGACCTGGTCGCCCAACGGGCGCGTGATCATGTTCACCCGCGAAACGCAGGGGGCAAGCGGGCAGGCGCGGCTCTATTCAGTGGATATTTCCGGGCGCAACCTGAAACCGGTCAAGACGCCGGACGGCGCCTCCGACCCGTCCTGGTCTCCGTTGCAGGATTGATGAACCGTCTGGCCGCGCTTGGTGCAAGCCCGTGGCGTGGCCAGACAGACTATGCTAACACTTCGACAAGAAATGTCCGATGACATGAGGCGATTTCAAATGAGCAGTATCAACAAAGCAATTCTTCTGGTGGCCGGTCTGGCCCTCGCAGCCTGTTCCGACGCACGTTGGGATGACACCACTGCCGGCGCAGGTGGCACGGGGTTGGGTGCGGATGGCAGCACCGCGGACCCCTCCAGTCCGGCCTACTTCCGCGAGGCGATCGGGGACCGTGTCCTGTTCGAGGTCGATCAGTCCAGTATCTCTGTCTCGGCACGCTCGGTGCTGGACGGGCAGGCGCGTTGGCTCAATGCCAACCCGGACTACGTCGTGACCATCGAAGGCCATGCGGACGAGCAGGGCACCCGCGAATACAACCTTGCGCTGGGCGCCCGTCGGGCCAATTCGGCGCGTGAATATCTGATCTCGCAAGGGGTCGCCTCCAGCCGTATTCAAACCGTGTCCTACGGCAAGGAACGTCCGATCGAGATCTGTTCTGCCGAGACCTGCTATGCCCAGAACCGCCGCGCGGTGACGGTGCTGGCCGGCGGCGCGGTGAGCTGACCCCGATGCGTGGTTTGCGACAGATCCTCCTTTCAACGGCACTGGTTGCGGCCAGCGCCATGCCCTCTTTCGCGCAGGACCGCGAGCAGACCCTTGCGGACATCCGCCAGGAGCTGACGGTCCTGCATGTGGAAGTGCAGCGCCTGAACCGGGAGCTGTCCACAACCGGTGCCCCTTCGGCCTCGCTGGCGGGCACTTCGGTGCTGGATCGGGTGACGGCGATCGAGGCGGAACTGCAACGGCTGACCGCGCAGACGGAGCAGCTGCAGTATCGCATTCAGCGTATCGTCGAGGATGGCACCAACCGGATCGGGGATCTGGAGTTCCGCCTCGTGGAACTTGAGGGGGGCGACCTGTCGCAACTCGGTGAAACCACGACCCTGGGCGGCACCGTCGAGGGCGAGGGCGCGCCCGGACTGGGCGAAACGGCGGTGATTGCACCGGGCACGGACGAGACCGCCGAACCGGGGACAGGCGAGCTCGCGGTGGGCGAGGAAGCGGACTATCAGGCCGCGATGACCGACCTCGAGGCAGAGAACTACCAGATGGCTGCCGACAAGCTGGCGACCTTCAAGGAGGCCTACCCGGGCAGCCCGTTGACGGCAAAGGTGGATTTCGGGCGCGGCAAGGCGCTTGATGGTCTGGGCGACACCCGCGAAGCGGCACGCGCCTATCTGGCTGCCTTCACCGGCGACACCTCGGGCGCCATCGCCCCCGAAGCCCTCTATGAACTGGGCGCGGCCTTGGGTCGGCTCGGTCAGGTGGACCAGGCCTGCATCACCCTTGCGGAGGTATCTGTCCGCTTCCCCAACGATCCGGCTGTGACCGCGGCGGAAGAGGAACGATCCAAACTGGCGTGCTCTTGACGCCCACCGAAGACGCTCTGTTGGCCGAGGTGCGGGCCGGCTTGGGGGCGGTGCCCGGATCACTGGGCGTGGCGGTGTCGGGCGGCAGCGATTCCCTTGCACTCCTCTACATGTTGGCAATCATCGCTCGTGAGGAAGGGGCCCAGCTGCATGTGGTGACCGTGGATCACGGGTTGCGCGCCGAATCACGGGCCGAGGCGGAGCAGGTGGCGGCCCATGCCCATGCGCTTGGCCTCTCTCACGACATTCTGAGCTGGCAGCCCGATGACGCGCGTCGCGGCAACCTGCAGGGTGAGGCCCGCGATGCGCGATACAGGTTGCTGACGGATTGGGCCCAATCCCGCGGCATCCCGGCGGTGGCGGTGGGTCATACAGCCGACGATCAGGCGGAAACCGTGTTGATGCGCCTGCGCCGTGCCTCCGGGGTGACGGGGCTCTCTGCGATGCCGCGACGACATTCCCGTGACGGGACCGCGATCCTGCGGCCCATGCTGGGGCTGCGCCGTGACGATCTGCGGGCCTACCTCAAGGCGCGGGGGCTGGGCTGGATCGACGATCCCTCCAATCAGGACCTGCGATTCGAACGGGTGCGCGTGCGCGATGCAATGAAAGCGCTGGAGCCGCTCGGATTGACGGTGGAGGCGCTTGCTGCGGTGGCCGACAACATGCGCATGGCGGATGCGGCGTTGGATCGCCAGGTGACAGAGGCAGCACAGGCGCTGGGGCAGGTCCGCTTGGGCGCAGTAGTGCTTGATCGGTCAGGGTTTAATGCCCTGGCGGAGGAGATCGCCCGCCGCCTGCTGGTGGGCGCGGTTTCTTATGTGACCGGGCAGGGCTACCCGCCGCGACGCGTGCCGCTGATGGACGCGCTGCGCGCGCTGGGCCGGGGCAGGGGGGCGACGTTGCAGGGCTGTCAGATCCTGGTGAAAACCGATCATATCTGGATCTGCCGCGAGTATCAGGCGGTCCGCGATCTGCGTCGGCCCTGGACCGGGACGGAGGACCCGGCGGAGGCGGCGGCTCTCTGTTGGGATGAGACCTGGCGCATTACAGGACCTGTGCCTGATACGAGTACCGGTTTCGAGGTCCGTGCTCTGGGGGCGGACGGCTTGGCGCAGCTGGAGGATTGGCGCGGGCACGGGGCCCCGCGTGAGGTGCTGGTGACCTTGCCAGCGGTCTGGCGCGGCGATGTGCTGGTGGCCGTTCCGCCGCTCCAGCCGACCGAATCCTGGTCTGCTGCGGCAATCCGACGACCCGAGACATGGGCGCAGCCTGCTTTATCGCATTGAACCTGACCAAATCATCCTTATTTTAGGTACAACTGATGGTCGTCGCGTGCTAGGGCCGTGGCGTCCTTGGAATTCTTGGGAGAGCCATTTTGGGCAACGCACGCAATATCGCCTTCTGGGTAGTTCTGTTCCTGCTCGTCGTGACCCTGTTCAACCTGTTCAGCGGATCCGGCAGCACACTTCAGAGCCGCGAGAAGACTTATTCGGAATTCGTGACCTCCGTTGAAGGCGGAAATGTCAGCACCGTGACGCTGGATGGCGAACAGGTGCGCTACACGACCTCCGACGGCCAGAGCTACACGACGATCAAGCCGGGAGACGCCGAAGTCACCCAGATGCTGATCGACAACAACATCCCCGTGCGCGCGGAAAAGCAGCAGCAGTCGACGTTCCAGTCCTTCCTGCTGACGCTTCTGCCGTTCCTGCTGCTGATCGGTGTCTGGATCTATTTCATGAACCGCATGCAGGGCGGGGGCAAAGGCGGTGCCATGGGCTTTGGCAAGTCCAAGGCCAAGATGCTGACCGAAAAGCACGGTCGCGTCACCTTTGACGACGTCGCGGGCATCGACGAGGCCAAGGAAGAGCTGGAAGAAATCGTGGAATTCCTGCGCAATCCGCAGAAATTCTCTCGTCTCGGCGGCAAGATCCCCAAAGGCGCGCTGTTGGTGGGCCCTCCGGGTACGGGTAAGACCCTGCTGGCGCGCGCGATCGCGGGCGAGGCCGGTGTGCCATTCTTCACCATCTCCGGCTCCGACTTTGTCGAAATGTTCGTGGGTGTTGGTGCAAGCCGCGTCCGTGACATGTTCGAGCAGGCCAAGAAAAACGCGCCCTGTATCGTCTTTATCGACGAGATCGACGCGGTGGGCCGTCATCGTGGTGCCGGCTATGGCGGCGGCAATGACGAGCGCGAACAGACCCTCAACCAGCTGCTGGTTGAAATGGACGGGTTCGAGGCCAATGAAGGCGTGATCATCCTGGCGGCGACCAACCGTAAGGACGTACTCGACCCGGCCTTGCTGCGTCCTGGTCGATTTGACCGCAACGTGACGGTTGGCAACCCCGACATCAAAGGCCGTGAGAAGATCCTCGGTGTGCACGCCCGCAAGACGCCGCTGGGCGCCGACGTGGATCTGCGCATCATCGCACGTGGCACCCCCGGGTTCTCCGGTGCGGATCTTGCGAACCTTGTGAACGAGGCCGCGCTGATGGCCGCGCGTGTCGGCCGCCGCTTTGTCACCATGGAAGACTTCGAGAACGCCAAGGACAAGGTGATGATGGGGGCGGAGCGCCGCTCGATGGTGCTCACGGCCGACCAGAAGGAAAAGACCGCCTATCACGAGGCGGGCCACGCCGTGGTCGGGCTGATGCTGCCCGAGTGCGATCCGGTTTATAAGGCGACCATCATTCCCCGGGGCGGTGCGCTTGGCATGGTGGTGAGCCTGCCGGAGATGGACCGTCTGAACTGGCACAAGGACGAGTGTGAGCAGAAGCTGGCGATGACCATGGCGGGCAAGGCTGCCGAGATCATCAAATACGGCGAAGGCCACGTCTCCAACGGCCCTGCGGGTGACATCCAGCAGGCCAGCCAGCTCGCCCGTGCGATGGTGCTGCGCTGGGGCATGTCCGACAAGGTCGGCAATATCGACTACGCCGAAGCGCATGAGGGTTACTCTGGCAACACGGCCGGGTTCTCGGTCTCTGCCAATACCAAGGAGCTGATCGAGGAAGAGGTGCGCCGCTTCATCGAGGAGGCCTATCAGCGCGCCTACAAAATCCTGGAAGAGCACAAGGAAGGGTGGGAGCGTCTGGCGCAGGGGCTTCTGGAATATGAAACCCTCACCGGTGAAGAGATCAAGCGCGTGATGAACGGCGAACCGCCGCAGGCGGATGATGATGCCGATGATGACGCGGATACCGGGGCCACCTCTGTTACCGCGATCCCGAAGGCAAAGCCCAAGAAATCCCCGCCGGAAGGCGATATGGAGCCGGAGCCTTCGACCTAGCGCAACGGCCCCTGCCGGGCTGCGGCCCGGAGGGTCTGGACAGTTCTGAAAGAGCCGCGATCCTTCGCGGCTCTTTTTTTGTTGTCCAGAACAGGAGACCATCCGTTACGTAAATAGCGTCACAAAACCGTTACAAAGTGCTTGACCCCCGCGCTCCGCAACCAAATATCAGGGGTCCTTTGCAAGCGACCGGAGCTATTGTGCGCATTCCCTTTACAGATCATTCTGCCCGACCAGCGACGCAAGAGCGGTCCACATCAGATTCGTTTCTTCCTGCGCCGGTTGTATTTGCGGTGCTGGTGACTGTCTGTGCCTGCGTCGCCATCTGGGCGTCCGCAACCTTTTACAGCCCGTTCAGCGCAGGCCTGCACGAGGATGGTCCGGTCGAAAAGGTGTCCGCAGCCCTCTGGGGCTTGTGTGCCGTCATGGTAATCTATTTCTCGCGCTCGCGGGTCCTGGGACCCCATTGGCAGGTCTGGGCGCTGTTTGTAGTGCTGTGCAGTCGGGAACTCGATTTTGACAAGCGGTTCCTGAGCGAGGGCATCCTGCAACTGCGGCTCTATTCCGGGGACGCTCCGATCTGGGAAAAGGCAGTGGGCCTGATGGTTGTGCTCCTGGTGCTGACGATACTGTTGCGATTGCTTCGACTGAATGCGCCCGGGTTCGTGTCAGGGCTGCGCCACTTTCGCCCCTGGGCCTGGTGCGGGGCCTGTGCTGTCGGATTTGTCATCGTCGCCAAGAGCATCGACGGGATCGGGCGCAAGCTTGGGGAATTTGGGCTGACCCTCGATCCGGCGATCATCGAAACGGCAATGATCTACGAAGAATTGCTGGAGCTGCTCGCGGCAGCCCTGATCGCGTGGTCGATTTGTCTTCTGGAAACGCAACTGCGGCGGGCACGCGTGGGCTGACCCCCTTGTGGCGGCGCGGCGCTTGGCTAGACTTGCGCCAGATTTTCAGAGCAGAAAGACATCACCATGCCCGTTTTACGCGAAACCGAATTCAGCGCAGAGGTCACCTGGATGGGGATCGTCCCGGCCGATGGCGGCATTCAGGCCGATCTGCGCGATGATCTGGAATTCGGATTTCACGGCCTGACCGGCGAACGGCACGCGGGCGCGCAGCGCCCGTCCTGCGTGCGGGTGAAAAACCTCTATGCGCCGGGAACCGAGATCCGGAACACCCGCCAGGTGACCATTCTCTCGGAAGAAGAGCTGACGCAGATTGCCGATGACATGGGTCTTGGCCAGCTCGATCCGCGCTATCTCGGTGCGACATTGGTTGTCCGGGGCATTCCGGATTTCACCCATGTGCCTCCCAGCTCGCGTTTGCAGGGGCCGGATGGCGTCACCCTCACCACAGATATCGAGAACCGCCCCTGTGTGCTTCCCGGTCGCGAGATCGAAAAGGACCATGCTGGCTTTGGTCCCAAGTTCAAGGCGGCAGCCCAGGGCCGGCGGGGAATCACCGCATGGGTGGAGCGTCCGGGACGGCTGAAGCTGGGAGACACTCTGCGGCTGTTCGTGCCGGATCAACGGGCCTGGAGCGCTGGTTCCTGATCCCACGGGGAAGAATATGTCCCACGGCCTCGGGTCCGGGGCGGTTCGAAACCGATCAAAGACGCTCTGAAGCGCAATTATGTCGGAAACCAATGGCGCGGTTTTTTTGTGAAGGGCTAAGCGTAGGGCAGTCGCCGGTCCCAGTGGCCGGCCCCTGCCAACTCGACACTTAGGAACCAGGCCATGAGCTACAAGAGTGACATTGAAATCGCCCGCGCGGCGAACAAGCTCCCGATCCAGGAGATCGGCGCCAAACTGGGCATGAAAAACGAAGACCTTCTGCCCTATGGCCACGACAAGGCCAAGGTGAGCCAGGAGTTCATCGACTCCGTGCAGGGCAAGGAAGACGGCAAGCTGGTCCTGGTGACCGCGATCAACCCGACTCCGGCGGGTGAAGGCAAGACCACCACCACCGTCGGTCTGGGTGACGGCCTGAACCGCATCGGCAAGAACGCGATGATCTGCATCCGCGAAGCGTCCCTCGGCCCGAACTTCGGCATGAAGGGCGGCGCAGCTGGTGGCGGCAACGCGCAGGTCGTTCCGATGGAGGAAATGAACCTCCACTTCACCGGCGACTTCCACGCGATCACCTCCGCTCACTCGCTGCTGTCGGCCATGATCGACAACCACATCTACTGGGGCAACGAGCAGGAAATCGACATCCGCCGCGTTGCATGGCGTCGTGTGGTCGACATGAACGACCGCGCCCTGCGCCAGATCACCGCCTCCCTCGGTGGCGTGTCCAACGGCTTCCCGCGCGAAACCGGTTTTGACATCACCGTGGCCTCCGAAGTCATGGCGATCCTTTGCCTCGCAAACGACCTGAAGGATCTGGAAAAGCGTCTCGGCGACATCATCGTCGCCTACCGCCGCGACAAGACCCCGGTCTACTGCCGCGACATCAAGGCCGAAGGCGCAATGACCGTTCTCCTGAAGGACGCGATGCAGCCGAACCTGGTGCAGACCCTGGAAAACAACCCGGCGTTTGTGCACGGCGGCCCGTTTGCCAACATCGCGCACGGCTGTAACTCCGTCATCGCCACCAAAACCGCGCTGAAAGTGGCGGACTACGTGGTGACCGAAGCCGGTTTCGGCGCTGACCTCGGCGCAGAGAAGTTCATGAACATCAAGTGCCGCAAGGCCGGTATCGCCCCCTCCGCGGTGGTGATCGTGGCCACCGTGCGCGCGATGAAGATGAACGGCGGCGTTGCCAAGGCGGATCTCGGTGCCGAGAACGTCGAAGCGGTTCAGAACGGCTGCGCCAACCTCGGCCGCCACATTGAGAACGTGAAATCCTTCGGTGTGCCGGCGGTTGTCGCGATCAACCACTTCGTCACCGACACCGATGCGGAAATCGATGCGGTGAAGGAATATGTGGCTTCCCACGGTGTCGAGGCGGTTCTGTCCCGCCATTGGGAACTGGGCTCCGAAGGCTCCGCGCCGCTGGCCGAAAAGGTCGTGGAACTGGTCGAAGGCGGCTCCGCCAACTTCGGTCCGCTCTATCCGGACGAGATGCCGCTCTTCGAGAAGATCGAAACCATCGCCAAGCGCATCTACCGCGCCGACGAGGTTCTGGCCGATGCGAAGATCCGCAACCAGCTGAAAGAGTGGGAAGACGCGGGCTATGGCCATCTGCCGGTCTGCATGGCGAAGACCCAGTATTCCTTCTCGACCGATCCGAACCTGCGCGGTGCGCCCACCGGTCACTCGGTGCCGGTGCGTGAGGTCCGCCTCTCTGCGGGTGCTGGCTTCATCGTGGTTGTCTGCGGCGAGATCATGACCATGCCGGGTCTGCCGCGCACCCCGGCGGCGGAAAGCATCCGCCTGAACGAAGAAGGTCTGATCGAAGGCTTGTTCTAAGGCTCGAAATGGGCAATCTGCGGCCCGGGGCATATGCCTCGGGCCGTAGGAGTTTTGAAAGAGAGATGACCCACCGCAAACCGCCGCAAGACTGTGCCGACATGTCCGAACTGCGTCAGGCGATCGATGCCATCGACGTGGAACTGGTGAAGCTGCTTCGGGATCGTGCCGACTATATTGATCGCGCTGTGACACTGAAGCAGGCCAATGGATGGCCGGCACGCATCCAGTCCCGGGTGGAGGAGGTTGTCGCCAACGCGTGCCGGGTGGCCGAGGCCGAGGGTCTTGATCCGCGTCTGGTAGAGCGCATCTGGCGCGACATGGTGGATTGGTCGATTTCGCGCGAGGCGCGGGACATCCCGGAGACTTGAGCAGCGCCCGAACGACGGGTCTGCACCGTGACAAGGAACAAAACGATGGCAGCAGAAATCATTGACGGTAAGGCCTTTGCGGCCAAGGTCCGCGGTCAGGTGGCAGAGCATGTCTCCCGCCTGAAGGAAGAGCACGACATCACCCCGGGGCTCGCCGTGGTGCTGGTGGGCGAAGATCC
The DNA here is from genome assembly GCF_056159345.1 of Epibacterium sp. ABV4_022. Classification (NCBI taxonomy): domain Bacteria; kingdom Pseudomonadati; phylum Pseudomonadota; class Alphaproteobacteria; order Rhodobacterales; family Roseobacteraceae; genus Epibacterium; species Epibacterium sp. ABV4_022. The sequence continues at coordinate 1,048,740 of NZ_JBSWVA010000001.1, forward strand.
CGCGTCGCAGGTCTATGTGCGCTCCAAGGGCAAGCAGACCGTCGAGGTCGGCATGAACTCCTTCGAGCACAAACTCGATGCGGAGACCTCCGAGGCGGATCTGCTGGCGCTGATCGACCAGCTCAACACCGATCCGGCGGTGCACGGCATTCTGGTTCAGCTGCCGCTGCCGAAACATCTGGACGAGGATCTGGTCATCAATTCCATCGCGCCGGAAAAGGATGTCGACGGGTTTCACATCTCCAACGTGGGTCTGCTGGGCACGGGACAGAAATCCATGGTGCCCTGCACCCCGCTTGGCTGTCTGATGATGCTGCGGGACCATCACGGGTCTCTGTCTGGCCTGGATGCGGTTGTGGTCGGGCGTTCCAACATCGTGGGCAAGCCGATGGCGCAGCTTTTGCTGGGTGACAGCTGCACCGTGACCATCGCCCATTCGCGGACCAAAGACCTGCCGGACGTAGTGCGCCGCGCCGATATCGTCGTGGCCGCCGTGGGGCGGCCCGAAATGGTGCCCGGGGACTGGATCAAGGAAGGCGCCACCGTCATCGACGTGGGTATCAACCGGATCGACGCACCGGAAAAGGGCGAAGGCAAGACCCGTCTGGTCGGGGATGTGCATTATGAGAGCGCAGCGGCACGCGCCGGCGCGATCACGCCGGTGCCCGGTGGCGTGGGGCCGATGACCATTGCCTGCCTGCTGGCAAACACAGTCACTGCCTGCTGCCGTGCCAATAACCTGGCCGAGCCCGAAGGGCTGACCGCCTGAAGCGACGCGACTGCGTCGCGGCCTCCGGCGGAGGTATTTGCAAAAAGATGAAGGAACGGCGTGCCCCATCAGGCGCGCCGTTCTTGCGTTATCGGGGCATCGGGTAGGGCAGGGCGCGCGCTCCGGTCAGAATGGCCAGAGCCTGCTTCTCCATCAGCGCGGTGAGTGCCGGGTCGGTGCTGCGCAGCCCGCCAGTATAGGTGCCGAAGGCCGGCAGGATCAGCCGGTTGCGATCCATGAGGAAGGCCGGGCGTGATTGCCCGCGCAGGCTGGCCTTGGGATGGTAGTGGCCACTGATTTCACCAACGCCCTGCGGGGTCGCGATATGTCGAAAGATCAATGACCCGAGGCTGAATTGCGCCACGGCCTCGCCGCCCAGCGGCGGCGGGGTGGGGTCGTGGTTTCCCTCCACCCATATCCAGTGTCGCCCCTGCATCAGCGCCGACAGGCGGGCCTTGTCCTGGGGGCCAAGGCTCTTGGCCGCGCGATCATCGTCAAAGCTATCGCCGAGACAGATCACCCGTTTGGGTGACAATTCCGCAATCAGCCCCTCCAGCCGGTCCAGCGTATCACGTGTCTCATAGGGGGGCAGCGACACTCCCGTCCGGCGTGCGACCCGCTCGGATTTGCCAAGATGCAGGTCGGAGACCACCAATGTCGTTTCTTGCGGCCACCAGAGCGCACGTGCAGCTAGCGCACAAAGTGCGGCGCCATGAAACGAAAAGGCATAGCCGGCGGATGTTGTCGTGTTCATGCGCGCAGGGAATGGCGTTATTGGGCCAGATCCGCAAGCCCTGACGCGCGCATCAGGGTTTCCGCCTCCTGAGCCATCAACCGTTCGACACCGGCGCCCTTGATCGGGATCTTTCCCACCTCTAGCAACAGCGGCGCTGCAAGAGGAGAGATCCGATGCAGGCGCAGCAGATCGATCCGGTCGCCCACACGATCCATCATGTCCTCGATTCGTCCAAAATCCACCAGCCCGCGCAACGCCTCCTCGCGGGTGATGTCGAGCAGCAGGTGGTCGGGATCGTATTTGCGCAACGTGTCATAGAGGATGTCGGAGGAAAACGTCGCCTGCCGGCCTGATTTTCGCTGTCCCGGCAGGTTGCGCTCGATCAGCCCGGCGATGGTGGCAGCGCTGCGAAAGGCGCGTTTCATGACGGCGTTCTCGGCCAACCAGCCCTCCAGTCCCTCACGCAGGGCGGTGCGATCCAGAAGCGCGTCTGCATCCTGTACCGGTTCCAGACCCCAGATCAGCGTGGCATAGTCAGAGGCCACAAAGCCAAGCGGATCAAGGCCAAGCTCTTCCATCCGCTTTGTCAGCAGCAGGCCCAGGGTTTGTTGCGCGTTGCGTCCTGCGAACCCGTAGGCACAGATATATTCGCGCCCGTCATGGGGGAAACTCTCCACCAGCAGGCGCCCTGCGCGCGGCATCTGCGAGACCTCGCGATGGAGCGTCAGCCATTCGGCGGTGTGGTCAGGTAGATCCGGCCAGTGATCCTGGTTCAGAATGCGCAGAATGCGCTCGGACAGCTGAGTGGAGGTTGCAAATTTGGTGCCGTTGAAGGTGGCGACCTTGGGTTTTCTGGCGGCATTGCGGGTGACCTCGACAGTCATGTCCCGCAGCCCCTCATAGCGCACGATCTGGCCGGCGATCAGGAAGGTATCGCCGGGGGTGAGGGTGGCGGCAAATCCCTCTTCGATCTCGCCGAGTGGTTTGCCGCCCCTGCTGCGGCGCAAGCGGACTTTCAGCGTGTCGGTGTCCTGAATGGTGCCGAGGTTCATCCGGATGCGCGCCGCCGCGCGCGGATCGCGCAACTGCCAGCGCCCGTCCGGGTGCTGCACCAGCCGCTGCCACTGGTCGTAGGCGCGCAGGGCGTAGCCGCCGGTGGCGCAGAAATCGAGGCAGGCGTCGAATTCGGGACGCGTGAGCCCTGCATAGGCCCCGGCGCTGGTGATCTCGGCATAAAGATCATCGGCGGCAAACGCTCCGGCGCAGGCGGCGATCAGGATGTGCTGGCACAGCACATCCCGCGGCCCCGGGGGCAGGGGATCACCATCGAGATCGCCCGCGCGGGCAGCTTCGAGAGCGGCGCGGCATTCGACCACCTCAAAGCGGTTCGCGGGCACCAACAGCGCCTTGGAGGGCGCGTTGTAGCGGTGGTTGGCGCGCCCGATCCGCTGCACCAGCCGCTTGACGTTCTTCGGGGCGCCAATCTGGATCACCAGGTCCACATCCCCCCAGTCGATCCCGAGATCGAGCGAGCCGGTACAGACCACCGCGCGGAGTTCTCCGCGCACCATGGCGCCCTCGACCCGTTCGCGCTGCACCCGGTCGAGCGAGCCGTGATGAATGCCGATGGGCAGCCCCTCGTCATTGGCAAGCCATAGGTTGTGAAAGAAGATTTCCGCCTGCGCACGGGTGTTGTGGAAGATCAACGTCGTGCGGTGTGCGCGGATCTGTTCGAGCACGGCGGGAATGGAATAGGCCGCGCCGCCGCCAGCCCAGGGTGGCGCTTCTGCCACGTCCAGCATGCGAATGTTCGGGGCTGGCCCCGGGTCCGCCATGTAGATCGGGCAGGGATCGGGGTGGCGTGCCAACCGGTTTGCAATCGCGGCCGGGTCATCCACCGTCGCCGACAGCCCGACGCGGCGCAGATCGGGGCAGAGCGCCTGCAGGCGGCTCAGCGCCAGCATCAGCTGATCGCCGCGTTTGCTTTCGGCCAACGCATGGACCTCGTCCACGATCACCCTCTGCAGCCCTTTGAAGGTGCGTGCGGCATCCTCATATGACACCATCAGGGCAAGACTTTCCGGCGTGGTCAGCAGGATATGCGGCGGGTCGGCCCGCTGGCGGCGCTTGCGCGCGGAAGAGGTGTCGCCGGTGCGGTCCTCGATCCGGACCGGCAGGCCCATCTCGGCGACCGGGCCGGTGAGGTTGCGCTTGATGTCGGTCGCCAGCGCCTTCAGCGGCGAGACATAGAGCGTATGCAGGCCGTCATGCATGCCATCGGCCAGTTCGCACAGGGTCGGCAGAAACCCGGCCATGGTCTTGCCGCCGCCGGTGGGAGCGATCAGCAGCGTCGCGGGATCATCCTTGCGGCGCAGCATGTCCTGCTGATGCGGATGTACACTCCAGCCACGACTCGAAAACCAGGACATAATCTGGGGGGGTAGCGTTTCCATGTTCCCCATTTAGTCCGGATCGGTGCCGCGACCAAAGGTTATTTGGATCATGGGAATACGCTGCGCCAGCGAAGGCCTGGACAGGAACCTGACAGGGGTAAATGCCGCTCGCGTCGTCTCCCATGCAGCCTGCCCCCGGGCAGACTGCGGCACCGTGCCGTGGCACGGTGCCGGGCCCAACGGGAGCGGATCAGTACTGATCCGGCGACGGGCGGGAGGCCCCCCTTCGCGGCGTCGGTGTAGCGGGTCGGACTGGTGGTTTTGGGGTTATTTGACGATCGTCTCGTCCTTGACGAACATATTGGCCCAGGCACGATCAATCAGCTCTGGCGACATCTGGTAGGGGATGCCCTCAAACTCGCAGATCGAGATCATCTGGTCGATCAGGAACACCGGCTGATAGTTGGCATAGACATTGTTGATCGTGGGGTATTTGTGCTTCAGCAGATGGACCAGTGCCGCTTCGTCGAGGGGAACACCCTTCTTGCGGGCCACCAAGGCAAAGATCTTGAGGAAGTTCTCCTGATCCGGCCCGTCGATCTTGATTTTGAAGAAGATCCGCCGCAAGGCCGCCTGGTCGAAGATCTCGTTGGGGTGAAAGTTGGTGGAGAAGATCACCAGCGTGTCAAAGGGGACCTCGAATTTCTCACCAGATTGCAGGGCGAGGATGTCCTTGCTCTCTTCCAGTGGCACGATCCAGCGGTTGACCAGCGCCTGGGGGCTTTCGGCCTGGCGCCCGAGGTCGTCGACGATGAATATGCCGCCGGTGGATTTCAGCTGCAACGGCGCCTGGTAGGTGCGCGCGGTCGGGTTGTAGACGAGGTCCAGCATCGACAGGGACAGCTCACCACCGGTGACGACGGTCGGGCGTTCGCAGCAGACATAGCGCTCGTCGAACCGCCGCCGCTTGCGCAGCGCATTGGGGTCGTCTTCTTCCGGTGCAACGGCGTTATGGACGATCGGGTCGTAGACGGTGATGACCTGACCGGCATATTCGATCGCGCGGGGTACAAACACACGATCCCCAAGCGCGTCGCGAATCCCGTTCGAGATCGACGATTTACCGTTCCCCGGCGGGCCATACATCAGGATCGAGCGCCCGGCACTGACAGCAGGACCAAGGTGATCCAGCAGCGTGTCCGGCAGGATCAGGTGCCCCATGGCGGCGGTGAGTTGCTGCCGTGTTACCATGATATTGCGGATCGACTGGCGCTTGACCTGTTCGCGGTAGGTCTCCAGCGGTACCGGCATCGCACCGAAATATTCCGACTGCGCCAGGGCATCCAGCGCCCGGGACTTGCCCGCGTCGGTCAGCTGATAGCCCATTTCGTTGCCGGAGTTCGCATTGAGCGTCCCGGTGGCCTCCAGCAGCTTCTGTTCGCGGGCGATGTCGATCAGCTCCTGCGTCACCGATGTGGGCAGGCAGATCGCTTCCGACAGTTCGGTAACCGTATCGAGGGTCTTGCGGAACATGGTCTTCAGCAGGATGTCCCGCATCATCACCAGCGGCAGCCGCATTTCGGCCAGGCCCTTGGGAGCGGGGGGCGCCATGACGGTCAGGTTCTGCATGTTCATCTTGCGGCGGTTCCTCTGTTGCAATGACGGTCCCATCCTGGCCCGTGGGTCACGCGTTCCCCGGGCCGCGGCGATTGCAACAGAGAATATTCAACACTGTGGCAAGACCACGGCATCGGTGCATCATTTCCACGAAGAGCGAGGCCGATTGTGCGCAAGATCCGGCGCGTTTGGGAGCTCCGCGGGTGTCGCCCTGTCAACCGGAGTAAAAGGCCGCCAGGCAAAGATAGATCGCAAGCGTCGCGCCGAGGCACAGGCCCATGGGAAACTTGCTGCCCGCATCCCAGCTCTTCCAGCCCGGCGCAAAGCGGCGCAGCGGGGTATGGCGGGCAATCCGATGGGCGAGAAAACCGCTCAGGAGGGTGAAGGCAAAGATCACCGCAACATCGGAGAGATCTGCCAGCGCGACATAGGGTGCCGCCGCGCCGGCGAACTTTGCGTCACCAGCCCCCACCAGACCCGCAGCATAGATCAGGAACCCGATGGCCAGCCCGACCGGCAGATGCAGCAACTGCCAGCCGTATTCTGTCCAGCTTGGCATCACCAGCATGCCCAACAGGACATAGAGCGCGGCCAGAGAGTCCACCGTCCAGTTGGGAATGCGCATTTCGCGCAGGTCGGTCAGCGCCACGATAAAGCACAGCGGCGCGACAAAAGGCAGAAACCACAGGGCAGCCTGGGCCGGGAATTGCATTGGGGTGCTCCGATCAGCCGTTTTCCAGCGCTTCGAGCGCGCGTGAGGCGGCTTCGAAATGCTGCGGGTGAGTTTCGATCGCTTCGCGCAGCAAACCCTCGCCGGTATTCACATCGCCCTGTTTCACGGCCGACAGGGCCATGGTGTGCAACAGTTGCGCCCGCTCGACCTGGGTCATCGAGATCACCGGCAGGCTGTAGTTGCGCTGGGCGCCGCGGGCCAGAACCAGATTGTTCTTGGCGGTGAACAGGTTGGGATCCTGACGCAGGGCCTCGCCAAACAGGCGTTCGGCGCCGGTGAAATCACCGCGCGTGAGTTTCGAGTAGCCCCAGTTGTTGAACACGCCGGCAGGGGTCGTGGTCAGCCCGATCGCGGTTTCATAGAAACTGTCGGCGGCTTTCCAGTTCTCTTCGCTGTCTGCAATCATCGCTTCCAGCCGGTAGCGCTTGTAGGTCTCATGCGTCGGCGGCACGGTATCGAGGGTCTTGCGGGCCTGATCCCATTCGTTGGTGCGGATCAGCGCATCGGCGAGGTTCACGCGATCCTCATCGGTGGAGTCGGGCAGCCCTGCCACGCGTTGCCAGGCGGCGGCGGCCTCGGTGTAGCGTTTGGCGCGGATCAGCGAGGTGGCAAGGCCGCGGTGCATGTCGATACGATCCGGGTTTTCGGCGACGCCGCGCTGGAAATAGGACACCGCTTCATTCGGATCGGAGCTGTTCAGGATGACGCTGTTGAGGTTGCTTTCATCGATGACATTGACGTCCTGAAGCGCGCGCTCCACGGCTTCCTTGTCGATTTCCTTGCTACAGGCGGACAGGAACAGTGCCCCGACCAGCCCTGCGGACAATAGACCCATATGGCGCATTTTGCTGCGTCCTTTTCTGCTCTGCCTCTGGCGATGTCACGGTGTCGTCTGGATGCGGTAGACGCCGCCCCCCCTGCGCACCAGTTTAAACTCCTCGCCGGTGGCGGCAGTATGCCCGGGGTTGTCAAGATTTTCGAGGGCCAGCCGCAAATTATCGCGGATTGCGTCACTTTCGCCATTGTCCAGCGCATAGGCGCGCCGCAGGATCTGCTCGGCCTCGGCATGTTTGCCCTGTTCCATCAGGACCACGCCAAGGTTGTTCAGCGCCTCGGGCCATTCCGGCGCGTCCCGGACCGCGCGTCGCAGCAGGTCTTCGGCCTGGCCCAGACGGCCGAGCCCGAGGTTCGCCGTGCCAAGGCTGGACAGCACCTCGGGCGTCAGCCCCTCGTTCAGCGCCGCTCTGTTGAAGGCGTCGATGGCCAGTTCGTATTGCCCGGCGGCCATCAGGCGGTGGCCCACATCCAGCCCGTTCACGGCGTCTTTTGTCGGGTTTACGCCCGGGGCCCAAACGCCTTGATCGTCTGTCAGGGACAGGCCGTTGCGCGCAGGCGCTGATACGCAAGCCGCCACCAGCGCAAGCGCACAGGTGACGGTCGCAGGTGGGATCAGACGAAATAGGTGGGTGCGTCTGGTCCGGGTGGTCATGGTGTTCTTGTCACGGCAAGGTGCCTTGTTTCCCCAGGTTCGAGATCCCCTCGACGGAGGGTCCAACCAGGATGATCAGCAGCGGTGGTACGGTCAGGCCCATTGTGGCAAGGGTCATTTTTGTTGGCAACTTGTTTGCGGCCTCTTCGGCGCGCATCACGCGTTTGTCGCGCATTTCCGCCGCATAGACCCGAAGCGCATCGGCGATCGATGTGCCGAAGGTTGCGGACTGGATCATCACCGTCACAAAGGACGACACGTCCTGCACGCCGCAACGGGTGGCCATGTCGCGCAGTACCTTGTCCTTTTCCTTGCCGGCCTTCATTTCATAAGCGACGATTTCGAATTCTTCCGCCAGTTCGGGGTAGGAGGCGCGCAGCTCATTGCCGACGCGGACGATCGCCTGATCCAGGGACTGGCCGGCCTCCACGCAGACCAGCATCATATCGAGCGCATCGGGAAAGGCGCGGGTGATGGCCTGCTTGCGCTGGTCGATCCGGCGGTTCACCCAATAGCGCGGCAGGAAATAGCTGGCCCCGGCGGGGCCGGCGATCCGCAGGATCATATCCTGCGAGCTGTACTCCATATCGGCGTTCAGCCCGTAGACATAGAACAGGCCAAGCCCGAGCCCGATCAGGCCCAGGGCAAACTGCGCAAAGTGAAACAGCCGCACCGCGTCCTTGGACTGATAGCCTGCCTGGCGCAGCTTGAGTTCCATCGCGGAGAGCTCTTCCTCGTTCTGCGGTTCGAGGAAATTGGCAAACTTCTGCAATTGCTCGTTGCGGTTGGCCTGGCGCAGGCGGTCCTTTTGCGGCGCCGAGGATTGCGTTTCGGACAGGCTGCGCTGAAGTTTCTTCAGCGGGTCTTCCGGCTGATTGAGGATCAGCCCCACCGCCACCGCAACCAGCAGAATGCCGAGGCATCCCAGCGCCAGCAAGGGCCCGAGTTCTCCGAACTGGTTGATCAGAATATCCTGCACGGCGGTCAGCGGGTTCATGGTCGATCCTCAGACTTTGATGTTGGTGAGCATGCGCATCACAAAGATATTGGCGGTCAGCATCACCCCGACCACGAAACAGGCGGGAATGAACCAGGGATGGTCCAGCACGTTGTCGTAGTAGTGGGGATCGTTGAACAGGGTGAACACCAGGCAGAACAGCGGAAAGCCCGAAAGGAACTTGCCCGACCACTGCGCCTCGGCGGTGATCGCCTTCACCCGGCGAAACAGCCGGAAGCGCGCCCGGATCACCTTGGCCAAGCCGGCCAGAACCTCGGCCAGGTTGCCGCCGGACTGCTGCTGGATGGTGACGGCGACGGACAAGAACCGCAAATCCTGCATGTCGAGGCGTTCAGCCATCTCTTTCAGCGCCTCGCCGACGTCGCGCCCATAGGCGCATTCATCGGCGATGATGCCAAATTCGGTCGCCAGCGGGTCCTCGACCTCCTTGGCGACCATCTGAATCGCAGAGGAGAACGGATGCCCCACGCGCAGGCTGCGCACCATCAGTTCGACCCCGTCGGGAAGCTGTTCTTCCAGCACGGCCATGCGTTTCTTGGCCTTGGAGTTTACCCAGACGAAGACCGCGCCGACGCCGATCACGACAGAGGCGAGGGCACGCACGGAGGTATCCGCCTGCGTGCCGATGCTGAGGCCGACAAAGGCAATCCCGCCCAATGCGACCATGATGAGAATCAGCTGCTGCGGCGTGAAGGCAATGGCGGCTTTTTGGGCGCGTTCGGCCAGCAGGGAATAGAGCGGGATCGACTGCGATTTCAGATGCTGTCGCATCTCCTTGCGGAGCTGTTCCAGAACCTGCTCGCGGTTGGCGCCCTTTTCCAGCATTTCCAGCCGTCGGTTGACGCGGCTGTTCAGGCTGATCGATTTACCAAAGGTGACAAGATAGAGCCCTTCGACCAGGACCAGAACCCCGACGAAGATCAGCCCGTAGATAAGTGGTTCAATCCCGATCTGCATCAGCGGGTCTCCATCACGGTTGGTTCATAGATCGAAGGCGGCAGGTCATATCCCCAGAGACGGAAGCGTTCGGAGAAGTGGCTGCGCACACCGGTTGCGGTGAAATGGCCGATGATCTTGTTGTCGGGCGTCAGGCCTACGCGCTGGAAGCGAAAGATCTCCTGCATGGAAATCACATCGCCCTCCATTCCGGTGACCTCGGTGATCGAGGTCATCCGGCGGGACCCGTCCTGCAAACGCGAGGCCTGGACGATCAGATTGACAGCGGAGGCGATCTGGCTGCGCACCGCCTTGATCGGCATTTCGATACCGGCCATGGCGATCATATTCTCAAGACGCGAAATCCCGTCGCGGGCGGAGTTGGCGTGAATCGTGGTCATCGACCCGTCGTGGCCAGTGTTCATCGCCTGCAGCATGTCGATCACCTCGGCGCCGCGGGTCTCGCCGACGATGATGCGGTCGGGACGCATCCGCAGGGCGTTCTTGAGACAGTCGCGCGGCGACACCTCGCCCTTGCCCTCGACGTTGGGCGGGCGGCTCTCCATCCGGCCCACATGGGTCTGCTGCAGCTGCAATTCCGCCGTATCCTCGATGGTGAGGATGCGTTCGGAATTGTCGATGAAGCTCGACAGCGCATTCAGGGTTGTCGTCTTGCCCGACCCGGTGCCGCCCGAGACGATCACGTTCAGCCTGGTGGAAACCGCCGCTTGCAGATATGCAGCCATTTCTTCTGTGAAGGCGCCGAAATTCACCAGGTCGTCGATGCCGAGCTTATCTTTTTTGAACTTCCGGATCGAAACCAGCGATCCGTCGACGGCGATCGGCGGCACCATGGCGTTAAAGCGCGAGCCATCGGCAAGACGGGCGTCCACATAGGGGTTTGATTCATCCACGCGCCGCCCCACAGCAGAGACGATCTTGTCGATGATCCGCATCAGGTGACGCTCGTCCTTGAAGGTGACGTCGGAGAGTTCCAGTTTGCCGCCACGCTCGATAAAGATCTGCTGCGGTCCGTTGACCAGGATATCCGACACGCTGTCGTCTTTCAGCAGCGTTTCCAGCGGCCCGAGGCCGGTGACCTCGTCATACAGCTCCTTGTTGAGTTGCTGCCGGTCCTCGCGGTTGAGGACGATGTTCTTGTCCTGGAGCACTTCGCTCGAAATCGACGCAATCTCGTTGCGCAGGTCCGCCTCGGAGGCCTTCTCCAGCGCGGCAAGGTTCAGGTTTTCGAGCAATTCACGATGCAGCTCGATCTTGATCTCGCCCAGGCGTTCCTTGCGCTTGCGCTCGCGATCCTGGGGGGCCGCCTCGGCCGTCTTGCGCTGGGCGGGACGTCGCAGCATGGTCTTGACGCCTTCGACCGGCGCCTCAACGGGGGCCGCTGCGGGTTTTGGCGCTGCGGCCACGGGTGCTGCGGCCGGTTTCTTGTACTTGGAAAACATCTTGTTACCCCCAGGTGTTCACGTGCCCTTTCAGGCCGCTTCCGCGTCAGACCGCCCCAACTCATGCAGGCTCTTTGCCAGTTTGGCGATTTCCTTGCGCAGAGGGTTCTTTGGTGCGGAGATCGCCAGCGGCTGGCCGTGATCGCAGCTATGAAGAATGGTTTTCCCACCATCCGGCAGCTGGACGTCAATGGAAATACCCAGGCTTTCTGCCAGTCGTTTGACCCGGCTTTTGCCATTCAGGTCGGTGAATTTCGGACCCCGGTTCAGCAGGAAGCGCAGCTTTTCAAAGGGCAGGTCCTCCGATTGCAACGCCCGCTTGACCCGCAGGGCGTTCTGGGCGGACCGCATGTCCAGCTCGATCATCGCAAAATAGACATGCGAGAGGGTGAGCACGGTTTCGGTCCATTGCACCAGCGTGTGCGGCATGTCGATGACGACAAAGTCAAAATGGCTGCGCGCCATTTCCACCACGCGCAGAATGTCCTCGGGGGTGATGAATTCCAGCGGCACCATGTCCGCAGGCGCGGTCAGCACCTGGAGCTTGTCCTGAAAGGACACCAGCGACTGGCCAAAGATGTCTTCATCCATGGCTTCGGTTTCGCTCAGCATCTCCATCACCGCCTCGCGGCGCGGCAGGTCGAGATAGGTCGAGACCGAGCCGGTTTGCAGATCAAGATCCAGAAGGCAGACGCTGGGGCGTTCCGATGGTGTCAGTTCCGCCAACTCCCAAGCGAGGTTGACGGCAAATGTCGACGCGCCAGAGCCGCCGGCCAGACCATGACACACGATGACGGCGCCTTCGCGCTGGCTGTCGGCATGCAGCTTGTGCGCGCGGGCCGGTGCCGCGGGCGTTTGTGCTACAGGCTGTTCCGGCACACGCAGGCGTTCAACCGCCGCCGCCAGCTCCTGTTCAGGGAGCGGGTAGGGGATGAACTCGTCCGCGCCCTGGCGCAGCAGCTTGTGCAATGCGGCCGGGGTCACATCCTCGGCGACCAGGATGACCTTGATGCCGCGCGACTTGGCCTGGGTGATGATTTCCCCCATCAGCGGCAGGTTGCCCTCGTCCTCGGCATCCATGGCGAGGGCCACGAACTCCACGGCTTCTGCTTCGGGCTGGTAGAAGAAGGCAAGCGCTTCGGTGAAGCCAAGGTCCCCCCAGGCTTCGCCCATGACGGTTTCCATGTCCTCGATCAGCAGATCGAAGTTCTGGACGTCACGGCTGATTGTACAGGCTGCGATCGGCGCAGCCTCGCTTTGCGAATTCTCACTCGTCATCGCCAGTATCCCCACATTGTTCGGTCCCGGCTCAATGCCGATGGTGGACCGACGCCGCCCCCACCACAAGGTACACGGCGCCTATGGGATCACTGTCGTTCTCAATCTGGGCGATATTGGGGCCAAAAAACTCCGATTGTAGGGAATGTTAATCATGCCTAACAAAGAGTTTACCGCGACGGGGCTTTGCCTGTGATGTGCCCGCCCGGGACATGACAGGTCGGGATCAGGCCGCCTGAACGGTCTTACTCGTCCAGTCGCGAGTCGGCCCTCAGCGTGGTTTCGGAGACGCCGCTTGCCACATAATCGCGATAGACGATTTGCGCGTATTTGCCATCCAGCTGATTGACGCGGGCCGCGACAAAGCCGCTGACTTCGGTCACCGTCCGGCGATTTCGGCGCTCGCGCTGGTCGGTCAGCACCAGGGGCTGCGTTTCCCCGTAGGAGACCACGGCCTCCAGACGTTTGCGGCTGATCCCGCGGGCCACCAGATAGTTCACCGCGGCGCGCGCGCGGCGCAAGCCCAGCGATTTATTGTAGCCCTGGCTGCCAACCGCATCGGTGTGGCCATAGACCCGGAACCGGACTTCGGGGAACTGGCGAATCCAGTCCGCCTGGCGGTCCAGAACCTGACGCGCTGCCCCATCGAGACGGGCGCTGTCGAAATCGAAGTTGATCGTGCTTGGCACTTCCGACGCAAAGCGCTTGGCCAGTTGCACGCGGTAGCTGCGATCCCCGGACTGGACGGCGGTATTGTTGACGTTGGCCGAGCCGAAATAGGTTTGGTCCAGCGGGGCGCCGGCTTCCTTGTAGGCGCAGGCGCTCGTTGCCAGAGCCAGTCCAATCATTGCCGCGTGTTTCAACATCTGCGCCACCGTTCCTATGCGTTAGTCGAGGAGATAGCCGTAAGAGCCATCAAAGTCCTGGTTTGCCACTTCGCCGGCTGCGCCCGACTGCGTGCGTTCCGTGCGACCAAGCAGGAACAGGTTGCGCTCGCTTGGTGGCTTGATGCGATCCGTGGGCAGCGAGAAGGCCTCGCCACGGGTCGGGGTGACCAGATGGGCGGAGACGATGATGACCAATTCGCTCTGGTTGCGGGTGTAGTCGGCGCTGCGGAACAGCGTGCCGAGAATGGGCACGTCACCGAGCCACGGCACCTGAGCGGCGTTGTCGAGGAACTCATCTTCGATCAAGCCGGCAATCGCAAAGCTCTCGCCATCGCGCATTTCCACGGTCGTGGAGGTTTCGCGGCGGGTGAAGGCATTGATAACCAGCCCCTCCAGGGTGATCGAATTGGTCGGGTCGATCGCCGAAACCGCGGCCTTGAGTTCCAGATTGATAAGATCGCCATCCACCACGCGGGGAATGAAATTCAGTTCGATCCCGAAGGGTTTGAACTCGATGGTCACGACACCTTCGCGTTGGGAGACCGGCACAGGGTATTCGCCACCGGCGAGAAAGCTGGCCTCCTGCCCGGACAGCGCGGAGAGGTTGGGTTCTGCCAGGGTGCGAACCAGACCTTTTTCTTCCAGTGCTTCCAGCAGGACACCAAACTCCACCGATCCGATGTCAAAGCCGATGAAGGTTGCCCCTGCGATACCGTCCCGCGTGGCGATTTCCGGGTTGGCCAGGCCGTTTTCGCCCTGAAGCCAGGTGCCGGTTTCGCCAAGCACATCGGTTGCACCAAATGCCACCGAAGAGCCCAGCGATTTGGAGACCGAGCGCTCCATCTCGGCAAAGCGGACCTTCAGCATCACCTGCTGGACACCGCCGACGGTCATCAGGTTGCTGACCCGGTCCGGCGCGTAGCGCTCCGCCAGGTCGAGGGCGCGCTGCAGGCGCTGAGAACTGGAGACGTTGCCAGAGAGCACAATGCCGTCATTGGCGGTGCGCACCTCGATCTTTTCGTTCGGCAGGATCTGTTTCAGGCGTTGTTTGAATTCGCTCACATCGGCCGCGACCCGCACGTCCACATTGGTAATCAGACGGCCAGAGCCGTCCAGAAGCGTCAATGTGGTCAGGCCGGGCGATTTCCCCAGCACATAGATCGTGCGGTCCGAGAGCGATGAAATATCGGCGATCCCCGGATTGGCGATGCTCAGCTCTGCAAAGGGGACATCCGCCTCGACCACGACAGCCCGGTTCATCGGCACATCAAGCGTGGCGTTGGTGCCCTTCTTAACGACTTTTACTCCCTGCGCCATGCTGGCGTCGGGGAGGGATGCACAGAAAAGGGTCAGCCCGGTCAGGGCCGCCGCAAAAAATCGTCCAATTGACATGTGACCTGCCTTTCCGATCACGCCTCAGAATGCGGGGTCTTGTCGCCCCGATTTTGCACCCAATCTGCGCCAAGTCGTCTTTCATTGCAAGAATCAATGACTTCGCAGTGGTTTTTAACCGAGAGTCGTTGTTGGATCGTGGTCACAACGGCAAACCTCCGCGCCCCGGACAACGGGGGGCGGAGGCTGGTAACCGTCTGAAATAAAACGCAGGCTTTTAGTTGCTGCAGGGGATCGGGATTTCCACAACCTCGGCACCACGGCGGGTTCGGATGGTGCAGACTTTCTCTTCTTCGGCCTGCTGCGGGGCTTCCAGTTCCCCCAATCCCAACAGCGCGCGCTGATCGACTTCGACGAGGGAGGCGATGGTGTCATCCTCGGCGCCAACCAGGGCCAGCGACAAGCGGCCGGTGGATTGCGCCTGCGCCAGGGTGGCAACCTGTTCGGGGCGCGCGGTCACCGTCACGGTTCTGGCGATCACGGCACCATTGACCTCGCCGCCGGCGGACTGGTCCACTGCGATCAGTTCGATATTTGTCTGGATCAGGCGGGTGACCTCTCCGCGACGGTCCTCGCCACGGCGGCGCGGCGGTTCCCCGCTCCAGTAAACGTCGACACGGTCGCCCGGTCGCAAGAACCCGGACACACCGCTGGCGACATCCACACGGATGGCAAAGGCACGCATGCCACGCTCCAGGCGCGATGTGATGCCGGCGTCCTCGCCCGGGTCGGTGACCTTGACCGCCAACAGCGGTTCATTCTTTTCCATCGTCCGCAATACGTAGCGTGCATCCTTCAAGGCGTCGGAGGGAAACAGATCCGTCTCTTCAGAGAATACGCCCTCGGGGAGAGCGTTTTCCGGCCAATTGATCTGGCGCACGTTCTCCTTGGTCAGCTTTTGACCATAGGTAAGTTTCTCATTTGCCACATAGACCGGAACGGTCGGTACTGACTGCTCTCCCTTGGCGCGCTCGCGAGCCAGGGCGATCTGGTGGGCTTCGATATAGTTTTTGGCCATCATGACGGCGCCGCCGGCGAGGGCGACACCCACGATAAGAACAAGTCCGAAAACCGCTCGCATGGTAGTCCCTTTCTGTCGCGCAACCACGACTGTGCCGTTTCAGCCGGAACCTAGGTGCCGTGGGCCGAAGAGGTTGGTATGCTTGGGGCCGTGCAGGAAGACGGCAATGGTGCGTGTTGGGCGATCAGGCGGGCACTCGTGTCAGAATGTCCAGTTGGTCAGATAGGTCGCGATATGCCCTGCAAAGGTTTCGCTCGCATCCAGGATGTTTGTGAAGGTGACGGTCACAAACCCCACCACAAGTGCGACCAGCACGACCCAATCAACGGTAACCGCCCCGTCTTCAAGGACCAGAAAGTTCTTCAACCGCTTCATCACAAGCCTCACAATCCGGTGCCCCCGATGTTGTTCGGGCCGGCGCGGCGACTGTCGCGCGGCCCGAACAAGTGTCTGTAACCCCTAGTTTTTAGAGGTATCAATCGACCTTTGGCTTATTCGCCAACGGTGATGCCGGACAAATAGGACGCGGTGTTGGTCGCCAGCGCGTCGGTACCGGTTTTCAGGTTGCTGATGACAACGCCGGCCAGCAGCACAACGGCGGCACAGAGCACAACCCAGTCCACGGTCACGGCGCCGGATTCGTCTTTGCGGAAGTTTTTGAAGAATTTGATCATGGTTCGTCCCTCCTGAGGATCGATAGAATGTTGGCATCCTGTGGGGCGCTTCATGTCATCTGCTCTCTCACCTTCAGATGACGTCCCGCTTTGGATGTGATTGTTATCTCCAGTCAGCGTGGCAGGAATTGGGCCGAATTCCGGAAACAAGCCCCTTAGGTTAAAAAAATCTTAGCGAATTGGGTAAGTGTTTAATTCTATGGTGTATTTGCCCTGCTTTCCCTGGGGGGGACCTGTCTGCGCCCGGTGAATAAGGAGCAAATGTGGCAAAACCGTCCCAATCGCTGCCGCGGGGCTGGATTTCTGCCGGGCTTTGGCACAGGATTCTCTCTGGCAAGAGGTGGAACGAGAGCGGAAATCGAATGAAGCGGGTGCTGGCAACATGCTGTGGCCTTGTGGTCGCAAGCACGATCTGGGCGCAGGAGCAGGGCGCTCCGGAGCCATTTGCGGATTTCCAGGCCAAGCGAGTCCGGCCGCCGTCTCCGGGGACAGAGAAACGGATAACGGTGCAGATCGATCCCACGGCGGCTGCGGCCGTGTCGGATGAAACGCCAGTGGCCGAGCCCGATGGATCCATCGCGCCAAGTGCTCAGACGCCAAGGTTTGCATGGTTCTGGGATGAGGTCGGCTCGGATCTTGAGCATGCTTCGCCCGGCCGGCTGGAGGACGGGTTGCTGGCACTGGAAGGGCGCGTCGAGGTGCCGGCGCCGCGATTGCAGGATTTGCAGGATCTGATCGCGGAGTACGGCGTGCCCTTGCTGACTGCGACAATCGGGACGGATGTGTCGCCGGCTTTGGCCTTGGCGGTTCTTGTGGTCGAATCCGGAGGAGAGCCGGAGGCGGTGAGCACGGTGGGCGCTCAGGGGTTGATGCAGTTGATGCCGGAAACCGCTGCCCAGTTCGGTGTGGCTGATGCCTTTGACGCTCAGGACAACATCCGGGGCGGAGTCGCATTTCTGGATCAGTTGATGGATGAGTTTTCGGGGGACCCGGTTCTGGTGTTGGCCGGGTATAATGCCGGGGCCGGGGCCGTTCGGGCCCATTCCGGTGTCCCGCCGTTTGCGGAAACCCGAGATTATGTGCCCAAGGTTCTTGCGGCCTATCAATTGACGCGAAACCTGTGCGCGACCCCTCCAATCCTGATTTCGGACGGCTGTGTCTTTGAGAGCATGAACTAGAGGCAGGTTCCGCGGCAGCTCTCTTACACGGCCTGAGCATGCAACCGGCAGGTCGCGTGATCCTCGGTCACTGAGGTGACCGGATCGGATCGCAGAGCGATCCGACCGGGGGGGGGCGCGGAGGGCATTTGCCCTCCGCGCCCCCCCCACCCCTCCGCAGTTGGAGGGAGCACGCTTAGTTGACGAGTGTTGCCTCGGTCGCGGCACGCAGCTCGTCCTCGGTTACGCCCTCTGCGACCTCAACGATTTTCAGCCCGCCTTCGACAACATCCAGAACGCCGAGGTTGGTGATGATGCGGTCCACCACGCCCTTGCCCGTCAGGGGCAGGGTGCATTCCTTCAGCAGTTTGGAGTCGCCATGCTTGTTGGTGTGATCCATGACCACAACCACGCGTCCCACGCCGGCCACCAGATCCATCGCGCCGCCCATGCCTTTGATCAGCTTGCCGGGGATCATCCAGTTGGCGAGATCGCCGTTTTCGGCCACTTCCATCGCGCCCAGGATCGCGGCGGCGATCTTGCCACCGCGGATCATGCCGAAGGAGGTCGCGCTGTCGAAATACGCCGTGCGGCGCAGCTCGGTGATGGTCTGCTTGCCGGCGTTGATCAGGTCCGGGTCTTCCTCGCCCTCAAAGGGGAAGGGGCCCATGCCCAGCATGCCGTTCTCCGACTGGAGCGTGATGTCCTTGTCGCCCACGTAGTTGGCCACCAGCGTCGGGATGCCGATGCCGAGGTTCACATACATGCCGTCTTCGAGTTCCTGTGCCGCCCGTGCGGCCATCTGGTTGCGGTCCCAAGCCATGGATCAAGCCTCCTCACGCGGGCGGGTGGTCACTTTTTCGATGCGTTTTTCGTGCTCGCCTTGGATCAGGCGGTGCACGTAAACGCCGGGCAGGTGGATGTGATCGGGGTCCAGGCTGCCAGTGGGCACGATCTCTTCTACCTCGACTACGCAGACCTTGCCGCACATGGCCGCAGGCGGGTTGAAGTTGCGGGCAGTCTTGCGGAATACGAGGTTGCCGGTCTCATCGGCCTTCCAGGCCTTCACAATCGACAGATCCGCAAAGATACCGCGTTCAAGAATGTATTCCTCGCCGTCGAAGACCTTTACCTCTTTGCCTTCGGCGATCTGGGTGCCAACGCCGGTCTTTGTATAAAAACCGGGGATACCGCAGCCGCCAGCGCGCATGCGTTCGGCCAGGGTGCCTTGCGGATTGAACTCCAGCTCCAACTCGCCAGACAGGTACTGACGCATGAATTCCGCGTTTTCGCCCACGTAGGACGACATCATCTTCTTGACCTGTTTGGTCTGCAGCAGGATGCCGATGCCAAAGTCATCGACGCCCGCATTGTTGGACGCAAAGGTCAGATCCTTGGTGCCCGCCTGTTTGATCGCCTCAAGCAGCAGTTCGGGAATGCCACAGAGACCAAAGCCGCCGGCCGCGATGGTCATGCCGTCGAACAGCACCCCGTCCAGGGCCTCGGCGGCAGAGCCGTATACCTTTTTCATGGAACTCTCCCTTCCATTTCCTCTGGGTCAAGCTAATCGCCCCAGTCGCGCTGTCGAGTCAACGAATACGGAAGGTTCTGCGTATTTCTACCGATGGTGAAACGGGGCCGGGCGGCCCCGTGCCTCCGGCGGAGGTATTTGGCAAAAAGGTGAAGGGATCAGCCGGGGAGGGCTTCGGCGCTGTATTGTGCGGCGAACGCCGGGCTGGGGGCGATGGGCGTTATGACATCGATCAGAACGCCATTGGGATCTTTGACGATGAAATGACGCTGGCCAAAGTCCTCGTCGCAGAGCGGTTTCACCACCTCCAGGCCGCAGCCCGTCAGGCGGGTGTACTCCGCGTGCGCATCCTCGACCTCGAAATTCAGCAACATATGGCTGGTCAGGCCCCGCCCGGTTTCGGGGATTGTCTCATGCCCGCCGTCGAGAATGGCGAGGTTCACGCCTGGATCGGCATCGCATTGCAGGTGGACATACCAGTCCGACGTAAAGGCGGGCGAGAAGCCAAAGTGCTGTTGGTAAAATTGCGCCGTGGCCGCGACGTTCCGCGTCTGGATGACCGGGTAGAATTGAGTGGGTTTCATCTGTCTCTCTCCGTGAGTAACATACAGGCAGTATGTTTTTGATAAACAAACAGGCTGCATGTATGCAAGAAAAAAGTAAATCCACCCCGAATGCGGAACGCCGCGCGCAAATGCGGGCGCGATTGATGGCGGCGGCGCGCGCGCTTTTTGTGGAAAAAGGCTATGCCGAGGCCAGCACACCAGAAATCGTGCGCGCGGCCGGGGCAACGCGCGGCGCGCTCTATCACCACTTTGAAGACAAGCAGGCCCTGTTCCGGGCGGTGGTGGAAGCCGAGGCAGAGGCCGTCAGTACCGCCATCGACACCGCCGGGGGGCAGGCGGATGAAACGCAGGCATTGGCTGCGGGGAGCCGCGCGTTCTTTGCCGCGATGCAAGGCGAGGGGCGTGCACAGCTTTTGCTGATCGATGGTCCGGCGGTGCTGGGGGCGAGGGAAATGGACAGGATTGATGCCGGCGGTGGCAGGGCGGCCTTGCGGGCGGGGCTTGCCGCGGCACAACCCTCCCTGTCCGAGCCGGAGCTGGAGGCCCGCGCGCTGGTTCTCTCTGCAGCATTTGACCGCGCCGCTCTTGCGATTGCACAGGGGCAGGGGCACGCGGATATCTTTGAGGACGCGATGTCTGCGCTCTTGCGCAATGCACTGATGTAAAACGCCAAACGCCGCGCGTCAGCGCGGCGCCGGGCCCAACGGGAGGGCCTGCATACCCATGCAGGTGCGACGGGCGGGAGCGTCCCCGCCTCGCTGTTACTCGCCGGAGGCCTTGGCCGCTTTCTTTTTCGCGGGCGCTTTCTTCTTCGCAGCGGTCGTCTTGGTCGCCGCTTTTTTCGCCGGGGCTTTCTTCTTGCCGGATTTGGCAGCCTTCTCGTTCAAAAGCTCGACCGCCATGTCCATGGTCACATCCTTGGCCTCGGTGTCCTTGGGCAACGTGGCGTTCACCTTGCCCCATTTGACATAGGGCCCGTAGCGCCCATCCATGATGTTCACCGGCGCCTTGTCATCCGGGTGCTCGCCCAGCTCGCGCAGCGGTTTGGCCGCGGCAGATCGGCCCCGACCGGGATTGGCGCGTTTTTCCGCCAGCAGTTCCACCGCGCGGTTCATGCCGATTTCAAAGACGTCGAGCGTTTCCTTGAGGTTCACATAGACGGGTTTTTCCTCGTCAGGGCGCTGATGCATGATGTAGGGGCCAAAACGACCGAGGTTCGAGGACACGGCGCCCCCGTCCGGATGTGCGCCGATTTCACGCGGCAGCGTCAGCAGGGTCACCGCCTGCTCCAGCGTGATATCGTTAGGCCCCCAGCCCGGCAGGTAGTCCTTACCCTGTTTCGGCAGCGAAGAGCGTGGCGGTTTCTTGTTTTCAGGCGTCGCCTCGCCGCGCTGCACATAGGGGCCGAAGCGACCGGATTTCAGGTGGATCTCATCGCCGTCGTCCTCGCCCAGAACGCGCTCGTAACCTTCGGCGCCTTCACCAGAGATCGGGCGGGTGTAGTTGCACTCGGGGTAGTTGCCACAGCCGACAAAGCCGCCGGTGCGCGAGGTTTTCAGGTGCAGCTGCCCGGCGCCACATTTCGGGCAGAGGCGCGGGTCGCCGCCATCTTCGCGCGGCGGATAAAGCTGGGGGGCAAGTGCTTCGTCCAGCACATCGAGCACCTCGGAAATCCGCAGATCCGAGGTCTCGGAAATCGCGGCCGAGAAGTCGCGCCAGAAACTGTCCAGAAGTTCCTTGTAGTCCTTGCCGCCCGCACTCACGTCATCAAGCTGGTTTTCCAACGCGGCGGTGAAATCATATTCCACGTAGCGTTTGAAGAAGTTCAGCAAAAAGATGGTCACGATCCGCCCCTTGTCCTCGGGGAACAGACGGTTCTTGTCCTTGCGGACATATTCGCGGTCCTGGATCGTGGTGATGACGCTGGCATAGGTCGAGGGGCGACCGATGCCCAATTCTTCCATACGTTTGACCAGCGTGGCCTCAGTATAGCGCGGCGGGGGCTGGGTGTGGTGCTGCAGCGCCAGCGTTGCGCCATCCTGCGACAGCACAGAGCCGTCCTTGCCGGCTTTTTCAGCCTGCGCTGCAAGAGAGCCTGCGAATTTCAGCGCCTCGCCCTGCATGATCTGGGGTAGGCGCTTGTCATCCTCGTCCACCACATCGTCGCGGCCTTCTTCATAGACGCGCATGAAGCCATCAAACATGACGACCTGACCGGTGGCGCGCAGCACCACCTGCTTGTCGTCAGAGCCGATGTCCACTGTGGTGCGCTCCAGACGGGCACCCGCCATCTGGCAGGCCAGCGTGCGCTTCCAGATCAGATCATAAAGCTTGCGCTGATCGTCCTCGGTCACCTTGAGGCTTGCCGCGTCGCGGCTCATGTCGGTGGGGCGGATACATTCGTGTGCCTCTTGAGCGTTCTTGGCCTTGTTCTTGTAGATGCGCGGCTCGCCCGGCACGTATTCGGCGCCATAGCGTTTGGCGATTTCGTCGCGGGCGGCACTGACGGCCTCGGGGGCCATGTCGATCCCATCGGTCCGCATATAGGTGATCAGCCCGGCCTCATAGAGACGCTGCGCTGCATTCATGCATTGCTTTGCGCCCATGCCGAACTTGCGGCTCGCTTCCTGTTGCAGGGTCGAGGTCATGAACGGCGCAGAGGGGTTGCGCGCCGCCGGTTTGGCCTCGACCGACAGCACCGACAGCTTGCGGCTGCTGACCGCCTGTACCGCCAGCTCAGCTGCGGTAGAATTGCCAAGGCTGAATTTGTCGAGCTTCTCGCCGCCGAGCACCGTCAGGCGCGCCTCGAACGATTGGCCGCGCGGGGTGGCCAGATTTGCACGCACCGACCAGTATTCCTGCGGGTTGAACGCCTCGATCTCCATCTCGCGTTCCACGATGAGGCGGAGACAAACCGATTGCACCCGCCCGGCAGAGCGCGCGCCGGGCAGTTTGCGCCACAGCACGGGCGACAGGTTGAAACCCACAAGGTAGTCGAGCGCACGCCGGGCCAGATAGGCCTCCACCAGCGGCATATCGACATCGCGGGGGTTTTTCATCGCTTCGGCGACCGCATCCTTGGTGATGGCGTTGAAGGTCACGCGTTTGACGTCGGTGTCCTTCTTGATCGACCGACGCTTGGTCAGCGCCTCTTGCAGGTGCCAGCTGATTGCTTCGCCTTCGCGATCAGGGTCAGTCGCGAGGATCAGCGCGTTGTCTTCCTTGAGGGCCTCGGCAATGGCGCGCACATGTTTCTTGGAGTCGTTGCCGACCTCCCAGGTCATGGCAAAATCATCATCCGGTTCGACCGATCCGTTCTTGGCCGGCAGGTCGCGCACATGGCCGTAGGATGCCAGAACGGTGTAGTCGGAGCCCAGATATTTATTGATCGTTTTGGCTTTGGCCGGGGATTCGACGACGACGACTGGCATAAAATTGGGCACCTTTCCATACGGGTTCAATCGCGCTCTATGGCGGGGCAAAATGTGTCGCGCAAGGGGAGAATGTCAATCCACGCGAAGAAAACAGCCCGCAAAACACTGGTCGGCGCGGGTGTTTCGAGGGCAGGAATTCAGCGTTTTTTGATGATCACCCCACCCGGTCCGCGACCGATTTCGCCAGAGAGTTCAAGGTCGGTGAGAACAGTGCGCACCTTGCGTGCCGGGCTGTCGAGATCGTCGATCAGCTGGCCCTCGGGGGTGGGCGCGGCGGCAAGCCGGTCGAGGATCTGCTGGTGGAGTGCAGCGGTTTGCCGCATGGTCCGCTTTTCGGGGGGCGGTGGCGGCAGGTCCCGCGCCGCGACGCGGGGGCGGGGGCGCTCCACCTGCAACGGGGGCAGCGCATCGATCACGTCGCGGGCGTCGCGGACCAGCGTTGCGCCATCCCGGATCAGCAGGTTGCCGCCGCTTGCGCGGCCATCGCAGGGGTGGCCGGGCACAGCCATCACATCGCGCCCCAGATCCAGCGCATCCCGTGCTGTAATGAGGCTGCCGGATTTCACGGCGGCCTCGACCACAACCGTGGCAAGGCCGAGGCCTGCGATGATGCGGTTGCGAGGCGGAAAGTGGCGGGCCTGTGGTTGCAATCCCATCGGCTGCTCAGACAGACGCAGGCCGTTTTCTGCGATTGCCGCCGCGAGACGCGCATTTTCTGCCGGGTATATAATGTCCACGCCGCCGCCCTGAACAGCGATGGTCCCGGCGCTGAGCGCGCCCTCATGGGCGCTGGCGTCGATCCCGCGGGCAAGGCCGGAGATCACCACATATCCCGCATCCCCCAGGTCCCGCGCCAGGCCGTAGGTCATGCGCCGCCCCAGGGAGGAGGCGTTGCGCGCCCCCACGATGGATATTGCCGGTCGCGCGAGCAGGTCCGGATTGCCGATCATCCAGAGGGCCGGCGGCGGATGGGGGATATTGGCCAGAACGGCGGGGTAATTCGCATCACCAAAGCACAAAAGCCGCGCATTGGCGGCTTTTGCTGAGGTGAACTCGGCGTCCAGTGCATCTTTTGAGTATGTTTTATACCCTTTGACGCCTGTGGTCGCTGCCACTTCAGGCAGCATTTCAAGCACGTTCTGTGCTGAACCATACTCGGCCAGAAGCCGGTAGAAGGTCACTGTCCCGATTCCACGGGAGCGCAACAGACGAAGCCAGGAATACCTTTGATCTTCCGTGGTGGGTGGGAGTGGGGGGTGAGTGGAAGAATTTGCTTCTCCGGTCATGCCCTCGCCTCGCCTTGTTGCAAGACTAGGTTTACGGCTGCGGAGGTTAACAGGTGGTGAACATCGAGACAGTTTATCGAGATTTTTCGGTACTTTTCGCTATGTCATTGAAAACAAAGGGGTGTGAATCCACCGTGAGCATAGCGCCCCTGCTTCGGGTCTGAGGATTGGGCAAGATTTGTGGTAAACGCGGGTCGATATTGCGGCTGTTTGGCGCGCAAAAAGCCTGGACTGTTAAACAAAGGTGAGAGCCTTGGGTTCCCTTGCGTCACTCCGACGGCTGAGAGGGGCGGCTGAGAGGGCAGGCGACTCGCGCATCTGGCACGAGCCACCATTCGCAGGAGGGGCCCGCGATCAGGTTGCCGAACCGCCGACGGTCAATCCGCCCATCAAGACGCTGGGCTGGCCAACGCCCACCGGCACCCATTGGCCCTGTTTGCCGCAATTGCCCATGCCCGGATCCAGCGCCATGTCGTTGCCGAGGCCGCGGATCTTCTGCAGGGCGGTGGCACCATCGCCGATCAGGGTCGCGCCCTTTACCGGCGCGCCGATCTTGCCATCCTTCACCCGATAGGCCTCGGTGCAGGAAAAGACAAACTTGCCGTTGGTGATGTCCACCTGACCGCCGCCAAAGCCCACCGCCCAGATGCCGTCCTTCATGTCCTTGACCAGATCCTCGGGCGCGGCGTTGCCGCCCAGCATATAGGTGTTGGTCATGCGCGGCATCGGCGCATGGGCATAGCTTTGCCGCCGCCCGTTGCCGGTGGGCTCCACGCCCATCAGGCGCGCATTCTGGCGGTCCTGCATGTAGCCCACAAGGATACCATCCTCGATCAGCGTCGTCTTCTGGCTGGGTGTGCCCTCGTCATCCACACTGATGGAGCCGCGCCGGTCGGGAATCGTGCCGTCATCCAGCACGGTCACACCCGGGGCGGCGATGCGCTGGCCCATCAGCCCGGCAAAGGCGGACGATCCCTTGCGATTAAAATCACCCTCAAGCCCATGACCGATCGCCTCATGCAGCAGGATGCCCGGCCAGCCGGGGCCGAGGACCACGTCCATTTCACCTGCGGGAGCGGGTTCGGCCTCCAGGTTGACCAATGCAATACGCAGCGCCTCGCGCGCTTTGGCCTGCCAGTCTTGCGGTGCGATCAGCCCATCGAGGCCGACGCGCCCGCCACCACCGGCGGTGCCGCTTTCGCGCCGGCCGCCATCCTCGACGATGATCGAGACATTCACCCGTGTCATCGGACGCACGTCCCGCACCCGGGTGCCATCGGCCCGCATAATCTCGATTTCCTGCAAGGAGGCAGCCAGCGTCGCCGACACCTGCACCACGCGCGGGTCCAACTCGCGGGCAAAACTGTCGATCTCGCGCAGCGTCTCCACCTTGACCGGAAAGGCCTGCGCCGCGATCGGGTCGAGATCGTGATAGAGCTTCTGATTGGTGGCTTGCGGGGCAGGGGCCATCGTCCCGCCGCCATCGCCGACCGCCAGCCGTGCGGTTTCTGCCGCCCGTTTCAGGGCCGAGACCGACATGGTGGTGGAATGGGCGTATCCGGCAACCTCTCCGCGCACCGCGCGCAGGCCAAATCCCTCTGCGGCGTCATAGCTGGCGGTCCGCAGTCGACCGTCATCAAACACCAAAGCCTCGGATTTGGTGCGCTCTGCAAAGATCTCGCCATCGTCGGCACCGGCAAGCGCCGCGCGCAGAACCGGCAGGGCCTCATCCTCGGGAAGGGTGGTCTCAAAGGGGCGAAACGCTGTTGTATCCATCAAATGGGCCTCGATTTTTTTGATCTAAGTCAAGAAAGCGACGCTATGACGCGAGCAACCCTCTTTATAACCTCTCAAGAATATGATTTTTAACGGCACCAAAGACAACGGGCGCAGTACGATTTTCCAATCGATTCCGCGAACCCGCCCCATGCAACGATCAAGCGATCAGGAAACGACATGAAGAATGCTTTGACGCTTTCGGGCTTTATCGCCGCTCTCTCGAGCCTTCCAGCAATGGCGCAAGAAGGTCTGGAAACCATTGGTAAGCCGACCGACGGCAACCTTGGCTTCCAGCCGGCGGCCTCCGAACTGGCGGAAGGCATTCACCAGCTGGACCACATGATTCTCATCATCATCACCGCGATCTGCGTGTTCGTGGGCGGTCTGCTGCTCTATGCAATCCTGCGGTTCAACCGTCGCTCCAACCCCGAAGCGGCAAGTTTTACCCACAACACCCCTGTCGAGATCGCATGGACGGTGATTCCGATCGTGATCCTGATCGTCATCGGTTCCTTCTCCCTGCCGGAGCTGCTGCGTCAGCAGGAGATCCCAGAGGGCGACGTGACCATCAAGGTCACCGGCTACCAGTGGTACTGGGGCTATGAGTATGTGGACCATGAGTTTGCATTCGACAGCTACCTGATCGGCCACCCGGCCACCCTGGACGAAAGCGCGCGTCCCGCCGATGCGGATGTGACCCCCTTCGTCTATGACGAGGCGATGAAGCTGAAGCTCGAAGATGCAGGCTATGCAGGTGATGAATTCCTGCTGGCCACCAATACTGCCGTGGTTGTTCCCGTGAACAAGACCATCGTGATGCAGGTGACCGCGGCCGACGTGATCCACTCCTGGGCGCTGCCGGCCTTTGGCGTGAAGCAGGATGGTGTTCCGGGACGTCTGGCGGAACTGTGGTTCAAGCCCACCCAGGAAGGCATCTACTTCGGTCAGTGCTCCGAACTCTGCGGCAAGGACCACGCCTACATGCCGATCACCGTCAAAGTGGTCAGCGAGGAAGCCTATGAGGAATGGCTGCAAGGCGCGATCGACGAATACGCCGATGCCGGCACGCCGCGCGCCTATCAGGTCGCATCGAACTAAGACCGCCTGACACCTGCCCCTCGCACGAGAAACAGGGGGGCAGGGTTGTCGACTTCGTCACAAATTGGCTGGCCACGCCCCGGGCGTGACCGCCGTGTCCAAAGAAGAGCCCGAGCATGAGCGACGCCAGCATTAACGCAAGCATGACCCGCGAAGATGACGCCTCCTTTGGCGACTACTTTGCGCTGCTGAAGCCGCGCGTGATGTCGTTGGTGGTGTTTACCGCCTTTGTGGGTCTGATTGCCGCGCCCATCGGCGTGCACCCGGTTGTCGGCTTCTGTGCCATCCTGTTCATCGCCATCGGCGGTGGCGCGTCCGGTGCGCTCAACATGTGGTGGGACGCCGACATCGACCAGGTGATGAAACGCACCAAGTCGCGCCCCATTCCCGCGGGCAAGGTCGACAAGGGCGAGGCCCTCAGCCTCGGTCTTGGATTGTCAGGCCTTTCGGTCATCATGCTGGCACTGGCCACCAATGTGTTTGCGGGGGCCTTCCTGGCCTTCACCATCTTCTTCTACGTGGTGATCTACACCATGTGGCTGAAACGGGCGACGCCGCAGAACATCGTCATCGGTGGTGCGGCCGGGGCCTTTCCGCCGGTGATCGGCTGGATTGCCGCGACCGGCTCCATGGCGATCGAGCCCTGGCTGATGTTCGCGCTGACCTTCCTGTGGACGCCGCCGCATTTCTGGGCGCTGGCGCTGTTCATGCGCAATGACTACGACATGGCGGATGTGCCGATGCTGACCGTGACCCACGGGCGCCGGTCCACCCGCAACCATATCCTCGTCTACACGGTGATTCTGGCGCTCTTTGCGCTGGCCACCGCCTTTACCGGCGTGGGCGGGCCGATCTATCTGGCGGTTGCATTGGTGCTGAACCTGCTGTTCCTCAAGGGCGCGGTCCGGATCTGGCGCCGCGACGAAGAGTCCTGCGAAGCGGACAACTTCCAGGTCGAACGCTCTTTCTTCAAGCTGTCGCTGCTCTATCTGTTCCTGCACTTCGGCGCGATCCTGATGGAGGCGCTCCTGAAACCCTACGGACTGGGAGGCTGGTAATATGAGCCTGCGCAAGGAACACGAACTCCACAATCGCCGCAAGGGGCGCAACCTCGGTGTGGGCCTGCTGCTGGCCGGTTTTGTCGTGCTGGTGCTGGCACTGACCATGGTCAAGGTGACCTCGGCAGGCTTCACATTCCCGGAAATCGACACCGGAGCGCAGAACTGATGGCAATGAGCGGACCGCAGAAAACGGTGATCCAGCTGGTTGGCGTGGTTTTCGTCATGGGCGGCCTCGCCTGGGCGTCGGTGCCGTTCTACGACTGGTTCTGCCGGGTGACCGGCTTTGGCGGCGTGACCCAGGTGGCGGACGCCGGGTCCGATCAGGTGCTGGAAGACACCATCAAGGTTCGCTTTGACGCCTCCAAGGACCGCGGCATGCCGTGGGAGTTCAAGCCCGTCGAGCGCATCATGGAGCTGAAGATCGGCGAGACCGGTCTTGCTTTCTATGAGGCATACAACCCGACAGACCGTCCGGTCGCGGGGCAGGCCTCCTATAATGTCGCGCCGTATTCGGCGGGCTACTACTTTGAAAAAATTCAGTGTTTCTGCTTTAACGAGCAGGTGCTGCAACCAGGGGAGCGGGTTATGATGCCCGTGACCTTCTTCGTGGACCCCGAGATCGTCGAGGACCCGGAGGCAAAATATGTGCATACGATCACCTTGTCGTATACATTTCACGAGATCGATCTGCCCGAGGGCTATGCCGCCCTCGACACCGGAGGTACATCCGGGGCAGAGACGGAACTGAACTAAGGCCGCTTTGGTGAGGGACACTTAAATGGCGCATGCAAAAAATCACGACTTCCACATCCTGCCGCCGTCGATCTGGCCGCTGCTGAGCTCTGTGGGCGCGTTCATCATGCTCTTCGGGGCGGTTTTGTGGATGAAAGACATCACGGCCTGGCTGTTCTGGGCCGGACTTGTCGCGGTCTGCTATTCCGCATTCTGCTGGTGGGGGGAAACCATCGCCGAAAACAAGGCAGGCGATCACACACCGGTGGTTCTGATCGGCCTGCGCTACGGCTTCATCCTGTTTGTGATGTCCGAAGTGATGTTCTTCTTCGCCTGGTTCTGGTCGTTCTTCAAACACGCCATGTACCCGATGGAACAGTATGTCGGCACCGAATACGTCGCGCCGGAGATCTACCCCGTCGACGCGTTCCACCTGCCGCTCATCAACACGCTGGTGCTGCTGCTGTCCGGTTGTGCCGTCACATGGGCGCACCACGCGCTGGTGCATGAGAATGACCGCAAGGGCCTGGTGAACGGTCTTGCCATCGGTATTGCGCTTGGCGTGTTCTTCACCTTCCTGCAGGGCTACGAGTATGCGCATCTGCTGCACGAAGGCTGGGAGTTCGGCGGCGACGAGTTCTATTCGAACTTCTTCATGGCCACCGGTTTCCACGGTTTCCACGTGATCCTCGGCACCATCTTCCTGACGGTTTGCCTGATCCGCGCGATCAAGGGGGATTTCACCCCGAAATCCCACGCCGGTTTTGAAATGGCCGCTTGGTACTGGCACTTTGTTGACGTCGTCTGGCTGTTCCTCTTCGTGGCCGTCTACATCTGGGGCACCGCCGGTCTGGCGCACTGATCACAATGTAGCGGGTACATGATTGCGGTTTTCCTTTCGGCAATCAGCACGTATCTAACGGGGCGCGCGGGGATCACCTCGCGCGCCTCTTGCATATCTCAGGGGTGAAAATGGCAATCGGGTCAGGAGGGGTCGTTTGATGCGGCGCGTGATCTTTCTCGCAGTGGTCGGGGGCTTGGGCCTCGTGGCGCTTGTGTCGCTGGGCATCTGGCAGATGCAGCGACTGACGTGGAAAGAGAACATCCTCTCTACCATTGAGACGCGCATTGCCGCCGCGCCGGTGCCCTTGCCGGATGCCCCCACGATCGAGGCGGACCGGTATCGCGCTGTGACGCTCTCCGGCGAGATCGAGTCCGAAGAGCTGCACGTCTTCTGGGTCACCGAAGCGCAGGGGGCGGGCTACCGTGTGATTTCCCCCTTTGTGACCGATGCGGGCCGCCGTATTCTTGTGGATCGCGGCTACATCCGGGCCAGCGACAAGGATGGCGCGCGCCCCACTGGGGCAGCAGAGCTTACCGGGAATCTGCTCTGGCCGGATGAGGGCGACTGGTCCACCCCGCCGCCGGAAGAGGATACCAATATCCTCTATGCCCGCGACATTGCCTATATGTCCGACCGTCTGAACACCGAACCGCTGTTGGTCGTGGTGCGTGCGGGGGCCGAAAATCCCACACCGCTGCCGGTCTCCACCGAAGGCATCCCGAACAACCACCTGCAATATGTCATCACATGGTTCTCGCTCGCCCTGATCTGGGCGGCCATGACCGCCGCCTTTCTCTTGCGTACGCGCGCCAAAACCTGACAGGAACTGACGCCATGAAATATATCTCCACCCGCGGCCAAGCGCCTGAACTCACCTTCGAAGAAGCGATGCTGACGGGGCTTGCCCGCGACGGCGGACTTTATGTCCCGGCAGAGATCCCGACGCTCTCGGCTGAGGAAATTGCGGGTTTTGCAGGGCTTCCTTATGAGGAAGTCGCCTATCGCGTGATGTGGCCCTATGTGTCCGGCTCTTTCACCGAAGACGAGTTTAAGGGCATCATCGCCCGTGCCTATGCAGGGTTTGAGCATGCCGCCCGCGCGCCGCTGAAACAGATGGCCCCGAACCATTTCTTGCTGGAGCTGTTCCACGGCCCGACGCTGGCGTTCAAGGATTTCGCCATGCAGCTCATTGGTCAGCTGTTTCAGGTCGCGCTCAAACGCCGGGGCGACAGCGTGACCATCGTCGGCGCGACCTCTGGCGATACGGGGTCGGCGGCGATCGAGGCCTTTCGGGGTCTGGATGCGGTCAACGTCTTTATCATGTACCCGCATGGCCGGGTGTCGGAAGTGCAGCGCCGCCAGATGACCACGCCGGATGACGCGAATGTCCACGCACTCGCCGTGGATGGCGATTTCGACGATTGTCAGGCTGCGGTCAAAGACATGTTCAACGATTTCGATTTCCGCGATTCGGTGCATCTGGCGGGCGTGAACTCGATCAACTTTGCCCGCGTGCTGGCGCAGGTGGTCTATTACTTCACCGCTGCCGTGGCCTTGGGCGCGCCGCATCGCAAGGTGTCCTTCACCGTGCCCACCGGCAACTTCGGTGACATTTTTGCAGGCTTCATTGCGCGTCAAATGGGCCTGCCGATCGAGCAGCTCGTGGTGGCCACCAATCAGAACGACATCCTGCATCGCTGTCTCTCGGGCGAGGGGTACTTCAAAGGTGAAACCATCCCGTCGATTTCGCCCTCGATGGATATTCAGGTGTCTTCGAACTTTGAGCGCGCCTTGTTTTATGCCTACGATCAGGATGGCGCGGCCGTGGCGCAGCTGATGGATGAGCTTAAAACCGGTGGTGGCTTCAACGTGAGCCAGGGCGCAATGCAGGCGCTGAGCGAGATCTACACCTCGGGCCGCGCCTCCGAGGAGGAAACCTCCGCGACCATCAAATCGGAACTGGCCGCGTCGGGCGAGCTGTTGTGCCCCCATGGCGCGGTGGGGGTGAAGGTCGCCAATGAGCACCTTCAGGACGGTATGCCCATGGTCACGCTCGCCACCGCGCATCCGGCGAAGTTCCCGGCAGCGGTCGAAGATGCCTCCGGCGTGCATCCGCCTCTTCCCCCTCGCATGGCAGATCTGTATGAAAGGTCGGAACGGGTGACCCGGATCGCCAATGATCTTGGCACCATCGAAGATCACATCAGAAAGCACATCGCCAATTGACCGTTAAACAAGACACCCTGCCAAACGGGTTTCGTATCGTCACTGAGTATATGCCGGGGCTGCAATCCGCAGCCCTTGGTATCTGGGTTTCGGCAGGGGGCCGCCACGAGCGGCTCGAACAGAATGGGGTGGCCCATTTCCTTGAACACATGGCGTTCAAGGGCACGAAGCGGCGCACCGCACTGCAGATTGCCGAAGCCATCGAGGACGTGGGCGGCTATATCAACGCCTATACCAGTCGCGAGGTCACGGCCTATTACGCGCGCGTGCTGAAGGACGATGTGGACCTCGCGCTCGACGTGATTGGGGACATCGTTCTGAACTCGGTATTCGACGAGCGCGAGATCGAGGTTGAGCGCGGCGTCATCCTGCAAGAGATCGGTCAGGCGCTGGACACGCCGGACGACATTATCTTCGACTGGCTACAGGAAGAAAGCTACCGCGATCAGGCCATTGGCCGCTCGATCCTCGGCCCCGCCGAACGGGTGCGCAGCTTTACCAAGGAAGACCTGCGCCGTTTTGTGGCCGAACACTACGGCCCCGGCCAGATGATCCTGTCGGCAGCCGGTGCGGTTGATCACGACCGGCTGGTCAAGGCCGCGACAGAGATGTTTGGCGATCTGGAGCCCAAACAGCAGGACGTGGTGGAGACGGCCAGCTTTGTCGGCGGCGAGGCCCGGCGCGACAAGGCGCTGGAGCAAGCTCATGTGGCGCTGGCCTTTGAAAGCCCCAGCTACCGCGCCGATGACATCTACACCGCGCAGATCTATGCAGCGGCCCTTGGTGGCGGCATGTCCTCGCGGCTGTTTCAGGAAGTGCGCGAAAAGCGGGGCCTGTGCTACACGATTTTCTCTCAGGCGGGCGCCTATGAGGACACGGGCATGATGACCATTTATGCCGGCACGGCGGGCGAACAGGTCGCCGATCTGGTGGGCATCACCGTCGACGAGCTGAAACGCGCCGCCGACGATATGTCGGATGCCGAGGTCGAGCGCGCACGTGCGCAAATGAAGGCGGGCATGCTGATGGGGCTGGAAAGCCCGTCGAACCGCGCCGAACGTCTGGCCCGTCTTGTGCAGATCTGGGACCGCGTGCCCAGCCTTGAGGCCACGGTCGAGAAGATCGACGCGGTGACCACCACGGACGTGCGCGCCATGGCGGCGCGGATCTCCCGTGATGCCCCTGCGGCCCTTGCTCTTTATGGTCCGGTCGCTGATGCGCCGAGCCTTGAGGAGATCGCCCGGAGGCGCGCTGCCTGATGCTTCTGGCCCGCCGGACGGTGAAACTGGAGACGGAGCGTCTGACGCTCCGCCCGCCGGTGCACGCGGATTTCCGGTACTGGGCCTTTCTGCGTCAGCAGAGCAAAGATCACCTGGTTCCGTGGGAACCGGCTTGGTCGCCCGATCACCTCAGCCGCAAGTCCTTTACCAACCGGGTCTACTGGGCCAAGCGGTCCATTGCACAAGGGTCGGCCCTGCCGCTGTTCCTGATCCGGCGCGAGGATGACCATCTGGTCGGGGCCATCACGCTGGATAATATCCGGCGCGGTCCGGCCATGGCAGGCACCATCGGCTATTGGACCGGCACGCAGTTTTCCCGCCGGGGCTACATGCGCGAGGCCATCGGCGCGGTGGTCCACCATGCCTTTACCCGCCTGGACCTGAGCCGGATCGAGGCCGCCTGCCTGCCGGAGAACGCCGCCTCTCGCGGGCTCTTGGAGCGTTCCGGTTTCAAATACGAAGGTGTGGCGCAGTCCTATCTGCAGATCAACGGGCGCTGGCGCACCCATGTGCTCTATGCCGCGCTGCGCAATGATCGCCGGGGCAAGACCATGGTGGGGCAGGCCTGAGGGCTTTTAGACCCGCACAGCACGTTTTTTGCGTGACCCAGAGCGCAATCGACCTAAACCAGAAGAATGCGAGTGATGTTTTGGTGTGTGCTCACGGCTGGCCTGGCCGTCTTGGCTGGTGCGGTCTCCGCTCAGGAGCGTCGTGCCAGCCATTGTATTGCGCTGGCGGAAGCCGCGCCCGGGATAGACTATCTGCATAAGGCCAGTTGGCAGGATCCGCTGCCCGATAGCGCCTCCGTGCGGATCCATTACATCGACCATGCGTCTTTTCTGATCCAGACCGCCGGTGGGCTGAATGTCGTCACCGATTACACGGGGTTTCTCGGGACCGCGCCGCTGATCCCCGATGTGGTCACCATGAACCACGCCCATGGCACCCATTGGACCGAATTTCCGGACCCTGCGATCCCGCATGTGCTGAGGGGCTGGGGTGCCTTTGGCGAGGGCATCGACCACCATCTGGACCTGGACGAGATGCTGATCCGCAATGTCTCTACCGACATTCGGTCCGGCAGTGGGGTGGAGCCCAATGGCAATTCCATCTTTGTGTTCGAGGTTGCGGGCCTGTGCATCGGCCATCTTGGACATCTGCATCACGTGCCCACACCGGCGCAGTTTGCGGCCCTCGGGCGGCTTGATGTGGTGATGGCGGCGGTCGATGGCGGCACCACCCTGCCATTGCCAGATATGCTCGAAGTGCTGGGGCGGCTGCGGTCCTCGGTGGTGATTCCGATGCATTGGTTTGGCGAGGTCACGCTGGAACGCTTTCTCAGCCGCATCGGAGAAAGCTATGCGATCAAACGGGTGAAGGGCCCGGAGCTTGTGGTCTCTCTGCGCAGCCTGCCGGACCGGCCCACGGTCTATGTTCTGCGGCCCGCGTTTCTGGCCGCCGCGCCGTGATCCCTCCAAGGGACTTGCCTTTGCTGTGCGGATTTCGGATGCAGTGGCTATGACATTGAACCCTGCCGATCCCGACTTTCTTGATGCCCTGTCTGCCCGTCTGCCTGCGGATACGCTCCGCCGACCGGAGGCGCGCTACCTTGAGGAACCGCGTGGTCGCTACACGGGGCACGCGACAGCGGTGGCCTTGCCACGCACCACGCAGGAGGTGGCAGAGATCATCCGGGCCGCGCATGACGCGCATGTCGGGGTGGTGCCCTATGGCGGCGGCACCGGATTGGTTGGCGGGCAGGTGATGCCCGAGGGGCCCGTGCCGCTGCTGTTGTCGCTTGAACGGATGCGGAGCATTCGCGCGGTTTACCCGCAGGAAAACGTGCTCATCGCCGAGGCGGGCGCGGTGCTGGCGGAGGTGCAGGCGGCGGCCTCCGACGCGGGGCGGCTGTTCCCTCTGTCGCTTGCGGCCGAAGGGACGGCCCAGATCGGTGGCAACCTTGCGACCAATGCGGGCGGCGTCAACGTGTTGCGCTACGGCAATGCGCGCGATCTTTGCCTGGGGCTGGAGGCGGTCCTGCCCACGGGCGAGATCTGGCATGGCCTGTCACGGCTGAGGAAAGACAACACCGGCTATGATCTGCGCAATCTGCTGATCGGAGCGGAGGGCACGCTGGGTGTGATTACCGCTGCGGCGCTGAAGCTCTCGCCCATTCCCGCCAATGCCGGCACGGCGATTTTCACCGTGCCCGACCCCTCTGCGGCGGTGGCGCTGCTGGCGCTGGCGCGGGATGCCGTGGGCGAGGCGGTTAGCGCCTTTGAGCTGATCCATCGTCAGGGGCTGGATTTTCTGGCCGAGACACTGCCGGATCTGCGCCAGCCTTTCGATCCCCGCCCGGACTGGTGCGTGCTGATCGAGCTTGGCCTCGGCAAGGGGCAGAACGCCGAGGACGCGCTGGCCGATCTCTTTGGTCTCGCGATGGAGGCGGGCCTTGCCACGGATGGCGTTATCGCGCAGTCAGAAGCGCAGCGTCAGGCGCTTTGGGCCCTGCGTGAGCATATCCCCGAGGCCAACCGGCTGATCGGTTCGGTGTCGAGCCATGACATCTCCGTGCCGATCTCGCGTATCCCGGATTTCATCCCCGCCGGCTGGACGGCCATTGCAGAGCTGGATGCCTCGCTCCGGATCAACTGTTTTGGTCATCTGGGGGATGGCAACCTGCATTACAACGTCTTTCCGGGGGCAGGGAGGCCGCGTGCGGAATACGAGCCCCTGCGCGCAGAGGTCAAACGCATCATCCATGATCTTGTGCATGACTATGGCGGCTCCATGAGCGCGGAACACGGGATCGGGCGCCTCAAGGTCGCGGATTTGGAACGGTATGGCGACCCGGTAAAGCTGGCCGCCATGCGCGCCATCAAAACGGCGCTGGACCCGCATGGCATCATGAATCCCGGCGCGGTGGTTGCCTAGCGCAACACGGCGGCGCGGCGGTGCCCCGCCTGCGGTAAAATCCCTTGCTCGGTGCAACAGCCGCTTGCCAAACCGCGCCCCGCTCGGCCATAGGTCGACAAACACCGGCAGGAGAGATCCAAATGACAGAGACCATGATCGCCGTGATCGGCGGCTCCGGCATCTATGATATCGATGGGCTGGAGGGGGCCGAATGGCGTCGCGTTGACAGCCCCTGGGGCACCGCTTCGGATGACATCCTGATCGGACGCTTCGACGGCGTGAAAATGGCCTTTCTGCCGCGACACGGGCGTGGTCACGTGCATGCGCCGACCGATGTGCCCTACCGCGCCAATATCGACGCGCTCAAGCGGATCGGTGCAACCGACGTGATCTCGGTCTCCGCCTGCGGGTCCTTCCGCGAGGCGATGGCGCCGGGGGATTTTGTGATCGTGGACCAGTTCATCGACCGGACGTTCGCGCGCGACAAAAGCTTCTTCTCCTCAGGCTGCGTCGCCCATGTTTCGGTGGCGCATCCGACCTGTCCCCGGCTGGGGGATGCCTGCGAGGACGCGGCCCGCGCCGCCGGCATCACCGTGCATCGGGGCGGCACCTATCTGGCGATGGAGGGGCCGCAGTTCTCCTCGATGGCGGAATCGAAGATGTACCGCGATGTCTGGGGGGCCGATGTGATCGGCATGACCAATATGCCCGAGGCC
This sequence comes from Epibacterium sp. ABV4_022, assembly GCF_056159345.1. Classification (NCBI taxonomy): domain Bacteria; kingdom Pseudomonadati; phylum Pseudomonadota; class Alphaproteobacteria; order Rhodobacterales; family Roseobacteraceae; genus Epibacterium; species Epibacterium sp. ABV4_022. Next base: position 1,085,772 of record NZ_JBSWVA010000001.1, read on the forward strand.
AAGCTCGCCCGCGAGGCGGAGCTTTGCTATGCCTCGATCGCCATGGTCACCGACTATGACAGCTGGCACCCGGATCACGGCGCCGTGGACATCACAGAGATCATCGCCACCTTGCAAGGCAACTCCGACAAGGGCCGGGCGCTGGTCAAGGGGCTGCCCGCACGCCTTGGGGCCGACCGTGCCCCCTGTCCGCACGGCTGTGACCGGGCGCTGGAGTATGCCATCATGACGGCACCGGACAAGCGCGACCAGGCGCTGCTGGCCAAGCTCGACGCGGTCGCCGGACGTGTGCTGGGCTGACGCCAACGGGCAACAGTATCGCTCAAGATCCCGGATGGGCAGGAAAAATTTCCGTGCCCATCTTTCATTCCACGCCCCTCGTTCCTTTGTTAAGGACAGGTTGAACTGTTTCCAAACGCAGGGAGGGCGTCGGAATGACCCGCACAGGTGCGCGATTGACCGGGATCGATATGGCACGGTTCCTGGCCTATTGCGGCATGGTGCTGGTGAACTTCCGACTGGCGGCTGAAGTTCAGCCCGCCGCGGACCTGCCCTCGCTGATCACCAACGCGCTGGAAGGGCGCGCGGCGGCCCTGTTTGTTGTGCTGGCGGGCGTTGGATTGGCGCTTGGGCGTCCGGATGCGGCCACGATGGTGAAACGGGCGGCCTTCCTGATGGGGGCAGGCCTGTTGAACCTGTTGATCTTCGAGGCCGACATCCTGCATTTCTACGCGCTCTATTTCCTCTGTGTGCTGCCCTTCCTGCGCGCGTCCGGGCCGGTGATCTGGGGCGTGATCGTTGCCCTGCTGATCGCTAGCGTGGCCATCCACGCCGGGCTTGACTACGACCAGAACTGGGATTGGGACAGTCTGGAGTACACCGGGTTCTGGACCTTCCCCGGTTTCCTGATGCATTCGTTCTTCAACGGTTGGCATCCGGTACTCCCCTGGCTGGCGTTCCTTCTCTTTGGTCTCTGGCTTGGTCGTCTGGATCTGGCCGACCGGCGGGTGCAGCTGCGCATGCTGGGTCTGGGCCTTCTGGCAGCTGGCCTGGGCGCGATCCCGGGGCAACTGGTCTCCGATCCGGAGCTGCTGCCGCTGTTTGACACCGCAATGATCCCGCCGGGTCCGACCTACCTTGTCGCTGCCAGCGGCAGCGCGGCAGCCGCGCTTGGGGCGGTGCTTCTATGTGCCCCCGTGCTGGAGCGCGCCGGGCTGGGCGCATGGCTCACGGCACCGGGGCGGCAGGCGCTCAGCCTCTATATCTTTCACATCCTGTTCGGGATGGGACTGCTGGAGGCGCTGGGCCTCTTGGGGGGCAGCCTGACGACGACGGAGATCCTGATCTACAGTCTCGGGTTCTGTGTCTTGTCGGCGATCTATGCGCGGGTCTGGGCGCTGGCCTTTCGCCATGGCCCGCTGGAGGCGTTGATGCGGTGGAGCACGGATCGCCGACGTCCCGCCTGACCACTGGCGGGGGGCCTGACGCCACGCTAGCCCTTTTTGTTCTTCTTCACGAAGTCCCGCATGAAATGACGGATCTCGCGCGCGGCCGAGGTATCCAGCGCCTTGCACAGTTCCACAAACGCGTCGCGCTCGGCCTTGTCCAGCCGCAGAACCAGCTGGCTGTCCTTCTTCGACGATTTCTCTTTGGATTTCTTGTTCACGGCCGCTCTGGGTCTGGTCCTTGAAATATGTCAAGGAATTGTATATACATTGCATATGCAGTTTTGCACTGCATATCCGAGCATGAGTATTTGTAAACGATAAGGAGAGTTCAACAATGAACCTGCATGTAGCCCGAAATTTGCTGACCACCCGTCGCCACGACTGGCTGCGTCGTCACCTGTCTTGGCTGCCCGAAGGCCTGTACCGGACCTACCTGACCAAGCGGAAATAGGCAGCTGTGCCACAAACGCGGACAAGCGCGGGCCCGTGAGGGGCGTTGACGCTTGCACGGCGGGCGTGCTTCGGTCACACCGCACAGGTCCGGCGGTTTGAGGCGCAGTCCCAGGTCGGATGTGAACCGATCCAGGAAGCCAAGTCAGGGACTACCGCCCCATGAGCACGTCGAAAACCGTCAAGGACTACATCCGCACCATCGTCGATTTCCCGCACGAAGGGATCATGTTTCGCGATGTGACCACCCTGTTTGCCGACCCGCGCGGGTTCCGCATGGCGGTGGACCAGATGCTGCACCCCTATGCCGGTCAGCGCATCGACAAGGTGGTGGGGCTCGAAGCCCGCGGTTTTATCCTCGGCGGCGCCATCGCGCATCAGTTGGGCACCGGGTTTGTGCCCGTGCGCAAGAAGGGCAAACTGCCCGGCGCGACCATCTCGCAGGAATACAAGCTGGAGTATGGCGAGGCGGTGGTGGAGCTGCACAAGGACGCCATTCAGCCCGGTGAGAAAATCCTCGTGGTGGATGACCTGCTGGCCACCGGCGGCACGGCCGGTGCAGGGATCAAGCTGATCGAGAAGCTCGGCGGCGAGATCATCTCCTGTTCCTTTATCATCGATCTGCCGGAACTTGGTGGGCGCACGCATCTCGAAAACCTCGGGATGGACGTGCATGTGCTCTGCGAGTTCGAAGGGCTCTGACGCCCGCAACGCCCCCGGATCACTCACAGGCGATCACAGCTTCACACGCAGGTGTGACTGGATTTCTGAACAGCCCCCGGCTTAGGGGGCTTTTCCTTTGTGTCAAACGGACGGTGGCAAAGATCCGCCAGATCCAGATCGGAGCTTGTTTCGTTGTGCTCTACAGATGTCGCGGTCGCGACGTCCATTGTGACAGAGACAAGAGGAGTTCCACCATGTTCCGCAAGTTTGCACTCGGTACCGTTGCCAGCTTTGCCGTCGCCACTGCCGCCTTCGCGGGCGGTCAGTCCAAGGACATCGTCGATATCGCGTCGGGCAACGACAACTTCGACACCCTCGTCGCGGCCGTGACCGCTGCTGATCTGGTCGATACGCTCAAGGGCGACGGCCCCTTCACCGTCTTTGCGCCGACCGATGCTGCCTTTGAGGCGCTGCCGGAGGGCACCGTCGAGGAGCTGCTGAAGCCCGAAAACAAGGATCAGCTGATCTCCTTGCTGACCTACCACGTGGTGCCGGGCAAGGTGATGTCCTCCGACCTGAGCGACGGCATGAAGGCCGCCACGGTGCAAGGCGCTGAGATCACCGTCGACATCGACGGCGGCGCGATGGTGGATGAGGCCAAGGTCATCCAGGCCGACATCGAGGCTGAGAACGGCATCATCCACGTGATCGACAAGGTCATCATGCCGGGCAGCTAACAGCGCGCCCACCGTTTTCCAATCATGCCACTCACTCACGGCATCGGGGAGCCTTCGGGCTCCCCGAATTTTTTGTGGCGGAGCGGGCATGTGAGCCGGGTGTGGGAGAGGCGGTTCGGCTCGGACGCAGCGCTGGCGGTTTCACCGACGGATCCGCACCCTCGTGCCACTGAACTGCGCAGGGAACATGGTTTCAGGGGGTGATTTCTGGCCATCTCTTGTGTCGCAGGGGCATTGGCGCTAACAGGCGCACAAATCTTCCTTCCCGAATTTACAGGTATTGGTGGCATGACACGCGGCATACTGGGCCTATTGGCCAAGAATATCTCTCCTCCCAATCTTTCCATCATGCAGGACGAGGGCTTTACCGTGGCCCGCGTGCGCACCGAGCTTCTGTCGGGGCTGACCGTGGCGCTGGCGCTGGTGCCGGAAGCGGTTGCCTTTGCCTTTGTTGCTGATGTGCACCCGTTGGTGGGGCTGTATGCGGCGTTCCTGGTGGGACTGATTACGGCGCTGATCGGGGGGCGGCCGGGCATGATCTCTGGTGCGACCGGCGCGCTTGCGGTGGTGATGGTGGCACTGGTGGCCGATCACGGCGTCGAATACCTGTTTGCCGCGGTGGTGCTGATGGGCATCTTCCAGGTGATTGCCGGTGTGATGCATTGGGGCAAGTTCATCCGCCTGGTGCCGCATCCGGTGATGCTGGGCTTTGTGAACGGTCTGGCGATCGTGATCTTCCTGGCGCAGCTCAACCAGTTCAAGGTGCCCGGGAGCGTGGAAAACACCGGCCATGGCGCCGGTGGCGGCGCGTGGCTGGCCGGTCCGCAACTGGCGACCATGCTGGCGTTGGTGGCACTGACCATGGCGATCATCTGGGTGATGCCGCGACTGACCAAGATCATTCCGGCACCGCTGGCTGGCATCGGCATCACCGCGGTGATCGTGATCGCCTTTGGTCTTGATGTGCCGCGGGTCGGCGATCTGGCCTCGATCGAGGGTGGGCTGCCGATGTTCCACATCCCGATGGTGCCGTTGACCTGGGAAACCTTGCAGATCATCCTGCCCTACGCGGTGATCCTGGCGGCGATCGGTCTGATCGAGAGCCTCCTGACCCTGAACCTGGTGGGCGAAATCACCGGCAAGCGCGGCGGCGCAAGCCAGGAGTGCATTGCACAAGGGACCTCCAACATCGTGACCGGCTTCTTTGGCGGCATGGGTGGTTGTGCGATGATCGGTCAGTCGATGATCAATGTGAACTCCGGCGGGCGCACCCGGATCGCGGCGATCGCGGCGGCCTTGTTCCTGCTGGCGTTCATCGTTATCGCCTCGCCCCTGATCGAACAGATCCCGCTGGCCGCCCTGGTCGGGGTGATGTTCATGGTGGTGATCGGGACCTTTGCCTGGAACAGCTTCAAGATCATGACCAAGGTGCCGCTGATGGACGCCTTTGTGATCGTGCTGGTGACGGTGGTGACCGTCATGACCGACCTGGCGATCGCGGTTGTGGTCGGGGTCATCGTGTCGGCGCTGGCCTATGCCTGGAACAACGCCCGCCGCATTCACGCCATCACTCGCGACAGTGTCAGCGAAGCGGGGGCCAAGGTCTATGAAATCCAGGGGCCACTGTTTTTCGGGTCGACGGATGGGTTCATCGAGTTGTTCGACGTGCAAGGCGACCCGGATGTGGTGATCGTGGATTTCGCCGCTTCGCGTGTTGTCGACCAGTCCGCGCTCCAGGCGATCGAGGCGGTGGCCGGGCGCTATGCCGCGGCTGGCAAGACCTTGCAGCTGCGTCATCTGAGCCGGGATTGCCACGAATTGCTGTCCAAGGCTGGCCATCTGATGATCGACAGTGACGATGACCCGGAATACGGTCTGGCGGTCGATTACTCTGTGAAGACAGGTATCCTCGGCGGCCACTGAGCGTGGAGCGTCAGGTCAGTTAAGCGGTCGCGGTCCCATGCGGGACCGCGGCTTTTTTGTGTGTTTCGGAAGCGGCTCGGGTTCACCAAAGCAGCAGTCTGCGCAGCCATCCTCGCCTGACTCCGGCCTGACGGACCGTGCCCCGCCGCGACAAGGAAAATGGCCTTATCCCCGCCCATGCGGGCGCGGAGCCTCGGCAATTTGCCTTGCACGCCGGGCCCCGGCCCATCCGTTCGGGATCAGGCGAGGGTGGCTCCGAAGCAGCAGCTTTCAATCGGGGGCGAGCGCTTCCAGCATGTCGAGGTCGCCGGAGGTGATCGCCGGTTCTGCGCGCAGGATCAGCTCGGCCGGCCAGTCCCACCATTTCAGCGCCAGGAGCCGTGCAATCTGGGGCTTGGGGAACCGATGGCGGGCAATGCTGGCCGGATTGCCTGTCATGATCGCGTAGGGAGGAACCGTGCCGCGCACCACGGCACCCGCGCCGATGATGGCCCCGTCGCCGATGCGCGCGCCGGGCAGGATCAACGCGCCGTAGCCGATCCAGACATCATTGCCGATCACCGTGTCGCGGGTGTCCGGCTGAAACCCGGCCATCTGCGCCGGATCAAAGACCGGGAAGGGGTAACAGCTGAGGCCCTCCTGCGCGTGATTGGCCGAGGCGGTGATGAACTTCACCCCATGGGCGATCTGGCAGAACCGGCCGATCTTGAGCCGCTCGCGCGCCCCCGCAAACAGATAGGGAGCGAGGTGGCTGCCCCAGTCGCGGGGTGGGTCGAAATCCGACGCATAGGTGTAATCGCCGACAATGAAATTCGGGTTGTCGACCGCCTGTGCCAGCTGCGCGGTCCCTGCATGGGGTGTCCCGTCCGGCAGCACAATCGGATGGCGTTGTTTGGGATCAGGAAGCGGCATTTCAGTCGTCCGGGCGCGACAGGGAGAACAGGTCGCTGACCTTGGCATAGTCACGATAGCCAAGGCGCGAGAGCGGCTGGTATTTGGTCACGTCAAAGATCCCGTCCACAAGGCAATCATCGCGCAAATGCACGCCAACCACCTCGCCAAAGGCCACCTTGTTGGCCTCGCCGGGCAGGTCGATGATCTGCGTCAATTTGCACTCCAGAGCAGCGGGCACGCCCGCGACACGGGCGCAGTCGATGGTTTCGCAGTCGACCGCCTCAAGCCCCGCGTGTTCGAACTCGTCGACGCCCTTATCAAGCGCTGCGGAGGATTTGTTCATCTGATCGCGCATGGCATATTCAACGATATTGACGCAAAAGACGCCAGTCTCGCGGATATTGGCCATGGAATCCTTGGTGCCGTCCTGATCCGCTTTGGTCGAGGTGGAGGCAAACATCACCTGCGGCGGCACATAGGCGACGGCGTTGAAAAAGGAATAGGGCGCGAGATTGTTGACGCCTACGCCGGAGCGGGTGGAAATCCAGCCGATCGGGCGGGGGGTCACAACGGCGTTGAAGGGGTTGTGGGGCAGGCCGTGGCCATCCTCAGGGCGGTAGAACATTCTATGTCTCCAAGTGTTTGCCCCAGACTTACGCCCGTGCTAGGGCGAAATCCACCCCCGCGTCGAGTTGGCCCCGTGGTCGCAGAGCGCAACTGACGGAGCCAGAGACACGTGATCACCATCGCGCCGGAGATGCCGGAGGATTCCTGGGAGGTGGAAGCCCTCTATGACCTGTGCTTTGCGCCGGGGCGGACGGCCTTGTCGTCCTATCGGTTGCGCGACGACGTCGCCCCGGTGCGCGCGCTCAGTCAGGTGGCGCGCGACAGTGATGGCATTCTGGCAGGCGCGATCCGGTTCTGGCCGGTGCATGTGGGGGATCGTGACGCGCTGCTGTTGGGGCCGGTGGCGGTCCATCCGACCCGGCAGGGCGAGGGCATCGGTGCCTCGTTGATCCGCGACAGCCTGTGGAAGGCGGAGCACAGCCACTGGCAGCGGGTGATCCTTGTGGGCGATGCGCCCTATTACCGGCGGTTCGGTTTCGAGCGGCTCGAAGGCGTTGAAATGCCGCCTCCGACCAACCCGGAACGGGTGCTGGGGCTCAGCCTCTCGGAGGCGGGGTGGCACGGGGTGCAGGGGCCGGTCACCCGCTGGCACGGTGCGGCGCAGGGGTAACGCTTGTGTCCGGTTGCGATGGCCAGACCTTGAAACCGTGCCCTGGGCTGCTGATCTCTTGTAGCAGGCGCAATGGGGACGAGGTCACATATGGGCGAACTGCCGGGTGAAATTCTGGAACAGAGCGGGCGCAGCCTGACGGTACGGGACGTCGAGGCCGAGCTGACTGCGATTGCCGCGCGCTACCGGGCGGCAGGCAGTTTTGGCATGCGGCTGTTGAATGCGCTGGGCGGGCAGGGCGAAGATCTGATGCGTCGACTGCCCGGCCCCATGCGTGGCGCGGTGGAGGGCGCGGTGTTGCAGGCACTGCATCTGTCGGTGCGCGGGGCGGCGCTCAGTCGGCGGATGCTGCCGGACCAGCCGGCCCAGACCAATCGCTGGGTCAGTACCACAATGGGCCTGGTGGGGGGCGCGGCCGGGTTGCCGGGTGCGCTGGTGGAATTGCCTGCCACCACAACGTTTTTGATGCGCAGCATTCAAGGGGTCGCAGAGGAATACGGCTTTGATCCCGATGCCAAAAGCGTGCGGTTCGACGCGGTCGAGGTCTTTGCCGCTGCCGGTCCCATGGCCCATGACGATGGCGCGGACACCGGGTTCCTGACCCTGCGGCTGGGGTTGTCCGGGGCCGGGCTGTCGCAGTTGATCGCAGTGGTTGCCCCGCGTCTGGCAGTGGCGCTAGGGCCCAAGCTTGCAGCACAGATGGTGCCGGTGCTTGGGGCCGTGGCGGGGGGCAGTGTCAACTACGTCTATTCCGGGTATTATCAGGAAATGGCGCATGTACATTTCGCGCTGCGCCGGCTGGCGATCGAGGCGGATGTGCCGTATCCCGACATGGTGAACCGGCTGCGGCAGAGGCTGTCGCCATGATCCGCGCGCCCCGTGCCCGCTGGTGTCATCCCGATGTCATACAGGGCTGTCAGAGCGGGCGAAATATGCCACCGGCGTGCTGTCATGCGACTTGACCGGAGTGGTGGTAAAAGAATTGTTAACCAATGCAAGGCACGCTCTGGCTGCGGGCCGGGATTTCGGCGCGCCGGGCTGACACCGCTCCGCCGATGCCGCAGGGCGAGAGAGGATGGGACCCGCCATGGTGTTGGTCTTGGATGTGAGTGATCCGCAGGACGATCGGCAGCTGCACCAGCAGGTGGGGGCATTGTGCTATCGGATCACCGCCAAGGGCCGGGTCAAGGTGCTGCTGGTGACCTCGCGGCGGACCGGCCGCTGGATCATCCCCAAGGGCTGGCCAATGGAGGGCAAAACTGCCGCCGAAGCGGCCACGATCGAAGCCTGGGAAGAGGCGGGCGTGCGTGGGCAGGCGCTGGATGGGCGGATCGGCAGGTTTAGCTATGTCAAAACGCGCGAGAACGCGACCGCACTGGCCTGCCGGGTTGATGTTTTTCCGCTCCGCGTGCGCGGTCTCGCGACGCAGTTCCCCGAGCGGGGGGAGCGCAGGCGGGCGTGGATGTCGCTGCGGCGTGCGGCGAAACAGGTGGCCGAACCGGAGCTTGCCGCGCTGCTGAAGTCCTTCGCGCCACCGGGGCCGTGACGTCACCTGCGGCGGCCGAAGCCGTGGAGGATGGCAGGGGGGCCTTGCAAACGCCGCTCAGCCGTATTTAATCGGCGCCTCTGAGGACGAGACAGAACATGATACGTTACGCACTGAAATGCGCCGAAGGGCATGGGTTCGAGAGCTGGTTCCAGTCCGCCGAGGCCTACGAGAAACTGCGCGGCGCGGGCCTGGTTGCCTGCACCGAATGCGGTTCGACCAGCGTCGAGAAGGCTCTGATGGCCCCGAGAGTGCGCCCTGGCCGCGCGGCCACCACCGTCGCCGCCCCCGAAGATCCGGGCGAGACGCAGCCGGCGGTGGCGGGAACGGCGCCGCCCGCGCCGACGTCGCTTGCCGCGCCCGCAAACGAGCTGGAGGCCGCGATCACCGAGCTGAAAAAGCAGGTCGAGGCGAATTCAGACTATGTGGGCACCGATTTTGCCAAACAGGCGCGTGACATGTATCTGGGCGAGACGCCGAAACGCTCGATCCATGGCGAGGCAAAACCCGAAGAGGCCAAAGCCCTGATCGAAGACGGGGTGCCGGTGCTGCCGTTGCCCTTCGCCCCGACACGCAAGACAAATTGAGGCATCTCCGTCCCGCAGATTGGTGGACCCGATCGCTGGCCGGTGTATACAGGCAGAGCAGACAGGAAGGAGACCGCCAATGCATGTGGTCGTGACAGGCAGCAGCCGCGGCATCGGACGCGAGCTGAAAACAAGGCTGACCGCGCGCGGCGACCGGGTGACCGGAACCTCGCGGGATCATTCCTCGGGCACGCGGCTCGATGTGAGCGATCCCGGTCAGCAGGCACGCTTTGCGGCGCAGATCAAGGGCGACCCGGTCGACCTGCTGATCTGCAACGCGGGGGTTTATCTCGATAAATCCATGGCGCTGAATGACTATACTGCCGAAGTCTGGGCAAAGTCTCTGGCGGTCAATGTGACGGGCGTGTTCCTGACCGTGCAGGCGATGCTGCCGAACCTGAAGCTGGCAGAGGCGCCGAAGATCGCGATCATCTCGTCGCAGATGGCCAGCCACGCCCGCGCACCGGGGGGATCCTACGCCTATCGCGCGTCAAAGGCGGCGGCGCTCAATATCGGGCGTAATCTCGCCACCGACCTGAAACCCGAAGGCATCGCCGTGGGCATCTATCACCCGGGCTGGGTGCGTACCGATATGGGCGGGCAGGACGGCGAGATCACGGCGCAGGAGAGCGCGGTGGGGCTGATCCGTGAATTCGACGTGCTGTCGCTTGATACAACGGGGTGTTTCCACACCTGGGACGGGCGCGTCCACGCCTACTGATCGGGCGTGTCGCGGCGGATTGGGGGCTTTGCCCCTGTGTTGAATCCGGGTAAGGGACGGGTGAACCCCACCTGATCCACCTAAACCGGGACCGGGATCGGCCCTGGACCATGGGATGACCGCATCATGACTGCCAGCAACCGCATCGTACTTTCCAGTGATCACGCCGCCATTGCGCTGCGCCAAACCATCGCCAAACACCTGGAGGCGCGTGGCTTCAGCGTGACCGACCTCGGGCCGACCTCTCCGGAAAGCACCCATTACCCGACCCATGGCGAGGCCGCCGCACGTCATGTGGCCGCAGGCGAGAGCGACCTGGGAATTGTCCTCTGTGGCACCGGACAAGGCATCATGATGGCTGCCAACAAGGTCAAGGGCATCCGCTGCGGCGTCTGCTGTGACACCTTTTCCGCTCAGATGATCCGTGCCCACAACAATGCCAACATGCTGTCGATCGGCGCGCGCGTCGTTGGCGAAGGCGTGGCGCTTGAGATCGTCGATGCCTTTGTCGATGCCGAGTTCGAAGGCGGCCGCCACGGCACCCGTGTCGACATGATTACCGCCATCGAAGGCTGATCGCGGCCATAACGGCCGGGGCTGTTCCCGGTCTCTCCGGTGATCGTGCATAAATTCATAAAGAAGAGGCTCCCGAAGATCGCTTCGGGAGCCTCTTTTGTTTTTCTATTGTGTGGGATCAGTCCCAGCAGCTCACAAGGGTGGTGAGGCCGGTGGCCTCTTTTTGCAGCAACGACATCGGCAGCTCGCCGGTGGCCGCGGCCTGGGTGGCCGGCATGCCGACGCCGGCCTTGTCGAGCGCCATGCGGATCACCTCGCCCTTGAGCGCAAAGCGCACGCCCTCGGGCAGGGTCGGCCCGTCCGTAGCTTCGGGCAGCAGCATGCCATGCACGGTCCCGTCCTTGTCCAGCAGCGGCCCGCCGGCATCACCGGGCTGAGCGGTCAGTTCCAGACGGGCCAGGTGGCTCTCGCCCTGAAGGCCGCTGAGGTCGCTGAGCGCGCCCCAGGTAAGGCTTGGAGCACCAAGCACACCACCGTAGGAATAGCCCGATACCGCAAGCGCGCTGCGCAGGCGCGGCGCGGTGGCCGCAAGCGGGGCCGTGGCCATGGGAGTCAGCGCCTGCTGCGGCTTCAGGACTGCGATGCCCGCCTCGGCATCCGCCAGCAGCACATCGGCCGTCACGTCGCGGTCGATGGTGACGCGGCCGCATCCGTTTACGACGTCTGCCGTGGTGACGGCGATCCCGTTTGCAGTCACGAAGAACGCGGAGCGCGACAGGCGCGGCTTGCGCACCTCCAGGCCGGAGACGAGGTCGATCGACTGCGCGTCATCCATGCCGGCGGTCGGGTCGAGAACATTTTCCAGCCGGGTAAAGCTCTGTTGCATGGCCGACAGCACCCGGGTGCGGCGCGCCTCGTCACCGGCGGGCCAGACCAGGGTGAAGCCCTTGATCTCGCCATTGTCCAGACGCGCCTCGGTATAAGAGACGATCTCGTCGTTGCGCCCCTCCAGGGTGAAGCGATCACCGGAGCGTTCTCGCGGACCGTCCAGCGGCACGATTTCCAGTGTCTGCATGATGTCATAGAGACCATAGAGCGTGCGGCGGTTGCCCGGCTGGGATATCAGCAGAACCTGTACGCCGAGGTCTCCGGCGGGTTCGAAATGCGCAAAGGGCGGCTCGTAGCGGCTGAAAGCAACCTCGCCCAGGGGCAGATCCAGTGCGATGCCGGCGCGCGCATCGGTGTGGCGTGCCATCCCGGTGGAAATCAGCGGCGCATTGTATTCATCCATGAGCGCCTGGCGCTGCCCGGTGGTGAGCACGCCGGTCGGCTCATATCCGCGTGCGGCCTGCCAGTCTGACATGGAGGCCCGGGTGCCACGGCCAAAGGCACCGTCGATGCCCGCGGTATAGAAGCCTGCGGCCTTCAGGGCGATTTGCAAATCCATCCGTTCGTCACGGGTGAGTGCGCGTTCGCTCTGGCGGGCCTGTGCCGGGGTTTCATCCGGCACCGTGGTGTCCACGGGCGCGGCCTCGGCAACAGGGGCGGCCTCTTCCTCGGTTGTGGTCAGCGGCGCGGTAGACGGCACCTCTGCCTCGGCCCCGACCGGGTAGAAGCGGGTGCGCAGATTGCCCGAGAAGGTGATGAAACTGTCGCGCGGGATCTGGCCTTCGGCGCGGTAGACGCGCAGCACCTGTTCGGCGTCGGGGCGGGCATAGGGGCCGATGACGATGCCATACCAGCCGCCACCGAGCGCATATCCCGACACATCGGGCAGGCGGGCGGCGAAATCGCGGGCCTCTTCCTGCGCTTCCTGGAGCGAGGGGCGGGCGGCCACCTGGATCCAGACGCCGCCAGCGCCCGACTGTTGGGCCTGCGAAACGCCCGGAAGTGCTGCGAGGCACATCGTCAATGCCCACAACACCGAGGCAATTAGGTTCTTCATTGCTCAACCTCTGTACGAAGAAACGGATTTTGTTCGCCGCGCAGGTAACCACTTTGTGACCCCAAAGGGAACGGCGATGGTCCGCACATTGACGTGTAAAGTGTAAATGTTTCTCATCTTCGACACATCCCCGGGATTTTTCCCCGTGTCATGGTGGCCACAGTGCCCTGCGGCGCACGGGGCCGTTGACCCCGCCGGGGGGCTTGCATAGGAAGACGGTCGAACATTGCACCGTCCGTGCGGGGGCCCTGAGGCCCGGCCAGGGCGGGCGCGCCGATGCCCTAAAGGGAAGAGACATGACCCAGACCACCGCCCCGCGTTCGTTTCAGGAGATCATCCTGCGTTTGCAGACCTATTGGGCCTCCAAGGGCTGCGCCATCCTGCAACCCTATGACATGGAGGTGGGCGCGGGTACCTTTCACCCGGCAACGACGCTGCGCTCGCTCGGCTCCAACGCATGGGCCGCGGCTTACGTGCAGCCCTCGCGCCGCCCCACGGACGGGCGCTACGGTGAAAACCCGAACCGCTTGCAGCATTACTACCAGTATCAGGTGCTGATCAAACCCAGCCCGCCCGACTTGCAGGAGCTGTATCTCGGCTCGCTGGAGGCCATCGGCGTCGATATGGAGCTGCACGACATCCGCTTTGTCGAAGACGACTGGGAAAGCCCGACGCTTGGCGCATGGGGGCTGGGCTGGGAAGTCTGGTGCGACGGTATGGAAGTCAGCCAGTTTACCTATTTCCAGCAGGTTGGCGGCCATGATTGCCACCCGGTCTCGGGCGAGCTGACCTACGGTCTGGAACGACTGGCGATGTATATCCTCGGCATCGATCACGTGATGGACATGCCCTTCAACGATCCGCAGTCGCCACAACCGCTGACATATGGCGATATCTTCAAGCAGACCGAAGAAGAATACGCGCGCTGGAACTTTGACGTGGCCAACACCGAGGTGCTCTTGCGTCATTTCGAGGAGGCCGAGGCCGAATGTGCCGCAATCCTCGCGCAAGAGCATATGGACCCCAAAACCGGCAAGCGCATCATCATGGCGCATCCGGCCTATGACCAATGCATCAAGGCCTCGCATATCTTTAACCTGTTGGATGCGCGCGGTGTGATCTCCGTGACCGAGCGTCAGGCCTACATCGGGCGCGTGCGCACGCTGGCAAAGCAATGCGCCGATGCCTTTGTGCTGACCGAGGCGGGCGGACACACCGGCGAGACTGCGGGCGAAACAGCGGCCTGAGCGGCGCAAGGGAGCATCTGACATGACCGGAAAGATCCTGTCGATCATCCTCGTGGTCTCTGGCCTCGTGGCGGGGATCGCGATGTATTATCTGCAAGTCTACGGCTACTACGACGAGGTCGCCGCGCTGCCCGGGCAGGACGTGGTGTTGATGCCTCTCGGCGGCGAAACCCCGGAGCCCATCGCCTATGGCGATTTTCAGGCCATTGACGCCGACAGTTCCCCGATCCGCTATCGCGCCTGTTTCACCACGCCGCTGAAACCGGCAGAGGTGGCGCAGCTCTATCAGCTGGCGGAGGCGCAGGATCCGCGCAATGCGCCGGGGTGGTTTGACTGTTTTGATGCCGCGGAGATCGGCGCGGCCCTGAAAGACGGGCGCGCGCAGGCGTTTATCTCTGAAAAGAACATCGAATTTGGTGTCGACCGTATCGTGGCCATCACCGAGGATGGCCGGGGTTACGTCTGGCACGAACTGAACAACTGTGGCGAAAAGGCCTATGACGGCACCATTGTGGGCGAGGAATGCCCCAAACGGCCGCAAACCAACTGACGGGCGCAGCCGCGCCTGTTGCCACATCCCTTATTGCCGTGAACGCACGGCAGATCCGAACCGTTGAGGACTCGTAATGGCTGATCTTCTGATCGAACTTTTCTCCGAGGAAATCCCCGCCCGCATGCAGGCGCGCGCGGGCGAAGATTTGAAGAAGCGGATGACCGACGGTCTGGTCGAGGCGGGGCTGACCTATGCCGGCGCACATGCGCTGACCGCGCCGCGCCGCCTGACGCTGGCCATTGAGGGGCTGCTCGATCATTCCCCGACTGTTCAGGCCGAACGCAAGGGGCCGAAAGCGGATGCTCCCTTGCCTGCGTTGAAGGGCTTCATCGGCGGCTGCGGGTTGCCACCACAGGCGCTGTCCATGATCGAAAACGGTGTGAACAACGCGGGCGAGTCTGTGACCGTCGATGGGGTTACCATCGAACTGCGCGAAGTCAAAGGCAAACTCGCCTACTTTGCGATCATCGAAAAGCCGGGCCGCCCGGCGGCAGAGATCATCGCCGAGGTGTTGGAAGACACCATTCGCAACTTCCCATGGCCCAAATCCATGCGCTGGGGTGCTGGGTCGTTGCGCTGGGTGCGGCCCCTGCATTCGATCCTGTGCGTCCTGAGCAAGGACGACGGCAGCGAGGTGGTGCCGCTGGATATCGACGGTATCACATCCGGCGATGCCACATGGGGCCATCGCTTCATGGCGCCTGCGCGGATTTCTGTCACCAGCTTTGAGGACTACGCCGCCAAGCTGAAACGCGCCTTTGTTGTGCTCGACCCCAAGGAACGCGAGGCGGCGATCTGGCAGGATGCCACCAATCAGGCCTTTGCGTCCGGCCTCGAGGTCGTGGACGACAAGGGCCTTCTGGCCGAGGTGGCGGGGCTGGTGGAATGGCCGGTGGTGCTGATGGGCTCGATTGATGCAGAATTCCTCGACCTGCCGCCGGAGGTGCTGCAGACCTCGATGAAGGAACATCAGAAGTTTTTCTCGGTCAAGAATCCCAAGACCGGGCGGATCGAGAAGTTCATCACCGTGGCCAACCGCGAAACCGCCGACAATGGCGCCACCATTCTGGCGGGCAACCAAAAGGTGCTGAGCGCGCGTCTGGCGGATGCGAAGTTCTTCTGGGAGAACGACCTGCGCATCGCGAAATCCGAGGTTGGCATGGAAGGCTGGCTGGAGAGCCTGTCCAATGTGACCTTCCACAACAAGCTCGGCACCCAAGCCGCACGGATTGACCGGATCGCGGCGCTGGCGCGCGAAATCGCCCCCGTCGTGGGCGCGGATGCGGATCTGGCGGAACAGGCGGCGAAGGTTGCCAAGGCGGATCTCAGCTCCGAGATGGTCTATGAGTTTCCCGAGCTTCAGGGCCTGATGGGGCGCTATTACGCTCAGGCCGCAGGGCTGCCGCAAGAGGTCGCCAATGCCTGCCAGCAGCATTATTCGCCCTTGGGCCCCAGCGATGAGGTGCCGACAGAGCCTGTCTCGGTCGCGGTGGCGCTGGCGGACAAGATCGACACGCTGACGGGGTTCTGGGCGATTGATGAAAAGCCCACTGGCTCCAAAGACCCCTATGCGCTGCGTCGTGCCGCGCTTGGTGTGATCCGGCTGGTGCTGGAGAATGATGTGCGGGTGCCTCTGACAGCAATCTTCGCACCGCACTATGAGGAATTGAAACCTAGTTTGCCAGACGACGCAGGAAAGACTGAGCACTGGGATGCGATTATTATGTCTCGCAATTTGATGCTTTTCTTCCACGACCGCCTAAAAGTCTTCCTGCGCGATCAGGGCATTCGTCACGATGTGATCGATGCCTGCATTGCGTTGGAGGGCAATGACGACCTGACGCTTCTGGTGAAACGGGCCCGCGCGTTGGAGGCGTTCATGTCGTCGGAGGATGGCGAGAACCTGTTGCAAGGGTTCAAGCGCGCCAACAACATCCTGTCGCAGGCCGAGGAAAAAGACGGGGTCGAATATTCCTACGGGGCCGACAAGAAATTCATCGAGGATGCGGCAGAGGCCGCCCTGTTTGATGCGCTTGCCGCAAACGAGGGGGCGATCTCCTCAGCCATCGAGGCCGAGGATTTCGCGGCCGCCATGGGCGGCATGGCCGCATTGCGCGCGCCGGTGGATGCGTTTTTCGAGGCGGTGCAGGTCAATTCCGACAATCAGGTGGTGCGCCGCAACCGGCTGAACCTGCTGAGCCAGATCCGCAAGGTCTGCGGTCAGGTTGCCGATCTCAGCCGTATCGAGGGCTGATCCTCCGCGCCTTCTTGCCAGCTTGCGGCCCTCTCCAGTCCTGGTGAGGGCCGTTTTTGTCACAACAGCGGCGCGCTTCCCCCTTGCGGGCGTGCGGGCGCGCCTTATGCTCGGGGGCAGGGAGGATTGCTGCATTGCAGAAGCACACAGGGGACGCACCGATGGATACTACCCCGAAGGCCACTTTGATCACCGCGACCGCGCCGATTGCCAATCAGACCCATGGCGGGCGGGCGAAATGCTTGCAGCGGCTGGTGCGGCTGGACCTGCCGGTGCCGCAGACCGTGGCGCTGTCCTTTGACGCGGTGCATGAAATCGCCGAAGGCTATATGGTCGACGTCAAGGCGATCCTTGCCGATCTGCGCCCCGATGCGCTGCTTTGTGTGCGCCCGTCGTCGGAAGACCCCGATTGGGGGGGGCCCGGTGCGGTGCTGAACATCGGCATGAATGATGCGCGCTATGTGGATCTGAGCGACACGCTTGGCCCCGAGGCGGCGGCGGCGCTTTATCTGCGGTTTGTACAATCCTATGCGGTGCATGTGGCGCGGTTGGATCCGGATGTGTTCGAGGATGTCGAGGACGGCGGCCCGGATGCGCTGAGCGAAATGCTGCAGGCCTATGAGGCCGAAGCCGAAGAGCCGTTCCCGCAGGATCCGGGCGAGCAGCTGGCGGCGGTCCTGCGCACGATGGCGCGGGCCTGGGAGGGCACCTCGGCGCGGCTGTTGCGGGCGGCCAAGGGGGCGCCGGCGGATGCGGGGCTTGGCCTGATCGTGCAGGAAATGGTGCCGGGGCTGGGGCAGGGCGAATGCGGCTCCGGCGTGTTGCAGCTGGTGGATTCGCAAACCGGTCTGCCGCAGATCACGGGGCGCTACCTGAGCCAGAGCCAGGGGCGCGACGCATTGGGCAGCGATGCGGAATCGATCTATCTGGAACGGGACGAACGCGGCCCGTCGCTGGAGGAGCTGGCGCCAGAGGCCTTTGCCGAGCTGAAGGCGCATGCGGCGCTGATGCGGGTCAAGCTGCGCGCCGAGATGCAGGTGGAGTTCGTGATCGAGAACGGGCGCGTGCATATCCTCGACGGGGTGCGGGTGGCGCGGTCGTCGCGGGCGGCGGTTCGGATCGCCGTGCAGCTGGCTGAGGATGGCATCATCCCGCCGGAAGAGGCGGTGATGCGGGTGGATGCCCATTCGATGAACGAGCTGTTGCACCGGCAGGTGGACCCGGAGGCAAAACGCGATGTCATCGGCAGCGGGATCGCCGCCAGCCCCGGTGCGGCGACCGGGCGTCTGGTGTTCACCGCGGCGGAGGCCCAGGCCAGCAAGTCGCGCGGTGAGCCCTGTATCCTGGCGCGGCGGGAGACCTCGCCCGAAGATGTGCGCGGCATGCATGCGGCGGCGGGGGTGCTGACCGAAAAGGGGGGCATGACCAGCCACGCAGCGGTGATCGGGCGCGGGCTTGGCCTGCCGTGTATCGTGGGCGCGTCCAGCCTGCGGTTCGACAGCCGGCGCAAGCAGCTGACCGCTCCGGACGGGCGCGTGTTCAAGGCGGGCGATACGATCACGGTGGACGGGACCTCCGGTCAGGTGCTGGCAGGGGAGCCTGCGATGCTGGAGGCGGCGCAGGACGATGCGTTCCAGACATTGATGGGCTGGGCGGACCAGGCGCGCGACATCGACATCCGCGCCAATGCCGATACGCCGGCGGACGCGCAGACCGCGCGCAATTTCAACGCCCAGGGCATTGGTCTGTGTCGGACCGAGCATATGTTCTTTGATCCCGGTCGTCTAACGGTTATGCGCGAGATGATCTTTGCAGAGACCTCTGCCGGTCGGGCGGCGGTTTTGGCGCGGCTGTTGCCGATGCAGCGCAAGGATTTCCGCGAGCTGTTCCGGATCATGGAGGGCATGCCGGTCTGCATCCGCCTGTTCGATCCGCCGTTGCATGAATTCCTGCCCACCACCAATGCCGGCCAGCGCGAGCTGTCCGAAGCGTTGGGGTTGCCGGTGAGCGATGTGACCCGCCGGGTCGAGGAAATGGGCGAATACAATCCCATGCTGGGCCTGCGCGGCGTGCGCCTGGGGGTGACGGTGCCTGAGATCTACGACATGCAGGCCCGGGCGATTTTCGAGGCCACGCTGGAGGCCTCGCATGAACGCGATCCGGTGGTGCCGGAAATCATGATCCCGCTGGTGTCGGCCAAACGCGAGGTGGAGCTGGTCAAGACCCGCATCGATGCGGTGGCGGCGGCGGTGAAATCCGAGCGTGGCGTTGATTTCACCTATCGGCTGGGGGTGATGGTGGAAACGCCGCGGGCCGCGTTGCGCGCGGATGAGATCGCGGTGCACACGGCGTTCATGAGTTTCGGGACCAACGACCTCACGCAGATGACCTACGGTCTGTCGCGGGACGACGCCGGGCGGTTCATGTCGGCCTATGTGCAGCAGGGCGTGTTCCCCGAGGACCCGTTCCACGTGCTTGACGTGGACGGCGTCGGCGAGCTGTTGCAGCTCGGCGTGCAGCGCGGCCGCATGGCCAAGCCGGAAATCACCCTGTCGATCTGTGGGGAACACGGCGGCAACCCCGAATCGATTGCGTTTTGTCGCGCGGCGGGCTTTGATTACGTTTCCTGTTCCCCGTTTCGGGTGCCTGTTGCACGGCTTGCAGCAGCGCAGCTGGCGATCTCGGACAAAACCGGCCAAATTGCGCCGACATATCTAAAAAGCTAACGATTTCAGGCGCTTTGAAACGCGCTTGGAAGCTCGAGACTCTGGCATGACCCTCGGAGCATAGCGGGTATACCTTCGGCTGACTGGACGTTTTGATACATTTCCGTTACGCGGTGCCGTCGTCTGCGGCCGTTTGGTCGCGGCACGCTGTAGGATCGGGGGTACCCTGAAATGAAACGAACTCTGATGTGGGTCGCTGTGATCGCGGCAGCACTAGGCGGTCGCATGGCCTCTGCGGATGTGGGGCTGGATGCGCTTTTCAAGCAGGAGCAAACCACGCTTCAGGCGGCACCGAAGGAACGCATGCTGCGGTTCCTCGGGGGCAAGCGCCAGGCGCGGACCAAAAACGTGACCAAGGTGCAGTTTACGCGCGCCTTTCTCGACAGCCGGCCCGAGGCCTCGGGCGGTAGCGAATTCGCCTGTCTGGCAGAGGCGCTCTACTTCGAAGCGCGGGGCGAGACCGTGAAGGGGCAGTTTGCGGTGGCCGAAGTGATCCTGAACCGGGTCAAGAGCGCCCAGTTCCCCAATACGGTCTGTGGAGTCATCAACCAGGGCACAGGACGCAAGTACCAGTGCCAGTTCACCTATACCTGCGATGGCCACAAGGAAGTGATCCGCGAGCCGCGTGCCTTTGAGCGGGTGGCCAAGGTGGCGCGGCTGATCCTGGATGGGGTGAACCCGAAACTGACCCAGGGGGCGACGTACTACCACACCACGGCGGTGAAACCGCGTTGGTCGCGTTCGTTCACCAAGACCGCGCGCATTGGCGTGCATCTTTTCTACCGGGACGAGCGGTTCCGCACCGCATCGAACTAAAAGACCGTTTTGGGGTGTGACTGCGGCGTAAATGCGCCGCTTTCCGTCTCTGGCACGGCGACTCTGGGCCTGTTATGCGAATAGAATGCGCATAAACCTGTGACTCCTGACACAGGTCGCCTACGATCCAAAGCCAGCCAAAGGCCACGCCCATGAGTTCCGATATTCACCTCGCCTTCGCACATCCCTCCGAACGGTCGGCTGCAACCGCCCGCCCCGGTCCGCTGGACCGGATCTCGCTGCGGGACCACATTGTCGACGTCGAGATCGGCGCGTTCCAGCAGGAGCGGGGCACCACGCAGCGCGTCTGTTTCAACGTGGTGGTGGAAATTGCGCCTCTGCCGGCGGATCTTGATGACGACGTGGATCGCATCCTTTCCTATGACAAGGTGACAGAGGCGATCGCGCACGAACTGGCGCGCGAACGGCTGGCCCTGCTGGAAACCCTCGCCGAACGGGTGGCCGAACGCATCCTCTGGGAGCCGCAGGCGGTGCGCGCCTTTGTGCGGATCGAGAAGCTGGATCGCGGTCCGGGTGCCCTGGGTGTCGAGATCGTGCGCTCTGCAGATCAGATCTCGCATGAGGTCGAAGAGGACATTCGCCCACATCCCCGACTGATGTTCCTGTCGAATACCGCCATCGACAGTGCCAATCTCACCGGCTGGATCGACCAGATGGAATGCCGGGAACGCCCCCTGATCCTCTGCGTCGGGGCGCATGATCTGGCGCTGCCGCAGACCGGGCACAAATGGACCCAGCGCCGTATCGATCTGCTGGCGATCGAGCAGAACGCCTGGCGTCTGGCGGCGCGGGATGACCGCTGCGTGGTGGTCGCCACCCGCACCGAGCTGGACTGGGCGATGAAGAACGGGCAGATCTGCGTCTGGGCACCGTCCAAGGTCGTGCTGGATGCGGTCGAGGGGCCGAGCGAGCCGCCATCGAATGCGGTTGCACTTGCGGCCTGGTTCGCGTCTACTTTCGAAGCTGAAGAAATGATCGTGATTGGCGCCGATCTGCCGGACAACCCCGGCGTTCCCCTGCGCGCCCATGCTGAGGAGCAACAAACCCTGTGAGTTACTACCGCCCCCTGGTTCGTCACGGTGAAGCACGTCCCGAAGGGGCGCTTCATCTCGCCGGAAGCGCGCTCTGGTTTACCGAGGTCGAAGTTCTGGATCGCAACGGCCCGCCGCGGATCGTGCCCGCGGGCCTGTTGCCCGAAGAGGTCCGGTTTCGCCTGATGAGCCGCCGCGCCGCCATCGCCGGGCTGGACATGACGCAGCCGCATATCATGGGCATCCTCAATGTCACGCCCGACAGTTTCTCGGACGGTGGCAAACACGACGAATTGGCGGCGGCCCGCGATGCAGCCCTGCAGATGGCAGCAGATGGCGCTTCGATCATCGATGTCGGGGGCGAAAGCACGCGCCCGGGCGCGGTTGAAGTCGAAGAAATGGAAGAGATCGCCCGAACTGCGCCGGTGATTGCCGCGATCCGCGAGGCAAGCGATGTGGCGATTTCCATCGACACCCGCAAGGCCACTGTCGGCATGGAAGCACTTGAGGCGGGCGCGTCCCTCATCAATGATGTGTCGGGCTTTACCTTTGATGCCGCGCTGGCGCCGCTGGCGGCACAGGCCGGGGTGCCGGTCTGCGTGATGCATGCGCAGGGGGATCCCAAGACCATGCAGGAAAACCCGCATTACGAGAATGTGGTGCTCGACGTCTATGATTTCCTTGCAGCGCAGGTGGACCAGCTGGAGGCGATCGGTGTTTTGCGTGAGCAGATCGTCATTGATCCGGGTATCGGGTTTGGCAAGAGCGAGGCGCATAATCTTGCGCTGCTGCGCAATCTGAGCCTGTTTCACGGTATTGGCTGTCCGATCCTACTGGGGGGCTCGCGCAAGGGATTCATCGGCGCGATTGGCAAAGAACCGCAGGCCGCACGGCGTGCGCCGGGGTCAATTGCCGTAGGGCTTGCGGGATTTGCCCAAGGCGTGCAATTGCTACGGGTGCATGATGTGGCGGAAACGGCGCAGGCGCTGCGCCTGTGGCAGGCCACGAGATAACGAGATCACGGCAGCTGTTGGACCCTCCTCCGGCGGTGTGCCGGACAGGGGAGCAGCTATGGTGCGCAAACTTTTTGGAACCGATGGGGTGCGTGGCAAGGCCAATCTGCATCCCATGACCGCCGAAATGGCGCTGCGCATCGGGGCGGCTGTCGGGCGCTATTTTCGTCGTGAAAAAGATACCGTGCATCGGGTGGTGATCGGTAAGGACACACGGCTGTCGGGCTATATGTTTGAAAACGCGCTGACGGCGGGGCTGACCTCGACGGGGATGAACGTGCTGCTTCTGGGGCCGGTGCCGACGCCTGCGGTGGGGCTGATGACTCGGTCGATGCGGGCGGATCTGGGGGTGATGATTTCTGCCAGTCATAATCCCGCCGAAGACAATGGCATCAAGTTCTTTGGCCCCGACGGCTACAAGCTGTCCGATAAGGTCGAACTGGAACTGGAAGCGCTGATCGAGGCCGGGGTTGAACCTGCACAGGCGGATAATATCGGTCGGGCCAAGCGGGTGGATGAAGCCAGATATAGGTACGGCGAACGGGTCAAGAGCTCCCTGCCACGCGACATGCGGTTTGACGGATTGAAGGTGGTGATCGATTGCGCCAATGGCGCGGCCCATCGGGCTGCTCCGGAAATATTGTGGGAGCTGGGCGCCGATGTGATCCCGGTGGGGGTGTCACCGGACGGCAAGAACATCAACCGCGGCTGCGGCTCGACCAAGCCCGCTGTCGCCGCTGAAACTGTGGTGGCGCATGGTGCCCATGTGGGGATCTGCCTTGATGGCGATGCGGACCGGGTGGTGGTGATCGACGAAACCGGCACCGTTGCGGATGGTGATCAGCTGATGGCGCTTCTGGCGTACGCGTGGGCCGCGGACGGGCGGTTGAGCGGCGGCGCGCTGGTGGCAACGGTGATGTCCAACCTCGGTCTGGAACGGTTCCTGAATGATCGTGGCATCGGCCTTGAACGCACAGGGGTCGGTGACCGCTATGTGGTGGAGCGGATGCGGCAGGGTGGTTTTAACCTCGGTGGTGAGCAATCCGGCCACATCGTGATGAGCGACTATGCCACAACCGGCGACGGGCTGATGGCGGGGCTGCATTTCCTTGCTGAGATGGTGCGCCGGGAGCAGAAAGCCTCTGAGTTGGCACAGCAGTTTGAACCGGTGCCGCAGTTGTTGAAAAACGTGCGCTTTGAGGCGGGGCAGGTGCCGCTGGAAGCGGATGCGGTGCAGGATGCCATTGCGCAGGCGGAAGGGCAGCTCAATGGGCATGGGCGTCTTTTGATCCGGAAGTCCGGCACTGAGCCGCTGATCCGGGTGATGGCAGAGAGTGAGGATCCCGACCTCCTGAACCGCGCGGTGGATGATGTGGTCGCGGCTGTCGAGGCGGCGACGCGTTGAGGTTTTTCCGCCCAGGCGTCCGGGCGGACGCGCGCGCCGAGCCCTGGCTCGGCGCGCGAGAGGGGGCGCTGCCCCCTCGGGCGAAGCCCTCACCCCCGAGATATTTCTGAAAAGCTGAATGAGTGGGAGTTGTGCGTTTGTACCTGAGCCTCAGGCCAGGCCAAACAGGCGTTTTAAGGCGCCGTATTGGCTGAGTGCGACCCCCGCGAGGATCAGGGCCAAGGCCCACAGAAGCGTGCCGGGCAGGGCTTCGCTGAGGAACACCGCGCCAAAGAACACGGCGCAGACGGGGACCAGATAATTGGTGAGGCTCATGAAGGTCGGTCCGGCGCCGCGAATGACCAGGACGCGCAACAGGTTTGCTCCGGCGGTTGGGATCAGACCCAGAATTGCCAACCACATCCAGGTTTCTGACGAGATGACGGGCGGCGGGCCTTCGACCACCCAGGCGGCGGGGATGATGCCAAGGGCACCGATCAGCAGGAGCACTGCGGCAAGGCCAACGGAGTCGACCTCCGGCAGGCGGCGAACAGAGATCGAAGAGACCGAATAGCAGGCCGCGGCACCGAGGCAGGCAAGACGGCCGGCCCATTCCAGATCGGAGCCGTTGCTTTCAAAGGCCTGGCCTCCGATCAGCAGGGCGACCCCGAAAAAGCCGATGACCACGCCGATCAGGCGACGCAGGGTCAGGGGTTCTGAGGCGAAGAAATGCGCCAGCGGCAGAACCATAAGCGGGATGGCCGACATGCTGACCCCTGCAAAACCGGAGGTCACATGCTGCAGACCCCAGCTGATCAGGATGAACGGCAGCGTGGAGCTGAGAATACCCACGTAGATCACGACGGGCCAGTTGGAGCGCCCTTCAAACAGGCGAAACCCGCGCAGGCCCCAGATCGCGGTGAGCAACAGCGCCGCAAAGCCGATCCGCCCGGCCGCGAGCCAAAACGGGGTGATCCCGCGCAGTGCCAGTTCGACCACCATGAAGGTCCCGCCCCAAGTGAGACCCAATGCGGCCACCATGGCCCAGTAACGGGGGGCGATTTCCGGCATGTTTTTCTCCTGAAGAGGGGCACCGGCTGAACGCGGGTGCCGTGCGGGCAGATGACCTCTGCTGCGAGGGCAGGTCAATGCGGCATGCTTCGTTCCAGAACGACGCGTGTGACACCGTGAAAAAGGCGCCCCGGTGTCCCGAGGCGCCCTGCAGAGGTCCGGGCTGCGGAGCCTTGGCTCCGCAAACGGGGTCCTTAGTTTTTGGACTTGTCGACCATCTTGCCGGCAGAGATCCAGGGCATCATTTCACGCAGTTTGGCGCCGGTGGCCTCGATCGCGTGCTCGTCGTTGGCACGACGGGACGCTTTGATGGTCGGCTGACCCACGGCGTTTTCCAGCATGAAGTCGCGCACGAATTTGCCTTGCTGGATGTCGGCGAGGACTTCTTTCATGCGGGCTTTGGTTTCGTCGTACTTCAGGATGCGCGGACCGGTGACATACTGGCCGTATTCTGCAGTGTTGGAGATCGAGTAATCCATGTTGGCGATACCGCCTTCGTAGATCAGGTCCACGATCAGCTTCACTTCGTGCAGGCACTCGAAATAGGCCATTTCCGGCGCGTAGCCTGCCTCAACAAGGGTTTCAAACCCGCAACGGATCAGTTCAACCAGACCGCCGCAGAGAACGGCTTGTTCGCCGAACAGGTCGGTTTCGCATTCTTCGCGGAAGTTGGTCTCGATGATGCCGGAGCGGCCGCCACCGATGGCGGAGCAATAGGACAGCGCGGTTTCCAGCGCGGAGCCGGATGCGTCGTTGTGAACCGCCACGAGGCAGGGCACGCCGCCGCCTTTGGTGTATTCGCCGCGCACGGTGTGGCCGGGGCCTTTGGGGGCCATCATGATGACGTCGACGCCTTCTTTGGGCTCGATCAGGCCGAAGTGCACGTTCAGGCCGTGGGCGAATGCGATCGCCGCACCTGGCTTGATGTTGTCATGCACGTATTTCTTGTAGGTCTCTGCCTGAAGCTCGTCGGGCATGGTGAACATGATCACGTCACACCAGGCCGCCGCTTCGGCGATGCCCATGACTTGCAGGCCTTCGCCTTCGGCTTTCTTGGCGGAGGGGGAACCTTCGCGCAGGGCGATCACGAGGTTCTTGGCGCCGGAATCACGCAGGTTCAGCGCGTGCGCGTGACCTTGCGAGCCATAGCCGAGGATGGCGACTTTCTTTTCCTTGATGAGGTTCACGTCGCAGTCGCGGTCGTAGTACACACGCATCGGATCAATCCTTTGACCTGAGTTTCTATCTGTCAGCGATCATAGGCGGCAGGGCAGGAGATGCGAGTGCGATTGGTGTATGAATTCACCAATTTTCGCGGTATCTATTCGTCATAATGTAGATTATCTTAGTAATCATGCTTGATGATCTCGACAGGCGCATATTGCGCAACCTTCAGGAGGACCCGACCCAATCGCTGCCGGATCTGGCAGACCGGCTGGGACTCACCGCCTCGCGCCTGTCACGCAGGCTGGAGAAGCTGCGTGAGGGCGGTGTCGTAAAGGGCACGCGGGCGGTCATCGACTGGCAGGCTCTGGGCTACGCGGTTGAGGTCTCACTGCGGGTGACACTTGATAAGACCAATCCGCGCGCTTTTGATGAATTCGTCCCCGCCGCGCGTGAAATCCCGGAGGTGCTGGAGATCCAGACCTTCCTCGGGCAGGTTGATGTGCGCCTCAGCGTGATTGCGCGGGATATGGCCCATTATCAGGCGCTGTATCGGGATCGCATCCTGCAACTGCCGAACATCACCGACATCGAGGCGCTGATGCATGTGGCGCGGATCACCACACGGACGGCGCTGCCGCTATGACAGAATTGGACGAAATTGATCTGGCACTCCTGCGGGCCCTGTCGGAGGACGCAACCCAGACCGCAGGCGCGCTTGGCCGCGCGCTTGGCCTTAGCCAGCCTGCCACATGGCGACGGATCAAGCGGCTGGAGGAAGCAGGGATACTGTCGCATCGGGTGCTGGACCTCGATCTGGAGAAACTGGGGTTCGGTGTCACCGTTTTTGTCGGCGTCAAACTGGCCACCAAAGGGCGTGTCAGCCTTGATGACTTTGAACGCGCGGTTTCGGCGATCCCGGAGGTGCAGACGGTGGAGCATGTACTGGGGTTTTATGATTATCGCCTGCGGGTGGTGGCCCGCGACATTGCCGATTTCGAACGTGTCCTGCGGCGGCGGATCATGACCTTGCCGGGGGCGGGCAATGTGGATGCCAATGTGCTCCTGTCCGAAGAACGCCGCCCCGGCCCCTTGGGCTGAACCGTATTAAACGGCTTTTGCGACAAGAGCTGTAGCCACGTGGCGCTTGAGCCAGCAGTGCGGCTCTGCCATGACAGAGACAACCGGCCCCAGCCGACCCTATTGCAGCAAGGAGATTTCTCATGGCCCTCTTGGATACAGTCGACCCTGATGGTCTGGATGAGTTCTCGGTGGTGTTCACCGACCGGTCCCTCAATCACATGTCAAAGGAATTCCAGCAGGTGATGCTGGACATCAACGCCATGCTGAAAGAGGTCTACAACGCGGATGCGACCGCGCTGGTGCCCGGTGGCGGCACCTATGCGATGGAGGCTGTTGCGCGCCAGTTTGCCCGCGATCAGGACACGCTGGTGGTGCGCAATGGCTGGTTCTCCTATCGCTGGAGCCAGATTTTTGAAACAGGCGGCCTTACCAAAACTGCCAGTGTCATGAAGGCGCGCCAGACCGGCAATGCTGCGCAATCACCCTTTGCTCCGGCCCCGATCGAAGAGGTCACCAAGGCGATCCGCGACCAAAAACCCGCCGTCGTTTTTGCGCCCCATGTGGAAACCGCGGCCGGTGTGATCCTGCCGGATGATTACGTGACCCAGATGGCCACAGCCGCCCATGAGGTCGGCGCGCTGATGGTGCTGGACTGCATTGCCTCTGGCTGCGCTTGGGTCGATATGAAGGCCACCGGTGTCGATGTGCTGATTTCCGCCCCGCAAAAAGGCTGGAGCGCATCGCCGTCGGCGGGGCTGGTGATGCTCTCCAAACGCGCGCTTGCGAGACTGGACGAGACCACCTCCGACAGCTTCGCCCTCGATCTCAAGAAATGGCGCGCGATCATGCAAGCCTATGAGGACGGCGGCCACGCCTATCACGCCACCATGCCCACGGATGCGCTGCGCATGTTCCGTGATACCATGGCGGAGACCAAAGAATATGGTTTCAAACGCTTGCGCGAGGCGCAGTGGAAACTGGGCAATGGCGTGCGTGAAATGCTCGCGAAAAAAGGCGTCACTTCCGTCGCGGCCGAAGGCTATGGCGCGCCGGGTGTGGTGGTCAGCTTCACCGATGATCCGCAGATCCAGAATGGCAAGAAATTCGCCGACCAAGGCATGCAGATCGCCGCAGGCGTACCGCTTGCGGTAGATGAGCCTGAGGGGTTTATGACCTTCCGCCTTGGCCTCTTTGGTCTTGATAAGCTCTATGATGTCAACGGCACGCTGTCGCGGCTGAAAACCGTGCTCGACCAAGTGCTCTGACACCGCTTCATCTTTTCAAAAATACCTTCGCCGGAGGCACGGGTCTGTCCCATAGGACAGGCCCGTTTTCTATCGCACGCCAAGCCCCATCTGCATCAGCATCTTGCGCACCTGTGGCAGGGAATACAGCGCGTTCAGCCCACCGGCCCGCAAATCCCTGAGCGGACGGGCCTCGATCATCGACGCGCGATTCAACATATCAATGCCGCTGACCCGCAATTTGATGTCGCTGTGGCGGGCTTTTTCATAGGCATCCAGCATCACCTGATCGCCCAGCCCCTCGGGGCGCGCCTCCACCAGATCCATCAGCACCCGCAAATCCGCCAGCGACATATTAAGCCCCTGCGCCCCAATGGGCGGGACCACATGTGCTGCTTCGGCCATCAATGCCAGACGCTCGCCCACCAGACGTTCGGCGCGCTGGCTGATGATGGGCCAAAGGGTGCGGCGCGAGGCCAGTTTCAGCGACCCCAGAACCCCGCAAGAGCGGATGTTCATCTCGCCTTCAAATGCAGCTTCATCAAGGGCTGCGAGCCGGTCGGCGTTGGCACTGGTCTCCATCCAGACAATCGCCGATGAGGGCCGCCCGTCCAGATCCGGCAGGGGCACCAGCGTAAAGGGGCCTCCGGTGCGGTGAATTTCGGTCGACACATTCTCATGCGGCAGATCATGGGTGACTGCAAAGGCCAGCGCCTTTTGTCCGTAGCGGGTGGTCTGCACGTCGATCCCTGCCGCCTCGCGCATGGGGGAGGCGCGCCCATCACAGGCCAGCACCAGTTTGCACCTCACACGCGCGCCATCACTCAGGGTCACACGGGCCTCTCCCGTGCGGGTGAACAGGCTCTGGGTGCCAACGCCGGGGCGAAACTCCGCATTGGCCAGCTCGTTGATGCGCGACAGCATTTCGCGGCGCAGCAGCCAGTTGGGCAGGTTCCAGCCAAAAGGCAGTTCGGAAATCTCTGCGGCATTGAACTCCCGCACCACACGCGGTTCGGGTTCAGCGCCGCCCGCATCAATGATGCGCATGATCTGCAAAGGTGCGGCATAAGGCGCTAACCGCGCCCAGAGGCCTGCATCCTCCAGCAGTGATTTTGCCGGTTGCAGAAACGCCGTGGTGCGCAGATCCGCGCCCGCATCCTCGCGCGCCGTGACAGGGGCCGTCGGGTCCACGCAGATCACGGAGAATCCGCGCGCTGCAAACGTCGCCGCAGCCGTCAGCCCGGCAATGCCGCCCCCGGAAATCAGGATGTCACATGTCTCGCTCATCACCTCGGCCCCGCGCTGTTCCTATGGGAGGAGACATAGGGCGCGGGGCGGACGAATGACAAGCGGCTCTGTGCCGCAGGGGATCAGCCGCGCGAAATCAGGATCAAAATGATCCACATCACCGGCACCAGAGCGAGTGCGGGCAAATAGAGACCGGGCAGGCCAAACAGCATGATGGAAATGCCCCAGAGGCTGATGAACGTGGCAATCGCGTAGTAGACATTGCCCTCATCGCCATAGCTCACCTCTTTCCAGATGCGCCCCAAGAGAGGCACGCGAAAGATGATGCGCTCAAAGGTGGTGAGCTTCGGTGGCAGGGTATAGGCGGTCATGTCAGGCTCCGTGATATCGTCTTAACCGGCGATATAGGGTGCGAAACATGACTGTGACATGTGCATTTTGGTCGCTGCGACAGGCTATCGCAGCTGGCCCAGGAACTCTGTCAGATCCATGGTGTGATGGTGGATATGATCGCCGGCAAAGGCTTCGGGCGCGACGTGCACCGTACGCATGCCCATTGCATGCGGCGCGGTCAAATTGCGCGGATCATCCTCGAACATCGCCGCCTTGGTGGTTTCGACACCGGCCTGCGCAAACACCCGTTCAAACGCGCTGCGCTCTGGCTTCGGGCGGTACTCTGCGTGTTCCACGCCGTAGATACCGTCAAACAGCCCGGACAGCCCCCGCGCGGCGAGGACGCGCTCCGCATAGGGGGCAGAGCCATTGGTGTAGACGATCTTGCGCCCCGGCAAGGCCTCGATATGGCCGGCCAACATCTGATCGGGCTCCAGATGGTCAAGCGAAATGTCATGCACCGCCACCAGAAACGGATCGGGGTCGATGTTGTGCTCCTGCATCAATCCCGCCAGCGTGGTGCCGTGGTTGCGCCAATAGTCGCCGCGCAGCTTGTCCGCCGCGCCATGATCCACCCCGAGCGTGTCCATCACATAGGCGATCATCTTCGCCTCGATCTGATCGAAGAGGCGGGCGGAGGGGTGATAGAGCGTATTGTCGAGATCGAACACCCAGTGTTCGACATGAGAGAAAGACTGCTTGACCATGGCGCGAGACCTAGGCCGCAATGCCCCGATTTGCAATGGGGCAGGGGTGGAAACGCCGCAGGCTTGATCGGGGGCGAGGGGCGGCGTAGACAGATGCGATGCGAGGGAGGTCACAGCCGCAATGAACCAGACGAAGAGCAGCACGCAGAAGGATGCCTACGGGCTGATCCTCGACGCGATCGACGTGGGCATGTTCAAGCCCGGCGACCGGTTGGTGGAAAGCGATCTCGCGGATCGCTTCGGCGTGTCGCGCACGCCGATCCGCGAGGCCCTGCAACGGCTGGAAACCCAGAGCCTGCTGGAGCGCGATGGCCGATCGCTGATCGTGGCCTCGCTCGATCACAACCAGATGGCCGAGCTTTACGTGGTGCGGCGCGAACTCGAAGGGCTGGCGGCGGCGCTGGCGGCGCGGCATGCCACCGAGGAAGAAATCCAGGTCCTGCGCGACATGGTGGCGGCGGATGATGCGCTGGTGGACAATCCGGTCGAACTGGCAAAGGCCAACCGGAGGTTTCACCAGCAGATCCACCTGGCGTCACACAACCGTTATCTGGTGCAGCAACTGGATCTGGTGCATCGCTCGATGGCGCTGATGGCGACCACCTCGCTGGCGGCGGAGGGGCGCGGGCGCATCGCCCAGACCGAGCACAAGCAGATCGTGGCAGCCATTGCCGACCGCGATGAAGCGGCTGCGGGGCAGGCGCTGAAGGATCATATCTCGGTGGCGTTCACCACGCGTCTGAAGCAGGACGCCGGCACCCGCGGGGGGTGAGGTTCAGCTGTCGCTGATGCCGCCGTGTTCGCCATGTGAGGTCTTGTCCCAAAAGAAGGGCGCGACAAACACCTCCCAAAGCGCCTTGTAGGCGGCCAGAGATCCCAGCATGAAATAGATCGGCATCACCGGTGCCCAGAGCGCCAGTCGCGCGCGCCCGGCGGCGCGGGCGCCGAATATCCAGACGCAGATGTTCAGGGCCTCGAAGAGGATCAGACTGGCGGTGGCCATCAGCACGACCTGTTGCGGTATGACCGTGGCCGCAGGGTGCGGCAGTCCCAGTGCCACCAGCCAGAAGCTCCACACCACCGGCGCCAGCAGGAATTGTCCCAGCGTTCCGAGAAAGAACGCCTGAAAGCCGAGGAAGCGGCGCCAGCCCAGATGCTTGAACAGATCGCGGGGCGCCCGCATGTGGACCAGGTAGGTCATCATGAACCCCTTGAGCCACCGGGAGCGCTGTTTGATCCATGGGACAATGCGGCTGTTGGCTTCCTCGTAGGTCGCGGTGGGCATCATCTCGGTCCGGTAGCCGGCGCGGGCCAGACGGACCCCGAGATCGGCATCCTCGGTCACGTTGTGGGCGTCCCAGGCGCCAAGCTGTTCCAGTGCAGCGCGCCGGATGAACAGGGTGGTCCCGCCCAAGGGCACCACCAGGCGCAGCCCCGCGATGCCTTGCAGGAGCACCCGGAACCAGCCTGCGTATTCCAGGGTGAAACAGCGGGAGATCCAGTTTCGGGTGGGATTGTAGAAATCCAGCACCCCTTGCAGGCAGACCACATCCGGCGGTGCCTGGTCAAAGGTGCGGGCGACCACATTCAACTGGTCGGGCTCCGGGGCGTCTTCGGCATCCCAGACGCCGATGATCTCACCGCGACAGAAATTGAGCGCATAGTTCATTGCGCGCGGTTTGGTGGTCAGGGGGCCGTCATGGGGCACTTCGACCACGCGGAACCAGTCCGGCAGGTCGGCGCAGTTCACAGCCTGCCGCGTGACGTCGTCGGCTTCCTCCAGCACCAGAAGGACTTCCATTCGATCACGCGGATAGGTCAGGCGGCACAGGCGGCGCAGCAGGTGACGGCCGATTTCCGCTTCGCGATACAAAGGGACCATCACCGAAATCATCGGCAGTGTCGCCGGCGTCGGGGCGCGGTGGCGCGGGGGCGCACGCTGGCGCAGGGCGGCGGCCAGGCCAGCCACGCGCAACAGGGTGAACAGCAGCAGCGTGACCAGCGCAAGCGCGCCGAGCCCCACCAGTGTCGCGCCCGGGGCCAGCACGCCCAGCATCACCAGCAAGGCCGCGACCAGGGTCGCCGGGGCGCGGGCGCGCTGGCTGTCAAAGCTGCGGCAGCTCAGTCGGGCCGGGACGCAGCGCGCCGCATTACGGGTCATTTGGGGGCTGAGCTGCCGGACAAGACTGGTTTCGAGCCCCTCGGCGGGGGCAGGCACCGGGATCACCTCGTCAAAGTGATCAGAGAGGCTGGCTTGCACCTCCGCATGCCGGTCGGGCTCGGCCATCAGCATCATCACCGTGCGTCCCAGCCTGTCGATCGGCGCCGCGCGGTGCCGCAGCCAGAACCCGGGCGGACGCAGCGACAGGATGCTTGTATGAGGCGTGTGGGCGGCAGCAATCCGGGTGGCGGCGGATCTGATCGCATCGAGCCGGGCCAGGTTGTCCAGATGATCCTGATGCAGCTGGTCGAGGTCAAACACATCGAGGGACCGCCGTCCGGCTGGCACGCGGGACGGGCGTCGGAACAGAACGCGGCTGCTCCGGTGCAGATCGGGGTGATCCTTGCCCATATGTTATGGCTAGCAGCGCTGGGCCAAGGCACCAAGTAAATCGCCCGTAAGCGGAGCCGGACCAACAACAAACCCCCGGCGCGATATTAAGCGCCGGGGGTAAGGATCAGTTCAGGGTTCCCCGATTTCAGCCGAGGGATTGTCCGGGCTGTTCAGGCTTTGCGCGCGCTCATGGCGTCTGCAAAACGCTCAAACAGGTAGAAGCTGTCCTGCGGACCGGGGCTGGCTTCGGGGTGGTGCTGCACTGAATACACCGGGCGATCCTTCATGCGGATGCCGCAGTTGGAGCCATCAAACAACGAGACATGCGTCTCTTCCACACCCTCGGGCAGGGTTTGTGCATCGACCGCAAAGCCGTGGTTCATCGAGGTGATCTCGACCTTGCCGGTGCCGTGTTCCTTGACCGGGTGGTTGGCGCCGTGGTGACCGTGGTTCATCTTGGTGGTCTTTGCCCCCAACGCCAGTGCAAGCATCTGGTGGCCAAGGCAGATCCCAAAGACCGGGAGGTCGGTCTTATCAAGGATGTCCTTGATCATCGGCACCGCATATTCACCGGTTGCTGCCGGGTCGCCGGGGCCGTTGGAAAGGAACACACCATCCGGGTTATGCGCCAGCACCTCCTCGGAGGTCGCCGTGGCGGGCAGCACGGTAACGTCACATCCGGCAGAGGCAAGGCAGCGCAGGATGTTGCGTTTGGCGCCATAGTCGATGGCGACCACCTTGTGCTTGGGGTCCTCCTGACGGCTGTAGCCATCGGGCCAGGCCCACCGCATCTCGTCCCAGCGGTAGGATTGCGCGCAGGTCACGTCCTTGGCGAGGTCCATGCCCTCAAGGCCGGGCCATGCACGCGCAGCGGCGACCAGCGCTTCGAGGTCAAAATTCCCGTCCGGGTTATGCTCCATCGCCACATGCGGTGCGCCTTGCTGGCGGATGGCGCGGGTCAGGCGGCGGGTGTCGATGCCGCCGACAGCGATACGGCCGGTGCGGGTGAGCCATGACTTCAGCTCTTCGGTGGCGCGCCAGTTCGACGCCAGCGTCGGGTCCCATTTCACCACCATGCCAGCGGCGACGGGGTCGGCGGTCTCGTCATCCTCCGGGGTGACGCCGGTGTTGCCGATGTGGGGGAAGGTGAAGGTGACGACCTGGCCCGCATAGGAGGGATCGGTCATGATCTCCTGATAGCCGGTCATCGCGGTGTTGAAGCACAGCTCGGCCACGCATCGTCCGGTGGCGCCAAACCCGTGCCCGTAGAACACGGTGCCATCAGCAAGGGCCAGGCAGGCGGTTGGCTTCGGCGAAACGGTATCGACCATGACTCGACTCTCCATGCGGGCAAAATTCGCGCATCAATAAGACCGGGACCGCGTCGGGTCAAGCGCTGAACGGTGTCCCGGCTTGACAAGGTCGGACGCGGCGGCACGCGCGGCCGGGGATCTTGAAACCACCCCGCAGTTTGATTAATACTGCGCCTTCTTGTTCCACATGGACGAAGAGAGCACATGGATACGCGAACCCGGGTCAACGAGGCCCTCAAGCAGGCAATGAAGGACAAGGCGACGGACCGCCTCTGTACGCTGCGCCTGATCAACGCCGCCATCAAGGACCGCGAAATCGCGGCACGCGGAGACGGTGAAGAGGGCGGCATCGGCGACGAGGAAATTCTTGCAATCCTTGGCAAGATGACCAAGCAGCGCAAGGAAAGCGTGCGCGCTTATGAGGAGGGCGGGCGGCTCGACCTCGCGGAGCGCGAGATGGGTGAGATCGCCATCATCGAAGAGTTCCTGCCCAAGCAGCTGTCTGAGGATGAGGTGTCCAACGCGGTGAAGGCTGCGGTGGATGAAACCGGCGCCGAATCGATTCGCGACATGGGCAAGGTCATGGGCGCGCTCAAGTCGAAATACACCGGCCAGATGGATTTCGGCAAAGTCGGCCCCATGGTCAAGGATCAGCTCTGCTCCGCTGGCGGGTGCTGACCGCGGCACCTGCGGTGTGAACTGACGATAAGGATACAGACGCCCCGGTTCGAGCATCGAGCCGGGGCTTTTTGGTCGCCTCAGTCGGGAGCTGGCGCGGTGGCAGAGGTCTGACGAATGGCGACGCGCAAGTCATCATAGAGCGCTTTGCGCTCGTCCTCGGACAGGAATGCGCCGATTTCCACCTCGCGCCCCGCGCCGCGCAGGGTCACGTAATTGGGGACGGGGCCGCGATCCGGATGCAGGGCGACCTGTGTCCAGTGCCGGTTGCAACACCAGCTCTGTGCCGCGCCGCGCCCGTCGGAGCGGATCAGTTCCGCGTTTTCGGGGCCGAGGCGCAGCACTTCGAGCACCTGCGCATTGCGACGGTTCTGATCGAGGGCGTATTTCATCCCGAATACTGCCAGCGTCAGAAACGGGATCAGCCCCCAGAACAGCGGCGTGCCCATCAGTGGCAGCAACGGCACCGTGATCAACGCAGCTGTCACCCCCAGAAAGCGTACATAGCCTTCGGGTTTGAGCGATTGATGCGGCCACAGGTGCAGCTCTCCATCCACATCGCTGGGAGGGCGTGTCCAGTCATAGGGCATGAGGTGTATTTTATCGCGTCCGCACGAGCTGTCGAGGGCGCGGCCAGCACATTTCGGTGTGTGGAGGCAGGGGAGGCGGCACGCCAAAAGAAAACGCCCCGAAGCCTGTGGCTCCGGGGCGTCTTGTTTCAGGTCAGGCGCGCCTTAGTGGCTGTGGCCTTTGTCCCAGTCTTCCTGCTTGGGCAGGATTTCAAAGGTGTGCTCCGGCGGCGGAGAGGGCAGGGTCCACTCCAGCGTGTCGGCGTATTCGTTCCAGTAGTTGTTCTGGGTCACACGCGCCCCACGCAGCAGCGAATAGATCACCACACCGAAGAAGAAGATGAAGGAAGCAAAGGACAGGAACGCGCCGTAGGACGAGATCTTGTTCCAGTATGCAAAGCCTTCCGGATAGTCGATGTAGCGACGCGGCATGCCCTGACGGCCCAGGAAGTGCTGCGGGAAGAACGTCAGGTTTGCGCCGATGAAGAACATCCAGAAGTGGATCTGCGCGCCCAGCTCGGAATACTGACGGCCGGTCATCTTGCCGAAGTAGAAGTAGATCCCCGAGAAGATCGCAAAGACCGCACCAAGGCTCATCACGTAGTGGAAGTGTGCCACCACGTAATAGGTGTCGTGATAGGCGCGGTCGACCGCAGCCTGCGACAGCACCACACCGGTCACACCACCGACGGTGAACAGGAACAGGAAGCCGAAGGCAAATACCATCGGTGCCTTGAACTCGATGGAGCCGCCCCACATGGTCGCGATCCAGGAGAACACCTTCACCCCGGTGGGCACCGCGATCACCATTGTGGCGATCATGAAGTAGGCCTGCTGGTTGAGGCTCATGCCGACGGTGTACATGTGGTGCGCCCAGACGATGAAGCCCAGAACGCCGATCGCGATGATCGCCCAGACCATCGGCAGGTAGCCGAAGACGGGCTTGCGCGAGAAGGTGGCGATCACGTGAGAGATGATGCCAAAGCCCGGCAGGATCACGATGTACACTTCCGGGTGGCCGAAGAACCACAGGATGTGCTGATAAAGGATCGGGTCACCACCGCCGGCGGGGTCAAAGAAGGTGAAGCCGAAGTTGCGGTCCATCAACAGCATGGTGATCGCGCCCGCCAGAACCGGCAGGGACAGCAGGATCAGCCAGGAGGTGACGAAGATCGACCAAGAGAACAGCGGCACCTTGAACAGGGTCATGCCGGGGGCACGCATGTTCAGGAAGGTGGTGATCATGTTGATCGCGCCGAGGATCGAGGAGGCACCGGAGACGTGCACGGCGAAGATCGCCAGATCCATCGAGAAGCCGCCTTCCTTGACCGAAAGCGGCGGATACAGCACCCAGCCCACACCGGAGCCAAGCTGGTTGTTGCCACCCGGAGCAAAGACCGAGCACACCGCCAGCGCGGTACCGGCGACATACATCCAGAACGAAAGGTTGTTCATCCGCGGGAACGCCATGTCCGGCGCGCCGATCTGCAACGGCATGAAGTAGTTGCCGAAACCGCCGAACAGGGCCGGGATGACGACGAAGAACATCATCAGGATGCCGTGGCCCGTAATCAGCACGTTCCAGAGGTGACCGTTCGGGGTACAGGGGTCGGAGGCAAAACCTTCCAGACACATGTACTGAACACCGGGATCCATGAGCTCCAGCCGCATGTAGACGGTGAATGCAACGGAAATGAAGCCGGTGAGCGCCGAAACGATCAGGTAAAGGATACCGATATCCTTGTGGTTCGTGCTCATGAACCAGCGGGTGAAAAAGCTCCGCTCGTCCTCGTGGCCGTGACCTTGAATGGCTGCGTCTGCCATTTGGGTGCCTCCTGTTTATACTCCACAGAGACCGCACGGGGGATTCCCGGCGGTCCTGGTCTCGTCTCGGTTTTAGAGCGGCCTTTCGTGCCCTTCAATGGCCGAGTTTGATCTGGATCAAGATTAATTGTCGCGCCCCCTTGTGTTTTTTGCCCCGCTTACGGCTGGCGCACCGGTGCAATGCGGCAAACCGGTCACTGGCGGCAGCAGGTCGTGCCGGCTTGACCTGAACCGGGCGGGCTGCAAAACCTCGGGTCACGGTTCGAGACAGGGGAGACCGAAACTGATGAGCGCTTATGATTCCGACAATATCTTTGCCAAGATCCTGCGTGGCGAGATTCCCTCGACGCGGGTCTACGAAGATGACGACACGCTCGCCTTCATGGATATCATGCCGCGTGCCGACGGGCATCTGCTGGTGATCCCCAAAACACCCTGCCGCAATCTGCTGGATGCGACGCCTGCCCAGTTGGAGGCGGTGATGCGCACGGTGCAGAAGCTGGCGCAGGCCAGCAAGGCCGCCTTTGACGCGGATGGGGTGACCATTCAGCAGTTCAACGAAGCGGCCGGAGGGCAGGAGGTGTTCCATCTGCATTTCCACGTGCTGCCGCGCCATGAGGGGGTGCCCTTGCGGCCCGCCGGTCAGATGGGGGACATGGACGCCATCGCGCAGCATGCCGAAAAGATCCGCGCCGCGCTGTGATCCCTGTCTCGTCCGGGGGCAGGGACCAATCGGATCGGCTGGAGCAGCAAGCCGTCCGAGGTATGCGAGCCGGTCAGGCTGGGGCTGACAAGAACGCGTTACGGAAGCAGTCCGCGTTGCCGTAACTCCGGCACATAGGTGCGCGAGACCGGCAGCTCCCGCCCGTCGGTCGTGGTCAGCCTCGCGGCGGAACCTGCGCGCACCACGCGGGTGATCGCATCAGAGGCCACCCAATGCGAACGGTGGATCTGAAACCCGTCGCCCGCTTCTCTGATGGCGTCCGACAGGCGCAGCAGCAGGACATCGCGGCCCGACGTGGTGGTCACTTCGACATAGTGGTCCTGCACAGACAGGGAGATCAGCTTGCCCCTTTTGTCGAGTGGCAAGCGCGACAGCAGGGGCGGCGCGATGACATCTGCGGTGGTCTGCGTCCTGTCTGCGGTGTCGGCGGAGGGGCGATTCCCAAACCAGGATGCCGACAGGTTCACAATGACAGAGATCGCGACCGCGTTCAGCGCAAGCGACAGCGCATAGGCGGGCGCCAAAGGGGATTGGCCGAAGACCAGCCAGTTCAGCATCAGCACCTCGACGCTGACGCAGCCGCCAATCAGCACCCCCGTTGCAGTGACACCTCCCCACCGCCGACGCGGCGGCTGATCCGATGCCGGATTGAGCAAGGTTGCAATCAAAGTCCCGGTCAGCAGCGTGATCTGGACGACGGCGGTCCAGTAGAGCAGCCGTGCAAAAAGCCCGAGATAGGCATCGGTGCCAAAGGGAGCCGCAAATCCCAGCACCAGACCCGCCGCCGTCGCACCGACCCAGATGTTCCGGCTGGTCAGAACGGCATGCAGTTCACGCTTCGCGAGTTGCCAAGAGGTGATAGTCACGAAGTTTTGGCTCCGTTTACGAAGGAGGCATGGCCCGCTGGGCGGGGTGTTTGGCAGGCAGGGCAGGGCCTGTCCCGGCAGGTTTCCAGTCACAAAGCCTATCGGAGTGTATCCGATGGTGAAACAGCAAAGGTTTTCGTTTTGGCAAGCTTTCCGTTGCTCCCGGACGCCGCGCCCGTCCTCTCGATCCATATCTGCGCCGCGCTGACAGCGGTGTGCGTGACCCCTGCGGTGCTGTGGCGCAGACGCCGCGATGCGCTGCACAAGGGGCTGGGCTATATCTGGGTGTCGGCCATGACGGTGACCGCCCTGTCTGCGTTCGGGCTATCGGGCAGCGGGCTCATGGGGCCGGTGAGCCCGTTGCATGCCCTGTCTTTCCTGACCCTGTGGGGGCTGTGGGTGGCGATCAGAGCCATCCGGCGCGGTGACCGGCATCGGCATCAGGCAACCCTGCGCGGGCTTGCCACCTATGCGCTTGGGGTGCCAATGGTGCTGATCTTCCTGCCCGGGCGTCGGTTCTCCAACACGTTCTTTCCCGACGCCCCATGGGCTGGCCTGATGCTGGCGGCGCTTGTATTTGCCGGGATTGTCGCGTGGCGGCGCTGGTGGGCGCATCCACGCGCGCTCAGCCCGGAGCGCTAACCCAAGGTGCAGGGCCGTGTCAGCTGGGGCAGGTCGGCGCAGCATCGCCGGCAAAGGCGATCTCGAACGTGCGCTTCAGCGCCACGTCCACATCCGCCATCGTCACCGGCAGGCCAAGATCAACGAGGCTGGTGACGCCGTGCTCGGTAATGCCGCAGGGCACGATACCGGTGAAATGCTCCAGGTCCGGCTCTACATTGATCGAGATGCCATGGAAGCTCACCCATTTGCGCAGGCGGATGCCGATCGCCGCAATCTTGTCTTCGGTGACGTCTCCGGTCGGGGTGAGTGGCTTTTCCGGCCGTTCAACCCAGACGCCGACGCGCCCGTCGCGGATATGGCCGGTGACGTTGAATTCCTCCAGCGCCAG
Organism: Epibacterium sp. ABV4_022; assembly: GCF_056159345.1. Taxonomy (NCBI): domain Bacteria; kingdom Pseudomonadati; phylum Pseudomonadota; class Alphaproteobacteria; order Rhodobacterales; family Roseobacteraceae; genus Epibacterium; species Epibacterium sp. ABV4_022. The sequence continues at coordinate 1,125,934 of NZ_JBSWVA010000001.1, forward strand.
AATGACCCAGCGCTCCAGTTGCCGTACAAAGCAGCGCACGTCCTTGCCGCGTTCGGCCACGTTCAGCATCACATAGATCACCCGCTGGCCCGGCCCGTGATAGGTATACTGGCCGCCGCGCTTGGTGGTGTAGACCGGAAAACGGTCGGGATCGGTCAGGTCATCGACCCGGGCCGAGGTGCCGGCGGTATAAAGCGGCGGATGCTCCAGCAGCCAGATGCATTCCTCGGCCTCGCCCCGGGCGATCGCCTCGGCGCGCGCCTCCATGAAGGCTGTGGCCTCCTCGTAAGAGACCAACCCCTCAGAGGTCTTCCACTCCACCATCGCGCCTGCTCCTCATTCATCTTTTCTTCGTCTTGCCGGAAGACCCGACTCGCAATGAGAGGGGTCTGTGGTATTCTGGTTCTCACATAGGTTCCCTGTGGGGTGAGTGCGAGGTATTATTCCATGTCTACAAAATTCATTCGAGCTTTAACGGCGGCGTCTCTTTTGACCACAACAGCGGCGGCCCCTGTGGCGGCGGATAACCTCGGCGCGGCCCTGGTTGGCGGCCTGCTCGGGGGCGTGATCGTCAATGAGGTCAACAAGAACAAAAGGCGCACGGTGGTGCGGTCCACATCCAGCAGCGCCACACGGGCCCACAATCGGGAAACCCAAACGGCGCTGAACTATTTCGGGTTTCCCGCGGGCACCCCGGATGGTGTCTTCGGGCGCCGCTCGCGCGAAGCGGCGAGGCAGTACCAGATGCACATGGGCTTTCCGCAGACCGGCAACCTGACTCAATATGAGCGGGATTTCCTGGTGACATCCTACAACCGCGCCCTGGTCGGCGGCCCACAGGTCGCCAAGGCAATGCAGAGCCCGCAGGGCATTCGCGCAGTGCTGAAAACCTGGCATGGCGCCCCGGCGGGGGGCTCCGCCGGTGGCTATGGCTACGCAGGCCTGCCGATCGAGGTGTCGAAGACGGTGGATGAAATCGCTGCCGCGGGTGACCCCACGGGTGAGCAGCTGTTGCAGCGCAGCGGCTTCATGCAGCTTGCGGATCTGAACCGGGATGGGCGCAACGACTATCTCATCGATACGGCTGCTGCGGGTATTCCCTACTGGTGCAGCAACGGCGGTGCCTCCTGCACGGTGATGGTGTTTGCCTCGACGCCGCAGGGCTACGAGCGCAATGATTTCACCGCCAGCGGCATCACCACGGCGGATTTCACCTGTACGCGCGGCGAATGTGACCGCGTCGAAGCGCCCACGGTTGTGGCGAGTGTTGCGCCACAGGCGGTGGCACCAGCGCCGGCACCAGCGCCGCAAGGCAATGGCACCGTTCTGGCGTCCGGCGGCGCGCAGGGGGGGCTTGGTGGCCTCACGCTCTTTGACGCGCCCGCACCGCAGGCTGCATCGCTCACCAGCCATTGCAGCAAGGTGAGCCTGCTGACCAGTTCCAACGGCGGCTATATGACGGTGTCCAATATCACCGACCCCGAGCTGGCGCTGGGAGAGCAGTTCTGTCTGGCCCGGTCCTACGCGATCAATCGTGGCGAAACACTGGTCGCCGGGCTTCAGGGCGTGACCTCGTCGCAGGTCGATGCGCAATGCGACCAGTTTGGTCCGGTGTTGCAACCTCATGTGGCGCAGTTGGGCAGCAAGGATAGCGCCTCCGTGGTGGCCAACGTGCAGAAGTTCATCCTGCAGTCCAATATGTCGGTCGAGCAGTTGCAGAACACCGCCGAGATCTGCCTCTTCTCCGGGTATCGTCGCGACAACATGGATGTGGCGCTTGGGGCGGGGCTGCTGCTTGTCGGGCTTGGACAGCAACCCTACGCGGAGCTGATTGGTCACCATATGGCCTTGGGATTTGGGGCAGCGGTGGACCATGGCCGCGCCCAGGCCTGGTACGGCACTGCGGTGTCCGCGCTGGAGGCCGGGTCCGATCCCGTATTTGCGCCGGGCCAACCAGAGCGTGTCGCGTTGGTAAAGGCCGCGTCCGAAGGCTTGACCCAGCCGACGCTGCCCAAACCGGTACAGGCATCAAGCGGGGCCTCGTCGTTGCCGACCTTCGGTGACGGGAACTGAATTTAGACTTCCCATCAAAGTCTTAGAAGCGCCTCGGCCGGTTTGGTCGGGGCGTTTTTTCAAGCACCACAGAAAACACGAGAAATTTTCGTTTTCCCTCTTCACATCCCGGAACGCGTGTTCTATACGCCCCTTCACCAAGTCACAGACAGTGCGGTCGTGGCGGAATTGGTAGACGCGCAGCGTTGAGGTCGCTGTGGGGTAACTCCCGTGGAAGTTCGAGTCTTCTCGACCGCACCATTATATTGCCTATGGCATCCCCCTGAAATATAAGAAATCCTTGTAAATCAGGCCTTTTCGGAGGTCTGGGGTTCGGGATTTTTTGCACAGACTTTGTACAAAGTTGGCACTAAAGGGGTTTAACCAGTGGAGAAGATCGAAGGCGCTAAGCTCATTGGGAAGACGTGGCATTACAACAAGCGCGTTCCTAAACGACTCGTGGATGCGTACGGTTTGCCCGAGTTCAAGCGCGGAACGATGGGCACCAAGGACCCCGATAAGGCGAAGCAGTTGGCGCGAGCGATGCTCGCCGAATTAGATGAACTGGCGGCAAGGCTGGACTCGGTGTCGGCAAGGGCAAAAATCTTCGGCGACCTGACGCCCAAGGAGCAACAAAAGCTGGAAAGTGACATGGCGCTTTCCGTGTCGGAGCTGCCGCTAGATCAGAGGCAGATAATCAAAAAGGCGGGTGGAGTATGGGAGGCGGGTGCCGCCATGCGGGAGCATGAAACCCGCGCAGCATTTCAGAAAGCGGGGCTGGGGGCTGACTATGCGCTCAAGGACGACATGGGGGAAGAATATGACCCCGATGAACGTGAGCTTGAGGAAGTTCAGGACGCCGCGCGCATCAGCCTGCATGAAAAGAAGGGCAAGGCCTTTCGCGACGCCCTGACCGCCGCCAATGTCATCGAGCCAAGGGCTGACGCCGTCGCGGGTTTGCGCGGCCTTCTTGACAAGTTCTGCGAGGCCAAGGGGTACGTCCACACATCGAAGGTCAAGAATAAGACCCGTGGGCAGTACGAATACGCGGTGCGCAGATTCATCGAATACCATGGCGCTGTGCCGTTGTCCGATCTGACCAGAAAGCACCTCTCCGATTTCGGTGCGGAATTCCTGAAACTGCCGGTTTCGTCGCGGAAGGACATTCGCCCGCTGGCGTTCCGGGATGCCGTAAAAGCGGCGGAGCGGGAGAGCCTTCCCCGCGCGTCAGTGCGGACCCGTGACCAAAATCTTACCTTACTGAAATCTTTGATGGCCTATGCGGTGGGAGAAGGATACCGCGAGCATCCCGACCCGTGGACGGGATACACACCTACAGCATTGAAGCAGAAGGTGAGCTTATCTCGCCAGACGCGCCGCCATGTGTTTAGCCCCGCAGAGGTGAAGCGGATCGTGGCGCGGGCAAGCGAGGATAAGGACCCAAGCACGATTGATTATTGGGCACCCTTGTTTGGCGCTTTCCACGGGCTGCGCATGGAAGAGGTGGCGCAATTGCAGGTCAGTGACCTGACCGCCGCCGAAGGTTTGCTGTGCGTCTCTGTGACCGATGAGGGCGACTTACAAAAGGTCAAGAACGTGAACACCTTCCGAACAATCCCGGTGCACCTTGGTCTTATCAAGAGGGGCTTTGGTGATTTTGTCGAGCGCCGCCGTCAGGCGGGCGGGAACATGTTATTCATGCAGTCGGAACGCTGGGGCGGGGAACTGAGCGAAATCACGCATGACGGACAAGGGCGATTTGGCACCTTCTACGGATCACGCTTCAAACGGCTCTTGAACGGCCTGAACATTGAAGGGCACAAGGTCGGGTATCACAGTTTTCGCCACGCATGGACGGACCTAGCACGCAACTCCGGTATAGGCCCGGAAATTCGCCGCGCGCTAGCAGGTCGCGACAGTGACGCCGACGATTACAAGATTGACCGGACAGAAGATGCCTATGGGCACGGGTTCAGCATCGCAGTTCTGGCGGACAGCCTGAACAAGCTGAAACCGTTGGACTGACCGCCGCCCACTTAAGCAGCGACGCAAAGGCCTGCCCGTCGGCGGGCCTTTTTGCATTCGGCGCGTCAGCGCCCTTTGAGGCTTTTTCGAATCACCATGAACCGTAGCGATTCGACTCGCTGCAATATTTGCTGTATATATGCAAGTGAAAAATACGAGCCGATAAAATCCCCCGAAAAACGAGGAAGAGTAGCCCGTGCACATCACGATTGATAACTATTGCGCCGCGACCGGCGTCTGCCCGACCACCGCAGGACGGCGGCTTACGGACGCACCCTACCTGATGCCGTCCCGCGAGCGCGGGCGGCGTTATTTCCACCTCGCCGCCGCCGTCCAGACCTTGAAGGCCAAGGAGATCGACGCCGGGGCTGTAGAAATGCTGGCGAACGCCGCCCGCGTTCTCGACGATCACCTTTACATCGAGTCCGCCGCAATGCCGCTGGCACAGGACTTCGCGGATTGGCTTTCCGGGGCAATGCTCGACCGCGCCCACCGCGCTCAGGCCGCGTTTGTGGTGGCAGTGGCGAACTCGCGCCTGTGTACCCCGTCGATTGTTCGCAACCTCGATCCGCTGAAGGCCCTCTTTCTCCTGAACCCGGATGTCCTGCGCTGGATTTTTGCCGGTGTTGCCGCCCCTGCAATCGACGCCCTCGCGCCTGCATTTGCAGTGGCGTGCAATGAGAACGCGCTCACGCTCTACACCAACAATATCTTGGAGGCCGCATGACGGACCACACCAACTTTAACAACATCATTGCCAGCAGCCCGACGCTTGCGCAGCGCTGGGGCGAGATCACCGTACAGGTGGTCAAGCATGCCAAGGAACAGTTTGGCGTCGATCTGGACGCTGACGATGTCCTGCGCATCCGCGAAGCGCGCATTATTGCGCTGGGGGCTGGCGAACTGGGCGACTATGACGACGAACTCGCCGCTCTCCCCGCCATTCGCGAGGCGCAGGAAAAGGCGGCGATTGCTTCGGGCGATCCCGGAGCGCAGGCCCGCGCGGTTGCAGAGATCGACCGTATGTCGCCGCTCAAGGTCAGCTCCGATCCCGAGAATTTTGCAGATGCCCGCGAGATTGAGCGGTCGCATCTGAACAAGCTGACCCGCGCCCGCGAGATGGGAGTCACCTCCGTTCCCAACCCGACTCCCGTGGAGGAAATGACGGAGGAACAGAAGCTTGCGGCTATCTCCGAAATGCCGCCCGCAACCCGCATCGCTACCGCTCGCAAGTGGGGGCTGCTGTAATGGTTACCCTTGCCGAAATTGAAACCGCCGTGCGGGCGCAGCGGGGTAGCTGGCACACGCTCTTCCGGCGCGAAGGTGAGCGGACTTGGCAGTGCATCCTGTTCCCGCGCCACCGCCTGGCCGAACAGGCCTACCGGACCCTTGAGCGCCGTCTGAGCACGCCGGACAGCGGCGCGGCTCTGTCCCCTGCCGAACGGCAGCGCAACAAGGTGCGCGCCATTTCCGACCGCGCGGATGAGGGGCATCGCCGTGGCCGCTGATTTTGTAGAAGACGGCGTATTGAACGAAAGCGGCGCGGGCTGGGGATCAACCGGCTATCACGCGTCCGGCGACTTCATTCACCTTCGTCCCAAGGAACGCCGCAATGCGGCGAAGCGCAAGCGCGCGCGGCAGGAGCGCTGGCAGCGGGCGCAGAGTGTCCGGGCAAACTGGACGCCGGAACAGTTCGAAGAGGAAGATGCCCGCATCCGGGCGGAAATTGCCGCATGGGCGGAGGGGCAGCGCGATGCAGCATGACCGCTTGAACGTAGCCATGGCCCGCTACCGGCGGCGGTGCCAGCTCTGGAAGGCAGCGCGGGCGGCGTGCCCACGTACTTCCTTCCGAGCCAGTACCGTCGCAATTGAACGGGCTATCGCCGCCACGCTGGCCCGCGAAGGATTTTAACCGAATACGGCGGGTATGCTCCCCGGCCTGCCGTCCCAGCCCCCGGCGGGTTCTTCTCCTTCCCGCCGGGGGCTGACCAACATGATAGGAAAAACATGGCACAGTTTGAATTGATCAACCCGCCGCATACGGTCGCGGGGGAATCTGAACGCATGCTGCGGGCGCACATGTTCTGCCACGATAACCACACCCACGGAGTCGGCGGCTACTACCTCACCGCTGCGGACGTGAAGCAGCTCCGCGCACTCCTTGGCGAAGATTTCGACGCGGCGATGCGCGGCGCAGGCTTTGAGCCTGACCCTCGCCCGCGCCGGTCTGGATGGTGGACCGGCCCCCGGTCACCGGCTGGCGATGAGGCGCGAATCGGGTTGCAGCTCAAGTGGGATCATCTGCGGGCAGTGGTGGGGTTCTTCAGCGAGCGGCAGGCAGCTTGATTCGGTTCAGCACCCCGCGCGGTGCGGTCACTTAAAGTGACACTTGAGCTTGAAGCTCAAAACCGCATTCCGGAAATTCAGCTTCAAGCTATACTTCTGATATAAAACGATAAAAATCGTTGACTCGCTGTGGCAGCAGGGTGCAGCTCTGTCATCATAGCACATCAGAAGGAGCACCAGAAATGGCAGAAATCATCGTTTTGGCAGACCAGATCAAAGAAGAAGCAGAGCGGGAATTGACGGCAGAACAGCGGAGCAAGATCGCGGAAATGGCGATGGAACTGCTGTGTCTGCTGGGAGAGCCGCACGACTGAGCGGCCCTGCCCGAACCTAGACCAATCGAAAGGAGGCCACCATGCAACCTAAGTAACTGACTGCAAGGAGAAGAAATGAATAACACTGCTGATAACCCTAAGTTCGACCCGGTATGGGGCGACTTGGACAACCAGTTCTATGATCCTGACAACTATGAGCTGGAAGAGGTTTTCGATGACATGGTCTCGCGGCAGGCCGAAATTGACGACCTCAAGGAACCGTGCCCGGAAGCTCAGGAACTTATCAACCAGTGGGCGCTGGACGATGACCGCTATGATTACATGCAGCATTGGCGCGCGGCTGTTGCCCGCCGGAATCCCGGCATTAGCATTGCCGAAGGCAGCGCAGCCGAAGATGCTGGACCCCGGAATCTGAACGCAGCAGGCTCCGAAGACACTCCGAAGGGGTGCTCGAAGGAACCCGAGTTCCTGAACGATGCCGAAATCCTCGGCACCGAGCCGGACGGCCTTGCGGATTTCCTCGCCCGGAACGCTTCGTTCCTGATCGGTGAAATGTGGGGCCAGCGCGACCGCCGCAACACGCAGGACACCGAATGGAAGACCACCACCATGCCGTGGGGTGCTTGGATCGGCGGACAGCCGGGAGACAAGAACACTCCGGCGTGGGGCTTCTCCCGTCACCCTGTCGGGAAGGACAAGGCGGGGGCATCCATCGTTCTGGGGTCATCGGTTGGGGGTGCCCGCAAGGCGAAGGCCATGGACACCATGTTTGCCATGGGCCTCGACATCGACTCCGGGGCATCGCTGGACGATACGCTGACCAAGATCGAAGAACTGGACCTGCTGTGCTTTGCCTATACTTCTTTCAACCACGGCAAGACTGGCCTTGAACTGAAGCGCGATGACGTGTTGCGCAAGTTGCAGATTACCCGCGACCCGACCCTTGAAGAGGTGCGCGACTACCTGCGCGAACATGACAAGCACCGGTACGAGGAGACATTCATTGCCGAATGTTCGATCAAGGAGCAGAAGCACCAGAGCACCGAGGGGGTGAAGATCGTTCTCGACACCCCGCCGCTCGACAAGTTCCGGCTTCTCTTCCCCTTGGCCGAACCCGTCAAGCTGATCGACCTTGCGGAAACGCATCAGGCGGCGCTGGACCTTTGGGAAGACAAGATCACCGGGCTTGCCCGGAACGTGCTGGGTGTGCACTTCGATGTATCCTGCACGGACGCGAGTCGCTTGTTCTACACTGCCCGACACCCGAAGGGGTCTGACAACTGGTACGCCGCCATTGTTATGGGCGAGCCGCTTGTTTTCGACAGCATCCAGCCGATGAAGAAGGCGGCGTATACCTCGAACCGCGATGACAACCCGTTCACGCAGGCTGGTGCAGAAACCGAAGGGGCACGCCGCGAGTACAAGACTCCTTCCGGGGCGTCCCTGAACGAATGGCACAGCGCGGGCGGCAAGAACCGTTTCATGATCGCTGAGCTTCTGGAAACTCTCTGTGCAGACAAGATCAGGGTCGCAGGTGGCGAGGCACAGGGGCACGTTCACATCGAGTGCCCGTTTGAATCGGAACATACCACCGAGGGCGGCACCGCCACGATGGCGATCAACTGTCTCGACAGTCAGAGCGAATACTGGACCATTTTCTGCCACCACGACGCCTGTCAGGGCCGTCACAAGCTCGAATTCCTCGAAGAGATGCTGCGGCAGGGCTGGTTTGAAGAGTCCGCCCTGTGGGACGTCTCTCAGGGCTTCCTTTTGGAGGTGGAGGACGGCGAAGATGATCCTTTTGCACCTCTTCCCGGCGACCTTGGCGACGAAACCAAGACGCCTGAACAGCGTGCCGAAGGGTTCACGAATGAATCCACTGACGACGACATCCGGAAGTTCATCAAGCGGCTGTTCCGTGAAGGTGTGGACATGACCACGCAGGCGAACATCACGGCCATCATTTCGAAGAACACGAACCTCGGCAAGCGGGACGTCAAGAAGTTCTGGAAGGAGCTGGATGACGCGCAGCGGCGGCGTGAACGTGCTGAGGACGCACCTACCGGGGGAATCTTGCTCTCCGAAGACGCGCCGGAATTGACCAAGTACGCCAAGGAAGCGATCCGCGCCGCAAACGAAATGGACCCCTTCCTGTTCGAGTATATGGAAGATGCGACCATCGTTCGCCGGGGGCGCATCAAGTCGCTGGACCGCCCCGGCAAGCGCCACACGCTGGGCAAGGTCACGAAGTTTATGGAGAAGCACGGCGAGGGGTATCGCCACACCTTCCCGCCGTTCGATGTGGTGGATGACCTGTTTTCGTCCGACCTGTCCGAATTCTGTCTGCCTCTTCGCGGAGCCGTGGACACGCCGTTTTTCGCGGCGGATGGGACGCTGGTTACCGAAAACGGGTATCATGCCCGGTCGGAGATGTATTTGGACAGTAAGTTGGACCTGGCGGGCGTTAGCCCGCATCCAACTGCTGAAGAGGTTCAGGCTGCTAAGCGTTTCATTGTCGAAAACGTACTGGCTGACTTCCCCCTCGGGGGCCTCACCCGCAGCGAAATCATGGAGTCGCTTGAAGGAGGACCTGTCCCCGCTGTGACCCATGCCATGGGGCTGACGCTTTTGCCCTTCATGCGGGAAATGATCGACGGGCCGACGCCGGGTTGGATTCTGTCCAAGCCTGCGGCGGGAACGGGGGCCTCGCTTTTGGTGAAGCTTCTGACCACCATCGCCAGCGGTGTGCCCGCGCCTGAGTCGACTTTGCCGTCGAACAAGGAAGAGGTGCCGAAGACTCTTACGTCGCTCCTGCAGAACGATCCGACCCACATTGTCTTTGACAACATCAACCATTCGGTGGACAGCGGCGAACTTGCTTCTATGCAGACCGCCCGGACCTATCAGGCGCGTATCCTTGGCAAGTCGCAGACCATCGAAGTCGATGTTCGGTCGGTAGTCATCTTCACGGCAAACAATGTCACCCTTTCCAAGGAGCTGTTGCGCCGTTCAATCTTCATCACGCTGGACTCACATCTGGACGATCCGGAAATGCGCACCGGGTTCTTGCATGCTCATGTCGATGAGTGGGTCGATGAAAACCGGGCGCGGTTGGTGCACGCATGCTTGACCATTATCCAGAACTGGGTGGCTCAGGGTATGCGGCGCAGCGAACATCACATGGCTTCATTTGAAAACTGGGCGGCGGTTACGGGGGGCGTACTCGAAGCCGCAGGAATGTCCGGCTTCCTTGAAGGACAGAAGGAGGCGCGCGCGCTGGCGGCTGACGCCGCGCAGGAGAACGTCTCCCACCTCATGGACGTTCTGGCAGACTTCCCGGACAACACCTTGCTCCGCCCCGGCGGAACCGCAAAGTTTAATGGTGAAAAGACCGTGAACCTTGTGGACATTCTCAACGGAGAAGAGCGGGCGAAGATTGAACCGGGCGACGACAAGCCGGACCCGATCCAGATCAAGAGTTGGGGCTACAGCGACCATGATGGCTGCTACAAGACCGGCGGACGTGTTCGCCCCGGCTTTTCGAAGCTGGCTCGCAAGCCGCACCGGGGGCGGTCTGGCGACGGTCGCGAATACATCATGCACTTTGAAGAACTTTACGACTCAAAGAACAAGGGGGTGATTTTCAAGATGACGAAGGCTCCGGCTCCGGTTTCGGACGGGAAGTGACTTGGTGATTTGGTAGGGCGGCGTTAGCCGCCCTTTTGCTTTTTGCGGAGGTGTGCGGAGGTGCGCGGAGGTGCGCGGAGGTGTGCGGAGGTGTGCGGAGGTGCTTGCGGAGGTGTGCGGAGGTGCTTGCGGAGGTGTGCGGAGGTTCTCCCGCAGATTTTATCATTACATTCCAGGGTCTTACGAGCTTTTTGCGGAGGTGCCGGAGGTGCCGGGGGTATTCTCGATCCTCCCGCCCCACAGAACACATATTTTTCTATATTCGCCCGCTTCGCCCTGCCTTACCCGAAATAAAAATAATTCTCTCCATCTATTCCTTAAGATATACCTCCGGGACCTCCGGGACCTCCGCAAAGCCAACAAAATAAGGGGTCAAATTTGCGGAGGTATGAAAACCACACCTCCGGGACCTCCGGCACCCTGCGACAAGCCGACCGGGCACCGTTCTCTACGCCTGAATGTCCCACTTGCTAACACCGTTGCAGGCGTCGCACAGATACCCTTCGGCGGTGTCATGTCTTGAAAACGTCTGACAGCGGTTAGGGGCGGCTGACTCCGCCCTTCACGTTGGCGTTGCTGGACCTAGATAACGGTCTAGGAAAGTGCGCCATCATAATTTTAGGTACGCAAAAGCACGCTTGTTAGGTGACAGGCACGGTCACGGGACGCTCGGCGTCCGGATGATCTGGAGCTAATTCGACTCCCGCCTGCTCAGCTTTTAATCTGACATAGCCCCTTATCATTTTTTCGGTAAACTCATACCAGCCAGCTCTAGTGCCGGTGAGGATGTTGCCATGTGCATCCTTCTTCAGCCTATTCATTCGTGTGTTAAACTGATTTCTTGTAGCAGGCAATTTATCCATTTCTTTCATAATTTTCAGATAGAGATCAAAGATATCAGTGGACCTTTTCCTCATCTCATGACCGTCAGCGACCGCAAACAAAATTGCGCTGTATGTATCGTTGTATTTCTGTGTCGCGCGCTCATAAGGTCCTTTAAGCTTCATATCCATGCTACTCGCAGCATCTTCCATGGATTTTTGAAACAAATCAGAGGTCACTATGCCTCCGTTTTCTGCCTCGTAAACATTCCAAAATAGCTTTTCAGATATGAAGTGAACGTAATAGGGGAAGCCATCAGAAATCATTGATATTCGAATAACCGTCGACCTATCAATCGTAATACCCAATACCTCCGCCGCGTTTTCCACAATTTCAAACCTCGCCTCCCAAGGTAGTTTGCCAAGGTCGACTGCGTGAAAATACCGATCAGCGCTCCCATGCGCTGACATCAAAGCTTCTGCACTTTCAGCGATTCCACAGAAAATAAAACACACATCAACACGTTTGTCAGAGACTTGCTTTACCAAATTGGCAAAATCGACTTGCACGTCAGTTGACGTGATTAGATCAAATTCATCTATAACGAATACGGGTTTCCCACCAAACTGCTCTTGCAAAAAGTGGATCAATCGAACCGCATCGTTGACAGAAAGTGGTTCGCTAACCTCTTTTTCCTTGACCGCTTCTTTTGCACTTAAACCAATGCTCAACCCCCATCGGCCAAAGGAACCAGTTTTTGCAACCTCTCTGGCGCTTTCAGCGATGCGTGGATCGCGACTCAGAGCTTCGTCAAAAATATCTTTTATTATTGATTTGAATGTACTGTCCGCATCGCAACTTACTAGAATCGGGTCCCGTCCTTCAGCAATTTTGTATGCAGCCGTTTGAGCCAGAGATGATTTTCCGACACCACGCAAACCGTGAATAAGAACATGACGACCCGGTGCAAACAGAGCGCGTTCAATACCATGAAGCTGATCAGCTCGACCCTTCAAGAACTCTTCTGATTGGAGTGGTCTAGCAGGAGAAAGAACCTTATTCATTGCAGTTCCAAATTCTCTTTGTGAATGAGTTAGGACCGCCCGCAAACTGGTCAGTTTATCCAATGGTTCACTCCGCGAGTTAAAGAATGGCTGTTGATAAATTAGTGTTTTCCTCACTACATCTCAACCAAGAAAACCCGCCTCAGCCGCCACGCGCCCCGGCGCATACAACACCCAAAATTATGCAAGCAATACTGACCCATTATTAACCGACTAAAAGACACAGGTATTGCGAGCGGGAAACGCACTGTTTCCACATAAGTAATTGAAAAGATTTGCGAATAATGCAGTCTGGATGTTACAACTAGCCTAAGCCCCCGTGGGGGTGTTGTGACAGGAGGCGGAAAGCATGAAAATCGTGACCTATATCCGGGTATCGACCGACAAACAGGGGCGCAGTGGCCTTGGCCTCGAAGCTCAGCGCGCCGCTATCGCGGCGTATGCCAAGTCCAGCGGAGCCGTCACGGTGGCTGAGTATAAGGAGGTTGAATCCGGCAGGAACAACGCCCGCCCTGAACTGCAGAAAGCTCTGAAACATGCCCGTGTGACAGGGGCCAAGCTGGTGATTGCCAAGCTGGACCGCCTCAGCCGAAACGCCGCTTTTCTTCTTAATTTACAGGAGTCTGGCGTTGATTTCACCGCATGCGACATGCCCGACGCATCCCCCTTCACGGTCGGAATTATGGCTGTTCTAGCACAGCAGGAAAGCAAGATGATCAGCGAGCGTACCAAGGCCGCAATGCAGGCCGCGAAAGCGCGCGGAAAGACCTTCGGAAACCCCCAAGGGGCCGCACCCCTGCGCCGCGCTGGGAAGGGCAATGCAGCCGCCTGTGAGGCTCAGCGAGACGCCGCGCTGACGCGCGCACAGGACCTCTCGGACGTGCTGGCAGACCTCGAACAAAAGGGCTTCACCACTCTGCGCGCACAGGCAGAAGAGCTGAACAAGCGCGGTATCAAGACAGCACGCGGCGGGCGCTGGCACGCCAATTCTGTGGCCCGAATGAAGGTCAGATTGGCTCAGGTGGCATAACAGCACTTTGGCAGCTCTGCCGCGCCATTCATACGGTAAAGCCCGCGTTAGCGGGCAAGACCTAAAATGCTCATAAGTCATTGTTTTAAATAGGGACCCTTGAGGGGGTATCCCCATACCCCAAAACGCGGCGCAGGTGCTGTCAGCACCTATGCAACCAAATTTAGCAACTATAGTTGCTGTCGCCACCAAATATGCCGTTTTGTTGCACATCTTCTATCGTTTGCCCGGTGCAATATTTCACACTGCAGAGGGGACCCACGGCGAAGATCAAGACCCCTATCGCGAAACGCGATTGGCCCCCCAAAATTTTCGGTCAAATCCGGATTATAGTTTCATAGCGCCGCGCCGCCGGAACCATTTTTGACCATATGGTCAAGTTTGACCCGTTTCGGCGCTCAGGTTTCGGGATCGCGAGGCCTTCCTGTATACTGGTGGCACAGTCAGGCCGCTGTAGCGCAGCGGTCGCGCGGTCCTCTTCTCCTACATCGCGCATCACTTTGGCGGGCCGGTTTCCTGTCCCGGCTCGCCACTTTTCCACTCGCAGACAGGCAATCAAAACAGGCAGGTAATCGAAAAATGGCAGAGACCCATGAGCTTCGTCTCAAGATCGACGCAGGCGCAGCCCAGTCCGGAGCGCGGCAGTTCACGTCCGCAATCAAGGCCGTCAAGGCGGCGGTCCGGGACCTCGACAAGGACGCCACGGGGGCGTTCACCAAGCTCCGCAGCATCAAGCCTGAAATCGACGTGACGCCGCTGACGCGGGCACGATCCGAAACGGACAAGCTCACCAGCGCCAGCGACAAGGCTGCAGCCACGATCCAGCGCACCGCTCTCGCCAGCGCCTCCGCCCTCCGCACCTCAGAACAGGCGGCACAGCGCCTTGCCCTGCGCATGGGGGACCTTGGAGACGCGCGCGGTATCGCTCAGCTTGAAGCCGCACTGCAGCGCATGCGCATGTCCCTGACCAATGCCACGTCAACGCTGGACGTCCGCGCAGCCAAGTCCCAGTTTGATGACCTCCGCAGCTCACTTCTGCAGACCACCGTTGCCGCCGAAAACGCGCGGGGCGAGCAGGCCCAGCTTGCCCGCGAAATGGCAGAGGCCAGCCGCGCCGCAGCGGCACATGGCGAGAGGCTGGACCGCCTCCGCGCTAAGTACAATCCGCTGTATGCCGCTTCGAAGCAGTATGAATCCGAGCTTGAATCCATCTCATTTGCAGAGCGCGAAGGCGCTATTTCGGCCCAGTTGGCGGAACAGGCCCGCGCCCGTGCCGCTCAGACGCTGGGGGCCGCGTCAGCGGCGGTAGACCAGCACACCGCTGCCATGCAGCGCAACGCCCAGACCACGCAGCAGGGCATTATGGTGGGTCACCAGTTGTCTGACGTCCTGATTACGTCACAGATGGGTTTCCAGTCGGTGGGTATGATCGCCCTGCAGCAGGGGTCCCAGCTCGCCGCTCAGATGAACAGCCTCAAGGCCGCAGGCGGTGGGGTATTCCGTACCCTCCTGAGCGGCTTCACCAGCCTGATTAACCCTCTCTCCTTGATCACGATTGGCGCGGTCGCGGCGGGGGCTGCAATCGCCAAGTGGTTCTTTTCCGCCGGGGAAGAAACCAAGTCCTTCGCGGACGCCCTGAGCGACGCAAACAGCCGGATTTCGGACCTTCGCAGCGCCACGGACGCGCTGGCAGGAAACAACCTGCGGCAGCTCCGTCGCGAATATGGGGAGGTCAACGCCGAACTGGACGCCCATTTGGAGCGCCTGCGCAAGGTCGCAGGATTGGAGGCCGCAACCGCCAATTCTGACATGATCGCTGGAATCCGTGGCTCGCTCACCAGCGATGGCAACATTTTCACCACCGACCTTGACGCAGTGCGCCGCGCGTTTGATACCACCAGTGACCGCGCGCGCACCTTTCTGCAGATGATGCGCGACGTGGAATCCGCACGCACTTTCGAACAGCAGGCCGAAGCAGTTACCCGTCTGCGCGCTGCAGTGGAATCCACCACGGGTGGGCTGGACAAGGCCGAAGGCGGAGCGCGGGGCGTGTTGACTCAGTTGGTCCGGGCCGAAGACGCCGCCCTGCGCCTTCTCGCTGCGCAGAATGGCGTGACCGATGCGACCGACCGCGCAAATGGGTCCGCTGCTAATCTCACCTACACGATTGGTACCGCCGCCGATGAGGCCGCGCGCTTGCTCGCGAACCTGAACAGCGTGCCGCGCGCCTTGGCGGTTATGGGCAAGAGCGTAGAAGGTCAGATCGCGAGCATTCAGGCGCAGAACAAGGCGCTTGGCTTGCAGATCAGTGAGGGACTGAGCGCGCAGGCTGCGAACCGCCGGGTTCAGCTTGAAACGATGATCAGCACCGCAGGCGAGCGGGGGCAGTCCCTGAATCTTGATCAGATCGCCGCAGAGTGGGAAGCAATCAACAAGCTGGACGCAGCCGCACAGGAACAGGCAGCACTCCGCAAGAAGCTCAGCGAAATGAACCGCCCCGCCCGTAAGGCGCGTGGTGGCGGCTCGCGCAAGGCTGAGCTGACCGAAGAACAGAAGGCACTCGAAGAGCTGAACAGTTCACTGCAGGACCGCCTGACCGGCCTGCAGGCCGAAAACATGGCAATGAAGCACCTCGCCAGCGGAACCGTTGAAACCACCGCAGCCGCGCAGGCATTGGCGGAAGCGCAGATTGCTATGGGCGGCGCAGTAGACGCCCAGACGCTCGCCATGGTCCGTCAGATCGACACTGCGGCCAAGCTTAACGAAGAGTTGCAGAAGGTCGCGAAGGACCCGGTGAAGGAATGGATCGACTCTGTCCCCAACTGGATCGAAGCCGGTCAGCAGATCGAAATGGGCGCAATTGGTCACGTTCGCGATGCGATTAGCGAGATGATCAAGACCGGCACGTTCGACATTGAAGCTTTGGGCGAAGCCATTCTTGGCACCGTTGCCGACATTGTTGCAGACAAGGCCGTCGCGGAGCTGGCGAACGTCCTCGGACGGGCGGACGGCGAAGGACTCGGCGGCGTTCTGGGCGGTCTGTTCAGTTCGCAGGGTGACGCGGCAAGCGTCGCACAGGGCGGTGTTCAGGCTGGGCAGTCCATTTCCGCCGCTATGCTGCAGGCCGGTCAGACCGTATCCGCGCAGCTCAGCGCAGCCATGACGCAGGCAGGCTCGCAGGCGGGCGTCACGCAGCAGCAGGCTATTGCCGCAGGAGGCAGCACCGCCGCCAATGCGCAGCGCCTTGCAGGCGTCCAGCACGGGCAGCAGGTCCGCCTTGCGACCACTACCGCAGGAGGGCAGCACGCATCGCAGGTCAGCACCGCAATCACCACCGCAGGCCAGCAGCACGCGAGCATGGTAGGCGCTGCGTCCGCTGGCGGCGGCGGCGGTTTCCTGTCCGGCATCGGTGGCTGGCAGGGCGTCCTGAGCATGGCACTTGGTGCATTTGACGTGGGCGGCGTATCCACCGCCCCGGCGAACTTCACCACTGCCCCGGTCAGTGCTTTCCGCAACGCTCCGCATTTCTCGCAGGGCACCACGAATACGTCCGGCATTCCTGCCGTGCTCCACCCCAACGAAGCCGTTATTCCGCTCTCCAAGGGACGCAAGATTCCGGTCGAAATGGGCGACGCAGCGAAGGGCGCGCAGGTCCTGAACTTCGCCCCGACCTACAACATCCAGACCCCGGACGCTGACAGCTTCCGCCGCAGCTCCCAGCAGATTCAGGCGGATGGTTTCTCAGCAGCCCAGCGAGCAGCGGCAAACAACCGGTAAAAGGACAGAGCAATGAGTCGACTTGGCATCTACGCGACCAAGATTGAAGCAATCAGGGAACAGCGCGGGCTGACGCCCGCAGGCTTCCAGCAGGACAGCAAGGACGCTGCAGGCGAGCAGAAGCGAGAAATGGAACGGGAAATGTACCGCCGCGCCGACGCGCACCTGCCCCCCGGTATCGGTGGCAATCCACCGGCTGACGCGGCGGGCAGCGAAGACGAAGAGGCCCCCTGACGGGGTTCGATTCGGCTGCATTTCTATGCACGGTCTTTGTACACGCTTTGCACAAATTCCTTTTTGGGAATGTAAATTTTCCGCTTAAGTCACTGAAAAATAACAGTTGTTGTGGGACGCGGTCGAGAAGATCGACAATCGAGTCTTCTCGACCGCACCAACTTGCCAACAGGTTTGGCGACTGGGTTTTCAATCAGATTGCTCTTTTTGACCCCTTTACGGCTGTTGCCTGTCAGAAGGCACGTGCCCGTGCGAAGGTGTTGCAACGGGCCCGTTGTTCGCCTTGACTTAGGCCGCCTAGGGGGCGGTTGGCCAGCCCTGTCAGGAGCTGCGTGATTGCAGGCGGAGGCGCGCCTCGTGTTGCAGAATGAAAACCTTCAGGTCCTTGATCGGAAGTGGTTTGCAGAAGGCATAGCCTTGCAACGTATGGCAGCCAATATCCCGGAGCACCTGAGCGTGTTCCAGGGTTTCGACCCCTTCGGCAACGATCTTCAGATCCATCAGATTGGCCATCCCAACGATATGTCGCAGCAATCCCAGGGCGATAGGGTCATTTAGGATCGGGCGGATCAGCCGTTGATCGATCTTCATCGCATCCGGTTGCAGATGCATCAGCCCGACAATCGAAGCGTGCCCGGAGCCGAAATCATCGATTTCGATTTGCACGCCGGCCTCTCGCAGCCGATCAAGCCCAAAGCGGAACAGGTCGCTTTGTTCTTCGACCAATACGGATTCGAGGATCTCGAACACGATTTTGGGGCCGTCTTTGCGCTGCGCCCGGATCTGTTCGAACACTTGGTCGTTGTGGATGCGCTCCACCGTGACATTGACGGACACCTTGGGGATCTGGATGCCGAGCGGCCGCAGGCTGTCGGTTTGCTTCATCGCCTTTGCGAAGATCTGGTTGTCGATGTCCTCGACCAGCGACAGCTGTTCGGCCACGGGCAGGAATTGCCCCGGTGGCAACATCCCCAGTACCGGTGAGTCCCAGCGCACCAGCGTTTCGACTCCGACGATCTCGTGGGTGTGGGCGTCAAACTGCGGTTGGAAGAACGGCACAAATTCCTGCCGCGCCACCGCGCGGCGCAATTCCCGGGCCAGGGTCCGGCGTTCCAGAACCATGTGGTGCAGGGTCTCGGTGTAGATGCGGATGCGATTGCGGCCGGCATCCTTGGCCGCGTAGAGCGCCGCGTCCGCGCCGATGATGAGCTGATCCAGATCTAGCAGATCCTCATGGGTGCTGGCGACGCCAAAGCTTGCGCCAACGCGGATCGACTTGCTGTCGAAATACTTGGGTATCTTGATCCGATCCAACATGCGCTGCGCGAGATTTCGACCCTCCTCCGACGTCGCCCCGGGCGAAAGCAGCAGCACAAATTCGTCCCCGCCCACGCGGGCGGCAATATCCGTCGCTTTGGTTTCCTCGCGCAGGATCCGTGCCACCTCGCACAGGATGAAATCACCCGCATCATGACCCATGGTGTCATTGACGTATTTGAAATGATCGAGGTCGATGCGGATTATGGTCGAATGCTGCGTGCTGTCATCGGCGCGGTCCTGCAGCGCGTTGTCCAATGCGCGCCGGTTGGGCAGCCCGGTGAGAGGATCGTGCAAGGCCTGATGTTCAATTTCCAGTTTTGCAGCCACGATCGCCTCGCGCTGGGCCCGCGCTTCTGTGATGTCGTTTGAAATCGCCATGAACCCGTAGTGCGTGCCGCGATCCGTCTGCAGCGGCGAGATGCTGAGGCTGATCCAGTAGGGGCTGTCGTCGCAACGGTAGTTGAGGATCTCAACCTGGATTGCCTCGCGGGCCTCCAACGCATTGCGAATCCGGCCTCTGGTATAGGGATCCGTGTCCGGACCCTGCAGAAATTTTGCGGGTTTCAGGCCGCGGACATCCTCGACCAGATGACCGGTGAGTTTCTCGAAGGAGGGGTTGGCCCAGACCAGCCGGCCTTCGATGTCGGTGATCAGGATCGAATCGCTGGCGCGTTCCGCGATGGCGGCGAGTTCGCGCAGTTCGGCCTGTTTGGCTTCGAGCTTGCGATGGGGGGCAACGATCACCGCCTTGCCGACCAATGCAAACAGACCGAAGCCGCCGATCAGAACCACCGCGATCGCGGTCATGCTGTTGGCCATCACCGCGCGTCCGGCTGACAGCACGGCAGCCTCGTCCGGAACCAGGGCGACAGACAGGCGGAAGTCGCTCAGGGCCCGCACCTGGGCAGTGCTGCGTTGCAGGATCCCACTGAGCGGCTGGACGAGGTAGGTCCGCGTGGCAATTCCGTTGGCGGAAAAAATCTGGTCCGTGGCGAGCCTGTAGCCGCTCACGAGGACGCCTTCGACATAACCCTGGTGAAGGACAGGTGTCGCCATGACGACAAAGGCCTCGGTGCCGCTGGCTTTGAGCAGCACCGGCAAGCGATCAGGCGGCGTGGCCTCCTGGCTTTGCGTCAGCAGATCGCGGATTTCATGTGCACCAAACCGCAGCTGACCCGGATGGCCCGGCGCGTTGTAATGCGACAGAGGCGCGTTGAACGCGTCATAGAAGGTCACCCACAACAGCGTCTCCGGCATCTGCAAGTCGTCGAGAAGATCCGGCAGGTAGCGCGCGTTGTTGTTGAACCCCAGTGCGATGTTCACCAGGTTGGAGTCCTGCGCGATCATCGACAGCATGGACCGATTGTGCATGAGCAATGCGTTCAGATGGGCCGCCGAATCCTGGGCCTGGGCCTGGATCGCCTCGTATTGATAACTGCGAAAAAAGGGCAGCGCGACAAAGCGCACCGCCAGGGCAGAGCTGATCATGGTCAGGGTCAGGATCAACAGATTGAGCAGCCAGAACCGCCGGGCGATGGTGGCGGATCGGAGTTTGTGATCGGTTGGCATTCAGTGCATGTCCACGAGTTGGCCGGCGGAATTGAAGCGGGCCAGGCACATGTCCCCCAAACCCAGTGCTTCATGGGCATCCGGGGTCTGCGCGGAATAGGGCGCGAAGGGCATGGAGTAGGTTTTCAGGACCCCCTCGACGGGGTGGTGCAGATGTTCCAGCGCAGTCTTGAGGGCCATGCGTTTTTGCTGAACGGTGCCGGACCAGCCCGGTGTTGTCGCGGCCTGTTCGGCCGCCGCGATCAGCACGCGTGTCAGATCGTAGCCGTGGACAAACCCTGTCGGGGCGGGCAGATCCGCAAGGTTGCCGGTTTCGCTTTCGAGGGCGCGCGAGAGCGCCGCCCGCAGGACTTGATTGCCCGCCTGTTCCCGCCGCAACCCGCAGGTTTGCAGCACAGACAAGCCATGCGCACTGCGAACCTCATGCGGCACAAGGCGGCTGAAGGCACCGCCCATGATGCCCCAGTGACTGAACAGGCGAACCTCGGGCAGATGTTGGTGGAGGGCATTGACCAAAAGCGCGCCGCCTTGCCAGTTCGACAGCATGATGATGCATTCCGGCGGATTCCGGGACAGACGCTCCGCCAGGGTGCCTGCCGCGGCTTCGCCGATCGAGTTGGCGAAGAAATGGACAGATTGCGGGGCGATCCCCTGGGCATCCAGCGCTGCGACCAGCGGGTCATGATTGGCCTTGCCCCAACCTGTGTCCAGCAAAAGCAAGGAAATGGACTCGCAACCGGCGTCCGTCACCGCGGCGTCGGCCAGAAACCGGCCCGATTTGGTGTCATCGACAGAGAGCCGGAAGATCCAGTTCTCCCGCCCCTCCGCCGCGCGGGTGATCGGCCCGGCGGCAGACCAGGGCAGGAGGGTCAGTAGCCTGTTATCGTTTATGAAATCACGGTGGGTCAGGTAGGACGGCGATTGCATGCCGCCGATCATCAGCAAGGCGTTCTGATTGCGCTGAAGATCCTGCATGTGGCGGAAGGACCGTTTGACATTGCCCCGGTGATCCATTGATCGGAGGATGACCTCCTGACCGCCGATCCGATGTCCGACCTCGTCAAGCGCGGTGCGGACGCCCAGCGTGATCGAGGTGGCGGAGGCCGTACTCTTGGAAAAATCCGCGTCGATAAAGATTTCCAGAGGTTCTGCGGCCGAGGTCGACACGGCAGCTAGCAGGCAGGCAAGCCAGATTATGGCGCGGCGGAACATGTCGAACTCTCACTCAGCAACACGACGTACAGGGCCGAGCTTAGGCGGGGCAAGTTAAGGAAGGGCAAAGCGCCTGTGGGAAAGTTCCGGTGCAGTGGCGGTGGCGCCGTGCACTGGCTACTGTGTTGCGGGCAGATGGATAACGGGCCCTCCGGCTGCCGTGGCGTCGGCGGCATCGTGGGTCACCAACAGCGTCGGCAATCGGCGCTCTGCTGCGTGGGAAAACACCAGCCTGCGCATCTGGTCGCGCAGATCGGTATCCAGCCTTGAAAAGGGTTCATCCAGCAGCAGGGCGGAGGGTGCGGACAGCAGCATGCGCATCAGGGCGACACGCGCCTTTTGCCCACCGGAGAGCGTTTCGGGATCCCGATCATGAAACCCGGTCAGCCCGATGGCGTCGAGGGCGGCCTCGATCCGGGCGCGACGGTCTCGGCGCGGGATCGTGGGGGCCAGGCCAAACGCCAGATTGCCTCCAACGCTAAGGTGCGGGTACAGCAGGTGATCCTGAAACAGGATACCGACGCGGCGCGCCTGCGGAGGGCGGCCGAGCAAGGATCGGTCGTTCAGGCGAATGTCGCCTTTGGTGCTGAATCCTGGGGGCAGTTGTCCCGTGATCGCAGCGAGCAACGTTGATTTACCCACCCCGGAGGGCCCCATGAGACTGGTGACCTCGCCCGGGCGGACCAGCAGATCCAGCGACAGCAGCGCGGTTCCGTTTCGCCACAGGGTCAGGTTATCGAGGCGCAGCCCGTCAGGCATGATGCAACCCTTTTCTGTTGCGCCACACCAGCATCGGGACCGCCAGCGCAAGCGCAAACGGCAGCAGGGCTGCGGCAGTTTGGGCCAGCGCATAGGAGCCGATGGCGCGCCTGTCGCCGCCGGCCGCCAAGGCGACGGCTTCGGTGGTGAGGGTCTGCACCCGGCCACCGCCCACAAGCAGGGTCGGCAGGTATTGTCCGACGGAGACGGCCATGCCCACGGCGCAGGCGGTGAGGATCGGCGCCAGCAACATCGGCAGACGCAGGGTGAGGAAAATCCGGTTGTCCGAGGCGCCCATGGTCGCGGCCACGGCAGCCTGGCGCGGGTCCCAATTGCGATAGGGGCCTTCGAGGGCAAGCCGCAAGTACGGCAGCACAAACACCAGATGCGCCAGAACCACCGAGCCAAGTGACCGATCCACACCCAGATTGAGCAACAGGGTCTGCATGCCCGGCAGGAACGCGGTCTGGGGCACCAACAAGGGCAGGTAGAGCAGCCACAGCCCCTTTTGTGTCAGCGTCAGCTGACGGCGCTGTTCGGTTTCAAGGCACCCGAGCGTCAGCAGCAAGCCGGCTGCTGTGGCCGCGAGGGAGATGGTGAGTGTGGTGGCAAGAGGGGGCAACATGGCGGTGCCATTGCGCTGCCAGCTGCGCAGGGAGAGACCATCCGGCAGCACTTCCGGAAAGCTCCACCGCGCCGCGATCGACCAGAGCGTGAGGCCAAGGAGCCCAAGGAGGACGGCCCCGACGATCACCCCGCCGGAGACAAACCCCACCGCGCGCACCATGCGGTCATGGCTGCCACGTGTCCCGCGATAAGCGAGACGCAGTCCGGTCCGCGCCAGCAGACGTTCCGCGCTGAACCACAGGGCAATTGCCAGGGCAACCAGGCCGAACTGCAGCATGGCGGCGGCAGAGGCAACGGTGCGCAGCGTCAGATCGGGGTCGCCCATCCAGCGCACGATTTGCACCGACAGGGGCGGGGGCGTGTTGGGGCCGAGGATGACGGCCACATCGACCACTGACATGGAATAGGCCAGAACCACCAGAACCGGCAGTCGAATGCGCGCGTAAAGGGCGGGGAATACGCTGTAAATCCAGGCGGTAACACGCCCGTATCCCAGCGCCTGCGCCACCTGCAGGCGCCGCGACGCATCGATCTGGCCCAGAGCCGCGAGGCTGATCAGCAGCAGAAACGGCACTTCCTTCACCACCAGCCCCAATACCATCGCGACGCCCATGGGGTCCTGCACCAGCAACAGATCGGGAGGGCGCTGCCAGCCGGTGAGCCAGGGGCTGAGCAGGCGGGCGATCCACCCCGAGGGCTGGATCAGGAACAAAAGCCCGAAGGCCGCCGCCGCATGTGGCACCGACAGGAGCGGGGACAGCACCCCCAGGAGCGCGCGAAAAGCGCGGGTTCCCGACCACCCTGCCAGCAGCAGCATGGTGACCACGAGAGAGATCACCGTCGCCAGCACCCCGGTACCGAGGCTGAGGCGCACGGAGGATGCCAGCCCCGGCCACTCCCACAAGGTCTGAAATGCAATCAGCGACGGGCCGTTCAGCGCGGCGGCGGGCAGGTGGCCGAGGGCGGCGCTCAGCGTGCCCCACAGCCCCGCCAGCACCGGTCCAAGCAGGGCAAGGATGGTCAGAGCCGGCAGGGCTGGGGGCAGGCGCATCGGGGGTCAGACCGGCAAGGAGGTCAATTGCCGACGCCGTAGCGGGCCACCCAGTCTTCGGCAATGCGGGTCATCCAGCTCGGGTGCGGTTCCGGTTGCACGGCGCCCAGTTCTTCGGGCGACAGTGTTGCAACCCCCAGATCCAGCGTGCGGAAAGCGGCGCGGTCGTGCACCGGCAAGGCGTTCAGGTCCAGCACCGTACCATAACCCAGCACATCCGGGTCCTGGGCGCGCAACTGGGCCTCGGGCGACATCAGGAAGTTTGCCACCACCATGGAGGCAGCCTTGGACCCTGAATTGTAGGGGATCGCCACGAAGGACGCATTGCCGATGGTGCCCTTGTCAAGCACGAAAGTGCGCACGCTTTCGGGCAGCTGGTAGTTGGCGATCGCGGTACTGGCCTCGCCGGGGCTGAAGGAAATCGCCAGATCGATCTCGTCATCATTCATCAGCTGCAGCTGGCGCGGGCCGGTGGGCGGATAGGCGCGCCCCTCGCGCCACAACAGCGGCGTCAGTTCCTCAAGAAATGCCCAGAGCGGCGCCGTCACCCCGACATAATTGTCTTCATTGACGGGGGCCGCGAGCACCTCGGGATCATCGCTCAGATCGACCAGCGCCTGTTTCAGGAAGGTCGTGCCGAGGAAATCGGGCGGCTGCGGATAGGTGAAGCGACCGGGGTGTTCGCGGGCCCAGTCCAGGAGCGCATCCATCGATCCGAGGCGCGCGGGCAGATCGGCGGTGTCATGCATGAACACCACCTGCGCCATCGCCCATGGGGACTCATAACCCTCGGTCGGAACGGTGAAATCATGTTGCAGGGTCTTGTTTTCGGTGTCCGCATATTGCCAGTTCGGCAGCGCCTCGGCGAAGGGGCCAAACAGAAGATCCGCGTCTTTCATCGCCGCAAAATTGGCGCCGTTGATCCAGATCAGGTCCACTGCACCATCCTCGTCCTGACCTGCGGATTTCTCTGTCAGCACCCGCGTCACCGCATCGGCGGTGTTCTCCAGTTTCACATGGTTGAGGGTGATGTCGTGGTCTTCTTCCAGACGCGCGCCCACCCAGGCGA
The DNA here is from genome assembly GCF_056159345.1 of Epibacterium sp. ABV4_022. Lineage (NCBI taxonomy): Bacteria > Pseudomonadati > Pseudomonadota > Alphaproteobacteria > Rhodobacterales > Roseobacteraceae > Epibacterium > Epibacterium sp. ABV4_022. The sequence continues at coordinate 1,150,853 of NZ_JBSWVA010000001.1, forward strand.
TAAAGTCATTGGTCGCGGTGGAGCCACCCCAGGCGTGCCAGTACACGGTCTGGCCCTCTGCCTCCTGGAGCACTGCGCTCCAGTTTGATGGATCCGGGTTCGCCCAGCCGGTCAATGGCGCCAAGGCGAGGGCAAGCGACAACAAACGTTTCATGATCGTCCTTTTCCTGTTCGGAATGTCACGCGTAGCGGTGCGGCAGGGACGTCCTGCGTGTACCAGCCGCCCCAGATTGCCGATCCGCGGCGGGAGGTCCATGGACATGACGAAAATGTGACGTGCAGTGTACCTCAACCGGGTACGACGCTTGCACCCGTGGGGTCCGACCGCTATGCACAATCGCGCACACTTGCAGTGCCATCTGCGAGGATTGACCGGTTGTGCGACTTCTGCCGGAGTTGCCACCAGCTATTTCGGTGCCGCCCGTATCTGACGGTGGCCCGCGACCAGACGAGGGGAACACCCAGCCATGTCGCTCGATATTCCGGTGCTGCGGAACGAGTTGTCCCAGCACTACGACCTCACTCCGAACCCTGAGCTTGCCGAGGCAATGTCTGATGTCTATCAGCGCATGTCGCGGGTGGTCTCGCCCGTCGATTGGGTGCTCTACGCGCCTTATGTCAAGGCGATCAATGACCTGAAGGCCAAGCGCAACGCGGTGATCCTGGGTCATAACTACATGACGCCCGAGATTTTCCACGGGATTTCCGATTTTGGCGGCGACAGCCTGCAGCTGGCGATAAAGGCCACAGAGGTCGAGGCCGATGTGATCGTGCAATGCGGCGTGCATTTCATGGCCGAAACCTCCAAGATCCTGAGCCCTTCCAAAACGGTGCTGATGCCCGACATGGAAGCAGGCTGCAGCCTTGCGGAATCGATCACCGCCGAAGGGGTCGAGGAAATGCGCCGCCGGTATCCCGGTGCGCCGGTGGTATCCTATGTGAACACCACAGCCCAAGTGAAAGCGGCCTCCGACATTTGCTGCACCTCCTCCAACGCGGCGCAGATCGTCGGCGCGATGGAGAGCGACACGGTCATCATGACGCCGGATCAGTATCTGGCGCAGAACGTGGCCCGCGATGTGCCGCATAAGAACGTGGTCTGGTGGGAGGGCTCCTGCATCGTGCACGAGCAATACACCGCCAAGGACCTGCGCGATTTCCGCGAATGGAACCCCGGCACCCGGCTGATCGCGCATCCCGAATGCCCGCCGGATGTGGTGGCAGAGGCCGATTTTTCCGGCTCCACCAGCGGCATCCTGAAATATGTCACCGAGGAAAAGCCGGAAAAGGCGCTGCTGATTACCGAATGCTCGATGGCGTCCAACATCGCGGATGAGCTGCCAGAGGTCGAGTTTGTCGGCCCCTGCAACATGTGCCCCTATATGAAGAAGATCACGCTGGAAAAGGTGCTCTGGTCGCTGCACTCGATGGAGGGGCAAGTCGAGGTTGAGGCCGAAATGGCCGCAAAGGCCCGTCACGCGGTGCAGGCGATGATCGACCTGTCGCGCAAGCTGGGCATCTGACAGGCGCATGGCGGGCTTGGAAGCGGTCCACAGCAACCGCATCGTCATCATCGGTGCCGGGCTGGGGGCGCTCTATGCGGCGTTGACGCTGGCACCGCGCCCGGTGGTGATGATCTCTCCTGACCCGCTGGGGCGGGGGGCAAGCTCGGCCTGGGCGCAGGGCGGTGTGGCTGCCGCGATGGACGTCAGCGACAGCCCCGAGGCGCATGCCATAGATACCACCCGCGCCGGGGCAGGCACCGTGGATGCCGAGGTCGCCGCATTGGTCACCCGTGAGGCACGCGAGCATATCCTCGATCTCACCACGCTTGGCACGCCCTTTGATCGGACCGAGGACGGCGGTTATGTGATGTCGCGCGAGGCGGCGCATAGTTTTGCCCGCGTGGTGCGGGTCAAGGGCGATCAGGCCGGGGCCGAGATCATGCGCGCGTTGATTGAACGGGTCCGCGCGACGCCCTCGATTCAGGTAATCGAAGGGGTGCTGGCCGAGGGGCTGGAGGTCCGCGATGGCACTGTGACGGGCGCGCGGCTCATTTCTTCCGCGCCTGAAGGATCAGCCGCAGTATTGCTGCGCGGCAGTGCGGTTTTGATGGCCGGGGGCGGCAGCGCCGGGCTTTACGCGATCACCACCAACCCGCCCCGCATCCGGGGGCAGGCGCTGGGCATGGCCGCCCGCGCCGGAGCCGAGATCGCTGATGCGGAATTCGTACAGTTCCACCCGACCGCGATGGATGTGGGCGAGGACCCGGCCCCCTTGGCCACCGAGGCGCTGCGCGGTGAAGGTGCGATCCTTGTCAATGCCACCGGCGCGCGGTTCATGCTGGACGAACATCCCGACGCGGAACTTGCCCCGCGCGATGTGGTCGCACGGGCGATCTTTGCGCAGTCGCAGGCGGGCAAGCGCCCGCTTCTGGATACGCGGGCTGCAATCGGCGCGGACATCACCACGCTGTTCCCGGCGGTCAGCAGTGCCTGCGCGCGCAATGGCATCGACCCAACGCAGGCGCCGATCCCGGTGGCCGCCGCCGCGCATTACCATATGGGCGGTATCGCCACGGATCTGGACGGGCGCAGTTCGCTGGCGGGGCTTTGGGCTTGCGGTGAATGTGCCTCGACCGGGCTGCATGGTGCCAATCGTCTGGCCTCCAATGGTCTCTTGGAGGCGCTGGTCTATGCCCGTCGCGCGGCGGAGGATATTGCACGAGCGCAGGGGACAACCCACGAGGCCGCGCCGGTTCATCTTGAGTTGACCCCCGGCGGCGAGGGGGCTGATCCCGCGCGTGTCGCATCCCTGCGCCAATGCATGACCCGCAATGTTGGTGTGGTACGCAACGCGGATGGGCTGCGCACAGCGCTGCGCGAGATTGCGGCTCTTTGCGCCAAGCAACCCAATTGCGAGAGCTTTCAAAACATCTGCACCGCCGCCACCATGATCGCCGCCGCCGCATTGCTGCGCGAAGAAAGCCGTGGCGCGCATGAACGGTCCGATTTTCCCGAAACCTTGCCCGCGCTCGCGCACCGCTCCCGTCTGACGTGGGATGCGGCCAAGACGCTGCGCGACAGCTTGCTTGAAGCGCCTTTATCCCACTCGGAGACCCCATGAGCTTTGCCACTTTGCCTGTTCTGATCCTTGAGCCCTTGGTCAAATCCGCCCTGATGGAGGACCTCGGCTCTTATGGTGATGTGACCACCCGCGCGGTAATCCCGGACGATGTGACCTATTCCGCCCGCCTGCGCGCCCGCGAGGAGGCCGTGGTCTCCGGCATGCAGGTGGCGGCGCTGGCGTTCCGGTTGGTCGATGCAAACCTGCGGGTGAACACCCTCGTTGCAGATGGGGCCGCCTGTCAGCCCGGCGATGTGCTGATGGAGATCGAGGGAAAGGCAGCCTCGATCCTGATGGGCGAACGGGTGGCGCTGAACTTTGCGGGCCGCTTGACGGGGATTGCAACCCTGACAGCAGCCATGGTGGCTGAGACGCGCGGTACCGAGGCGCGCATCACCTGCACTCGCAAGACAACGCCCGGCCTGCGCATGGTGGAAAAGCTCGCAGTGCTGCATGGCGGTGGGTTCAACCACCGCTATTCGCTTTCGGATGCGGTCCTCATCAAGGACAACCATATCGCCGCTGCGGGCGGTATTCGCGCGGTGCTGGACGCCACCAAGGCGCATGCCAGCCATATGATGGCGGTGGAGATCGAAGTGGACACGCTGGATCAGCTGAACGAGGTCCTGGAGGTCGGCGGTGCCTCCGTGGTGCTCTTGGACAATATGACGCCGGATCAGCTGCGCGAGGCAGTCCAGATCAACGCCGGACGTCTGACGCTGGAGGCCAGCGGCAACGTCAAACGCGACACGGTGGCGGCGATTGCGGCTACAGGCGTGGACTATATCTCCTCGGGGGCGCTGACGCATTCGGCACGCACGGTCGATCTGGGCTTGGATTTCTAAAAGATCAGCCGCCGCATCCGTTGCTGGACGACAAGGCCTGAAGCACCGGGTCCGCGCGCAGCCGGTCGCGGGCAAAATCGATAAAGCTGCGTACCTTTGCCGGTGCGCGCCGCCCTTCCGTGTGAACCAGATGGATCGGCATGCTCTCAGGCTCATAGTCCTCCAGCAGGCAGGCGAGATGTCCCGCCGCCACATCGCGCCCGGCTTGATAGGACAGCATCCGGCAGATGCCCCAGCCTGCGCGCGCAGCGTCCAGCCCGGCCGCAACTGTACTGACACAGAGCTGCGGCGTGATGCGCACCGCGTCTTGTTGGTCGGTGCCAAACCTCCACTCCGTTGCGGAAGAGACCGCGTTGATCGCCACAATGCGATGCGCAGCAAGGTCTGCCGGACCCTCTGGCGTGCCGTATCTCTCAAGGTAGGAGGGCGCGGCACAGACCACCCGGCGCACCGCGCCGACTTTGACCGCTGACAGCGTTGAGGAGGGCAGATGCCCGATCCGCAGGGCCACATCAAAGCCCTCTTCGACGATATTCACCACCCGGTCCAACAGCACCAGCTCGGCCCGCATCTCCGGGTATTGATCGAGATAGTCCAGCAGGATCGGCAGGATATAAATCCGCCCGAACTCATTGGGGCAGGTCAGCCGCAGCAGCCCAACGGGGGCGCTGGCCGCCCCGCGCGCCGCGTCATCGGCGGCCTGCAAGGAGGTCAGGATGTGGCGCACATCGTCCAGATAGCGCCGTCCCACATCGGTCAGATGCAAGCGCCGGGTGGTGCGGGTAAAAAGCCGCGCGCCCAGTTGCGCCTCCAAGCCGTTGATCGCCCGCGTCGCCGATGGCGCACTCAGGCCCACCCGGCGGGCCCCGGCGGCAAAGCCCTCTTCCTCCGCTACGGCGACAAACACCTGCATGCTTTGAACGCGGTCCATGGATTTTGCCCTGATTGCTATCGAAATGTGAAATTATCTCTTTCTTTCATGCTGTATTATTTTACGCAACGGGGTGATTTATCTCTGTCACCAGAGGCGCTGACCACCGCGCCACAACTGGAGACCAAAATGACCCTCACGCCCCGCCCACCGCTGCCGCCCTTCACCCGTGAAAGCGCGATCGAGAAAGTACGCCTTGCCGAGGATGGCTGGAACAGCCGGGACGCGGCCAAGGTGACGCTGGCCTATACGCCCGACAGCCGCTGGCGCAACCGTGCCGAATTTCCCGTGGGCCGGACCGAGATCGAGGCCTTTCTGACCCGCAAATGGGCGCGCGAACTGGAGTATCGGCTGATCAAGGAGCTTTGGGCCTATGACGGCAACCGGATCGCGGTGCGCTACGCCTATGAATATCGCGACGACAGCGGCCATTGGTTCCGCGCCTATGGCAACGAAAACTGGCAGTTTGACGAGAACGGTCTGATGGAAGAACGCCATGCCTCCATCAACGAACACCCAATCACTGAAGCAGATCGCAAGTTCCACTGGCCGCTGGGACGTCGCCCCGACGACCACCCAAGCCTGAGCGATCTTGGCCTTTGACCTCTTGCAAGGAGACTATGATGAATCCCGATTTCCCCGCCAACGCCGCCGCGATCAAATTCTACCGCCACCCGCTCTCTGGTCACTGCCACCGGGTGGAGATGATGCTGTCGATCCTGGATCTGCCGTATGAGCTGATTGAGGTCGATTTGCTGAAGGGCGCGCATAAAGCGCCGGAGTTTTTAGAACTCAACCTGTTGGGTCAGGTGCCGGTGATCGACGACAACGGCACTCTGGTTGCGGATTCCAACGCGATCCTTGTCTATCTGGTGCAGGCCTATGGTGCGGGGACCGACTGGCTGCCGACCGCGCCCAAACCCGCCGCCGAGGTGCAGCGCTGGCTGTCGCTGACGGTGTCGCATGTGGCAACCGGCCCCTCACGTGCGCGGTGGCGGACATTGATCGGCGCTGGAGACACGCCCGAGACGGGGGAAGCCCGCGAGGCCAGCCATGCGTTCCTTGGTCTGATGGAGGGGATGATCGCGGGGCGGGATTTCCTTGTGGGCGACAGCCCCACGATCGCCGATGTCGCGGCCTACGCCTATATCGCCCATGCGCCGGAAGGGGGCGTAAGCCTTGCAGATTATCCGCTGGTGCGGGCGTGGATCGACCGGGTGCAGGGCATCAAGGGCTTTGTGCCGATGCAGGCCTCCCCCATTCCCGAAATCGCCTGAGGAGCGCCCGCATGTCCCGTGCAAACCATGTCTTTCACGCAGGTGAGCTGATCCTGCAACGCCGGGCCGGTGTGGCAGAGAGTTACCGAGAGCGGGTGGCCCATGCCATCCGTCCCGAAATGCCGCAACAGCACCGCGATTTCTTCGAGAGCCTGCCGGTGCTGTTCCTCGGCCTGCTGGATGCGCGCGGAAAGGTTTGGGCGACGCCTGCGGTTGGCGAGGTCGGGTTCCTGCGTGCACGCGATCCCCGGCGTCTTGCGGTGGGCGCACGGCCGGTGCTGGGCGATACGCTCTGGCTCGATGTGCGGCCCGGTGCGAAAGTGGGCGTTGTTGGCATGGAGCTGTCCAGCCGTCGTCGCAACCGGATGAATGGCACCATCCGCGCGGTTAATAGCGAGGGGTTCGAGATCGCTGTGGACCTGAGCTTTGGCAATTGTCCGCAGTATATCCAGACGCGCGATCTGCTGTGGCCCGCCAATCCGCCCGCGCCGGTGGCGACCGCGCTGCCCGATTGGGACGCGCGCAGCCGCGCCTTGGTGGCGCAGGCCGATACCTTCTTTATCGCCTCGCGCGCGGCGGAGATGTCGGACGATCCAGCCGATGGCATCGATGCCTCGCACCGCGGCGGGCGGCCCGGATTTCTGACGATCAATGCCGATGGTTCGCTGTCGTTTCCGGATTTTTCGGGCAACCGCTTCTTCAACACGCTTGGCAATATCGAGGCCGACGGGCGCGTGGGGCTGTTTGTCCCCGATTTCAGCAGCGGGGCCGGGATCTTTGTCACCGGTTTGGCCACGGTTGACTGGACCCCCGACCGTGTGGCCGGCTTTCAGGGTGCAGAGAGGATCGTGGACGTGCAGCCTGAGGAGATCTGGTATTGCGACCACGCGCTTCCGGGGCCTGCGCCGCTTGCAAGTTCATGGCCGATGCTCGCGGAAACCGGGGTCTGGTAGAGCGCAGTTCATCACGCGACTCGGAGAAGTGGCGAAGAAAGCCCGCACCGTATGGTGCCCAGCATGTGAAACCACTGGGGTGCTGAAATGGAGTGCGTATTGCAATCAGAGCGTTGCTTTGGTTGTGGTGACACAGGTTATTTATATTAAAAACAATACATTAAACTACATTTTGATGGGCGCGTGTCCGAGGGCATTTGACGCGGCGTCACAGTTAATACTTTAAAATTAGAAATTTCAAGCTTGAAATTGTTTTGAGATGCGCAGAACCTTCTCCCATCAATAACCGAATTGGGGATGAGGATCAGATGCGCATTGCATGCTTGGGAGGGGGGCCTGCGGGCCTGTATTTCGCGATCTCGATGAAGCTGCGCGATCCCGGTCACGACGTCACCGTGATCGAGCGCAACCGCGCCGACGACACATTTGGCTGGGGTGTGGTGCTGTCGGATGAGACGCTCGACAATCTCGCCGCCAATGACGCCACAAGTGCGCAGTCGATCCGGGCGCATTTTGCCTATTGGGACGACGTGGCGCTGCATTTCAAAGGCACCCGGCAGGTGTCCTCTGGCCACGGGTTCTGCGGCATTGGACGCAAGCAACTGTTGATCCTGTTGCAAGAGCGCGCACGCGAATTGGGCGTCGATTTGCAGTTTGAGACCGAAGCAAAAAGTGCCGAGGACTATCGCAAGGATTACGATCTGGTTGTCGCAAGCGATGGGCTCAATTCCCGCACCCGCAGCCTCTATGCGGAGACGTTCAAACCGGATGTGGACACGCGCCTGTGTAACTTTGTCTGGCTGGGCACCCACCAGACCTTCAAGGATGCGTTCACCTTCATTTTTGAGGAAACCGAGCACGGCTGGGTCTGGGCGCATGCCTACCAGTTCGATGACGACACTGCGACCTTTATCGTGGAATGCACGCAAGAGACCTTTGACGCCTTTGGCTTTGGCTCCATGAGCCAGCAGGAGAGCATCAAGGTCTGCGAAGAGATCTTTAAGGATCATCTGGGCGGCCATGCGCTGATGACCAATGCCAACCACATTCGCGGCTCCGCCTGGATTCGTTTCCCAAGGGTTCTGTGCGAAAAATGGAGCCATGAAAATGTGGTGCTGATGGGCGATGCGGCGGCGACGGCGCATTTCTCCATCGGGTCGGGATCGAAACTGGCGCTGGAATCCGCCATCGCGCTGGCCGACCTGCTGCATGAAAAGCCCGATCTGCAGAGCGCCTTTGAGGACTACGAAGAACAGCGTCGCCTTGAGGTGCTGCGCCTGCAATCGGCGGCGCGCAACTCGATGGAGTGGTTCGAGCGGGTCGAACGCTATCTTGATCTTGATCCGGTGCAGTTGAATTATTCGATGCTGACCCGCAGCCAGCGCATCAGCCATGAAAACCTGCGCGAACGCGACAAGGACTGGCTTGAGAGCGCGGAACGCTGGTTCATGACTCAGGCCGGTGCGCCCAAGGACGCGCCGCTGCGCGCGCCGATGTTTGCGCCCTTCCGCCTGCGCGACATGGACCTCAAGAGCCGCATCGTGGTCTCGCCCATGGCGCAGTATAAGGCCGAGGATGGCTGTCCCACCGACTGGCATCTGGTGCATTATGGCGAGCGCGCCAAGGGTGGTGCAGGGCTGGTCTACACCGAGATGACCTGTGTGTCGCCAGAGGGCCGGATCACCCCCGGCTGTCCGGGGCTATATGCGCCAGAACATGAGGCCGCATGGTCCCGCATTGCCGATTTCGTACACACGCAGACGGATGCCAAGATCTGCTGCCAGATCGGTCATTCGGGGCGCAAAGGCTCCACCCAGCTCGGTTGGGACGAGATGGATGCGCCCTTGCCGGAGGGCAATTGGGATATCGTCAGCGCCTCTGCCATTCCATGGTCCGACCAGAACGCCACCCCGCGCGAAATCACCCGCGCAGAGATGGACGAGGTGCGCGATCAATTTGTGAGCGCCGCTGAGATGGCGGACCGCGCAGGCTTTGACATGATCGAGCTGCACGCGGCCCATGGCTATCTGATCTCTTCGTTCCTGTCGCCGGTCTCCAACCAGCGCGGCGATGAATACGGCGGTAGCCTTGAAAACCGTCTGCGCTACCCGCTGGAGGTCTTTGCCGCCATGCGCGCGGTCTTGCCCGAGGGCAAACCGATGTCGGTGCGCATCTCGGCCAATGACTGGGTGGGTGAGGATGGGGTTACCCCGGACGAGGCGGTCAAGATTGCCCGTGCCTTCTGGGAGGCGGGGGCGGATCTGATCGACGTCTCTGCCGGTCAGACCACCATCGATGCCAACCCCGTCTACGGCCGTATGTTCCAGACGCCGTTTTCGGATCAGATCCGCAACGAGGCCGGGATCTGCACCATGGCGGTGGGCAACATCTTTGAGGCCGATCACGCCAATTCGATCCTGATGGCGGGCCGGGCCGATCTGGTGGCCGTGGGTCGCCCGCATCTGGCCGATCCCTATTGGACCCTGCGTGAGGGCACCAAGATTGGCGACCGCGCGGCGCCTGACTGGCCGCTGCCCTATCAGGCGGGCCGTGATCAAAGCTGGCGGCTGGCGGATAAAGAAGCGGAGAGCTTGCGCGCATGAGCAGAGATCTGAGCCAAGAACACGTCCTGATTACCGGTGGTGGCACGGGGGTGGGGGCGGCCTGCGCGCAGGCCTTTGCCGCTGCGGGGGCCACGGTCACCCTGATGGGGCGCACAGAGAAAACCCTTGTTGAACAGGGGCTTCCCTATGAGGTCTGCGATGTGACCGATGCGGCGAGCGTCACATCGGCGGTGGCGCGCGCGGCTGCTGCTCGCGGGCCGGTGAGCGTGGCACTCGCCAATGCGGGTGCCGCCGAGAGCGTGCCTTTTGCCAAGATGCAGCCAGAGATGCTGAATGCCATGATGGCGGTGAACCTCAATGGCGTGGTGAACCTCTGGCAGGCGGTGCTGCCGGGCATGAAAGAGGCAGGGAGCGGGCGCATGATTGCCGTGGCCTCGACCGCCGGGCTCAAAGGTTACCCTTATGTCAGCGCTTATTGCGCCGCCAAACACGCGGTGGTGGGGCTGACCCGCGGTCTGGCCAAGGAACTGGCCCGTACCGGCATAACCGTGAATGCGATTTGTCCGGGGTTTGTGGAAACGCCGATGCTTCAGCGTAGCATCGACAATATTCGCGCCAAGACGGGCATGAGCGCCGAGGATGCAGCTGGCGCGCTCAAGGCGGACAATCCGCAAGGGCGTTTTGTCCAGCCGGAAGAAGTTGCGGATGCGGCGCTGTGGTTGGCGTCGAGCGGCGCGGCTTCGGTCAACGGTCACGCCCTGGCCCTGACGGGGGGCGAGATATGAGCAGCGCAAACCCGCGCGCAGAGGTCCGCGATGCGGCTTCCAAGGCCCGTCTGCGCCTATGGCTGAAACTCTTGAAGACCTCTGGCAGCATCGAGGCCGAGCTGCGCCGCCGCTTGCGCGATCGCCACAATACCACGCTGCCGCGTTTTGATGTGATGTCGGCCCTGTCGCGCAATCCCGAGGGCCTCAAGATGAGCCAGCTGTCGCAGTTTCTGCGCGTCTCAAACGGCAATGTAACAGGCATCGTGGATCGGCTGACCGAAGATGGCCTCGCGCTGCGGGTTGCGGTGCCCGGAGATCGCCGTGCGCAGGTGGCGCGATTGACCCCTGCGGGTGAGGCAGAGTTTGCCCGCCTTGCCGCCGAGCATGAGGCCTGGATCGATGAGATGATGGCGGGCCTTGGCGCAGATGACATCACGGATATGAGCGCGCTTCTGGATCAGATCCAGCCCATAGGCGCAAACCAGACTTCTAAGGACGACCTCACATGAGCCTGCACGACACAACCCATTTCAATTGCCAGATCGAAGGTGGCATTGCCCGCATTTCACTCAATCGGCCAGAGCGTAAAAACCCGCTGACTTTTGACAGCTACGCCGAGCTGCGCGACTGGTTCCGGGCGCTGCCCTATTCGGACGAGGTGCATGCGGTGGTGATCGTGCCCAATGGCGGCAATTTCTCCTCTGGCGGCGATGTGCATGACATCATCGGCCCGCTTACCAAGATGAACATGAAGGAGCTTTTGGCCTTTACCCGCATGACCGGGGATCTGGTGAAGGCGATGCTCAATTGCACCAAGCCGGTGATTGCGGCGGTGGATGGTATCTGCGCCGGGGCCGGTGCGATCATGGCGATGGCCAGTGATCTGCGCATTGCTGCCCCTGAGGCCAAGGTGGCCTTTCTGTTCAACCGTGTGGGCCTTGCGGGCTGTGACATGGGGGCCTGCGCCATGCTGCCGCGCATCATCGGTCAGGGCCGCGCGGCGGAGCTGCTCTATATGGGCCGGTCGCTGGGGGCCGAGGAAGGCGAACGCTGGGGGTTTTTCAACCGCGTGGTGGCGGGCGATGCGCTGGAGGCGGAAGCCATGAAGATGGCGGAGCGCATCGTGCAGGGGCCGACGTTTGCCAATGGCATGACCAAGACCATGCTGGCGCAGGAATGGTCCATGAGCCTTGAACAGGCCATCGAGGCCGAGGCGCAGGCGCAGGCGATCTGCATGCAGGGCAATGATTTCCGACGCGCCTATGAGGCCTTTGTCGCCAAAGAGCGACCAGTGTTTGAAGGCGACTGAGAGCGCCATGTTTCGCCTTCGGCGAGGATATTTAACAAGAAGATGAAAACAACGGGGAAGATAACGTGGCGGACCAGAGTTTTCTGAATTGGCCCTTTTTTGACCAAGAGCATCGCGACTGGGCGGCGCAGGTCGAGGCGGTGGCGGCTGGGCTCAATGTGGATCACAGTGACACCGATGCGGCCTGTCGCAAGCTGGTGGCCGATCTTGGCGCGGCAGGTGTTTTGCGGCCCACGGGCGAGGGAGAGGGCGGCGCGCGCCTTGATGTACGCAGGCTGTGCCTGTCGCGTGAGATCCTGGCCCGCCACGATGGGCTTGCGGATTTTGCCTTTGCCATGCAGGGGCTTGGCACCGGGGCGATTTCGCTGTTCGGGACCGATGCGCAAAAGGCGGCGTGGTTGCCCAAAACCCGCAGCGGTGCGGCGATTGCTGCTTTTGCGCTGACTGAGCCGCAGTCGGGGTCGGATGTGGCGAACTCCACCATGACGGCGGTGCGCGATGGCGATTACTATGTTTTGAATGGTGAAAAGACTTGGATCTCCAATGGTGGGATTGCCGATGTCTACACGCTGTTTGCCCGCACCGGAGAGGCACCGGGCGCCAGGGGGCTTTCGGCCTTTATTGTGACGCCGGATCTGGACGGGTTTGAGGTGGTGGAGCGGCTGGAGACCATCGCGCCGCACCCGCTGGCAACCTTGCGGTTTACGGATGTGCGTATCCCTGCAAGCGCCATGATCGGCGCGCCGGGGCAGGGGTTCCGCATCGCCATGTCGGTGCTGGATGTGTTCCGCTCCACCGTGGCGGCGGCGGCGCTGGGCTTTGCGCGCCGCGCATTGGACGAGGCCTTGCGGCGCGTCACAGAGCGTCACGTGCAGGGAGCGCCGCTCTTTGATTTGCAGATGGTGCAGGGGCATATCGCCGATATGGCGTTGGATGTGGATGCGGCCGCGTTGCTGGTCTACCGCGCGGCCTGGACCAAGGACAGTGGTGCGGCGCGGGTCACGCGCGAGGCGGCAATGGCCAAGCTGTTCTCGACCGAGGCGGCGCAGGTTGTAATCGACAAGGCGGTGCAGCTCTTTGGTGGTGAGGGCGTGCGTTCCGGTGCGATGGTCGAAAAACTTTATCGCGAAATCAGAGCCTTGCGGATTTATGAAGGGGCCAGTGACGTGCAGCGCGTGGTGATCGCGCGGCAAGCCATGATGGCGATGGAGGGCAAGTCATGAAACTGGGCGCAACCGCACATACCGACACATTCACCCGCGACGCGCTGCCACCGTCGGAACAATGGCCGGACTTCCTGCTGGATGGGTTTGACTACCCGGATCATCTGAACGCGGGCGTGGAGCTGACGGACGCCATGGTGGAGCGGGGCTTTGGCGACCGCACCGCCCTGATCGGCAACGGGCGGCAGCGCACCTACAAGGAGCTTGCCGACTGGACCAACCGGCTGGCGCATGCGCTGGTGGAGGATCTGGGTGTCAAACCCGGCAACCGCATCCTGATCCGGTCCGCCAATAATCCGGCGATGGTGGCCTGCTGGCTGGCGGCGACCAAGGCGGGCGCGGTTGTGGTCAACACCATGCCGATGCTGCGCGCCGCAGAGTTGAAGAAATATGTCGAGAAGGCACAGATCCAGTTTGCCCTCTGCGATACCCGGTTGATGGAGGAAATGGAGACCTGCGCGGCACAGTGTGACGTGCTTGAGCGGGTTGTAGGCTTTGACGGGACCTCCAACCACGACGCCGAACTCGACAGGCTGGCGCTGGAAAAGCCGGTGCGCTTTGAGGCGGTGCAGACCGGGCGCGATGATGTGGCGCTTTTGGGGTTCACCTCCGGGTCGACCGGAGAGCCCAAGGCGACCATGCATTTCCATCGCGATCTGCTCATCATCGCGGATGGCTATGCCCGCGATGTGCTGAATGTGGTGCCTGAGGATATTTTTGTTGGATCACCGCCACTTGCCTTTACCTTCGGGCTTGGCGGGCTGGCGATCTTCCCGCTACGTTTCGGGGCAACCGCGACACTTTTGGAACAGGCCACCCCGCCCAATATGATCGAGATCATCGAGAAATACCGCGCGACCGTGTGCTTTACCGCGCCGACCGCCTATCGGGTGATGCTTGCCGCAATGGAAGAGGGGGCGGATCTCAGCAGCCTGCGTGCCGCCGTCTCCGCCGGGGAGACCCTGCCCAAACCCGTCTATGACGATTGGATGGCCAAGACCGGCAAGCCGATGCTGGATGGGATCGGTGCGACCGAGATGTTGCATATCTTTATCTCCAACCGCTTTGACGACCACCGCCCGGCCTGTACCGGCAAACCCGTGGGGGGCTATGAGGCCAAGGTGGTCGATGACGAAGGCAACTCTGTACCCGATGGCGAGGTTGGCCGCCTTGCGGTGCGCGGTCCGACCGGGTGCCGCTATCTGAACGACGACCGTCAGGCTGGGTATGTTACCGATGGCTGGAACATCACCGGCGACAGTTTTATCCGCGACACGGATGGCTATTTCCACTTTGCCGCGCGCAACGACGATATGATCGTCTCGGCCGGCTACAATATCGCCGGCCCCGAGGTGGAGGCGGCGCTCTTGGCGCATGACGCCGTGTCTGAATGCGCAGTGATCGGTGCCCCGGACTCGGAGCGAGGCCATATCGTCGAGGCTCATATCGTTTTGAACGCAGGCGTTGTTGGCGACGCCGCGTTGACCAGGGCGCTTCAGGACCACGTGAAGGCAACAATCGCGCCCTACAAGTACCCCCGAAGCATTGTCTTTGCCCAAAGTCTGCCAAAGACGCAGACAGGCAAGATCCAACGTTTTAGGCTTCGGTCATAAGCCAACACACCAACCAGAACAGGGAGTTCGACAATGAAGAAATTTCTGATGGCCACAGCGGCCACAGCGCTGATGAACAGCGTCGCAATGGCAGAGGTCAAGGTGGGCATGATCACCACGCTTTCGGGCGGCGGTGCGAGCCTCGGCATCGACACCCGCGACGGGTTCATGCTGGCGATGGAAAACGCAAACCGTGATGATGTCGAGGTGGTCATCGAGGACGATCAGCGCAAGCCCGACATCGCGGTGCAGTTGGCCGACAAGATGATCCAATCGGAAAAGGTCGACGTGCTGACCGGGATCGTCTGGTCGAACCTCGCCATGGCCGTGGTACCGGCTGCCACCGCGCAAGGTCTGTTCTACCTCTCAACCAATGCAGCGCCTGCGCAACTGGCGGGCAAGGGGTGCAACGCCAACTATTTCTCCGTGTCTTATCAGAACGATAACCTGCACGAAGGCGCGGGCGCTTATGCGGCGCAGGAAGGGTTCAAGAACACCTTCATCATGGCGCCGAACTATCCGGCCGGCCACGACAGCCTGACAGGGTTCAAGCGGTTTTACGAGGGCGATCTGGCGGGTGAGGTCTACACCAAGCTGGGGCAGACGGATTACGCGGCTGAAATCGCGCAGATCCGCGCGTCTGGTGCGGACAGTGTGTTCTTCTTCCTGCCCGGCGGCATGGGGATTTCCTTCCTGAAGCAATATGCCGACAGCGGCGTGGATCTGCCCGTGGTTGGCCCGGCCTTCAGCTTTGATCAGGGTATCCTGCAAGCGGTGGGCGAGGCGGCTGTGGGGGTCAAGAACTCCTCCACATGGTCCAAGGATCTGGACAATGAAGCCAACGCGGCCTTTGTCGCGGCCTTCCAGCAGAAATACGACCGGCTGCCGTCGATCTATGCGGCGCAGGGCTATGACACCGCAAACCTGCTGCTGTCGGCCATCGACAAGGCGGATGTGAATGATGACGCGGCCTTTGCTGCGGCCCTGAAGGAGGCGGATTTTGCCTCTGTGCGGGGGGAATTCTCCTTTGCCGCCAACAATCACCCGATCCAGAATGTCTATGTGCGTGAGGTCATCAAGGAAGGCGACGTCTTTACCAACAAGATCGTCGGCACCGCTCTTGAGGATCATGCAAACGCCTATGTGGACGCGTGCAAGATGTAAGTGAGGCGCGCCCGGCCCGCTGGACCTGCGGGCCGGGACACACCTGAAAGAAGACATATGTCCACGATACTTATCATCGAGCAGGTGCTGAACGGGCTGCAATCCGGCGTCATGCTCTTTCTCATGGCGGCGGGGCTGACGCTGATCTTTGGCGTCATGGGACTTATCAACCTCGCCCATGGCTCGCTCTATATGGTTGGGGCCTTTGCGGCGGCGGCTGTGGCAGGCGTCACCGGGTCGTTTGTGCTGGCGCTAATCGCGGCCCTCGCGGCAGCGGCGCTTGCGGGGGCTGTGATCGAGGTCGCGGTGATCCGCAGGCTTTATGACAGCGACCATCTCGATCAGGTCTTGGCGACCTTTGCGCTCATTTTGATCTTTTCCGAGGGCACACGCTGGGTCTTTGGATCTTTTCCGCTGTTTCTGGACATTCCCGATGCCTTGTCGGGGCCTGTGACCTTGCCCGGCGGCATCCAGTATCCTTTGTATCGTTTGGCGCTGATTGGCGTGGGGCTGCTGGTGGCGTTTGGCCTGTGGCTCTTGATTGAGCGCACCCGTATCGGCATCCAGATCCGCGCGGGCGAAAACGACCGCGAGATGATTGCGGCGCTGGGCGTCGATATTTCGAAACTCTACACGCTGGTCTTTGCGCTGGGGGCGGCCTTGGCTGGTCTCGCGGGCGCATTGGTGGGCGCAATCCAGTCGGTTCAGGTGGGCATGGGCGAGCCGGTGCTGATCCTGGCCTTTGTGGTCATCGTGATCGGCGGGATCGGGTCCATCAAGGGCGCGTTTATCGGCGCATTGCTGGTGGGGCTGACTGACACATTGGTTGGGATCTTCCTGCCCGAAGTGCTGAAACTCTTTATGGACGCAGCCCCCGCCACCTCCGCCGGATCGTCGATTGCCTCGATGTCGATCTATATCCTGATGAGCCTTGTGCTGATTTGGCGTCCTTCTGGCCTGTTCGGAGCGCGCGCATGAGCCGAGAAACACTCTTTAACGCAGCCCTGCTGCTGGGTCTCATTGCCGTGCCTGCATGGGCGGTGATGACGGATGAACCCTTTACGATCACACTTGCGACCCGTGCGGTGATCCTTGCCCTCGCGGCGGCGGGGCTGAACATCGCGCTGGGCATCGGCGGTTTGGTGAGCCTTGGCCACGCGGTGTTTTTCGGGATTGGCGGTTATGCCATGGGCATCCTTGCCCACCATGCCCAAAGCTATACCCCGCTGATGGAGTGGCCTTTCCTGATCGAAGGCACCAAGTTCATGCCGGTGATCTGGCTTCTGGCCATTGTCGTCTCGGCGCTGGCGGCATTGGTCATTGGCATCCTCAGCCTGCGCACCACCGGGGCCTATTTCATCATGATCACGCTCGCCTTTGGTCAGATGTTTTACTACTTCGCAATCTCGTGGAGCACCTATGGCGGCGAAGACGGCATGTCGATCTATGTCCGCAATGATTTTCCGGGTCTCAACACATTGGCCCCGATCCAGTTCTACGGACTGTGCCTTGCGATCCTTGTTGTGGTGCTGATTTTTTCTGCCCGCCTGCGTCGCTCTCCCTTTGGTCTGGCTCTGAATGCGGCGCGTCAGGTGCCCGCGCGGGTTGAGGCCGTGGGTATGGACCCGATGCGCCTGAAGCTGGTGGCCTTTGTCATCTCTGGTGTCATCACCGGTCTGGCTGGCGCGCTCTTTGCCGATCTCAACCGTTTTGTCAGCCCGACGATGTTCAGCTGGCAGTTCTCGGGCGAGATCATGATCCTTGTGATCCTCGGCGGGGTGGGGCGGCTGTTTGGGCCTGTTGCAGGGGCTGTGACCTTTGTGGCGCTTGAGCACTTCCTCGGCGGGATCACCGAGTTCTGGCACATCTTCCTTGGGCTGATCCTTCTGGCGGTCGTGCTCTTTGCGCGCGGTGGCATCACCGGGCTGGTGGCGGGCAAGGAGGCAACCCATGACTGAGACAATCCTCGCCACATATGGCATCACCAAATCTTTTGGCGCGCTGAAGGCCAGTAATGACATTTCGATTGATCTGCGCCCCGGCGAAATCCACGCCATCATCGGCCCCAATGGGGCAGGCAAATCCACTTTGATCGGCCAGATCTGTGGCTCGCTTGCGCCGGATGCAGGTCGCGTAGAGCTGATGGGCCAGGATGTGACCACCCTCAGCACCGATCAGCGGGCGCGGGCCGGTTTGGGGCGGACCTTTCAGATCTCGGCGCTGGCGATGGAAGACACGGTGTTGGAGAACGCCACCCTCGGTGCCATGGGCGCCAGCGGCAGGCCGTGGCGGTTCTGGTCGGCGGCTCTTGGTGACAGGTCTTTGCGTGCCCGTGCCGAAGCGGCGCTGGAACGGGTTGGCCTTGCCGACCACAAGACCAAGCGCTGCGCCGACCTGAGCCATGGGCAACGCCGCCAGTTGGAGGTTGCCGTGGCGCTCACGCTGGAGCCCAAGGCCTTTGTGATGGATGAACCCATGGCGGGCCTTGGTGCAGAGGGGTCGAAAAACCTTACCGGTTTCCTTGATAGTCTGCGCCAGGAGGCCCCGATCCTTTTGGTGGAACATGACATGGACGCGGTCTTTGCGCTCGCGGACCGGATCAGCGTGCTGGTCTATGGCGAGGTGATTGCCACCGGCAGCGTCGATCAGATCCGCAGCGATCCGCGCGTGCGCGAAGCCTATCTGGGAGAAAGCGCATGAGTCTTTTGTCCGTCAAATCCCTCACCGCATCCTATGGTGTGAGTCAGGCGCTCTTTGGTGTCGATCTCGACATCAACCCTGGCGAGGTGGTGGCGCTCATGGGCCGCAACGGTATGGGCAAATCCACCACCGTCAAGGCGATCTGCCGCATGATCGCCGCCGGCGGCACGCTGGAGTTCGCAGGCCAGAACCTGCACGCGCTGCCAAGTCACAAGGCCGCGCGTCTGGGCCTTGGTCTGGTGCCAGAAGGTCGGCGCTGTTTTCGCGATCTTACGGTGGCGGAGAACCTTCTTGCCACCAGCCGCCCCGGTGACTGGGACATGGGCCGCGTCACGCAGCTGTTCCCGCGTCTGGGCGAACGTCAGAGCCAGCTTTCAGCGTCGCTCTCGGGCGGTGAGCAGCAGATGCTGGCGATTGGCCGCGCCCTGATGACCAACCCGCGCCTGCTCATTCTGGATGAGGCGACAGAGGGGCTTGCGCCCATCATCCGTCAGGAAATCTGGGCGGCGATCAATCGGCTGAAACAGGACACCGATATGGCAATTCTGGTGATCGACAAGACTTTGGCGGAACTGGAACAGGTCTGTGATCGTGCGGTGGTGTTGGAGCGCGGTGAAACCGTCTGGAGTGGGACCATGGCGGCCCTGAACCCAGAGATTTCAGAGCGTTACGTAGGGGTATGAGCCATGTATGAGATGCCACAGAAAGTGCTGTTCAAACATTGCGACCCGGCGGGGATTGTCTTTTTCCCGCGCTATTTCGAAATGATGAACGATTGCGTCGAGGGCTGGTTTGCCGATGTTCTGGGCTGGCCGTTTGAGGACATGCATCAAACAGCGGGCGTGCCCACCGTCAATATCCAGACGCGGTTTTCCGCCCCGAGCCGCCATGGCGACCACCTGGTGCTGCGCCTTGTGGTCACGCGGATCGGGAAGTCCTCGCTTGCCTATGAAATGACCGCCCATTGCGGCGAAGAGCTGCGCTTTTCCACCGAAACAACCCTGGTGCATATCAATGCCGAGGGGCGCTCTGCGCCGTGGCCCGCACCGATCCGAACAAAAATTGAGAACGAGATGAAAGGGCAGACATGACCCATCAAACCATTCACCCCGAAGGTTGGGCTCCGGCCAAGGGCTATGCCAATGGCATGCTGACCCATGATGGCGTGCTGCATATTGGCGGCCAGATCGGCTGGGACGAGAACAAGGAATTTGTTTCGGATGATTTCGTCGGCCAGATGCGACAGGCGTTGAAAAACATCGCCGCCATTGTCGAGGCTGCCGGGGGCAAGCCCGCTGATGTGACGCGGCTGACGTGGTTCGTGACCGACAAACAGGAATACCTCGCCCATCAGGCCGAAGTGGGCGCGGCCTACCGCGAGGTGTTTGGCAAGCATTTCCCGGCTATGTCGATGCTGATCGTCGCAGGGCTGGTGGAGGATCGCGCGCTGGTCGAGATCGAGGCGACCGCGCATATCACCTGACCCGCTGCCGGGAACGACGGACCGAGACAAGCTGTAAAGGGCCCCGTGCTGCCGGGGCCCTTTCTGTTGCGTGCAGAGCGGTCTCAGAAACGCAAGATTGCGTTGCCCATCAGGCTGCCAGCCTCCACGGTCTCATGGGCGACGGCGACGTCCTCCAGCGCGAATGTCCTGTCGATCCGCGGGGTCAATTGACCAGAAGACAGCAGTGCATTGATGTCGGCAATCGCCTCGGCCTTGGCGGCGTCGCTCATGGAATACACAAACACCGGCTGCAACTGGATGTTGCGGAAGGCCAGCGGGTAGAACGGCAGCGCCGGTGTCAGATCGGAGGCCGAGGCATAGGCGCCGACGGAGCCGTTCAGCGTCAGGATCTGCGGATAGATGTCGACATGTGCAGCAATGTCCACATCAACCACGTGAT
This sequence comes from Epibacterium sp. ABV4_022, assembly GCF_056159345.1. Classification (NCBI taxonomy): domain Bacteria; kingdom Pseudomonadati; phylum Pseudomonadota; class Alphaproteobacteria; order Rhodobacterales; family Roseobacteraceae; genus Epibacterium; species Epibacterium sp. ABV4_022. The sequence continues at coordinate 1,171,229 of NZ_JBSWVA010000001.1, forward strand.
CTATTCCCCCGGCTCCGACAACATCCAGCAGCTGATCGACAAGCGGCGCGCTTTTGTAGTTCAGCACGTCGTCGGCACCGGCGTCTCTGGCAATCTCCGCCTTGGCGTCGCCGGACACGGTGGCGACAACCCGCGCGCCTTTGGCCTTGGCGATCTGGATGGCGCTGTGACCGACGGCACCGGCGCCTCCGGTGACCAGCACTGTCTTGCCCGCAACGGGGCCGGCCCAGAGCAGTGCGCGATGCGCCGTCATCGCCGGGACCCCGAGACAGGCACCGGCGTCAAAGCTCGCCGGCTCCGGCAGTTCGACCGCAAGATGCGCGGGCACAATGGCATATTCCGCAGCGGTTCCCAACGGACCCTGACCCAGCCCATCCGCAGAGCGGTTCACATTGTAGAGCCACACCCGCTGGCCGACGCGCGCGGGGCCGACGCCTTCGCCAACCGCCTCGATGACACCGGCGCCATCATTGTGGATCAGCACCTGGTCGGCGATCATCGGCCCCTGCGCGCCGGAGCGCAGTTTCACATCCGAAGGGTTCACGCCGGAGGTCCGCATTGCGACCAGAACCTCGCCCGCGCCCGGCAATGGGGTCCCCACCTGCTTGAGGGTCAAAGTGTCCCGGGCTGTGCCGCGTGCCGTATTGAAGACCGCTTTCATGCTCGCTCCTTGTGTTTTTCTCTGAACGTATGGATGTGCGCATGAGCCCCGAAATCGCCCCGGAACGCAAGGGGCAGTCGGGCACAGGTCCTTGGGGTGCAATGTCGTGTTAACCATGCGGGGCGGTCCCGCGGCTGGATTAGGTATTGAGCAAGTATATCTGCCTAGGCTCGATCCGATGTGGAATTCGAGTACCCTTCGGGAGATCTGGTCATGAGGTTGGGACAAACGCTGGCCCTGTTTGCGCTCATTCTGGCGCTGCTGACCGGAATGTCGTTCCTTGGCTATCGCTATCTGACCTTGGCCAGCGAATACCGGGCCCGCAACATGATCCACCTCAGCCTCGTGCATGACGCGATGGACATCCTGGCCGCGAACCCGGTGATACGCCCGGAGGCGGCCCGGCAGATCAAGGTGCTGGCCGAACGCGCCGACGCGCAGGCGCATTGGTGCATCGACAATCTGTCCATGGTCGAGCGCAAGGGGTTTGAGCTTCTGGGGGCCAGCGCAGCGCTGGATCTGTGCCATCAGGGGATCGAGGAAACCCACAAGATGAACGCGCTTCTCGACCAGCTGCTGCAGGAGGATGCGATCCGTCAAACTGGGGCGAACAGCCCGTTTGCGCGCAACCTGCAACTCCTCGCCTCGGTGGAGCGGTTGGAGCGGCTGAGCCACGCGTTTCACCCGCACGTCAATATGATCGAGGATCGGCTTGTCCGAATTGTCGAAGGCGGCACGGCGGTCATAAGCCTCTGCCTGGCGCTGTTTTTCGTGGGGCTGTCGCGACAGATGATCCGCTCCTGGCAGACGCAGGCGCAACAGACCCGTGACCTCAACCGGATGACACAGCGGGTCGCGGCGGCCATGGGGGCGTCGGGCGACGGGTTTGCCATCTTCGACGATGAAAACAGGCTGGTGACCTGCAACGATACCTATCGGGAGCTGAGCCATGCCCACCCCGAGGAGGTGAAGCCGGGCATGTCGTTGGGGGAGATCCTCGTCGGCGCCGTTCATGCTGGCCATTACGCGCTGCACGGGGCGACCCCAGAAGAATTTGCCGCCTCCTACAATCTCCGTATCGAAAGCCGGGATTTCCGCGCCGAGACCCAGCTGGAGCTCGCCGGGGATCGCCATATCATCGCCCGGGTGAACGAAACCGACTTTGGCGACAAGGTGGTGACGCGCAGCGAAATCACCCAACTGGTGCGCAACGAACGTCAGCAGCGCGAAGCCGCCGAAGCGCTGAAGGAAGCCAAGGATCGGATCGAGCAGCAATCCCTGCGCGATCCGCTGACAAAACTGGCCAACCGTCGCCATCTGGATCAGGAACTGGCCCGGCGTCTGTCGCATGAAACGGTCACGCTGGTCCGCATCGATCTTGATCGTTTCAAGAAGATCAATGACATCCTGGGTCATGAGGCTGGCGACTTCGTGCTGTGCCATGTGGCGGATGTCCTGCGCAAACATACCAAATCGGGCGATCTGCCCGCGCGGGTGGGGGGCGATGAATATGTCATCCTCTGTCAGGCGGGCACCACCCTGCGGCAGGCAGAGGTGCTGGCAAAACGCGTGTTGGCAGAGGTGCTGCAACCGGTCTCCTGGGGCAACAAGCGCTGCAACTTCGGGGCCAGCTTTGGCGTGGCCTGTGGCGAGGCCGGCGCCATGAGCGCCAGCGAGTTGCTGAGCAATGCCGATGCGGCGCTGTACCGTGCCAAGGCGTCGGGGCGCGCCACGGTCGAGGTCTTCACCTCTGAAATGCGTCAGGAAGCCCAGGCCGAACGTGCGCTTGCCGATCAGTTGCAGGAGGCGCTGGAGCGTGGGGAAATCGTGCCCTTCTACCACACCCAGCACGACGCCCGCACCTGGCATCTGGCCGGGCTGGAGGTGCTCGCCCGCTGGGATCACCCCAGTCTCGGGGTGCTGCCGCCCTCGCGCTTTCTCGGTCTTGCCAAGCAGCTGGGTCTGGAGGCAGAGATCGACGGGCAGATCTTTGAAGCGGCGGTCCAGCAGGTCACAGCACTGCGCGACATGGATATTCACGTGCCCCGCGTCGCCTTCAACGTCAGCGCGCCCCGGATCATGGAACCGGGATTTCTGGATACCGTGCAGAGCAGAATCCCCGACAACCGGGATCAGTTCGCCTTTGAAATTCTGGAATCGATCTCCTGCGAAGAGGGCGACGATGCGCTGATTTTCTGCATCGACGCGCTGAAGGATATGGGATTTCAGATCGACATGGATGATTTTGGTTCGGGGCATGCCTCTATCAACGGGGTGCTGAACATCGAACCGCATGCGATCAAGATCGATCGCAATATTATCTTCCCCCTAGGCAAGAGCGAACGCGCGGAGCGGATGGTGGCCTCGGTAGTCGACCTTGCTCATACGCTGGATGTGAAGATCATCGCCGAGGGGGTTGATACGCTCGACAAGGCAAAACTGTTGCGCCAGATCGGTTGTGACACCCTGCAAGGCTTCTATTTCTCCAAGCCGCGCAGCTTTGCCGACCTCAAGCTGAACCTGCTGGGAGTCGACCAGGATCGCAGCGTGATCTAGCCCCCGGAGGGAAGATCACAGCCCTGCTCGGGATGACGCCGGGCCGGGGCTGACGCCGGGGGCGGTGGCTGCAACCGGTCAAGGATCTCTGGCGCGAGGTCGCCGCTGCTTGCCAGCACCGCGCCACCCGCGCGTAGGAACTGGGGCAGGGCGGGTCTCGAGACCTGCCCGCCCGCGGTTTCCACGAGCAGCAGGCCCGCCAAAGCGTCCCAAGGGTTGAGATGCCCCTCGAAATAGAAATCCGCCCAGCCGGCCGCCACCGCCAGCAAACCAAAACAGGCCGCGCCTTGGCGACGGTACTCGTAGCCTGCGGGCAGCAGGCCCGAGATGGTGCGCAGATGATCCTCCAGCAGCAACCGGTCCGAATGGCCGAGGATCGCCAGCTTCCCGGTGCTCTCGGGGCGGTTCGACAGGTCAAGCGCGATCCCGTCCAGGTAGGCCCCTTCCGCGCGGCTGCACCAGCCGAGGCGGTCCAGGTCCGGCAGGTAAATGACCCCAAGCTCGATCTGTTCGGCGCTCATGCAAGCGATGGATACGCCCCATTCCGGCAATCCGCGCAGGAAGTTCGTGGTGCCGTCGATCGGATCGACGACCCAGGTGAACCGTCCACAGGTGCGTGATCCGCCCTCCTCGCCCAGAAAACCGTCTGCAGGATAGATTGCAGCAAGGCGGCGGTGCAGCAGGTGTTCGACGGCGGTATCGGCTTCGGTCACAAAGTCCTGCGGCCCTTTTGCCGAAACAAAATCGCCAGATTGCCGGGACCGCATCTGGCGTGCCAATTGACCCGCCTCCCGCGCGATATCGATCGCAAAGGCCAGTCGCGCTGCGATTTCGGTCATCCTGCGGTCTTTCGCGTGGTGCCGCGCCAGACCGGTGAAATCGGAATGGTGGCGGTTTCAAACGGGCGGGTGGCGTCTTCGATCCGGGCTTGCATCAGGTCCACGGCCAGCACCGCCGCCGCGCCTGCGTCCTGCTTGATCGTGGTCAGGTTGTTGCCCAGCCAGCCTGCCTGCTCGATATCGTCGTAGCCGAGTATTTGAAGATCCTGCGGGATCTGGCGACCATAGGTCACACGCATGCCGTCAAGGCACCCCAGCGCCAGCAGGTCGGTGGTGCAGAACACCGCATCGATGCTGTCGTCCTGTGCCGCAAGCAGATCCGCGGCCTCAAGCCCGTCGACATAGTTCTGCCGGTGCGGTGTGATCATTGTCACCGGCAACTCGGCGGCTTGGCAACAGGCGGCAAAGGCGCGGGCGCGTCCGGTCACGGTATAGGTCTGCTCGCGCGGCGCCAGCACCGCAAAACGCGTGCCTCCGGCGGCGCGCAGCATGTCAAAAGCCATCTGGCCGGACGCTTCGATATCCAGCTGCACGCGGTCGGCCTGAACATCGCCCACATCGCGATTGACCAGCACCACCGGCACGGCAAGGCGTTTGCATTCGTCAATGATCCCGGCCGGCGGCGAGTCGGAGGTGACGATCATCCCGGCAACATTGTAGTTCAACAGCCGGTCGATCAGCCCCGACAGCGCCACGTCCCCTTCGGCCACGATCAGGATCGGGCAATAGCCCTTGTTCAGCAGGTCGCGGGCGGCGATCTTCACCTGAAGGGCGCGATAAGGTGTGTCGAGCCGCGACGCGACGATACCAACAAGCCCGGAGTTCTGGTCGTGCAGGCCCCGTGCGAGGTAGTTCACGCGATACCCGAGTTCCTGCGCCGCCTTGATGACCCGTTCACGGGTCTCCTCGGACACGCGTCCCTTGCCCGACAGCGCCCGCGACACCGCCGAGCGGTGCACATTCGCCAGGCGTGCCACGTCAAAGGATGTCGGTTTTTTCTGTTTCTTTTCAGTCATGTCTCACGCCGCGCCCGCAGGTGATCGCGGAACAGGAAGGGAAAGTGCAGGTTCACCAGGTCGGGCCCGGCGGCCAGGAGCTTGTCAAAAACCGCCGTGTCACGTCCCATATAGGCGATCATGGGCCGGACACCCGCCGCACGGCAACGGCTGAATTCGGAGAAGTCCTCCTCCACCGTGAATTCGAGGATACTGGGCCGGAGCGTTGCCAGCGCAGTCTCAAGATCGGGCAGGTCCTGACGGCGGATCATGATGTGGGCTTCGGGCGCTGCGGCGCGCAAGGCTGCTAGGCGCTGGTAGTCAAACGACCAGAAAAAACACCGCTCCATCATGCCCTTGGCCCGCACCGCGGCCAGCACGGCATCAGGGTCGGCCTGTTTCAACTCGACGTATAGCTTGCCGCCGTGGGTGCGGGTGACATCCAGAATGTCGTGCAGGTCGGGAACTTTGGTGCCGGTGAAATGCGGCGAATACCACGCCCCCGCATCCCGTTTTGCGCAGTCCGCGACGGTGGACCAGGCCACCCTGCCGCATCCATCGGTGGTGCGGTCGAAACTGTCGTCATGGATCACCGCAAGCGTGCCATCGCGCAGCGCGTGCACGTCGAGTTCGACCACGTCGAACCCCGCACCAAAGGCACAGATCGCGCCCTCGACGGTGTTTTCCGGCGCAAATTCGGGCGCGCCACGGTGGCAGACGATCTCGATCCGGGCATGATCGCGGGTGGAGAAAGGATGCACCATTTCGGGGCGGTCGGAACAGATACCCAGCACCGGCAGATGCCGCAACTCGGCCATGCGCAGGGGATTTTCCTCGTGCCAGAGCACCACTTTCTGCCCGAGCTGCGCGGCCTTGGCAAAGAACGCAGGCGTCAACTGATCCTGCGGCCGATCCAGGCTTTCCCAGCAGAGGTGGATGATCTCGGCACCGCGCGCGTGCTCGAACGGATCAACACCCACCGGCACCAATGCGGCGCGGGGGTAGGGGCATTGCGCAGCATTCAGAGCGGCGATGGCTTCGGGATCAAAGGTGCCGAGGATCGCGCGGGTGATGCCCCGGGCCTGCAACATCTCCATCACCGGCAGGGCGGCGTCAACGTCTTTGATGTCGGCGTAAACACCGGCATCATGCTCCACCGCCAGCGCCAGGATGCTGGCCAGGGCCACGGCGGACACGCCTTGGGCACGTGCGGTGGCGCCGAGCTGGTCGAAGGTCAGCTCCGCGATGGCGCGGCCATCGGGCAGGGCGGCATCGTGACAGGCAACAAGTGTGCCGCAGGCGGCGCGGCGAATGTCGACCTCCCAGAAATCGGCGCCCAGACGGGCGGCTTTTTCATAGGCCTCGATGGAGCAATCCGGCGCATAGGCCGAGGCCCCGCGATGGGCGATGACATAGGGACGGGCGGGGGAAAGCCAGTGCGTCATAGTCGTCTCCCGTCCTGATCGAACCGCAGCAGTTTGTCCTGGGCCACGCCCCACTGCACCGTCGCCCCGGGGCGAATGCCCGACCCGGCGGGCTGAATGGAGCGCAAGACCTCTCCATTTGTCAGCGAGACATCAAAGAGATCTTCGCGGCCCTGGGTTTCGACAAAAGTGACGCGACCGGACAGGGCGCTGCCGAACTGCGGGCCAAACCCCTCGGGCCGGATGCCGTAGCGCGCCACCCGGGACTCGCTCTGTCCCAGCACCGCGCCAGACACAAAGGAGATCGGCGGATTGCCGAGGAAACCGGCGACAAAGTCGTTTTCGGGTCGTTCATACATGCTGGTCGGCGTGTCATACTGCACGATGCGCCCGCCATTCATCAGCGCGATGCGGTCGCACATCGACATCGCCTCCACCTGATCGTGGGTGACGAGGATCGCAGTCAGGCCGGTCTCCTGTTGCAGGCGGCGGATTTCGGACCGCATCTCCAGCCGCAGCTTGGCATCGAGGTTGGCAAGCGGTTCGTCTAGAAGCAGAAAATCCGGCTGCCGCACCAGCGCACGGGCCAGCGCCACCCGCTGCTGTTGCCCGCCGGACAGTTGCGCGGGGCGCCGTTCCAGCAGCGCTTCGATATGGACCAGTTCGGCATATCTGCGCACCATCGCCTCGCGGTCGGTCCGGTTCATCTTCTGCACCTTGAGCGGGAAGGCGATGTTTTCCGCCACCGTCATATGCGGATAAAGCGCGTAGTTCTGGAACACCACGCCCACATTGCGCGACTGGCTCGGCAGATGGGCGACATCCTTGCCGCCGAACCTCAGCTGTCCTTGGTCTATGCGGTGGATGCCGCAGATGGCGAACAGCGTCGTCGACTTGCCGCAGCCAGAGGGGCCCAACAGCGCGATCATCTCGCCGGAGTTGACCGAGAGCGACATGTCTTCGATCACCGTGGTTTCGCCAAAACGCTTGGTGAAGTTGATCAGGTCAAGTTGCATCAGCCCTTGGTGCCTCCGCCATAGATGTTCATGAGGTGTTTCTGGAACAGCAGGTAGATCACCACGACCGGGGCCGCGTAGAACAGGCCCACTGCCTTGAACAGATTGAAGTCCGCCTTGGTGTCGTCGAGGATCAGGGAGCTGAGATAGGTGGACAGCACCCGTGCGTCCGATCCCGGGGCCAGCACCTGCGGCAGGATGTATTCCGACCAGCCGGAGAGGAAGGAGAACAGGATCAGCGCCATCAGGCCGGGCCGCACCTGCGGCAACACCAGATGCCACCAGACGGTGGCGCGGCTGGCACCATCCTGCACGCCGGCCATCTCGATCTCCCAGGGGACGGTGTCGTAGAACCCTTTCATGATCCAGATGCCGAGCGGCAACTCCAGCGCGGTCTTCACCACTATGACGCCGATCAGCGTGTCATAGAGACCGAGCATTTGCAGGATCAGGAAGATCGCGATGATCAGCGTGATGGTTGGAAAGGCATGCAGCACGATCAGCCCGGCCAGAAAGAAGCCCCGCGCTGGAAAGTTCAACCGCGACAGCGCATAGCCCGCGGTGAGCGACACCATGGTCACAACCAGCGCCGAAGTGGTGGCAAAGACAAACGTATTGGCGGTCGCCACCCAGACGCTGCCGCGCGCTTCGGCCACCGGCTCCCACAGGAAGCGGAAATGCTCCAGCGTGAAGCGCGTGGGCACCAAGGAGCCGGGAGCGGTATCGCTGAAGGCGTCGATTACCGCATAGCCGCACATGATCAATAGCGGCAGCGACACCACCGACAGCAGCAGGAGGACGGGCCAGTTCTTGGAGGACATATCGTTCACCCCTCGATCAGCGGCTTGGTGATCAGCCGTTTGAAGTTGAACAGGCGGAAGTAGATCAGGCTGGCGGCAATACCGATCACCACGAGCACCAGCGCGAAGGCCGCGCCCAGGCCATACTCCAGATTGCCGCCATAGTTGTTGAGGGCGGTGTGATAGGCGGCCAGAGACCAGACCTCGGTTGCGCGTCCGGGTCCGCCATCGGTGGCCAGCAGGATGTATTCAAAGGAGGTCAGAAGCGACAGCGTCTGATAGCAGGTGATGAACAGGATTGGCCAGGCGAGCTGCGGCAGGATGATCCAGCGCACCTGTTGCCAGCGGCTCGCCCCGTCCACCTCGGAGGCATGCAGCATGGATGTGGGAATGGCGCGGATGGCGGAGGAAAAGATGATCATCCCCATCGACGCGCCGACAAAGCCGTTGATCAGCACCACCACCGTCCAGGCGTGGTAGGAGGTGTCGAGCATCCAGTTCTTCGGGCTCATGCCGAAATACCCGGTGACGGTGGCCAGAAAGCCTGTGTCCCAGGTGAACCAGCGCCACATCAGCACGTAGAGCACGGGCGGCAGGATGCGCGGCAGGAACCAGATGGCCCGGAAGGCAGCCCCCTGTCCCTTGGGCAGGTAAAAGGTGGTGATCGCGAGGAACAGCCCGAAGCCCACGTTGAAGGCCAGCGTCAGCGTCACATAAAGTGCGGTATTGGCCGCGTAGCGCAGGGTGGACGGCAGGGCGAACAGCAGCTCCACGTTTTTGGTGGTCCAGACCCAGCCGGTATAGGCGGCCTGGGTGATCTGCTCCGCATAAGCGGCGGATGTGCCTGTTTCGGTCAGGGCTGCACGAAAGGCGGCTTCGGTGGCAAAGCGTTCGTTCAGGATCGAGCGTTTGAACAGCTCTGCGGCCTCTTTCCGGTCGCGGGTTCGGCGGATGCGATTGTCGCGCAGGTCCTTCAGCGCCCGTTCCATGTCGCGCCGGTCGGAAAACTCCGCTGCGCCATGCAGCTGTTCCAGTTCCTGCGCGGTGGCGGGGGTGGTCGCTTCGGCCAGGGCGGCAAGCCCGGCCGCATCCACGCGGTAACCGCCAGCCTCCAGTTTCGCCAGCACCTCCTGCGGCAGGCCCTCGTTTTGCAGCCTGCGCAGGCTGGCACTGTTCAAAAGATACTCGCCGCCGGTCACGCCCGTGGCGGTGGACATATTGGTGAAGGCAAAGAACCCGGTCAGCACGACCGGCAGCAGAAAGAACAGCGTCACCATGACCAGGGCGGGGCTCAGAAAGGCGGGGCCCAGCCAGTTTACGTTGCGCATGACAGATCCGAGACGTTTAGGGGAAAGGTGGGAAGGCGGCGCACCGCCCTCCCGATCTTCTTGGGGGAAGATAACCCTCAGCGGACGATCAGCTCGTCACCAAGCTTTGCGGTCAGTTCCGCCTCGACCGCGGCCACGGCCTCGGCGGGAGTCTGAACACCGGTCCAGGCGGCTTCGAGCCCTTTCCACATGGTCTCGGCAAAGACGCCGTATTGCAGGTGGTTCGGCTGCGCATTGGCGGTGCCGAGCAGGCGTTCCGTTGCTTCATCGGCCCAGCGGTCGCCGGAATAGAGTTCGACATTGGACTGTTGCCTGCTGATGCCAAGATGCGCAGATTTGATCGCGTGCAGGGAATTCAGGCGCGGTTCGGAGGCGATCTTCACCAGCTGCGCGGCCACGTCTTCGACCATGTCATCCTGCTGGTCGGTCAGCAGGTAGACCAGCGGTTGGGTGATGGTATTGGCGCGGCCCTTGTCGTTGCCCGCCGGGATCAGCGAAAACTGGATGGTGCCGAAGAAATCATCGTTGCCTTCCTTGCCGGTGTAGCGGGCGTAGTGCCAGGTGCCGCCGTGCCACAACGCGGCCTTGCCGTTGGCGACCTCGCTGTACCACTGGCTCCAGTCGGTGCCGATGTGGTTCTTGCGGGTCACGCCTGCCTCCACGGCATCGACAAAGAACTGGTACATCTCTTCCATCGCGGCCTTGTCGAGCACCAGCTTGCCGGTTTCGGGATCCTGCAACTGACCGCCAAACGACTGGTAGAACTGCGCATAGTCGGGGCCGTTCGACACCCGCGGATAAAACCCGTAGCCCTCGTCGACGAGGCCCATGTCGACGGCCTTCTTGGCATCGGCCAGCACGTCCTGCAGGGTGTATTCACCGGCGGCCACCTTGGTGGGCAGGGCGTCGATGTCGGCATCGGAATAGCCGATGCCCTTCATCGTATCCTTCCAGAAGAAGAACGGACGGCTCTCGGCGTCCTGCGGCAGGCCCCACTGGATGCCATCATAAGAGGCGATCTCCAGCAGGTTCGGGTAGATGTCGTTGAGCGGCCAGGCATCCAGATCGAGGTAATCCTCGACCGGCACGATATAGCCGGCCTGCGACCAGGGCGCGATATCGAGGTGGGACGTGACAACGATGGCCGGCGCGGTGCCGGCCTCGGCCGCCAGCGTCACCGACTGTTTGAATTCGTCCCAGCCGCCAAAGTCGCGTTTTGCCTCGACGGTGATGTTCAGCTCCTCGCCCAGGATCGCATATTCACGCTCCAGCAGGTCGGCTGCGAGCTCGATGGCTTCCCAGCGGTAGCTGTCGGCGTCGTTGGAGCCTCCAGCCCAGACATTGATGGTAACATCCTCGGCGAGGGCAGCTGTGCCGCAGGCGACAAGGGCGGTGGTGGCGAAGACGGCGCGCAAGTTGGACATGGTCGGTTCCCCGTGGTTTTGGCCAATGGTCGAAGCAGTCGGCACATGATGCTCGTGATGTGAGCACACGTGTGCACATCTCGATGCAGGACTTAGGCGATTCGTGTTTCACTTTTTTGACGACGAAGCGCGACAGGGCTGGGGGCGGCCGCAAAAACGCCCCGGATGCGGCATCCGGGGCGTGTGTGAGGTTTCAGGGAAAATGTTCGAAATCAGGTGTTTGGCGAGAACCTCAGCGACAGGCAGGACATGCCGCCGTCCAGTTTTGCGGCCTCGGAATTTCCGATTTCGCGGAGGTTGTAGCCGGCCTCCACCAGGCGGTCGCGGGTCTTGGGAAAGCCTGCGGGCATCAGCACCAGGTCGTTGAAGCGGATGGTATTGGCTGCGGCCTCCTCGCCCTCTGCGGTGAGAATAACCTTGTAGCCGTCAAAGCACCCCGAGGCCGCCAGACGCTCTGTCGCGAGCACGGTCTCACCGTCGAGGAGCGAGCAATCGGTCTTGAAGTGCAAGACGCCTTCCGGGGTGATGACCTCGCGCACGCTGTAGCCCCAATCGGCCACCAGCTGGCGCAACTCTTCGATGCCGGCGGCATTGGTGCGGGCGGAGCGTCCCACCAGGATTTCCGTTTCCGTGGTCAGGATGTCGCCGCCCTCGATGTAGCTGTCCGCACCGGAGATCTCGCGCACCTCGGCGTAGAGCCTGCGCAGATGGGGGGCCATTTCCGCGGCCTCCCCCAGCCGCGAAGGGGCTCCGGGGCGCATCACGATGGCCCCTTCCTGCAAACACAGTGCGGTGTCCTCGACAAAGACCGCATCGGGGTAGGCCTCCAGCGCGTCAAGCACCAGAACCTCGGCCCCGGTCTCCTTCAGCGCCAGCACGTAGTCGGCGTGATGGCTGGCAAACAGCTCAAGATCCGGCGTGCCGGTGTCGACCGCGCGCAGGCCGTCGGTGATGCTGGCGCTGGGTTTGCGCGAAATCGCGTGGGTGAAGCGGAAGGAACGGTCCGTCATGGGGGTAGTCCTTGGTCGTTGAATAGAAATACAGATCAGGCGGTGCGGCGGGGCATCCGGCGCTCCATCAGGCGAAAGGCGATCACCAGCACGAAGGTCAGACAGAGGTAGATCGCTGCCACGAACAGCAGCGGCTCATAGATGCGATAGGTTTCCTGGCGCACGATGGTGCCGACGCCATAGACCTCGAACACGGTGATGGTGGCGGCCAGAGGCGTGGCCTTCAGGGTCAGGATGAATTCCCCCGCAAGGGTGGGAAAGACGTTCTGCAAGGCCCGCGGCAACCAGATCCGGCGCAGCACGGTGAAGGGCGACATGCCCATGGCGCGCGCGGCCTCCAGCTCGCCCCGCGGCACGCCGCGGAACGCGCCCCGCATGACCTCGCCCTCGTAGCCCGCCACGCTCAGCGAAAACGCAAAGACCGCATAGGGAAAGGCCTCGCGCAGCAGGGGCCAGATCATCGTGTCGCGAATGCCGGGGATAAAGGGAAACAGCGATCCCAGCCCGTAGTAGATCAGCCAGAGCTGGATCAGCAGCGGCGTGCCCCGGATCACGGTGCAGAACGCCCGCGCCGCCCAGGCCAGCGGCCAGGGTCCGGTGACCTGCACCAACCCGATCGGGATCGCCAGTGCCATGCCAAAAAAGATCGACAGCCCAAGAAGTTGTAGGGTGAGCCAGAGCCCTTCGGCGAAACGGGGGGCATATTCGGCCAGCCAATACCATTCCATGCTATGTGCCCCCTATGTCTGTACCGGCTGGCCGCGCCGCAGGCGTCGTTCCAGCAGGGTGAAACCGAGGGTGGAGACCAGCGTCAGCGCCAGATAAAGCGCCCCCGCCACCATGTAGAACATGAAATACTCCCGCGTCGCCCCGGCCGCCTGTTTGGTTTCCAGCGCCAGTTCGCTGAAGCCGACAACGGCCAGCAGCGCGGTGTCCTTGGTGGTGATCAGCCACAGGTTCGACAACCCCGGCAGCGCATAGGGCAGCATGATCGGCAGGGTGATGCGGCGCAGCACGGTGAAGGGGCGCAGACCCATGGCACGCCCGGCCTCCACCTGCCCATGCGGCACCGCCTGAAACGCGCCGCGAAAAACCTCGGTGGAATAGGCACCTTGGACCAGACCGATCACGTAGATCCCGGCCCACAGGCCATTGATGTCGGTGCGCTCCATCCCGAGGCTCTCGCGCAGCACATTGAGGAGATCCGTTCCCGCGTAATAGAGCAGCAGGATCAGCACCAGTTCCGGAATGGCGCGGATCACCGTGGTGTAGATTTCCAGCCCCCAACGCAGCACCGGCCCGCCGTGCAGCTTGCCCAGGGCGCCGAACAGCCCGATCAGCAGGCCAAGCGCATAGGCGCCGACGGCGATCTGGATGGTGCGAAACAGGCCCATGAGGAGATTGCCTCCCCAGCCGGGCGGGCTGAGGGCGAGGAGGTCGAATGCGCTATCCATCGGGGATGTGGGTCTTTCCTGAAACAAAGGTGCCGGGCGACCTCAGCGGGTCGCCCGGCCAGTCGGGCGGGGATCAGCCGCCGTAGATGTCGAAGTTGAAGTATTTGTCCGAGATCGCATCATAGGTGCCATCTTCGCGGATCTGCTGGATCGCCGCGTTCATCTTCTCGCGCAGCTCGGTATCGCCCTTGCGGATGCCGCCGCCCACGCCGGGCCCAAAGATCGCCACGTCATTCAGCTCCGCCTTCACTTCGTAATCCTGGCCCGCGTCGCTGTTGAGGAAGTCCTGGAACGCCAGGCTGTCGCCCACAACCGCGTCGATACGGCCCGCAACCAGATCCTGGTTATGTTCGTCAAAGGTGTTGTAGGTCTTGACCTCGGCGGTGTCGGCAAAATGCGCATCGACATAGTTCGCATGCGTGGTGGAGACCTGAACGCCGACATAGCGGCCATCGAGGCTGGCCGGATCGCCGGACATCTCCATCGATTTCGGGCCCACCAGAACGGCGGGTGTGTTGTAGTATTTGTCCGAGAAATCAATGGTTTTCATGCGTTCTTCGGTGATCGACATGGACGCGGTGATGACATCGATCTTTTCCGACAGCAGCGCCGGGATGATGCCATCCCATGCGATCGGCACGATCTCGCAGTCTTCTTCCATCGCGGTGCAGAGCGCATTCACGATCTCGATTTCCCAGCCTTTCCAGCTGCCATCGGCGGCCTTTTCGGCAAAGGGCGGATAGGGTTCGGCGGCGATGCCGATCTTGACCTCGGCGCTGGCGATGCCGGCGGTCATCGCGAGGGCGGCCGCGGCGGTGAATGTGCTGAGTGTTTTCATTGTTTTGAACTCCCTGTTTGGTGGTTTGTTATGGATTGACGGGTCAGTGGACCGAGGCGACAAAGGCGCGGCAGCGGTCACTGACCGGGTCGCCAAAGACCTGCTCCGGCGGACCTTCTTCCTCGATCTGGCCCTGATGCAGATAGAGCACCTTGCTCGACACATCCCGGGCAAAGCGCATCTCGTGGGTGACCAGCAGCATGGTGCGGCCCTCATCGGCCAGCTCGCGAATGACTTTGAGCACCTCGCCCACCAGTTCCGGGTCCAGCGCCGAGGTCGGCTCGTCAAACAGCATCACCCGCGGATCCATGGCCAGCGCGCGGGCAATGGCCACCCGCTGTTGCTGACCGCCCGAGAGATAGGCCGGATAGGCGTCGCGTTTTTCCCACAGGCCGACGCGGGCCAGATGCGCCTCGGCGCGCTCCGTCGCCTCGGCGCGGGACAGCCCGAGGATCTGCACCGGACCCTCGATCACGTTCTGCAACACGGTCATGTGCTGCCAGAGGTTGAAGGACTGGAACACCATGCCGAGCCGAGCGCGAAACCCCTCCAGCTGACGTCGGTCGCGGGGCATCAGACCTGCGCGGCTGGGCTTCAGGCTCAGTTCCTCACCGCCGAGGAAAATCTGACCGCTCGACGGTGTCTCCAGCATGTTGATGCAACGCAGAAAGGTGCTCTTGCCGGACCCGCTCGAGCCGATCAGGGACACCACATCGCCGTCCTGTGCCGTGACACCCACCCCCCGCAGCACATGCGCCGTGCCAAAATACTTGTGCAGCGCGCGCACTTCGATGGCGGGGGGATTGGGCGGTGTGGCATCGGGCATCGGCTGGGTCCGTGGTTGTCTTCGTTGGCGCTAGCCTAGGTGTGATCGCGCCCGAAGGTCAACTCTGTTGCACGGTTGTGCAGTCATTAAATTTCTGGATCGCGCAAGAGTTGTATCCGTGCCTGCGGCATCGGCAGAAACAGCGCGTGGTCATTGATGCCGCCAACGCGGACCGGTGCAGCCCCCTCAGGCGATTGCGTGTTGCCAGGCCTGTGCCAGAGCGCGGGCCTGCTCCGCTGGCAGTACCAGCGCAAGGTCCAAGCCTTCGATGCGGGCCAGCGCCAGCTGCAGATCCCGGCTGAGTGGCAGGAGATGCAGGCGCGGTGTCCTGCGGCATAATGCCGGTCCGGGCGCGTTCAGAGGCTGGTCCTGACGCAGCTTTGCAAGTGCCGCGTCCAGCATTGGCGCAAAGGCCGAGTCCGGCGGGGATCGTTCCACCCCGCGCGTGTCGGTGTGATAGGCGCAAGCCGCCAACGCCTGCGTCCGCGCCGCCGTCAGCACGTCCTGCACGGAGGCCGGGGCACATGCGGCAAGCGCGGCGCGCAGCATCGGGGCCTTGCATGCTGCGGCATGGGGGCGGACGGCGGCGGCACGTCGCGTCAACTCAACCCTGGCGTTTGCAGGTAGCCGGGCGCTGATCTCCAAGAGGGTTCGGGCAAAATCCGTCGCAGCCGTCTCGGGGCAGTCGCCGCCACTGCCAGCACCGTCAGGCGCGTCGGGGCGGGGCAGGGTGCAGCCCTGCCAGCACAGGCGCATCAGGGCGCGCTGTGCGACGTGGAACTCCGCCACCTGCGCGTCGGTGATCCGGAGGCTCAGGACACGGGGCAGGACAATCTCGTCGATCTCCTGTAGCAGCCGCTCCATCAGGTCTGTCGGGGCCGCGGGCAGGGGCGCGGTTGCCAGCAGCCGCAACCGACGGGCCAGCGGGGTATCGGGGGACGGTGCCGTGGGTGCCTGTGCGGCCTGTTTCATATCGTGCCCATGCCCGGGTCCGATAGCAACGCCAGCAGCAGCGCCTGCGCCTCAGGCAGCACCCTATCCGCGGTTTGCACGGTGTCGCAAAGCAGCAGCAGCGCATCCTGTGGCGCTTGCGGTGACCTCAGGAACAGGCGCACGCCACGGTCGTCAATAAGGCGAACCTGCTCGACGTCAGGGCCGTCGTCCGCCCCCCCGCCAAAACCCGGCGGACAGCAGGCCAGCGCCGTTGCACGCAGGGCAAAGGCGGCATGGGCGTCGGCGCTCAACTGGTCCAGCAGCTCTTGCCGCACGGCAGGGCTGGCCACATGGCGTAAGACCAGGCTGGCCTCGAGATCGCAGTAGGCGACAACACGGCACCCGGGATCCCGGCGTTGCACGGCCCAGAGCGCCTGTTCGACGGGCCGAGCGGGGGTATCTGGATCGCTGCCGGATGAGGGGGAAATCACTTGCGTCACTTGACCCGGCGCTCCTGCCGACCGCGGCGTGGACGCGGCGTGGCGTGCTGCGTTTCACTGCGCACGCGGCGCGGCAGCACCCGCACGGTTCCCTCCGCTGCCGTGTCCTCCTCCGCCGGCGTCACCTCTGCGGAGACCGTGCGGACCGGTCGCAGCCGGGGGCGTTGCAGGTTGGGCACGGGCGCCAATTGGGCGATCGTCTCGTCACAGAGGGGGGCCGACGCGGTGGCGGTCTCCCAGTTCAGCAGCATGTCGATGAGGTGTTCGACAAACTGGTCTGCACCGCTGGTTTTCCAGGCTTCCACATCCTCGCCCGCGGCCAGCGCCTGTGGCAGGGCGATGGGGAAGATGGCGCCAAAACCGCCGTCGGTTTCCCGCTCCAGCCGCCGCAGGACCCGCGCCCGATCCCGCTCCGAGGTGAGCTTGTCGAAATGCGTCACCATCAGCGTGCCGGGCATTTTCAGCTGCGGCGACAGGATCGACCAGAAGGCCGCCTCGCTCTGGCGCCAGGCCTGAGTCGCCGAGGTGCACCAGATGACGCTGTCGACCTCTGGAAGCACCGTTTGCCAGACCTCTGCCGGCATGTTTGGATCGGAAATCCCCGGCATGTCGATCAGGTCGCACAGCTCCAGCGCCTCTGACGGCAATTGCAGGTCGATCCGGCGCGCCTGCGCCAGCGGCACGCGGTCCAGCGCCGCCGGTGCGATGTCCTGGACCGTGCCATCGGCCATCTGGACCTGCGCCTGCTCCGGCCCGTGGGAAATCCACACCGGCGGCAGCCGGGTTGCGGTGACCTTGACCGGCAACGGGCGGCTGCCCAGCAACAGATTGGTGAGCGTGCTTTTACCGGCACTGAATTCGCCCATCAGGGCGATCCGGGGCTTTTGGGAGGGATCTGGCATGAGGTGGGTCTCCGGGATCAGTCGGTGAGCCTGCGCAGGGTACGCAGGGTGGCGGGGCAGAGGCTGGTTTCAGGGTGGCCAGCGGCAAGAGGGGTACTTTGCGGTGGCTGTCCCCGGGCCATGGCATCTGTGATTTCAACAAGGATGTCGCGGTGCTGGCGCAGGGTGTTCTGCAACTGTCCCAGCGCCTCGGTGCGGATGCGGTCGGCCTGATCCACCTTGAGCGCTGTCATGAAGGGATGGGTTTCCACCGCGATCTGGGTGCGAAACGTCTCGGCAAAGGCGGCATATCCGCGGGCCCGGCGCCACCAGCTGCCCCACCAGCTGTCGCGGACATCCAGGGAAATGGTCTGGGCGAGCGCCACCGGAGCGGGCAGCGCGGGCGCATCCGGAACCGCGATCTGGATCCCGGCCACGGCGTCGCCGAAGGCGTCGTAGAGGTGGCGTGCCACATCGCTCAAGGCGGCGGAATAGCGGTCCTCCAGCCCTTCCTTGAGCTGTTTGCCCATGACCGAATAGGCGCTGCGCAACAGAAGTCGCAGTCCGGTGGGATCGTACTGCCAGGGGCTGCCTTCGCCCCACTCCTGCAAATGCGCGATCAGGGCATGGGTGGCGCGATCCAGAAACGTATCATGGGCGCGATCCGCCCGCTCCGCAAAGGCTTGCAGCACAGCGTCGATTTCTTCGGCACAAGCCTCCAGATGCGCCTGCGTCAGCGCGTCGAAGGCATGCAGGCTCTCTTCTGGCGTGGCAAAGCCCGCGCCGCTGCCGCCACTGACCCCGCTGACCCGAATGCCCTCGGCTGCATCCCGGGCGGTGGCCAGTGTCAGCGCCTCCTGCGCGATGCGGCGAATGAGGGGGCGTGCGTCGGTTTCGGCCACGCGGGTGGCAATGGCACGGTTCAGCGCCGGCAACCCGGAGAGCGCCCAGACCAGATCCGGCGGTTCGACCGCGTCGCCCTCGGACAGCGGGTTGGCTTCGACCCAGTTGAACAGCGCCTGCGCCGAGGCCCGTGGCATCGCATCCAGATCGCCGGCCAGCACCGCATTGGCCCAAAGCGCACTGCCAAAGATGATCTCAGCCCCGTCGGGCACGTGATGGGCCTTTAATGTTGCGCGCAGCGCGGTTTCGATTTCTGGCACCTGCACCGCCGGCTCTGACAGTTCGTCGATGCGGTTGACGAACAGCACCACCTGTTCGGCCTGAAGGTTGCTCAGCATGCGGATCAACCCGAGATCCACCGTCGACAGCGCCTGACTGGCGGTCAGCACCACCACGCAGACACGGCTGTCGCGCAGCGCCTGCAGGGTGATCTGTTCGCGCATCAGAAAGGTGTCGTTGACCCCGGGCGTATCCCGCAGGCACAGCTTGCAGGGCAGCACCGGACTGCCGAGATAGAGATCGGCCGACCGCGTCACATCGGCAAACCGGCCCTGATGGGCATCCGCGTCGTCGCCAAGGCCGGGATCATCGCCGAGGCAGATATAGCGTTCGATCAGGTTCTTGTCGAAATAGCCGTAGTCATGGCTCTGCCCCATCAGCAGCTCGAACTTGCGTCCCAGTCGCGCCTTGGCACGGTCGCGCATGGTTTCCACCTGGCTGCGGATCTTGTCCATCTCGCCCGCGGCACCGGCGCGCCCGGCCATCTCTCCCATGCGTCCGCCCCGGGTCAGCAGGTGATCCCACTCCGCCTCGGTCATAAAGCGAAAGCGGGCGCTGGTTTCCGCCCGGCCCTGGCCCGGGCTCAGGTGCAGCGAGGTCACCACCGAGGTCCAGGGGTTCACATCCGAAGGCAGCAGATCCGACCAGCCGGCCAGCGCATTCACCAGCGTGGTCTTGCCGGATTTCACTTGTCCCAGAAAGGTCACCGCCGGTTCGAACTGCGCCAGGTCCTGATCCAGCCGGGCCAGATTGCGAGCGGTCTTCTCGCCGGGGCCCTGCGCCAACTGATCCAATGCGGCCCGCAAGTCCGCGAGGTCCTGCGCGATCTCGTCCAACGGCGCCAGCCCGGCGGCGAGATTGCCGGGCTGGGTGGCCGCGCGCAGGTCCGTGGCGCTGTCGATTTCGGTATCGATGTACATTTGGCGGGGGCGTCCTTTGGATCGGGGCGAGAGAGAGCGGCAGATCAGGCTGGGGGTGACATTTCGCGCCGCAGTTGCAGCAGTACGGTGACCGCATCGACGGCGGCGTCCTCGTCCTGTTCCAGTTGGCAGAGCATCAGAACCTCTTCGCCTTCCTGCGCCGTGTCGTGGATCGTGCGCAGCCGGTCGGAGCGCGCCGCATGAGGCTCGACGGAGCGCATCACCTGCCGCAGCGTCGCGAGCGTGCCGTCAAAGATACAGTTGAGGTCGGGGGGCTCGGCGTCCTGCGCCTGCAGGAGGTCCGCGGCGCGGGCGCGGATCATTGCCGAGGCCTCGGCCAGAAGATCCTGCTCGTCGAGACGCGCATGCGCGGGGGCGGGGGCCTGTTCGGGGGCGGGCGTGGCTGCGGCGTCGCTGCGTGCTGTGGCGGTTGGCGCCGGTCGAAGGGGCCGGTGATCGGTCGCCGACGGGCGACGCCGGTCCGGCGGGGCGAATTGTTGCAGCAGCATCTCCGCCTGGTCGAGGTCGGCAGTCCGGCCCTGATCGATCTGATGCATGATGTCATCATAGAGCCGCTTGCCACCGCTCGAATGCCACAGCTGGCGATCGATGCCGGCATCGCCCCCCACCTGCGCCGTCAAACCCTGGATTGCGGCCAATGGATACAGCCCGAGGAATTCCTGCGCGGCCACAGGATCGAGCGCATTGATCGCTTGGTCAAGCGTGCCACGCATGATGCGGCGGTCGGCCATGGTCAGCACCAGAAAGCTGTGATCCTTGCGTTCGTCCGGCACTTCGGACCAGAGCGCCTGTTCCGGTGCGCTGAATTCGGTGCTGCAAAACAGCAGAATATCCGCATAGGCCACCGCCTGTTTCATGATCGCGGACTGGCGCGCGGGCGCGCCGAACACCGTGATTTCCGTCAGGCTGATGCCGCGCAAACGCGGATCGGGCAGTTCCTGGCGCAGGCGCAGCGTGGCCAACCCGGGATCGGTGACAGCACTTTGATCGGCCAGGTGGCCCTCGTGCTGCAGGATCGCGCCGTCGGCGGTCTCGATCTCAGCCCGGGGGCTTTGGCCGAATACGACCTCCGTCATGCCCGCCGAGGGACATTGTCCCAGCACGGGTTGGCCCAGCAGCATGTCGATCAGGGCGGATTTTCCACTGCCCGGCAGTCCGATCACCACCACCTGCACCGGCTTTTGCAATCGGTGCAGCAGGCGTTGTCCCCAATCCGCGTATTGGCGCGGGATCACCCCGGATTGCAGGCTCTCGCTCAGTTGCCCGGCAAGCGGCGTCAATGCGGCCTCGGCTATGCTCATGCGGATCCATCCCTGATGCTGTGGTGCAGATGCAGCCCTGCACGGCGATTGCCCTTGGCCAGAACCGTCAGCCGCCGACGCTTGCGTGCGGGGCGGGCGCGCTGCGGGGCCTGTGCCTGGCGCACACGGATCAGACAGAAGGCGACGTTGTCCTGCTCCGGCGCATTGGCGGCTTCGATACGGGCCAACAGCCGTTGGCTCAGCTCCGCACTCGACAGCTCCGCCCCATGGCCGAGGGTCTCTTCGATCTCGGCGGTGTGCAACGCCAGCAGGCCATCGCTGGTGGCGATCACGAGATCGTCGGCTCTGAGCGAGAGCGGTGCGTGGCGGCAATCCACCTGCGGGATGTCATGCCCGGTCAGGACCGACGTCACGCAGGCGCGATCCGGGTGCGCATGGGCCTCCTGCGCCGACAATTCCCCCGCCGCGACCATCCGGTCCAGCTGGGCGGCCAGCGAATGATCGGCGTTCAACCGGTAGAGCCGCCCGTCGCGAAACAGCAACAGCGGCGAATCCCCGATCGACAGCCAATACAGGCGATTGTCCACGATCACCGGCGCCAGCAAGGTTGCCCCCATCCCCAGCGCGTCTGGCCGCTGGCTCGCATAGGCGCGGATCGAGGCATTGGCGTCATCGGCGGCGTCGGTCAGCACCTGTGCGATCTGCGGTTCCAGCCGGTGCGGTGCATCCGACCACAGCTTCAGCCCGGCAAAGACCTCGGTGACCGCCAGTTTCGACGCCATGTCACCGGCCGCATGCCCGCCCATGCCATCGGCCAGCACGGCAAATCCGATCCCGGATCCGGCAAGGAAATCCGAGGCCACGGAATCCTCCTGCCGGTCGCGACGGCCCTGGCTGATCGCGGTGGCCGCGTCATAGCTGAAACTAGCGCGCGGCGGCATGGCGGCGGTCGCCCTCCGAGGTGTCATCATCCCAGCTGAAGCCCTGATCGCACAGCGGGATGAACCGCAGCTCGGTCTCCCCGATCCGCAGGGTGTCGCCCGCGTTTAAGGGTTCTGTCGACAGCACCGGTCGATTGTTCAGCCGGACCAGATTGGCTTTGCCGCCGTGACCGACATAGAAACTTCGCTGTTCCGGGTCATAGGCCAGTGCCGCGTGCTGCGCGCGCGAGATACTGGTGTCGCCAAAGTCCAGCTGCACGCTCTGATCAGGGCCGCGCCCGATGGTGGAGACGCCGGTATAGAGCGTGAAGGTCGCGCCCCTGCCGGGACCGCGGACCACCGCGAGCCAGCCGACAGGATATTCGCAATAGCCCGGGGAAGGGCCGCCCGCTTCGCTGGCAAAGGGATCCGGTGCTGCGGCGGGGTTGAAGCCCAGCAACCGCGTCTTGACCCGTCCACCGGCGCGCCGTGCGCCGCGCCCCATGGCCGGGGCCGGCACATCCACAGGCGATTGCACGGCTTCGCTGTCACCGAGCGGAGGCGGCAGGGCGTCCCAATCCTCATCGCTGGCGTTCTGCTGCGGTGGGCAGAGATCGGTTGTATCCGGCTGGCGGGGGGCTGCCGCGCGCGCACGATCACTGCGAAACGCGTCGAGGGCGTCGGGGGCCATGTCGGGCGCGGTCAGGTCACCGTCCGCATCGTTTGCATGCAGGGGCCGTGCCTGCGGAGCCTGTGCAGGCGCTCCCATGCCCGGCGTTTGCTCGGGCTCTGGTGATTGCTCCGGCTCTGGTGTCTGCACCTCGGTCGTTTCTGCGCTGCGGGCTGTTGGCGTGGGGGCAGCCTCCGGTTCGGACGGACGCGCTGACATCTGGGCAGGGCGGCGGCGTGTGAACAGGCGATAATCCCTGGGGTCCTCATCTGCCGGTGCAGGTGTGGGCGACGGCGCGCGCGCCGGGGAAGGCGCTGCCGGGGTGACCCGCTCGGGTCCCGGCGTGGGCGCGGTATTGTCGGGCGCTGGTGGCTTGGGGTGGTTGGTGTCCTCTGCTGCCTCCACGCCCGCTGCCGTCGCCGCCCGCAGCGCAGCCTCTTCCTGACGGGTGCGCGTGAGGATGCGGTCGAATTCGCTGTCATTTGCCAGCCGCTCCTCGGGATGAGGCGGGGGCGGCGCGGCGTTCCCGGCCCGCTGCTGCGTCCTCTCGCTGTTCAGGAGGTCAGTCACAGCCTCCAGCTGCGGCGCCGCGGCGGTGCCGGGCGGGATCGGCGCCTCCGGATCAGCGTCATCCACCCGGTCCTGGGTTTCAAGCCGCAGTGGCAGGTCGTCAGAGGCTGCGGTCGGGCGGACGCGGGTGCGTTGCTCTCCGATGATATCCTTGATGAACTTCATGGGTGATCCTCTTGGGGAACGGGGCGTTGTCGGAAACGCGGTAGCGGGGAAGCGGGGTCAGGTCGGAAGGGTCAGGAGGCTGTGGCGCTGTCCCTGGGCCGTGTGCGTTTGCCAAAGAACCGGCCGAGCCCGCCCTTTGCCTGCATTCTGTCGGCCTCGGGCGGGGCATCATCGGTTGCGTCACCTGCGGACCCCGCTGCCAGCGGAGCAGACGGCTCAGCGCAATCCTGATCCGCCATCCAGGCGTGCAGATCCCCGACCGGCTGGCCGAACAGGTCGACAAATTGACGTTTCAGCTTGTGCGCCTTGGGTTCGGGCGGCGGTGCAGGGCGCAGGACTCGCGGCAGCCCCGCGGTCAGCCCGTCGTTGGTCTGGGCGACAAGATCGGCGATCCGTGTGCTCAGCCGCGCCCCGGAGGCGGAGGCCGTCGGAGCGTCTTGCGCAAGCACGTCGGCAGCCTCTGGCAGGGCGGTGGCGGTCGATGTCGGCTCTGGCAGCTCTTGCGTGGCCGGAAGCGGCGCCGCGGTTGATGCGCCCGGGGGGCTGCACCGCAGGTCGGCCAGCCAGTCCGCCGCCGTCTGGTAGCGCTCTGCCGGCAGAATCGACAGGGCCTTGGCGATGGTGGACCAGAACGCCGGGGTCTCTGCCGGCGGGCGGAGCGGATCGGCCTCACCCCGAGTCACAGCCGCCAGGCGCTCCGGCCCTGACGGGGGCGGGTCGCCGGTCAGCAGGTAGTGCATCGTTGCACCAAGCGCATAGAGGTCGGAACAGGCGCGGGCGATGGCCCCGGCGGCATAAAGCTCATGCGGCGAGTAGCCATCCTTGACGGCGACCGTGTCCTCGCTGATGGTCAGATCTTCGGCGGGGGTATGGCAGGCGGCGCCAAAGTCGATCAACATCAGCCGGTTGTCGACGGTCCAGATCAGATTATCCGGGGAGATGTCGCGATGCAGGATGCCCTGCCCATGCAGCGCATCGAGCGCGCCGAGGGCCTGCAGCAGGCAGGCCTGCAACATCGGCGCGGTCAATCGCTGAGGAGCGGTCTCGCGCAGCGACAGAAGATCCTCTCCCAGCAGGTGATCCATCGCAATATAGGCCGTGCCGTTTTCGCGAAACACCTGATGCACGGGCACGATATTGGGATGTTCCGCACGCGCCAGCAGATGCGCCTCTCTCAGGAAACTGCGCAACACGGCCTTGTAACTCCGCAACTGGGCGGGGCTGCGTGGACGCACCTGTCCGGTGGTGTCGCGCTGGCACAGTTCAGCCGGGAAACATTCCTTGATCACAACCTGTCGGTCGAGACTGTCCCGCGCCAGATAGGTGATCCCGAACCCGCCCGCGATCAGGGGTGCCTCGATTTGATATTGGCCGTGCAGCAGCCGCGCACCATTCGCAAGTTCCGCATCCGAAGTCGGCTGAGCGGTCGCGGGGTGCAGCTGCATGAACAAACCTCCTGGGAAACCCGGCAGTGAGACAGACCCCCGGCAGAGTGGGGCGCGGCTTTCAAGGCTGCGAGGCAATCAGGGAAGAAGCGTGTCCTCTTTGGGGCAAATCGGGCAGGATCGCCCTTTTTTCGCCATAGTTCCGGGCACTTCCTTGAAAAGAAGGCGGGAAATGCGCCGCATTGCTTAACGCGCTATTAGTTCAAATTAACACTGATGGCGTTGCGCGCTGAATGTTGCGGGCGCCTGGCCTGTGGTGGCGCATTTTGGGGTAGCGGTGGCGGGCATCGGGGTAGGCTGCGCCGATTCTGCGCCGTCGCATCAGCGCCGGGATCTCTGCCGGATATGGGGCAAGATCGGGGTCATGCCCGCCGCAGCTCAAGGCCGCTTTTCCTGGCTTATTTCCAAGGCGCGCCGCCTCGGCACAGGCTTCTGCTGGTCCTGATCATTGCGGATGCGATCACGGGCGCAATCGTCCACATAGCGGCGCAGCAATTCCGTGTAGAATTTGAGTTCGACCGTCTCATCCTCGATTTGGCGCAGCCCTGACCGCATGGCTTCGGTCGCGTTCCGGTCCTCAAGGATGCGGTCCAGGTGCAGGGCGATATTGCGGAGCGGAGAGTAGGTGCTGTCCCGCGCCTGCACCGCCAGACGTTCCCGGTGCGGCAGGGACTCATGCAGTGCCCCTTCATGTCGCCGGAACACGCAGGCCACAGAGCCGATGAGAGAGGCAAAACCGATGATGATGTGCCGCCCGCCATTCATCGCCATGTTGACCAGCATGCGCATCCGCGCGACCACGGCCGCCTTTCGGGATTTGATGACATCGGGGGCTGTCAGGACCGGCGGCGCGTCTTTGGCGCGTTGCACGAGACGGAGCAGACAGTTGGCGAAATCCGGGTGGAACACATCGGTGATGGACCGTTTCCCGCTGAAGTGAAGCGTGTTCTTCAACGCCGCAGAGTGAAGTGCAACGGAGGCCACGGTTTGGTCGCGGCCTCCGGCAGCATCGCGTATTTCTACGGTCAGCCTGTTGCCTGCATACGCACTTACCTCAAACATGAGACATCACCGTTCAAGACAAAACCCAAACTATGATTATTCTATAGGTTGCAGGCGACAAGGCAAGGCGTCTGGAGGGAAAACACCGGCAATCCCAGGGCGCTGACTGCGGAGTAAAAGCGGGTTTTCTGTTGATTTATTGATGCTTGTATCCTGGAGGGACATCGAAATTTCCAATCCGCCTCGCCGAAAATGGCGGGGGTGGCAGGGCAGGTGTTGGCGCCCGAATTATCGGTGGTGACGCCCTTGTCGGAAATCTGGATCGGCCTGTGGTTGCAGTGCGCGGGGGGCGGCTCAGATCACACTGACGATGACGCCGATGTTCTCCGGGGGCAGACCCTTGAAAATCGGCGTGAACCTGAGTGTTTTTTCGACATCCCCCTCGCTGAACGGGACGCTCCGGTTTTCCTGATGACGAAAACACTCAGAGACCTGTGGCACCAGATGCGGTAGCCCCTCTACGGAGCGGCACGCGCTGAGAGGGATGCCGCTCTGGGGCAGCTGCGAAATCCCGAAATAGGACAGCGCAACCGCCGAGGCATGGCGAATTTGCAGCGCCGGGTCGACCACAAGCGTAGGATAAGGCGTGGCCCGCAGGATGGCGTCCAGCTCGATCATCAGCTGCTGCAATTCCGTCGCGTTGATCTGCATCTCCTCATTGACGGTAATCAGCTCCTCATTGGTGGCCTGCAACTCCTCGTTGGAGGTCTCCAACTCCTCGTTTGTCGCCTGTAGCTCCTCATTTGTGGCCTGCATTTCCTCGTTCACGGATTGCAGCTCTTCGTTCGAGGTCTGCAGCTCCTCGATCGTTTGTTGCAACGCCTCGCGGGTGCTGGCGATCTCGTCCTCGATCTGCCGGACATATTGCATCCGGTCCTGATCGCGGATGTCCGGCGTAGTGGGTGTCCGGGTATGTGCTGCGCGGGTCTCCACCGCAAACAGGACATGATCTTCGCCCTCGTTCTCGGCCAGCAGCGGGTAGCAGGTCAGCCGCGTCTGGTCGAAGCCGGGGCCGGCGATGCTGTGCCAGAGCCCGGAGCGCATGGAGCGGCTGCGCAGGCACAGGGTGATCAGGCTGGAAGCTTCGGCGCGCAGGTCCGATTTCAAAATCTTCGTGCTCAGGCGCAGCAGGGCGCTGCTCTCGTTCAGCTCTGTCACGTGGGAAATGTCGCCGATGATGCGGATGATCTCGCTGTCGCGGGTGGCGATAAAGCCGTTTGGCGCCAGCACCCGGCTGAGCGCGTCGAACATTTCCGAACCCCGGGGTTTCACCTGCGTGCGCGCCGGTTGCGGCATGTCGCGGCTGGCGATCGGCAGGGGCAGGAAACCGGAGGGCAACCGGGCGCTGCTCTGGCGCAGGCCGCGCTTGGAATACAGCCGATCGGGCAGGGACAGGGTTTCGAAATGGCCGTGCATGGCGCCGACGGTTTCCGAGGTGCCGAGAAAGATCTTGCCGTCGGGCACCAGCGCATAGGCCATCCGCGAGAGCACCTTCTCCTGCAGCGATGCGCCGAAGTAGATCAGCAGGTTGCGCAGGCTGATCAGGTCGATATTGATGAAGGGCGGGTCCTGGATGATGTTGTGGCGGGAAAACAGCACCACGGATCGCAACTGCTTGTGGACCTCGACGGTGTCGCCACCGACATGCAGATAGGTCTCGACATAGGCGCGGGGCACATCATTGGCGGCCGACAGCGGATAGAGACCGCGCCGGGCCACTTCCAGCGCCTTGGTGTCGATGTCGGTGGCAAAGATTTGAACCCGATCCTTGGTGAGCCACTCAATCCCACCCAGCGCCTCGGCAAACAGGATGGCGATCGAATAGGCTTCTTCTCCGGTGGCGCAGCCGGCAACCCAGACCCGCAGCGGGCGACCGGCCCTGTCCTTCACCATGGCGGCGATGACCTGGGCGAGGCGATTGAACTGGGTCTGGTCGCGAAAGAACCGCGTGACCGAGATCATCATGTCCTTGTAGAGCGCATCCACCTCGCTGTCGTTGTCGCGGCAGTGCGCCACATAGGCCTCGTAGCTGTCGACGCCGAGCGCCACCATGCGCCGCGCAATGCGCCGGTTTATGGTGGTCTCCTTGTAGTCGCGAAAATCGACTCCGGTGCGCGACAGCAGGATGTGGTAGAGATCCTGAAGCTTGCTCGAGGCGCTGGCGAGGGACTGCAGATCGGCAAGGTCCCGCGGGTTGGACAGGATCCGGGTCAGTTGCTGGCCGATCATGTCCGGCGGCAAGGTCAGGTCGATGCAGCCGGTGTGGACGGCGGAGGCAGGCATGCCCTCGTATTTCGCGGTGCCGACCTCCTGGGCAATGGTCACGCCGCCGCAGTCACGCATGGCGCGAATGCCGTCGCTGCCGTCGCTGCCCGTTCCCGACAGCACCACGCCGACACAGCGGTCGCCGCATTCATCGGCCAGGCTTTTGAACAGGCGATCCGCCACGGGTTGGGGCGTGCCGGGAGGGCCGCCCGAGCCCCGCAGCCCCAGTTTGCCCCCATCCAGTATGACGTCGCAGTTCGGCGGCGTGACATAGATGGTGTCCGGGAGCGGGACGCGATCCTCCTGCGTCAACTCGATGACCGGCAATTCGGTTTCGCGCCCGATCAGCGCGCACAGCAGGCTCTTGTGGGTCGGTGACATGTGCTGCGCAATCACGTAGCTGGCCTTGGCCTGCGCCGGCAGGTTCTTGACCAGCTGCGTGATCGCCTCCAGACCACCGGCCGATGCGGCAATACCGATCATGACCGGTAGCGTTGCCTGTGCCATTCACCCAAACTCCTGTCTCGCAAGGCCCTGTCGGACCGGCCATGCTTCGGCGCGGTCTCGCGGCGACCGTCACAAAGGCCAGATCCGTCCGCGCGCCTGCGCGTCTTCTCGGGTTGTTTCAGAAAACCCGCCGGCGTTCCAGTCGCGCGGCGTCACAAAACACGGCTGCGGCGGCGCGCTAGGGCAGGATACCAGTGCCGCGGCAGGGTGCTTTGCGCCTGTATATTTTAAGCTTGAAGGTTTGTCTTGCACCGGGACCCGCCGCGCAATACCGTTGCCCGGAGATCTGGCGGCGCGGGATCGCAAGCCGCAGGAAGGGAGCACCAAGATGAGCAACACACCCTATAATCCCGGGCAGGAGGGGGCCAGGATGGGCTTTGCCGACGCCATGTCCTATGGCGACTACCTGCACCTAGATGCGCTCCTGGATCAGCAGCACTGCAAGAGCGACGCCCATGACGAAATGCTGTTCATCATCCAGCACCAGACCAGCGAATTGTGGATGAAGCTGGCGCTGCATGAATTGCAGGCGGCGCGCAATGCGTTGCAGCAGGGCCAGACCGCCGAGATGTTCAAGATGCTCGCCCGGCTCAGCCGCATCTTTGAACAGCTCAACAGTGCCTGGGATGTGCTGCGCACCATGACGCCCGCCGATTACACCCGCTTCCGCGAGGCTTTGGGGCCGTCCTCAGGGTTTCAGTCCTATCAGTACCGGCTGATCGAATATGTGTTGGGCAACCGCAACCCCAACATGCTGCGCCCGCATGAACATGTGCCGGAGGTCCACGCGCTGCTAAGCGCCGAACTGGCGCGCCCCAGTTTCTATGACGAGGTGAACCGGTTCCTGTATCAAACCCTTGATGGGCATACGGAAAACATGCCGGAGCCACAACTGGATGCCCCGCATGCGCTCAACGCGGATATTCAGGCCCGCTGGTTGCAGGTCTATCAGGACATCGACAGCCACTGGACGCTCTACGAACTGGCCGAGAAACTGGTCGACCTCGAAGACTATTTCCGCCGCTGGCGCTTCAACCATGTGACCACGGTGGAGCGCGTCATCGGCTTCAAACGCGGCACCGGCGGCACCTCCGGTGTACAATACCTGCGCCGCATGCTGAGTGTGGAGCTGTTCCCCGAACTCTGGACCCTGAGAGGCGACCTCTGACATGACCAACCTGCCCAAGAAACACCTCTTCGACATCCCGGAGGGCATGATCTACCTCGACGGCAATTCGCTCGGCCCGCTGCCAAAAGGCGCGGCGGAGCGGGCGACCAGGACCCTCACGCAGGAGTGGGGCACCCAGCTGATCAAGGCCTGGAACACCGCCGACTGGATGGCCCTGCCGCAAAAGGTCGGGGATCGGATTGCAGGCTTTATCGGCGCCGCGCCAGGCAGCGTGGCCACCGGCGATACGCTCTCGATCAAGGTCTATCAGGCGCTGGCGGCGGCGCTGAAAATGCGCCCGGACCGTCGGGTGATCCTGTCGGACACCGGCAATTTCCCCACCGACCTCTATATGGCGCAGGGGCTGATCTCAACCATCGGTAAGGATTATGAACTGCGCACCGTCGCTCCCGAAGACGTGGCCGAGGCGATCACCGAGGACGTCGCCGTGGTGATGCTGACCGAAGTCGATTACCGCTCGGGCCGGCGGCACGACATGATGGAGATCACCGCACGGGCGCAGCAGAACGGCGCCGTGATGATCTGGGATCTCGCCCATAGTGCGGGCGCGCTGCCGGTGGATCTGACCGCCTGCAACGCGGAATTTGCGGTGGGCTGTACCTACAAGTATTTCAACGGCGGCCCCGGTGCTCCGGCCTTCATCTATGCCCGTCCCGACATCGTGCTGGAGGTGGAACCCGCGCTGTCGGGCTGGCTTGGCCATGACGCGCCTTTTGCGATGGAACCCGGCTATCGCCCCGCCATGACCACCGAACGCCTGCGCGTCGGCACGCCCCCCATCGTGCAACTGTCGATCCTCGACACGGCGCTGGATGTCTGGGACGGCGTGTCCATGGCCGAGATCCGGGCCGCGTCGATTGCGCTCTGCGAGACCTTCATCGCCGAGGTCGAGGCCCGCTGCCCGATGCTGACCCTTGCCTCCCCTCGCGACGCCGCGCAGCGCGGCTCGCAGGTGTCCTTTGCCTTTGACGAGGGGTATGCGGTGATGCAGGCGCTGATCGAGCGGGGGGTGATCGGCGATTTCCGTGCGCCGAATATCCTGCGGTTCGGGTTCACACCGCTCTATATCGACCAGGCGGACGTGCGGCGGGCTGCCGAGATCCTTGGCGAGGTCATGGACAGCGGCGCCTGGAAAGAGCCGCGGTTTCAGGTCCGGTCGCGGGTGACCTGACCGGGCCATCGCGCCCCCAGTGCCTGCCTCCCCCCAGTGCCTTGCGCGCCATGGCGCGAGGCACGCTGTCCCAACGCCCTGTGCGCGCGCGCAGGGGCAGGACGTTGCGATCCTCGTCAACGAATTCGTTAAATCATCACAATTTCGTACGGCTGTCGCGCGTGTCGCATCGACCTGTCGCGCTGAGTTTGTAACAGTTTCTTGACAATGGCGCTCACTGATTGACATCATGACGTCATATATTGAGGCCGCCCCAGATGTCCAAAGACAAAACAAGCAGCAGCAAACCCTCCAAATCCGCGCGCAAGAACACCTCTTTGCGTTTGGACAGCAAGACACTGAAAGCGTTGAAAATCCGGGCCATTGAAGAGGATACCAGCATTCAGCGCCTCATAGAGCGGCTTATCGAGGACTACCTGAGGCAGACAAAGAGATAAGGCGTATGACATCATCTGAACCAATTGGGTTTCTACTGGACGGCCAGATTGACTGGTCGCAGATCGAAACCGCCCTGGCCCCCCTGCAGCTGGTGACGGAGCCTTACGAGGGGACGGTGCCCTTTCGTTTGCTGGATTGCCACGACCAGCTTTTGCGCGGAACCGGGCGGGTGTTGCTGGAGTTTGACGGTGCGCTTGCGCTGTTTGCCGGGCAGGAGGCCCCGTTGCGCCAGGCGGCGGCCTCGGACGGTGATTTCCCGGCGGATCTGCCAGACGGGCCAATTCGCAGCCTGACGCAAAAGCTGTTCCCGCTGCGCTGCTTTCTGACCCTGGCCAGTGGTGCGCTGCGGTCCACCACCGTGCGTGTGGTGGATGAAGAAACCAAGACCCAGTTGCGCGGCGAGGTTCTGCAGGTCGAGGGCGAGGCCGGCGGTGCCGTCACCCTTGTCCTGCTGAAACCGCTGCGCGGCTACGACCGCGCCCCGGCGGCGATGGCGGCCGGCCTGCGGGAGCAGGGCGCCGGACCGGTGGATGCAGAACGGGTCTTTGCGGCGCTGGCGCCGGAGGTGCAGCCCTATGTGGCCAAGCCCAAAACCACCTTTACCGGGCAGGAAACCGCCTTTGATGTGGCGGTGGAAACGATGTCCAACTACATCGCGGTCGCCCGCGCGAACGAGGCCGGTGTGATCGCCGATCTCGACACCGAATTCCTGCATGACTATCGCGTGGCGCTGCGCAAGCTGCGCTCGGTGCTGAGCCTGTTCAAGGGCGTGTTTGGTGCGGTGCAGACGGCAGAGTTGAAAGCCGCCTTGTCCGACCTGATGCAGCCCACCGGGCGGGTGCGCGATCTCGACGTCTACCTGATGGAGCGGGCGGACTACGACGCCCGGGTGCCCGAACATCTGCGCCCCGGCCTGTCGGTGATGTTCGATGCCTTTGCCGCAGAGCGCGCCGGTGCGCAGGCGGCGCTGGCAAAACATCTGAAGAGCAAGGCCTATCACAAGGCGATTTCGGAGCTGGAGGCGCAGTTTGCCCATCCCGAGGGCTTTATCCGCGGCGCCGCAAGCGGGGTCAGCGCAGATCGATATGCCCGCAAGCTGATCTGGAAACGCTACCGCAAGATCTGCAAGATCGCCGCGGGTATCCATGAAGACACGCCCGACGAGGAGGTCCATGAACTGCGCATCGCCTGCAAGAAGTTCCGCTATCTGGTGGAGTTCTTTGCCCCGCTGTTTCCCGGCAAGAGCGCCAAGCGCATCATCAAGCGGATGAAGCTGTTGCAGGACAATCTCGGCGCGTTCAACGATTATGCCGTTCAGCAGCAGGCGCTGCTGCGCTTTGTCGAGAGCCATTCGGCCATGACCGGGCGCCGGGGTGTCGAGGCGGCGCTGAGCATCGGCGCGCTGATCGCCCTGCTGGATCAGGGCCAACGGGCGGAACGGGCACGGGTGATGGAGAGTTTCGACCGGTTCAACAGCCCTGAGGCCCGCGCCGAGATCAAGGCGCTGTGTCATCCCGAGGAGGCCGCAGCATGAAGGTTATTGCCTGCTACAGCAACAAGGGCGGCGTCGGCAAGACCGCGACCGCGGTAAACCTGGCCTACGCCTTTGCGCAATCCGGTGCGCGCACCCTGTTGTGCGATCTCGACCCGCAGGGGGCGTCGAGCTTCTATTTCCGGGTGAAACCGTCGAAAAAGCTGAAGGACGCGCAGTTCTTTCAGGATGTGGAGCGCTTTACCCGCGCCATCCGCGGCAGCGATTATGAGAACCTCGACATTCTGCCGGCCAATCTGACCTTTCGTGATTTCGACCTGTTTCTGGCGCGCATGAAGAACAGCCGGTCGCGCCTAAAAAAGGCGCTGAAGGGCGTGCACAGTGACTATGATGTCATCATTCTCGATTGCCCGCCCAATATCTCCATGCTGTCGGAGGCGGTGTTCAAGGCTGCGGACAAGGTGGTCGTGCCGGTGATCCCGACCACGCTGTCGGAACGCAGCTTTGTGCAGCTTCTGGATGTGTTCCGGGCGGACGGGGTGAAGATGACAAAGCTGCTGCCCTTCTTTTCCATGGTGCAGGGACGCAAGGCCATGCATGGCGAGACGATCACCCGCCTGCGCGCCCGCCACGGCAAGCGGTTCCTGTCGACGGAGCTGCCGTTTTCCACCGATGTGGAGAAAATGGGCCTGCACCGCAAGCCGGCCTTGTGCTTTGCGGCCACCCGCCCGGCGGGCAAGGCCTACCGGGCGCTGTTTGATGAGGTCAACGCCCGGATCTGACGCGGACCACAGGGAGCGTAGGGGTGATGCAAACAAGGACATTGGCATGAAAGAGATCGAGCGGAAATTCCTGGTGGCGGATCAGCCGGACCTGACTGCGGCGCAGGCCACGCCCGTGCGGCAGGGGTATCTGACCGCGTTGGAGGACAGCACCGAGCTGCGCCTGCGCCAGAAGGGAGAGCGTTTCTTTCTGACCCAGAAAGGCGGCTCCGGGCGGGTGCGCGAAGAGCGGGAGGCGGAAATCAGCGCGGCGGTGTTCGAGACCTTCTGGCCGGGCACAATGGGGCGGCGGGTGGAGAAGACCCGTTGGACCGGGGCGTTACCCGATGGCCTGGGCTATGAGCTCGACATCTTCGAAGGGGCGCTGGCTCCCTTGCAGATGGTCGAGGTGGAGTTTCCGGACGAGGCTGCGGCAGAGGCCTTTGTGCCGCCGACCTGGTTCGGGCGCGAGGTGACCGAGGACAAGCGATTTGGCAATAAATCCCTCGCGGTGCACGGTCTGCCGTCAGACCCGGAGTGATCCGCGCAGGGGGGCCTTAAACCGGGGGCGCTCCCGCCCCCGCGCAGACCCTTGCTGACGCAAGACCCCGCTTGGCGTTGGGCCGGGCAGCCTGTCCTGCGGACAGGCTGCGGCGCCGGACCGGAAGGTCCGGCGCCATGCCCAACGGGAGCGGTCGCATTTTTAATGGGGCCGCGACGGACGGGAGCCTTGCCCTTCTTGTTGTATCCCGAAAACCAGAGGCTGCGTGCTCAGGGGGCGCGTTGCAGCAGGTAGATATCCATGATCCAGCCATGATCTGCACGTGCTTCTGCGCGTGTGGCGATGATCCGGTCCTGCACCTCGGAGAGGCACCCAGAGATGTTGATCTCGTTGTCCATGCCCGCATAGGCCGACCAATGGATCGTGATCCGCGCCTGTTCGGCCAGGCTTTGGAACGAGCATTCGCCGTCCAGCATCACCACAAGCGTGTCGCAGCCCTCCGGCCAGCCCGCCGCGCGCAGCCGTCGTCCGGTGGTGATCTGCACCGGGCCACCGATGGTGTTCAACGGCACGCCATGGGCGGCGGTCAGGGCCTGGATCGAGGTGATGCCAGGGATCACCCGCATCCGCAGGTCCAGGCGCGCGCGCAGCCGCTCGGCAATCCGCATGGTGCTGTCGTAGAGTGACGGATCACCCCAGACCAGAAACCCCACATGCCCGCCATCGGGCAGGTGATCGGACAGGGCCGACTGCCAGACCGCGGCAATCGCATCATGCCAGTCGTCGACCCGTTGGCGGTACTCCGCGGTGTTCGGGTCTCGCGTGGGCAGGGCGAATTCGGCGATCCGCGGGGGATCCGCGCAGTCTGCCAGCACGTCGGCGCAGATGGCCTGCCGCAGCCCGGCAAGATCATCCTTGCCCGCCCCCTTGTTGGGGATCAGGATGAGATCTTGGGATCGAATGGCCTCGATGGCCTCCCGCGTCAGGTGCTTGGGATTGCCGGTGCCGATACCGATCAGGTTCAGATGGATCATGGCGTGCCGCTTTCCGGTTCCAACTGCGCCAGCGGTCCATAGAGGATCAGCACCGGCGCCGGTGAGGTGATCGCCTCCAGCAGATCCGGCAGACCGTCAACGGTCACCCGGAGCAGCTCTTGCGCGGGCGTCGAGACCCCAAGCGCCACCAGCGCAGGCGTGTCTTGCGGTAGGCCCGCCTCCAGCAGCAGGGACAGCAGCGCCGCAAAGGTGCGCTTGCCCATATAGACCACGGTGGTTGCCTCAGGATCGGCAAGGGCTGCAAGGTTCATGTGATCGGGCAGGCCGCCGGTCACGTCATGGCCGGTGATGAACTGCAACCGGCGCGCGGTCAACCGCCGGGTCAGCGGAATTCCCGCAGCGGCGGCGGCGGCAGAGGCTGCGGTGACGCCGGGGATGATCTCATATTTGATGCCAGCAGTGCGCAGCGCGATGATCTCTTCTTCAAGGCGGCCAAAGACGCCGGAATCCCCGGATTTCAGCCGCACCACATGGGCCCCGGATTGGGCATAATCCACCAGAAGCTGGCTCACGTGGTCCTGCTTGGGCGAGGGGCGGCCTGCGCGTTTGCCCACGCCCACCAGATCCGCATCCTCGCGCGCGTGCGACAGGATCGGACCCGAGGACAGGTCGTCAAACAGAACCGCATCCGCCGCCTCCAGACGTTTAACGGCCTTGACCGTCAGCAGGTCCGGATCACCCGGCCCGGAGGAGACAAAGCTGACAAATCCGCTCATGTGTGCTCTCCGGTGATCAGGTGGAAGAAAGTGCCGGTGACATGACCCTTGATCGATCCGGTTTCGGGGACCGGATTGCCGTCGGCGTCCATGACGCGCGCCAGCGGTGCGTCAGGCTCATCCAGAATGGTGGAGTAATGGAACTCATGCCCGCGCAAATAGGCGCCGCTGTCAAAGCCCGGCATCGGCGCCTGCAACTCCGCACGGCGGTAGCCGAGGTGGAATTTGCGTTTCTCATACGATGTGACAAGCCCCAGAAGCCCCGCCATCTGGTGCCGGGTGCCGCCTTTGTCAATCAAGGCCTCCCCCAGCGCCATATAGCCGCCGCACTCGCCATGCACGGGTTTGGTCTCAGCATGTCTTGCCATGCCTTTGCGCCAGTTTTCGGCAGCGGCAAGCGCGGCACCATGCAGCTCCGGATAGCCGCCGGGCAGCCATACCAGATCGGCGTCGGTGGCGGGGGCCTCATCCTTCAGGGGCGAGAACGGCAGGATCTCGGCCCCGGCGGCACGCCAGCCTTCCAGGAGATGCGGGTAGGTAAAGGAAAACGCAGCGTCGCGCGCCAATGCGATGCGCTGCGCAGGCGGGTGAGGCAGGGCGCGCAGCGCGGGTGCAGCAGCGGTGCTGGCCGCCGCACGGATCGCATCAAGATCGACGTTTTCGCGCAAAAAGGCGGCATAGCCCGCAATCGCGGCTTCAAGATCTGGATGCTCCACCGCCTGAATGAGGCCAAGGTGGCGTTCGGGCAGGGTCAGATCCCCGCGCCGGGGCAGAGAGCCAAGCACCTTGACGCCCGCGCGCTCCATCCCGAGCCGGGTGAGCCGCTCGTGCCGAGGGCTGGCCACCCGGTTCAGGATCACGCCCGCAAAGGGCAAATCGGGGTTGTACATCTTGAACCCCAGCGCGGTGGCGGCGGCGGATTGTGCTTGTCCGCCCACGTCGATCACCAGCACCACCGGCCAGCCCATCCTGAGCGCGGTCTCTGCCGAGGAGCCAAAGCCAGACTGGCCGCGCGTGGCGACCCCGTCAAAGAGGCCCATCGACCCTTCGCCGACGCAGATATCAGCGCCTTGGGCCTGGGTGGCGACAGCATCAAGCAGCGCACTGTCCATCGCCCATGTATCAAGGTTGAAGGACGCTCGTCCGGCGGCCGCAAAGTGAAACGCCGGGTCGATATAATCCGGTCCGCTCTTGAAGGGCTGCACGGTCAGCCCATCGTCCTTGAGCGCGCGCAGCAGGCCCAGCATGACGGTGGTCTTGCCGGTGCCAGAGGAGGGCGCGGAGATCATCAGGCCTTTGGGGAAATGGGTCATGTTGCCTCCCTGCGCACCGGCAAGTTCCGTCCGGCCGAAAGGCCGGACAGCGCCCGACCCTCCCCCCGGGAGGGCGCTTTCGCACCCACCCAGGCTCGGGCGCTGTTCTTATTTCTAATCCGCAGCCGATCAATCATCCCCTTCGCTCCATTCCGACCACGGGCTATCGGCACTTTGTGGACGATAACGGCGGTCATAATCCGCACCATAAAGGCAGCTTTCGGCGAAATCCTCTGCGCCCAGGGCATGGCCCACGAGGATCAGCGCGGTGCGTCCGCGCGCGCCCTCGGTCGCCTCGATAATGGACCCAAGCGTAGCCTTGACGATCTTCTGATCCGGCCAACTGGCGCGCCACACGATGGCCACCGGACACTCCGCGCCATAGGCGGGCGTGAGCCGTGCCACCACATCGTCCAGCACATGCACCGACAGATGGATCGCAAGCGTTGCACCGGTGGCGGCGAAATTCTCCAGCGTTTCGCCTTCGGGCATCGCCGAGGCGCGCCCCGACGTGCGCGTGAGCACCAGTGATTGCGCCACGCCGGGCAGGGTAAGTTCGGTTCCCAGCGCCGCCGCACCCGCCGCAAAGGCAGGCACACCGGGGGTGATGTCATAGGGAATATTCAGCGCGCGCAGGCGGCGCAGCTGTTCGCCCATGGCGGACCAGACCGACAGATCCCCGGAATGAAG
Source organism: Epibacterium sp. ABV4_022 (assembly GCF_056159345.1). Taxonomy (NCBI): domain Bacteria; kingdom Pseudomonadati; phylum Pseudomonadota; class Alphaproteobacteria; order Rhodobacterales; family Roseobacteraceae; genus Epibacterium; species Epibacterium sp. ABV4_022. The sequence goes on from NZ_JBSWVA010000001.1 coordinate 1,209,030, forward strand.
CCGCGCGATATCATGTCCGGCGGCGTGGGCACTGGCGATCTCTGCCATGATCTCATCCAGCGACAGCGGCGCGGTGTTGATGATCCTGGCCCCCTCCGGGCAATGGCTAAGCAGCGCTTCGGGGACAAGGGAACCAGCATAAAGGCACACCGGGCAGGCCGCGATCAGGTCGCGTCCGCGCAGGGTAATCAGGTCGGCGGCACCCGGTCCGGCACCAATGAAATGAACGGTCATCTCTCTATCATCTCCGCAAGCGCCACGGTGGCAAGCCCGTCCGTGGTCACACATCGTCTCTGGATCAGCCGCGCGCCTGCGCCCGCTGCCACAAGGGCGCAGGCTTCGGCCACCGATCCGGTGTTGAACCGCGCATGAATACGCGGCGAAAGGGTGGGGGTCGCGACCCCGGCGATCTGGTCCTCATCAAGGGTCTCGACCCTGAGGTCTTGTGCCAGCGCAAAGGCGCGAAACACGGGGCTGTCGGCCTTGGCACGCAGGGTCACCACCCGATCCGGGCGCGTGTGCAGCGCATTGTAAGCCTCCGCAAGGCTTGCCTCGGTGGCGCGGTTGGAAAAGCCAAAGCCTGCGATCATCATCGGGTGACGCTCCACTGGATCACGGGACGGGCGCGCTCCCAGCCGCGCATGGACCCCAAGGCGCCGGCTTCGGCGATCTCCGCCTTGAGCAAATGACCGCCATGGCTGGCATGAGCCTGCATCAGCAGGGTTTCGGTTTCCAGCGTCACACCATTGGCAACAAGGCGCGTGCCTGCGGGCAGGATCTGCCAGAGGTGGTCAATGAGGGCCTGCGACCCGCCGCCGCCGATAAATACGCAATCGGGCGGGGGATGACCGTCCAATACCTCCGGCGCGCGGCCCTCAAGGGCTGTCAGGCGATGCGCCAGTCCGAAGTCTTCGGCATTGCGGCGAATGTTCTCCAGCCGATCCGCGCGGGCCTCAAATGTGGTTGCCGTGGCCCCTTGGGCCGCAAGGCACCATTCCACCGAGACAGACCCCGATCCGCCGCCAAGATCCCACAGATGTTCGCCCACACGCGGCGCAAGGGCCGAGAGCGTCAGCGCACGGATGGGGCGTTTGGTGATCTGCCCGTCACTGGCAAAGAGTGCATCCTCAAGGCCGGACGCCTGCGGCAGGCTCGTGCCTGACGCCGTGAGTGCCGCCACGACGGGGGCGTCAATGTCGGTGAGGTCAAACTCTTGGGCGGTGGTCGTGCGGATGCGCTCCCTTGGTCCGCCAAGGCGCTCTAGCACGGTGATCGCGCTGGTGCCAAAGCCGATCTCGCAAAGATAGGCAGCCAGTTCCGCCGCTGCCGCACCATCACGCAGGGTGCAGATCACTTGCGTGTCACGGCCCAAAATCGGGCGCAGGCGCGCATAGGGCGCGGCATGAAGGCCTAGGCAGAGCGTGTCCTCCAGCCTCCACCCCAGCGCATTGGCAGCCAGCGCAAAGCAGGAGGGTGCCGGGTGGGACGTCCATTCGCAGCGGTCCAGATCGCGTAGCAGGCTGCCGCCTGCGCCGTGCCAGAAGGGATCGCCCGACGCCAGAACCACCGTCGCGCGCCCGCGTGCTGCCAGCACCGGCGCAGTGGAAAAGGGCACGGGCCAGACCTGCCCACGTGCGCCTGCATCGACCAGTTCCAGATGACGCGGCCCGCCGATGATGATTTCTGCGGCCTGAAGGGCTGCACGGCTTGCATCCGACAGCCCGTCGGGGCCATTTTCCCCCAGCCCGATCAGGGTCAGCCACGGGCGCGCACCGCTCTTTGTCAGAGGATCAGACATGACCAAGCTCCTGCTTCTGGGCGGCACCACCGAAGCCTCGCATCTGGCGGCGCATTTGGCGCAAGCCTGGGTTTCGGACGATCCGGTGGCCGGGCGTCAGGCGGTGTTTTCCTACGCAGGCCGCACCGCGCGCCCGGCTGCGCAACCGTTGCCCTGCCGTGTCGGCGGGTTTGGCGGCGTGTCTGGGCTGGTCGACTATCTTCGCCGCGAGGGGATCACCCATGTGGTCGATGCCACCCATCCCTTTGCCGCGCAGATGAGCACCAACGCGGTGCGGGCCTGCGCCGAGGCGGGGGTGGGGCTGGTGGCCTTCGAGAGGCCTGCGTGGCAGTCGAAGCCGGGCGATCACTGGGTCCATGTGGCGGATATGGGAGGTGCCGTTGCCGTCTTGCCGGAGGCTGGCGCGCGGGTGTTTCTGGCCATTGGCAAGCAACATGTGGCGGAGTTCGCGGCAAAGCCCAAAAATCACTATCTGCTGCGGCTGGTGGATGCGCCGGAGGCACCGCTGTCTTTGCCCGATGCCACAGTCATTGTGGCGCGGGGACCGTTTGAAGCGACCGGCGATGAGGCCCTGATGCGCCAGCACAAGATCACGCATATCGTGGCCAAAAACGCCGGTGGCGCAGGTGCCGAGGCCAAGCTGAGTGCCGCGCGCTCTCTCTCCTTGCCGGTCGTGATGATCGACCGGCCCAAGGTGCCCGCACGCCCGGTGCTGGGCACTGTCGCTGAGGTGATGCGCTGGCTGGAGCACGGCGCTTAGGTGTCCTTGTCGGTCGGGGTCTGCCCGGTTTGATGACCGGGTTGGTGACCGGGCGCAAAGCGCGGCGTGTAGACATAAGGCCCCACGCGCCGCGTGTCGCGATTGCCGACGATCACCACGGTACGCATGTCCGCCATCTCTGGCAGGGCATCCTTGAGCGGTACGGTGAGGATCTCCTGCCCGGGTTTGGTGACATCACGGGCGAAGGTAATAAGGGTGTCCGCGCCACAGGCCGCGCGCAGCACGTCCAGAGCGCGGGCAAACTGATGCGGGCGGGATTTGGAGCGCGGGTTGTAAAAGGCCATCGCCAGACCTGCCTCACCCACGAGTTGCAACCGACGTTCGATCAGCTCCCACGGTTTTAGATTGTCGCTGAGGTTGATCGCTGCAAAATCATGGCCCAGAGGCGCGCCGATCGCCGCTGCGGCCGCCAGCATGGCGGTGATGCCGGGCAGCACCCGGATGTCTAGGTCGAGCCACGCGGGCTGCGCCTTGGACCCGTCTTCCAGTGCTTCAAACACCGCCGATGCCATGGCGAAAACCCCCGGATCGCCGGAGGAGACCACCACCACGCGTTTGCCCTCTGCCGCCATCTGCAGGGCCTGCGTGGCGCGGTCCACCTCAACCCGGTTGTCGCTGGCATGGAGGGTCAGGCCCGCGCGCGGCGCGATGCGCTCCACGTAGGGGATATAGCCAACCACGTCTGTGGCCTCGGCCAGAACCTCCTGCACCTCGGGGATCACCATGCTCTCTGAACCGGGGCCAAGCCCCGCGATCACCACCCAGCCTTTTTGCGCATCCCTCATGGGCGACGTCCTTGCCCGTGCAAGAGCACGATGGAGAAATAGGGCACGTCGCCGGTGATCTCGGTGAGCTTTTGCACCGTCTGGCTCGGCATGGTGCCGCGCTCCACCAGCCATGCGTCCTGAAGTCGGCCTGCAGCCTCAAGCGCGCGGCGCAGCTTGGGCAGGTTGCGGCCGATTTTCATGACCACCAGCGCGTCAGTCTCAGAGATGCGTTTGGTCAGCTCTTCTTCCGAGAGGGTTGCCATCGCCACGGTCAGAACATCATCACCCCAGGTGATCGGCTGGCCGGTGGCGGTCCAGCAGCCGGACATGCCGGTGATGCCGGGGATGATTTCCACCTCTGCGCGGCCCTCAAGGCGGGTGTGCAGATGCATGAACGACCCATAAAGGAAGGGATCGCCCTCGCAGAGCACCACCACCGTGTCCGTCGCCGCAATCTCGGCCAATGTGTCGGCCCATTGGTCATAAAACGCGGCCAATTGGCGGTTATACTCGGGGTCGGAGAAATGGATCTCGGTGGTGACCGGATATTCCATCGGGTACTCGGTGACGCCCTCGGGCAGGATGCCTTCGACGATGGCGCGGGCCTGCCCTGCGCGGCCTGCCTTGCGGAAATAGGCCACATGGGTTGCGCCTTGCAGCGCGCGCCAGCTTTTGACGCTCATCAGGTCCGGATCGCCGGGGCCGAGGCCCGCGCAGATGACTTTGCCGGTTTTGGGCGCGTTCATAGTCATTCTTTCCACGATGCCAGCGCATTCACTGCGGCAACCGTGATGGCAGAGCCCCCAAGGCGGCCGTTGACGATCATCGCGGGCACCGGCAGATCCTCCATCAACGCCTCCTTGGATTCGCGCGCGCCGACAAAGCCCACAGGGCAGCCGATGATTGCGGCAGGGCGCGGACAGGCAGGGTCCTTGAGCATGTTCAGAAGGTGAAACAGCGCGGTGGGGGCATTGCCGATCGCGACCACGGCCCCGTCGAGTTTCGGACGCCAGAGTTCCAGTGCCGCCGCCGAGCGGGTGTTGCCCATCTCGCGGGCCATTTCCGGCACTTTGGGGTCACGCAGGGTGCAGATCACCTCATTGTCGGCAGGCAGGCGCGGGCGGGTGATCCCCTCGGAGACCATATAGGCATCACAGAGGATCGGTGCGCCATTCGCCAGTGCCGCGCGGGCGGTTTCGGCCATCCCGTCTGAGAATTGCACATGTTCCTCCAGCCCCACCATGCCCGCGGCGTGGATCATGCGCACCGCCACCACCTCCTCGTCTTTGGTGAAGCGGGCGAGGTTGGCTTCGTTGCGGATGGTGGCAAAGCTCTCGGCATAGATCTTGGCGCCATCGGTCTCATAGGTGTGCAGCATGTCAGGTGTCTTTCGTCAGAAGGTGCGGCGCAGCGCGCAGGGTGCGCGCAGAGAGATCAGAACGCAAGGGGCGGTCGTCTGCGCGGCCATTGCGAACAAGGTCGAAACGGTCTGTGCCGGTGGCGGTCAAGGTCACATCCGCGGGTTGGGGATGGGCGCAGCCCTTGGCGCAGCCCGAGATGTGCAGGCTGGTGCCCTCCGGCAGATGCGGGGCGAGGTCGCGGGCCAGCGCGCGGGTTTCAGAGAGCGCCTGCAGGCACCCGGGTGCGCCGGTGCACGCGCTCACCCGCAGGCGCGGATCCGTTGCGCTGTGGATCAGGCCGGGCAGGGGCGCGATGTCTTGGGCGTTCTCGATCAGCAGCATCCGCCAGGGGGTGAGGCGCAGGGGGCCGAGATCGGCAAGCGCGGCGAAGGTCTCGGCGGTGATCTGGCCAAACTCCAGCGCAACCAGTGCGCCGCTGTGGGTCTGGCCGGGGGCGGGCCGCGAAGCGCCTCTTGCGACACCTGCGGTATGCGACGCGGGGGCTGCGCGGCGCGCGAGCAGGGCGTGCATCCGGCCCCGGCCCTCCGACGCGCCGCCTTGGTCAAGGAACCAGCGCGCGAGGGTCAGCGCCTCGGCTGCGGCATCGTCTTCGCGCACCTCCAGCGCCACATCGGCACCGTCCGCGCGCACGGTCAGCCTGTCGCCTGCACCCTCAATGCGGATATCGGCAGCGGCGCCCTGCAATACGGGGGCCGGACCTGCGTCCACGGCAAAGCCGAACTTGCCGGGCAGGGGCAAGTCCTCGGCCTGTGCGAGGCCCTCTGTCAACGCCAAGGCGATCTGGTGGCTGCAGTCTCCCTCCGCCCAGAAGGGCGTCATGAGGATATTGCGGCGTGCCTCGGCATGGGCGTCCTGGTCCACCAACCCCAGATCCTGAAGCGCAGCGATCAGGGCGGGATGGCTGGCCTCGCGGACGCCGCGCAGTTGCAGGTTCGCCCGCGCCGAAAGATCAAGCACCCCATTGCCGTAGCGCGTGGAGAGATCCGCGACGGCCTTGGCCTGCTCAGACGTGAGCCGCCCCAGTGGCGCGCGGATGCGCACAACCAGCCCGTCGCCGGACATCATCGGCCTTAGCGCGCCGGGGCACCAGCCATAGACCTTGGGGGCGGTGCTCATGCCGCGCCCTCAAGCGTGGCAAGGATCGAATTACGCCGCGTCACCCACAGCCCTGCGTCGCGCAGGGCGTTGAACCGATCCCGCATGGCCTGAAGGGCAGCGGGGTTTTCACGCTCCAGAAACGCCACCAGATCGTCGCGCCCCAATGTGGCCTCAAAATAGAGGTCAAAGAGATGCGCAGGTACAACCTGGGCCAGATGCGCAAAGGCCGCCATGTGATCCAGCGTTGCCGCAATCTCTGCCGCACCGCGAAAGCCGTGGTTCATCATTGAGGTCGCCCAATGCGGGTCAGAGGCACGGGCGCGGGTCACCCTGGCGATTTCCTCCTGCAGGCTGCGCGCCTGCGGGCGGTCCAGACGGGTGGCGTCCATGTGATAAAGCGCCGGGGCCTCAGCGCCCAGACGTTTCATCGCGGCGGCAAAACCAGCCTCATGGGCGGCATAGTCCGAGGCGACCAGAACATCCGTTTCCGCCAGATCTTGCAGATGTACAAAGCTGTCTGCGCTGTGCAGTCGATCCTCAAGCGCCGCGCGCGCCTCGTGGATGTCCCCTTTTGCGTCAATCGCATGTGACGAGGCCGCAAGCCAAGCCTCGCCCGCTGCCGCGCGGGCCTCTTCGGAGTAGTCATCGAGATGCTGGGTCATGCCAAGGCCGTATAACCCGGGCTTGGGGCCAAAGACGCGCGGCGTGGTCTTAAGATAGGGGTTGTCGCCTGGGTCCTCTTCGCGGGCACTCAGCGCGGCGGCGGCGGCCTCGAACATCTGGGCAAGGCCGGGAAACACGTCGCGAAACAGGCCGGACACCCGAAGCGTCACGTCGATGCGCGGACGGCCCAGAAGGGCCAGCGGGATAATCTCAAAGCCCGAAACACGCTCGGATCCTGCGTCCCATTGCGGGGCAAGACCCGCAAGATGCAGCGCCATGGCAAATTCCTCGCCCGCCGTGCGCATGGTGGCAGAGCCCCAGAGATCCACCACCAACCCGCGCGGCCAGTCGCCATGGTCCTGCAGGTGGCGGCGCAGCAACTCTTCTGCCAGCTTGACCCCTTGCGCCTGCGCCGCCCGCGACGGCACCGCGCGGGGATCGGTGGTAAAGAGGTTGCGCCCCGTGGGCATCACATCCGAGCGCCCCCGGTAGGGCGACCCAGACGGGCCGGGGGAGACCAGCTTGCCCGCCAGCGCATCCAGCACCCCGCGCAGCTCTGCCGCGCCGTGATCGCCCTGACCAAAGATATGCAGACCCTCGCCGTATTGGCTTTCCTTGATGTCGCAGACAAAGCGGTCGATGCGGGTGATCGCCTCTGCCGCCGAGGCGTCGGCGGGGATGCCCAGATCTTCTTCGACGCCGGTGCCCTGCGCCTCAGCGCGGATGTCGGCGATGAGCCGGTCGCGGCGCGCAGGATCCAGACCGTCGGCCGTGGAGTATTCATCCAAGAGGCTTTCCAGGCGGGTCATCCCGTCGAGCAGCGTGGTCTGTGCCAAAGGCGGCGGCATGTGGCCCAGCGTGATGGCACCGAAGCGGCGTTTGGCCTGCGCGGCCTCGCCCGGATCATTGACGATAAACGGATAGATCACGGGCAGATCCCCCGCCAGCACCTCGGGCCAGCATTGCCCCGAGAGTGCCACCGCCTTGCCCGGCAGCCACTCCAGCGTGCCATGGGCCCCCACATGCACCAGCACATCTGCTTGCCTCCTGAGCCAGAGATAGAAGGCGACATAGCTGTGGCGCGGCGTGCGGTCGAGGTCGTGATAGTCGTCATCGCGGGCGTGCACGTCCCCCCGTTCGGGTTGCAGCGCGATCAGTGCCTTGCCCGCACGCAGCGCGCGAAAGTGCACGAGGCCGTCCCTGATCGCGGGGTCCTGCTCGGGCGCGCCCCAAGCCGCAGTGAGATTCTCGCGCAAGCGGGCGGGAAGGTGGGCGAGGGCTGCGAGATAGTCCGAGAGCGGCCATGTCAGCGTCTCATCCGAGAGGCGTGCGCCAAGGTCTGCCTCGGCGGTGACGTCATAGCCCTCGGTCGCAAGGGCGCGCAGAATTTCGGACGTAGAGGCCAGTGCGTCCAGCCCCACCGCGTGAGCGAGGTTGTAATCGCGCCCCGGATAGGTCGAGAGCACCAGCGCGAGGCGTTTGTCGGCAGGCGTTTGGCGGGCGAGCCGCAGATGCGCCTCGATGCGATCCAACGCCGCCTCTACTCGTTCCGGATCGGCGCGATGGGTGAAACGGGAATATTCCAGATCGGGGTCGCGCTTGGTGGGGGATTTGAAGCTGACAACACCGGCAAACAGCCGACCGTCCACCTCTGGCAGGACCACATGCATGGCCAGATCCGCAGGCGACAGACCGCGATCCGCCAGATCCCAATCCTTGCGCCGCGCCGTGGACAGCGCCACCTGAAACACCGGACAGCCCGTGAGGCTCAGCGGGGAGGTGCTGCCATCGCGCCCCTGCGCGGAAAAGGCAGTGGCGTTGATGAGCGCGGCGGGGTTCAGGGCGGGCAGTTCCGCGCGTAGCCAGTCGACCGCTTCGGGGACCTTGAGGCTCGGTGCAAAAACGCCATAGGCGGCATACCCGCGCCCGCGCAGGCTATGGATCATCGCATCCACAGGGGCGGTGTCGGCAGACGTCAGGTAGGAGCGATAGAAACTGACCAGGACCAGGGGTTTGTCGATCTCGGGCAAGGCATCCAGCGCGCCGCGCTCGGGGTCGTAGAACCCGAAATCCGGCACGGTTTTCTTGCCGATCACCGGGCTGGCATAGAGGCCGGAGGCCAGCGCCAGCTGCGCCAGTGCCGCCTGCGCGGCGACAGCACCGCCCGCATCGCACAGCGCCTGAAGGCGGCGCAGAGTGGAAACCGGCAGGGTGGACAGCTCATCAAGGCGCGGATCTTCCTGACCGTCGGCGGGCAGGATCGCCAGCGCGATCCCCTTGCGCCGGGCCAGATCCTGAAGCGTGGCCAGACCGTAGGACCAGTAGCTTTCGCCACCGATCAGCCGGACCAGGACACCCTTTGCGCCCTCCAGCGTCTGCTCGGCGTAAACATCGACCGAGAGCGGGTGTTTGAGCGCCACCAGATTGGCAAGCCGAGTGGAGGGGAGTTTGCCGTCCGCGCGATGCCAGCCCGCCGCAAAGGCGCCGAGATCGCTGTCGGAAAAGGACAGCACCACCAGATCGCCGGGGGTCTGCCCGACGTCATAGGGGGTGTCTGTTTCTCCGAGCCCGTGGCTTTCGCGGAAGACGACGTGCATGAGGTTAGCTCCGTTTGGACACGCCAAGGATAGCCCCGGACCGCGGGTGGGGGAGAAGCCCCCGCCCGGGGGGGCGGTCGGGGGCTGTCCGGCCTCTCGGCCGGACGAAAACGATGTGTTTCCACTTCGCCCGCATAGAAACTCAGGCCCCGAGATCGGCGTGGATGCCTGCTGTGTCGATGTTATCATGCTCGGCGATCACCACCAGCTGGGTCTTGCGCTCCTGTGCGCCCCAGGGTTGGTCGTATTGCGCGCGAAGGCGTTCGCCCACCGCTTGTACAAGCATTCGCATCGGTTTTCCTTCCACGGCCACATAGCCCTTCACCCGCAGGATGTTGCGGGCGCGGGCCATCTCGATGATCCGTTTTTGCAGGTCTTCGGGGTCGGAAACTTCGCCCATTTCGACCACGATGGACTCAAAATCGTCATGTTCGTGATCGTGATGGCCGTCGTGGTGGCTGGGGCGCGCGTCGAGATCGTCTTCGGCGGCAGCGCCAAGACCCAGGATCACGCGCGGATCGATCACCCCTTCGGTCATTGGCAGGATCGGCAGCTTGCGCGGGGCCTCGGCTTCGATCACGGCGCGGGCTTTCTCGACGCCGGCCTCACCGGCCAGATCGGCCTTGGACAACAGTACGATGTCTGCGCAGGAAATCTGATCCTCAAAGACCTCGGACAGCGGTGTTTCGTGATCAAGGCTGTCGTCCGCCTCGCGCTGGGCCTGCACGGCGTCCAGATCCGGCGCGAACTGGCCCTTGGCGACGGCCTCGGCATCGGCCAGGGCGATCACCCCGTCCACGGTGATGCGCGAGCGGATCGCGGGCCAGTCGAAGGCTTTGAGCAGCGGCTTTGGCAGTGCCAGACCGGAGGTTTCAATGACGATATGCTCGGGCGGCTCGGGCAGCGCCATCAGGCTCTCGATGGTGGGGATGAAATCATCGGCCACGGTGCAGCAGATGCAGCCATTGGCGAGTTCCATGATGTTCTCCGCCGGGCAGCTCTCGTCGGCGCAGGATTTCAGGATGTCGCCATCGACACCGGCGGTGCCAAACTCATTCACCACCACGGCAAGGCGCTTGCCCTGCGGGTTCTGCATCAGGTGACGGATCAGAGTGGTTTTGCCAGCGCCGAGAAAGCCGGTGATGACGGTGACGGGGATCTTGTTCAATGTGGTCATGTGAAATAGGCCTTTCGGATCAATCCTGCGCAAGCTCGGTGGCAGGCGTGTCTGGGGTGTCACTGGAAGAGTCGTGACGCTCGGGTGCAGGCGTCGGGGTCAGCGCGACGCTTGGCATGGAGACGGGCGGAATGCGGGCGATGGATTGTTTGCGAAACACCACCGGGCGTTCGCGCCATGGCACAAACCCATCCTCGGTCGCGGCATAGGCGGCCGCACCGGCGAGGATATCCTCAAGATGGGCATCCGGGTCGAGATCGCCGTAGATATAGCTCCAGCGCGCAGGGCCCCCGGAGAGATGCAACGTGCAGGACCGCGTGCAGGCCGAGAGGCACTCGACCCCGCGCACGGTGACGCCCTCGGGCAGCGCGCTGCCCGCAAGACGGTCGGCAAGGATGCGGCCGGGGCGCATGGCTTCGGGATCGCTGCCGGTCTGGCGACAGGTGGTGCAGACGGTCAGGACAACCGGCTCCGGGCTCTGGCTGGGGGTCTCTCCCATGCGGCCTTTTCTCCTCCTCAGCGGCGAGGCGGGGCAGGCCAGATGGGGGCGCGTGCCACGTGTGGCAGGCCCTCAACCGGTCGCGGCACACCCCGTCCGCCGGTTTCACACGCGCTGGCAGGTCTCCCGGCTTGCGGATGCCAGACCCGGGTGGGGCGCTGACGGTCGTCCCGCCTTCCCGGTGCCCCCCTGGGGGTGCGCCAGTGGCGTCGGGAGACCTCTCCGGTCACGGTCGCGGGGGCGGCTGTGCTTGGGGCGCGCTGCGGCGTGCCTTGTCACATTCCCTCTTCGCCCGAAGGGTGTCACCTTCGGGAACCAACGAAAATCCCTTGCGCCATGGGGGCACTCTTTGTCAAGACATGGGGCCAAACAGCAGGAGCGACCCCGTGAGCGATCAGACCAGCGCAAGTAGCGAAACCGACATCTCCGACGAAGAAGCGGCACGCCATGCCTCCAAGATGGCAAAGAAAAAAGCCGCCCGAGATCGGATGATGAAAACCAAGGATGGCGAAAAGGGTCTGATCATCGTTCACACCGGCCCCGGCAAGGGCAAGTCGTCCTCGGGATTCGGCATGATCATGCGCTGCATCGCCCATGGCATGCCCTCGGCGGTGGTGCAGTTCATCAAGGGCGCGTGGCAGACCGGCGAGCGGACGTTGATCGAGGAGAATTTCTCGGATCTGTGCCAGTTCTACGCGATGGGCGAGGGATTCACCTGGGAAACGCAGGACAAGGCCCGCGATATTGCGGCAGCCCGCGCGGGCTGGGAAAAGGCCAAGGAAATGATCCTCGATGAGAAGAACACCATGGTGCTGCTCGACGAGATCAACATCGCGCTGCGCTATGAATATCTGGATTTGCAGGAGGTTCTGGAGTTCCTCGTCGAGCATAAACCGCCGATGACCCATGTGGTGCTGACCGGGCGCAACGCGAAGGAAGAACTGATCGAGATCGCCGATCTTGTGACCGAGATGGCGCAGGTGAAGCATCCCTTCCGGGCCGGGGTGAAGGCGCAGAAGGGCGTGGAATTCTGAAACCTCAGCGCGCGTTGTGAGCGGGGATGCGAGGCGCTGCCTCGCGCTCCGAGGTATTTGGAAAAATGTGAAGAGGGGCGCTGTGCCCCTCTTTTCTGTTGGTCTGTTTTGTTAGTCGGTGACGCGGGACTGGATATAAGCGTCGACCGCTGCGCGCGCATCAGGGTCCAGACGCAGGCCGAGTTTTGTGCGTCGCCACAGGAAATCCTCGCCCGTGCGCACCCATTCGCGGGCAATCGCCCAGTCGAGTTCGCGGGCCGTGATGGTCGCGCCGAAGCTCTCGCCCAGATCGCTCTGCGCCTTGGCGTCGCCCAGAATGGCCCAGGCCTCGGTGCCATAGGCGCGGATCAGGCGGCGGGTGGCGTAGGCCGACAGGAAGGGATAGTCGGCGGCGAGTTTTTCGCGCAAGCGGGTGACATCTTCGACCGGGAAATCGCCGCCGGGCAGGGGCACACCTGCGGTCCACTCCGAAGGCAGGCTTGGGAAGACCTCGTTGATTTTATCCAGCGCCGCCTCGGCCAGTTTGCGGTAGGTGGTGATCTTGCCGCCAAAGACATTGAGCAGCGGGGCCTGTGTCTTGTCGAGCGTCAGCACATATTCGCGTGTCGCGGCGGAGGCGGAGCTGGCGCCGTCATCATAGAGCGGCCGCACGCCGGAATAGGTCCAGACGATCTGATCGCGTGTCACGGGTGTGTCAAAATAGTTCGACGCGAATTTCACCAGATAGTCCTGCTCTTCCTCGGTGCAGATGGGTTTGGTCTCGGGATCGGGGTGATCAGCGTCGGTGGTGCCGATGAGGGTGAAATCCTCCTCATAGGGAATGGCAAAGATGATGCGCCCGTCCTGCCCCTGAAAGAAGTAGCAGCGCCCGTGGTCGTAGAGTTTTGGCACCACGATATGGCTGCCGCGCACGAGGCGCACGTTTTCGCGGCTGTTTTGTCCGAGCTTCTGGCGCAGCACATCCGCCACCCATGGCCCACCTGCGTTGACCAGCATCTTGGCGCGGCGGGTGCTTTCTGCGCCGGTGGCCAGATCCTTCAGGTGGATTTCCCAGTGATCCGCGTGGCGGGTGGCATTCACGACCTCGGTGCGGGTCATGATCTCGGCACCACGGGCCTCGGCGTCGCGGGCGTTGAGCACCACGAGGCGGGCGTCCTCGACCCAACAGTCGGAATATTCAAACGCCTTTTTGAATTTGGAGTTCAAGGGCTTGCCTGCCTCATCCGTAGTCAGGTCCACGGTTGCGGTGCCGGGCAGGATGCCGCGTTTGCCAAGCGTGTCATACATAAAAAGACCCAGCCGGATCAGCCATGCAGGGCGGCGGCCTTTCATCCATGGCATGACGGTGGTCAGCAGTTTGGAGGTCGGCGTGGTGTTGTCGAACCGCATGTCCTTGTGGAAAGGCAGCACGAAACGCATCGGCCATGAGATATGCGGCATGGCGCGCAGCAGCACCTCGCGTTCGATCAGGGCCTCGCGCACCAGACGGAATTCGAAATATTCCAGATAGCGCAGGCCGCCGTGGAACAGTTTGGTCGAGGCCGAGGAAGTGGCTGAGGCGAGGTCGTTCATTTCGGCCAATGTCACGGAGAGGCCGCGACCGGCGGCGTCGCGGGCAATGCCGCAGCCGTTGATGCCGCCGCCGATGATGAACAGGTCGGTGATGTCGGAGGTCTTGGGCGTATCAGTCATTTTCGCTGCTTTCGGTTTCGGGGCCGCCGTCTGCGATCAGGATTCGGGTGCCGGACGCTTCTGCGGCCTCGGCAAACTCTGCCGGAACAGGGCGGTCTGTGATGACAAAATCCAGCTCCGCGAGGGCGCAGATACGCACGGGGGCGGAGCGGTCGAATTTGCTGCCGTCGCACATCAGGATGCGCGTGCGGGCATTTCTGAGGATGGCGCGGGCGACGGAGACTTCGCGGGCGTCGTGGTCGAGGATTGCACCGTCCGCGTCCATGGCAGAGGCGCCGATGACGGCGTAGTCGACCTTGTAGCGGTTGATGAAGTCCACCGCCTCTTCGCCGACAATGGCACCGTCGCTTTGGCGGATGGTGCCACCCACAAGGATCAGATCTCGCGCCTCCATCCCCATCATCATATTGATAATGTTGATATTGTTGGAGAGGACCGTCAGCCCCTTGTGACCGGAGAGCGCGCGCGCCACCTGTTCGGTCGAGGTGCCGATGTTGAGCGCGATGGAGCAGTTCTCAGGGATCACATCGGAGGCCAATGCGGCCATCGCGCGTTTGCCGCTGGCATTGAGGCTGCGGCGCTCGGCATAGCCGCGATTGGCGGCAGAGCTGATGCGCACGGCGCCACCATGGACGCGGCTCAGCTGGCCACGAGCAGACAGATCGCGCAGGTCAGTGCGCACGGTTTGCAAAGAGACGCCAAAGCGGCGCGCAAGATCTTCTACCTCGACACGATCCTGCTGCGTGAGCAGGGAGAGGATTTCGTTTTGGCGGTCGCTTGCGTCCATGAGCTTTCCTTTTCATGGATGCATATAGAGAACACCACGCGTTTTGTCACGTATGGATTTCGTTCTCGTGTGCGTGTGGCGCAAAACGAAAGCCCCTCGCGCGGATGCGGAAGGGGCGGAGGTTTTGCTCTCGGAGTTTTGACTGGGTTTCGCCCGGACGAAGGTCGGGCAGCCCCCGACCTCCCCCACGGGAGGGGGCTTCACCCCCACCCGAGGTCGGGGCCGCACTGCGTGCTCTCAGGTGAGCGGGATCAGATGGTTGTCCCAGGCCAGCGGCGCGGTGGCGAGGTGTTCGACCTCTGTGCCGATCCGCGCCACGGCTCCGGTTCCGGTGCTGGCTAGGAAACCTTCGCGCCGGGTCGCAAGGCCGCAGACATCCCGGAGCGCATGTTCGGCCAGTAAAGCACCGCTGGCGCAGTCCATCACCTGCACCACGCCACCCCGGGGCGAGGTCACGGCGATCTGCGTCTCATCGCCAGAAAACGCGATGGAGCCGCCATAGCCATTGAGGTTGCGCAGGCGCGGGTCGTCCGCCGCCATCAGGCGCGGCGCGTCGCTGGGGTGATGCAGGCCCACGATCGGCACGTCCGCGCCCAGATCGCCCTGCCATTGCATGGCAAACCCCACGGTGCCATCGCTGCGCACCGCGATATGGCGGATGGAGTTTTTGTGCAGATCCGAAGGCAGTTCCATCTGCTCCTGTATCTCACCCGACAGGCTCAGATAGCTGAGGTTTGGGCGCATAAAGGGGATGTTGAGCTTGGCGCGGCCAGTATCCGGGTGGGTCTCGATGCCGCCATTGGCCACCACAAGACCGGGGGCGTCGCGGCGCAAGAGCATCTCATGCGGGCCGATGCCGCCGGAGGGGAACTGGCCGATGCGGCGATAATCGCGGGCGTTCCAGACGCCAATCATGCCTTCGCCGCTCTCGAAGGCATTCTCGGTCGTATACATCACCTCGCCCTCGGGGGAGAACACGCCGTGACCGTAGAAGTGATGCCCCTCCGGTGGCTCCAGCCGCGCCAGTTGCGCGCCGCTGCGGCAGTCGATCACATCGGCAAAGCGGCCCGGTCGGCGGGCAAAGGCGACCGCCTCTGGCCGGGTGGGATGCGCGCTGGCAGCATGGCCCCGGTCGGGCAATGCATGGCGAAACAGCACCTCGCCCGCCGCAGAGAGCCCCGCGACCACAAACAGTCCCAACTCGTCCTTGCCCGCAGAGAGATAGGCGGGCGCGCCCGCGTCAGCCCAGGTGGCGGAAGGGGCCATGCTGCTGGCCATCAGGCCTGCAATGAAGCCGCGTCGAGAGGGCATTTGTGAACTCCTGTCTTGGATCGGAACGGGTTGTGAAGTGTCGGGTCAGTCGCCGTCCAGTGCGTTGAACCCGGCCTCCACCCCCAGCTTGGGGCCAAGGCCCAGTGCGGCGATGTCTTTGATCTCGCGTACATCCTGTTGCAGCGTTTCCAGCAAAAAGCGGTGTTGCGGATCACGCACCCCGGCAAAGCTGGGGTCATCGGCAAGGTTTGCGGCGTGGCGGTCGGCCTTGTCGAACAGCTGTGTCAGATGTTGCGAGAGGTCTTGATCGCCTTCGGACAGGAGGTGTGCCAGCTGACGCAGGCTATCCAGCTGGATCTGCACATGGCGCAAAGAACGGCCAGAGCGGCGGGCCTCGGCGCGATTGGGGCGCGGGTTGTCAAATGTGCCAAGCGGGCGGCCAAGGCGCATATCGGCGAGGATCTCCAGTCCGGTGGTGAGCGCCTTGAACAGTTCCTGATGCGCTTCCTCATCGCTGCGGTAACGGTCATCGGGGTAGCGCAGCTTGTTGGCGTAGTCCTCTTGCCATTCGGTCAAAATCGCGGCGCTGTTTCGCGACAGATCTTGCGCGACCGCTTTGACAAACGCGCAAGCATAGTCCGGGGAGGTCAGATCCGCATAGGCGGGGTCATAAAAGAGGTACTCTAGCGCATAAAACCCGCGTACCGCGACCGAGGCTGTGGCGAATTCCTCGGGGGTGTTGACCACCGGGTCACTGTCCAACAGCAGGCTGCGCAGAGCCTTTGGAGTCTTGGAGCGGCTGTCGGGCCAGAAGGCGATGGCAAAGGCGCGGTTGTCGGCCTCGGAGGGGCCAAAACGCAGGTGGCTTGCCGCAACCCATGCGTCAAAGGCCTCACCCCAAGCGGTGCGCACGGCCTCTGATGTGGGGGCGCAGTCGCTGTCTGTAAGGGTTGCAAATTCGGCAGTCTCGGTGGCCAGACGCGCGTAGGTGGGCAGGATGTGCTGGTCGATCACCGCATCCGTGAGCGCATCCGCGCGTGCCAGTCCGGTGAGGGCAACAAGGGCGCAGGTGGTGGACGCCAGACGAGACAAGACAGACATTAAAGAGACTCCAGAAAGGTGATAAGGGCGGCGCGATCATCAGGGGGCAAGGCGACAACAGTGTCGCGGGCGGCTTGAGCTTCTCCACCATGCCAGAGGATGGCTTCCAGCAAAGTGCGGGCGCGGCCATCATGCAGGAAGGTGGCGCGGGTTGAGACCTGCTGCGTCAAGCCAATCCCCCAAAGCGGTGCGGTGCGCCAATCGCGCCCGGTCGCGCGCGCTTCGGGCCGGTTGTCTGCAAGGCCCTCGCCCATGTCGTGCAACAGCAGATCGGAATAGGGCCAAATGAGCTGAAAGCTCTGCTCGGGGCGATCAAGCAGGCGGTGGGTGACAAATTTGGGCCGGTGGCAACTGGCACAGCCGCTGTCATAGAACACGGATTTGCCGCGCAGCACTTCGGGGGCGTCCAGATCGCGGCGCGCCGGCACCGAGACATTGCGGCTGTAGAAGGTGACCAGATCCATATTGGGCTGGTCAATTTCGGTGACGCGCACGTCGCCGTCGCCGTGCGGCGCGCTGCGGCAGGCGTCCTGCAAGGCCGTGCAATCGCCATAGGGCTGCGGAAACAATGGTGTCGAGATGCCGATATCGCCGGAAAACGCCGCAGCGGATTGTTCGTGGATGGTGGCGGTGCCCGCCTTGAGGCCAAAGCGCCCCAGCATCACCTGACCAAATTCCTTGGACCACACAAGGTTCGGCCGTCCCGATATACCATCGCCGTTCTGATCGTCGGGGTCGGCAAGGGCGAGGATATCAGCCGCCGGGATCGCCTCCAGCAGGCCAAGACCGATCATCGGCGGCGCCACGCGCGGCGAGAGCATCGCCTTGGCATGCAGGGGGCCGTATTTCAGCGCGGTGGCTTCAAACGTGGGCTTGCGCAGGCGGACCACCTCGCCGCCATTCAGGGTGATCTCTTCCTCGGTGTAGGTCACAGACAGGCGGTATTCGGGATCAACGCCGGGGCTGGAGAAATCCTGCAATTGCCAGCCATAGGTCGGCTCTGGCGACATGCCGATATAGTCGGGAATGGCGCGCAACATAGGGGGCACCGGGCCGGGAATGGAGACGCGCAGAAAGGTCGAGGCAGAGCGATAGTCCGGCCCTTCGGGCAGATGTCCCCGCCCATCGCGGATGTGGCAGCGTTGGCAGGCGCGGGCGTTGTAGACCGGGCCAAGCCCATCGGACGCGCGGGTCGAGGATGGCGAAAACACCCAGAGTTTGTCAAACAAGGCCTCGCCCAGCCGAAACTCCAGACCCTGTTCAAACGTCAGGTTCACGGGCGGCGCGCTGAATGCCTCGCGGTCGTTGCGATAGGGCAGGGTGGCGGCCCCGGCGGGGAGGTCCTCGAACGGCTCGGGTGCGGTGAAGTCCTCCGCAGGGGCGGTGACGCGCGCAATGCGGCTGGTTTCGTCCTTGGTGCGGGGCAGAACGGAAAGATGCGGCTCCGCAAGGCCATCCGGGGGCGGCGCGGCGGCGCGGTCGGTTGCATGCAGCGGTGCGGCCAGCACCAGAGCGAAGGCCGCACCGAGGACACAGGCCGAATTACTCGGCGTTGTCCATCTTGGAGGCGTTGAGATGCGCGTAGTTTTCGGCGCCAACGCGGTCGTGCAGTTCAAGCTGGGTCTCCAGGAAATCGATATGGCCTTCTTCGTCGGCCAGCAGCTCTTTGAACAGCTCCTCGGTGACGAAATCACCATTGGTCCTACAGTACTCGGCGGCTTCCTTGTAGAGGTCGCGGGCCTCTTGTTCCGCGGCCAAATCGCACTCCAGCGTTTCCTTGGGGGACTGGCCGATGCGCAGGGGATCCAGCGTTTGCAGATTGGGATGCCCCTCAAGGAAGATGATCCGATCAATCAGCTTGTCCGCGTGATGCATCTCTTCGATGCTTTCCTCGCGGCTTTTCTTGGCCATGTGACCAAGGCCCCAGTCGTCCTGCAGGCGATAATGCAGCCAATACTGGCTGACAGCGGTCAACTCGCTCCTAAGCGCCTTGTTGAGATAGTCGATGACTTTGGGGTCGCCCTTCATAATTGCTCTCCGGAGAAATGGCTGTACGTAGGTTCTGCAGATGTGCAGGTACACTAACCTTAGCGTTGGCGCGCATGGTGTCCAGAAAGAGCGTCATGCAACCGCCACAATCCGCCTTCTTGCCGAGGGCGCGATAGATTTTCCCAGGAGTTATAATGGTTTGCGGGTCAGAGGCGCGCATCCAGTCGATGGCCGAATGGATGTCGTGATCCGAGATCGCAGTGCAGTGGCAGATGATCATGACGGGGCTTTTATCCCAAGAGATTCTATAGGCTACTTGCTTGCCTCAATATCTGAGCAAAAGAATAAGTTTTCAAGGATAAATAAGACTGATTTGCTCAGGAAATCGTGAGTGCCTCACATCATGACGACTGGCGCGCGCAAAAAAGAAGGAGCCGCGCACGGGGCGCGACTCCTGTCAGATCGGGGACCTGATCTGAATTACTGGAATACGGCCGACGGGTTATCGAGCGAGTCGGAGCCCTCGATGGCGACGGTGTCCAGTTCCAGCACGGCAACCGCGCGCTCGATCGACCGGGTCTGATCCACCAGCGCCTCGACGCCGCCCATGACCAGCGCCTCGCCGGCTTCGCTGCCCTGCGCCAGCATCTGGTCATAAGAGAAGCCGGCCTCGGCTGCCGTCTTGATGCGGCCCAGCTTCATCATGGTGGTGGAGAGTTTGCCGGTCAGTTCCGCGTTCAGTTCAGAATCCGCGGCTTCGACGAGATCGGCCAGCGCCGGGCCGGACACCAGATCGCCGTTCACCCGCACATATTCGCCCAGGTAGACGTTCTGGATGCCCAGACCGTCATAGTAGTGGCTGTTGTGGGTGTTGTCGGAGAAGCAATCGTGCTCTTCCTCGGGGTCGTTCAGCATCAGGCCAAGACGCATCCGCTCGCCCGCTTGTTCGCCATAGGACAGCGACCCCATGCCGGTCAGGATCGTGGTGATGCCTGCGTCTTCGTCCGAAAGCACGGTTTCGCGCGCTTCGCCGCCTTCGGCCCATTGTGCGGTGATCCACTCAAGATCGGACACCAGCAGATCGGTCGCCGCTTTCAGGTAAGCGCCACGGCGGTCACAATTGCCGTTGGTGCAGTCATCGCCCGCCGCATAGTCCGTCCATGCGCGCTCGCCCGCGCCATGCTCGGTGCCGTTCAGATCCTGCCCCCAGAGCAGGAATTCGATGGCGTGGTAGCCGGTTGCCACATTGGCTTCGACACCGTCGGCCTCGTGCAGGGTCTCGGCCAGCAGCTCGGGCGTGATGTCGGAGGCGTCAATTGTCTCGCCGGAGAGGGTGAACTCTGGGTTGGCAACCACGTTCAGCGCTGCGGCGGCATTTTCGTCGGTCGGGCCACCATAGGAGGCGTCCACATAGTCAATCAGGCCTTCATCCAGCGGCCATGCGTTCACTTTGCCTTCCCAGTCGTCGACGATGGCATTGCCGAAACGATAGACTTCGGTCTGCTGATAGGGGACGCGCGCCGCCAGCCAGGCGTGTTTTGCGGCCTCAAGGTTTTCAGCCGAAGGGTCCGCAATCAGCGCATCAACAGCAGCCTGAAGTGCCTTTGCGGTGATCAGGCTGTCTTCGTATTTTGCCTCGGCGATGTTTGCGTAATTGGTCAGAACATCGGCCTTGGACGCGGCGAAAGCGGCCGATGTGCCTACGGTCAAAGCCGCAATGGCGGCACCGGTGAGAAGCGGCGTTTTCATGAAGTATATCCTCGCTGGAACTTTGGTATTTGTGGCGCTGTTGCGCGTGGGGTGAATTACTTGGTCAGGATCAGTTTGCCGGCGCGGGTGATGCGCAGCGAATAGATCTGACCATTGAGAAGAATGCGGGCCTGCACACCGCCGCGGGTCAGATCCTCGGCGTGGTAGGTCGGGTAGGTTTCCGGTTGTGCGGCTGCGGCAATGTCTTCTTGGGAAATCGGTTTCAGGTTGCTCATCGGGGAGACCTCTGTTTCTGCTCCACCTTGTCGAACAGCCACTCAAAGCAAAAGCTCTGCTGCGGCACCTCTCCCGACAGGACGTTGTGCCACAGATCCGACACCGGCAGCGGATCTGCGTCGCGGTCACTGTGCGTGGGTGTTTGGCCAGAGAGGTTCAACATGTGCGGGACGCAAGGTTCAGGTTGTCGGCTGGCCCGTGTGATGCACAGGTTGGCTGGATTGCCCTATTCCTGATTTATTTGGTCGGATATGTCAAATGGTTTCATATCCGGCCTGTTTTCTTTGACTTATCCAAAGGTGGCGGCGGCGTCAGGGTCGGACAACACCAGGGCGCGGGCCGCTATGGCCCCGGCTGCGGCGCGGTTCCGCACCCCTATGACGAGCCGCCCGTGGCGGAAAATTCGGCCACAAGCGCGTCTATGAACAGGCGCACGCGCTGGGGTTGGTGGCGGCGATCCTGATAGACGAGGTAAAGACCAAGCTGCGATTCGACGCCGGGGGGCGGGGCGGCGATCTCCACCGTGCCCGCTGCGGCATCCTTTTCACAAAGCGACAGTGGCAGACAGGCGCGGGCGGCACCGGCCAGCGTCAGTTCCCGCGCCAGTGCAAAGGATTCGCAACGGGCCTGTCCGGGCAGCGGGGTGCTGTTCAGGTGCCGGGTGAGGGGGCCGAGGATCGGTAGGCTCTCGTCCCGCAGCCGCCCCGGTGGGGCCACCAGATGCACCGGCATCTGCGACAGGAGCCGCGCAATCAGATCCGCGCCGCCGGGTCGGTGGCCACGCAGGGCCACATCGATCCCGTCGCGGACAAAATCGGTGGCGCGATCCTCAACGGTGATGTCCACATGGATTTTGGGGTGGCGCGCCAGAAAGTCCCGGATGAGACGGGCCAGCCGATCCATCGGCAGGGCAGTCGGCACCGACAGCCGCACCGGCCCGCTGGCGCTGACATCGGCCGAAACAAGGCTGCGTGCCGCCTCGATCTCGGCCAAGGCCCGTTGGCAGCGCTCCAGAAACACCGCGCCCTCGGCGGTGAGGGCGGTGCTGCGGGTGGTGCGATCCAGGAGGCGCACGCCGAGGCTCTGTTCCAACGCCCGCACCCGGCTCGTGACGGTCGAGGGCGGCAGACCCAGACGCCGCGCCGCGCCCGCAAAGCTCAACTGGCCCGCCACTTCGGCGAAGGTTTCGATGTTTTGCAGATCGTTCATTGCACGACTATCTCGTTTAGTGTCTGCGGTATTATGGCGATTATTTCGCCCTATGCGAGGGGTTACATCCGCTTCATCAAAAGTGGAGAAGCAGATGAACAGACGTAGCTTTTTAAAATCCGGTGTTGCGGTTGCCGCAGCGAGCCTGTTGCCCGCCACCGTGCGCAGTGCGGCGGCCCCCCTGTCGGTGCGTTGGCTGGGGGGCGCGATGATGGAGATCGAAGCCGCAGGCCTGCGTATTCTCACCGATCCCTGCCTTGGCGAGGGAGAAGAGGCCTTTGTGATGGGGGACCCCAATGAGATGTTTGACCTTGCCAAAGGCCCAAACATCAAGACCCACGCCCGGCTGACGCCCTTTCCGGGGCTGAAGCACAGCAGCCCGGATCTGGTGCTCCTGAGCCATCTGCACGAGGATCATTTCGACCAGAAAGCCCAAGCCTGGCTGGACCGCAGCCTGCCCTTGCTGGCACCGGAGCATGACACGGAGCATCTGCGGCAGCAGGGCTATGGCGCACAGGCCGTGCGGCACGGGGCGACGCGTGTGTTCAACGGCCCCAGTGGTGAGGTCCGGGTCACCGCCCTGCCTGCGGTGCATTCGCTCAATCCGCAAATCTCGGCGGTGCTGGGGCTTGGCAACGGCTATATGATCGAGGCCCGCCGTGGCGCGCAGGTGCAGCGTCTGTATTGGGCGGGCGATACGTTCCATGCCGCACCGGTGGCGCAGGCGCTGGCCCAGCAAGACACTCCGGATCTGTTCATTCCACATATCGGCGCGGTCGGCGGCGAGGGCGCGCTGGGGCAAATTTCCATGGACGGGGCGCAGGCGATGGATTTTGCCGCACAAGTGGGCGCGCGTTCGGTTCTGCCGGTGCACCACACAACCTATTCCCTCTATCGCGAAGGGCCGGAGGTGATGCAGCGCCTGCACCAAGCCCGCTCCCCCGGCTGGTCGCTTCACGTGCTGAACGAGGGCGAACAGATTGCCCTCTGATGCGCGCAGATGCAAAAAGGCCGCCCGGAACAGGGCGGCCTCTTCTTTGTTCTCTGCATGTATGCGCGGGGTTTAGGCGTCGCGTCCGCCGGCAAAACGCGCCTGCCATTCCTCGCGCTGCTCGTCGGTGATCTTGGCAAAGAGCACCTCCGGCACGGTAAAGGCATGGCCTGCGGGCAGGGCGGCCAGCGCTGCGGCGACGTCTTCGGGCCAGCTGCGATCCTCGGTGCCCAATGCCTCAAACAGGCGATAAGAGGCATCGGGGATGAAGGGCGCCGACAGCACCGCATAGAGGCGGATCAGGTTGAGGCCCAGACGCACCTGACCAGCGGCGCGTTCAGGGTCTTCCTTGAACACCGACCACGGCGCGGCAGATTGCAGGTATTCATTGCCCGCAACCCAGATCGCGCGCAGCTCTTGCGCCGATTTGCGCACTTCCATCGCTTCCATGTGGCGCTCATAGGCGCCGATGCGGGTGGAGAGCTCCTCGATCAGGGCCTGTTCCTGCTCGCCCCATGCGCCGCCCTCGGGGACCTGCTCGCCAAATTTCGAGCGGCAGAATTTGGTGATGCGCGAAACGAAGTTGCCAAGCACATCCGCCAGATCCTTGTTCACCGATTGCTGGAAGTTCTCCCATGTGAACTCCGCATCAGAGCTTTCGGGGGCATGGGACAGCAACCACCAGCGCCAGTAATCCGACGGCAGGATCTCCAGCGCCTGATCCATGAACACACCGCGCCCCTGCGAGGTGGAGAACTGGCCGCCGTCATAGTTCAGGTAGTTGAACGACTTGAGGTGATCCACCATCTTCCACGGCTCGCCCGATCCCAGCAGGGTCGCGGGGAAGGACAGGGTGTGGAAGGGGACGTTATCCTTGCCCATGAACTGGACGTATTTCACGTCATCCGCGCCCTTGTCGGTACGCCACCAGCGTTCCCAGTCCGCATCCGATTTGCCGTGTGCCTCGGCCCATTCGCCAGCAGCGGCGATATATTCGATCGGCGCGTCGAACCAGACGTAGAAGACCTTGCCTTCCATGCCGGGCCAGTCCTCGGTGCCTTTCTTGACCGCGATGCCCCAGTCGAGGTCACGGGTGATGCCCCGGTCCTGAAGCCCATCGCCGTCATGCAGCCATTTCTTGGCGATCGAGGTGGTCAGCACCGGCCAGTCGGTCTTGGAGTCGATCCACTGGTCCAGTTGGTCGCGCATTGCGGATTGGCGCAGGAACAGGTGCTTGGTCTCGCGCACCTCAAGGTCGGTGGACCCGGAGATCGCCGAGCGCGGGTTGATGAGGTCGGTCGGATCGAGCTGCTTGGTGCATTCCTCGCATTGATCGCCGCGCGCCTTCTCGAACCCGCAGTTGGGGCAGGTGCCCTCGATATAGCGGTCGGGCAGGAAGCGGCCATCGGCGTTGGAATAGACCTGTTTTTCCGAAACTTCGGTGATCAGCCCGGCCTCTTCCAGCTTGCCCGCGAAATGCTGGGTCAACGCGTGGTTCTGCGGGCTGGAGGAGCGTCCGTAGTGGTCAAACGACAGGCCAAACCGCTTGGCGATGTCGGCCTGGACCTCGTGCATCTCGGCGCAATAGTCGGCCACGGGTTTGCCCGCCTTGGCAGCAGCCAGTTCGGCGGGGGTGCCGTGTTCGTCGGTGGCGCAGAGGAACATCACCTCATGACCGCGCCCCCGGTTGTAGCGGGCATAGAGATCGGCAGGCAGCTGGCTTCCCACGAGGTTGCCGAGGTGCTTGATCCCATTGATATAGGGCAGTGCCGAGGTGATGAGAATTCGGGCCATATCGTCCATCCACGTCGCTTGTCTGGCCGCTCGTCTATCCCATGCGGGAAGGTACGAAAACCCCATGTGATCCGGCAGCGCGAAGAAAGCGGCAAATCTGCTGCGCCGGCGGCGCTCTTCACCTTGACCCCCAAGGGCGCTTGCAGGAGGTTGAGGGCGATTTTGAACCCCAATCCCTTGAATCCTCACGGGTGCGTGAACATATAGATTGCATACAATGGCATACAAGTTGGATTTTATATACGGATGACAGATCTTCTTCTCGACGGGGCCTTTGCCCCTTTCACCATGGCACTGGCGCTTTTGCTTAGTTTGGTGGGGATGGAAGTTCTGGCATTGCTGCTCGGGGGCAGCCTTCTGGCCGGCGACAGCGACGCCGATCTGGAGGGTCCCGGCGGCGTGGAGCTGGATGCGGATCTCGATATTGGCGGCGTCGATCTGGATGCGCT
The DNA here is from genome assembly GCF_056159345.1 of Epibacterium sp. ABV4_022. Classification (NCBI taxonomy): domain Bacteria; kingdom Pseudomonadati; phylum Pseudomonadota; class Alphaproteobacteria; order Rhodobacterales; family Roseobacteraceae; genus Epibacterium; species Epibacterium sp. ABV4_022. The sequence goes on from NZ_JBSWVA010000001.1 coordinate 1,234,135, forward strand.
GGATGGCGTTGATCTGGATGCGCTCGACATCGACGGGCTGGAAGGGCTGGAGGCGGAAGCCCCCGCAACCGCGCCAGAGGTCTCCGGCGGGGGCGGCGTGCTCAGCTGGCTCGGCATCGGGCGCATGCCCTTTCTGATCTGGCTCGGCTCTGCGTTGATGGCCTTTGGCCTGTCGGGCATGGCCTTGCAACTCAGCCTCCGGGATCTGTTCCAGATCTTTGCCCCGGCTGGGCTGGTGGCAATTCCCGCGGGCATCCTGGCCCTGTGGTTTGCGCGTGGCTTCGGCGCGGTCTTTGCGCGGCTGTTGCCACAGACCAAGACCGAAGCCCTGTCCGAAGGGTCCCTCGGGCGCCGCCGAGGAACCGTCACCCAGGGCACCGCCTCGCGCGGGCGCCCCGCCGAGGTTCGCGTCATGGACCGTTTTGGCAACGCCCATTACCTGCGCGCCGAACCTCTGAGCGATCAGGATGAGATCACCCAGGGCACCGAGGTGCTGGTGATCCGTGACCGACGCGCCGAACGATATGTTCTCGTGCCGCTTTCTGACTGAGCCGCGCGGGGGCAGCCCCACCTTGAATTTAAACGTAACTTTGACCTGAAGGAGGTTTGGGATGGACTTTTCATTCCTGCTGGTGAGCGTGATCACCATATTGATGTTTGTGGCCCTGATCGGGCTTGTTCTGGGGCGACTCTACCGCCGCGCCACCCGCGAGGTGAGCCTGGTGAAGACCGGTTCGGGCGGCAAAAAGGTCATCATGGATGGCGGGACCATTGTGATCCCGTTGCTGCATGAAATCAGCCCCGTCAACATGAAGACCCTGCGTCTGGAGGTGCAGCGCTCGGGCGAGGCTGCGCTGATCACCCAGGACCGCATGCGGGTCGATGTGGGCGTGGAATTCTACGTCTCGGTGATGGCCACCGAAGAAGGCATCTCGCGCGCGGCACAGACTTTGGGCGACCGGACCTTTGATGTGGAACAGCTGCGCGAGATGATCGAAGGCAAGCTCATCGACGGTCTGCGCGCGGTGGCCGCACAGATGACCATGGACGGGCTGCATGAAAACCGCGCCGACTTTGTGCAGGAGGTGCAGAACGCAGTCTCCGAGGATCTGCTGAAAAACGGTCTGTCGCTGGAATCTGTCTCGCTTACGGCGCTCGACCAGACACCGTTTGAGGCGCTGGATGAAAACAACGCCTTTAACGCGGTGGGCATGCGCAAACTGGCCGAGGTGATCGCCACCTCGAAAAAAGAACGCGCCCAGATCGATGCGGAGGCGGAGGTCGCCGTGCGCCGCGCCGCGATGGAAGGGGAACGCCAGAAACTGCTGATCGATCAGGACGAACAGCAGGCCCGTATCGAACAGATGCAGCAGGTGGAAACCATGCGCGTGGCGCAGGAGGCGGAAATCGCCGCCCGGACCGAGGACTCGGTGCGTGAAACCGAACGCGCCCGCATCGCCCGTGAGGAAGCCATCCGCTCTGCCGAGATCGAGCGCGAGCGCAAGATCCGCGAGGCCGAGATCACCAAGGAGCGCGAGCTTGAGGTGGCCGAACAGGAACGTCAGGTCATCATTGCGCAGAAGTCCGAGGAAGAAAGCCGCGCCCGCGCCTCGGCGGATATGGCCCGCGCCGAAGCGACCAAAGCAACCGAAGCCGTGGCAACCGCCCGTCAGGTGGCCGAGGCCGAGCGTCAGAAGCAGATCGTTCTGATCGAGGCTGCCCGCGAGGCGGAACGTCAGGCCACCGGCATTCGTCTGGCCGCACAGGCCGAAAAAGAAGCCGCCGCCGACCGCGCCGAAGCCCGCCGCGAGGAAGCCCAGGCCGAGGCCGATGCGCTTAACATTCGCGCGGAGGCCAAGAAGAACGACATGCTGGCGGAGGCCGAAGGTAAACGCGCGCTGGTCGAGGCCGACAATGCGCTCTCGCCGGAACTGGTGCGCATGAAGGTTGACCTCGCCCGCATCGAGGCGATGCCCTCGATCATTGCAGAGATGGTGAAACCGGCCGAGAAAATCGACTCGATCAAGATCCATCAGGTCGGTGGCGTCGGCGGCGGCGCGGCCTACAGCAGCGCAGGTGCCGGCGCCGGGGCCTCTGGCGACAAACCCGTGGTCAATCAGGCGCTGGATTCCATCATGGGCATGGCGGTGCAGATGCCCGCACTGAAAACGCTGGGGCGTGAGCTGGGCATTTCCATGGAGGACGGCGTGTCCGGCGTGGTGAATGGCATGCTGGACGGCACTGACATCGCCCCCGAAGTCGCTGCCGACGTCGCGTCCGATCCGGAGGCCACCGATGCAGCGAAGGCCTCAGAGGTGCACTGAGATTTAGAGGTGCACTGAGATACTGTGCACGGATGCGTTGAGACATCAGGAAGGGCCGGCCACGGGCTAGCCCTTCCTATCTGATCCACAGCCGGCACACCGCGCACCGCCGTTTTTGTGTCTACAGCGCCCGGGCAGGTTTGCTCACCGAGGCGCACCAATGGCGCGGCCCAGTCCCTCGGGCGCAGGCAGTGCTTCATGTGCCGCCGCGATCTTCGTCAGATTGGCCTCGATCTGTGCCGCGGGCGGGGCGGAGCGACGGGTCTTCAGGTCCACATGCAAGAGCATATGCTCCCCCGTCGCCAGCAACCGGTCGCCCTCATACATCTCGTGCCAGAGGTGCATTTTCTTGCCCGCACCCATGATGACCCGGGTCCTCACCTGGATCGGGTGGCCCGCGTGCACCTCGTCGATATGGCGGATGTGGGTCTCGGCGGTGAAATAGCTGCCGCCAGAGGCGATATAGTCGGCGTCACAGCCGATGATCTCCATCAGCCGGTCGGTCGATTGCGCAAACGCATCCAGATAGCGGCTCTCGGTCATATGACCGTTGTAGTCGGTCCAATCGAGCGGCACGGTGCGATTTTGGGTCAGGATCGGCTGTGCGAGATCGGCAAGGTCATCCATGCTGCGCGCCAGTCCCGCCTCCTGCATGCGCGCCGCATCATGTGCGTTCTGAAGCGCGCCCGCGCCCCAGTCGTTGGCGCCCAGCGCGCGCATCATGCCCACGAGGTTGTCGTCGCGGATGCGCTCCAGCTCGCGGATCGAGTGATGTCCGGATTGCGCGTCGGACTGACCGGCGATCAGGTCCACCAGCGCGTCATTGTAGTCCGGCACATCCATCAGCTTGGTCCAGGGCCAGCTGAGCGCCGGGCCGAACTGGGCCAAGAAATGCTTCATCCCGGCTTCGCCACCTGCGACGCGATAGGTCTCGAACAGGCCCATCTGCGCCCAGCGGATGCCAAAGCCATAGCGGATGGCGTTGTCGATCTCCTCGGTGGTGGCGATGCCGTCCTTGACCAGCCAGAGCGCCTCGCGCCAGACCGCCTCGAGGAAGCGATCCGCCACATGGGCGTCGATTTCCTTCTTTAGGTGCAAGGGATACATGCCAATGGCGTTGATGATCTCCTTGGCCTTGGCGATAATCTCCGGGCTGTTTGCCTCGGTGGTGACCACCTCAACCAGCGGCATCAGGTAGACCGGGTTGAACGGGTGCGCGACCAGGATCTGCGCGGCGTTGGTGAACCCCTCCTGCAATTGCGAGGGTTTGTAGCCGGAGGTTGACGAGCCGATCACCGCGCCGCGCGGCACATGCGCCTGCAATTCGCCATAAACCTTCTGCTTCAGATCTAGCCGCTCCGGCACGCTTTCCTGCACCCAGTCGACGCCCTGAACGGCTGCCTCGATGGTGTCGTGAAAGGTCATCGTGCCCTCGGGCGGCAGGGCGACATTGCCCAAGCCCGGCAAGGCGCGGCGGGCGTTTTCCATCACCTCGGCGATCTTGCGCGCCGCCTCCGGGTCGGGATCGAAGACACGCACGTCCCACCCGTTCAGAAGGAAGCGCGCCGCCCAGCCGCCGCCGATCACACCGCCGCCGATGATTGCTGCTGTTTTCATCTCGTTGTCCTCAATACAAAAGGGTGGAGTTGAGCGGGGGTCCTGGCCTGCGGCCAGGATCCGCGCCGGTCTGGCCCTCGACGGGCCAGACCGGCGCTCCCCCTTCCTCGACCTCTGACTATTTCGCGACGGGCGCTTGCTTGGTCAGCCCGAGCCGCGTGCGCACCTCTGCCGGGGAAATCACCCGGGCACCGAGGTTGGAGATGATGGTGCCAGCACGCTCCACCAGCTGCCAGTTCTCCGCCAGCACGCCCTTGTCGAGGTAGAGATTGTCCTCCAGCCCTACACGCACATTGCCGCCCGCCAGCACCGAGGCCGCCACATAGGCCATCTGATCGCGGCCCAGCGAGAACGCCGACCAGTTCCAATCATCAGGCACATTGTTGACCATCGCCATAAAGGTATTGAGGTCATTGGGCGCACCCCATGGCACCCCCATGCACAGCTGCACCAGCGCGTTCGCCTCAAGGACACCATCCTTCACCAGCTGCCTAGCATACCACAGATGGCCGGTGTCAAAGGCCTCGATCTCCGGCTTCACGCCCAGATCCGTCATCATCTTGCCCATCGCCTGCAACATGCCGGGCGTGTTGGTCATGACGTAATCGGCCTCGGCAAAGTTCATGGTGCCGCAATCCAGCGTGCAGATCTCCGGCAGGCACTCGGCCACATGCGCCACCCGTTCGGTGGCGCCGATCATGTCGGTGCCCGCCGTGTTCACCGGCAGCGGGCTCTCCACCCCGCCAAAGGTGATGTCGCCGCCCATGCCGGCGGTCAGGTTCAGCACTACATCGGTGTCGCTGTCGCGGATACGGTCGGTGACCTCGCGATACAGCCCAAGGTCGCGCGAGGGCGCGCCGGTTTCGGGATCGCGCACATGGCAGTGCACAATCGCCGCGCCTGCCTTGGCAGCGGCAATGGCGCTGTCGGCGATTTCCTTGGGCGAGCGGGGCACATGCGGGCTGCGATCCTGCGTCCCTCCGGAGCCGGTCACGGCACAGGTGATAAAGACCTCGCGGTTCATGGAAAGCGGCATTTTTGATTTTCCCTCTGATGTACAGGGTTGTGCCACGGGTTATCCCCAGGCTTCTCCCCGGATTCCAATTTGCGCTGATCCTGACTCTCGCTCAGCCTTGGCGGCAAGAGTTTACGCGAAGCGAATCGAAGTTGATGAAATCCGCAAAAAACATCCTCCAGCCGGAGAACCGCCCCCTCAAGACCGCCGTTCTGGTGATGGATGAGTGTAACACACTCTCCTTTGCCGCGGCGGTGGACCCGATGCGTGCCGCCAATCGGCTGGCCGGACGCGCGGCCTTCGACTGGGACTATATCAGCGCCACGGCCGAGGCGCCGATGCTCACCTCCGGCCTCACCGTGCCCACCACACCGCTGGCGCGGCTGGATGGCTGTGATCTGCTGATCGTGGTGGCCGGCTTCCAACTGGCCCGCCACGCCACCCCAAGCCTGCTGGCCGGTCTGCGCCGCATCGCAGGCACCGGCGCCACCCTTGCGGGCATCGACGGCGGGCCCTGGCTCCTGGCCGAAGCCGGGTTGCTGGACGGTCATGCCGCCACCACCCATTGGGAAGACTTGGAAAACTTCTCCGCCCGCTTTCCCGACATTCACTGCCGCACCGACCGCTTCACCGTCTCCGAGGGCCGCATGACCTCCGGCGGGGCGACGCCGGCGATCGAGATGATGCTGCATATCATCGGCGCGCGCCACGGCCACGGCTTTGCCTCACGCGTTGCCGGGCTGTTCCTCTACGACGGCATCTCCGCGCCCCAGCGCGGACAAAGCCGTCTTGGCCATCACAAACACAACGCCCTCACCGCCAAGGCCAATGCGATCATGGAAGCGGCTCTGGACGACCCCAAACCCCTGGCGGAAATCGCCGAGGTTCTGGGCACCAGCCCCCGCAGCCTGCAACAGCAATTCCGCCTGCGCCTCAATACAACGCCGCAGGACCACTACCTGCAATTGCGCCTGGCCGAGGCCCGCCGTCTGGTCACCGACACCAACCTGCCCCTGATGGAGATTGCAGTGGCCACCGGCTTCACCTCGCAATCCACCTTCGCCCGCGCCTTCCGCACCGCCCATGGCCTGTCGGCGCGTGAACTCCGGCAGAGCGGGGCAGAGACGGCCTTCGCAAGCTATCCGGCGCTGCAGGCCAATAGCCACGCCAGCCACAGCACCAACTAGCCCCTTCAGCTTTTTATAAATATCTCGGGGGTGAATTGCCCCTTGGGGCAAGAGGGGGCAGCGCCCCCTCCCGTTGTTCAATAGGGCATCGGATGGGCACGATGGGCATGGTCGATCTCGGCCAGAACCTCCGGCGCCAGCTCCAGATCAGCGCCCTCCAGGATATGCGCCAGCTGGTCCACATCCGTCGCACCAAAGATTGCGGAGGCCATAAAGGGCCGTGTCCGGCACCACGCCAGCGCCATATGCACCGGATCAAGCCCGTGATCGGCGGCAATCGCCAGATAGGCCGCCACCGCAGCCTCCACCCGATCCGACTGACGCCCGCCCATGGTGGCGTTGATCGACTTGCGCGACCCGTCCGGCACCGCACCGCCCTGATACTTGCCGGTCAGATAGCCCGCCCCCAAGGGCGAGAAGGACAACAGCCCCACATCCTCGTAATGGCTCAGCTCCGCCAGATCGGTGTCATAGAGACGGCACAGCAAAGAGTATTCGTTCTGGATCGAAGCCACACGCGGGCCTTTGCCCTCTTCGGCCAGACGCAGCCATTGTGCCGTGCCCCAGGCGCTCTCGTTCGAGAGGCCAAAGGCGCGGATATTGCCCTTGTCGACCTGCGCCTGCAACGCGCCAAGACAGTCTTCCATATCCGCAATCACCTGCGCGCGGTCATAGCTTGAGGCGGTCGGATCATAGGTCCAGTTCTTGCGGAACATATAGCTGCCGCGGTTGGGCCAATGGAACTGATAGAGGTCGATGTAATCGGTCTTCAGCCGCCTCAGAGACGCCTCGACCGTTGCCCCGATGGTCTGGGCCGTGATCGGCGCGCCGTCACGTGCCACCGATCCCTCGCCGGAATGTTTGGTAGCAAGAATGTACTCCCCCCGCCGGCCGGTCTTTTCATTCCAGCTGCCGAGGATCTCCTCGCTGCGCCCCAATGTCTCCAACCGGATCGGGTTCACCGGATACATCTCTGCGGTATCGAGGAAATTGATCCCCGCATCCAGCGCCATGTCGATCTGCGCGTGGGCATCCGCCTCGTCGGTCTGGGTGCCATAGGTCATGGTGCCCAGGCACAGATCCGTGACCATCATGTCGGTGCGGCCAAGCCGGTTCATCTTCATCTCGTGCTCTCCTGCAATGCGGTGTCGCGCGGACCCTAACCCGCCGGGGACGCGATGCAAGCAGATGCCCCCGACCTGCCCAAACATTAACCATTTGGTAGCTTTGTTGCGCGTTCAGGTTGTGTGCCGTGGTATACTTCTCGCATCCCCTTCCAGACCAAGGAGGCACGCATGACTTTCATTTCCACCAAGACCCATCAGGATCTCGTGGCAGAAGCAGAGGCCGAAATTTCCTTCGTCCCGGTCACGGATGCGCAACAGCTGCAAGAGGCGGGCGACGCCGAATTCATCGATCTCCGTGTCTTTCGCGAATTGGAAAAGACCGGTGTCATCCCCGGCGCGCATTCCTGCCCGCGCGGGTTGCTGGAATTCTGGCTCGATCAGGACAGCCCCTTCGCGCGGGAGGTCTTTGGCCGCGACAAGATGTTCATCTTCTACTGCGACAACGGCTGGCGCTCGGCGCTGAGCACGCATCAGGCCGAGACCATGGGGCTGCAGAATGTGCATTGCCTCAAGGGGGGCCTCGACGGCTGGATGGACGCTCAGGGTCCGCTGTCGCCCTATCACTGGTAGTCCCGGCGACATCATCAGGGACGCGCGCCGCCGGACCGGCGTGCGGTCACATACGCAGCGGTGCGGCGGTGCGATGCCTGCCGTGGCGTCCGGCGCTGTGCCGAGCGGCCTGAGACGGCTGGCGCCGCGCGGGGCAGGGGGCACATCCGCGCCGGATTGGCCACAGCACCAGAAAAACGACCCCGCCCGTCGAAAACACGACTGCACCGGCCGGACGAATCCGTATGGTCGGGCCTGTTATGCGCACGATCCTCTCTTTTGCCGCCCTCTTTCTGTCCGTCATTCTGCTCCAGCTCTCTACCGGGGGCGTGGGGCCACTGGATGCGCTCTCGGGTGCGGCGATGGGGTTCGACAACCGCCAGATCGGTCTTTTGGGCTCGGCGCATTTCCTGGGCTTTTTCATCGGCTGCTGGTGGACGCCCCGGCTGATGGGGCGCGTCGGGCATTCGCGCGCCTTTGCGGTCTGCACGGCGCTTGGTGCAATGGGGCTGCTGGCACATACGCTCACCGACAACCCCTATGCCTGGGCGGCGATGCGGATTGCCTCGGGCCTTTGTGTGGCGGGCTGTTACACGGTGATCGAGGCTTGGCTGAACGCCAAGGTCACCAATGAAAACCGGGGCCGGACCTCGGGGCTCTACCGGATTGCCGATACCGGCGCCTCGCTGGCGGCGCAGCTGATGATCGCGGTGCTGCCACCCGCAAATTACATCTCGTACAATCTGTTGGCGATCCTGTGCTGTGCCACACTGCTGCCGCTGATGATGACCCGCGCCAGCCAGCCCAAGATGCCCTCTGCGCCGCGCCTGCGCCCCGGGCTGGCATGGCGCTGCTCGCCCCTTGGCGTGGCCGGTGTCCTGGTTTCGGCGCTCAGCGGCGCATCGTTCCGGATGGTGGGGCCGATCTACGGCCAGGAGGTCGGCCTGATGATCGACCAGATCGCCTTTTTCCTCGCGGCCTTTGTTCTGGGCGGGGCGCTGGCGCAATACCCCGTGGGCTGGCTTGCGGACAAATTCGACCGCCGCTGGGTGCTGATCTGGCTATCGGGCGTGTCGATGCTGGCCTGCGCGGTGACCCTGCCGGCAAGCGGCGGCGGCACCCTGGCGATCATGGTCTCGGCGGCCTTTTTCGGGCTTACCACGGTGCCGATCTTCTCGGTTTCGGCCGCCCACGCCAATGATTTTGCCACCTCCGAAGAACGGGTGGAGCTGTCGGCGGCCTTGATGTTCTTTTATGCCAGCGGCGCCATCGCCGCACCGCTTCTGGCCTCCGCCCTGATCGAGGCCTTCGGCCCCGGCGCGCTGTTTGTGTTTATCGCCGTGGGCCATGCGGGGCTGATCGTCTTTGGCCTTGCCCGGATGCGCAGCCGCGCCACCCCGACGGAACGCACCCGCTACGTCTATGCGCCGCGCACGTCGTTCACCATCGGCAAGATGCTGAAGCGCGCGCGTGAGGGGCGGCAGTAGGGCGACCCCGCGCGCCGCATCACGACGTTCCCCCGATCTGCGCCCTGAGCGCCCGCACCCGGCGCGGCATCTGCCGGGCCGTGATGTCCGCCTCGCGCACCAGCCGGTCGAAATGACCGGTATAGGTCTCGATCCGCTCTCGGTCGCGAAAGGCCATATAGTGGCTGCCAGCATAGAACACGCACAGCAGCGGGCCGAATATGGTCAGCGGCGAGGAATAGAGCCGCTTGGCATCATAGAGATAGATCCGGAGCCGGGGATAAAGCTGCGTGGTCAGCTGCTCTAGGTGTTCCAGCTGCTCGATCCGGATCTCTGCGGGCAGCCCCTCGTAATAGCCCACGCCCTTGGCAAAGCTGTCGATCTCGTAGATCGGCATGGCGATCTCGTAATCCGACCCCGCCTGCTGCATCCAGGTCAGCCGGTCCTGCGAGGCGCCGATGGCCTGATCGGCGGTGCGCCCCAGATGCGGCGCGTATTCCCATTCCAGCACCGCGCGGGTCTTCAGCATGTCGGGCAGGGTCGCGGGCACGTGGCGGATCTTGTAGCCCGCCGCCTCCCGGTGCCACTCGTAGATGCGTTCGTCCACCAGCGCCCGGGGGGCTTCGGTCATGGCGATCGAGGAGGCGAGCAGCTCGGCGGCGCTCTCCGGTCGGTCCGACAGGCTCAGGAGCCAATCCGCCGAAACCCCGAGCACCGCCGCACAGGCGCCCACCACATGGGCGTTGGGCAGGCGCGCGCCCTCGTCGGTCAGCAGCTGTGAAATGGTGGACCGGTCCACACCGGTTTCCCGCGCCAGGGCGCTCTGGCTCAGGCCGCTGTCGCGCAGGGCGCGATTGAGACGGTCCCGAAACTGCGTGGCGCGCAGACGCTTGTCGATATTTTCCCTCATGTGGTGACTTATATCACCATTGATGGATTTTGTTAATCACATACGGAATTCTGCACAGCTTCGGCTCTTGCTAATGTGACCACACACAAAAAATCAGGAGGCATTATGGAAACGCGTGGGCGCTCCCTCGTGAAGGCTGTCGTATGGAATGTGATCGGGTTGGTCTCGATGACGCTGGTGGGATTTCTCGCCACCGGCTCTGTCAGCGCGGGCGGCAAGATGGCCGCAGTGAATACCGCGCTGGGGTTCGCCACATACCTGATCTACGAGCGGGTCTGGGCGCGCATTTCCTGGGGCCGGCTTGGCCATCAGACCGGAGGCCACCGGCATGCGTGACCTCACCGAGGAAGAGCAACTGGCCGCGCTGTTGAACGACCCGCTTGCACAGGGGGCGGGGGGCGCGGCGGCCGAGGCGGTCGATCCCGCAGATGTCGCGGCGCGCGCCGCGCTGCCGGCGCATCCCGAATGGGGCACCTTCGCGCTGATCGTGGCCTGCCATTGTGTCTGGGCCGGGGCGCTGTTTGGTCTGGCGCAGCTCTCCACCGTGCTGGCGGTGGGGCTGGCCGGGGTCACGGTGGCGCTGCATTCCTCGCTCTGCCACGAGGTGCTGCATGGTCATCCCTTCCGCAGCCGCCGCCTGAATGAAGCGCTGGTATTCCTGCCGCTGAACCTCGCGGTGCCCTATGGCCGCTTTCGCGACACCCATTTGCAACATCACCAGGACGAGAACCTGACCGATCCCTATGACGACCCGGAGAGCAATTTCCAGGACCCGGAGGTCTGGGCGCAGCTGCCCGCCTGGCGTCAGCGTCTGCTGCGGGTCAACAACACGCTACTGGGGCGCATGCTGCTGGGGCCGGTGATCGGGCAGATCAGCTTTATGCAAATGGACTGGCGGCTGATGCGCCGGGGCACGCCGGGCATCCTGCGCGACTGGGCGCTGCATGCACTGGGCGCTGCCTTGGTCCTGTGGGTTGTGTCGCTGTCGGCGCTGCCGGTGCTGGCCTATCTGGGTGCGGCCTATATCGGCCTCGCGCTGCTGAAGATTCGCACCTATCTGGAGCATCGCGCGCATGAGGACATGCATGGCCGCACCGCGATCGTCGAAGGCCGCGGCCTTTTGGGGATGGTGCTGGGGTTTCTGTTCCTGAACAACAACCTCCACATTGTGCACCACCTCTATCCCGGCGTTGCCTGGCACCGGTTGCCGGCTCTCTACCGGCGTCACCGCAGCCGGTTTCAGGCCCGCAATGACGGCTATGTGCTGACCAGCTATGCCAGCGTGTTCCGGCAGTTTGCCCTGCGGGCCAAGGATCCGGTGCCGCATCCGCTCTGGAAATCGCCGGAGTAAGGGGGCACAAGAGCGGCATGTGATAGTCTGACACCAAGGTTCGTCGATGCCGCTCTGGATCCCCGTCACCCTCGCCGCCGCCACGTTTCAGACCATCCGCTTCATGCTGCAAAAGGTGCTGAGCGCGGTCACCCTCAGCGCCGCGGGGGCGACGTTTTCGCGGTTTGTCTATTCCGCGCCGGTGATCCTGCTGGCGCTCTGGGCCTATGTGGCCAGCACGGAAGCGGAGCTGCCGGCGCTGTCGCTGCGGTTCTGGGGCTTTGCCACCATCGGCGGGCTGTCGCAGATCCTGGCCACGGTCTGCGTGGTGGCGCTGTTCAAGCAACGCAATTTCGCCGTCGGCATCACCTTCAAGAAAACCGAAGTGATCCAGACCGCCATCGTTGGGCTGGTGGTGTTGGGGGATGAGGTCTCGGCATTGGGCTGGCTGGCGATCCTGATCGGGCTGGTCGCGGTGCTGGTCCTGTCAAAGACAAAGGACGGCCCCAAAGGGCTCTGGCGTCAGATGAGCGGCCGCGCCCCGCTGCTGGGGCTGGGGTCGGGGGTGCTGTTTGCGTTCTCAGCGGTCAGCTATCGGGGTGCATCGCTGCAATTGCAGGAGCCGGACGCGGTGCTGCGCGCGGCGGTGACGCTGGCGGTGGTGGTCTGCTTGCAGACGGTGATGATGCTGGTCTGGCTGGCGCTGCGCGACCCGGGCGAGATTGCGCGGGTCTGGGCGGCACGTCGGGTGGCGGTCTGGGTGGGGCTGACCAGCATGGGCGGGTCTTTCTGCTGGTTTCTCGCCTTCACGCTGCAGAATGCGGCCTATGTCAAGGCGCTGGGGCAGGTGGAGCTGCTGTTGTCTTTGCTGGCGTCCCTGCTGGTGTTCCGCGAGGAGGTGACGCGGCGTGAAATCTTCGGCATGGGGCTTCTGGTTTTGTCGATCTTGGCCCTGATCCTGGCGATCTGAACGGGCGCTGGCGAGCCGCACCCGCGTGGCGCTGTGTCGCCCGGGGGGCTCCCGCCCGTCGCATCTGCGCCCCTTTTTGCAAAGGGGCACCGTGCTCCCGTTGGGCCTGGCACCGCGCGTTCCGCGCGGTGCCGCAGCCAGCCCCTTTTTTCAAAAGGGGCTGGCTGCCCGGCCCAAGACTGACTGGCGGTGCGCCCTTTGCCCCAAAGGGCGTGCAGCCGAAGGCGCGGGAGCGCCCCCGGTCACCGAGGTTGACGGACGCCTGCGGTTGCGACCCGCGCGGCTGGGTCAATCCCGCCCCGCCATCGGTCGTCCGTGCAACTGCAGGAACAGGCTTTCCTCGTCGTCATTGAGAAAATAGGGGGTGGTCTCGGGGCGGGTGCCGCTGCGCAGGTTGGCCGCGACCTCCGCCAGCACGACTTCGGTGATGAACGGAAGATCAAAGCGCCGCACCTGGCTGAGCGGAATCCACTGGAGATGGGACAGCTCGTCCGAGGCGCGGGAAAAATCATCCAGGTCCCCTACCAAAGCTTCGGCGGCCACCTGGAAGAACCGCGCGTCAAAGCGGCGCGGACGGCCGGGCGGGGTCAGGGCGCGGAACACGAAGCTGAGCGCGGAGGCATCCGGCACATGGCCGCTGGCGGCAAAGCTCTGCCAGTCGGGCGGCACCTCTCCGCTCCAGGTGCCGGGGCATCCCAGGATCAGCCCGGTTTCCTCCCACAATTCGCGCGTCGCCGCCGCACAGAGCGCCTGCCAGACCTCGGCGCCGCCATCGGCTTGCAACCGCTCCCGACAGGGGGGCGGGATGTCTGCCGCCAGCGGGATGTGACGGTCGCCGAGATCCATCGCCCCGCCGGGAAAGACAAATTTGTTGGGCATGAAGGCCGCCTTGGCCCCGCGCTGCCCCATCAGCACCCGCGGATCGTCGCTGTCGCCGTCGCGCACCGCGATCACCGTGGCGGCATCGCGGATCGCGGCCTTGTCCACGGGCATGCCGCCGTGCGGCCCGCTCGCGCTGCCCGAATTGCCTGGGGTGCCTGTCATGGCTCTGGTCCTCCTGTCCTCACCGGCCCGACCGGCCCAAGCAATCTGGCCCAAACAATCTGGCCCAAGCGATTCTGGCCAAGGGTCCTGTCGCGCCGATGCTGCGCCCGCCGGGGGCTGGCGACAGTCTCCTGTCTTTGGCGGGGAAAGAAAAGGGGCGGGGGCCGGATTTTGATCAAACGACGCCGAGAAACAGGGTCAGCGGGATCTGATCCCGCTGACCCGGGGTGGGCAGCGGCCGTGCGGCGGGGTACGCGCCGGTGCCCTCGCCGAGGGTCCCGTCTTGCCCCCGGGGCGCGCACGCCCGCGCGGGCCTGCGGGCCACGGGGGGGGCGTCAGCGATGCGGCATCAGCCGGCGGATCGTGCGGCCTTGTCGAACCCGTGCATGCGCTTCGCCCATTGATAGGCCACCACCACGCCCTTCAGCCGCGGCAGCAGGTAGAGCGACGCGGCGATACAGGTGACCGAGAACACCGAGGCCATCACCCAGGGCGAGGGGCGCCATTCAAACGCCATATAGTGCATCAGGGGCGCCATGATGTGGCCGACAGCCAGAATGGTCAGATAGGCGGGGCCGTCGTCGGCGCGATGGTGGTGAAACTCTTCGCCGCAGTTTGCGCAGCTGTCATTCACCTTCAGGTAACTGTGCAACAGCTTGCCCTCGCCGCATTTGGGGCAGCGCTGGCGCCAACCGTTCCAGAGTGCGGGTTTTGTCGGGCGGTCGTCGGTCAGCGTCTCTTGCTGGGCGAGGCCGTGCGTCTGGGTCATCTCGAAGCTCCGTCACCTTAAATAGCCGCATCGAAATCCGGGCAGAATTCCCTCTGTGGCAATGCTCAGTTTCAATACATTGGACCAAATATGCAAATCACAGGTGTATTTCGCTGTGACCGGGTGACGCGGCGGGGGCAGGTGACGCTACGTCGAAACCGGCCGCAACAGAAAAATGCGCCCCCCGCGACGGAAAGCGGCCCGTGGCCCGTTTCACTTCTACATCGGGCAGCATGGTGCTGCTGAGGCTGATAGAAGGAACGATGTGATGAAGAAACAGATCCTGATTGCCACTCTGCTCACGCTCTCCACCGCCGCCACGGCGACCCTTGCGGTTGCCAAACCCGGCTTTGGCCCCGCCCGCGAGCGTCCGACCTTTGAACAGCTGGATGCCGATGGCGATGGCGCGCTGAGCCAGGCCGAACTGGCCGCCCAGGGGCAGAAACGCTTTGCGGCGGCCGATGCGGATGGGGACGGGCTGCTCAGCGCCGAAGAATTGGCGACCCGGGCGCAGGAAAGGATTGCCAAACGCACCGATGCTATGATCGAACGGTTCGACGAAAACGGCGATGGCGCGCTCAGCGCCGAGGAAATGCCGCAGCACCGAGGTCCGCAACGGATCCTGGAGCGGGCAGACACCGACGGCAATGGTACGATCTCCAAGGCGGAGTTCGATACCGCGCAGGCGATCCTCGATGCCGTGATGAAGAAGAAACATCACCGTGGCGGCCCGGACAAACGGGATCACGGCGCAGACGCGGAGTAAGTCGGATCCGGACGCAAGACTGCATATGCGGACCGTCAAACACCTGCCTCCCCATACCGGGGGGGCATCCATGATGGGGTTCGGACGGGCTGCGTCGGCACCGGCCCCCCGTGCGCCTGCGCCGGCAGAAGCGCCGGCCAGCGATGACGCCCTGCTGGTGCTCTATGCCAATGGCGATCCCGCCGCCGCGACGGAACTGACCCGGCGCCATGCGCCTCGGGTGCTGGGCGTGGCAACGCGGGTGCTGGGCAGCCGGGCCGAGGCCGAGGACGTGACCCAGGATGCGATGCTGCGCCTGTGGAAGATCGCGCCGGACTGGCGCCCGGGCGAGGCGCAGGTGTCGACCTGGCTCTACCGGGTGACGATGAACCTCTGCATCGACGTCAAGCGCAAGGCGCGCGGCGGTCATGTGGACCTCGATGCCATTCCCGAGCCGCCGGATCCCGCTGCTGGCGCGGCGGAGACGCTTCAGAACAGCGCCCGCCACGATGCCTTGCAGGCGGCGCTGATGACCCTGCCGGAGCGGCAGCGGCAGGCGGTGGTGCTGCGCCACATCGAGGAACTGACAAACCCGGACATCGCCGGGATCATGGAGATCAGCGTGGAGGCCGTCGAAAGCCTGACCGCGCGCGGCAAACGGACACTGGCCAAGGCTCTGGCCGGTCGTCGAGAGGAATTGGGGTATCAAGATGACTGATCGCGAGAACCACCAGAACCAGCAGCAGGACGTCGACGCCCTGGAAACGCTCTTTGCCGAGGCGCGTGCGACACGTCCCGATGCGGTGCCCGACGGGCTGATGTCCTCGATCACCGCCGCCGCCGCGGCAGAACAGGCGCTCCGGGCAACGCCGACGCCAGGACCTGCCGCTGCCAACCGCAACCGGAGCCCGCTTGGCCTTCTATTGGCCGCCCTTGGCGGATGGCCCGCGGTGGGCGGCCTGGTGGCGGCCAGCTGTACCGGGCTGTGGATCGGCGTAGCGGGGCCGGAGGCGCTGTTGGGCGCGCCGGGGCTCGACAGCCTCGCGACCTCCGCTACGGTAAGTGCCGATTACGCGGCCTATGAAACCTTCGATCTGGCCAGCGTTCTGGCCGAGGATGTGCAATGACACAGACATCAGACCCCAGAGCTTCGTCCCGGATGCCGCGCTGGCTGAAGGCGGTGTTTGCCCTGTCGCTCGCAGGCAACCTGGCGGTTGTCGGGCTGGTGGCCGGGGCGGCGCTGCGCGATGACGGGCCACGTCGTCCACGCCACAAGGCGCCGCCGCCGCCCGCCGCCGCCGAGGCGATCGGCGCGGTGATGTACCGCAGCTTTGAACCGGAACAGCGCCGGGCGCTGCGGCAGCTGGCGGACGGGCCGTTTGAGAACATCGTCGAACGCCGCATCGCGGAATTGACCGACCTGCTCGGCGTGATCCGGGCGGAGCCGCTGGATGTGGCGGTGCTGCGGACGCGGATCGACGCACAGGCGCAATCCATCCAGCAGTTCCGCGGCGCCATGCAGGAGGCCTGGATCACCGAGCTGGAAAATATGACCCCGCAAGAGCGCGCCGCCTTTGCGGATCGGGTGGAGAAACACATCGCCCGGTTCCGCAAGCCGCGCCAGCGGGGCGGCAAGGACGGGGCTGCGTCCGGGCGCGAGACCCGCGCGGATTGAGGCACCGCCGCGCGCCCCCACGTTGGGGCGGTCAGGGGCGCGCCGTCCGATCCCTGCCGGGGATGCGCCTCATCTCATCGGATGTCTGCTCAATGGGCGCCTGCCCGCCAGCCTCGCATCCCGCAGGGCCGGCAGGATCGACGATCAGGCGCCCGTGGCAAGCGGCGCGGCACCGGTGCCGAGCGGTTTTTCAAAGCGCCAGATCTCCAGCGGAAAAGCGCCCTCTGCGGTCTCCAGATCCACCACCTGCCGACCGGCATGGCTCCAGCCCGATTTCTCGTAAAAGCGGGCCGCGCGGGTGTTGCCAATGGCACAGGCCAGCCAGGCCCGGTGATGTCCGGCTTCGCGGATTCGGGTTTCCCCATCCTGCATCAGGGCGGCGGCGACGCCGGCAGCGCGCGCTTGGGGCGCGACATACATCTGGTAGATCTCATCGTCCTTGACCATGCAGAACCCAAGCACCTCGGCGCCGTCGCGGGCCACCCGCGTCAGCGCCAGGTTGCTCTGGCTGCGGTCGTGAAAGCTCTGCGGTGTGCGCAGGGCGCACAGCTCCGCAGGGACGATGTCACCATGTGCCTCATGCCACCCCGCCGCCCAGATTGCAGCAATCTGGCGGACCTGGGTCGTGGTTGGAGTGTCCAATGTGAATGCCATGGCGCAAGGCTATCGGGCTGGCGGCGTTTCGACAACCGGCGGATGTGGCCCGCTGCACGGATCCGATGCACGCACCCCGACAGGTCGCGGCATATGGCGCGGTGTGTCCAGTCACCGCCCTGAGGCCGGTTGTGGCGGGCGGATCGGCGGGGTGGGGGGCGGTCCTGCGGGCTCAGGCGGCGGCGGTGCGCGGCGGCGCCTTGATCGCGGTGCGGTTGCGGCCCGCATTCTTGGCATCATAGAGCGCCCGGTCGGCGGCCGCAAAGAGCTCCTCGACCGCCAGGTCCGGACAGCCATCGCCCCCGCCGCCGCCGACCACTGCGCCAATGCTGACGGTGACCGCGATCTGGGGGCCTCCGTGAAGCGCAAACGGGCTGGCGTTGATGGCATTGCACAGGCGGGTGGCCATGGCGGCGGCGTCACCGGCGTGAATGGCGGGCATCACCACCAGGAACTCCTCGCCGCCGATCCGGGCCAGCAGGTCGCCGCCGCGCAGCTCCGCCTTCAGGCGGCGGGCCGCCTCCACCAGCACCGCATCCCCGACCGGGTGGCCGTGCTCGTCATTGATGCGTTTGAAATGATCGAGGTCGGCGATCATCACCGCGAAACTCTCGCCGCGATCCTGTGCATCCTGGGCCACCCGCTCCAGAAAGGGCTTGGCATAGCGGCGGTTGTAGAGCCCGGTCATCGGGTCCTCCATCGCCGCGCGCAGACCGTTGCGCAGGTTGTCGCGGATCACCTCGGCGCGGTGCTTGTGCTGCAGCTGGCTGGAGATCCGCAGTGCCAGCTCATCGACCTGAAACCCGCAGTGCAAGACGTCATGGGCGCCGCGGTCAAGCGCTTCGGCCGCGATCATCGCATCGGCCGGGTTGGGCACCGCGATCACCACGCTGTCGCGGGTGCTGATCCGCGCCCGCAGATCCGCCAGCAGCCGCAGGGCCAGCCCGGCGCAGGTCTCGTTCAGCTCGATCACGATCACATCGGGCACCGGGTTGCGCATCAGATCCTGGATCGCGTCGACGGTATAGGCCCGCAGGTCGTGGTCGACTTCGCCCGCCAAGCGGTGGCGCCATTTTTGCGCCGTCGCCAGATCATGGCAGACCAGGGCGACCCGGGCCGTCGGCTGGGGCAGCGGGGCGGTGCCGGTTGCCTCTTTCAGCGGCATCACGAAAGACGGCACGCCATCTTCGCGCAGATGCAGGTCCTCGTCCTGCAACCGCATGCGCAACAGGCTGCGGATGCGGGCCTGGAGGATCATGTCGTCCACCGGCTGCGGCAGCACCTCGTCGATCCCGGCCGAGAGCGCCATGATCCGGGTCGACCGGTCGTTCTGCGCACTCAGCGCGATAACCGGCACATTGGCCATCTGCGGGATCTGCGCCATCGCGCGCTTGATTCCGGCGGCATCGGCATCGGGCAGGGACATCGCGGTCAGGATCAGGTCCGGGCGATTGTCGGCCACCAATGCCAGCGCGCTGGCCAGGCTGTCCGCCTGCAAAACGTGATAGCAGGCGGCCGTCAGCTGCACCTTCAGAACGATGCGATTGGTGGAAACCCCATCTATGACCAGGATCGTGCCTTGCACGGCGAAACACCTTCATTTTCGGCTATGAGTTAATTTTGAGTGTTGATGAGACTGGTTAACAAACCCTTTCGGGGTTAGTGCAAATTGACGTAAAAGTGTCGACAAGGAGGCCGATATGCCAATTTCCGCCGATCACGCCGAGGTTTTGGGCTTAAAAGCGCTGAGCTGGCTGGCCAGCAACGATGAACTGCTGCCGGTGTTCCTCGGCTCCAGCGGGGCGTCGATCTCGGACCTGCGCGATCGGGTCAACGATCCGGCGTTCCTCGGTGCCGTGCTCGATTTCCTGCTGATGGATGACGCCTGGGTGATAGCCTTCTGCGACAGCGCGGAGGTGGGCTATTCCGCCCTCACCGAGGCACGCGCGATGCTGCCCGGGGGTGAACAGGTGCATTGGACGTGATAAGCGCAGGCGCATCACATTGGCCGATCAAGGATGCCCCATGAACCTCTCCGCGCTTCTCTTTGACAAGGACGGCACGCTGTTCGACTTCGCCATGACCTGGAACGGCTGGGCCAAGGCCATGCTGACCGATCTGGCCGCAGGTGACGACCAGCGCCTGTCCGCCATGGCCGCGGCGGTGCGCTATGATCTTGCCACGGCGGCGTTTCGCCCCGACAGCCTGGTGATCGCCGGCACCAATGACGAGGTGGCCGAGGTGCTGGCGCCGCATGTGCCCCACATGGACCGGGTCGCGCTGGCCGACTACCTGATCCGCACCGCCGCCGAGGCGGAGCTGGCACAGGCGGTGCCGCTGGCGCCCTATCTTGCGGCGCTGCGCGAAGGCGGGCTGAAGCTTGGGGTGATGACCAATGACGGCGAACATTCGGCGCGCCGCCACCTGACCCGGTCCGGGGTTTATGACCACTTCCACATGGTGATCGGTGCCGACAGCGGCTATGGCGCCAAACCCGATCCGGAGCCGCTCCTGGCCTTCTGCGCCGCACAGGGGGTACGCCCCGAGGAAACCGCGATGGTGGGCGACAGCCGCCATGACCTGATCGCGGGCCGCGCGGCCGGCATGCGCACGATCGGGGTGCTGACCGGCATGGCCAGTGCCGAGGACCTCGCGCCCCTGGCGGATGTGGTGCTGCCGAACATCGGCCATATCCCCGACTGGCTGGCAGCAGGGGACCAGCCCGCCTGACGACGCCCGGCGACCTGAATTTCGCGGCATATACAGGCGGGAAAGCGACATCGCGTGTCGGTAATGGACAGGTGTGTCTGGTTCTCGCCGGGGCACAGTAAGAGGGAACGGAAAACCAGGCATCACAGGGGGCATCATGTCGGAGACAGTTGCACGCAAACGCCGCGGTGGCGGCAGGGCGGGGGCGGCGGCACGCCGTGGCACCGCCACGTTGGAGCAGATGCCCTGGAACCCTCCGACCAATATCGACCGTCCGATCGAGCCGCTGACCGAAGAGGGGATCGCCGCCATCCATGACGGGGCCATGCGCATCCTCGAGGAAATCGGCGTGCAGTTCCTCAACGACGAGGCGCTGGAGATCTTCAAGCAGGCCGGCGTCAAGGTCGAGGGCGAGCTGGTCCGCATGGACCGCGACTTCGTGATGGAGATGGTGGCCAAGGCCCCGCGCGACTTCACCCTGACGCCGCGCAACCCCGACCGAGCGCTCCATGTCGGCGGCACCACGATGCTGTTCGGCAATGTCTCCTCGCCGCCCAACTATTGGGACATGGAGCTGAAGCAGAAAATCCCCGGCACCCGCGAACACTGCCGCAACCTGTTGAAGCTGACCCAGTATTTCAACTGTATCCACTTTGCCGGAGGCTACCCGGTGGAGCCGGTGGACCTGCATGCTTCGGTGCGCCACCTCGATGTGCTCTATGACAAGCTGACCCTCACCGACAAGGTGATGCATGCCTATTCGCTGGGCAAGGAGCGGGTCGAGGATGTGATGGAGATGGTGCGCATCGCCGGCGGCCTCAGCCATGAGGAATTCGACGCCAAGCCGCATATGTATACCAATATCAACTCCACCTCGCCGCTGAAGCATGACGAGCCGATGATCGATGGCTCGCTGCGGCTGATCCGGCGCGGCCAGCCGGTGATCGTGTCGCCCTTCACGTTGGCGGGGGCGATGGCACCGGTGACCATGGCAGGTGCCGTGGCGCAGTCGCTGGCCGAATCGCTTTGTGCGATCGCCCTGTTCCAATACGTCGCCCCCGGCGTGCCCTGCGCCATCGGCACCTTTACCTCCAACGTGGACATGAAATCCGGCGCCCCGGCCTTTGGCACCCCGGAATACATGCGCTCCACCCAGATGACCGGCCAGATGGCGCGCTTTTACGGCCTGCCGATGCGCTCCTCCGGGGTCTGTGCCGCCAATGTGCCGGACGGGCAGGCGATGTGGGAGACCTCCAACTCGCTCTGGGCGGCGGTGCAGTCGGGCACCAACATGGTCTATCACGCGGCGGGCTGGCTGGAGGGCGGGCTGATCGCCAGCCCGGAGAAGTTCATCATGGATTGCGAAGTCCTGCAGATGATCCAGCGCTACATGGATCCGGTGATCAACGCCACCGGCCCGGACGAGATCGCGCTGGATGCGATCCGCGAGGTCGGCAACGACGGCCATTTCTTCGGCATCCAGCACACCCAGGACCGCTATGCCACCGCCTTCTACCAGCCGTTCCTGAGCGACTGGCGCAATTACGAGGCCTGGGAGGCCGCCGGCGCCACTTGGACCGCCGAACGCGCCCACGGGATGTTCAAGCAGATTCTGGGCGAATTCGAGGAGCCGCCGATGGATCCGGCCATCCGCGAGGAGCTCGCCGCCTTTGTCGAACGCCGCAAGGCCGAGGGCGGAGCGCCAACGGATTTTTAACGTTCTGTCCGGATTCCGGTCAATCAGGCAGTTTTCCGCAAAATGCCGCCCGCACCAGCCAATAATCGGTTGGAGCGGGCGGTTTTCTTGTCTTATGATGCTCGGGTAACGATCAAACGCGAAGACAGGATACGAGTTTTTGGGCACCTCTCCCGGCAGCTTTACGCATCATTTACGACGCAGGCTGTAGAGGGCATAACTGGAAAACATGCAGGCAGGGGAATGCAACAGCCGTGGCGCCAGGTCACCGGCCAGCGGGCTATTACCGCTGCGGGGCGGCGCAGGGGCGGAGCAATGACGGGGGTTTCCCCTGTTTCAAATGCAGGTTCAATTTTAGCTATTCGGCCTTTCTTAAGCATGCTCGCCTAGGATCGGGTCAGGGTGAAGTAGGGAACAACCGTATGCACGGTTTGATTAACAGAGCTGTCCAGGCCTTTGTCTCCAGCACCTATGGAACGGGACGCTGGACGGAAATCATGGACGCGAGCGGGCTTGGGTTTACCGAGTTCGAAGCGATGCTTGTCTACTCGGAAGAGCAATCCGAGCGCATGCTGCGCGCCGTGGAGCAGAATCTGGAACGGCCCTTGCCCGAGATCCTGGAGGATGTGGGGACATTTCTGGTCTCCAACCCTCAGGTCGAGGCCCTGCGCCGCCTGCTGCGCTTTGGCGGCGTCAACTACGTCGATTTCCTGCACTCGCTGGATGACCTGCCGGACCGCGCCCGGCTGGCGGTGTCGGACCTGCGGTTGCCGGGGCTGGAGCTGATCGAACAGGCGCCGGGGCAATTCGACCTGCTGTGCCAGCCCGGGGTGCCCGGATATGCCCAGGTGATGACCGGCGTGCTGCGCGCCATGGCCGATGACTACGGCGCCCTTGTGTTCCTGGAGCAATCCGGCAGCCAGGACGGGGCGGATGTGATCTCCATCACCCTGGTAGAGAGCGAATTTGCCGAGGGGCGGACCTTCGATCTGGGAGCGCATACACTATGATGAGCTTTGACGATCTCGCCGGGTTTGCAAACCAACTGTGCCCGATGCATGTCATCATCGACGCCGAGGGTCAGGTGCTCAGCCACGGGCCGACCCTGCACAAGCTTTCTGGCGAGGACAGCTGGACCGGCAAGCCCTTCTTTGAGGTGCTGGACCTGCAACGCCCGCGCTGGATCAAGACGATTTCGGATCTGATGGAAACCGCGGGCACCAAGCTGCATTTCCAGCTGCGCGCCGCGCCGCACACCCGCATGAAAGGCGTGCTGGTGCCGCTGCCAAACGGGCAGGGGGCCTTTATCAACCTGTCGTTCGGGATCTCGGTGCTGGATGCGGTGCGCGATTTCAACCTGACCAGCCAGGATTTCTCGCCCACCGACCTGACCATCGAAATGCTCTATCTGGTAGAGGCGAAATCCGCCGCGATGGAGGCCTCGCGCCAGTTGAACCTGCGCCTGCAAGGGGCCAAGATCGCGGCCGAGGAACAGGCCTTTACCGACACGCTGACCGGGCTGAAGAACCGCCGCGCGATGGATCATGTGCTGAACCGCCTGATCCTGGGCGGGCGCGATTTTGCGCTGATGCATGTGGATCTCGACTTCTTCAAGCAGGTCAACGACACCTACGGCCACGCGGCAGGCGACGCGGTGTTGCAGCGCGTGGCGGCGATCATGGTCGAGTGCACCCGCAAATCCGACACTGTGGTGCGTGTTGGTGGCGATGAATTTGTGATTATTTTCGAAGGCTTGCTGGATCGCAAGCGGCTGTCCGATCTGGCCTGCCGCCTGATCACCCGCCTCGAAGAGCCGATCCAGTACGGTGCCGAGAGCTGCCAGATCTCGGCCTCGGCGGGCACCACCCTGTCGACCTCCATGGCGCAGCCCGATGCGGCCGTGCTGCTGCACCAATCCGACGTGGCGCTCTATGCTGCCAAACGGGCGGGCAAGGCGCAGCACATGTTCTACACCCCGCATCAGGAAACGGAGATGGTGGAGCCGGACAGCCGCTCCGCCTGATCCGTTCAATCCCAATCTGCCAAGGTCTCTGGCCCGTCCGCAATGACGCTGCGGGGGGGCTATAGTGAGATCGCGCGCCGGGCGATGGCCGTCGGAGGGGGCTGCCGTGCACTGGCTTTCTGAAAACGGGGCTGCGGACAATTGGTCTGCCCGGATTGGCCTCTATTGGAGCTTTTGACCGGGCCTGCGCTGCGCTACCCCGGTGGCACAGCCATCGTGGAGCACAGCCATGTCCAGCCATTCCCCCTCCGCCGCCACCCCGCGCATCCTGCCCAGCGTCTGCCCGTTGGATTGCCCCGACACGTGTAGCCTCAGCGTTGAGGTCACGGGCGATCAGATCACCTCCGTGCGCGGCTCTGACGCCAATCCGTTTACCGCCGGAGTGGTCTGCAACAAGGTCACGCGCGCCTATCCCGATTTTGTCCACGGCCCTGCGCGGCTGACCCATCCTTTGCGACGGGTTGGCCCGCGCGGGTCTGATCAGTTTGAGCGCATCAGCTGGAATGCGGCGCTGGACCTGGTGGTGGCGGGCTTTCGCGCGGCGATCGACGCCCATGGCGCGCAATCCATCCTGCCGCTGAACTACGCCGGCCCGCATGGCGAACTGGCCGGCGGCTCGCTGGATCGGCGGTTCTTCTATCGCCTCGGGGCCACCCGCATGAACCGGGGCCCGCTCTGCGGTGGGGTGCGCGGCCTCGCTTACGAGAGCCTTTATGGCAATGCGCCCGGCATGCCGCCCGAGCAGGCGCAGCACGCCGATCTGATCGTGGTCTGGGGCAACAATGTCACCGTCTCCAACCTGCATCTGACACGCGTCGTGAAGGCCGCGCGGGCCAAGGGTGCACGGCTGGTGGTGATCGACCCCAAGCGCATCAAGATTGCGCAGCAGGCGGATCTTTATCTTCAGGTCAAACCGGGCACCGATGTGGTGCTGGCCCATGCGCTCGCGACTGAACTGGAGCGGCGCGGGGCCTTTGATGCGCAGTTCATCGCGCAGTGGGTACATGGAGCGGAGGCCTATATGGCCGAGGCGCGCAGATACTCCATTGAAGACGCAGCAGAAATCTGCGGCCTAGAGGCGCGCGACATCCTGCAACTGGCCGACTGGATGCAGGCGGCAGAGCGGCTCGCGACCTCCACCGGCAACGGGATGGAGCGTGGCCGCTCTGGCGGGTCCGGCCTGCGTGCGGCCATGGCGCTCAATGCACTTCTGGGTCAGCACGGGCGGCTGGGGGCCGGGGTGGTGGCCAAATCCGGCCTTGCCTCACCCAAGACCCGGGCGCGGCTGCAAGGCGACCACCTGATCGATCCGGATACACGGGTTGTGAATATCCTCGACGTGGCACGGCTGATGCTGGACCGGGACCAGCCCACGCCGATCAATGCGGTGATGATCTACAACCACAACCCCGTGGCCACCCATCCGGATCAGGCCCGCATGATTGCGGCGCTCAGCCAGCCGGAGATGTTCACCGTCGGCTGCGACGTGGTGATGACCGACAGCATGGCCTATTGCGACGTGATCCTGCCTGCGGCCACCCATTTTGAGCATGATGAGATCTTTGCCGCCTATGGTCAGAACTACGTGCAGCGCGCCGAGCCGGTGATCGCGCCAGTGGGGGAGAGCCTGCCCAATACGGAAATCTTCCGCCGTTTGGCGGCGCGCTTTGGCTATACCGAAGCCGCCCATCAGGCCTCGGACGTGCAGCTGATGGATGACGCCATGGATGCCAGCCATCCGCAGTTTCAGGGCCGCCCCCCCAGCCAGATGCCCACCGACCGCGCGCTGGAAATGCAAAACAGCGACGGTGCAGCGCTGATCCTGTGCGATACGGTGACGCCGGACACGGAAACCGGCCGGATTGAACTCTTCAGCGCCGCGCTGGAGGCTGAAACCGGCTTTGGCGTGCCGCGCTTTGATCCGGTGCCGCAGGATCTGCCCCTGGTGCTGATTACGCCCAGTTCCGATAAACGCATCAACGCGACCTTCGGCAGCGCACCGCTCTCTGCCGGTCCCGAAAGCATCGAGGTCCACCCCGAGGACGCCGCCGCACGCGGGCTTGAGGAGGGTGATACGGTCGAGGTCGCAAATGCCCGTGGGGCTGTGACCTTCCGTCTGAAACTCTCGGACGCGATGCAGCGGGGGGTGGTCTATGCGCCCAAGGGCACATGGCGCATCAGCTCCGAAACCGGCCTCACCGCCAATGCGCTGATCCCGGTGGAGGTGCGCACGGATATCGGTGACGGAGCCTGCTATAACGAGACCTTCGTGGAGCTGCGCGCCTACGACGGGCGTCACGCGGCCGAGTAGTGATCCCGCCGAACGCGACCAAAAGGCCGGGCCATGTGTCCGGTCTTTGCTTGTGTACAAATTGGCTGGGGCATATCTTTGGCTTTGGATCATTCCGAACGGACCAATTCCATGCCCGGTGACACGCCCGCCTTTATGCCGGATCGCACGTCAGATGTGCCGATCTTCGAACAGATCTGTGCCTCGTTTCGGGGCCGCATTCGCTCCGGCGCGCTTGAGACCGGTGCCCGGCTGCCCGCCACCCGCGCGCTTGCGGGGGATCTGGGGGTGGCGCGGGCCACGGTGGTCACCGCCTACGAGCAGCTCGTCGCAGAAGGCTATCTCGCGTCGCGTCGCGGTTCTGGCTACACGGTCTGCGCCATGGGTGAGGTGGAGCTGTCACCGGGCGCATCCGCAGCCCCTGCGCCCAAACTCAGCGAACGCGGCGATCTGCTGCTGGAGGCGGGCCAGCCCGATATGCGGCTGTTTCCGCATCGTGCCTGGGCGAAATGCGTCGCGCGCCTGTGCCGGACCCGGCCCGAGGATATGCTGACGGGCTGTGGCCGCTTTGGTCACCCGGAGCTGCGGCAGGCCATCGCCAGCCATGTGCGCGACTGGCGCGGGATTGCGGCGCGTCCCGAACAGGTGCTGGTGACCTCTGGCGCGACCGAGGCGCTGGATATTTGCCTGCATGCGCTGGCCTCGGCTGAGGGCCGCGTCGGTGTCGAGGATCCGGGCTACCCGCCGATCCGCCGCTTTGCCGAGGCACAGGGCCGCCGCACCCGCGATCTGGCGCTGGATGCACAAGGGGCAGAGGTGCCGAGGCTTGGGGATGAGACCGATGTGGTGGTGCTCACCCCCTCGCATCAATATCCGCTGGGCGGCGCGATGAGTGCGGGCCGACGGCAAGAATTCGTGCGCTGGGCGGCGCAGTCGCAGGGCTGGATCATCGAGGATGATTACGATTCGGAGTTCCGCTACGCAGGCCGACCGATCCCGGCGCTGGCGGGCGTCGACGGGCAGGGGCGCACCGTCTACATCGGCAGCTTTTCCAAGATCTTCTCCAACAGCCTGCGGATGGGTTACATCGTGGCGCCCGAGGGGCTGATCGACCGGCTCGCGCAGGCGATGCGCATGAAGGGCGCGCGAGCCAGCGCCATGCCGCAGGCAGCATTGGCAGAGTTCATGCAGCGCGGCGAGTTCTATCGTCATCTGCGCCGCGTGCGCCGCACCTACGCCGAACGACACCGCACGCTCATCGAGCGCCTGCGCCGGGATTTTGCCGATGTGGGCCATGTGGAGGATCATCACGCGGGCATGCAGGTGGTGCTGCATCTGCACCCGGAGCTGTGCGATCAGGCCATCACCGCGGCAGCCCGCGCGGGCGGGGTGGGGGTGGAATCGCTCTCGACCTACAGCCGTCGCGCCGGGGCATATAATGGGGTGGTTCTGGGGGCCTGTCTCAATGATCTGGAGGAGCAGGCAGAGGCGCTCTCACGCTTGCGGCGGGCGATTTCCTCAACAGGATAATCCCCCGCCGCGCATGCAAATGGGGCGTGCGTGAGTGGTGGAACGTGCCAGTTTTCAAAATGAAAAATGGTACTCCGTAGGGGAATCGAACCCCTCTTTCCAGGTTGAAAACCTGGCGTCCTAACCGATAGACGAACGGAGCACACTTGGTGTGAGCGGGTGTTTACTGAAGCCACCCGGGCCGTGCAAGAGGAAAAATGCACAAACTGCAAAGTTTTTGCGACAGCGCGGGGTTTCCGAATAATAGCAGTTATATCAACGTATTAAGCGCCGCATCTGGACACAGAGCAGCGCAATCGCGACATCCACACGGGATGCGCAGCAAATTTCTACGGGAGGAGGAAATGGTACTCCGTAGGGGAATCGAACCCCTCTTTCCAGGTTGAAAACCTGGCGTCCTAACCGATAGACGAACGGAGCACTCTTGGTGTGAGCGGCTGTTTAGGGTTTTGCGCCCGGTGCCGCAAGCGAAAAAATAGCCTGCGGCGCAAAATTCTTATCCACAGGCAAAATCCCCGCCAGATCTGGCGCGGCTCAGGCCTCCGCCGCATCCTCCAGCCGCAATTGCGCGCTTTGGCGGCCGCCCCAGGTGTTCACTTCCAGCCGTCCGGCCACATGAAACCGCGCGCCACCATGCTCCAGCAGGCGCGGACCAAGGGGCGTGTCAAACGCGCCAAAGGCGATGGCGTCGATGTTGCCGCCCATACCATCGGTGAAACTCACCTTGAGGTGCGATTCCCCAACCCGCTTGGCAAAACGCACCGCCAGATCGGGAAAGCCATAGCGCGGGGCAGGGGCTCCGGCCCCAAACGGCCCGGCCTGTTCGATCTGCTCGATCAGCTCCACCGTGGCGGCGCCGGGCATCAGCATCCCGTCCAGCTTCAGATCCGCCGGGCCCAGATCGCCCGCGCCCTGTTTGTCCAGGAGCTCCGCCAGCCGCGCCATCGCAGGCTCCAGCTGGTCGCGCGCCACCGTGAGGCCTGCCGCCATCTTGTGGCCGCCGCCTTTCAGCAAAAGCCCCTCCATCGCGACCTTCTGGATCGAGGCCCCAAGGTCGATGCCGGACACAGACCGTCCCGACCCTTTGCCCTCATCCCCATCAAGCCCGATCACCACCGCCGGGCGACCGGTCGCTTCTTTCAGGCGCGAGGCCACGATGCCTACCACGCCCGGATGCCAGCCTTCGCCCGCCGCCCAAACCAGCGGCGCGTCAAAGCCGCGCTCCTCCGCCTGTTCCAGGGCGGCGGCGCGCACGGCGTTTTCAATGTCGCGGCGCTCGGTGTTGAGTTGATCCAGCCGTTCGGCAAGGGCGGCGGCCTCATGCGGATTATCCGTCGACAACAGCCGCGCACCCAGATCCGCCTTGCCGATGCGCCCGCCTGCGTTGACGCGCGGCCCCAGCAGGAACCCGAGGTGATAGGTGGAGGGCGCCGAATCCATCCGGCTCACATCCGCCAGCGCCACCAATCCTGCGCGCTGACGCCGCCCCATGACCTTGAGGCCCTGCCGCACCAGCGCTCGATTGGCCCCAATGAGCGGTGCCACATCCGCCACCGTCGCCAAGGCTACCAGATCCAGCATCGCCATCAGATCCGGCCCCGCGCCAAGCCCCTTTTCACGGGCCTGACGGCGAACCTCTACCAGCATCAGGAACACCACACCGGCAGCACAGAAATAGCCCAGATCGCCGTCTTCATCCTGCCGGTTGGGGTTCACCACCGCCACGCAGTCGGGCAGGGTCTCGCCGCCGAGGTGGTGATCCAGCACCACCACATCCGCGCCCTTGGCCGCCGCGATCGGCCCATGCGAGAGCGTGCCGCAATCGACACAGACAATCAGGTCGTGATCGCGCGCCAGCGCCGCCATCGCCTCGTCATTAGGGCCATAGCCCTCGTCGATCCGGTCGGGGATATAGAGCGTCGCCTGCTGACCCATCTGCCGCAAATACACCAGCAACAACGCCGCCGAAGATCCGCCATCCACGTCATAATCGGCAAAGATCGCAATCCGCTGGCGCCGCTCCACCGCCTGCAGGAACCGTGCGGCGGCGGTCTCCATGTCCTTCATTCGGCGCGGATCGGGCAGCAGCTCCTTGAGTTGCGGTGTCAGAAACCCTGTTGCCTCATGGGCGGGCACCCCGCGTCGTGCCAGCACCTGACAGACCGCCGCAGGCAGGCCGGTTTCCTGCGCCAGATGTTCACCAGCACGGGCCTGCTCCACACCGGGACCGATCCAGGACCGCCCGGTCAGAGAGGTCTCAACACCCAGAAAACTCAAATCCACTCTCCCGATCTTTTTGCAGAAAAGGCCGGACCCGCGCGGGACCCGGCCTTTCATCTTTTCCCAAATACCTAAATCCCGACCGCAGCTGCAAGCGCCGCGGCCCGATCAGGATTACTGATGCGCGCTCAGCGGCGTGCGGTAGGTCATGCGGCGCACCGAGCCGGTCTTGGAGCGCATCAACAGCGTGGTGGTCTCGACCCAGCCCGGCTGGCGCTTGATGCGCGGCAGCAGCGAGCCGCCGGTGACGCCGGTGGCGGCAAAGATCACATCCTGCGTCACCATCTCGTCACGGGCATAGACGCGGTCCAGATCGGTGATACCGGCCTTGGCAGCGCGGGCTTTTTCATCGTCGTTGCGGAACAGCAGACGGCCAAAGATCTGGCCCCCCATGCATTTCAGCGCCGCCGCCGCCAGCACACCCTCGGGTGCGCCGCCCTGGCCCATATACATGTCGATGCCGGTGACCTCGGCCTCGGCGCAGTGCATCACGCCCGCGACATCGCCATCGGTGATCAGCCGGATCGAGGCGCCGGTTTCGCGCACCTCGGCGATCATCGCCTCGTGGCGGGGGCGTTCCAGAATGCAGACGGTGATATCCGAGGGCGCGCAGCCCTTGGCCTTGGCCAGCGCCTCGACCCGTTCACGCGGCGACATATCGAGCGAGACCACGCCCTCAGGGTAGCCCGGACCCACGGCCAGCTTGTCCATATAGGTGTCGGGCGCATGTAGCATGGAGCCACGCGGCCCCATGGCGATCACGGTGAGCGCGTTGGGCATGTCCTTGGCGGTCAGCGTGGTGCCTTCCAGCGGGTCCAGCGCAATATCGACGCCGGGGCCGTTGCCGGTGCCCACTTCCTCGCCGATATAAAGCATCGGTGCCTCGTCGCGCTCGCCTTCGCCGATCACCACCACGCCGGCAATGTCCAGAAGGTTCAGCTGCTCGCGCATGGCGTTCACGGCGGCCTGGTCGGCGGCCTTCTCGTCGCCGCGCCCGATCAGCGGGGCAGAGGCCAGGGCGGCCTGTTCCGCAACCCGGGCCAGGCCCAGGGACAGCAGGCGATCATGAAACGGCGCGTCGGCGGTGGTCGATGTCATTCCCAATATTCCTATCTCAAACTTGCGCGATCCAGCCCGGCATAGCCCGCCCGGCCCCAAAGGGGCAAGGCTGCGGCAGGGGTGGTGTCGCTAACAACACGTCTTTTCGTTTCTCTGGCGCGGATCGGCGGCGCGTTGCCAGCCGCCGGTCCGCATGCGCCCATCCTAGGGCCGCAATGTCACAGTTCTTCTATGCGCAGCGCCACGGGCGCGCCTTCGACCACACCGGTGGCTTCCAGCGCCTCCAGCGCCTGGTCCAGCATTGCGGAGGTGCATTTGTGGGTCACGA
Source organism: Epibacterium sp. ABV4_022 (assembly GCF_056159345.1). NCBI lineage: Bacteria > Pseudomonadati > Pseudomonadota > Alphaproteobacteria > Rhodobacterales > Roseobacteraceae > Epibacterium > Epibacterium sp. ABV4_022. Next base: position 1,265,432 of record NZ_JBSWVA010000001.1, read on the forward strand.
TCAGCACCGGCGCGACGGTGGTCGCGTGGTCATACTGGCGCATCCGGTGGATCGACACGCCCGCATCCCCCAGCGCCGAGGCCACTTTGGCCAGCGCGCCGGGTTTGTCCTGCAAGGCCATGCGCACGTAGTAGGGCGCCGGCAGGCCGGTCTGGGCGGCGGGTTCCTCGGAGAGGGTGGATGCGGGCTGACCAAAGGTGGCAATCCGCAAGCCGCGCGCGATGTCCAGCACATCGCCCATCACCGCGCTGGCGGTGGGGCCTTCACCGGCACCGGGGCCGCGCAGCACCACCTGGTCGATGGCGTCGCCCTCGATCACCACCATATTGGTGCCGCCCTCCAGCTGCCCCAGCGGCGAATTCGCGGGCACCAGGCAGGGGGTCATGCGCTGCTCCAGCCCGCGGGCAGAGCGCTGCGCCACGCCCAGAAGCTTGATCCGGTAGCCCATGTCGGCGGCGTGGCGGATGTCCTCGATGGCGATGCGCTGAATGCCCTCGAGCTTCACATCGTCAAAGGCGGGTTTGGTGCCGAATGCGATCGAGGCCAGCAGCGCCAGCTTGTGACCGGCGTCGATACCGCCCACGTCCAGCGTCGGGTCGGCCTCGAGAAAGCCCAGGTCATCGGCCTCCTTGAATACGGTCGCATAGGGCAGGCCAGCGGTCTCCATCCGGGTCAGGATGTAGTTGCAGGTGCCGTTCATGACACCCATGACGCGGGTGATCTCGTTGCCCGCCAGCCCCTCGGTGAGGGATTTGATCACCGGGATGCCGCCCGCAACGGCGGCTTCAAAGCGGATCACGCGGCCGTTGGCCTCGGCCTGTTCGGCCAGCGCCTGACCGTGGATGGCCAGCAGCGCCTTGTTGGCGGTGACCACATCCTTGCCTGCGGCGAGTGCGGCCTCGGTTGCAAGCTTGGCGGGGCCTTCGTGGCCGCCCATCAGTTCGACAAACACATCCACATCATCGCGGCGCGCCAGTGCAACCGGATCGGTCTCCCAGGCGTAGTCCTTCAGCGACACGCCGCGATCCTTGGTGGCGTCGCGGGCAGAGACGGCGGTGATGACCACCGGACGACCAGTTCGTGCCTCCAACAGGGCAGCATGGCGGCGAATGATTTTCACCACGCCAATGCCGACCGTGCCCAAACCTGCAATCCCCAGTCGAAGCGGTTCAGTCATAGTGGAGGTCCTTATTGTCTTGACGGTCTATGGGTTCGATGTCGCCTTAGCGACTCTGGCCCGGCGGTGCAATGTTCAACACGGTGAAGCTGCGGATCAGGGCTGGCGGCGGCGCAGCGCCTCCGCCCGGCTGCGCAACCGGTCCGCGCGGGCATCCAGCGCCTCCGAGAGTTCGGCGCTTTCCTCCTCGGGCAGCGGTTCCTGCGCCAGCGCGGTGTCCAGCGGCAGTAGCTGCGGGTAGGGCTGGCTGCGCAGATCCGCGGGCAGGCGGTCCTCCAGCTGCGGCACCCGCGAACAGGCCGCCGTCACGCTCAGGAGGGCACAGGCCGACAGCACCGTCAGGCGCGCCAGTCGGGGCGCAAGAGGCATCGGGGTGGTCTGTCTGGCAGGCATGGCAATACCGCGTGTTCGGTCCTGGATTTCGCCCTTGATGCACAAATGCGCCTGCGGGTACAAGTTAATCCGCGCCGTGCGCCATGGTGCTTTTATCTGAACGTATGTTCAGTTAATGTGGTCATATGGCACGTACCCAAGGTTCTCATTCCGATATCACCGGCCCCCGTATCCGCGCCGCAGCGCAGGAGCTGTTTGCCCGTCACGGCTATGCCGCCGTCTCCATGCGTCAGATTGCGGGCGCGGTCGGGGTGCAGGCCGGGGCGCTTTATAATTATACCGCCGACAAGCAAAGCCTGCTGTTCGACCTGATGCAGGCGCATATGGAGGGGTTGCTGTCCGCATGGGCCGCAGAAGAGGTGCCGGTCGATGTGATGGGGCAGCTTGAGGGCTTTGTGCGGTTTCACATCCGCTACAACCTGGAGCGCCCGGATGCGGTTTTTATCGCCTATATGGAGCTGCGGAACCTGACGGAAGAGAACTTTGCCAGGATCGAGGACCGCCGCCGCGCCTATGAGGATCAGCTTGAAGGCATCCTGAAGGCCGGTGTGGCCCAGGGGCTGTTCCGGGTGCCGGACACCAAGATCGCGGCACTCGCGGTGATTGCGATGCTGAACGGGGTTTTGACGTGGTATCGCGACGGCGGGCGGCTGTCTTTGGTGGAGGTGGAGACGCTCTATTGGGATATGGTGCGCAAGTCGGTGGGGGTGTAGGTCACATGGCACTGTTGGATTTGCAGTCGGAGCGGTTGCGGGCGGTCCCCGTCGCGCGACTGTCGCCACAGGATCGCGAAGCGCTGTTCGAGCCCGAGGTGGTTGCCTATCTGCCGGACGGGTTCCAGGGACAGGAGACGGACGCCGCACGCTGCGCGCTGCTGGACGGGGTGCAGCAGGAGGCAGAGGTCGTGGCGCTGGCAACCCGGTCCGGCGAGGCGATCGGTCTGCTGATCCTGTCGCATGGGGCTGCGGGAGATCGCCTGCGCCATCTCGGCTATCTCTTTGTCCGGGCGGCCTGGGGGCAGGGATACGCCAGCGAGATGCTGCGCGCGCTTCAGGACCTGTATCGTGGCCAGCCTGTGGTCCTGTCCGGTGGTGTGATGGCGGACAACGCCGCCTCTGCCCGGGTTCTGCAGAAATGCGGTTTTGTCCCGGGAGAGGCGAGCGAGGCTGGTGAGGTCACCTATATCTGGGATGCGCAGCGCGGCTGAGGGTGCCAAGCGGAGCGCTTCCGCGCGCTTTTATTCAGCTGGGGGCGAGGTGATGGCTGTTTGCTGGGCGGAGTGTTTGGCGCTGGCGTTTTAGAACAAGGCTGCTGAGACGGTCCTGAGGGGCAGGTCTGCCCTCAGGAGCCGCTTTCAAGTGTGATGAGGTTGGGCGCGTCAAGGGCACGCCGCCCGTGCCGGGCGGGGCCGCTGGCCCCCTTGACCCGATCCGCGCCTGTTGTGGACGATTGCAACATGAAGAGTGAGCAGCGCTGAAGCGCCGCTCACAGGAACAAGTGGGCACCGGTTCGTCCGATCAGGGGGCGGGCCAGCGCCGCTCACAGGGACAAGTGGGCACCGGTTTTCCCGATCAGGGGGCGGGCCGACGCCGCTTGCAGGGAAAAGTGGGCACCGGTTTTCTCGATCAGTGAGCGGGCCGACGCCGCTCACAGGGAAAAGTGGGTACCGGTTTTCCCGATCAGTGAGCGGGCCTAATAAACGTCCCGTTGCGCAGCTCGGCAAAGGCTTTTTGCAGCTCGGCCTGCGTGTTCATCACGATGGGGCCGTGCCAGGCCACGGGCTCCTCGATCGGGGCACCGGAGATCAGCAGGAAGCGCACGCCTTCAGGGCCGGCCTGCACGGTGATCTCGTCGCCGGTGCCAAAGCGCACCAGCGTGCGGTCGCCGGACATGTCGCGGATGTTGACCTCCTGGCCTGCGACCTCTTTTTCCAGCAGCACGCCTGTGGGGCGCGAGGCATCGGCAAAGGCCGCCTGACCGTCAAAGACATAGGCGAAGGCGCGGCGGTAGGTGTCGATCTTGAAGGTCTTTTTAACACCCGCTGGCACATAGACATCGAGATATTGCGGATCGGCTGCAATACCGTCGACCGGGCCGCGCTTGCCCCAGAATTCGCCCACGATCACCTTCACGCGGGTTCCGTCGTCGTCGATCACCTCGGGGATGTCCTTGCCCTGCACATCCTGATAGCGCGGCGCGCACATCTTCTGGCTGCCGGGCAGGTTGCCCCAGAGCTGGAAGCCGTGCATCTGGCCCTTGGTGTTGCCGCTGGGCATCTCCTGATGCAGGATGCCGGACCCGGCGGTCATCCACTGCACATCGCCCGCACCCAGGGTGCCGGTGTTGCCGAGGCTGTCGCCATGTTCGACAGAGCCTTCCAGCACATAGGTGATGGTCTCGATGCCGCGGTGGGGGTGCCAGGGAAACCCCTGTTGGTAGAGCTCCGGGTGGTCGTTGCGAAAGTCGTCAAACAGCAGGAAGGGATCCAGCTCGCTGGGGTCCTGAAACCCGAAGGCACGGTGCAGATGCACGCCGGCGCCCTCCATCGTCGGTTGGGCGGCGCGTGTTTCCAGAATCGGACGCAGGGACATGGGGGTTCTCCTGATGAGAGGTTGCTGAGCCAAAGATAGGCGGATCCCGCGCCCGGTAAAATCTGCACAGGCTCACCGGGGCTGTGCATGGGTGCAGAGGAGGGGCGTCTGCTCCATTCCCGGCACCGGGCGCTGCGCCGATGTCGTTTTCACACGCGCCAGCGGCGGTGCGGCGGGTCAGGCTGGGGCAAACAGGGCGGCAGGGAGCGCAGATCATGAGCGAAGCAATGAAGGTCGGATTTGTCGGCCTGGGCAATGTCGGGGGCAAGCTGGCGGGCAGCCTGCTGCGCAACGGGATCGACCTGCGGGTGCATGATCTCGACGCGGAGAAATGCGCCGATTTTGTCGCCCGGGGCGCCACGCTGGCCGAAAGCCTGGCGCATCTGATGGCGACTTGCGAGGTGGTGATCACCTGCCTGCCGTCGCCCGCCGCCTGCGACGCGGTGCTGCGCCAGATGCTGCCGGAGGTGCGCGCCGGCAAGATCTGGATCGAGATGTCCACCACCGACGCCGCCGAGGTGGCCCGGCTGGCCGAGCTGGTGGAGACCCGCGGCGGGCTGGCGATGGAATGTCCGGTTTCGGGCGGCTGTCACCGGGCCGACACCGGCAATATCTCCATCTTTGTGGGTGGTCCGCGCGCGGGCTTCGACCGCGTGCTGCCGCTGATGACCATCCTCGGGCGGCGGGTGCTGCACACCGGCGACCTCGGCACCGCCAGCACCCTCAAGGTGATGACCAACTACCTGGCCACCGCCAATCTGCTGACGCTCTGCGAGGCGATGGTGACGATGAAGGCCGCCGGCATGGACATGGCCACCACCTATGAGGCGATCCGGGTCTCCTCCGGCAACAGCTTTGTGCATGAGACCGAAAGCCAGCTGATCCTCTCCGGCGCGCGCGACGTGAATTTCACCATGGATCTGGTGATGAAGGACATCGGCCTGTTCCAGGACATCGCGGATCGTCACAACGTGCCGCTGGAGCTGTCGCCCGAGATCATCCGCATCATGGCCGACGGGCAGGCGCGGTTTGGCGAGCGGGCGCAGTCCGACCAGATCATCGAGCGGCTGGAGGAGGTCGCGGGTGTCAGCGTGTTGGCCGACGGGTTTCCCACCGCGCTGGTCGACGACGAACCCGAAGAGCGCGGCTATGAGGTCAGCGCCCGCCGCCGGGACGCGCAATAGGGCTGTTCGCGGCGGATGTTTTTCGCTACCCCTGCCACGACGATCTGAGGGAGACGCGATCCATGACCAGCCCGCATGACACTGACGAGGTCTTTGCCACCGTTGCGGCCTCGCCCGCACGCCGGGTGATGGGGGTCTCCATGCTGGTGGGGCTGGGGCTGCTGACGCTCTATGTGGCGATGGCCAGCGCGCCGGGGCTGGCCTGGCAGGGGTTTCTGCTGCTGGTCTCGGGCGGTGCGCTCTGGATGGGCCATCGCATGTGGCAGGCCACCGCCCATCATATCGAGCTGACGGCCAATGGGCTGCGCTGCTCCGACGGGACCGAGATCATCCGCATCGCCGATCTTGAAGTGCTGGATCGCGGGTTCTTTGCCTTCAAGCCCTCCAACGGCTTTCTGATGCGCAGCAAGACCCCGGGCACGCGCTGCTGGTATCCCGGCCTCTGGTGGCGCATGGGCCGCCGCATCGGCATCGGCGGCGTGACGCCGGGCTCGCAGACCAAAACGATGACCGAAATCCTCGCCGCCATGATGGTCGAGCGCGACGCGGGCTGAGGCTGAGGGATGCGGCGCTCCCCTGTGGGCGTGAATGGTCCCGGGGGTAAGCGGATGTTCGAAGTAGGGTGCGGCATAGGTCCGCTTTGAGCCCCACCTTGCAGATTTTCTGCAACGCAGCCAACGTCTGCCACCGCGTCAAGGTCATAGTCGAGAGACGGTTACAGGTCGTGTTTTCGACCAGATATCTTCAAGCGGGCTGACCTTCAGGATTAGACGCGGGCTTAATCAAGAGTACTCTCCTTTTGCGCCCAGCCCGAGTGACGAAAATAAGCTCTTCAGAGCCATCTGCATTGACTACATATTTCAATCGATGAACTGAAAATACTTGGCCATCAACTGATACTTCTTTTTGGTCATCGGAAAGTTGAACGCGATCCAACTCAAAAGACAGCCGTTTCAGTATGGCTTCCAATGATTGTGCTTCGAGAAGACGCACTTCCTTCACGATCTGGGGCATGGAGATAGGGCCTAGGCCGCCTTTTTCACGCTCTTCATTGATCCGTCGCATTATTTTGCGGGTGAAGTAGAAACCGAGAGTTGAAGCAATTACCAAACTTGTTCCGGCAACAGCCCATCCGGCAGGCGTTAGACCTAGAAAAGTTGCTACAGGTGCAATGCCGAGTGAGCTCGCAAGACCGCCCAGGCCCACCGCGGTTAGTGCCGAGCCGACCGAAAGCGCGGCACCTGAGGTCAGTGCTGCTAGGCTTCCAGTAGCTCCGAAAATGCCTGCGGCAGATACGAGACCCAAGCTGCCTAGCAATGTGCTATTCCCCAGTACGAATGCTCCGATCCAAGTGCTGGACAATGTGCCTGCGATGTAACCGGTGGCACCTGTGGTGGCGATCCACGCTCCAGATGAATGCAGGACCGGGATGGCAATGGTAAGCAAAGGCAGTGGCATAAATGGTTTCCTCAAAAGTCTGTGTCCAAAGGATGAGATAGAAACTGACAGGCTTATATTCAAGTTTTTGTGATCACTGCATACTGATTCAAGAGTTCGGAAAAAATTACTCCCGTGTGCTCGACGCCCTACAACCTAGCGTCTGGTTGATTGTTTCGTCAGAGCCGACATTGGAGCAGCGAAAGCACGCTTCGTTGCGCACTGCGGCCCTTCACTTCCTGTCAAGCACAGCCCCCCGGTTCCCGCCGGGGGGCGATCAGGCCAATATCGCGGGGCGCACATCCCGACAGGCTTGACGCAGGCCCGGGCAGGGGCTATGCGCGGGGCAGGGGCGCAGACCCCCGCCGCCTGCGGGCCCTCGGCCTTGGTGAAGTTCTGCGGACGTCTCTGTCTATCGATCATCCTCCACGCATATCGCGCGGATGGGAATGCGGGCTCCATCCTGTTCTTGCGCGATACCTGCAAGAGGAGATCGGGGATATGACATCTTCCCCTACCAATCACTTTTTGACCGGACGACTGGGTCCGATCTATGCCAAGACCGCCTTGCCCATCATTTTTGTGATGGGCATGAACGGGTGTCTCACGGTGGCCGATGCGCTGTTTCTGGGCCATTTCGTCGGGCCGGAGGCGCTGGCCGCCGTCACCCTGATGTTTCCCGCCTATATGCTGGTGGTGGCGCTGGCGACGCTGGTGGCCAGCGGCATGTCGAGCCGCCTTGCGAGGCACCTCGGGGCGGGCGACACACCTGCGGCGCAGGCGGATTATGCCGGGGCGCACGGGCTGGCGCTGGCGGTTGCGGTGGCGCTGATGGTGGCCTTTGTGCTCTGGGGCGATGCGGTGACGCAGGCCGCTGCCGGGGGCGATGCCACACTGGCCGCCATGGGCCACACCTACCTGCGCATCACCGTGGGCTGTACGCCGCTGCTGTTTGTGCTGTCGGTCAACTCCGACGCGCTGCGCAACGAGGGCCGCGCCGGGCTGATGGCGCTGATGAGTCTTGTGGTCTCGCTCTCCAACATCGCCTTCAACTACCTGCTGATCGCAGAGGCCGAAATGGGCGTGGCGGGCTCGGCGCTGGGCACCGCCCTGGCGCAGGCCCTGGCGCTGGCGCTGATCCTGGGGTTCCGGCTGCGCGGCGAGACGGTGCTGCGCCCGGCCGTGCTGTGGCAGCAGAGCCTGCTGTCGGGCTGGGGGCGGATGCTGGCGCTGGGTGCACCGCAGAGCCTCAACTTCATCGGCATCGCGCTGGGATCGGCGGCGATCATGGTGGCGCTGCAATGGCTGCGCACCCCGGAGTACGCCCAGACCGTCGCGGCTTACGGGGTGATCACCCGGCTTCTGACCTTCACCTTCCTGCCGCTTCTGGGGCTGTCGCACGCGATGCAGAGCATCACCGGCAATCTCTTTGGCGCGGGCGACGGGCCGCGGGTGCGTCAGAGCCTCCGGCTCGCGATCTGGATCGCGCTGATCTACTGCGCGGTGACGCAGGCGACCCTCAGCCTCGGGGCCGGGTGGATCGCGGGCTGGTTCGTCGCCGATCCGGGGGTGATTTCCGAGGTGGCGCGCATCCTGCCGGTGCTGGGCGCGTTGTTTGTGCTGGCGGGGCCGCTGATGATGGTGGCGATGCATTTCCAGGCCATCGGGGATGCGGCGCGGGCGGCGCTTCTGGGGCTGTCCAAACCCTATCTGTTCTCGATCCCGCTGACCTTTGTGTTGGCGGCGCGGATCGGCGAGGGGGGCATCTGGCTGGCGGCCCCGGCGGCAGAGGCGTTGTTGTTGCTGCTGACCCTTGTGGTGCTGTGGCTGCGGCGCCGGTCACACAGGGGCGCCACCGTGCCCCGCGCCGGGGCGGAGGGACGCGCATGAAACCCGCTCTCCCCTCCCTCGCCGAGGCGAAGGTCCGCGCCCGCGACTGGCGTCGCCAGCAGGCCGACGCCGGCACCCCGGTGACCCACAGCGCGGCGCTGGAGCATGTGGCGCATGCGCTTGGCTTTCGGGACTGGAACGCCTGCGCGGCAATGCTGGGCCGGCAGCGGGCGCAGCGCCTTGCCCCCGGCGCCCGGGTGGCGGGCCGCTACCTGTCGCAGCCCTTCACCGCGCGGATCATCCGTGCCACCCCGGCGGCGGGGCGGCACGGCTGGGTCCGGCTGGAACTGGATCTGGATCAGCCCGTGGATGTTGTCACCTCGACGCGGTTTTCCAACCTGCGCCGGCGCATCAGCGGGGTCATCGGCCCGGACGGCCACAGCCGCGAAAAGACCTCGGACGGGCAGCCGCATCTGGTGATCGACCCGGGTGCCCCGGACAGCGACAGCTAGCGGGCGTCTTGGGAGCGTCTGCGGGGGCGCGCGTCTGGGGGACGTCCTGGGGGCACAAACCAAATGGACCGCCGGCATTCTGCGCGGCGGTCCGATGTGCCATGTCCAGACAGCACCTCTGTGATGTGGGGCGATCCCGCTGCCGAGGGCAGCATTACAGGATCGCGTCATCCACTTCGTCATCATGGGCCGGGCCATCGCTGATGACCGAGCCCTCATAAGCCACCTGAGAGGCAAAGCGCGGGCGGGTGAACACGAGATTGTACATGTTTTGCGTGCCGATATTGACCGCAAAGACCGGCTCCACCACGTTCCAGGTTTCCACCACGATCACCCGTTCCTCGTCCGGCATGATGGGCAGCTTGTCGGCGATGCCGCTGACGGTGTCGTCGGTCCAGACGTCCATCTCGTCGCCGCGTTCCACCGACCAGTCGACGTAATAGGCCTCGGTGTCCTCGTCCCAGCGCACCACCGACACCCGCATCGAGATCTCGGTGTCGGAGCGGATCATCGCCTGTGACAGCGCATAGATACTGTCGATGTAGTCGTCGTTCAGCGCCGTCGTCTCGCGCGAGATCAGATCGGCGATCGTATAGGTCGCCTTGCTGTTCACCGCCTCCTGCCGGAACAGGTCAAACAGCGTGTAGGAGACGGCAAAGACGATCAGCAGCAGCGGCAGCGACAGCGCCGCCTCGACAGAGACAAGACCGTCTTCGCGATGCCGGAACCGGCGCAGGGCAGGGAGAATACGCTGAAACATGATCTACTTTGGCTCCTGTACAAAGGCGCTGGCGGCATAGAGGCGGATGCGCCCGTCACCGTCTTTCTGCAACTTGTCGCCCAGCCCCCAATAGGGAAACAGCGGCGAGAAGCTCATGCAGGCGCGCAGGAACATCAGGTCGTTGGAGTCGCCGTTGACGAAGGTGGTGACCGGATTGACCTCCTCGACGGACTCGACGCAATCGGGGGTGGTGTCGACCCCGGCCCAGTTGAACGGATCGAGCTGCACCATTTCCAGCCGCAGCGACTGTGTGCAGGTGGTGACCAGCCCGGTGCGGGCACAGATCGCATCGCGAATGGTGTCATGCTGCATGTTGCCGCCCGTGCCGAGCCGGATGTCGCGCACCGTCAGGTCCACGGCCCGGTCCAGCATCACCTGGCGCAGGGTGATGACGCCCAGCTCCACCGAGGAGAACAGGATCAACATCAGCAGCGGGAACAGCAGCACGAATTCGACCGTTGCAACACCCTCCTCGTGCCGGCGAAACCGGCGCAGGCAGCAGGCAAGCCGCAGGTGACGGGGCAGGCGGCGGGTCATTCTGTCAACCTCAGCTGGCGGATGGCAGAGGCGATCGAGGCAAAGGCGTCCGAAATCTCCAGCCCGTCCACATCATAGTAATGCGAGTCGGAGCTGGCGCATTGACGCAGCACTTCCTGGCCGCCGTAGGGGGCTTCGAAACCGATGGTGAAGACGATGATGCCCGCATCCTTGGCTGCGGTGCAGATCGCCTGCGTCCGGGTGTTCTTGGCGCTGGCGCCCACAGAGTTATAGACGTCGTAGTACCATTCGTCCCGGGCGTCGTAGAAATTCATCCAGTCGTAGAACAGGTAGTAGTAGATGTACTGCAACGGGGTGTCCGCAAACAGCTCGGCAAAGCTCAGCTCCTCGGCCGTGCCGGGTTCGTCCACGGTCACGGTCTTCCAGCGCCCGTAGTAGCAGTAGCCGTTATAGACCGTGCCGGTGCAGACCTCGTCCTCGTAGGAGCCATTGCCATAGGGATGATCCATCCAGCGGTTCTTGTTGTGCCAGTAATATTTGTTGTAGGACCGCTCCGGATTGTAGGTGGAGTAGACGTTCGCGTCCTCATTGTACCAGACTTCTGAATTGCCGCTGCGGCGGCTGTCGTTGACCCGGGGCTGGTGGGTGTTCTGACCGTCGGTCATCAACACCACCACCTTCAGCGTGTCGGTGTCGGAGTAGCTGGTGGGACGGCTGGCAAACTTGGCGTCGACCAGCGCATCCTCACCCACCGTCAGGGCCGAGATGATCGGCTGAACCGACGGGTCGAGCAGCGCAACGCCCCATTTCATGCCGATGTCCAGCGACGTGTTCTCTGAATGGTTGAAATCGTCGATATAATCCTGAAGCGTGTCGACATCGTCTTCGAGCAGGATCGTCGTGCGCTCCGGATTGTCATCATGAGAGGCGCAGGTCGGCTGGTAGACATGCCGATTGTTATCGCGCTGGTCACTGGTGTTCCAGATGCTGAAATGCATCGTGCGTTCATAGGTCTTCAGCGTGCTGAGGCTGGTGGTGGAAAAATCACTGCTGTCGAAATTCAGGCAGTAGGAGTAGTCGTGTTCGTCCTCGACCGAGAGCTGGTCGAGGAACTGCGCCGGCATCGACACCTGGGTCGAGTAGGGCACGATCGACATCGACATCTTGTCGTCCTCGGTATTGTCCGACATGGTCTGGACAAATTCCTTGGCCGCCAGCTTCAGGTTCACCAGCCGGTCGTTGTGCTGCATGGAACCGGACACATCCAGCACCAGCGAGATTTCCACATTGCCGATGCTTTCCTCGGCGGTGGCCGCCGCATAGAGCGGCAGCGGATCCTTGACCCCGGCGACTTGCATCCATTCGGGATCGAAATCGGCATCAACGCTGGCAGAGACCCGTTTCGAGGTGGGCGTCACCTGCGCATCCGGGGTGCGGTAGTATTCGCCAACGCCGGATTTGCTCATGTAGTCCTGCACCACCGCCGCCGGTTCCAGCTCCTGATCGAGGTCGGCAGCCGCCAGCACCGCCCGGTCCAGCGCGTATTGCACATGGGTGCGGTCGCGCTCCAGTCGCACCAGGTCGACCCCGATGCCAAGCACGGCCAGCATGCAGATGAGGGTCACGAACATCGGGTATTGCAGCACACCGCTCTCGTCGGCGCGGAACCGGGCCAGGCCCGCACGTCCGCGCGCCCGCCAGCTGTTCAGGCGCCCTGTTCCGGCCAGAGCTGTCGTCGTCCAGAAACTCACAGTCATGTGTCCATACTTTCCATCGGCCCGCAGGATCCCGGTGCGAACCCGGCGCGATCCCGTGCATCCCCTTGTCGCGGTCAGAATGGTCCACGCGTCCCGTTCCAAAGGGCTGCCAAGCCGTGCGGGTCTGCCCGGTTGGTGCGGGCGGTGACTCGCAGCAGGCAGGGCTGCACAGCTGGTGTCGCGCGGACGTGGTGCCGCTCTTTAGGATTGATTGACAAAGATGGCTGAACTGGGGCAGCTCCGCGCCGCAAATGGCACTTTTCAGAAGAGTTTGAAGCTAATCCCAACAAGCGCCGCGCGGTTGTTTTCAGTCCGGAAACAATCCGCCGGACCGCCGGGAAACGGTGTTCATTTCCGATTCGTTTCCGCTAACGTTTTCAAACTGCCGAAAATTTGTGCAAAAGCCCGGGATAAATGGTCGCAGTCCGTAACGTTCTCTGCATAGATGGGGGGCACCATAACTCCTTGAGTCGTTTCAGAAGGACGGGATCATCCCATGAGCAATCTCAAAGAACCCAGCTTCCGCGAAAGTGTGGATCTCATGTTCAACCGCGCGGTGGCGCTGATGGACCTGCCGCCTGGACTTGAGGAGAAGATCCGCGTCTGTAACGCCACCTACACGGTGCGTTTCGGCGTGCGCCTGCGCGGTCAGATCCATACGTTCACCGGCTATCGCTCGGTCCATTCCGAACATATGGAACCGGTGAAGGGCGGCATCCGCTATGCCATGGGCGTGAACCAGGACGAGGTGGAGGCGCTGGCGGCGCTGATGACCTACAAATGCGCCCTGGTCGAGGCCCCCTTCGGTGGCTCCAAGGGCGGTCTGCGCATCGACCCGCGCCAATACGAAGAACACGAACTGGAATTGATCACCCGTCGCTTTGCCTATGAGCTGGCCAAGCGCGACCTGATCAACCCCTCGCAGAACGTGCCCGCGCCCGACATGGGCACCGGCGAGCGCGAGATGGCGTGGATGGCAGACCAATACGCCCGCATGAACACCACCGACATCAACGCCCGCGCCTGTGTCACCGGCAAACCGCTCAACGCGGGCGGCATCGCTGGCCGGGTCGAGGCCACCGGTCGCGGCGTGCAATATGCGCTGCAGGAATTCTTCCGCTACGAGGAAGACAAGGCCAAGGCCGGTCTCTCCGGCACGCTGGATGGCAAGCGCGTCATCGTGCAGGGTCTCGGCAACGTGGGCTATCACGCGGCCAAGTTCCTCTCGGAGGAGGACGGCTGCAAGATCGTCGGCGTGATCGAGCGGGACGGCGGGCTGTTTGATGAAAACGGTCTCGACATCGAGGATCTGCGCGCCTGGATCGCCAAGCACGGCGGCGTCGATGGTTACCCCTCGGGGCGCTACATCAAGGACGGCGCCAAATATCTCGAGGCCGACTGCGACATCCTGATCCCGGCGGCTCTGGAAGGGGTCATCAACCTCTCCAACGCCGAGAACATCCAGGCCAAGCTGATCATCGAGGCCGCAAACGGCCCGGTGACCGCCGGCGCCGACGAGATCCTGCGCAAGAAGGGCGTCGTGATCATTCCCGACATGTATGCCAACGCCGGCGGTGTGACGGTCTCCTACTTCGAGTGGGTGAAGAACCTGTCGCACATCCGCTTTGGCCGCATGCAGCGCCGCCAGGAAGAGGCGCGCCACCAGCTGGTGGTCGATCAGCTGGAAATGCTGTCGGAAAGCATGGGCAAGGCCTGGTCGCTCGATCCCAAGTTCAAGGAGAAATACCTCCGCGGCGCGGGCGAGCTGGAACTGGTGCGCTCGGGGCTCGATGACACCATGCGCATTGCCTACCAGTCCATGCGTCAGGTCTGGCACGAGCGTGACGACGTCACCGACCTGCGCACCGCCGCCTATCTGGTCTCCATCGACAAGGTGGCCTCCAGCTACCGCGCCAAGGGCCTCTGAGGCGCGCGCAGGGCAATCAACAACAACGGCGGGTCTCCACCCGCCGTTTTTTGTTTCAGCTCCCGTGGAATATGTGCCGTTGTCGCGGAGCGGCGATGTCTCCGCAATCCGGGCCCGCGTGGCTAGCCAAAACCCACGTCGGGTGCGATGACCTGACTGATCCGGCCCCCGGTGTTCACCGCGCTGTAGATCGATCTTGGCGGGCGGGCGGCGCTATCGACGCTGCGGCAGACCCAGTCCCGGGCCTCCATGGATTTCAACGACTGCGACAACGCCCGATCCGTGATCGTCGGCAGCTGCCGCTTGATCTCGGTGAAATGGCTGGGCCGGTGCAGCGATGTCAGAACCGGCAACGTCCATGACCGGCGCAGCAGGGGCCAGTCTTCCTCTGTTGCAACATCGTGGATCTTGTCGGCCAGCGCCGCCACCGTCTTGCCCAGAGGTGTCAGCCGGAATTCCGGCCGCAGCGGGTGGCCGTAGCCCGGGTTGCGCTCCAGCAGGCCCAGGTCGATCAGGTGATCCATGCTCTGTGCAAAGGCGGTCCTGCCGGCCCCCGTCGCCGCCAGCAGCGGCGCCTGTCGCCCGGCGACACCCGAATGCAGGCTCGACAAGATCGGCAGTGCCCAGGCTCGCGAGGTGATGTTGACAAACAGCCTAATGTCCATAAAGTATAGTTAGTATATTTTGAATCATAAGGAAAGCCCATGTCTCTTATTTCAGTCGATCAGACCATCACCCTTGCCCTGTCCGTCACCGACCGCCATGCCAGCGCCGACTGGTATCAAAACATGCTGGGGTTCGAGCTGCTCTATCATGCCGATGACGCGGGCTGGTCCGAGATTCGCACCAACACGCCCGGTGTTGTCATTGGCCTGGGCGAGCACACCCGGCCCGCGCCCGGCAACTGCGTGCCGGTCTTCGGGATCGCGGATCTGGACGCGGCGCGGCAACAGCTGGAGCAGGCCGCGGTGAAATTCGATGGCGAGACGGATGTCGTCGAGGGCATGGTCAAGACCGCGACCTTTTACGACCCCGACGGCAATGCGCTGATGCTGGCGCAGGACCTGACCGGCGCAAACGCGTAACCCGCCGCTTCCGCCAGGCCTCCGCGCCGCGCTTGTGTCTTGCAGGCGAGGCGTTCTTTGCATCCGATGGGCGGGCGCGGCACATTTCAGTGTCGCGCCCGTTTGCGTTGTGTCCGGGCGCTTGGCCGGGCGCGTGGTCGGGCTTGCCCCCGGCGCGGTGATTTTGCTCTAAAATTGCACTGGACATAAGTGCCCAGTTCGTGGCCATCTGCGCAAGAGACTGCCGCGATGTCGCTGGTGGGGCTAGGAGCGGGCGCGCAAACCCGCTAGCACTAGGGCGACAGGGCGGGCCATCCGGCATGGCGCGGCAGCAAGACACCGTTTTGGGGAGTGGGCCATGGGGATTTCAGATCGATTTTCGGGCTGGCGGGTGCTGAAGGAAGGGCTGACCGGCAACAAGGGCTGGACCGCCCATTGGCGCGACCCGGAACCGAAACGCGACTATGACGTGGTCATCGTCGGCGGTGGCGGTCACGGGCTGGCGACCGCCTATTACCTCGCCAAGGAACACGGCCTGCGCAATATCGCGGTGCTGGAAAAGGGCTATCTCGGCGGCGGCAATGTCGGGCGCAACACCACCATTGTGCGGGCCAATTACTACCTGCCGGGCAATTCCGAATTCTATTCCCACTCGCTGAAGCTCTGGGAGGGGATGGAGCAGGACCTCAATTACAACGCCATGATGTCCCAGCGCGGCATTCTCAACCTGTTCCACAACGACGGGCAGCGCGATGCCACCATCCGGCGGGCCAATTCGATCATCAACCAGGGGGACGATGCGGAGATCCTCTATCGTGACGAGCTGAAAAAGCTGGTGCCCTTCCTGAACTACGACAACAACCGCTTTCCAATCATGGGCGCGCTGTTGCAGCGCCGGGCGGGCACCGCGCGCCATGATGCGGTGGCCTGGGGCTATGCCCGCGGGGCGGATCAGTTTGGTGTCGACCTGATCCAGAACTGCGAGGTCACCGGCATCGATGTCGAGGGCGGCAAGGTGGTGGGCGTGCAGACCGCGCGCGGCCCGATCCGGGCCAAGAAGGTCGCTTTGGCGGCAGCGGGCCGGTCGAGCCAGGTGGCGGCGATGGCGGGGCTGACCCTGCCGATCGAGAGCCACGTGTTGCAGGCCTTTGTCTCCGAAGGGCTGAAGCCGGTGATCGACCATGTGATCACCTTTGCCGAGGGGCATCTCTACATCAGCCAGTCCGACAAGGGCGGGCTGGTCTTTGGCAGCTATCTGGATTTCTACAGTTCTTACGCGGCGCGGGGGAACCTGCCGATGCAGGAACACACGATGGAGGCGATCGCCGCCATGGTGCCCGCCGTCACCAAGGCGCGGCTGCTGCGCAGCTGGGGCGGCATCATGGACATGACGCCGGATGGATCGCCCATTATCGATCACACGCCGATCGAGGGGCTCTATCTCAATGCGGGCTGGTGTTATGGCGGCTTCAAGGCGACGCCGGCCTCGGGGCATTGCTTTGCCCATCTGATCGCCACCGACCGCCCGCATGCGGCGGCCACGGGGTTCAAGCTGGACCGCTTCCGCAGCGGCTATGGTCTGATGGATGAGGAGGGCACCGGTGCGCAACATAATCTGCACTAAGCGCCTGTGGCGCAGCTGGGGAGCCTCCGGCGGGGATATTTTTAAGAAGATGAAGGGGCGGTTGTCATGAGGATCACCTGTCCGCTGTGCGGCGCGCGGGATCGGCGCGAATTCACCTACAAGGGCGCGGCCCTGCCGGTGCCGGCGCTGGAGGATGGGGTGGCGGAATGGGACGCGCATGTGCATCTGCGCGACAACCCCGCCGGGCCCCTGGAGGAGCTGTGGCAGCACGAGATGGGCTGCGGCGCCTGGCTGAAGGTCACGCGCAACACCGCCACCCATGAGATGCTGGGCGTGGCGCTGGCGCAGGACGCGGGGCTTGCCACCAAGGAGGGCCAGTCATGAGGATCGCGGGCAAGGGGCTGGTCTCGGGCAATCGGACCGTCAATTTTTCGTTTAATGGCAAGGATTATATGGGGCTGGAAGGCGACACGCTGGCCTCGGCCCTGTTGGCCAATGATGTGCATCTGGTGGGGCGGTCGTTCAAATATCACCGTCCGCGTGGCATCCTGACCGCAGGGTCTGAGGAGCCCAACGCGCTGGTCAGCACCGGCAAGGGTGCGGCGCGCGATCCCAATATTCGCGCCACCCAGCAGGAGCTGTTTGAGGGGTTGGCGGCGCAGAGCCAGAACTGCTGGCCCTCGGTTGAGCGCGATGTCATGGCGGTGAACGATCTGGCCGCGCCCTTTCTAGGGGCGGGGTTTTATTACAAGACCTTCATGTGGCCCGCGCCCCTGTGGGAGAAGGTCTACGAGCCGATCATTCGGCGCGCGGCGGGGCTTGGGGCCTTGTCCGGGGCGGCCAACAAGGACCCTTACGAGAAGGCCTTTGCCTTTTGCGATCTGCTGGTGATCGGGTCTGGCCCGGCCGGGCTGATGGCGGCATTGACGGCGGGGCGAGCGGGGGCAGATGTGATCCTCGCCGAAGACGACAGCCGCATGGGCGGGCGTCTTCTGGCCGAGGTTGAGGAGATCGACGGCAAGCCTGCGCATGTCTGGGTGGCAGAGGCTCTGGCCGAGTTGGAGGCTATGGACAACGTGCGCCTGATGCCGCGCACCGCGGTCACCGGCGTCTATGATCACGGCACCTATTCGGCGCTGGAGCGGGTCTCGCACCACCTGCCGCCGAGTCAGTCCTTGAAGACCGCGCATCGCCCGCGCGAGTGTTTCTGGCGCATCGCCGCGAAAGCCTCGGTGCTGGCGGCGGGGGCCATTGAGCGCCCCATCGCCTTTCGCAACAACGACCGCCCCGGCATCATGATGGCTGGGGCGGTGCGAGCCTACCTTAATCGCTGGGGGGTGGCCCCGGGCGCGCGGGTTACGGTCTTTGCCAACAACGATGACGCCCACCGCACCGCGCGGGATCTGGTGGCGGAGGGCGTGCATGTCACCGCCGTGGTCGACAGCCGCCATGACGCGCCCGACAGCGGCGAATTTCCCGTCATCAAGGGCGCGATGATTTGCGACAGCGCCGGGCGGCACCGGCTGGAGAGCGTCACCATCCGCAGCGTCAATGGCGAGGAAAAGCTGCAAACCGATTGTCTGGCCGTATCCGGCGGCTGGAACCCTTCGGTGCATCTGACCTGCCACATGGGCGCGCGCCCGGAGTGGAACCGGGAGCTGGCGGCGTTCCTGCCAAAACCGGATGCCGTGCCGGGCATGGTGGTCGCAGGGGCCGCCAATGGGGTGTTTTCCACCCATGGCGCCTTGCAGGATGGCGCGCAGGCCGCCGTCACCGCACTGGCCAGAATTGGCACATCGGTTGACGCTGTTCCTTTGCCAGAGGCCAGTGATGCGCCCTACCGGATCAGCCCCTTGTGGGCGGTGCCGGGCAAGGGGCGGGCGTGGCTGGATTTCCAGAACGACGTCACCGTCAAGGATGTGGCGCAGGCGGCGCGGGAGAACTTCCGCTCGGTCGAGCATATGAAACGCTACACCACCCAGGGCATGGCCACCGATCAGGGCAAGAACTCCAACGTGGCCGCCTTGGCGGTGCTGGCCGATGCCACCGGGCGCAGCATTGCGGAAACCGGTGTCACCACCTTCCGCCCGCCCTTTGTGCCCACGTCCATTGCCGCGATGGGGGCAGGGGCCGAGGATCAGGGCTTCAAGCCGCAGCGCTATCTGACCTCGCACAAGGCATCGCTGGCGCGCGGTGCCGCCAATATCGAGGTCGGCCTATGGTATCGCGCCAGCTATTTCGCCAAGGACGGCGAGAGCACCTGGCGGCAATCCTGCGACCGCGAGGTCACCATGGTGCGCAATGCCGTGGGCGTCTGCGATGTCTCGACGCTGGGCAAGATCGACATTCAGGGACCGGATGCGGCAGAGCTGCTGGATCTGGTCTATACCAACCTCTTCTCGACCTTGAAGGTAGGGCGCGTGCGCTATGGTCTTATGCTGCGCGAGGACGGTTTTGTCATGGATGATGGCACCACCGCGCGGCTGGGGGAAAACCACTATGTGATGACCACCACCACCGCCGCCGCCGGGCAGGTGATGGCGCATCTGGAATACCTCACGCAGGTGGTGCGCCCGGATCTTGATGTGCGCTTCACGTCTGTCACCGATCAATGGGCGCAGTTCTCGGTGGCCGGTCCCAAGGCGCGCGATCTGATCGACGGGCTGGTGGATGAGGACGTCAACGGTGAGACCTTCCCCTTCATGGCCTGCGGGGCGATCACCGTGTCGGGCGTGGCCGGGCGGCTGTTCCGGATCTCGTTTTCCGGCGAGCACGCCTATGAGATCGCGGTGCCCGCGCGCTATGGCGAGGCGCTCTATCGCCTGCTGCTGGAGCGGGCTGACCCCCTCGGTGGCGGCCCTTACGGGATGGAGGCGCTGAACGTGCTCCGGATCGAGAAGGGCTTTATCACCCATGCGGAGATCAACGGCACCGTCACCGCCTTTGACCTCGGCATGCAGGGGCTGGTCTCGAAAAAGAAATCCTGCTGGGGCA
Organism: Epibacterium sp. ABV4_022; assembly: GCF_056159345.1. NCBI lineage: Bacteria > Pseudomonadati > Pseudomonadota > Alphaproteobacteria > Rhodobacterales > Roseobacteraceae > Epibacterium > Epibacterium sp. ABV4_022. The sequence goes on from NZ_JBSWVA010000001.1 coordinate 1,285,162, forward strand.
AGGCTCTGTCGGAACGGGACGGGTTGATGGATGACGACCGGATGCGGCTTGTGGGCCTCAAACCCGTGGGCGCGATGCAGGCGCTCAGCGCCGGGGCGCATCTGTTTGACCCGGACGCCACGGTGGAGCGGGTCAATGACCTTGGCTATGTGACCTCGGTGGGGTTCTCGCCGACGCTGGGGCATATGATCGGGTTGGCGATGCTGTCGGGCGGACCGGACCGGATGGGCGATACCATCCGGCTGGTGGATCACACGCGGGGCATCGACACCCTGTGCGAAGTGGTGAACCCTGTGTTCTTTGACCCTGAGGGAGGGCGCGTTCGTGGCTGAGACTGAGATGCAACTTGCCGCAAAATCCCCCTGCGCGGGGCTGTTGCCGCTGACCATTGGTGATGTGACTCTCACAGAGGACACACCTGCCGCCATGACCCTGATCGCGCCCTACAAGGGGCAGGAAAAACCGCTGAGCGATGCGTTGAACGCCGCGCACGGCATGGGGTTTCCCGCGCCCAATCGCGCCACGGGTAAGGCAGAGGCCCGCGCGATCTGGTTTGGTCGGGCGCAGGCGCTGTTGGTCGGTCCCATGGCCGATCCCAAACTGGCGGCACATGCCGCGCTCACCGACCTCAGCGATGGCTGGGCGGTGGTGCGGCTGGAGGGCGCGCACGCCGAGGAGGTGATGGCCCGTCTGGTGCCCATTGATCTGCGGCCACAGGTGTTCAAACGCGGCCACACCGCCCGCACCGAGCTGAAACACATGATGGCGTCGATCACGCGGGTGGGGCCAAACACCTTGCAAATCATGGTGTTCCGCTCTTTTGCGGCGACGCTTGTTCACGATCTGAAAAGAGCCATGGAAGCCGTGGCGGCACGGGGCTAGATTAACCGGGATCACGAAACTGATTCCGGAGCTGATCCATGATCCGCAAGATCCTCGTCGCCGCGACCCTCGCGGCGCCCCTTCTCGCCACCCCCGGGTTCTCCGCTGCCGAACTGGGCAAGGAGGAAAGCTGCAAATACCAGGGGCAGGTGATGGCCGCCGTGCAACAGGCGCGGCTTGACCGGGTGGCCGAGGACAAGGTCGAAGAGACCATCCGCGCCAGCGATCCCGAATGGCCGGAGAATTTCTCCAATGCGATCCCGCAGCTGACCCAGCACGTCTATCAGATGAAGCGCCGCGATCTGAAGAACATCGACCTGGGCGAGATTTTCGAAACCCAATGCGTCGACAACTGGGACCAGATTCAGGAAATGAAGAAGAACCTCTCTGGAAACTGATCTGAACCTGCGTTTGGGCGGCCCCGCACCGGGCCGCTCATCCCGCACACAACTGGATTTTGTGTGAATGTCGCTGCCGCCCGGATTCCTTGATGAATTGCGCACCCGTGTCAGCCTGACCGACGTCGTCGGGCGCAAGGTCATGTGGGATCAGCGCAAAAGCCAGCCGGGCAAGGGCGACATGTGGTCTCCGTGCCCCTTTCACCATGAAAAAACCGCATCTTTTCATGTGGATGACCGCAAGGGGTTCTATTACTGCTTTGGCTGTCACGCCAAGGGCGATGCGCTGAAATTCGTGCAGGAGACGGAGAATGTCTCCTTCATGGAGGCGGTGGAAATCCTCGCGGGGGAAGCGGGCCTTGAGATGCCCAAGCGCGACCCAAAGGCGGCCGAGAAACAGGACCGCCGCACGCAATTGGCCGAGGTGATGGAACAGGCGGTGCACTACTTCCGCCTGCAACTCAAAACCCAAGGGGCGAGCGAGGCGCGCGCTTATCTGGCCCGCCGTGGGCTGGACCAGGCGGCGCTGGACCGCTGGGAGATCGGTTTTGCCCCCGATGGCTGGCAGAACCTCTGGGATGCGCTCAAGGGTAAGGATGTTGCCGACGATCTGATTCTTGGCGCGGGGCTGGCCAAACCCTCCAACAAGGGCAAGAAGCCCTATGACGTGTTTCGCAACCGGATCATGTTCCCGATCCGTGATGCGCGGGGCCGGGCCATTGCATTCGGGGGCCGCGCCATGGACCCCAATGACAACGCCAAATACCTGAACTCGCCGGAAACCGAGCTGTTTGACAAGGGGCGCAACCTCTACAACCACGGCCCCGCACGGGCGGCCTCGGGGCGGGGCAGCACGCTGATCGTGGCCGAGGGCTACATGGATGTGATCGCGCTGTCCGAGGCGGGGTTCGCCTCTGCCGTGGCGCCCCTGGGCACGGCGGTGACGGATAATCAGCTGCATTTGCTGTGGCGGATGTCGGACGAGCCGGTGATTGCGCTCGATGGGGATACCGCCGGTCTGCGCGCGGCGATGCGGCTGATCGACATGGCGCTGCCCTTGCTGGAGGCGGGCAAGAGCCTGCGCTTTGCCATCATGCCCGAGGGCAAGGATCCGGACGATCTGCTCCGCGCCGAGGGGCCGGAGGCGGTGCAGGCGGTGCTGGATCAGGCGATCCCGATGGTGCAACTGCTGTGGCGTCGCGAGACCGAGGGCCGCGTCTTTGACAGCCCTGAACGCAAGGCGGCGCTGGACAAATCCCTGCGCGAAAAGATCAAGCTGATCCGCGATCCTTCGATCCGCCTGCACTATGCCGAGGACATCAAGGAGCTGCGCTTTCAGCTCTTTCGCGGCAACCGCGGTGGCGGCGGGCAGGGGGGCACCGGCTATGGCCAGCGTCCCGGTGGCTACCAGCCGCGCTCCCGTGCCCAGGGCGGGTTTCGCGACGGCCAGCGGGTGCCCTGGGGCGCGCCGCCGCCGCCGCGCAGCACCACCCGGGCCTCGATCGTGGCCGCGGCCGAGGAGCAGGAGTTCGCCCGGGTGCGCGAGGCGGTGATCCTGGCCACCGCGATCACCACCCCGACGGTGATCCCAGAATTCGAGGTCAACCTGGAACGGCTGCAATGCCAGGACATGGAGCATGCGCATCTGCGCGACCTGATCCTGCGCTATGGAATCGACGCGCCGGAGCGGCTGCGCGATGAAATTGCCTATGCTCTGGGGCCGGATGCCCTTGAAAACCTGCTGTCGCTGCGCCATGTGGCTATTAGCCCCTGCGTGCGAAAACCCGGCGATCTGGATATGGCCAGCCTGACCCTGGCGGAGGAATTCGCAAAACTCGAAAGCATGGCGGGGCTTCATGCCGAGCTGGCGGAAGCCGAGGAGGATCTGGACGGTCTGGCGGACGAGGCCCTGACCTGGCGTTTGCGTCAGGCGGCAGAGGCCCGCAACCGGGCTGTACGCAGCGAGAATGAGGACAAGGCAACATATGATGTGGGTGAAAACGGGGCGCGACTCAATCGGGATGAGCGCGATGCCTTCGGCGACCTGCTCAAGCGAATCGGTTTCACTGGCGAATGACGAATCAGCGATGTTTGTGGCGGTCAACTGTGACCCCGACGCCGCGATGAGTCGTTTTGCTAAGGAAGCCTGAAGAAAAATTGGGTAAACGGGGTGACGAATCAGATGACCGCTCTAAAGATTCGCTCCACCCGAATCGCCCGCAGCCCCTTAGAGGAGCAATGAATGGCCGCCAAAGATACTGACGACCGCAAGCCTGACGACCAGGAGCCTGAAATCTCGCTCGACATGAGCCAGGCCCAGGTCAAGAAGATGATCGCCGAAGCCCGTGAAAAGGGCTACATCACCTACGATCAGCTCAACCAGGTCTTGCCGCCGGATCAGGTCTCCTCCGAACAGATCGAGGACGTGATGTCCATGCTGTCGGAAATGGGCATCAACATCATCGAGGATGAAGAGGCCGAGGAGGAGGAGAACAAGGGATCCACCGAGCTGGTCTCCACCGAATCCAACCGCGAAGTGGCGGTGGCCGGGGCCCAGGCGGAGAAGCTGGACCGCACCGACGACCCCGTGCGCATGTACCTGCGCGAGATGGGCTCGGTCGAGCTGTTGTCGCGCGAGGGCGAGATCGCCATCGCCAAGCGCATCGAGGCCGGTCGCAACACCATGATCCTCGGGCTCTGCGAAAGCCCGCTGACCTTCCAGGCGATCACCATCTGGCACGACGAACTGCTGTCCGAGGACATTCTGCTGCGCGACGTCATCGATCTGGAGGCCACCTTTGGCAACCAGATGGATGAAGAGGGCGACGTGGCCGAGCCGGTCGTCGACACCAGCGCCGTTGCCGGTGCCGCCAAGCCGGAAAAGGACAAGGACGCCAGCCCGGAGCTGGACGCCGACGGCAACCCGATCCTCAACAACGACGACGATGACGACGATGATGACGATCAGGCCAACATGTCCCTCGCGGCCATGGAAGCGGCGCTGAAGGATCGGGTGCTGGAAACGCTGGAACGGATCTCCAGCGACTTTGCCATGCTGTCGGAAATGCAGGACCTGCGGATCTCGGCGACGCTGAACGAAGACGGGTCTTTCTCGGCCGAGGACGAGGCCAAGTATCAGCAGCTGCGCTCCGAGATCGTTGAACTGGTGAACGGGCTGCATCTGCACAACAACCGCATCGAGGCACTGATCGACCAGCTTTATGGCATCAACCGCCGCGTGATGCAGATCGACAGTGCCATGGTGAAGCTGGCCGACCAGGCCCGCATCAACCGCAAGGAATTCGTCGACGCCTATCGGGGCCGCGAGCTGGACCCGAACTGGCTGGCGGAAATGGGCGAAAAGCCCGGTCGCGGCTGGCAGATGTTCATCGAACGCTCCACCGACAAGGTTGAAGAGCTGCGCGCCGACATGGCGCAGGTGGGCCAGTACGTCGGTCTCGACATCTCGGAATTCCGCCGCATCGTGCAGCAGGTGCAGAAGGGCGAAAAAGAGGCCCGTCAGGCCAAGAAGGAAATGGTCGAGGCCAACCTGCGCCTCGTGATCTCCATCGCCAAGAAATACACCAACCGTGGCTTGCAGTTCCTTGATCTCATTCAGGAAGGCAACATCGGCCTGATGAAGGCCGTGGACAAGTTCGAATACCGCCGCGGCTATAAATTCTCGACCTATGCGACGTGGTGGATTCGTCAGGCGATCACCCGCTCGATCGCCGATCAGGCGCGCACCATCCGTATCCCGGTGCATATGATCGAGACCATCAACAAGCTGGTCCGCACCGGCCGTCAGATGCTGCACGAGATCGGCCGCGAGCCGACGCCGGAAGAACTGGCCGAAAAGCTGCAGATGCCGCTGGAGAAGGTCCGCAAGGTGATGAAGATCGCCAAGGAGCCGATCTCTCTCGAGACCCCGATCGGGGACGAGGAAGACAGCCAGCTGGGCGATTTCATTGAGGACAAGAATGCCGTGCTGCCCTTGGACAGCGCCATTCAGGAAAACCTCAAGGAAACCACCACACGGGTCCTGGCCTCGCTCACCCCGCGCGAGGAACGGGTTCTGCGGATGCGGTTTGGCATCGGCATGAACACCGACCACACGCTCGAAGAGGTCGGCCAGCAGTTCTCGGTGACCCGCGAACGGATCCGTCAGATCGAGGCCAAGGCGCTCCGGAAGCTCAAGCATCCGAGCCGGAGCCGCAAGCTGCGCAGCTTCCTCGACCAGTAAGCGCGACCAGACTGGCGCGACCAGACTGGCGCGATCAGGTCGGCGCGAGCCGTCCGGCGCGACAGGACTGGCACATCAAAACGGGCGTCCCTCGCGGGGCGCCCTGTTTTTTGCGACAATCGGTTGCCCTCGGCGGGCCCTTTGACCGCTGGCGGAACGGCCCTGCACCGCGCCCTGAGCGCCATAGGTCGGGGGCGTGCGTTAACCATTCGGAAACCCGGATTATTGATTAGAATTTTCGATCAATTATTTTCCTCCTGCGGGGCTGTGCTAGCCTGCGCACAGACACCGGGGGGTGAAGATGAGTGGACAAAACGACATGGCGGGCGCACTGGGGGCGCTCGACCGCAAGCTGGATGCGCTGGACACGATGACGGAGGTGAACTCCTTTCTGGTGTCGGTGCTGCGCGAGCATGAGCAGGACCTGATCCGCATGAGCCCGCAGGAAACCCGCGAATTGCTGCGGCAAAAGGCGCGCGCGGTCTATCGCCCGGATGGCGGCACAAAACCCAACGCAAAGGCGCTGGAACTGCTGGAAGAAACGCTGGGGCAGGGTCAGAGCGCGGACATCATCCCGTTTCCGACGCGCCGCTGATCCGGGGCGAGCCAGGGGGCTGACCCGCCGCACCGGGGGTGGTGCGGGGGCGATCTGATGCGCGACGGGTTGTCGTCAGCCAGCACGCGGATTACATCAGGGACACCCGGTCAAAAGGATGTCCCGCATGCCCGCACGTTTCTTCGCCACCGTCCAGACCCGCGCCCTTGCCGCCGGAGCCGCCGCGCTGATGGTGGCGGGCTGCACCGAGATGCCGGACCTCGGTCCGCAGGCGGACTATTATTCGACCCGCACCCAGGCCCGCATCTACGTGCTGGACAACGGCGATTTCGAGGTGGTGCCGCCGATCGGTGCCGAAGGGGCCGCCTATTGGTGCGCTGCCTCCGACTATGCCCGGCTGCGGTTGCAGGCGGATTACGGGCAGGATCTCTACGTGGTGAAGGGGCGCTCTCCCAGCACGGTGACGGGACGGATCGACACCATCACCTTTTCCCTCAACGGGGTGCCGCGCGCCGAAGAGCCCCCCTTCATCCGCCGCTCCTACAGCTTCAAACCGGGCGACAGCTTCAGCGTCTCCGCCGCCGAGAGCTTCTGCCGGGATCTCCAGCCCTATCTTCTGTTCTGAGCGGTGATGCTGCAACGGGAGGTCTGCGTTTCGACCCGGGGACAGGGGCTCTATGAGGTCACCCGCGAAATCCGCGCCCTGGTGGCAGATTGGGGGCGGACGCAGGGGCTGCTGACCCTGTTCGTGCGCCACACCTCCTGCTCGCTGCTGATCCAGGAGAACGCCGACCCGGAGGTGCAGGGCGATCTCAGGGCCTATTTTGCGCGTCTGGTGCCGCCCTCGACCCACCCCGACATGTCCTACCTGCGCCACACTTACGAAGGCCCCGATGACATGCCCGCCCATATCAAGGCGGCGATGATGCCGGTGAGCCTGTCGATCCCGGTGTCGGAGGGGCAGATGGTGCTGGGCACCTGGCAGGGGATCTATCTGTTCGAACATCGCGACGCGCCGCATCAGCGCCGCATCTTTGCGCATCTCGCCTGAGCGGCGCCGGCTCCGGCGCAACAGGCACGCGGATTGTCCAAGGTCTAGCGGTTGCATTTCCCCTCTACCCAAACCCTAGCTGCTCCCCTATAGTTGTGGATAAATGCGCAAACCTGCGCACAAGAACGATCTGTCTCGAGGGGAGGGGCCCGAGCATGCGCTGCCCGTTTTGCGGAAATGTCGATACGCAAGTGAAGGATTCGCGCCCGGCGGAGGATCATGTCTCGATCCGACGGCGCCGGTTCTGCCCGGCCTGCGGCGGCCGTTTCACCACCTACGAGCGGGTCCAGCTGCGCGACCTCGTGGTGGTCAAGACCAACGGCAAGCGCGAGGATTTCGACCGCGACAAGCTGGAACGCTCGATCCGCATCTCGATGCAGAAACGCCCGGTGGAGCCGGAGCGGATCGACCAGATGATCTCCGGCATTGTGCGCCGTCTGGAGAGCATGGGCGAGACCGATATCGCCTCCAAGAAGATCGGCGAAATCGTGATGGAGGCTCTGGCCCGCATCGACACGGTGGCCTATGTTCGCTTTGCAAGCGTCTACAAGAACTTCCAGGCGGCCGATGATTTCGAGGACTTCGTGCACGAGCTGCGCCCCCCGGTGCCGCCCGAGGCCTAAGTCCCGGCCCGGCTGCCTGAACACAGCCCGGGGAAAGGTCTGATCCAGTGAGCAAAAGCGACCATCGGTTCATGGGGCTTGCCCTGTCGCTCGGGCGGCGGGGGCAGGGGCGCACATGGCCAAACCCGGCGGTGGGTTGTGTCATCGTAAATCAGGGCCGCGTGGTGGGCCGGGGCTGGACCCAGCCCGGTGGCCGCCCGCATGCCGAACCGATTGCACTGGCGCAGGCTGGTGCAGCCGCCCGCGGGGCCACCGCTTATGTGAGCCTGGAACCCTGTTCGCACCACGGCAAGACCCCCCCCTGCGCGCAGGCGCTGATTGATGCGGGCATTGCCCGGGTGGTCGCCGCGATCGAGGACAGCGATCCCCGCGTCAGTGGTCAAGGCTTTGACATGCTGCGCGCCGCAGGCATCGAAGTCACCACCGGGATCCGCACCGAGGAAGCAGGCTTTGACCACGAGGGGTTCTTTCTCAGAACCGAACAGGGCCGCCCCTTTGTGACGCTGAAACTCGCCTCCAGCTTTGACGGGCGCATCGCCACGGGCTCCGGTCAGAGCCAGTGGATCACCGGCCCCGAGGCCCGCCGCATGGTGCATGCGATGCGTGCGCGTCAAGACGCGGTCATGGTCGGCGCAGGCACCGCGCGCGCCGATGACCCCTCGCTCACCGTGCGCGATCTTGGCATCGACCATCAGCCCGCCCGCGTGGTGGTCTCCCGCCATCTTGACCTGCCCTTGATGAGCAAACTGGCCCGCAGCGCCAAGGACATCCCGCTCTATCTGTGTCACGGAACCGGTGCCGACACAGAACGCCTGCGCGCATGGGAGGGGCTGGGGGCGCAGCTTCTATCCTGCACCACCCTCGGCACTCAGCTTGACCCGCATGACGTGCTGCACCAGTTGGGCAGCGCCGGGCTGACACGGGTGTTCTGCGAGGGCGGTGGTGCACTTGCCGCCACCCTTCTCGCGCATGATCTGGTGGATGAGTTGATCGGCTTTAGCGCTGGACTGGCCATTGGGGCCGAAGGCCTGCCGTCCATCGGCGCGCTTGGCATTGGCCAGCTGACCGAGGCGCCGCGGTTCGACCTGATCGAGACCCGTCCCATCGGCGCCGACATCCTGCACCGCTGGCGCCGCCCCCAAAGTTGAGACCGCACCCCTCTTCATCTTCTTAAAAATATCCCGGAGCGCGAGGCAGCGCCTCGCATCCTGGCTCAGCGCCAGAGCGGTGCGAATGAGGCAAACAAACCCTGCAGTTTCGACAGGTTGCGGTTCATCGGACCGGGCGCGGGCAGGTCGCCCTTGATCAGCCGATCCACCGCCACTTCCGGCGAACAGGGCAGGTTGGAAACCGGGTCGAAATAGCGCGGATAATCAATCAATGCCGCATGGGCCAGACCGAGAATGCCGGGGCGTGCATCGCGCCAATGGGGCGCTTCCAGCCGATCCCGCGTCAGCCCCCAGCCTGCATAAAACGGCAGCCCCACGCAGGTCACCGGTACCCGGCGCAGCAATGCTTCAAACCCCAGAAGCGATGTCATGGTCCAGACCTCATCGACGCTGTCAATCAGCGCCGCCGGATTGGCGTGTTCGGCCACCACATCGGCCCAGGTCTCGGCATGCTTGATGCGCCCCTTGCGCAGGCCGGCCTCCACATCGGGATGCGGTTTATAGATCACCACCGCATTGGGGCGTGCAGCGCGCACCGCCTGCAACAGCTTCATATTGCTGTTGATCTTGCCCGCGCCGAGTAGGATCGAAGCGTCATCCTCGACCTGACCGGGCACCAGCACCCGGTGGCCTTTGGGCAGATCCGGCAGCGTGCCGTCGAGGTTATATTTCGTGACCTCATGCTTGATCAGCCGCATCACCAGTGTTTCCACCCGGCGTTCCTGCTGCGGCGTCAGCGTCACCCGCTCGCGGATCAGATCGTCCAGATCGCTGTGGCGGGTGGGGTCGTAGTAGATGCCCTGACGGTCCAGCACCAGCGACAGCGGCGGCACCAATTCCGCCCCCAGCCCGCGCGAGCGCAAAAAGCCATCCTCAAGATGATGCGCCCCGGCGTGGTCCTTGGTGGCCTTGCTGGCCCAGACCATCCAGTTCTTGCCGCTCTTCCTGGCGGTCTTGGTCTTTTCCGTAAAGGTCATGCGCTTGTGCTGACCAAAGAACCGCTGCAAGGGCGCGCGTTTCCACAGGCGGATTTCCGATGCAGCCCAGCCCGCGCGGTCCTCGCGCCACGCCCGCACCTGAGCCTCCAGCGAGTCGATCACCTGTTCGAGCTGGCACAGCCGGTCGTGATGGGGATCATACCATGTGGGATAGAGGATCATCGCCGCCGCAAACAGCTGCGCGCGGGTCAGGCGACGGTTGCGGCCGGGTGGGGGAAACTCGTCCTGAGTCAGCCCCCAGCCCGCATAAAACGGCTGGCCAAAGATGCGCGGGTTGTGACCGGCCAGAATGGCCTCGAACCCCAGTTGTGACGACACCGTATAGACGCCGACCGCGCCCTCCAGCAGCAGATGCGGCGAGACCGGCGCGTCAAACAGCTCCACCCGGTCATTGGTATCGCGCGCGTCGAAATAGCCCGGGCGGTGGCCCTTGCTGGTTTCGGGGTGGGTCTTGATCAGCACGCGCGCGCCGGGGTTTTCCTCCTGCGCAAAGGCGAGCATTTCCTGAAACCGCCCCTGATCGGCACCGGGAAAGGGGATGGATGCCTTGACGGAGGCATCCTCGCGCAACTGATCCACAACCAGCACATAGCCGGGCTCTGGCGGTGGCACATCGGGGTGGAAGGCGTTGTATTTGCTCAGATGGGCGTCCTGCAAACGCGCCATCGCATCGCGCGCCCGTTTCATCAGGGCGCTGTCATCAAGCGGGTGGTCTTTCAGCAGCGTGACCAGATCGCTCGACAGGGAGGGGTCAAAATGCACGCCGGTGCGGTCGATCAGCAGGCCCAGCGGCGGCTCTCCGCTGCGGCCCGGATGCACCGAGCGCAAGAACGCATCCTCGATCCGCACCAGGGGCGCGCCATGCTCCTCGGCGATTTTCTTGCCGCGATGGGCGGTGGGGCTGTCGCCCCAGATGCCGACCAGGTCGCCCTCCTTGGGCAGGCCAAGACGAATGTCATACCCGGCCAGATCAAGGATACGACGCACGCGGGACTGGGTCAGAAAGCCGCCGTTATACACAAACAACCGGGAGCGCTGGCTCCCGGTTTGTGTCTCGTCCGGATGCGGCAAAGGCCCTTGCATCATCTGCGCTTAGCTGCCGCCGAACAGGGTCTCGACACTTGCGGCCGTGGACAGCGGGCTGGTCAGAAGCGACAGCGTCTTGGTCCACTGGGCATAGGGTGCTTCGGTCACATAGATGGTGTCGCCGTCGCGGATCACGAAGTCCCGGGCGATGAACAGACCGTTGGGCTGGGTGAGGTTCAGCACGTAGATCATCCGCTGTGCGCCGATCAGATCGTCCCGGCCCAGCACCTGATTGGAGATCGCCTCGGCCTCGTTGCGGAACACAAAGACACCGGTGGGGTCGGAGGCTGTGGCAATCAGGCCACCGACCTGCGCGATGGCCTCCAGCGCGGAGAGGTTCTGGCTCTCGAAGGGCACGCGGGCCTGTGCGGCGGTGGCCCCCAGCGCGGTAAAGGCACGGGTGTCGCCCTCCACCAGGATCTTGTCGCCGTTGCGCAGCGCGATGTCGAGCTCGGGGTGGTCATAGAGGTCTTCGAACCAGATCTTGCCGGTGTGGCCGCCGCGAATGACGGAGACCTGCGCGATCTCGGGTTCGATCGCCACGCCACCGGCCTGCGCCAGCATGGTGGCCAGCGTGCGGGTGGGGCGTTCGATCGGATAGACACCTTGCGCGCCGACGGCGCCGGTCAGGCTGACGGTGGCGCCATCGCCCGCAAGCCGGCGCACCTGTACCTGCGGATCGGGGGTCTGATCTTCGAGCTTCTTGGTGATCGCCTCGCGCAGCTGGTCGGGCGTATTGCCGGAGGCGCGCACGCGGCCCGCATAGGGCACAAAGATATAGCCCGCACCGTCGACCTGCACTTCTTCCAGCAGGGTGGCATTGGCCCCGGCGCTGGCCAGAAGGCCGTCGTCGACGTTTTCCCAGATCGTCAGACCAAGGATGTCGCCGGGGCGGATGATGTCGGAGGTCAGAACGGATGCATTGGCGAACTGGTCGGAAAAACCAAGCGCGGGCACCACGGCGGTGGCACGGGCAACGCGGTCATTGACCGCCACCACAAAGGCGTCGCCCTGTTTCTGCACGGACCCTGCAAAGATCTGACGTTTGTTCGGGCCCACCTTGGGCAGCCCGCATGATGCTGCGAGGGCGACCGCAGCCAGCAAGGCCACGGGGCGCGCCCATCGTAAAGTCATGGGTTTCACTGCTCGGTCTCCTCGACCTATGTTTATTTTGCCTCAAGTTTTGCGCCCAAATTAGCGGACTGTCACGCAAAAATCCAGTCGCGCCTGTATTCGGGATCAGCTCACAACGCGCAAGTGTTGCCGTGGTGCTGCTGTCCCGCGCAGGAGCGCATCATAAGGATCATCGGCAGCGAGCATCATATCCACCACCTGCCGCAGCAATTGCCGCCGCCCGGAGCGGGAATAGAACCCGCCGGGAAACTGCGAGGTTTCCAGCAGGTAGCGGCGATATTGCTTGTAGGCGCGGCCATCGGGGCGGGCAGGGGTGGCAAAGAACTCCGCCAGGCTCTGGGTCGAGGAAAACTCAGGTTTGTCGTAGACCGCGCGGCCAAACACCTTGAGCGGCAAGCCGCGCCACAGCACCTGTTGACCGGCGGTGGAGTTCACGGTGACGGCGGTGCGGGCCTCGTTCAGAAGGCCCGCGAGCTTGCCTCCGCGCACGTAGTGGACCCGTCCCTCGACGCCATGTTCGGCCGCAAGCCGTTTGAGCGCGCGCCGGATCGGGGCGCGGCCATCCTCGAGCGGATGCGCCTTGAACACCAGATGATGGTGGCGCGGTGCGCCCTCGGCAAAGCCGGCCACGACCACCTCGAGGAATTCGGTGATGGTGGAAAAGGGCGAGTGGGCCTGAAAGGCGCTGTCATGCTCCAGCTGCAACAGCGCCAGGTGATAGGGAAAGCCGCCGCGCTGGATGCCGGCGGTGGCAAGGCGGCGGTGCAGCGCATGCAGCGGCATCATCAGCAGGCGGTTGAGATAGAGCTGGAACTCCTTGGTCACCGGCAGCGCGCGGTGGGGGCGGAAGTTGCGATAGCCCTGGTTCCAGAACATGACAAACCAGTGATAGAGCGCGCCGTAAATCACATGCTGGCGGGTGTCGCCCCAATGCGCCGGGGGCATCGGCAGTTCCAGCTCGCTATGGGCCAGCGCCTGTGTCATCTCCGCCACCGGCATCTGCATCAGCCGCGAATTGCCATTGGTGCCGTCGCGTTCGTAGGTGACCCAATAGGGGCGCAGGTAGCCCTCTTCGAAGGTGTGCACGGTGACGCTCCGGCGCCGTGCGATCTCGATCGCATGGGCGTGGACCGGGCGGGTGTCGCCATAGAGCACGATGTCGGTGACCGCGTGGTCCTCCAGCAGGGCTGCGAAGCGGTCGGGCCAGGCCTCCGGCGTGTCGCGATAGGCGATATAGCTGTGTCGGTCGGGCCAGAACATGCGATCCCCGGCGTTGAAACCAACCCGGCGAACCGCGCATCCCGCGGCCTTCAGCATGCGTCCCAATGCGCCAAAGAAGGGTCCATGCGGCCCTTGCAGGAACAGGAAACTGCGTGTGTCGTGCGAATTCTGCGACATTTATGCTCGATCTGGCCTCTTGGCGGGCGAGGATGGCGGCGGCCACCTGCAACATGGTTACGCTGGCTTTAACCGCAATCTATGGGGAAAGTATGACCATTTGCTTGCCGGGGGCAAGCTGGCTCTTGAGCCGGGGGCGGGCAGGGGCTAGCTCTGGTCGGGAGGCGCCCGCACGACAGGGGCGCGGCACTATCAAGGAGTTCGCCCATGTTCACCGGGATCATCACCGATGTGGGAACCATCACCGAGCTGGAGCAGGAAGGCGACCTGCGCGCCCGCATCCAGACGGCCTATGACACCGGCAGCATCGACATGGGGGCCTCGATCGCCTCGGACGGGGTCTGCCTGACGGTGGTGGCGCTGGGGCCGGACTGGTATGACGTGCAGATCTCGGCCGAGACCACCTCCAAGACCAACATCGATGCGCGCGGCAACCACAAGGGCTGGTTTGTCGGCAAGCGGGTCAATCTGGAACGGGCGCTGAAGGTCGGCGACGAGCTGGGTGGCCATATCGTGTCGGGCCATGTGGATGGCGTCGCCGAAGTGGTGGAGATGCGCGACGAGGGCGACAGCACCCGCGTCACGCTGCGCGCGCCCAAGGATCTGGCGCGGTTCATCGCGCCCAAGGGCTCGGTTGCGCTCAACGGCACCTCGCTGACGGTGAATGAGGTGGAGGGCTGCGATTTCGGCATCAACTTCATCCCGCACACCAAGGAGGTCACCACCTGGGGCGATGTCAGCGTCGGCGATCTGATCAACCTCGAGATCGACACGCTGGCCCGCTATGTGGCGCGCCTGCAGGAGAGCCTGTGATGGCAGCGGGCAAAGGGTCGGGCACAGAACGGGACACAGGCCCGCGCGCAGGGTCGGTGCCGGGACAGGCGCCCGGACTGGGGCACAATGGCGGCCCCAGCATGGAGCCGGGGCGGCTGTGGCGGACGCATGCCTGGCGCTCGGCGCAGAAGAAGCTGATGCCCAACACCATTCCCAAGCTGGTGCTGCACATGCGCCTGAAACGCGCCGCCGAGCTGGGCATGGACTACAAGACCTATGCCAAGGTGCGCCAGACCTCCGGTCAGGACGTGCTGGGGCTGTTGTTCTCGGCCAATGCGCTGCGGCTGTTTGGGGGTCCTGCGATCCCGGCGACAGAGGCGGCGGTGCTGGGGCAGCTGGACGGGGCCGGGCGTCTGGCCCTGGTCTATCGCCCGCTGCGGCCCGCGCAGGTTCAGGCGGCAAACCCGGCCACGCTGGATGCGGTGGGGCCGGCGCCGGTCTTTACCGAGGGCTGGGGCGCAATGCGCGACAAGGTGCAGGGCGTGATGCGCGAACGTGGCCTGACCGGTGCCTCGGTGGTGGTGATCGGGGATGCGCCGCTGGAGCGCGAATGGACCACCGCAGGCCGGGCCGCGGCCTATCTGAGCGCGGCGGAATATTTCGGCGGCAACGCGACGCGGGCGTAACCCGCGCGTCGAAACCCCGGGGCGCGCTGTGTCGCGCCCCGCCGCTGGCCCGTTATGTCGGGCGGTGATCTGTGCGCTGCGGCGATGCGAGATCAGATCCTGTGATCGGTGTCAGATCAGATGACGTCAGGTCAGTTAGATAGTCCGGTCAGTCAGATAAGGAGGGCGGCGCCGCCACAGAGGCGGAGGTGGCCGGGGGTATCCCCCCGCGTGCTCAACGTTATCTCTGCACTGCTCCCCACGTGGGGAAGCCGTTTCCTGGTGTTTGGCCGGGGGCTTTACTCCCGGCCGGGGATCGCGATCCGGTGCAGACTAGCGCGGCGGGGTGAGGAAATCGCCACCAGGGCGCGCGGAGGGGTGGCAACGGCGCACGGCATATCGTCGCCCGTCGAGGCGCAGGGGAGGGCACCCGCCCGCGGGTTAAGAAGGCGCTCCCGCCCACAGGTAAGAAGGGGGGGCTCCCGCCCGCAGGTAAGAAGGGGGGCTCCCGCCCCCGGGGCACGCATCACAGATGCGCCCCCCGGCGTTGGGCCGGGCGCGCCGCCCCTGCCGGGGCGGCGCGCGGCGCAGGCCGCAGCGGTGTCGCAAAACCGAGCCTCTGTGCAGGGATGCGCCGGTCGCGTGCAGGGATGTGCCGCTTGCGGGGCTGGTATTTGCCCCTTTCGTGGTCTATCCCGACGGACACAAACCTGGCGCGGACGGGGCATTCCCGCTCGCGCGCCCCCATCAGCAAAAGGCCATCCGCCCATGAGCTATGAAACGCCCGGTCCCGTCGAAGCCGAACTGCGCGACGCCATCAGCCCCATCGAAGAGATCATCGACGCCGCCCGCGCCGGTCAGATGTATATCCTGGTGGACCACGAGGATCGCGAGAACGAGGGCGATCTGGTGATTGCGGCGGAGTTTGCCGATGCGGAGGCCATCAACTTCATGGCCACCCACGGGCGTGGGCTGATCTGCCTGCCGATGACCGCCGAGCGCATCGACCGGCTGGGCCTGCCGATGATGGCGGTGAACAATTCCTCGCGCCATGAGACCGCCTTTACGGTGTCGATCGAAGCCCGCGAGGGGGTCTCGACCGGGATCTCGGCCGCGGATCGGGCGCTGACCGTCGCCACTGCGATCAACGAGCAGAACACCATGGCGGCGATCGCCACGCCGGGCCATGTGTTTCCGCTGCGGGCCAAGCGGGGCGGTGTGCTGGTGCGCGCCGGCCATACCGAGGCGGCGGTGGATATTTCCCGTCTTGCCGGGCTCAAACCCGCCGGGGTGATCTGCGAGATCATGAAGGAAGACGGCACCATGGCGCGGCTGCCGGATCTGGTGGAGTTTGCCAAGACCCACGGCATGAAGATCGGCACCATTTCCGATCTGATTTCCTATCGGACCAAGAACGACAACCTAGTGGATGAGACCGCGCGCAAGACCGTGACCTCGGAATATGGCGGCGCGTGGGAGATGCGGATCTTTACCGACCAGACCCATGATGTGGAACACGTCGTGCTGATCAAGGGCGACATCTCCACGCCCGAGCCGGTGCTGACCCGGACCCATGCGCTGCATGAGGCCTCGGATCTCTTGGGGCTGGGACCAAAACCGGCGGGCGAGCTGCCCAAGGCGATGCAGCTGGTGGCCGAGGAGGGGCGCGGGGTGGTGTGCCTGTTCCGCCAGCCGCGCAATGCGCTCTATGCCTCGGACGAGGACGGGGTGCGCACGATCAAGCAAACCGGTCTTGGCGCGCAAATTCTCAATAAACTCGGCATTGAGGAGCTGATCCTGCTCACCGACTCGCCGGAAACCAAATATGTTGGGCTGGATGCCTATGGGCTGTCGATCGTCGGCACCCGTCCCATCCTGTCCAGTGACAGCTAAAGGAGGCCTGCGTCATGGCCGGACAAGAAAGCCATTACATCCTGCCGCGCCCGGAATTCGACAAGCCGGTGAAGCTGCTGATCGTGGTGTCGCCCTATTACAAGGACATCGCCGACAATATGGTCGCTGGTGCGGTGGCCGAGATCGAGGCCGTGGGCGGCTCTTACGAGGTGGTCGAGGTGCCCGGCGCGCTGGAGATCCCCACCGCCATCGGCATTTCCGACCGGGCGTCGAACTTTGACGGCTATGTGGCGCTGGGCTGCGTGATCCGCGGCGAGACCACCCATTACGACACGGTCTGCAATGACAGCTCGCGGGCGATCCAGCTCTTGGGTCTGCAGGGGCTGTGTATCGGCAATGGCATCCTGACGGTGGAGAACCGCAAACAGGCCGAGGTGCGCGCCGATCCCGCCGACCAGAACAAGGGCGGCGGCGCGGCGGCTGCGGCCTTGCATCTGATCGCGCTCGCGCGTAAGTGGGGCGCCCAGACCAAGGGAGTCGGCTTCAAGCCTGCCTCCGACTCCTATCGGCTCGCTTGATTCTCTAACAACGGAACGCCCCCGCCATGACCTCGACAGACGCCCCGAACCCGGGCCCCAAACCGGGCAAGAACAAGACGCAGGCCCGCTCTGCCGCGCGTCTCTATGCGGTGCAGGCGCTGTTCCAGATGGAGCATAGCGATCTGTCCTTCGACAAGGTGATCGCCGAGTTCGAGAACCACCGCTTTGGGGCCTCTTATGAGGAGGGCGAATTTGCCGAGGGCGACACCAAGCTGTTCCGCAAGCTGTTGCGGGACGCGGTCAACCATCAGGCAAAGATCGACCAGATGACCGACCGCGCGCTGGTGGCGAAATGGCCGATCGCCCGCATCGACCCGACCCTGCGGGCGCTGTTCCGCGCGGCGGGGGCGGAGTTCGTCGAGAGCGACACGCCGGTCAAGGTGGTGATCAACGAATATGTCGACATCGCGCGCGCCTTCTTTCCCGAAGGCCGTGAGGCGAGTTTCGTCAATGCGGTGCTCGACCATATGGCCCGCGAGGCCAAGCCCGAGGCGTTCTGATCGCCGCTTACTGCGGTTTCCCCCGGCCTTTTCTCCGAACCTTTGGACCCTGACCCCGGAGCGCGCGCTGGCGCGCTCTGTTCGAGTGTGGGGTCTTTGCAGGGCGATAGGCGGGCATTGCACCGGGGCAAGACGCGCCGGGCGCCGCGTTCGGACATCGGTGCCGGTGGCTGCGGCGCGCTTGGATGATGCATCAATGCGACGGGTTGTTGATGCTTTGCGACGTGCGGGCGGCGTGCAGCGCCCGCCAACCCCTATATTATGCACAATAAACAACCAGTTGTTTGCTTTGCCCCGCAAAACCTGTCAGCTTGCAGGCCAAGGACAGTTGTTCCAATTTCGGGAACCGACTGCCGACCCGGAAACAAAAACGCCCACGGGGGCTGCCAGAAACAGGAGGGGAAATGTTTCAGAAAATAGTCGTGCCAGTGGACCTGGCGCATGAAGCCGCATTGCAGAAAGCGCTGCAAGTGGCGGTGGGGATGGCGAAGGCCCATTCGGCCGAGCTGTGTTATGTCGGGGTGGCCTCGGCCACTCCGGGCGCCGTTGCCCGCACGCCCGAGGAATACAAGGACAAGCTGGAGAAATTCGCCGAAAGCCAATCCGCCAGCCATGGGGTGCAGGCCACCAGCCATGCCATCATGACCCATGATCCCTCGACGGATCTCAACAAGGCGCTGGAGCAGGCGATTGCCGACCTCAAGGCGGATCTTGTCGTCATGGCCACGCATGTTCCGAATATCTCGGATTACATCTGGGCCGGTCACGGGGCCCATGTGGCTGCCCATAGCACCGCCTCGGTGCTGTTGGTGCGGGATTGACTGACATCGAATTGAAACTCCGAAACGAAAGGCGGTACCTATGACCGACCAAACGCCGGAAACGTCCGACGGCATCCCAAGCCCGGACGGCGCAGCACATATCATCGAAACAGAATATGAAATCGGCCAGGACAATGTGGAAGGGTCTGTCGGCCCGTTGGGGTTTGACATCCACAACCCGGTCTTTGCCATTTCGGGCCTCGCGATCGTGGCCTTTGTGTTTTACACGCTTGCCCTGCCTGAGCAGGCGGGCTCCATTTTCTCCTGGCTGTTCAGCACGGTCACCAAGGGCTTTGACTGGTTCTTCCTCGGTGCCGCGAATATCTTTGTGATCTTCTGTCTGTTCCTGATCGTGACGCCCTTTGGCAACGTCAGGCTGGGCGGCACCGAAGCAGAGCCCGACTACAGCTATATCGGCTGGTTCGCGATGCTGTTCGCAGCCGGCATGGGCATCGGCCTGATGTTCTACGGCGTCTCTGAACCGCTGAGCCATTTTGCATCCTCCATGGGCGGCACCGCCGCCGAGGATGGGGTGCGCACCGACTGGGCACCGCTGGGTGCCGCCGGGGGCGACGAGGCCGCAGCCGTGCGTCTGGGCATGGCGGCGACGATCTTTCACTGGGGTCTGCACCCTTGGGCGATCTATGCCGTGGTGGCGCTGGCGCTGGCCCTGTTCAGCTACAACAAGGGTCTGCCGCTGACCATCCGCTCTGCCTTCTACCCGATCTTTGGGGATGCGGTCTGGGGCTGGGTTGGTCACGTGATCGACATCCTGGCGGTGTTTGCAACGCTGTTTGGCCTGGCGACCTCGCTCGGCTTTGGCGCGACGCAGGCCAACGCGGGTCTGAACGAGCTGTTTGGCATCGCGGTCAGTTCCACCACCGAGGTGATCCTGATTTCGGCCATTACCGCGATCGCGCTGGTCTCGGTCATGCGCGGCCTCGATGGCGGCGTGAAGGTGCTGTCCGAGATCAACATGGGTCTGGCGTTCCTGCTGCTGATCTTTGTGCTGCTGGTGGGGCCGACCGTGTTCCTGCTGTCGCTGTTCTGGGATTCGCTGTTGGCCTATCTGCAGTTCCTGCCGGCGCTGTCGAACCCGGTGGGGCGTGAGGACGTCAACTTCATGCAGGGCTGGACCTCCTTCTACTGGGCCTGGTGGATTTCTTGGTCGCCGTTTGTGGGCATGTTCATCGCCCGCGTCAGCCGGGGCCGCACCGTGCGGGAGTTCATCACCTGCGTGCTGCTAATCCCGTCGCTGGTCTGCGTGTTGTGGATGAGCGTCTTTGGCGGCACCGCAATGTTCCAGGTGATCTCCGATGGCTACACCGCTGCGCAAGAGGCGGACCTGCCGGTGAAGCTGTTCAAGATGCTCGACGTGATGCCGCTGGCCGGGATCACCTCGCTGGTGGGCATCGTGCTGGTCATCGTGTTCTTCGTGACCTCCTCGGACTCCGGTTCGCTGGTGATCGACACCATCACTGCGGGCGGCAAGGTCGACGCGCCGGTGCCGCAGCGGGCGTTCTGGTGCATCTTTGAGGGTGCGGTGGCGATCGTGCTGCTGCTGAGCGCCGGGGGCCTGCAGTCGCTGCAGTCGATGGTGATCTCCACCGGCCTGCCGTTCACGGTGGTGCTGCTGGTGATGTGCTACGCGATCCTGCGGGGCCTGATGAGCGAGCGCAAGAACACCTGAGCCGCAAGCCCAATGTGAAACGAGAAACGGCGCCCCGGTGGGCGCCGTTTTGCATTGCTAGTGGGGTCAGCCCTTGGCCGGTTTGTCCAGAAGCGCCTGCAACTGGCGGCGCGTCGCCTCGTCCAGCCGGTCCAGATGCACCGTCAGGCTCTTGCCGTCGGCGCTGGCCTCGGTCGGGGGCAGGGTGCCGGCACGGCCCGGGGCGATGGCATAGGGGTGCACGTCGCGGGTGATGCCCTTGAACTGCATCGGCGGCATCGGCTCGGCGGCCACGAAATCGCGCACATGTGCGTAGGTTTCATGGCTCATCACGATGCCGCCGGGTTCCGCCGCCGCTTCCAGCCGCGCCGCCAGGTTCGCCTCGGCGCCGATGATGGTGTAGTCCATCCGCGCCTCGGAGCCGAAGTTGCCGACGTTGCAATAGCCGGTGTTGATGCCGATGCGGGCGCGGAAGGGGCGGTCGATGCCGCGGGCGCGCCACTCCTGTTCCAGCTCCGCCAGCCGCTCCTGCATCTCCAGCGCCATGCGCACACAGGCGCGGGCGTCCTCGGCGGTGCCCAGGGTTTCGGGATCGCCAAAGAAGGCCACGATGGCATCGCCTATGAACTTGTCGATGGTGGCGCCGTGTTTGGCGGCGATCGCCGACATTTCGGTGAAATACTCGTTCAGGAGCGCCGTCAGCTCCTCGGGTTGCAGGGTCTCGGCGGTCTGGGTGAAGTCCTTGATGTCGGAAAAGAACACCGTCAGCTTCTTGCGCTCGGTCGAGATCGAGGCGTCCTTTTCGCCGGAGAAGATCGACCGGTAGACCTGCGGTGACAGGTAGCGCGAGATCTTCATGGAAATGCCGGCGAGGAATTCGTTGTTGGAGGTCAGCTCCTCGCTGATCTTGCGAAAGCGCTGCGCCAGCCGCAACTGATGCACAGCAAACAGGATGCCCAGCCCCCCGACCACCACCATATAGAGCAGCAGGTGGCTGAAGGAGAACAGGCTGGTCGCCACCTGCTGGGCGATGCTGTAGGACTGCACGCCGCGGATGTCGCCCACCTGCCAGTCGGTCTTGGTGCTGTCGGGGTGGCTGTTGTGGCAGGCGACGCAGGCCTCCTCCATCACCACCGGGGTCACCATGGTCAGGTGGTGCGAGAACAGCCCGGCCTCCGCGCCGCGAAAGAACAGCAGGTGGTCGTCCGCGCCGTCGCGAAACCGGCTCAACGCGCGCTCTTCCGCCGGGCTGAGCGTGATCGCCTCGCGCCCGGCAAAGGGGTAGTCGGAGGCAAAGCGGTAGGAGACATCCAGCCCGTGACCGGCGATCTCGTCGCCCAGTTCGATCGACATGGTGGCCGGGATCGGGATCGCGCCTGCGCGGTCGTGGTAGTCGTGGGTGGCAATGGTCTGGCCGTCGGGGTCCAGCCGGGCGATGACATTGCGGGCGTAGTAGCCGCGCACGGTGTCCAGCACCGCGTCCAGGGCCTGGCCCTGGCGGCGCAGGGACTGGTCGGTGATCGCCATCAGGTCGAGCCAGACCACCACCGGCAGGGCGAGGATGGCCAGCGCCAGCCCCCAGTTGATCAGATGCGGCTTGTTGACGAAGAAGCGCCCGATCCGGCGTTTGAAAGTCATGGTCTGTCGTCCCTCTGGCTCTGGGTCCGTGGCGTCTGTGGCCCGGTTGTGTCTCTGGTCGCGGCGCTGCCGGGGCGGTGCCCGCTGCCGGTGCTGCATACTATACGTGCGGGCGCGGCCAAATCGTCGCAGATTCTGTGTCGGACTGGACGTGGCAGCGGGCGCGCCCTACCTTTTGACTGTATTGTCGAGGAGAGTGCCATGCCCGAGTTGATCAAGCTTTACATTCGCAGCGCCCTCTGGGGGCTGGTGCTGGCGGCGCTGTTCGTGGGCATCCTGCTGTGGTTCAATGTCGCCAACCTCGGGGCGCTGGTGTTCGGCTCCGACGCGGGTGTCGTCGCGGTGCTGGCGCTGTGGATCTCCAATGCGGTGGTGTTTGGAGGCGTGCAGTTCGGGTTCAAGATCATGGCCATGGCAGAGCGCGACGAGACCCCGCGCGGGGGCACTCCGGTGGGCCCGACGCTGCGTCCGGTTCTGGTGCCGGCCAAGGCGGTAAAGCCGGGCCGTCGCGCCTGAGCGCCTGTCCCGCGCCCGAGTGATCAGCTCTCAGTGCGCGCTTTGCACGTGGCCGGAGCAGCGCGGGGGGCAAATCCTCTGGGGCACGGGCTCTTGATCTGCTGAAATGTTATTCTTGAACGGAGGTCGCCCTGACCGGTCTACACGCGCGGGCTGCGTGGCTTGCGGTCATATCGAGTCGGACTGTGCAACGGAGATGGCAGAAGTGGCGGGAACCACCAGTCAACCGTGCGGCTTTGATTCCCGAGGACCTGTATGTACAGGTGGGCGCCAGGTAAACGGACCAGGATCCGCACAGAGCCAGCTCCCTCGGATTTGCTTAAGGCCACCAGAATGCTGCCTGTCACGAGAAGGGCAGAACCCGCCTGACGCACTACCTAGTGCGGCGATGGGCCGGACACAAGGGGGCGGAGACATGCGATCTGCACCCGGTTGCGGGGTTGATTTTTGTTCATGAATTGTTCACGGTTGTCTCATGACCCAGCCAGAGCTTGATGATCTTGATGATGACGCCTTTGACACCGGCCCCCTGCGCGATGGCGGGGCGGCTGCGCCGGATGAGGATGCACCGCTGGCTTTGATGCAGCCGGGGCAGCGTCTGGCGCGCGGGGTCAGCCGCTATCTGCGCTCCATGGGGTTTGCCGCGATCGAGGAATTTGTGCCCCTGCGCGGGCTGCGGGTGGACGTGATGGCCCTCGGACCGAAGGGCGAGCTGTGGGTGATCGAGTGCAAATCCAGCCGCGCCGATTTTCAGAGCGACAGCAAATGGCAGGGCTATCTGGAGTGGTGCGACCGCTATTTCTGGGCGGTGGATGTGGAGTTTCCCACCGAACTGCTGCCAGAGGAGACCGGCCTGATCCTGGCGGATGCCTATGATGCCGAGGTCGTGCGCATGGCACCTGAGCACAAGCTGGCGCCGGCGCGTCGCAAGAAGGTGATCCAGAAATTTGCGATGGATGCGGCGCGACGGTTGCAGAGCCTGCGCGATCCGCGTCCGGGGCGCGACGGGCAATTGTTCACTCCGCTGTCGCCTGAGGAGGGCTGAAGGCTCTGCGCGGCGCGCGCCTGCCTCCGCGCGGCGGCGATCAGCTGGTCAGGCGGTCAGGCGATCAGATCCATGGCCGCCTTGGCCGGGGGCACCACATAGATGATGTCGTTGGTGCCTTCTAGGTGCAGGGCGATCATTTGCTGTTCGGCGGCGGCATCCGCTGCTGCACGGAGTGGATCGCGGTCATAGGGCGGTGACACCGCCATCAGCGGATCCTGCGGCGCTGTTCGCTCGGGGGATTTGCTCAACTGGGCGGCCCCCACGGGGGAGGTCGGCAGGGGCTCCGGCCGGGTCGGCAGGCGCTCTGCCGTGCGGTCGTAAGGGGCGGGCTGCGACAAGGCCCCGGTCAGCCCCACGGTCTCGTCCGAGATCAGGGCGCCGGTGGTGTCCTCAGCTGGGGTGGCCGCGGGGAGCGTGCCAGAGGCGGGCTGCAACTGGGCATAGGCCTTGCGGGCCAGGGCGATCAGATCCTGACTGGCCTGTTTCTGCGCGTCGGTCAGCGGCAGGTTGACCACCGTCGTGGCGGGCTGTGTGTCTTCTGCCGCGTTGCGCGGTGCCTCCGCCCGAAGCTCCGACGCCGCAGCTTGTGGTGACGGGTCCGCTTGCGCCGGGGCGGCGGTCGCATCGGGGGTGCGGTCGGCGCGCGTGCCGGGATCGGCGGGTTCAGGCGGCAGGCCGACAATGACCACGCCGTCCTCCATCACATAGATCACCCGCGGCGGGCGCGCGGGCGCTGTCGCGGCCGTGGTCTCGGCGGCACCGGTGGACACCGTCGGGGATTCTGCCGCCGACGGGGGAGTGTCCGACGTCCTGCCGGACTGCTGCATCGCCGCACCGGAGGGGTAAACCGCGAGGGCTCCCATGTCCTTCTCCGGCGTGGCAGGCAGAGCGGCGGCCTGTGACTGGAGAAAGGCGAGCACCTTCTCCATCTGCTCGACCGTATCGGCGACCTGGTTCATGGCGGTCTTCCAGCCGGGTTCTGGCGGCTTGGACACCTGCTCGATCAGTTTCTCGCGCACACGGCGGGCCTGGGTGACGTGGGTCTGTAGCTGGTTTGCCGTCAGGCTCTCGGTGCTGGACAGCGAGAGGGCGGCCGCCTTGGGGCCGTTGGCCGAGGCGATCGCGCCGGGCAGGGTGACCATATGTCCCGACGGCGGGATGGCAAACTGATACATTACATACGCTCCAAGCAGAAACTTGACGTCTCTTAATCATTTGGAGAGTGAGGTTAACAGGAGCCTAATTCCAGTAAATAGAACGCCTCAAATTCGATGAATTATTCCGCCCATACAAGGGTGTTAGCCAGTTAACCCTGGGGTCTTGCGGTAAGATTACGGTCGCGGAAAGGACCGGATTGGGGCGGGGTTGCGGCGGTGGCAGACATAAAAAAGCCGGGCGCGCGGCCCGGCTCCGATGCTCTGACGTGGCGGAGGGCTGCTCAGGAAGCGACGGCCCGCGCCGCCTGCGCCGCGGCGCGAATTTCGTCAGCGATTTCCTCGGCTTCCTCCGGATCGAAGTCCATGGGAATCTCCAGACCATCGGCTTCGATGAAGATCCGGACCATGCCGACATCGGTGGGGCCGATCTGCATGTTCGCTTCGATGTCACGTTCGGTGTTGATACCCATGCGCAGCTCCTTCGGGCGGCAGTTCGCGGTGAGCATCCCTGCTATCCCGCAAGCGCCTAAAAAGCAAGATGTCGCCCCGCGCGCCCGCCTGCGCCGAACAGGACCCGACGCCGCGCGGTGCCGGACAAGAGATTTTGCCTTCGTGTAAAAAACTTGTGCAGAGACCTCTTGCGCTCCGGGATTCTGTGCTATAAATGCCCCCGCAGTGCCGCCTTAGCTCAGTTGGTTAGAGCGCCTGATTGTGGATCAGGAGGTCCCCCGTTCGAGCCGGGGAGGTGGTACCACCCTCACCAAAATCATCGCTGTGACATGTGAATAGGCCGCCCGGCGTTGGCCGGTTTCGTTGTGGCTGTCGACCGTTGCGGAGGCCGCGAGACCGCTGCCCGCGCGATGCACGGCGCAGGCGGGTGAGGTAGGGTATGGGCCGGGAGGAGACAGGGGCGGGAAGGCGTTCTTGCCAACCGGTGTCACTGCACAGGCCACCGCAAAATAGCTGAGGTCTGCACCTCATCCCGAGGCGCGCGCGCCAAAGCCGCGGCCGCGCTTGAGGCAGCGGCCGGGGCCGTGGATGTATTGGTATAAAGCGGCTGTGCCGGTATTATTCCGGTTCGGGCTCCGGGTCGTCCGAGGCGGCTGTTGTGGTGGTCGCGTCGGAGCTGGAGGTGGCCACGGTCAGCGCCACGGCTGCGGCCACGGCGCCCACGGCAACGCCGGTGCTGCCCAATCCGCCGGTGCCGAGGCTGTTGCCCGTGCTGCCGCTGTTGGACGCGTTGGAGGAGCTGGGCGCATTCTGGCGACAGGTCACCTGAAGCAGACCGCCGGGAATATAAGTTGCCGAGACCACGGTGCCGGAGCCACAGACCAGTCGGGCCCGCGCTTCGGCGACGGCGGCGCCCTGCGCCGGTGCGAGGGAAGGGAGCAGGGCAAGGCAAAGGCCTGCAAAACCGGTGTGGAGGCGTGGCATCATGAAGCCCTCTCGTATCAGTTGAACGCTGCGTTTGCGGGATAGTCTGCCACGCGACTATAGCCCGTCCACGGGGAATTTTCGATGATTTTTCTGGTGGAGATGCTGCGAGGGCCTTGGGACAAAGGCGCTGCGGCTTTGCGGGCTTCGCAGAGAGGCGATCCTGAGGTAGCCTAGGGGCATACTGCAATTTGCATTCGCCAATGGAGATTCTGAGATGAAACAGACAGCGGCAGCACTGGCAACGGCCTTTCTCGTGGCAGGCGGGCAGGTGGCGCAGGCCCAACAGCAGCTGGTTTATACCGTCGTGGTGCCCTCCGGTCAGTTCGGCTCGGCGAATTTTCTCAAGGAGCTGGTACAGAGCCTGGCCACGATCCAGGCTTTTTGCGGCGGGCTGGAGGATCGCAGCTACCGCGTCGACTGTATGGCGGAGCGCTTGCAGGCGGTGTCGGGAGAGATCCCGGAGGGCACCGATTATGACGAGGTGCGCAGCGTGCTGGCGGAGGCCTCTGCCAAGCTGGAGACCCTGGCCCGCGACAACCGGGATCGCAGCAAGGGGCGCATCAATGTGTCCAGTGCCAAGGCCGGTGGCGGTGCAACCGCGCGCCCGCTGGTGGCAGTGGATGCGGCAGAGCTGGCGGCGGTGAACCAGCAGGCCGAGGCCATTCTGGACGAGGCGCGCACGGTACTGCTGCGCAGCGCCGGGTCCCGCCAGCGGCAGAGCCAGTACACGCGGATTGCGCAGGCGCTGGATTCCAGCAAGGTTCTGCTGCGCTCCTGATCCCGACCGCGCGCATTTGCGCGTCGCGTCGGCGCGGGCCGCCAGGTCCGGGCGGTCTCAGCCCGCGTCACGCCGCGGTCCGTCTAGAGGCTCAGGCTCCCTAAATCGTCCGAGGGCCCAAGCTCAGTCCTCAGGCGCGGGCTGGATCTGCAGGGTCTGGCGCAGGGCGCCGGTCTCGCTGTCCAGGATCAGGATCTGATCCTCTGTCGTCACCACGGCGACCCAGCCGGTGCCGAAGGTCACCGCCCGCGCGGTGGCGCCATCGGGCAGGGTGATGTCGGCTGGCAACTGCGGCGCCGCATCGCCATCCGACAAACGGATGACAAGCAGCGCGATTACCACTAGAACCCCGCCCACCATGATCACGGTCAGCGTGGTCACCAGGCGCCGCAGGAATCGCAGCTGCGCCGGTTCGTCTATGGTTTCAGACTCGGAAGGATGTGTCATGGCCAGCCGCCGCATTGAATTTGTGATCGCGGAGAACCCGCCCAAGCGGCTTGATAAAGCGATCGCGCGCGATGTGCCAGAGGAAGCGAACCTGTCGCGCACCCGTCTGGCCCGGCTGATCGAGAGTGGCGGCGTCGCCGTGGATGGGGCAGTGGCCCGTGACGCCAAGGCGCGCATCCCGGAGGGCGCGCAGGTGGCGATCACCGTGGAGGAGGCCGAGGACAGCCATATCGGCCCCGAGGACATCCCGCTGGATGTGATCCACGAGGATGGTGATCTGATCGTCGTCAACAAACCGGCAGGCATGGTGGTGCATCCGGCCCCCGGCAGCCCGTCGGGCACGCTGGTCAATGCCTTGCTGCATCACTGCGGCGCGGATCTCTCCGGTGTGGGCGGCGTGAAGCGCCCCGGCATCGTGCATCGGATCGACAAGGAGACCTCGGGCCTGCTGGTGGTGGCGAAATCCGATGCGGCACACCAGGGGCTGGCGGCGCAGTTCGAGCGCCACAGCGTCGAGCGCTACTATCAGGCGGTCTGCTACGGGGTGCCGGACGGCAATGATCCGCGTCTGCGCGGTGTGCGGGGGGCGCGGTTCGAGCCGGGCAACATCCTGAAGATCACCACGCAGCTGGCGCGCCACAAGACCGACCGCCAGCGCCAGGCGGTGCTGTTTGAGGGCGGCCGTCACGCGGTGACCCGGGCGCGTATCGTCGAGGCCTTTGGAACGCCCGCGGTGGCGTCATTGGTGGAGTGCTGGCTGGAAACCGGGCGCACCCATCAGATCCGGGTGCATATGGCGCATGCCGGCCATGGGCTGCTGGGCGATCCGACCTACGGGGGCAAGCGCAAGATCTCTCCCAAGGCGCTGAGCGCGGCCGCGCTGGCGGCGGTCAACGGCTTCCCCCGGCAGGCGCTGCATGCCGCGGTGCTGGGGTTCGAGCACCCGGTGACCGGAGCCACCCTGCGTTTCGAGGCGCCGTTGCCGGATGACATGCAACAGCTGATCACAGCGCTGCGCGGAGCAGCCACGGCCTGAGCGTGCCGCGTGCCCAGGGTGGCGATGGCAAGCGGCGGTGGTGCGAGGTGTTTCGCTTCGGGCTTTGCCCGAAGCGACCCGCGCCGCGGGCCCATCGGGCCCGCGGCGCGGGGCCCAACGCTCCGATGGGGCCGTCAGGCCACAAGGAGGGGCGGGAGCGCTCCCGGTATTGCGGGCTTGGCGCCGACGCCCCGGGATCAGAGGGGGAGAGCGCCGGTGACGGTCTCGCGAAAATAGTCGAGCTTGCCGTCTTTTTCATGTGACAGGATATAGGTGACGCTGGTCACCTCATAGCCTTTGACCCCGTAGTAGAACTGCTGATGGAAGCGGGTCAGATGCCAGCCGTCGGACAGCGGTTGCACGTCGATCTCCAGCGCTTCGGTGCCGCGTGGAAACACATCCGTCGCCAGCCGTCCGAGAATGCGGCCCATGGCGTCGATCCCGTGGCCGGCTTGCCAACTGGCATCAACGTCATCGGCATAGTGATCAATGCGAAAATCGATGTCATCCGCGAGATGCGACATCAGATCCGGCGCGCCCGCGACGAATTTATGCAGAACGGTGTCGATGACAGGGCGGGCCGTTCCGGCAGATCGGGGGGCGGCGGCGGTTGGTGCTGTGGTCATGAGATATCTCCTGTACGACCTGAAAGGTGACACCAGAGATGGCGGTTTGTGCGCACATAGGATAGGCTGATGTCAGCTATGTTTTGCATAGGATGATCGTATGTTTGAAATCACCCCGCTGCGCTATTTCCTGAGCGCCTATGAGACCGGGTCCATCAGCCGCGCCGCGCAGGTCAACAATGTCAGCCAACCGAGCGTTTCCGCCGCCATCCAGCGGCTGGAGCGCGACCTGGGCGGGGCGCTGTTCCTGCGCTCGCGTCAGGGGTTGCAGGTCACCGCGCTGGGGACACAGCTCTATCGCGAAGCGGCGGCGAGTGTCAGCCATCTGGCCGATTTGCCGGCACGGTTGCGGCCGCGCGTGCCGCAGGCGGTGCGGATCTACTGTCACCCGGACATGGTGCTGGCGCCATTCGCGGCCCCGCTTCAGGCGCTGACCCGGCGGCGACCGGAGGTGGTGCCCGAATTCACCGATGACCCTGGCAGCTGCGACATCGCCTGTATTGCCGAGCCCTGCACCCCGGCGGGATATGTGTTCCTGCCGCTGTGGGAGGACAGCTACGGGGTGGCGCTGCCTGTGGGGCACCGGCTGGCGCAGCGCGAGACGGTGGCGCTGGCAGATCTGGCGGGGGCGCCCTTCATCCAGCGGCCCTATTGCCCGCAGGCGGATATGCTCCATCTCCTTGCGGAGGAGGGGCTGACGCCGGGCCGCGCCGGGGCGGCTGCGACCAATGACCCGCAGCTGCTGGATCTGGTCGCTGCCGGGCTTGGCGTCGCCTTTGTGCCGCTGCGCCATGGGGCCCAGCATGCGGGGGTGTGCGTGCGCCCCGTTCAGCCCGGCCCGCAGGTGCACCGCCGGGCGGGGCTGGCGCATCGCCGGACGGTCGCAGCGCGTGAACTGGCCGAGGAGATCGCAGCGCCGTTGAGAGAAATATGATTGCTATCAATGCTTTGATCGAAAGATGAGTTTTTTTGACGGCTATTGTGACACACTTCACAGAGGACTTGCGTTGTCCTTTGTATAACACTGGACAACAGCGCACTTGAATTGCGCGCCGGAGACAACCAATTGGGCTGATGTTAAGTCCTTGAACATTCGAAAGGGACAGATCTGATGGCAAATTATGCAAACCTGCCCGCCCCCTCTCCCGAAGGTGGCCTCAATCGCTATCTGCAGGAGATCCGCAAGTTTCCGCTGCTGGAGCCGGAAGAGGAATACATGCTGGCCAAGCGCTGGGTCGAGGAGCAGGACACCGAAGCCGCGCATAAGATGGTGACCTCTCACCTGCGTCTGGCGGCCAAGATTGCCATGGGCTACCGCGGCTATGGTCTGCCCCAGGCGGAGGTGATCTCCGAGGCCAACGTGGGTCTGATGCAGGCGGTCAAACGCTTTGATCCCGAAAAGGGCTTTCGCCTGGCGACCTATGCCATGTGGTGGATCCGCGCGTCGATCCAGGAATACATCCTGCGGTCTTGGAGCCTGGTGAAGCTGGGGACCACCTCGGCGCAGAAGAAGCTTTTCTTCAACCTGCGCAAGGCCAAGGCGCGGATCGGCGCGCTGGAGGACGGCGACCTGCGTCCCGATGTGGTGAAGAAGATCGCAACCGACCTGGGCGTGACCGAGGACGAGGTGATCTCGATGAACCGCCGGATGTCCGGCGGTGATGCCTCGCTCAATGCCATGGTGGGCAGCGACGGCGACAGCACCATGCAATGGCAGGACTGGCTCGAAGACGAGGACGCGGATCAGGCCGGAGATTACGAGGCGCGTGACGAGCTGGAGGCGCGGCGCGAGCTGCTGACCGAGGCGATGAGCGTGCTGAATGATCGCGAAAAGGACATCCTGACGCAACGCCGGCTGGCGGAGCAGGCCAAGACCCTGGAAGAGCTGAGCCTGCAATATGACGTAAGCCGCGAACGCATTCGCCAGATCGAGGTACGGGCGTTCGAGAAGCTGCAGAAGAAGATGCGAGAGCTGGCGACCGGCAAGGGCATGATGCAGCAGCCCGCCTGACCCGGCGCGACACGATTTGTCATCAGCACCTTTCTCCCTCGGTGCCGACAAGTATGGGGCCACCACAGCGGTGGCCCCTTTTTGTGTTGCCCCCCATGGTGGGGGTGCCGGTGTTCGGCGTCGCAAGTGACTTGCGCCGGGGCTTGGGCGACGTCCGGTTTGCGCGCAACGGCACAAGTAGGCGCCGCAGGACAGCGACACGCCGGACCGCCCAGCGGAGTCCTGCCCGGCGATGTCGGGGCGGGCGTTTGGCGGCAGCCATGCGGCGAGGTTGTCTGTGCGGGGGAGGTTGCCCGCGCGTCACGTCAGAGTGGCGGGCAACGGTCACAGGTGCGGGCAATGGGGCGCGCATAGGGACCCGATGCGATTGGCCCGATCAAGTGGCACGACATGTGACGGAAGAGCGCTGCGGTGCTGGCTGCGAGGGGCGTTGCGGGCAACAGCGGTCACTGCATTGGCTGGCTGGGTGAGGTTGGGTGCTGGCGTGGCTGGCGATCTGGCTGGGTCCCGAGGGGCCTGGCTGGAGAGCGAGCTGCGCGCTGCCGTGTCATCTGGCTTGCTGCAGTTGCGTTATGGATAGCCGTTCCAGCATACGGGGTCAACAAAAAATCGAGCAAAATCAAATAGTTGACTGATGTTGTCGGGTATTATTTCCGACCAGCGGACTCGGGATTTGCCATGTGGGGCAGAAAATCGCGCCGCATCAAAGCGATGCAGGATTGCGGTGATGACAGGGCGGGGCTCAGTCAAGCCGCGCGCGCAGGACGCGCAGCATGTTTTCGCCGGCGACCTTGCGGATCTGGGCGGGCGTCAGTCCCTCATCCAGCAGCGCCTGGGTCAGGGCGGCCAGTTCGGAACTGTCGAACGCGGTGGTGACCGAGCCGTCGAAGTCCGAGCCAAGGGCGACGTGATTCTCGCCCACCACCTCGATCGCGGCGCGGATCGCCCGCGCCACACCGGCCGGGCTCGGGTCGCAGACGGCATCCGCCCAATAGCCGATCCCGATCACGCCGCCGCTGGCAGCGATCTGCTGCATCAGGGGATCACGCAGGTTGCGCTTGACCGGGCAGGCCCGGTGGATGCCGCCATGGGACAGGATGATCGGCACATCCGTCATCGCCAGCACATCGCGCACCACCTGCGGGCTGGAATGCGCCACATCGAGGATCAGCCCCTGGTCCACGCTGGCGGTCACCACCGCGCGGCCAAAGTCGGTCAGCCCCTGGTTGCCGCTGCCATGCAGCGAACCGCCAAGCGCATTGTCAAAGAAATGATGCAGGCCAATCACCCGGTAGCCGGCGTCGACCAGCGCCTGCAGTTTGCTCAGGTCGCCCTCCAGCGGATGCGCCCCTTCAAGGCCGAGGAGGCCGCCGACCACGGGCTCTCCGCCGCGCTTCAGGTCCAGCAGCGCGTCCAGATCGGCTTCGGTCCGCAGGATCCGCAGGCGTCCGTCGGCGCGCTCCTGGACCCGGTGCAGCTTTTCCGCCTGGTAGAGCGCCCGCTCGTGGAGCGACGACCAGGTCGGCAGCGGCCAGAGCTGCCCGATGGCGAGCAGGGTGATATTGTCCCGGGCGTTGGCGTCGTTGTGATCGTAGTTCTGTCCGGCGGGGGATTTCGTTACTGCGGTAAAGACCTGCACTGCCACATTGCCCTCGATCAGCCGGGGAATGTCCACATGGCCGCGACTGCCGCGTTTGGTCAGATCGCGTTTCCACAGCAGCGAATCGGCATGCAGATCGCCGATCAGCAGGCTGTCATGCAGGGCGCGCGCCTCGGCGCTGACCGGATAGGGGGCATGGTCGGTCACCCGGTTGCGGGTCTTTTCGACATAGGCCGGGCCAAACAGCAGGACGCCGATGACCGCCGCCGCGCAGAGGAGGAGCAGCCGCCCGAGCCATTTCATCAGTGTTGCCATTGTCCTGATCCTCCGTGTGGTGTGCCGGCAGGCTACGCCAGGGGGCGTGTCGTGCAAGGGGTTTTCCCGCAAAGGGAGATCCCGGCGCATTTGCCCCGGAGGATTGCAGGCTCTATGCTGCGACGATATGTGAGCGCAAACATCCATGCCTGTGCAAAGGAGAGTGACCATGCCGAACCCCGTCCGTTGGGGCATCCTCGGGGCTGCCAAATTCGCCCGTGAACACATGGGGCCCGCAATTCACGCCGCCAGCGGCGCAGAGCTGGCGGGGCTGGCGACCTCCAGCGCAGAGAAGGCGGCGCCGTTCCAGGCCTTTGCGCCGGGGCTGCGTGTCTTTGACAGCTATGAGGCGCTGCTGGCCGATGCGGACATCGATGCTGTCTACATCCCGCTGCCCAACCACCTGCATGTGGAATGGGCGCTGAAGGCGATGGCGGCGGGCAAGCATGTGCTGGTGGAGAAGCCGGCGACGCTGCAGGCGGCGGAGTTCGACCAGCTGATCGCGGCGCGGGAGGCGGCCGGTGTGCTGGCGGCCGAAGCCTATATGATCGTGCATCACCCGCAGTGGCAGCGGGCGCGTGATCTGGTGCAGGGCGGCGCGCTGGGTCAGGTGAAACATGTGTCGGGCAAGTTCTCCTTCGACAATCGCGCCGATACCGGTAATATCCGCAATCGCCCCGAGACCGGCGGCGGTGCGCTGCGTGACATCGGGGTCTATGTCTTTGGCAGCGCGCGGTTTGTGCTCGGGGCCGAGCCCGAAGTGGTCAGTGCGCAGATCGAATGGGAAAACGGCGTTGATGTGGTCTCTGACGTGCAGGCGCGGTTTCCGGGAGTGCTGTACCGGGCCTATGTCAGCACCCGCATGCATCCCTATCAGGAAATGGTGTTCCACGGGGACAAGGGCGTGTTGCGCCTGACCGCGCCGTTCAATCCGCGTGTCTTTGGCGAGGCCCGGCTGGAGCTGCACCAGGCAGGACCGGCGGGGGCTGCCGGACAGGTGCTGGAGGAACGCTTTCCGGTGGCGGATCACTACAAGCTGCAGGTCGAGAGCTTTGGCCGCGCGGTGCGCGAGGGGGCGTCCTATCCCTGTCCGCTGGAATTCTCCCGCGGGACGCAGGAGATGATGGATCAGGTCTTTGCGGTGGCGACGGATCTCTGACCCGGGCGCTGGTCCGCTGCGGCGGGCGGGGAGGCTCCCGCCCGTCCGCTCTGCATGAAACATGCAGACCGGCCCGTTGGGCCGGGCAGGCCGCGCCGGAGGCGCGGCCTGCCGCCGGGCGACGTGCGTCGCACGGCGCAACCCCTCTTGACCTGCGGCTCTGCGAGATCATGCGCGTGTGGCTTGCACCCTTGGAGGGGGCGGCGCTACGATGGTGGCTCTTGCTGTGAGTGTGAGGAGGCGCGACGAATGGCCGGAGGCTGGGCAAAGGATGGTGCGGTCAGCGAACAGATCGAAGCGTCGATCTCGGATGAGCTGGCCCGGTTGAAGACGCGGCGCGCCCCTGTGGGCGAGAGCCTCCGCCATTGTGCCGATTGTGAAGAGGAAATCCCCGAGGCCCGCCGTCAGGCGATCCCGGGGGTGAAGCTCTGTATCGACTGCCAGCAGGATCGGGACGGACCCCTGCGCGCCCGGGGTGGCATCAATCGGCGCGGCAGCAAGGACAGCCAGTTGAAGTGAGGGTGCTGGGGCCGGGGCTGGCCTCGGTTGGGAGCGCACTCTGTGAGCGCGCCTGTCCACGCCGGTGTGAGCGCGCCTGTCCACGCCGGTCGCGATTGGGATGACCCTCTTGGGGCGCGGCTCCGGCGGGGTTTGCGATGACCCTGCGATATTGGGGCGATGATCGGCGGCGGTGAGGGCGTTTTGGGTGTCCGGCACACTAGCTGTCCGGCAAATCCAGCCGCATGACATGCTGCGGCCCGGCGAGACCGCCTTCGTGGATTTCGCCGGTGTCGACAAAACCCGCCCGGAGATAGCTGCGCACGGCGATCTGGTTGCGGATGTTGACGGTCAGCACCACCGCGGTGGCCGCCGGATAGAGCCGGTGCAGCATGCCGGGCAGGGCCGCCAGCGCTGCCGTTGCGATGCCGCACCCCTGATGGCGGTGATCGATCATGAAGGCGCGCAGCCCGAGATCGCCCTCGCGGGCAAACCCGTAGGTCTCCGGGTATTTCAGGTCGATCTTGAAGAACCCAACCGGAGTCCCCGCCGCCTGGATGGCATAGAGGTTGAGCCGTTTTTCGGTCGAGGCAAACGCCATGTCGACGGTGCCGCAGTAGACGATCTGCTCTGGCGCCACTTCGATATGGCGCACCAGATGGTGATCCGAGCGGGTCAGTCGCAGAAAGTCGATGGGCGTGGGCGTCGTCATGGCGCGTTAAAGATGCATAAAAAAGGCCCGCCGTCACGATGCGGCGGGCCGAACTGTTCGAATTGTCGGCGATTTTCAGCGCATGCGC
Organism: Epibacterium sp. ABV4_022; assembly: GCF_056159345.1. NCBI lineage: Bacteria > Pseudomonadati > Pseudomonadota > Alphaproteobacteria > Rhodobacterales > Roseobacteraceae > Epibacterium > Epibacterium sp. ABV4_022. The sequence continues at coordinate 1,320,648 of NZ_JBSWVA010000001.1, forward strand.
CATGAGATGACGCCTGCGCCGAAGGCCGTCAGTCTTCCATCGCTTCCAGCTCGTCGATGAGGCCGGAGATCATCGACAGGCCCTTGTCCCAGAATTTGGGGTCGGAGGCGTCCAGACCGAAGGGCGCCAGCAGCTCCTTGTGGTGCTTGGAGCCCCCGGCCTTGAGCATGTCGAAATACTTGTCCTCGAACCCTTCGGCGCCCTCGGCGTAGACCGAATAGAGCGCATTCACCAAGCCGTCGCCAAAGGCATAGGCATAGACGTAGAAGGGCGAATGCACGAAATGCGGGATATAGGCCCAGAAGGTCTCGTAGCCCTCCATGAAGTCGAACGCGTCGCCCAGGGATTCCGCCTGAACGCTCATCCACAGGGCGTTGATGTCCTCGGGAGTCAATTCGCCCTCGGCGCGGGCGGCGTGCAGTTTGCACTCGAAGTCATAAAAGGCGATCTGGCGCACAACCGTGTTGATCATGTCCTCGACCTTGCCGGCGAGCAGCACCTTGCGCTCTTCCTTGGTTGCGGCCTTCTCCAGCATCTTGCGGAAGGTGAGCATCTCGCCAAACACCGACGCGGTTTCCGCCAGCGTCAGCGGTGTCGACGACAGCATCTCGCCCTGATCGGCGGCCAGCACCTGATGCACGCCGTGGCCCAGCTCATGCGCCAGGGTCATCACGTCGCGCGGCTTGCCGAGGTAGTTGAGCATCACATAGGGGTGCACATTGGTGACGGTCGGGTGGGCAAAGGCACCGGGAGCCTTGCCGGGTTTCACGCCCGCGTCGATCCAGCCCTTGTCAAAGAACGGCTGCGCCAGCTCGCCCATGCGCGGGTCAAAGGCCTCGTAGGCTTCCATCACCGTGGCGCGGGCCTCGTCCCAGTCGACAATGCGGGTGGTTTCCATCGGCAAGGGCGCGTTGCGGTCCCAGACCTGCATGCGGTCCAGACCAAGCCATTTGCGCTTCAACTCGTAATAGCGATGGGAGAGCTTGGGGTAGGCGGCCACGACCGCCTCGCGCAGGGCCTCGACCACCTCGGGTTCGACGTCGTTCGACAGGTGGCGGCCCATCTGCGGGCTGGGCATGCCGCGCCAGCGGTCGATGATCTCTTTCTCCTTGGCCTGGGTGTTGTGCACGCGGGCAAAGATCTTGATGTTGTCGGCAAAGACGCGGGCGAGTTCGCGCGCCGCAGCTTCGCGCTTGGAACGGTCCTGTTCGGTCAGGAAGTTGAGCGTCGCCTCGATGCCCAGTTCCTCGCCGTCGATCTCAAACGTGAGGCCGGCGATGGTCTCGTCAAAGAGTTTTTCCCAGGCGTCGCCGACGATGCCGAGGTCATGCATGAAACGTTCCAGCTCGTCGGAGAGCTGATAGGGTTTCATGGCGCGGATGCGGTCGAACACCGGCTTGTAGCGGGCGAGGTCGGCATTGGCGGCAAACAGCGCGTCCAGGGTCGCATCCTCGATCCGGTTGATCTCCAGCGTGAAGAACACCAGCGGCGTGGTGAAGACGGTGACCTTTTCCTGCAGATCGGAGAGGAACTTGGCGCGGCCGGCATCGGTGGTCAGCTGGTAATAGCGCAGGCCCGCATAGGACATGATGCGCCCGGCGATATTGTTGATCTTTTCGTTGCGCAGCACGCAGTCGAGCAGCCCCTGGGCGTCCAGATCGGCCAGTTTGCCCTCGTAATCGGCAGCAAAGGCGGCGCATTCCTGTTGCAGCCAGTCGAGGTCGCGGCTCAGCTCGGGGGCGTCTTCCGCGGCGTAGAGATCGGTGAGATCCCACTCCGGCAGCGGTCCCAGATCATCCGATCCGGATGAGGCATTGGCGTCGTGCACGGGGAAGGGGAGTTGGAACATGGGACCTCCGTCAGATGTCTGGTCGCGCCCGGGGCCGCTAGGATCTGCGAAAGGCAGGGGCGTGCGGCGCCGGGCGCGGGATTTGGTTCTCAACGACACTTAGGTCGCCGCTCCCGAAGGCACAAGCGCAGAGCAGGGATCGGGCGGAGAAACCGCCGCGCAAACCTGTGCCGGGAGGCGGTTGAGGGCAGGATCGGGCCGGGGCCAGTTTGGGGCCGGTTTGCGGTCCGGGTGGGGGCATCCCGGGGGCGGGGATGAGCTAGGGTCGAACAGAGGCGACAGGTGTTTCGCTTCGGGCTGCGCCCGAAGCGACCCGCGCCGCGTGCCCATCGGGCACGCGGCGCGCGGCCCAACGCCTCGATGGGGCCGCGAGGCCACAAGAGGGGGCGGGAGGGCCCCCGTCTTAACGCGGCAGACGGAAACGGGTACTGACGTTTGGTGGGGAGATCAGCGTGCGGCGCGCATGTGGGCCACGATCTGGTCGAGCACCCGGGTGCGAACCGCGGGACGCTCCATCAGGATCTCGTGCTGGGCCTCCGCCACCAGCTCCAGCCGTCCGCCGGGCCAGCGCGCCATGCGCTCATGGATCGGGCCGGTCGCCACGATCTGTTCGCTGTCGCCGAGGAAGGTGAGGCAGGGCAGATCCGGCGAGGGCGCCTGCGCGAGGGCGGCGCATTCCAGCATTGCCGCGCCCAGCCACTGGACCGTCGGGCCGCCCAGCACCAGGTCCGGCTGGCGTTCCATCTGCATCTGCAGAAAGGCATACATCTGCGGATCATTGGTCAGCGTATTGCCGGCGAAGGGGGTGACCTGCACATATTGCTCGATCGTGGTGGTGGGCACCAGCCGGTGGTTGAGCCCCATGTGGCGGCCAAAACGCGTCAACGCATAGGCCAGCGGGCGCAGCGCGACGGGGATCCGGATGCCCCACATGGGCGCGGTGAAGATGCAGCTGGCCACGTCCAGCCCGTCCATCAGCGCGCGCAGGCCGATCGCCCCGCCCATCGAATGGCCAAGCAGGTGCCAGGGGCGGGGCAGGTCCAGGGCCTCGGCATGGGCCAGAAGCGCCGCCATATCCTGCTGGAATTCGTCGAAATGCCCCACATGCCCCAGCCGACGGTCGGACAGGGCCCGGTCTGCCAGCCCCTGACCGCGCCAGTCCACCGCCAGCACCGCATAGCCACGCGCGGTCATGTCGGCGGCAAAGGGGCCGTATTTCTCGATATATTCGGTGCGGCCGGGACAGAGCAGCAGGGTGCCCTCTGCGGCGCTCGCCGCCGGGCCCGCGGGCCGCCAATGGCCCGCGCGGATGCGCAGGCCATCGCCTGTGGTCAGCCAATGCGCCTGTGCCTCTGCCGGGCCCTGCGCGATATCGGCGAAATAGGGCGCGGGGGAGGCCTGGGCCATCGGCTGATCCTTCATCGCGATCGGACCCGCGATCAGGCCAGCGCCTGGGCCAGCTGCATCGCCACGCCCATGTCGCCGTCGATGGTCAGCTTGCCGCCCATGAAGGCCGCGGTCGGGTTCAGCTCGCCCGAGAGGATCTCCTGAAAGGTCTCCGCATCGGCGGTCATGGTGACATCGGCCTCTTCGTCGCCGACGCGGGCGCCGTTGGAGTCGAGCATGATGGCGCCCATGCCGGTGATTTCGAACTTGGCGGAGCTGTCGAAGCCGCCGTCCATCTTTTCGTTCAGCGTTGCTGCTGCCTGTTCCAGGGTGTCGCTCATGTCGTCTTTCCTAACTGGGGCTCTGCGCATCCTGCACAAAACTGTGAAGCTTTTGTTCCGGGTACTGGATTTTGCACCCTTTGCCGTTACCTTTCCAGTTATGGGCAGAACTTGCGCGAATCTCAAAGCTATCGTGGCGGCAATCTCGCTGGCCGTCATCCCCTCATTGCCGACCGCGATCTCGGCGCAGGAGGCGGCGGCTGTCAACCTCTCGGATCTGGGCGAGGCGGATCTGCTGGCGCGGCTGCAAGAGGCGGATCCGGCGGATGCCGCGGCACTGGACCGCGAGTTGCAGGCGCTCTGGAGCCGCAGCGGATCGCCGGCGATGGATCTGCTGCTGCGCCGGGGGCGGGACGCGATGGCACGCGGCGAGTGGCGCCTGGCGATCGAACATCTGACCGCGCTGACGGATCACGCGCCGGAGTTTGCCGAGGGCTGGTCGGAACGGGCGCGGGCCTTTTTCAATGCCGAGCGGTTCGGACCGGCGGTGGCCGATCTGGAGCGCGCCCTGGCGTTGAACCCGAATGACTACAATGCGATCTTTGGCCTCGGCCAGGTGTTTGAATATTTCGGCGACCCGGACCGGGCCTATGACGCCTATCAACGCGCCAAGGCTATACATCCGCATCACGAGGAAGTAACCAAGGCGCTGGATCGCCTGTCTGCCGAGGTGGAGGGCCGCGCGCTCTGAGCCGGCCGCACCGGGCGAATCCCTGAAATGGAACCCCTGACGCCGTCGCGTGAAACGGAGCAGGGCGCGTGGAGATAGATGCAATGACCTCTGCATCCCGGGTCATGGCCGTGCTCGGCCCGACCAATACAGGCAAAACCCACTACGCGATCGAACGCATGCTTGGCTATCGGACCGGGATCATGGGGTTCCCGCTGCGCCTGCTGGCGCGCGAGGTCTATGACAAGATCGTCAAGGCGCGCGGCCCGTCGGTGGTGGCGCTGGTCACCGGCGAGGAACGCATCGTGCCGCCGCGGGCGCAGTACTGGATCTGCACCGTGGAGGCGATGCCCGAGGGCATGGGCTGCGACTTTCTGGCGATCGACGAGATACAGCTCTGTGCCGATCCGGAGCGGGGCCATGTCTTTACCGACCGGCTGCTGCGGGCGCGCGGCACCCGGGAGACGCTGTTTCTGGGCGCGGACACCATGCGCGGGTCGATTGCGGCGCTAGTGCCGGGGGTCGAATTCGTGCGGCGCGAGCGGATGTCGGATCTGGTCTATGCCGGATCGAAAAAGATCAGCCGGATGCCGCCGCGCACCGCCATTGTCGGCTTCAGCGTCGACAACGTCTATGCCATCGCCGAGCTGATCCGCCGTCAGAAGGGCGGCGCGGCGGTGGTGATGGGGGCGCTCAGCCCGCGCACCCGCAACGCCCAGGTGGCGCTCTATCAGAATGGCGAGGTGGATTATCTGGTGGCCACCGATGCGATCGGCATGGGGCTGAACCTCGATATCGACCATGTGGCGTTTTCCTCGACCTCGAAATTCGACGGGCGCCGGATGCGCGAGCTGGCGCCGAACGAGCTGGCACAGATCGCCGGCCGTGCAGGCCGGGGCATGAGCCACGGCAGCTTTGGCGTTACCGGTGATGCCCGGCCGCTGGACGAGGGCGTCGCGCAGGCTATCATGGATCACCGGTTCACGCCGCTGAAAAAGCTGAACTGGCGCTCGGCGGATCTGCGGTTCGGCTCGATCGACGCTCTGATCCGGTCGCTCGAATCAAGCCCGGACCACGAGGTGCTGATCAAGGCGCGCGAGGCCGATGACCTGATGGCGCTGCGCAGCCTGGCGCAGGATGCGACAATCCGCGACAGGGCCGCGGATGCGCCCTCGGTGCGGCTGTTGTGGGATGTGTGCCGTATTCCCGACTTTCGCGGCATCAGCCATGCGGAGCATTCCTCTTTGCTCAGCGGGATTTTCGGCTATCTTCACGACGGGGGTGTGGTGCCGGATGATTGGTTCGCGCGGCAGATTCGCCGGATTGACCGTACGGAAGGCGATATTGACACATTGTCGAAACGCTTGGCGTTTATCCGCACATGGACCTATGTGGCGCAGCGAAACGGTTGGCTGCGTGACGAAAGTCATTGGCGGGAGGAAACCCGCACTGTAGAAGACAGGTTGTCCGACGCCCTGCATATGCGTCTGACGCAACGATTTGTGGACCGGCGCACATCTGTTTTGATGCGCCGGCTCAAACAGAAGGAGGCCCTTTTGGCCGAAGTAAATGACCAGGGTGAAGTGACCGTCGAAGGCGAATTCGTCGGTAAACTCGAAGGGTTCCGGTTCTCGCCGGACAAGACCGCGCAGGGCGCAGAGGCCAAGGCGCTGAAGTCGGCGTCCTTGCAGGCACTGGCGCCGCAGTATCATCTGCGCGCGGATCGCTTCTACAACGCACCCGATACCGAAATTGATTTCACCGATCAGGGCGGCCTGATGTGGGGCGAGCATGCTGTCGGCAAACTGGTTGCCGGTGCGGATGCGCTGTCCCCGCAGATCGAGGTTTTTGTCGATGATGCGGCCGGGGCGGATGTGGCCCAGAAGGTCGAGCGTCGCCTGCAGCATTTCATCTCGCGCAAGATCCAGGCTCTGTTCGAGCCGCTGATCAACCTGCAGAAGGACGAGGCGCTGACCGGGCTGGCCCGGGGCTTTGCCTTCCGCATGGTAGAGGCGCTGGGCGTGCTGCCGCGCGCCGGTGTGGCGCAGGAAGTGAAGGATCTGGACCAGGATGCCCGTGGCGCCTTGCGCAAGCATGGCATCCGTTTTGGCCAGTTCACCATCTTCATGCCGCTGCTGCTGAAGCCCGCGCCGACCCGCCTGCGTCTGCTGTTGTGGTCGCTGGCCAACGGGTTGCAGGAATTCCCCGAAGCGCCGCCGCCGGGTCTGGTGACGGTGCCGTCGATGCCGGAAGCGCCCGAAGGCTATGACACCATGGCCGGGTATCGCGCCGCAGGCCAGCGGATGATCCGCATCGACATGCTGGAGCGTCTGGCGGATCTGCTGCGCGCCGAAGACAGCCGCGGCGGCTTTGAGGCCAAGCCCGACATGCTGTCGATCACCGGCATGACGCTGGAGCAGTTCGCCGACCTGATGCAGGGGCTCGGCTACCGCGCCGAAAAAGGCGAGCGCACCAAGGTCAAGCCCGTCGACAGCGTGGTCACCGATGGCGCAACGCCTGCGGCGGATCAGCCGGTGATGGATGCAGCGGCAGAGGCCGAGGCGACACCGGCAGCGGCCCCCGCTGACGAGGCGACGCCCGACACCCCCGCCGATGTGCCCGAAGGCACCGACGCGATTGCCGACGAAGGGGTTGCCCCCGTCGCCGCGGAGCCGTCCGACGAGGCCGTGGCAGAGCCGATCGCCGCCACCTCCGAGGCGGAAACGCCGGTGGGTGCGGCCGCGGATGCGGCTGTCGAGGAACCCGAGATCGAGGTGTTCTATACCTTCACCTGGGGGCGCACCCCGCGTCAGGGCGGCAATCAACGCGGCCAGCGCCGTGGCGAAGGTCGTGGTGGTCCCAAGGCCGAGGGCGCCGGACGTGGCAAGCCGCGCACCGGCGGCAAGCCGCAGGGCAAACCCGGTGGCAAGAAGGGCGGTCGTCCGGATCGCGGTGGCGACAAGGGCGGCAAGACCTATTCCGCGCGCCCACCCAAGAAGGAAAAGCAGATCGACCCCGACAACCCCTTTGCAGCGGCGCTGATGGGGCTGAAACAGGACGACTGATGGCGGCATGACGGATCGCGTGGACAAGCTCCGGATCGACAAATGGCTGTGGCATGCGCGGTTCTTCAAGACCCGCTCGCTGGCGGCCAAGCAGGTCGGGGCGGGGCATGTCCGCGTGAACGGCGCCAAGATCGCAAAACCGGCGCAGACCGTCTCTGTCGGGGACGTTCTGACCTTTTCCCAGGGGCATCAGGTGCGTGTCGTGCGCATCACCGCGCTGTCTGATCGGCGCGGCCCCGCCACCGAGGCGCAGACGCTGTACTTTGATATGACGGAGAAGCAGGACAAACCGCCTGCCAATCCGAAATACGAAGGAAAAGGTCGTCCGGATAAGAAAGAGCGCAGGGCGCTTGGTCTTACTCGCATGTGGGAGGGCCATTGACGGCTTGAAGCGCGGGCTCTTGTGGAATAGCTAAACCCAAGACACTGGAACGGGACCCAAGCCAAGATGACCTACGTCGTTACGGACAATTGTATTGCCTGCAAGTACACCGATTGCGTCGAGGTATGCCCGGTTGACTGTTTCTACGAGGGTGAGAACACATTGGTGATCCACCCCGATGAATGCATCGACTGTGGCGTATGCGAACCAGAATGCCCCGCCGACGCGATCCGTCCGGACACCGAACCGGATATGGACAAATGGGTGGAGTTCAACCGGAAGTATGCCGAGCTGTGGCCGGTCATCGTCTCCAAGAAAGACCCGATGCCGGGTCACGAGGAGCGGGATGGCGAGGAAGGCAAGCTGGAGAAATACTTCTCCGAAGCCCCCGGCGAGGGCGGCTGACCCCGCCGTGTTCCACGGCAGAATCGCGCCGGATGGCGTGAAACATGGATGCATGGCCGATATTCACGTGCCCTTCCGCTTTCGGAGGGCGCGTTTTTGTGCTATATTCAACGGATGTAATGAAATACGTAGATTGCCGCCTGCCGTGACGGCCGTGTGATTCGCGGCTTTCTTGGTGGGCTTTCTGCGCCAATCCTGTATCCGGCGGACATGACGCATGTTCCGTGCGGGTGGTTTTTGGCGTGGCCAAGTCGGCATGGTTGCCGTGTCATCGCGAGGAAAGACCTGTATGACCAAATCGAAGAAGCTCGAGTTCCGCCCCAACGACTATGTTGTCTATCCGGCCCATGGTGTCGGACAGATCATCTCGATCGAGGAGCAGGAAGTAGCCGGCCACAAGCTGGAGCTATTCGTGATCACCTTTGAAAAAGACAAGATGACCCTGCGGGTGCCGACCCACAAGGCGCTGGATATCGGCATGCGCTCGCTGTCCTCGCCGGATGTCATCGACCAGGCGATGAAGACGCTGAAGGGCAAGGCCAAGGTCAAGCGCGCGATGTGGTCGCGCCGCGCCCAGGAATACGAACAGAAGATCAATTCCGGCGACCTGATCTCCATCGCCGAAGTGGTGCGCGACCTGCACCGCACCGACGATCAGCGCGAGCAGAGCTATTCCGAACGTCAGCTTTATGAAGCCGCGCTGGAGCGCCTGACCCGCGAAGTGGCGGCGGTCTCCGGCGGGGACGAGATCTCTGCGGCCAAGCAGGTCGACGAGGTGCTGACCTCCCGCGCGGCCTGAGACGCGCCGACAGTTCAAATGCAAAGGGCCGTCCCCTGTGGACGGTCTTTTTGTGTTTGGGGGGGACTGCGCCTGCCGCTAGAGCAGGGCCAGCAGGGTCAGCCCAGCGGCGATTTCGCTGATCTGCTGGGTGGCGCCCAGGATGTCGCCGGTCTGGCCGCCGATCTTGGCCCGCGCAAGCGCGCGCAACCCGGCGACCACCGGGATCAGCACCAGTGCAGCAAGGAGCATCGGCGCGCCAAGGCTCAGCAGGCCAAGCAGGAGCGCCAGCGTAATCCCCAGCAGCACAGCCCCCCAGGTGGGGCGTCCGACCGATTGCGACAGCCCGCTGCCGCGGGCGTTGGGCAGGCTTGCCATCAGCACCGGCATGGTCGCGCGGCTCAGCATGGCGAGGGCCACCGGGGCCCAGATCATCCCCGCCGCCAAAAGCGCGCTGAGCGTGAGCCAGCGCAGCCCGAGGCTCAGCACCAGCGCCAGCACACCATAGGTGCCGATCTGGCTGTCCTTCATGATCTCCAGCCGCCGGCTGCGGTCGAACCCGCCCCAGAGGCCATCGGCGCTGTCGGCCAACCCGTCTTCATGCATGGCGCCGGTCACCAGGATCTGCACCGCAAGGGCCAGCCCCGCGGCCACGGCCGGGGGCCAGACCGCCAGCGCCGCCGCCGCGATCACAGTCGCCAGCCCGCCGACCACCAGCCCGGCCAGCGGAAAGGCCCAGACCGCCCGGGACTGGCGCGCAAAGCTGTCCTTGGGCAAGTGGGGCAGGGGCAGGCGGGTCAGCAGCACGAGGGCCAGCACCGCGTCGATCCCCTTGATGTCGCTTTTTTGCATGTCAGTGCCTCTGGCAGGTCTTCTCGGCGCGGGATGCGCAGAGTAAACAGATCAGACACCGCTTTACCCGTGCGGTGCCCTCCGACGCAACGAGGCTTTTTATGCTGCCAGAACTGAACTCACTCGCCACTTTCCGGTCGCACTTGACCGAGGCCCCCGCCCCCGATGCCGCGGCGCGCGCCGGATGCGAGGCCCGCAACGGCCAGTTGACCAAGCCGCCGGGGGCATTGGGGCAGCTGGAGGAGGTGGCGATCTGGTATGGCAGCTGGCGCGGCACCGACCGGCCGCAGATCACCGCGCCGCAGGTGATCGTCTTTGCCGGCAATCACGGGGTTACCGCTCGGGGTGTTTCTGCCTTTCCGTCCGAGGTCACCGTGCAGATGGTGGCAAATTTCAAGGCCGGGGGCGCCGCGATCAACCAGCTGGCCCGGCTTGCAGGCGCGCGCATGGACGTGCATGCGCTGGATCTCGACCGCCCGACCGGTGATTTCACCTCCGGTCCGGCGATGAGCGAGGCAGAGCTGCTGGCGGCGTTGCAGGCCGGATGGAACGCGGTCGATCCGCAGGCGGATTTGCTGGTGGTGGGCGAGATGGGCATCGGCAATACCACCTCGGCGGCGGCGATGTGTCATGCGCTGTACGGAGGGGCTGCGGGCGATTGGACCGGGCGCGGCACCGGCGTCGATGACGCGGGTCTCGAACTCAAGACGCAAGTGGTCGCCGAAGGCGTGGCGCTACACGCTGTCACGGACGGGCTGGAGGTGCTCGGCCGGCTTGGCGGGCGCGAGGTCGCGGCCATGGCGGGTGCGATCGCGGCGGCCCGGGTGCTGCGCATTCCGGTGATCCTCGACGGGTTTATCTGCTGTGCGGCGGCGGCCTGTCTGGCGCAGATCGCGGATGGCGCGCTCGATCATGCCATCGCCGGCCATCAAAGCGCCGAAAGCGCCCATGCCAGCCTGCTGGACCGGTTGGGCAAGGCGCCGCTCCTGTCGCTGGGGCTGCGGCTGGGCGAAGGCTCCGGCGCGGCGCTGGCGATACAGGTGCTGAAGGGTGCGGTTGCCTGCCACAGCGGCATGGCCACCTTTGCCGAGGCTGGTGTCGCCGACGGTTAAGACCGGCCCCGGCCGGGACCGGGGCTGGGAGGCACCAAGACCGCTGGATCAGGCCGATTTCTTGACGTGGTCTTCGGCCAGCGACAACAGCGCGGTTTCCAGATCCTTTTCCAGCTCGCGCGCCCGTTTGATATAGGCGGGGTTCTCGCTGGCGGGCGTGCCGGGGATCCAATGCGCGGCCAGTTCCCGCACGGTGTGGCGGTCATGGGCGTAGAAGGTCTGCTCCGCCTGCGCCGCCTCATAGTCGCTGAGGCCGATGTTCTCCAGCACATAGCGCCCGGCCCGAAGCGAGCTGTCGAACATCTCGCGCACGATGTCATCCGCGCCCGCCTTGTAGAGTTCGAAGGCGTGATTGCGGTCATAGGCGCGGGCGACGATATGCACCTCGGGGAACTGGCGCTTGGCGTAGGCCACAAGTTTGGTGGCGTTCTCCTGATCGTCGAGCGCCACCACCAGGACCTTTGCCTTGGCGATGCCGGCGGCCTTCAGAAGCTCGGGCCGGGTGGGATCCCCGAGGAAGCTCTTGACCCCGAAGCGGCGCATCAGCTGCACCGCCTTCATGTCGCTGTCCAGCAGCACGGTCTTGAACCCGCTGGCGTTGACCAGGCGATGCACGATCTGACCAAAGCGGCCGATCCCGGCGATGATGACGGTGCCTTCCTCGTCGATCTCGTCCGGGGTGTGCTCCACATGGGCCTCCGCCATCCGTTTGGACAGGATTTCATAGAGGATGAACAGCAGCGGGGTGATCAGCATCGACAGCGCGATCACCAAGAGCAGTTTCTCCGACAGATCCGGCGTGATGACGTTGAGTTGCAGCGAGAAGGCCAGAAGTACAAAGCCGAATTCACCGGCCTGGGCCAGACCCAGGGTGAACAGCCAGTGATTGCGCCCCTTCAGGCCAAAGGCCTTGCCCACGAAATAGAGCACCGTGCCCTTGGCCAGGATCACCAGCAGCGCCAGGCCGATGACATCGCCGGGTTCGGCCAGGAACAGCCGGTAGTTGATTCCCGCGCCGACGGTGATGAAGAACAGCCCCAGCAGCAGCCCTTTGAAGGGTTCAAGGTCGCTTTCCAGCTCGTGGCGGAATTCGCTGTTGGCCAGAACCACCCCGGCGAGGAAGGCGCCAAGCGCCGGCGAAAGCCCCACCAACGTCATCAGAAAGGAGATCCCCACCACGATCAGCAGCGCCAGCGCCGTGTACATCTCGCGCAGGTTGGAGGCATGGATGAAGCGAAACACCGGTCGGCTGAGGTAGACCCCGGCCAGGATCACAAAGGCGATGGCCCCGATGGTCATCAGGGTCACGGCCCAGCCCGGCAGGCCTTCGACCAGGGAGAGCGAGTGATGACCCGCCCCATGCGCCGCGTCGTCGCCGACCTGGATCGAGCCGTCATGAGACAGGCTCGCCGGGGCGTGGGAGGCCAGCAGCGGCAACAGCGCCAGGATCGGGATCACCGCGATGTCCTGGGTCAGCAGGACCGAAAAGGTCGCGCGCCCGCCGCCGGTTCCGGTGAGCCCCTTTTCCGTCAGGGTTTGCAGCACGATCGCGGTGGAGGACAGCGAGAGCGCCAATCCGACCGCCAGCCCGACCTGCCAGCCGTGGCCAAACCCGATGGCGGCGGCGGCGAGCAGCGCGGTGGAGGCGAGGATCTGCAATCCGCCGAGCCCGATCAGATGGTGCCGCATCGCCCAGAGCGCGCGCGGTTCCAGTTCCAGACCAATCAGGAACAGCATCATGACGACGCCGAACTCTGCAAAATGCTGCAACTCGGCAGTTTCAGAGCCGACCAGTCCAAAGACCGGTCCGATCAGGATGCCGGCGGCGAGATAGCCGAGCACCGAGCCCAGACCAAGGCGGGCCGCGATCGGCACTGCAATCACCGCGGCGGCGAGATAAATCGAAGCTTGAGAAAGAAAACTGTCCATGGGGTGATATTGCCAGCAAATGATGACCTGGCAAAGACATAGGGGAGTTGTTCGTCGATTCCGCGCAGGCGTGTGGAAAAACAGTCAGCGTGGCGCAACAGCCGCAGCCACGCCGGCGGCGTCTGAGGTTGGGGGGCGTCGACACATCCGTTGATGTGCTGGGTATATCCGTTGATGTGCAGGGTGCAGGGCGTGTCAGCCCCAACGCGGATACCGGAGACCGGTCGCTGCGCGGGGGCGAAAGGGGCATGAGGGTCCTGCCGCCGGGGCGCCTGTGCGATGGCGGCAAAGATGCGCGGTGCCGGTGTTCCGCAGAACCATGATGATCGCCCGGTGTCGTGCAGAGCACACGGCCGCGTGCGCTTAAAGCCTGGTTGAACCAGCGCGCCGCATCGGGGCTTCTGCCGCGCTACCGCCGATCGTGTCGCGCGGCGTTACGGTGCGGGCTCGGGCTCTGCCGCCCGCCGAGAAGGGCGGCACCGCCCCGGGCGGGCACACCGTCACGGCGCAAGAGCGCCTGCGAGCGCGGCGGTGCGGTGCACCTGACCGGGTCGCCTGATCGCTGCGGGGCCTAGGTCTCCAGTGAACGGATTTCCTCGCCGAGCTTTGCGATATGTTCCAGACGTTCCGAGATACGCTCCTGGAAGGCGCCGAGCTGGTCGATGATGTCGGCCAGGGTTTCGCCGGAGGAGGGCAGCCGCGCGCTTTCGATCTTGCACAGGACCCGGGTCGAGCTGAGGCCGAGGAAATGCCGGTGCATCACCTGGCAGGCGTTGATGATTCGCACCGCTTCGATGTCCACCTCGGCCATGCCCTTGCTGGCATAGCCGGATTGTTGCTCCACCAGCCGTGCCAGCTTGTCCCGTTCGCCTTCCATTTCGACCTCGCCTAGGCTGCGGCGTTCCTCCTGAAGCTGGCTGTCACATTCCATCAGGATGCGGGTCATGCCGGCGATGAACAGGCTGGAGTTGACCGAGTGTTTCACCGTCGCGAAATTGGTGTTCTCGCCCATCACGTTGCGCTCGAACCAATCGGACATCTCGCGCGACATGGCGCCGTAGTTCTGCGACAGCACCGTGACCGGCCCGCCGGAGGGTTCGATCCGCGACGCGATGACCCGCAGATTGTGCGGGATGGTGTGCATGGCCTCGAAGTCCTTGACCAGGCCGTGGGTCTCATCCAGCAGTTTCTCGGCATTGCGCAGCATGGTCCGCAACTCGGAGATCTGCGGATCGGGTTTGCGCCCGAGCCCCTCGTCCCGGGAAATCAGCTCCTCAGCCAGCGCGTGGGAGGCGAAATGCTGATAATCGTCAAACCCCTTGTCATGCACCCAGTCGATCAGCATCTGGGCGCTTTCCTCGGGGGAGAGCCCGCCTTCGGTCTCTGCCTTGACCATCTTGGCATAGAGCGCCTGGATCTCGTTGAACAGCTTGCTGCTGGGTTTGATCCGGGCGGAGAGGTAGCCCTCTTCGCAGGGCACGACGGTGGCGTAGACCCAGTAATGCAACCCGTCCTTGGACTTGTTCTTCACATAGGCGCCGATGGTCTTGCCGCTTTTGAGCGTGTCCCAGAACAGGTGGAACAGGCCACGCGGCGTGTCCGGGTGGCGGATCAGCTTGTGCGGGGCGCCAATAATTTCGTCCCAGGAGTAATGCGCCACGCGTCGGAAAACGTAGTTACAGGCCGCGATGACACCGCGATCATCGGTCCGGGAGAAAAAGACCTCATTCAATTCGAATGGTGCTGCGCCGCTGCTGGGGCGGGTTTCAATACGACGGTCGACAAATGTCACGGGTGCGATTCCATCTGATGGTCAGTTTCATCCCACCCTAAGAGCGTAGTGGTTCACGCATCCTTAAACCGGGAGCGGACTGTCACCTTTTAACTGTGCCATCACGATCTGGCTGTGTACGCGCCCGACCGCAGGGTGGGGCAGGATGATTTCATGCAACAATGTGTTCAACTCCTGAAGATCGTGACAATAGACCCGCAGCAGGTAATCCGCCTCGCCGGTCATGGTCCAGGCGGAGGTGATCTCCGGCCGGCCGGCCACCAGGCGGGCAAAACTTGCCGCATTGTCCGGGCCGTGGCTGTGCAGATGCACCTGCACGAAACATTGCACCGCCAGACCCAGTTTGCCCGGATCGAGCCGTGCCACATAGCTCTGGATGATTCCGTCGCTCTCCAGCCGCTGGCGCCGCCGGCCGGCCTGGCTGGGCGACAGGTTCAGCGCCTCTCCCAACTCCTGTGCGGTGGCCTGGGCGTCCTTTTGCAGATGTGCGAGCAATTTAATGTCGATAGGGTCGAGCATGCGGGGTTTCCTTGTTTTGCCCCGATATAGTGCGGAAAACGCGCGAACAAAGAAAGGGCGACCTGAGAGATTGCGCAAAATATGCGCCTGAGATGCGGTATTCTGTGACAAACGCAACCCGCAACGCAGGAGATACGCATGGGACCTTTCCCCCACGACGCGCCGAAATCCGTGATCAGCGACGAGAACCCCGCCGGCACCGATGGTTTTGAATTTGTCGAGTTCGCCAGCCCCAACCCGGAAGAGCTGCGTGAGCTGTTTGCCAAGATGGGCTATGAGCTGGTCGGGCGCCACAAGACCAAGCCGGGCATCGAGCTGTGGCAGCAGGGCGATATCACCTACATCCTGAATGCCGAAAAGGGCTCCTTTGCGGAGAAATTCGTCGAGCTGCACGGCCCCTGCGCCCCGGCCATGGGCTGGCGTGTGGTGGATGCGCAGAAGGCGTTTGAGCACGCGGTTGCCAAGGGGGCGGAGCCCTATGAGGGCGACGACAAGACCATGGATGTGCCCGCGATCAAGGGCATCGGCGGCTCGCTGATCTACTTCATCGACCAGTATTACGAGACCTCGCCCTACAACGCGGAATTCGAGTGGCTGAAGCAGTCCAAGCCGCGCGGCGTCGGGTTCTACTACCTCGATCACCTGACCCACAACGTGTTCAAGGGCAACATGGACAAGTGGTTCAACTTCTATGGCGAGTTGTTCAACTTCAAGGAAATCCGTTTCTTTGACATCCAGGGCAAATACACCGGCCTGTTCAGCCGCGCGCTGACCTCGCCCTGTGGCCGCATCCGCATCCCGATCAACGAGGACCGCGGCGAGACCGGGCAGATCGTGGCCTATCTGAAGAAATACAACGGCGAAGGCATCCAGCACATCGCCGTGGGCGCGCGCGACATCTATGACGCGACGGACGAGATTTCCGAGCGCGGCATCCAGTTCATGCCGGCGCCGCCGGAAACCTATTACGAGATGAGCCATGACCGGGTGACAGGCCATGAAGAGCCGCTCGACCGGATGCAGAAACACGGTATCCTGATCGACGGTGAAGGTGTGGTTGACGGGGGCGAGACCCGTATCCTGTTGCAGATCTTCTCAAAAACCGTGATCGGGCCGATCTTCTTTGAGTTCATCCAGCGCAAGGGCGACGACGGCTTTGGCGAGGGCAACTTCAAGGCGCTGTTCGAGTCGATCGAGCAGGAGCAGATCAACAACGGCGAAATTGCCGCCGCAGAATAACCTGCCGGTTCGGTCCCCGAAACGACCCTCCCACAGGTAAACAAGAAAGCCGGGCGCGATGCCCGGCTTTTTCATGTGTGTCATACGGCGTGGAGCGCGGTGTCCGGACCTGCTGGCGCCGTGCGGTCCGGCTTAGCCGTTGGGCAGGGTCAGCGTCCTGTTGCGGCCGCTCTTTTGATATTGCAGCTGGCTGTCGCCGATGGCGACGATGCGACCGCCGTCGATGCGATCGCCGACCTTGACCTTGACGTAGCGGCCGGAGGGCAGCCGGACCAGGGCGCGGCGATCAGAGGGTTTGCCGTAGACACCGATCAGGTTCACGCGGCGCAGGTTGAGTGCCCGTTCAACCGTGGCCTGCCGCGCGACAGAGGCGGAGGAGGGGATCGCCGGGGTGACCGCCGCAGGTGCTGCGGCAGCGGTTTGTCGCTGCTGTTGTTGGCGACGGGCGGCGCGATCCACGATATTGGCAAAGTTGGCCGGTCGCGCCCGGGGTTGCGGCGCGCGCGCCACGGCAAGGGCGGTGGCGGGCTGGCTTTCCTGTTCTTCGGTCTTGAGGCTGGCGGGGCGGGTTTTGGGGCGTTTGGACAGCAGTTCCGCCCGCACCACACCGCCAAGCTGCGCCCGCTCGGCCTGCTCCACCAGATCACCCGGGCGGGTGCGGGGCCGGACCAGCCGCATGCGCGCGTCATGCGCGGCGGCTTGCGCCTGTTCCAACTCTCGGGCGGTGGGGCGATCCGGGGTCGGCGGCGGCACTTTGGCCGGCCGGCCGGCAAAGACCATGATGCCGTCGGGGTTGAGGGTGCCATCGGGGGTGGCCGTGACCAATCCGCGGTCGTCGAGGTCGAATTTCTGCCCGGCGTCGGTCGGGCTGGAGACGGCGCCAAAGGGCGTGTCGGTCTCGATCTCGGGCTGCGCCGGCAGGGCGACCGCATCCTGCGACAGGTCGGTATGATCGATGGAGGCGACATAGACGTCGTCGAGGTCGATCAGCGCCGGCAGCTCTGCAATCCGGGGCACCTGCTGCCAGATCCCGGTGGCGGCATATTGCGCCGCCTGTTCCAGCGCGTCGACATCCGGAGTGCCCTCATCATAGTCCGAGTAGGAATCGCCCTCTCCGGGCAGAATGCCGTCAGCAAGCGCCTCTGGATCAAGGGACACATCGCCATCCTGTTGCGTCAGGCGGGCGGGGTCCGGCTGGCCGGTTTCCGGCGCGGACAGGTCGCGCGGAGCGGGCAGGGAGGCGATGACCAGATCCTCCCCATCAAGCGGCGCGACCTCGTCGATGACCGGTGTGCCCAGTGCTTCGAGCACCGCGGCATCGGTGACGGTCAGCGCGCCGGGCTGGTCCTGCGGCATCTGATGCGAGACATCGCCGAGGTCGGCCTCGGACAGCTGCCCCGGTGCCGAGGTCGCGGTCTCCGACAGGGTGGCATCCGGGCCGGGCGTCAGCGGCGCATCCGCACCAGAGAGCCCGGGCGCGGCAAAGCCCTCTGCCAGCAAGGCGGAGGTCTGCGGTTGGGCGTGGGTCAGCACCGGCGGGGCCACGGGGTCTTCGGTTTCGACCAGATCGGCGCGTTTCAGATCCGACCACAGCTCCGGCAGTTCCTGCACCACCGCCCAGGCGCCAAGCGCGGAGACCGTGGCCAGCGCCGCAGCTGCGACCCCGATCCGGACCGGGCGGGCGCGCAGCGGGTTGGCCTGGGGCATGCGTGCAATATTGCCGCCGGGCGGTGTCACCGCCTGGGCACGGGGGGCGCTGCTGTTTGCCCGTGCCTTGGGCGGCGCCGAGGTGGTATGAGCCAGAACCGGCGTCGGCAGCGCCAGGTTCGGGGCCGCGGGCAGGCTGGAGGCAGAGGCCGCAGCCGCCGCGGTTGCCTGCGCGGGTGCGGGGGCCTGCACCAGAGGGGCCGCGGGCGTTGCCTCGGTTGCGGGGCCGAGCAGCAGCTTGCCCGGGGCC
This sequence comes from Epibacterium sp. ABV4_022, assembly GCF_056159345.1. Taxonomy (NCBI): domain Bacteria; kingdom Pseudomonadati; phylum Pseudomonadota; class Alphaproteobacteria; order Rhodobacterales; family Roseobacteraceae; genus Epibacterium; species Epibacterium sp. ABV4_022. The sequence continues at coordinate 1,338,924 of NZ_JBSWVA010000001.1, forward strand.
GCCTCTGCGGGGGCGGCGGTCGGGGCCGGCGCTGTGGGCTGGGTCTTGGTCCCGGCGGCGCGCCCGTCAGCGGCTTCTGGCGATGTCCGGCGACGGGAGCTGAACCCGATCACCGGCCCGTCTGCTGGGGCGTCGTCTGTGTCGTCTTCGGCCTGCGCTGCGGGGGCGGCGGCGGGATCCTGCGCAGCCGGAGCCGATGCACGCGCGGCCGGAGCCGATGCACGCGCGGCCGGGTCAGCCGCCTCATCGGGGGCCGCCATCGGCGGGGCCGCAGGCAGTATGATCGGGGCGGTGCCGCGCGGTGCCAGCTCGGTTTCGACGCCCTCCGCCGGATAGAGATTCGGCTCGCCTGTGTCGGTCGTGGCAGAGGTCTTGGACGTGTCCTGCAAGTGCTGCGTTTCGGGACGCGCTCCGGTGGCAGCGCGGTCAGGCGTCATGTCGGGCGCTTCGGTCTCCGGAGTCTCGGCGTCCAGATCGCCGATTTCGACCACGGCGATGCCATCGGGGTCGACCGTCAGCCCGCGGGCGGCGCGGCAGGTGCCGAAAAAGGGCTCTCCGAGGAAGGGATGCGCGCCGGGGACGGCGACAAAGCTGACCGGGCCAAAGCCATGTTCGCTGGCAAAGCTCTCGGCTTCTTCGAGCGTTTCGATGGCGACGGCCGCAACATGTGTCCGCGTGCCCTCGGGGCTGATGTCGAAGGCCAGCTCCGTCACCGCATAGGGGGTGGCCCCTTCGAGCGCCGTGCGGGCCGCTTCGATCCGCGCGTCATGGGGCAGGTCGCCGGTCTCAACGCTGAGATAGCGGATCTGCGCATCGGGCAGGATCAGCTTGCTGTGCAGCGGCGCGTCGGTCAGGTCTTCGGCGCGGCTGCGCAGGATGGCCAGCTCGGTCACCAAGTCGTCGACCTCGGTGGAGACGGTGCCGACACGACGCCAGCCGCCCGCGCCCCGGATCAGCAGCGCGATGCTATCGAAGGAAAGTGAGAGCGCGAACTCCGGTTTCATCAAATCATCAGGGTCTTCTGTCTGCGCGCCTCGCCCCACAGGAGATACATCGTCCCGGGTGTCACATCTCATGCCTGTGCTTGCCAGCCTGTGACCACCCCCGGGAACAACGCAACGGGGCGCCGTTATTGTTGTGCAAACCATAGAGCAGGAACCCGCCGAGGGGAAGCAAAAGCACAAAACCTCCCCTTGCGCGCGGGGATTTGCCGCTCCCATCTACGGGGGTATCTCGACACCATCGGAGGATCCCAGATGTTGAACCGAAAAACCGCCGCCATGATGCTGGCGGGCGTTGTTGCGCTTGCGCCCCTGTCGCCACTGCACGCCGAAGAGCTGCGGCAATTGCATGTGACCGGTGAGGCCAGCATGGATGTGGCGCCGGATCAGGCCGTCATCACGCTGGGCGTGCGGGCGCAGGCCGAAGAGGCGGGCGCGGCGATGGAGCAGGTGTCGGTGCAAATGAACGAGGTGATGACGAGCCTGGCCGACAGCGGCATCGCGGGTGAGGACATGCAGACGCAGCAGATCTCCATGCATCCGGTCTGGAGCCAGATCCGCCGCGACGGGCGGGAGGAGCGCACGATTACCGGGTTCGAGGCGTCGAATCTTCTGCTTGTGACCCTGCATGATATCGACGCCATGGGCGGGGTTCTGGATGACGTGCTGCGGGCCGGCGCCAATGAGTTCCGCGGGCTGTCGTTTTCCTACAGTGAGCGCGACGCGGCACAGGATGGGCTGCGCACCAAGGCGGTGGAAGATGCGATCCACAAGGCGCGGCAGCTGGCCGAGGCCACCGGCATGGCGCTGGGACCGGTGCGGGAAATCCGCGATGGCGGCCCCCAGGGCGGCGCGCCGATGATGGCCATGGAGATGGCGCGTTCGGCGGATATGCCGATTTCGCCGGGATCGGTGAACCTGCGCCACAGCGTGTCGGTGACCTTTGACATCCTGGAGCCCTCGGGGCCGAATTGAGCAGCGCTACTCCCCTGTTGCAAAACGGAAAAAGGCCGGGACATCCCGGCCTTTTGCAGGTTTGGTTCAGAAGCGGTGCCGCGGGCCTGATGCCTCAACCGCAGGCCTTGGCGAGGGCTTGATCCAGGTCGCGGATCAGATCGTCGGCATCCTCGATCCCGATGGAGACGCGCACCACGTTGGGCCCGGCGCCGGCGGCCTCCTGCTGCTCCGGCGTCAGCTGCCGGTGGGTGGTGGAGGCGGAGTGGATGATCAGCGAGCGGGTGTCGCCCAGATTGGCCACGTGGGAGAAGATCTCCAGGCTGTCGACCAGCTTGACGCAGGCGTCATAGCCGCCCTTGATCGCCACCGTGAACAGGCCGCCGGTGCCCTTGGGGTAGCAGCGTTTGGCGCGCTCCGCATAGGGCGAGGAGGGCAGGCCGGCGTAGGTCACGTAGTCGACGCGCGGGTCATTCTCCAGCCAGGTTGCGACCTTCTCGGCGTTTTCTACATGGCGCTGCATGCGCAGGGACAGGGTCTCGATCCCCATCAGGGTGTAATGCGCCGCCTGCGGGTTCATGGTCATGCCGAGATCGCGCAGGCCGATGGCGATGCCGTGGAAGGTGAAGGCGAGATTGCCGAAGGTCTCGTGGAATTTCAGCCCGTGATAGGCCGGCTCTGGCGCCGACAGGGACGGGAACTTGTCCGAGGCGGACCAGTCGAAGGTGCCGGAATCGACGATGCAGCCGCCGGTGACGGTGCCATTGCCCGTCAGGTATTTGGTGGTGGAATGCACCACCAGCGTCGCGCCATGCTTGATCGGCTGGCACAGATAGGGCGTGGCGGAAGTATTGTCGACGATCAGCGGCAGGCCAGCGGCGTCGCTGACATCGGCCACCGCGCGAATATCGGTGACATAGCCGCCGGGGTTGGCGACGGATTCGCAGAACACCGCCCGGGTGTCATCGTCGATGGCCTCCCGCACGGCGTCGAGGTCGTCGAAATCGACAAATTTCGCCGACCAGCCAAAGCGTTTGATGGTCTGGCTGAACTGGGTGACGGTGCCGCCATAGAGCCGGGTCGAGGCGACCACGTTCTTGCCCGGGCTCATCAGCGCAAACAGCGCCATGATCTGGGCCGCATGGCCGGAGGAGCAGCAGATGGCGCCGACGCCGCCCTCGAGCGTCGCCATGCGTTCTTGCAGCACCGCCACGGTGGGGTTGGTCAGGCGGGAGTAGATATAGCCCACCTCCTGGAGATTGAAGAGCGCCGCGGCGTGGTCGGCATCGCGGAACACATAGGCCGTGGACTGGTAGATCGGCGTCTGGCGGGCGCCGGTGGCCGGGTCCGGGCGGGCGCCGGCGTGAATTTGCAGCGTATCAAAACCATAGGTGGGGCCGTCGGACATCTCTGAATACTCCCTTGTGTCGCAATCGGTGTGGGTCTGACGACAGCACACACCGGGCGCGGCGCCAGTGCAAGCGAAAGAGGCGGAGATGTGGGCCTGATTTTCAACCGGGAGGCGGGGCGGCCGGTCCGGGCGGCTCAGCGCATCCAGAGCCCTTCGGATTTGATCCGGTTGCGGATCGCCTGTTCCCGGCGTGGCAGGTTCTCGCGGTCAAACAGGGCGCGCACGCGGTGGCCCTTGCCCTGATATATCAGGCGCTTCATCGGCTCGTAGCCTTTGAGCACCTTCTTGATCCAGTTCGGCGCGCTGACCTCTTCGAGGGTGGCGACGACCTGATCGCTCTCGCGTGCGTAGAGCAGCGGCAGGGTGCGGTAATGGCAGCTGACGTCCCCGTCCAGATAGCCCGGCGGCAGGCTGCTGCGCCCGCCGCCAAAGGAATGGATCACCAGCGGCAGGGCAATCTGGTCAAGCCAGGGATCGAGCGACTGGCCGACCAGCTCTCGCGGCGGATCATCCCGGATCGTGCGGGCGTAGGTGAGGAACCGCTCGCCAAAGGCGCGCGGGCAGGCGCCGTAGAAATAGCCCGCGTTGAAATAGAGATAGCGTTGCCAGTATTCATCGGGCTGGTCGCGGTCGAGGCTGCTGTCAAAGTCCAGATCAAAGCGCGTATATAGCGACCGCCAGATCGCGGCATAGCCGGGGCCATAGAGTGTGGGCTTTGGCCAGGTGCCCTCGCGCCGCAGGCTGGCCGAGGGACGGGAGAAATCAAAGGGAACAGAGGTCAGCTCGCCGGTGATCAGCGTGTCGGTATCGAAGAACACAAAGGGCTCTCCCTCCGGCAGGGCGGCCAGCGCCTCGATCTTGTTGCCATAGGCGTAGGACTGGCCAAAGACCTGGTTTTCGAAGGGCAGGATCTGGGCCTCAAGCCGGTCGAGCGTCGCCAGCACCAGGTCGTTGCGGATCGAGGGGTCGCGGCTGGGCCAGAGCGGGCCGGGCTGCGGCACGGCCACATACAGCCGGCCCCGAAAGCCGGGGCTTTGCGCCCGGAGCGAGGCGGCAAACAGCACCGCCTCATACATCAGGCGCCCCGATTGGCCGACGATCATGATGTTGAAATTCTGCCCGGACATGACTGCTCTTGCGGTTTTTCTGCTGCCTGATCCTACCTAGGGGCAGGCGGCCCCTCTTGGCAAGCCGAAGGGGCCCCCCCACAGGGTCAGAGCGCGGGCGCGGATCAGGGGGTGAGGAGTGTCACCCCCGGGATCTGGCTGAGCTGGGCGGTATCGTCGTCGTAGGCCTGCTCGATCTCCTCGATAAACTCCGGTGACCAATCGGGAATATCGAGCTCTTCTTCCAGTTCCTCTTCGATGGCGAACTTGTCGAGAAAGGCAGCAAAGACCCGGCGTTTGTAGGGCTCTGTCAGTTGCGGGCGCTCGTGCAGATAGGCGCGCAGCCGCTTCATGCCCTCGCGTTTCATGATGGTGGCGAGCATGTCCATGCCGCCCTTGACCTTGCTCTCGGCCTCGAGATTGCCGAATTCCCGCAAGAGCTGCGCCCAGATCAGCGGCGTGTCCTCGTAACACCACAGCATGATCGGCACATCCGGCACCGAGGCACGGATACGGCTCATCAGCGCCGACCAGCGCAGGTCGCGCGGGTTGGTCGTGCTCAGCACCGTGTTGCGCCGCCCTGTGCCGGCTTTTTCCAGCAGTTTGGGCAGAAACCCGACCGGGCTGCGAATGGCCATAAACAGGGTGAGATCGTCGTGGGGAAACAGCGCCTTGAGCGTGCGCATGCGTTCCTCTGCCTCGGGGTAGAGGCGCTGGCCGTCCAGCGCATCCCGCTGCGAGCCGAAGAAATGGGGATTGGACAGCACCACGCGGTCGGCGTGCTCTTCTTCGAGGATGGCATCCCACAGAAGATCCCGCGCATCGTCCGACGGGGTGCCGGTCTTGGCCGCGGCCATGCATTCTTTCAGGAGTGCGCGGTATTTTGCAGGCCCCGGCACCGAGGTGCCACGCGCCAGAAAGGCCTCCCGGTTGCGCAGGAGGGTTTTCATCAGGCGATCTTCTTCTGTTCCATGCGCGCCGGCATGAATAATGACCTGCATTTGACTGACCTGTCTGCCCTACTTTGCCCAAGGATACGGATAGAGTGCGTCAAAACCGGGGTCAAATCGCATCTTTCCGGTGGCAGCGCCGCATTTCCGCCGAAATGGCGCGGCGCGGGGGGGCTCCGGTCGTAGGGCAGCAGGCGTGCGCATTGTATTGTACAATCCGGGCCGGGCAGGGTAGGAATGTCGCATGACAATATGGTATCCCGATCCCGCAACCCTGACCCCGCCCCTGCATGCCAGCCTGGCCAAGATGATCGCCAAGGCGATCTCTGACGGCCGCCTGCCAAAGGGGACCCAGCTTCCGACCCATCGCAAGATGGCAGAGGAGCTGGGGTTGAGCGTGCACACCATCAGCAAGGCCTACGACAGCTTGCGGCGCCAGAAGCTCATCGACGGTCAGGTGGGGCGTGGCAGCTATGTGCTGGATCCCGACGAACACGACGGTCAGCCGTTCCAGCTGAGCTCGGAGAAGGGACAGGGGTTCGACCTGTCGATTCTGCGGCCGGTGTTTTCGCAGCAGCATGCGGACCGGTTCCAGCAGGCGCTGCGCGATCTGCCCGAGGGGCTGGACCCGAGCTATTACCTCTCCTGCCGTCCCAATGTCGGCCATGACGCGCATCGCGCCGCCGGGGTGAAATGGTTGCAGGGCTGCGGGCTGGAGACCTCTGCCGAGCGCATCATCATGACCAATGGCGTCAGCCACGGCATGTCCGCGGCGCTGTCGGCCCTGACGCGGCCGGGGGATACGGTCGTGTCCAGTCAGATCACCCATCACCTCTTGGTGTCGGGCTGTTCCTATCTGGGGCTGAATCTCGCCGGTCTGGAGGTGGATCAGGAGGGCATCCTGCCGGATGCGCTGGATCGATACTGTCGGGAGAAATCCGCCAAGGTTCTGTTTTTGCTGCCGTCCCTGGCCAGTCCCACCGCCGAGATGATGCCCGAGCAGCGGCGCCGAGATCTGGTCGATGTGGCGCGGCGCCACGATCTTCATATCATCGAGAACGACGCCTTCGGCCCCGTCGTGGCGGATCGGCAGGTGCCGGTTGCGATGCTTGCGCCCGAGCGCACGATCTATCTCACCACCTTTAGCAAATGCACGGTTTCGGGGCTGCGGGCCGGGTATATGGCGGCGCCGGAACACCTGGCGCCGGCCCTGACCGGGCGCATTGTCGTGTTCGGCTGGATGGCGACGCCGCTGATGTGCGAGCTGGCCACCCGCTGGGTGCTGGACGGCACCGCGGCGGAGCTGGCGCAGTGGCAGCAGCGCACCCTGATGGAGCGATTCGAAATCGCGGCGCGCGAGTTGCAGGGCTGGCAGTGGCGCGGCACGCCGTCGGCGCCGCATCTGTGGTTGCCGCTGACCGAAGGCTGGACCACGGGCACCTTTATTTCCTACGCGCGCCAGTTGCAGGTGGCGGTCGCGCCGGATGCGCCGTTCCTGGCCCCGAAGACGCCGCCACAGAACGCGGTGCGCCTGTCATTGGGCAGTATTCAGGACCCGGAGCGCTTTCAGCAGGCGATGGGGCTGATCGCCGGCATGTTGAAACGCCCGCCAGAAGGGGTCATGCAACTGGTCTATTGACATTGTCGCACGACAATAAAAAAATTGACATGCAGGACAATTCCTCTCAAGTCTGGCGCAACGGCGCGTGGACGCCGGTGAGACTTGGGAGGAAACAATGGCTCAATCCGTTACATTCACCTTGGGCGCTGCGGTTGCCGCAGGGCTTGCACTGGGGGCTGCCGCATCGGCGCAGGCCGACACCTGGCGGTATGCGTTCGAAGAGGCGATGACCGATGTGCAGGGCGTCTATGCGCAGAAGTTCAAGGCAGAGATCGAGGCGAACTCGGATCACGAAATCCAGCTGTTCCCCTATGGCACGCTGGGCGAATCCGCCGACATCATGGAGCAGACGCAGGACGGTATCCTGCAATTCGTGGACCAGTCGCCGGGCTTTACCGGCTCTTTGATCCCCGAGGCGCAGGTGTTCTTTGTGCCCTATCTGCTGCCCACAGATCAGGATCACCTGGCCCGGTTCTACAGCGAGAGCAAGGCGATCAACGAGATGTTCAAGCCGCTCTATGCCGAGCAGGGGCTGGAGTTGCTGAACATGTTCCCCGAGGGCGAGGTGGCGATGACCACCAAGACGCCGGTCACCACCTGCGCTGATCTGGATGAGGTCAAGTTCCGGGTGATGACCAACCCGCTGCTGGTGGAGAGCTACAAGGCCTTTGGCGCGACGCCGACGCCGCTGCCCTGGGGCGAGGTCTATGGCGGGTTGCAGACCAATGTGATCCAGGGCCAGGAGAACCCGACCTTCTTCCTCTATTCGACCAAGATCTACGAGGTCACCGACTACATCACCTATGCGGGGCACAACAATTTCACCACCGCGGTGATGGCGAACAAGGACTTCTACGACGGTCTCAGCGCCGAGGATCAGGCGCTGGTGCAGGCGGCGGCCAAGGCTGCCTATGACCACACGGTGGTCTACCAGCAGCAGGCGGCCGAAACCGAGCTGGCCAAGATCATGGAGGCCAAGCCGGAGATGGTTGTCACCGTGCTCGACGAGGCGCAGCGCAGCTGTTTCAAGGACGCCGCCGCAGAGGTCGAGGCGAAGTTTGTCGAGATGACCGGCGACAGTGGTGCCGCCATTCTGGAGCAGCTGAAGGCCGATCTGGCCGCGACCGCCAACTGAGGCAGGACATCGTGCGGAAGCGGACCGGGTCAGTGTGCCCGGTCCGTGACACCGCGGGGAGTTTCACATGAACAATCCGAATGAGGTGGTCCTGCCGGGCGGGCTGGGGCTTCTGGATCGCGCCATCAGCAGGGCAGAGTCGGTCCTGTTGGCGGTCGGCGTGCTGCTGATGGCGGCAAATACGGTGGCCAATGTGGTCGGGCGCTACGTGCTGGGGCAGTCGATCTTCTTCTCGGAAGAGCTGAACCGGGTGCTGATCATCCTGATCACCTTTGCCGGGATCAGCTATGCGGCCCGCCAGGCGCGCCATATCCGGATGTCGGCCATCTATGACGTGCTGCCCGTGGGGCTGCGCAAGGTGCTGGCGGTCGTCATCGCCCTGGTCACCGCCGCGTTCATGTTCCTGCTGTGCTATTATGCGGTGAAATACATCGCCGCGCAGGCCGGTCGGGGGCGGGTGCTGCCCGCCCTGCGCATTCCGGTCTGGATCATCCTCGTCTGGGTGCCAGCGGGGTTTTTCATGACCGGCGTGCAGTACCTGCTGACGGCGCTGCGCAACATGACCTCCCCAAATATCTATCTCTCCACCCATGTCCAGGATGGGTACGCACGCGACGAAGAAGAACTCGAAATCTGAGGGCACGGCCATGGCTGCAACGATATTCCTGACCATGATTGTCCTGCTGTTGCTGGGCTTTCCGATGATGATCCCGCTGATCGCGGGGGCCTTTGTCGGCTTTGTGATGCTGTTCGGCGATCTCGCCCGCACCGAGACCATGGTGCAGCAGATGGTGGCGGGCATTCGTCCTGCCTCGCTGATCGCGGTGCCGATGTTCATCTTTGCCGCCGACATCATGACCCGGGGGCAATCCGCCGGGCGGCTGATCAATGTGGTCATGGCCTATGTCGGGCATCTGCGCGGCGGGCTGGCGATTTCGACGGCGGCGGCCTGCACCATGTTCGGCGCGGTGTCGGGGTCGACCCAGGCGACGGTGGTGGCGATCGGATCGCCGCTGCGGCCGCGGATGCTGCAGGCGGGCTACAAGGACAGTTTCGTGCTGGCCCTGATCGTCAATGCCAGCGACATCGCCTTTCTGATCCCGCCCTCGATCGGCATGATCATCTACGGTGTGGTGTCGAGCACCTCGATCGCCGAGCTGTTCATCGCCGGCATCGGGCCGGGGCTGCTGATCCTGCTGTTGTTCTCGATCTACTGCTACATCTACGCGGTGCGCAACAACGTGCCGACGGAGCCCAAGGCCAGCTGGCAACAGCGCCTGAGCACGATGCGTGCGGCGCTCTGGCCGATGGGGTTTCCGGTCATCATCATCGGCGGCATTTACGGCGGCATCTTCAGCCCGACCGAGGCGGCGGCGGCCTGCGTGCTCTATGCGCTGATCCTGGAGGTTCTCGTGTTCCGCTCGATGTCGCTGCGCGGGGTCTATGACACCGCCAAATCGACCGGGTTGATCACAGCGATCGTGTTTATCCTGGTGGCGGCGGGCAGTGCCTTTTCCTGGGTGATCTCCTTTGCGCAGGTGCCGCAGCAGATCCTCGGCGCCGTGGGCGTGGCGGAGATGGGCGAGATCGGCATCTTGTTCGTGATCTCCATCGCCTTTTTCATCGGCTGCATGTTCGTGGATCCGATCGTGGTGATCCTGGTGCTGGTGCCGGTCTTTGCCCCCGTGGTGGCCTCTGCCGGGATCGACCCGGTGCTGGTGGGGACGATCATCACGCTTCAGGTGGCGATCGGGTCGGCGACGCCGCCGTTCGGGTGCGACATCTTCACCGCCATCGCCGTGTTCCGCAGACCTTACGTAGAGGTGGTGCGCGGCACGCCCCCTTTCATCCTGATGCTGATGGGGGTTGCGGTGGCGCTGGTCTTCTTCCCGCAGATTGCGCTGTTCCTGCGCGACCTGGCCTTTGGCAAATAGGAGGCGCGTGCAATGTTCAAATCCATATTGGTTCCCTTCGACGGCTCTCAGGGCGCCGAAGGGGCGCTGGCCAAGGCGGCGGAGCTGTCGCTGCTGTGCGATGCGGAGCTGACCCTGCTGACGGTCTACCGGCATCATTCGCTGCTTGAGGCCTCGATGCATGTGGTGCAGGCCGAAGCGCCGGACGACCTGGACGCGATGATGCGCGCCCATGCCCGCGAGGTGGCGGAGCGGGGCAAGACCCTGGCGCGCGAGGCCGGGGTCACCCGGCTGCGGGGCTTCGTCAAGGGCGGTCCGGTTGCCCGCACCATCACCGGATTTGCCCGGGATCATCAAAACGACCTGATCGTCATCGGCAGCCGAGGGCTGGGATCGCTGGAGGGGGTGTTGCTGGGCAGCATTTCCCACAAGGTGACCAGCTTTGCCGAAATGCCGGTCCTCATTGTCTAGGAACAACCATGCCGCTTGATATTCATGTCTCCCCCTCTGGCGCTTCGATGCGGCTGGAGGAACGCCCGGTGCGGCGCCGCATTGCCCTGGTGGTGCTGGCCACGGATCACACCTCGGAGCGCGATTTTGCCCGCATCTGCGACCCGGTAGAGGTTGGCGTCTATACCAACCGCATTGCCTTCGAGAACCCGACCACGCGCGACAGCCTGTTGCGCACCGGACCGCGGCTGACCGAGGCGGCGGCGCAGATCCTGCCGGGAGAGCCGGTCGATGTGCTGGCCTATGGCTGTACCGCGGCCTCCATCGTGCTGGGCAACGTGGCGGTGACCGATCACCTGCAGGCGGCCAAGCCCGACACCCCCTGCGTGACCCCCAGCAGCGCCGCGTTTGACGCCTTTGCCGCATTGGGGGTGGGCAGGATCGCGCTGCTGGCGCCCAACAGCCTGCCGGTGACGGAGGATCTGGCGCAGTATTTTGCCCAGCACGGCCCGGATGTGCTGCGCGCCACCGCGCTGGGGCTGGAGGACGATCGCGAGATGGCGCGGATCTCCGAGGCCAGCATCATCGAGGCGGCGCTGGCGGCGGATGATCCGGCCGCTGAGGCGCTGTTTCTGTCCTGTACGGCGCTGCGGGCGCTGCCCTGCATCACACGGATCGAGGCGGCGCTGGGCAAGCCGGTGGTCAGCTCCAATCAGGCCATGATCTGGCGGTCCCTGCGCCTGTCAGGCGCGCGGCAGCCCGTGCCGGGCTATGGCCAACTTTTCACCCTCTGAACAAGACAAGACATCTGCCATGACATCATTTCCCACACTTCAGGACAGTTTCGCCGCCCGGGCGCGCATTGCCGGCGGCATTCGTCAGACGCCGCTGGTGGAGTCTGACGCCCTCAGCGCCCTGACCGGCGGTCGGATCGCGCTCAAGCTGGAGCAGTTGCAGATCACCGGCAGTTTCAAGCTGCGCGGTGCCACCAATGCGGTGCTGTCGCTGAGCGATGCGCAAAAGGCGGCGGGCGTGGTCGGGGTTTCCACCGGCAACCACGGGCGCGGTCTGGCCTATGCGGCGGCGGGCGCCGGGGTGCGCTGCATCATCTGCATGTCGGAGCTGGTGCCGCAGAACAAGGTCGACGGCATCCGGGCGCAGGGCGCCGAGGTGCGGATCATCGGCCGCTCGCAGGACGATGCGCAGCTGGAGGTCGACCGGCTGGTGGCCGAGGGCATGACCATGCTGCCGCCCTTTGATCATCGCGATATCATCGCCGGGCAGAGCACCCTGGCGCTGGAGTTGATCACGCAGGCGCCGGATCTGGACACCGTACTGGTGCCGCTGTCGGGCGGGGGGCTGATGTCCGGCGTCGCCATGGTGATGAAGGCCGTCAATCCCGCGATCCGCATCATCGGCGTATCGATGGAGCGCGGCGCTGCCATGCACGCCAGCCTTGCGGCCGGCAAACCGGTGCAGGTCGAAGAGCAGGAGACCCTCGCCGACAGTCTCGGTGGCGGCATCGGGCTCGACAATGCCTATACCTTCGAGATGACACGGCGGCTGGTCGACGCGGTGGTGCTGGTCACCGAAGCGGAAATCGCGGCGGCGATCCGGCACGCCTATGTCGCGGAGCGCCAGGTGATCGAAGGCTCCGGCAGTGTCGGCATCGCCGCGCTGCTGGCGGGCAAGATTGACACCCCGGGGCGCTGCGTGGCGCTGATTTCCGGCCAGAACATCGACATGGCGCTGCACAAGCGGATCATCGACGGCGAGGACGTGGATGTGGCGGCGCTCGCCCGGACCAAAGGAGGCGCGGATGCCTGATATCAAGATCCTGACCGAAACCGATCTGCGTGCCGCGATCCAGCTGGATCACGATGCGGTGGCCTGCGTCGAGGAGGCCTTTCACCTGCTGGCGACGCGGGAGGTGCAGATGCCGCCGATCCTCAGCTTTCACGTGCCGGAGCACAATGGCGAGGTGGACGTCAAAACCGCCTATGTGCCGGGGCTGGAGGGGTTTGCCATCAAGATGAGCCCGGGGTTCTTTGACAATCCCAAGCTGGGGCTGCCCAGCCTGAACGGGCTGATGGTGCTGTTTGATGCCAAAACCGGCATTGTGCGGGCGGTGCTGCTGGACAATGGCTATCTGACCGATGTGCGCACCGCCGCCGCCGGGGCCGTTGCCGCCCGGCATCTGTCGCGCGCCGACTGCAGGGTGGCCGGCATTCTGGGCAGCGGGCTTCAGGCGCGGCTGCAACTGGAGGCGCTCTGCCTGGTGCGGGACATCAAGCGCGCGGTGATCTGGGGCCGGGATGCGGATCGGGCCGCGGCCTGCGCGCGGGACTGTGCCGCGCGTCTCGGGATCGAGGTCACGACCGGCAGTATCGCCGAGGTCATGGCGCAGGCGGATGTTGTGGTCTCCACCACGCCTTCCACCACGCCGTTGATCTCTGCCGAGATGCTGCGCCCGGGACAGCACGTCACGGCGATGGGCTCGGACGCGGATTACAAGAGCGAACTGGCGCCGGATGTGATCCCGGCGGCCACGGTGTTTGTCTGTGACCGGCTGGCGCAATCCGTCGCCCAAGGCGAATTGCGCCCGGCGCTGGCCGCCGGCACGGTCACCGATCCGCAGATCTATCCCGAACTGGGGCAGGTCATCGCCGGCACTCGCCCGGGGCGGGGCTCGGATCAGGACATCACGGTCTGTGACCTGACCGGCACCGGCGTCCAGGACACCGCCATCGCAACCCTTGCCGGAACCCGCGCCGCAGCGGTCGGGGCCGGAACCCTCATCACCAGCTGATCAATCAGGACATACCCCAATGGCAGAGCCCAAGCTGCATTTCTCCCGCGCTGAATTCCAGCAGCGGATCGACCGGACGCGCGCGGAAATGGTCCGCAACGGTCTGGATCTGTTGATCGTGACCGATCCCTCGAACATGAACTGGCTGACCGGCTATGACGGCTGGTCTTTCTACGTGCACCAATGCGTGGTGCTGCCGCTGGAGGATCCGCCGCTCTGGTTTGGCCGGGAACAGGACGGCAATGGCGCCCTGCGCACCTGCTTCATGGGAGAGAGCCAGATCATCGGCTATCCGGACCACTACGTGCAGTCCAGCGTTTGCCATCCGATGGATTACCTCTCGGCGCAGCTGGCGGACCGGGGCATGGATGGTGGCAATATCGGCGTCGAGATGGACAACTACTGGTTCACCGCTGCCGCCTACGGGTCCTTGCAGAAGCATCTGCCGAACGCAAACTTCGGCGATGCCAACGGGCTGGTGAACTGGCAGCGCGCGATCAAGTCCGACGCCGAGCTGACCTATATGCGGCAGGCCGGGCGCATCGTCGAACGCATGCACCAGCGCATCTTTGACAAGGTCGAACCGGGCCTGCGCAAGAGCGACCTTGTGGCCGACATCTATGATGCCGCCCTGCGCTATGACGCGGAGACCGGTTTCGGGGGCGACTACCCGGCGATCGTGCCACTGCTGCCCTCGGGCGCCGATGCCGCCGCGCCGCATCTGACCTGGGACGATGAGCCCATGCGCCCGAACGAAGGGACTTTCTTTGAGATCGCAGGTGTGGTGAAACGCTACCATTGCCCCCTGTCGCGCACCGTGTTCCTGGGCAAGCCGACGCCGGCGTTCCTGGATGTCGAGAAAGCGGTGCTGGAGGGCATGGCCGCCGGGCTGGAACAGGCCAAGGTCGGCAATACCTGCGAGGATATCGCCAATGCCTTTTTTGCGGTGTTGCGAACCCATGGGATCGAGAAAAACAGCCGCACCGGTTATCCGATCGGTGTCAGCTACCCGCCGGACTGGGGCGAGCGCACCATGTCCCTGCGTCCCGGCGACCGGAGTGAATTGAAAGAGAACATGACCTTTCACTTCATGACCGGATTGTGGACAAAGGACTGGGGCTTTGAAATCACCGAGAGCATTCGCATCGGTCACAACGGACCCGAGTGCCTGGCCAATGTGCCGCGTAAGATGTTGATTAAGGACTGAGAGATGAAAGCGAACCCGATAAGCGCGACAATTCCGTTTGACGAGGACGGGGTGCACCACGGCTTTCTCAAGCTGCCCTACAGCCGCGATGACAGCGCCTGGGGATCGGTGATGATCCCGCTGACGGTGATCCGCAACGGCGCAGGCAAGACCGCGCTGCTGACCGGGGCCAACCACGGCGACGAATACGAAGGTCCGGTGGCCCTGCAGGAACTGGCCAGCCTGACCCGCGCCGAGGATGTCACCGGGCGGCTCATTATCGTGCCCTATTTCAACTACCCGGCCTTTCGCGCCGCAACGCGGACCTCGCCGATCGACCGGGGCAACCTCAACCGGGCCTTTCCCGGCCGTCCCGACGGCACCGTGACCGAAAAGATCGCCGACTATTTCCAGCGCACGCTGTTGCCGATGGCGGATCTGGCGGTGGATTTCCACTCCGGCGGCAAGACGCTGGATTTCGTGCCCTTTGCCGCCGCGCATATCCTCGATGACAAGGCGACCGAAGCGGCCTGTTTTGCCGCCATGCAGGCCTTCAACGCGCCCTATTCGGTGCAGATGCGCGAGATCGACAGCGTTGGCATGTATGACACCGCGGTGGAGGAGATGGGCAAGGTGCTCGTCACCACGGAGCTGGGCGGGGGCGGCATGTCCACCGCCCGCAGCAACGCCATTGCCAAGAAAGGCCTGCGCAACGTGCTGATCCACAGCGGCATCCTGCGCGGCGAGATGCAGATCGACCCCACCGTGGCGCTGTCGATGCCGGACGATGAGTGCTTTGTGTTCAGCGAAGGCGACGGTCTGTTCGAGGTGATGAAGGATCTGGGCGAGCCGGTGACCAAGGGCGAACTGGTGGCCCGGGTCTGGCCGCTGGATCGCACCGGCCAGCCGCCGGAGGAGTATCACGCACGCCGGGACGGTGTGCTGATCAGTCGCCATTTCCCCGGTCTCATCAAATCCGGCGATTGCGCCGTGGTGGTGGGCGTGGTCGAGCGCTGACATGCAACTGGACCAACGTGATCTGGAAATCCTGCGCGTCCTGTCCACCGAGGGGCGCATCACCAAGGCGGCTCTGGCGGACCGGATCGGCCTGTCGCCGACGCCCTGCTGGGACCGGCTGAAGAAACTGGAGCAGGCCGGGCTGATCGAAGGCTATGGCGCACGCCTGAACCTGAAAAAGCTCGCCCCGCATGTGACGGTGTTCGTCGCGGTGGAGCTGGCCGATCACACCGCGCCGAGCTTTCAGTCCTTCGAAATCGCCATGCAGCGTTACGAGGAAGTCGTGGCCTGCTGGGCCCTGGGGGGCGGGTTCGACTACCTGTTGCAGATCGTCACCCGCGACATCGACGCCTATCAGCGCCTGATCGACGCGATGCTGGATGCCCGGATCGGGTTGAGCCGCTATTTCACCTATGTGGTGACCAAACCGGTCAAGGGCCAGAGCGCGCCGCCGTTGCAACTGCTCCTGCAAGGAGAATAGCCACGGCGCGTTCCCCCGCTGCTGCGGCGCCCGGTTGCGGGGGCACTGGCACGCCCGATGACCTGTCCTCTGACCGTGGCTCTGCGCAGGGCTTTCCTCTGTCAGCTGCGCGAACTTCAGCCACATCTTCTGTCGGGTTCAGGCAGAATCCTCTGCAAGTCAAAGGAGGATTGTGATGACTGAGACCGCTCTCTCGGCACGTTCGGACATTATGGACAAGGCGCTTGTGCGTTCTTTTTCCTACGTAAATGGCAAATGGTGCGCGGCGTCGAACGGGGAAAGCTTCCCGGTTCTGGATCCCGCCAATGGGGCCGAGCTGGGTCACGTCGCCAGCCTCACCGCCGAAGATTCCTCTGCCGCCGTGGATGCCGCGCAGGCGGCCTTCGCGGATTGGGCGGCGATGCTGCCGCAGGACCGCTCTGCCATCCTGCGCCGTTGGTTTGACCTGCAAATCGCCCACAAGCAGGATCTGGCGCGGATCATGGTGCTGGAGCAGGGCAAACCCCTGTCCGAAGCGCTGGGCGAAATCGACTATGGCGCGGCCTTTGTCGAGTTTTATGCCGAAGAGGCAAAGCGGCCCAATATCGAAGGCGTGACCAGCCATCTGCCCGATGCCGAGGTCGAACTCTGGCGCGAGCCGGTGGGCGTTGCGGCGCTGATCACGCCCTGGAACTTTCCGGCGGCGATGCTGACCCGCAAGGCGGCGGCGGCGCTTGCGGCGGGCTGTACCGTGGTGGCGCACCCGTCGGGAGAGACGCCGTTCAGCGCGCTGGCGCTGGCGGAACTGGCAGAGCGCGCCGGGTTCCCGCCCGGGGTGTTCAACGTGGTGACCGGCAAGGCCGCCACCGTTGTCGAGCCCTGGACGCGCGACACCCGGGTGCGGGCCCTGTCGTTCACCGGCTCCACCGAGGTGGGCAAGCTGCTCTATCGTCAGTCCGCCGAGACGGTCAAACGGCTGGTGATGGAACTGGGCGGCCATGCGCCCGTCATCGTATTCAAGAACTCCGACCTCGACCGCGCGGTGGCCGAGACCATCAAGGCGAAATTTGCCACCTCCGGGCAGGATTGCCTCGGGGCGAACCGCATCTTTGTCGAACGCGCCATCTATGACGAGTTCTGCACCCGCTTTGTCGCGGCGACGCAAGCGCTGACCGTGGGTAAGGGGATGGACGATCCCGACATCGGCCCCCTGATGAACGAAAAAGCGGTGCAAAAACAGGAACAACACGTGGCCGACGCGCTGGAAAAGGGGGCGACCCTCGCTTGTGGTGGCAAACGCCACGCGCTGGGGCCGCTGTTTTATGAACCCACCGTGTTGACCGATGTGCCCGCAGATGCGGCCATCCTGCGCGAGGAGACCTTTGGCCCCGTCGCGCCGATCACGCCGTTTGACACCGAGGAAGAGGTGATCCAGCGTGCCAATGACAGCGAATATGGCCTCGTCGCTTATGTGCACAGCCACGACCCGCGCCGGATCTATCGCCTGAGCCGTGCGTTGCAGTTTGGCATGGTGGCGGTCAATCGCACCAAGGTCACCGGCGCGCCGATCCCCTTTGGCGGCACCAAACAATCCGGCATGGGGCGCGAGGGCGCACGTCTGGGCATGGAAGAGTTTACCGAGGTCAAATACGTCTGCCGCGACTGGGCGTAACCCTCGATGGATACGAGATTTTCCACCCCGCGGGTGGAGCACGGAAATAGGAAGGACACGAAATGCTGAAGAACGATCAACTGGACCAATGGGACCGCGACAACTTCTTTCACCCCTCGACCCATCTCGCGCAGCACGCGCGCGGTGAGAGCGCAAACCGCGTGATCAAGACCGCCTCCGGCGTCTTTATCGAGGACCGCGACGGCAACAAGCTGTTGGATGCGTTTGCCGGGCTTTACTGCGTCAACGTCGGCTATGGCCGTCAGGACATTGCCGAGGCGATCGCCGATCAGGCACGCGAGCTGGCCTATTATCATTCTTACGTGGGCCACGGCACCGAGGCGTCGATCACGCTGGCCAAGATGATCCTGGATCGCGCGCCCAAGAACATGTCGAAGGTCTATTTCGGCCTTGGCGGGTCGGACGCCAATGAAACCAACGTCAAACTGATCTGGTACTACAACAACATCCTTGGCCGCCCCGAAAAGAAAAAGATCATCTCGCGCTGGCGCGGCTATCACGGCTCCGGGCTGGTTACCGGCTCCCTGACGGGGCTTGAGCTGTTCCACAAGAAATTCGACCTCCCCGTCGAGCAGGTGATCCACACCGAGGCGCCTTATTACTTCCGCCGCGAGGATCTCAACCAGACCGAAGAGCAGTTCGTGGCCCATTGCGTGGCTGAGCTGGAAGCGTTGATCGAGCGTGAAGGTGCCGACACCATCGCCGCCTTCATCGGTGAGCCGATCCTGGGCACCGGGGGCATCGTGCCGCCGCCCGCAGGCTATTGGGAGGCGATCCAGACAGTTCTGAAGAAACACGACATTCTGCTGGTTGCGGATGAGGTCGTCACCGGCTTTGGCCGTCTGGGCACCATGTTCGGGTCGGATCACTACGGTCTGGAGCCCGACATCATCACCATCGCCAAGGGTCTGACCTCCGCCTATGCGCCGCTTTCCGGTTCCATTGTCAGCGACAAGGTCTGGAAGGTGCTGGAGCAGGGCACCGATGAAAACGGCCCCATCGGCCACGGCTGGACCTACTCCGCGCACCCCATCGGCGCGGCGGCGGGTGTGGCCAACCTGAAACTCATCGACGAGCTGAACCTTGTCAGCAACGCCGGCGAGGTGGGGGCCTACCTCAACGCCACCATGGCCGAGGCGCTGGGTGAGCACGCCAATGTGGGCGATGTGCGCGGCGAAGGCATGCTCTGCGCGGTGGAATTTGTGAAGGACCGCGACAGCCGCACCTTCTTTGACGCCGCCGACAAGATCGGCCCGCAGGTTTCGGCCAAACTGCTGGAGCAGGACAAGATCATCGCGCGCGCCATGCCGCAGGGCGATATCCTGGGCTTTGCGCCGCCCTTCTGCCTGACCCGCGCCGAGGCCGATCAGGTGGTCGAGGGCACTGTGCGCGCGGTGAAATCCGTGCTCGGCTGAGATCCCGCCCGTCTTGCAAGAAAGCACTGTCCCCCGGTTGGCCGATGCCAGCCGGGGGATTGCATTTGGGCGTAGCTCTTCGGGGCTGGCCGGACAGGGATACGTCGCAGGTTCACACCGGCTCTATCGCAACACAGCCGCAAAAATCCGTGGCCCTTGCACATTCTGCGCGACAGGGTCCTTCGTGTCATGGTTGTGATAGGGGGATGTATCCAAGCTTGAGACCAGAGCAGATTTGGAACGGACGTTCCTGTTCGCCCGGGCACGCCGCAGTCGCGGTCGGACGGAACCGGGTTCAGAGCAGGGGCCGCAGCAGGGGGACCAGATGAGCAATACTGATGATCCGCAGGAGGCCGGGATAAAGGCCAGCGCCATCGCCTGGGCACGCACCATGTATGACCTGTCCGGCTGGGTCTGGGACCACACCGGGGGCAAGCTGGCCTCCGGCGCCGAAAGCACCGAGGCCATCTCAGAGACCGCGATGCAGAAGATGCGCGCGCGCATGGATCCGCGCCCCGTCAAAACGGTCGTGCCGCCGGGGGCATCGTCGCAGGAGGAAGCGGCGATCGACCAGCTCTTTGCCGATTTGCTGGATCACCTCGACACCCATGCCGGGAGCGAGGATCCGACGCAGGCCAAGCAGATGTTCGTCGCGGTGGTCAATCGGGTGGATCAGGCGAAACAGGATATTGCACAGCGTGCGCTTGAGGCAAAGAAAGTTGAGCTGTCGGACCGGCTGAAGGCCATTCCCTTTTCGACCGAGGTGACAGCCACCGAGGCACGCGCCTTTGCCAAGAGCCGCAGCACGCTGTCACGGGTGATTGCCGGGGCGACCGACCTGTCCAAGCTGGAGCCCGTCGATCCTGCCCTGACCAAGCTTGAAAAGGCGGTGACGGCTGCCTTGGCGATGGTGGGACCACGCCAGCAGGCGCAGGACCAGATCACCGCCGCACGCAGCGCGCGCGACGCGATGGCCAGGGTCGTCGACAGAGGCTACTACAAGGCCGTCACCGATGCGATCGCGGCTGCGGACAAGGCATTGCACGCGGCCAAAACAGCGTCGGAGATCACATCGTTGCGGGCCGCCTTGAAGGCGGTCATGGACAAGGAAGGCGACGCGCGCGCCTATGCGGCGGAATATGAGAGCAAGTCGCTCAAGGTCGAACTGTATCTCTCCGTGCACGCGCCCGACCCGGACCGCGACAACCGCAGCCCCGCCCATGCGGCCTGGATCGCCCTGGCCAAATCCGCGGCGCAGAAATCGGCCGCGCTTGATTTCAGCGGCGCGCGGGCGGAACTGGCGAAGTTCGAAACCCATTCTGCGGTTTCCGGTGATGGCGCAAACGTCAGTGATTGCGGGAGTTTCGCCGCCGCCTACGACAGCTTCATGGCGAACTATGATGACAAACGCCTGTTTATCAAAGGCTCCAAGATCCGGGGCGCGGGCGCGATGGATGCGGATCTGGCGGCGGCGCGCAAGAAAGGCATCTGCGACACCGACTGGGCCGCGGCAAAAACACTGCTGGAGGATTTGCAGGACAAGATCGACAAGCTGCATCCGGTCGCTGTCGAATGGCGCAAGATCTATCCGCTGACATCGTCTCTGGCCAGTTCCGATCCCTTGCGGCAGGCGGTGGACACGGCGAAGTCGAAACTGAAATCGGACGGCAGCGGCGATCATGCAGCGGCAAAGGCCGCGTTGACCGGGGTGTCGGGCACAGAGCGCAAGCGCGCGGCCACGCTGGCGCGGCTGGCGGCGGTTAAGAAACGGGTAGAAGGCATCGACACCAGCGCCTTTAGCGCGGCGCACAGCTATGCCAACGGTCTGGTGTCCGGCGTGGAGGGCGATATTCCCGGTGACCTTGATGCGGCCAATACCGGGCTGGATGCGCTTGAGCCGAAACTGGATGCGATCGAGGCCTGGATGCCGCTGATGACGGATGCGCGTGCGGCGCGGGCGATGCAGGATGCATCGGATACCTATGGGTTCCTGGATGACGCCATTACCGAGGCCGGCAAGAACGACTATGCCAAGGCCAGGACAAAGGCGGCAGCAGCCCTGACCAACTATCAACTGCTGGCGCGGTATCAGCCGCTCCGGGCGCAGGTGACCGGCGTGCGGGACTGCCAGACATCGGGAACGCCCCCCCATGATCAGGTGGATGCGGCGCTGACAGAGGCGCATGACCTGGCGACCGTGCAAAAGGATCTGGCGAAGGCGATCACCCGTCTGCAACAGGTGCTGGCGGACCCTGCGCTGGCCGAATTGGCGCATGAGATCGGCCTGTGGCAACAGCAGTATCCGCGCGTGAAGAAACAGCACGACAAGATCACCACCGGGATGGAACCGGCCGCGGCCAAGAAGACCCTGACCGATGCCATCGCGACGGTCGAAGACAAGGCGAACACCGATCACGATTACCCTGCGGCGATGGAGCTGCTGGAGACCCATCGCCAGGCGCTGGTGGCCGGGCGCGCCTATGTCGCCGATCGCAAACGCGCGAAGTCGTTGAAAAAGGCGCTGGACCGGGCGGTTGCGACCTTTTCCGGCGTGCCGGATGTGGAACAGAAACTCTATGGCCACACGGACGACAGCAAGCTGCGGGCGGCGATGAAGGCGGCAGATGATCTCGCCATTGCGGGGCAGGTGGCGGATGCGGCCAAGGCCTATGCGGCGCTGCTGACATCCTGGCAGGGTTTTGCCAAGGAAACCGCCAAGCTGCACGAAGCCGCAGATGCGGTGGGGTCAAACGCGGGCCATTCGATCGACCGGCATGGCGCTGATGTCACGGACGCGGAGCTGCTGGCGCGACTGACCACCGGGGTTGCGCCGGATGGCAAGACCTCGACGACCAGGGCCTCGTCGAAATTCGACACGTTCGAAGCCTGGTTGCAGGCGCGTGAGGAAGGTGCGGCGATGCTGGAGCAGAAATCGCACCCGGGCAGCAGCGACACCATCAAGGTCTCTGACACCTCGGTACCGGCGGATGTGAATGCGGTGGTGGCGATGAAGGCGGAGATCGACCATCAAGGGCCGATCGACAAGGCCTATGTCGGGGTGAAACCCGCCCCGGGTGTGGATCCGGTCAAGGGCAAGATCGGCAAGGGCGATACCTACGAGACCTATGAGGCGCTCAACGGGATCACCCGCAGCCAGACGCTGTGGCTGTTCGAGATTGACTTCTCCGGGCTGACGATCCCGCCGGTGGGTCATGTCTCGCCGCCGGATTTCAGGCACAAGGGCGACCCCAAGGCCTATATCGACATCTACACCACCGAGCATGGTGCGGCACCGGCGAGCATCCCCGGCAAGTGGGTGATGATGCAACTGTTCCCGCTGGTCGACAAATGGAACCAGGAGCTGCAGGATTATGAAACCTAGTCAGAGGTTTGAGAGATGAAGATCAACTATTACGTGGTGCGGCGCTACCTGAGCTGGCTGACAGAGGGGCGTGCAGCCTCCGACCCGGATCGCCTCGATGACTGGGAGAGCTATGAGCCCGACATGGACCAGATGATACGCGAGGCCCGCGAGGCAGGCGACGAGGTCCTGCTCAAGCGATCCCTGGATTCGCTGATCGCCGACCCGGACGGGCGCATTGATGCCTTTGCCGGCCAGGTGCACGGGTTCGACGAGGATGATCTGGTGGCGCTGTTTACGGCCGCGTTCGACTATCTGTGGCCGGACGAGATGCTGAGCGAGCCGGGCGCGGGGCCGGCGCTGGAATTCGTGCCGATGTCGGATGAGGAATGGGCCGCGCGGCAAGGGCAGGGCTGAACCGGAGGAGGGTGCTATGGCGACGGGCGACACTGATCCCAGCTTCGATCTCGATGTCATTCAATCACTGATCAAGAAGGGCAAGGCGGGCGGGGGGCCTTTTCCCTTTGCCTTTGGTCTGGCGGCCAAGCCGGAGGCCTGCGGGTTCCTGCCGCATCTGCGCAAACCGGTGAAGGCGCTGAAATCCGAACTCAAATCCTCCAGCCCGGCGATCAAGAAAGTCTGCGTCGGAACCTTTACCGTGGAGGAGGGGCAGCTTCGGCTCAGCTGCGAAAAGCCGATCAAGGGGATCATCCGGCAGCTACGGGTTCGGTTTCGCAAGGCCGGGCTGGGCAAGTTCAAACCTGTGCTGGTGGGCCCCGATGGGCAGGAAATCGACGAGGACAGCCTGCCGGATGACGATGGCGCAGAGGAGCGCCAGCCGGCGGATCACACTGCATCGGATACGGCCACGGCAGATGCTGCAGCGCCATCGGAGGATGGCGGGGCCACCCTGAAAGCGCAGCTGGTGTCATTGAATGCGCGGCTGAAAGAGGCGCCCGAGGATCAGCGCGCCAAAATGGCAAAGGTCCTTCAGCTCGCCGTTGCCAAGCTGAAGGCGGGGGATATGGCCACCGCCCAAAAGGCCGCGGATCAGCTGGCTGCTGCGCTCGACCGCAATGGCGCCGAGACCGAGCGCGAGACTGGCAACACCGCGGCCCCCGGCGCGCCGCTGGACATCTGGATCGCGGCCAAGGACACGGTCGACGGGCAGATTGGGCAATTGCAATCGGCCTTGCGGGGGATCAAGCATCCCGCCTTTGACAGGATTGCGGATCTGGGGCTGGCGGGTCTGTCCGGGGGGACGGTGAACACAACATTGATGGCTGCCCTCTATGATTACAGGGACGCGCCGGCATCCCGGCAGGAGGACAGCCGCACGGCATTGCGCGCCGCCGTCGGGACCTATCGTGCGTTCCTGCACTCCGATCCCGTTGTAGCCCATTGCGAGAACAACCCCTTTGGCGTGCGCCTTACGCTGATCGAAACCCTGGGCGGGGCGCTGGATCGCATCGAGAGCGAGTTGAAAACCTAGAGTCCGGCACCGGGGCTGCGGGCTTGGCGGGGTCGTGCTTCAGCGCCGCCTGTGCCCTGCCGTGGGTCGACGGGTGAAATCTGCGCTTTGCCGATCGTCGCGGGTTGATCCTTCTGTCCCGGTGGCGATAAGCTCGCTGTCCAATATGACCCACGCCCCAGATCCCACTGATGAACCCTGTTCCGATGCGACCGCCCCTCCGGCGCCGCTCTTGACGTTCGAGCTGTTCGTACAGCCCGGGTTCTCGCAGCAGGAGCTGTCGTCGATCCTGGCGGTGCTGGAGGCGGCCAATGCGATGGAAACCGGGGCCTATTTCACCTGGCAGATCACCTCCGACTCGCCCGGGCTGCTGGCCAGCAACGGCGACATGCTGGTCCGGGCAGAGCCGGCGATCGGGGTGCAGTATCTGCGTGATGTTCTGTTCGTCGTCGGTGGGCGCAATTGCAGCGGCGGCAGCTGGCTGCCACGGGCGCGCGCCATGCAGAAGGAACGGCGCCCGGCCTTTCTGTTGTCGGAGGCGGCGGCGGAGTATATCCGGCGATCCGCGCCCCTGTCCGGACCGGTCACCACCCATTGGCTGGAGGCGCGCACGCTGCAGGAGACCGGAGACTATCCGACGCTCTCCAACCATCTGGTCGAGGACAATTCCGGTCTGCTGACCTGCGCCGGTCGCGGCCACACGGCAGAGCTTGTGATCCGTCTGCTGGCACAGGTCCTGTCGCCGCAGGATTGCGCCGAGTTGACCAGCCTCCTGGTGCTGGAGGCCACTCGGGGCTTCAGCGGCGAGCAGCCCAAGGGGGCGGCCCGGAATACCAATCTGCTTGAGGCCCGTCTGGTCAAGGCGATGGCGGTGATGGAGGCCAATGTGGAGCATCCGCTACCCACCGCAGAGATCGCCGAGCACGCCGGGGTGTCGATCCGGCATCTGGAGCGCCTGTTTCTGACCCATCTGCACACGACGCCGGCCAAACACTATATGAAGCTGCGGTTGAAACTGGCCAACAAGCTGATTTCGGACACCAATCTGCCGATTGCGGAGATTGCCTTTGCCAGCGGCTTTGCCTCTTCGACGTCGCTGGCACGGGCCTATCGCCGCGACTATGGGATGACGCCCTATCAGGTGCGCGCCCGCGATCGCGGTGTCTGACCGATCCGCCGCGCACTCGCTCCGCCGGGGTTTGTCAACAATTAACCGTCTTCTGCTAGGGTCGATGCGGGTCCAGAAGGTCGCTGACGCCGGCGGCGCCACCACGGGCAGGCGCGTGGCTGCCGGGGCGCCTGCGCCCTGCGTCGGGTTGGAAAGCAGAGACGATCATGACGGTATATGTCGTTACGGCATCGAACTATAACGAGCCTGCGTTCTGGGCAGGAATTGCCGAAGCGGAGGCGGGGCACACGCTTGATTTCAGCCCGCTGCCGCCGGGGTTCGAATTCTCCGTAAACGCCGCGACCAACAGCATTTCAATCTGGAACGGTGTGTCCTGGTACAGGATCGGATCGCGGGGCAACGCAAGGGTGGATGCCGTTCTGGGCGGTGCAACGCGCACGGATCAGTTTACCACGCTCATCGGGCGCGACCGAGACGGCGCGCGCCAGCGGATGGTCCTCGGGCAGGAGGCTGCGCCGCAGCCGCTGCCCCCCGGCGCGGTCACCACGCTGGAGGTCAGCAACGTCGCAGAGGCGCCGGTCGCTCTCTATGTGATGCGTGGCGCGGGCGAGCCGCTGCACATCGCCGACATCCCCGGAGGCGCAACCTATATCGCCACAACTGCGGCCGGAACGCGGTGGATGTTGCAGGACGGTGCTCGGGCAGAGCGGGTGTGGATCAACGTCGATGGCCCCACCCGGATCACGACCCGCATCACCACCCAGAGCGCCTCGGAACCGGTGGCCGTCGGGGAGATGCCGGTGACGTCTGCTGCGGCGACCGGATGAGGCAGGACGACCGGCATACTGCATGGTCCCTTGACCGCTGCGATCTATCTGGTCGCGACGGGCCGGAGGATCCCGGACCCGGAGCGGAAGCGACGGCGCCTGAATTGCCGGGGGCGCCACCTGCTGATGCCAGCGCCGCTTTTGCGGATGATAGGCAGCCGGTGATGCGGGCGGCGGGCACAGAAGACCAGCCGCCATCGGTGCAGCATTGCGCGCCGGGGGTGCCCTGTTTCACCCCGGGAATTCGCATTGCCACGGCGCGCGGGGCCATTCCGGTGGAGCAGATCGCGGTGGGGGATCTGCTGCAAACCGCAGACAACGGGTTTCAACCTGTGATCTGGGTCGGACGCCGTGATCTGAGTGCGGCGGATCTTTGGTCCCATCCGCATCTGCGCCCGGTTCTGCTGTCCCCGGGGGGGCTGTTGGCGAATGAACGCGCCTTGCTGGTGTCTCCGCAGCATCGTTTCATGCTCAACCGGCGGCGGCTGGGCGATCTCGGCGCGGTCGGCGAGGCGTTCCTGCGTGCGCGCCTGTTGCAGCACGTCGCGCCGCAGACCGCCTGTGTCCAGACAGCGGATGTGCCGGTCAGCTACGTCCATCTGATGACCGAGCGACATCAGGTGGTCTTTGCGGAAGGGGTCGCGACGGAGACCTTCTGGCCGGGACCGGAGGCCCTGCGCGGCCTCTCCCTGGCGGATCGGCAAGAGTTGTTCGATCTGTTTCCCGAATTGCTGCCCGCCCTGCGGTTGCAGGGCGCGGCGGGGCGGCAGTTTGTCGATCTGCGCTATTGCAGTTTGGCACGACAGGATGTGTCCCGCGGGGATCTGGCCGCATTGGCGCCGGGTGGGCAGGCGGTGGCGGCGCGATCCGGCGCCGTTGCCGGACCGCCGCGCCGTGGCGCCTAGGCGGCCTCGGCGCGTCCCTTGAGGAACTCACAGGTCACCTGGACGGCGGCGGCCATATCCTCGGCGCTGGCGAATTCTTCGGGCCGGTGGCTGATCCCGTCGCGACAGCGCACGAACAGCATGGCGGTCTCGCAAAGCGCCGCCATCGCCGACGCATCATGGGTCGCGCCGGAGGGCAGTCGCGGTGCCGCAATGCCGCTCTGGCGGCAGGCCGCCTCCAGCGTGTCCATCAACGCGGGGGCGCAGGGCACGGCCGGTTGCGCATAGGTGCGGCTCATGGAAAAAGCGGTGCCGCGGGCAGCGGCGATTTCGGTGCCCCAGACCTGCGCTTCGGCGGCAAACGCCGCGCGTTCCTCATCCGACAATGCCCTGATTTCAAGAGTGAGCTCGGCCTCGCGCGGGATTGCGTTCACCACGGCGGGTTTCAGGTTGAGCGTGCCGACCGTGGCCCGGAGCCCGTCGCGGCCCGCTGCCGTGTCATGCACCCGGGCGATGAAATCCGCGGCGGCGACCAGCGCATCGCGGCGCCCCTGCATCGGGACCGTGCCCGCATGTCCGGTTTCCCCGCTGAAGGTGATGCTGTTGCGCTCGATGCCGCAGATGCCGGTGACGATGCCGCATGGCACATTGTCCCGTTGCAGGACCGGCCCCTGTTCGATGTGGATTTCCAGATAGGCCTGCACGCTGTCACGAGGCCGGCGCATCTGACCCAGCGCATCCGGGTCGCCCCCGAACTGCGCGAGCGCCGCGCGCAGGGACACGCCATCGGCATCCGTCATCTCAAGCGCGTCGGGATCAAGCTGCCCCGTTAACGCCCGTGGTCCGAGGAGCGCGGTGGGAAATCGCACGCCTTCCTCGTCGGCGAAGGCCAATACCTCCACCGGAAACGGCAGTTGCACCCCCTCTGCGGCAAGCTGCTCCAGCGCGAGGCAGCCGATCAGGACGCCCATGACGCCGTCGTAACGCCCGCCTTCGCGCACGCTGTCCTGATGCGATCCAATCAACACCGCCGGTGCGCCGGTCGCGGAGGCGCTGCGTCCGATCAGGGTGGCGGCGGCATCCATGTGACAGGACAGGCCGGCCTGTGTCATCCAGCCCCGGATCACATCGAGGGCGGCCGCATGTTCGGGCGTGAAGGGGAACCGGGTCACCCCCGGTCCGGGTGCGCTGCAGGTTGCGATTTCATTCAATCGGCGCTCGGCCTCTTTGCCCCAGTCCATCGTGGTCCCCAATTTATAATGATTAATTTAGCTCTATCGTTCGCAGGTTTTCCTGTCTATGCTTTTTATCATGATAAAAGGCGGCAGAAGATGAGCAAACCGACCCGTGCCCCGGGCCAACCGCGTCGCTCGCGCCCGGTGCGCGTGGCGGATGAAATCAAGACCTGGGTGGTGGAACGCGACCTCCAGCAGGGGGACAAATTGCCTAATGAAACGGAGATGATCTCTCTGTTCGGCGTGTCCAAGGGGACGGTGCGCGAAGCGATGCGGATCCTCGAAGCGCAGGGGCTGATCCTGACCCGTACCGGCCCGGGGGGCGGCAGTTTTGTCGACAAGGTCTCGGCCGAGCGGGCGCGCTCCTTGCTGGCCAACTACTTCTATTTCCAGAACCTTTCGATCGCCGACATCTATCAGATGCGCCGCGCGCTGGAGCCGGAACTGGCCGCAAGCTTGGCCGGGACGCTCAGCGAGGAGCAATTGGCCGAGATGGAAGCGCTTGCCGCGCGCTATCCGGAGCCTGCGCAATCTGCCGAGGAAGAGAAAGAACAGCATATTGCATCGCTCGACTTTCACGCCCGGCTGGCGGAGTTCTCGGGCAATGCGCTGCTGGGCTTTGTCATTTCCTTCATGGCGCGGGTTCTCACGGACATGACGATCTATCGCAAGCTCTACGAGCCGCCGAACCACGAGTTGTGGCGCCGGGGGCGGGAGCATCAGATGCGGCTGGTGGAGGCCCTGCGCCACGGCAATGGGGATGAAGCGCGGCGGATCATGGCCTCGCATATGCAAGGGGCCGAAGACCTGATGACCGCGCAGGAGGCACAGCTGGCGCGGCGCTTTATCGGGGAATAACCGGCGCCGCTAGCCCGCTTCGGGAAGCACGGCGCGGCTTCTGTCGGTCAAGGTCGGAACCTCATCCAGCCAGTCGAAATAGGGCGACCGATGGGCGCGAATGCACAGGGCGCGCAGGGCGGAAAGGGGTTCTTCGCTGAAGTCGATCCGCAGATCCAGCGGCGGATGGTCCGGCCTCAGCACCAGCAGCGCCGCCGATTGCAGACCACGGGTGTCCCCGCCAGCCGAGGCCGCCGCATCCAGCACCGCAAGCATGTGATCGGGCAGGGTGGCAAATTCTGACTGCGCCGTCTGCTGCATCACGTCCAGCACATTGGCCCCGGACAGCATGTTGCCCGCCACCGCCAGGTTTGGCGCGATCCGGTGGCCGGCGTAGGCGATGCTGTCCCGTCCGGTGAACCCTGCGCCCTGGCCAGTGCGGTCCAGCGCCAGCATCTGCCGGTGGTGGCGGCCGGTGTCCGCCTGCGTGACGGCCTCCACCGCCTGTGTGGCGCTGCGTCCGTTGTACATGTGCCGCAGCCCGTCATCGCGCCAGAATGTGCTGGGGGCCGTGCCCTGCGACGCCACCAGCCCTGATTCGATGTCTCCGCGCAGGACCCAGCCCCCGACACAGAGACTCCCGGTTGCCGCAGCCGCCGCGAAACCGCCTGTTTGGGGGTCATGCATCAGTATTGAAAAGGTCATGGCGGTCTCCGAACGAATTTGGTGCAGGTTTAGACTTGTATTTATCATGAAAATTTGCGTGGATACAATTAATCATGAAAAATAAATCTCAGCAGAGAGGATCCGACATGAAATTTCTTGAGATGACGCGGCGCGGCGCGATGGCCGCGATGTTCGCGACGACGGCTCTGGCCGGTGTAGCGATGGGCGTGGCACCGGCGGCGGCGCAGACACCGCCGGGCGTGTTGATCGTCGGCCAGATCGCAGAACCCAAAGCGCTTGACCCGGCGGCGGTGACGGCGGTGAACGACTTCCGCATCCTGATGAACGTCTATGACGGCCTCGTGCGCTACAAGGACGGCACGCTGGAGGTGGAGCCTGCCCTGGCCACCGACTGGAGCATTTCCGAGGATGGCACCGAATATACCTTCAGCCTGCGCGAGGGGGTGTCCTTCCACGATGGCAGCGCCTTTGATGCCGAGGCAGTGGTGTTCAACTTCGAGCGGATGCTCAATGAGGATCACCCCTTCCACAACACCGGCCCGTTCCCGTTGGCCTTTTTCTTCTCCGCTGTGGAGAGCGTCGAGGCGGTCGATGATCTGACGGTGAAATTCAAGCTGAACGCGCCCTATGCGCCGTTCCTGTCGAACCTTGCCTATCCCACGGGCCTGATCGTGTCGCCTGAGGCGGTCAAAAACCATGGCGCGGAGTTTGGCCGCAACCCCTCCGGCACCGGCGCGTTCAAATTTGCCGAGTGGCGCTCCAATGAGGCCGTGGTGGTTGAGAAAAACCCCGACTACTGGGATGGCGCGGCAGAGCTGGACGCGGTGGTCTTCCGCCCGATCACCGATGCCAACACCCGCACGGCAGAAATGCTGGCCGGTGGCATTGACTTGATGGTCGAGGTGCCGCCGGTGGCGCTGTCGGAATTTCAGGGCGATGCTTTCACCGTGCATGAACAGGCCGGTCCGCACGTTTGGTTCCTGATCCTCAACGCCAAGGAAGGCCCCTTCGCCGACAAGCGCGTCCGCCAAGCGGCGAACTACGCGATCAACAAATCTGCGATCGTGAACGATGTGCTGGAGGGCACCGCCGAGGTGGCCGCAGGCCCGACCCCGCCCGCCTTTGCCTGGGCGTATAATGAATCGCTCGAACCCTATCCCTATGACCCCGACAAGGCGCGTAAACTCCTGGCCGAGGCGGGCGCAGAAGGGGCGGAACTCACGTTCTATGTGACCGAGGGCGGCTCTGGTATGCTTGATCCTATCGCCATGGGTACCGCCATTCAGGCCGATCTCAATGCCGTGGGGCTGGATGTGAAGATCGAAACCTACGAGTGGAACACCTTCCTGGGCGAGGTCAATCCGGGGCTGGAGGGCAAGGCCGACATGGCTGAGATGGCCTGGATGACCAATGACCCGGACACATTGCCCTTCCTTGCGCTGCGCACGGATGCATGGCCCGACAAGGGCGGCTTCAACTCCGGCTATTATTCTAACCCGAAGGTGGATGAGCTGTTGGAAGCGGCCCGTGTTGCGACCGATCAGGACGAGCGCGCCAAGCTCTATCAGGAGATGCAGACCATCGTGCAGGAAGATGCGCCTTGGGTCTTTGTCGCCAACTGGAAGCAGAACGCGGTGACCTCGGACCGGGTGGGCGATTTTGCCCTGCAGCCCTCGTTCTTCCTGCTGCTCGATGATGTGACCAAGAACTGATGAAAGGTTTCGGATCGGGCTTTGCCCGATCCGACCCGCGCGCCCCCCTGCGGGGCGCGCGCGGCCCCCGTTTCCCCGGAGTTTCTGCTGAAGCCTACCCGGAAACACGCTCCCCCCAATCGGCAGAGCAGGAAGGCACGCCATGACTGGCTACATTATAAAAAGGCTCATCTCCGCGGTGCCGGTCCTTCTGGGGATCTCGGTCATCGTGTTTCTGATCATGGCGATGATCCCGGGCGACCCGGCCACGGCGATCCTTGGCTCCTATGCGACGCCCGAGAATGTTGAGAAGCTCAATCGCGATCTCGGCCTCGATAAGCCCTTGGTGCAGCGGTACTTTATCTGGCTCGGCAATATGTTGCAGGGCGATTTTGGCCGCAGCTTCTCGCTCAATCGTGCGGTTCTGGACGAGGTGCTGGAGCGGTTCAATGCAACGCTGGTGCTGGCGGGCACATCCTTTGTGATCTGTTCGATCCTTGGCGTTGCGGCAGGTGTGGTCTCGGCGGCGCGCCAATACGGGCTGGCGGATAAGGCGATTACATTTGCAGTGCTTCTGGGCATTTCGATCCCGTCGTTTTTCCTCGGCATGATGATGATCCTGATATTTGCGGTGAATCTGCGCTGGTTTCCGGTGTCCGGCATGTGGCCCATATACGGCGCGCGGGATCTGTCGGCGCTTGTCAGCCATCTAACCCTTCCGGCCATTGCGCTGGCGGTGGTGGCCACTGGCGTCATCGCCCGCCTGTCACGGTCCGCCATGCTGGAGGTCCTGCGGCAGGATTTCATCCGCACCGCCCGCGCCAAAGGCGTGCATGAGCGCAGCGTGATCTGGCGCCATGGTCTGCGCGCGGCGATGGTGTCGATCATCCCGGTGCTGGGCATTCAGGCCGGGTTTGTGCTCTCGGGCGCAGTCTACATCGAGATGGTGTTCCAATGGCCCGGCGTCGGGCGCATGCTGGTCGATGCCATCCTCAAACGTGACATTCTGCTGGTGCAGGGCGGCGTGGTCTTTGTCGCTGCTTGCTATGTGCTGTTCAACATTGCCGTCGATGTCGCCCAAAGCCTTCTGGACCCGAGGATCAAAGCATGAGCTTCCTGCGTCTTTTGTCCCGCAACCGCCTGGCGCTCGCGGGGCTCATCGTGATGTCGGTGGTGGTGCTGCTGGCGCTGCTGACACCCATTTTGCCGCTGCCCGACCCGGATGTGACGAACACGGCAGAGCGGTTCAAGAAACCCTTTAGCGAAGGGGCATTGCTGGGCACCGATCACCTTGGTCGCGATCTCGCCAGCCGCCTGATGTGGGGCACGCGGCTGTCGCTGGCGGTGGGCTTTGCGGCGGCGGTGGCGGCGGCCACCATCGGGGCGGCGATCGGCGTGATCGCCGGGTTTTACGGCGGGCGCGTGGACAATGTGATCATGCGCGGCGTCGATATGCTGATGGGCTTTCCCTATATTCTGCTGGCGCTGGCGATTGTCGCCGCGCTCGGTCCGGGGCTGATGAATGCGCTGATCGCAGTGGCCGCCGTCAACATCCCCTTCTTTGCCCGCAACATTCGCGGTGTCACCGTCGGTATTGCGCATAAGGAATTTGTCGATGCGGCGCGGCTCTGCGGGATGTCGAATGCGCGGATCATTATCACGGAGGTGGTTCCGAATGTGATCCCGGTGATCGTGATCGCCATGTCCACCACCGTCGGCTGGATGATCCTTGAGACGGCAGGACTCAGTTTCCTTGGCCTTGGCTCGCAACCGCCGCAGGCGGACCTGGGCTCCATGCTGGGGGAGGCGCGCTCGGCGCTGATTACCAATCCGCATACCTCCGTGGTGCCCGGCGCGATGATCCTTGTGATCGTGATGGCGATTAACCTTCTGGGCGATGGCGTGCGCGACGCGCTTGATCCGCGTCTGAAGTCCGGCGCGCTCAGCCGTCCGATGCCGACCACCATGGTGCGCCGCAACGACCCCGTGCCGCAGCCCGAAGGCGACGGCATCCTGAGCCTGCGCGGCCTGCAAACCCAGTTCCACGTGAAGGATCGCATCTACAAGGCCGTGGGAGGAGTTGACCTCTCGGTAAGGCCAGGCGAATGCCTTGGGATCATTGGTGAAAGTGGCTCTGGTAAATCCGTGACGGCGCTGTCGATCATGGGATTGGTCGCCTCGCCCCCCGGTGTCATCACCGGCGGTGCGGTGCATTACAAGGGCGAGGATCTGATCGGCGCGCCCTATGAGACCCTGCGCCGCCTGCGCGGTGACCGTGTGGCCTATATCTTTCAGGATCCTCTGGCGACGCTGCACCCCCTTTATACAGTCGGCGCGCAGCTCATCGAGGCGATCCAGTGCCATCATCGCACCAGTAACTCCGAGGCCCGCGCCCGCGCGATAGAACTCTTGAAATCCGTGCGCATCCCCAATGCCGAGGCGCGGGTGGACAATTACCCGCATGAGATGTCGGGCGGCATGCGCCAACGGGTCGGCATCGCCATGGCGCTGGCCAATGACCCGGAGGTGATCATCGCGGATGAACCCACAACCGCGCTCGACGTGACGGTGCAGGCGCAGATCCTTGCGCTTTTGGATGATTTGCGGCGCGAGCGGGGCTTGGCGATCATCTTCATCACCCATGATTTTGGCGTGGTGGCGCAGCTTTGTGACCGGGTGGCGGTGATGTATGCGGGCCGCATTGTCGAGGAAGGCCCCACCGATGCCATCCTCAATGCGCCCGCCCATCCTTACACCGCGCGGCTGATGGCCTGCGTGCCGGAACTGGGTCAGGGCAGACGCCAATTGGCAGCCATTCCCGGTCTGCCGCCAGTGGTGGACAAACTGCCCGCAGGCTGCGCCTTTGCGGATCGCTGTCCCAAGGCCGCAAGTGCCTGTCGCAGCGGGGATATTGCGCTTGGTGCCTTGGGGCCCGCGCGCAAGATCCGCTGTATCGACCCTGAAATCCCAGTGCAGGAGGCCACGGCATGAGCGCGGCACTGAAACTCACCGACCTCAGCAAGACTTTCCCGGTGGGCAAGCGCCTGTTCGGCGCACCCAAGGCGGGCGTCAAGGCGGTGCAGCCACTCTCGCTGACGGTGGAGAAGGGCGAAACCCTCGGCATCGTGGGTGAGTCGGGGTGTGGAAAATCCACATTGGCGCGGATGTTGGTGGGCTTGCTGCCGCCCACCACCGGCCAGATTGAGATCGACGGCGCACCGCTTGATAACGCGGACCCGGCCACCTTTGGGCAGAAGATCCAATATGTCTTTCAGGACCCGATCAGCAGCCTCAACCCGCGTAAAACCATTCGCCAGATCATGGACGCGCCCCTGCGGCATCTGCACGGCATGGACGCCAAGGCGCGCACCACTCGCATTGCAGAGATCTTTGCCGCGGTGAACCTGCGCGAGGAGTTTCTCGACCGCTACCCGCATGAATTCTCTGGCGGACAGGCGCAGCGGATCGGCATTGCCCGGGCCCTAGCGGCGGATGCGCGTATCTTGATCCTGGATGAGCCTGTGTCCGCGCTGGATGTCTCCGTGCAGGCGCAGGTGTTGAACCTTCTAGCTGATCTGAAACAGAAATTCGGCCTGACCTATATCTTTATCAGCCATGATCTTGCGGTGGTGGAGGCGGTCAGTGATCGCGTCGCGGTGCTCTATTTTGGCTCCGTGGTCGAGGTCGGCCCCGCCGATCAGGTCTTTGCCAAGCCGACCCATCCCTATACGAAACTCCTGGCCGACAGTGCCCCCGTCGTCGGGCGTGCGCTCGCCGCGCCAGAGGCGAAGGAGACCGAACTGCCCGACCCGCTGAACCCGCCCGAGGGCTGCGCGTTTCGCGCCCGTTGCCCGCGCGCGGTCGAGGCTTGCAGAACCACCGTACCACCGCTGGATGTCGAACGCGCGCAAGTCTCCTGTGCCTGTTTCAACCCGCTTTAGGAGAAGGGGGCTGCGCTGTTGCTGATCTGTCCGACGCCCTGCGCCTTGCGCAGTCAGGGCGATCAGGGCAGCAAAGCAGGGCTGCGCCGAACTTACGCGATTTTCACGCTATCCGTGTAAATATGCGGGTGGACTCTCGCATTATTTGAGCAATACTGCGCGTGTGAGTGCGGACGTGGTGTTGAGTTCAAAGCCATTTTGAGAATCGTAGCCTTTTTCTACGGGTATTGAGTCGTTCCGCAACAACGGCGTGCTGTTTGGTTCGCTCCGAGCGATGCGGTTGGTGTGTGTCGTGTCGGGGCCGAAGTGCGCTACATCGGCGACCCTCGATCCCCAGGAGGGTCGCCGATCCCCCTTTTCCCATCGGATTGCAGGCGCTGGAAACCTTGCGTTTACGGTGAGAACACCTGCCGCAAGGCCGGCTGCACCTGTGTTGCGGGGGGAGGGGACACGCGCCTGATGGTGCGTGGACCAAAACAGGCCATCACGTCGTTTTCCTGAACGGAGCCATGCCTGGAGCTGCGTTCCCGAGTTGACAATGGCGGCGGAACCGGCCACGAAACGGGACACGCGCCCGCGTAATTCAACTGGATAGAATATCCGACTTCTAATCGGGCTGTTGGGGGTTCGAGTCCTCCCGCGGGCGCCATTCCACATCAAAAAAACCACCGCCCCGAGCCTGCGCGCACTAAACCCAGGCGAGGCGCCGAGGGCAAACCGGGCAAGTCCGTCCTGCGCGTTTTGACCCTCCCGATCCTTGTCATGCACTTGCATATCAAGATGTGAACTCTTAGAAGGAGGCCCATATCTGCCAGCCGCGTCCCCGAGCCAGCTTTCCAAAACAACGTGAAATTCGGGAACGTTCATGCTCAGATCACTCACTTCGCAACGTGGCCACCTCTTGGGTGGAACCGCACTGGCCCTGCTTGCGGCCTTGCCGGCCTCGGCGCAGGAGACTTTCTCCGACAATATCATATCGCTCGACCCCATCGAGGTCCGCTACAAGGATCCGGTTGGCACCGCTGCGGATCGGGCAACCGCAGCCTATGTGGCGGATGCCGAGGTCGAGCGGGCCCGTATGGGGGACCTCAAGGACCTGTTTGCCGGTATCGCCTCTGTCTCTGTCGGCGGGGCCATTCCGGTCGCCCAGAAGATCTTTGTAAACGGGGTTGATATGCTCAACCTCACCATCGCGCTGGACGGGGCGTTGCAGAACAATCGTGCCTTCCACCATGTCAGCGCCAATGCCTTTGACCCCGGTGTGCTCAAATCCGTGCGCGTCGATCCCGGCATTGCTGCGGCGGACACCGGCCCCAATGCGGTCGCGGGCGCCGTCGTCATGGAGACGGTCGATGCCGAGGATATCCTTCGGGACGGGCAGAATTTTGGCGGCGCGGCACGGCTGAGCTTTGGTGACAACGGGCAGACCTTTGGCCGGTCGCTGACCCTTGCGGGGCGCAGCGACGGCGGGTTCGAATTCCTTGCCTACGCCAAATCCGCCACCGGCGATGACTATGAGGACGGGTCGGGAACCACGGTCTCCGGCACCGGGGCAGAGCTGCAAAGCCGCTTGCTGAAACTGGCCTATGAATCCCGCGAGGGCCATCGGGTCGAGCTGTCGGGACAGCAGATCAAGGATGATGGCGCGCGCCCCTATCGGGCCAATATCGGCGCGGTCGTCGGTGGGCGTCCGGTGCCCGAGACCCGGATATACGACACCACCCGGACCAGCTACAGCCTGCGCTACGAGAACACCAATGACCTTGGCATGTGGGATCCCGAGGTCGTCCTGGGCTATTCCGAAAGCGATATTCGGGTGCCGTCGCCCTATCAGAGCGTCGGGATCTCCAGCACCTTGTCCGCGAAGGTGCAGAATACCTTTCACCTGTCGGACGGCAACACCGTGACCGCCGGGATCGACTACTACAAGAAGGAGTCGGAGTATTCCGACCCCATCGACGGGCGGTTTGACGAGGCGGCAGACAATCTCGGCGTTTTTGCCCAGGCACGGCTGACGCCTGCCGACCGCTGGACCGTGTCCGCGGGGCTACGCTACGACTGGCAGGATTTCACCGGTATCGGTGGCTATGAGACCTCTGCCAATGGGGCCAGCGGCAATGCCGCCGTCACCTTTGAGGTCAGCGAGAGCTTTTCTGTCCGCGCCGGCTATTCCAATGTCTTTGGCGGGATCCAGCTGGAGGACAACTACGAGTTCTGGCGGCAATGGGACTACAGCGGCCTGCGCAGTGCGCGGGCGCAGAACATGAACCTCGGGTTCGACTGGCATCGTGATGCCCTGCGGGTTGGTGGCGAGATATTCCTCACCGAGATCGACGATGCGCGCGGGGGCGGTGATACCTTCGACTTCCAGAGCCGTGGCTACAACCTCGGGGCCACCTATGACTGGGGCGATGGCTTTGTGCGGATGACCTATTCCAACAGCGAGATCGAAGTGAACGGAGCGTCCTCCGGCAGCTATGAGGCATTGGACTATGGCGCGCCATTGGGGCAGGTCATTGCGCTGGAGGTGCAGCACGAACTGGTCGCCTATGATCTGCTGATCGGGGGCAGCCTCGATATGGCGCTGGACTATGACGACACCCAGAGCACATCGGATCAGGGGCTTGACGGCTATCAGGTGGTCAATGTCTTTGCGGAATATACCCCGCCGCAGCTGCCTGCGCTGACCCTGCGCGCGTCGATCAACAACCTGTTCGACGAGAGCTATGCGGACCGCTCGACCTATGGCGCGGATTATTCCTCGATCGTGCCGCTGAATGAACCTGGCCGGACCTTTGTGTTCGAGGCCATTGCCCGGTTCTGATCGCCTGTGATCCGGGGCGCGTCAGCTGCGCCCCGGGTCCCGCCCGCCGGGCAGAAGTTTGATCATCAGGCGTGACAGCAAATAGGCCTCGTCGGTGCTCATGCAGCCTGCGACGTCTGCCTGAATCGCCGCCATATAGGTCGGCCATATGCGCTGGTGCAGCCCGGTTCCCGTCTCGGTCAGGAACAACACCTGCTTGCGGCGCCCGTCCGCGATATGTTCCCGGCGCAGGAACCCCTCCTTTTCCAATCGCGAGATATGGCGCGACAGGGCATATTGCGGCACGAACAGGATCTCTTCCAACGGGCCCATCAGCTGGCCCTGGGGTCCTGCGCGCTCAACCTCCATCAGGATTTCAAACCAGATCGGATCGGCCAGCCCCTCGGCCTTGAGCGCCTTGGCAATCGACGGCAACAGTCTGCGATGCGCCCGCATGATGTTGAACCAGACCCGGTTGTAGGCAATTCGCGGATCGTCATCGTCAAAGAATTCGGCCGGGCTCCGGGGCGGTGAGGGATGTGACATCAATAGACCTATCTGGCTGCAATAGCTTGGGAAAACCACGTTTAGTCCTAGCCCATGGGCCGTGGCTTTGAAAGCACGAGCCGACACAGCGCCGACCGGTGCGACAGAGGTCCGGCCACTGCATCGGGGCGGCTGGGATGCGGTCGGAGCAATCTTGGATTGCCGAAATCGCCGGGTGCAGTAACATGGGGCCGGGGAGGACGTAGATTGGCGAAATCTACACAACACATCGATCGTATCGTCGAAACCGCGACGGATCCCGCGGCGGCCGCGCGCAGTCGTCTGGCCGCGTCCTGGCGACGCTCGTTGCAGCATCATGGTCTGGATCCGGGGCAAAAGGGCGATGTGCAGCGCATTTCCGCAGCGGCACTTGCCGAGCGCCGGCGCCGGGCGGAGGCGATGATGCGCGTGGCCATGCCGCGGCTGGATGCGCTCTATCGGCTGGTGGGCAGTTCCGGGTGCGGCGTCCTGCTGACCGATGCCGAAGGGGTGGTGCTGGACCTGCGCGCCGCGGACGGGGATGCCGACATCTTTCAGGCCTGGGGGCTGGCGCCCGGGACCGATTGGTCGGAGGCCTCCGAAGGCACCAATGGCATCGGCACCTGCATTGCCGAGGGCCGGCGGGTGACCATTCATCGCGACGAGCATTTCCATGCCCGCAATATCGACATGAGCTGCATGGATGCGCCGATTTTTGGCCCCGAGGGGGATCTGGTCGGCGCATTGGATGTCTCCTCGGCGCGGGCAGATCAGACCGAGGCCTTCAACCGGTTGATCGCGGCGCAGGTTGCCCAGACCGCGCGCCAGATCGAGGTGGATCAGTTTCGCGCCTGTTTCGCGACCGCGCGGATCATTGTGGCAGATCACGAGGAGAGCGACGCTGCCATCCTGCTGGCCGTGGATCAGGACGATATCCTGCGCGGTGCGACACGCGGTGCCCGCAGGGCTTTCGGTTTGCAGGCCGCCGGTCCGGTTGCAGCAATACCCGCTTCGGATCTGTTCGGGCGCGAAGACGGGGCGAGCGGTTTCGAAAAAGCCGAGCGCGCCGCGGTGGTGCGCGCGCTTGCGCGGGCGCATGGCAACGTGTCTCAGGCCGCCCGTAGCCTCGGAATTGGGCGCGCCACCCTCTACCGCCGCATGAAGCGGCTGGGGATTGGCGAAACTTCGGCCTGACCGTCTCAGTTCTGAGACAGATGCGCGACGAGGCTGTGTGCCGGATGCTGACGCGCCCCGGCAGTATCGTCATCCTCCTTGCATCCCCGGTGGAGGACCGGGATGCAGAGGAGGATATCATGAACGAACAGACACAGATCGCGGGTGAACACACATCGCCCTTCAAGGCCCGTTATGACAATTTTATCGGCGGGCGTTTTGTGGCGCCGGTCCAGGGGCGGTATTTCGACAACATCACGCCGATCACCGGCGCCAAGGTTTGCGAAGTGGCGCGGTCCTCTGCCGAAGATGTGGAACTGGCGCTGGATGCCGCCCACGCTGCCAAGGAGGCCTGGGGCAAGACTTCGGCGGCGGACCGGTCAAACCTGTTGCTGAAGGTCGCCGACCGGATCGAACAGAACCTCGACCTGATCGCCACCGCAGAGACCTGGGACAACGGCAAGCCCATTCGCGAAACGATGGCCGCCGACATCCCACTGGCGGTGGATCACTTCCGCTATTTTGCCGGCGTTCTGCGCGGGCAGGAAGGCGCCATGTCCGAGATTGACCAAGATACGGTGGCCTACCACTTTCACGAACCGCTGGGGGTCGTGGGGCAGATCATTCCGTGGAACTTCTCTGTTCTCATGGCCGCCTGGAAACTGGCGCCGGCGCTGGCGGCAGGTAACTGTGTGGTGTTGAAACCGGCAGAACAAACCCCGGCAGCAATCATGGTGCTGGTCGAAGCGATCGCGGATCTGTTGCCGGCCGGTGTGCTGAACATCGTGAACGGCATGGGGCCGGAGGTGGGCGGGCCGCTTGCCAAATCCCCCCGCATTGCCAAGATCGCCTTTACCGGATCGACCGAGACCGGCCGCATCATCATGCAGGCGGCGACCGAGAACCTCATTCCCGTGACGCTGGAACTGGGCGGAAAGAGTCCCAACATCTTCTTCTCCGATGTCATGGCGGCGGATGATGCCTTTCTCGACAAGGCCGTGGAAGGGTTTGTCCTGTTTGCCTTCAATCAAGGCGAGGTCTGCACGTGCCCGTCGCGCGCGCTCATTCAGGAAGACATCTACGAAGAGTTTATTGCCCGCTGTATCGCGCGGGTGAAGGCGATCAAACAGGGCGATCCGCGTGACCCCGCGACCATGGTCGGGGCGCAGGCCAGTCAGGAGCAACAGGACAAGATCCTGTCCTATCTGACCATCGGCGTCGAAGAAGGGGCAGAGGTGCTGACGGGCGGTCAGGCGGCCCGGTTCAACGGCGATCTGTCGACCGGTTTCTACGTGCAGCCCACGATCCTGAAGGGACACAACAAGATGCGGGTGTTCCAGGAGGAGATCTTTGGTCCGGTGGTGTCTGTGACCACCTTCAAGGATGAAGCGGAAGCCTTGGCGATTGCCAACGACACGATGTACGGCCTCGGCGCCGGGGTCTGGACGCGCGATGGCACGCGGGCCTATCGGTTTGGTCGCTCGATCGAGGCCGGACGGGTCTGGGTCAACAATTATCATGCCTATCCTGCCCATGCCGCGTTCGGAGGCTACAAACAATCGGGCATCGGGCGCGAGACTCACAAGATGATGCTGGATCACTATCAGCAGACCAAGAACATGTTGGTGAGCTACAACCCCAACAAGCTGGGTTTCTTCTGAGTGTAACAACCCCGCAGATAAAAGGCGGGTCCGGCGCTCTGTCGGTCCCGCCGCACGCATCACACCACCGATGCCGGGGCAACCCGGCCTGGCGCACGGGA
Source organism: Epibacterium sp. ABV4_022 (assembly GCF_056159345.1). NCBI lineage: Bacteria > Pseudomonadati > Pseudomonadota > Alphaproteobacteria > Rhodobacterales > Roseobacteraceae > Epibacterium > Epibacterium sp. ABV4_022. The sequence goes on from NZ_JBSWVA010000001.1 coordinate 1,380,371, forward strand.
TGATGGGGGGCTGCCCCCCGGCGTTGCGACCCGCGCTCTTGGCAGACAGGGCCTGCGGCTTACGCGTCTTGGGCAGCGGCGCGAGGCGACTTGCGGCGGGGCTTTTCGCTTTAGGCAAAACCCTCACGTCCTGCCGGCACAGCGATGGGGTCAAGGGGGATCAGCGGGGTGGGATCAGAAATCTTCCCAGCCGGCTGCCGGTTTCAGGGCCGGCGTGTCATCGTGATCCGGCGCGGCGACCTCCATCGTTGCGGCTTCTGCCACAGGCATTGCGGCCTGTTCAAACTCCGCGATCATGTCGGCATCGCTGTGTGCAGACGGCTCTGGCGGCGCGGCGGCCTCCTCGGCATGCGCGCGGACCTTCGCGCCATCGGTTTTGAACACGGCCACGACTCGGGCCAGCTGAGCCGCATCGTTGCGCAGCACCTGGCTGGCAGCGGTGGTTTCCTCGACCATGGCAGCATTGTGCTGCGTGACCTGGTCCAGTTGCGAAACCCCGGTGTTGATCTCGTTCAATGTGGTGGACTGCTCTTCCGCGCCGGTTGCGATGCCGCTGACATGGCCGGAAATGGTGCCCACGCGCCCGATGATCTTCTCCAGCTCCTCGCCGGTGCGCCCGACGAGACGCACACCTTCGCCGACCTGTTCGGTGCTTTCCACGATCAGGTGCTTGATCTCCTGAGCCGCATCGCCCGAGCGCTGGGCAAGGGCGCGGACCTCGGCGGCCACCACGGCAAAGCCGCGACCAGCTTCGCCCGCGCGGGCCGCCTCGACCCCGGCATTGAGCGCAAGCAGGTTGGTCTGGAAGGCGATATCGTCGATGACGGTGAGGATCTTCGAAATCTTGCTCGAGGAGGCTTCGATCTGCGACATCGCATTGACGGCATCCGCGACGACCTTGCCGCTTTGTTCGGCTGTGGCGCGGGCTTCGTCCATGACGCCCTCGACTTCGCGGGCGCCTTCGGCGGCGGAGCGCACGCTGCCGTTCAGCTGTTCCATCGCTGCCGCAGTCTCTTCAAGGGTCGCGGCCTGGCTTTCGGTGCGTTGTGACAGATCACCGGAGGAGACGCTGATCTGCTCGGCGCTGGAGCGGATGCGTTCGGAACTCTCGATCACGGAATCGATGATGCTGACCATCGTGGCGCGAGTCGAGTTGAAATGGCGGCGCAGCGTTTCATACTCTTCGGCAAACGGATCGGTGATGGCATGGGTCAGGTCGCCGTCGGACATCTGCTTCAGCGCGTGGTTCAGCGCGTCCACCACCTGTTTCTGGCTCGACTGCGCGGCCATGCGTTCTTCTTCGAGGCTGCGCACCTCCGCCAGCTGCTGCTTGAGATTGTCGATATTGCGGGCGATGCGGCCGACCTCATCCGACCGGGTCTGATGGCCGACCGACTGCGCGTAGTCGCCCTCGGCAATGCCGGCAACCACGGTGCCAAGATCGGTCAGGGGGCGGCTGATCACCCGTCGCAAGACCAGCGCGGACAAGCCGCACATGAGCAGGAAAATCCCGCCCGCCAGACCAAATGCCATCATCTGGTCCCGCAGAGCGACAGCTTTTGCGGCCTCGCTGGACCAGAGCATGGCCACGGCCCCAACCGCAGTCCCCTTCGATGTGGTTGCGGGCGCTGCGACCAGCCGGCCGTCCCCGGCAACCTCGACGGTGCCTGTCTCTGCCGCGGTTGTGGCAAGTGCGGTCAGATTGGCAATCTCGGCCTCGCTTGCGGTACCGACGGTTGCGACAATCTCGCCGTCCAGATTAAAGGCCACGCCGTGCAAGGCGCGGCCTTCGGTCATCTCGATCACCCGTTGCAGATCGGCAAGGAGCTTTTCTTCATCGCGGAAGCGGATGGCGCCGCCGCTGCGTGAGGCAACGGAATAGGTGACATTGCGTCCAAGCGTGTCGACACCGTTCTGAACCGCCTTGTCGACGATCAATTTGTTTGCCACGGAGACAAATGCCGCGGTGACAAAGGTGGAGATCGCGATCAGAAGCCCGATCTTTACAAAGATCGACAAGCCTTTGATGCTGGGAGGCTTTTTTGCCATAGCTGCCATCGAGTGTCCCGTCCCATTCCCTGGATTTCGGTTGGATTACAGAAGGCTTTCTGCATCCACGCCCACAGTGATCGCCCCGATCGCGTTGCCGCTGTCCGGGTCGACAATGGTGACGGAGATCTGCCCCTGGTAGCGCTGGGTCGACTCGTCCAGTTCCACTTCGCTGATGTGGATGCTGCCGGCGCCATTGCCGTAGGTTTGCTGGAATTTGGCCTCATCGCCCTGCCACATGTCGGAGGTCACATCGGAGGCGGCGACGTTCAGACCGTGCTCGTCCATCACGAACACCTCCGTCATGGCCCCCATAGAGGCCTCGACACGGGCGCGGAGATCGTCGGAGACGGGGTGGTTCAGGACCGCGGCCAGCAGCGGGGTCGAGGGATCCCCGACATTGGCGCGCCATTCCTGGTCCATCTCTTCGATCTGATCCTGGCTCAGACCGGCATGCGCGTCGTTCTGCGCCTTGATCGCGGCCACGATGGCCGGGTCATTGGCCCAGTCGCTGATTTCGTCATTCATGTAGGCTTCGAGCGCCGGGGTGAATTCATCGGCAAAGGCTGGGACAGATAGCAGCAGCGCTGCTAGGGTTGAGACAAGACGCACGATTTAACTCCTTCAAGCCAGGGGCATCCATAGATACCTATTTTGCTTAGCCCAGAGAGTTTACCAGCCCATTAATCGGCGCCGCCCTGGCACGAGGTACCCGGAAGGCGCGTCCCGCTCTGATCGTCGCCGCGCGTGCCACAGCAGGCGGCGACACGGTTGTAACCATAGGCATCTCAATGTGTTATAGCTGCGCCAACGGTTGAAGATTGTCGTTTTGAGGCAGGCATTGTGTCGGTGCATTTTGCGATGAATATGCGCAGACTGCCCCCAGTTCAGACCGTTTGGCGGGTCGTGCTGACGCCGGACGCTGGCGCCTTGATGGAGAAATGCGCGCATGATCGAACTCAAAGACCTGCAATTGTTGACGGCGCTGGCACGTCACCAGCATTTTGCCAAGGCGGCCGAGGCCTGCAACATGTCCCAACCCGCTTTCTCGATGCGCATCCGGGGTCTGGAGGAAAAGCTGGGCCTGTCCATCGTGCGCCGTGGCAACCGGTTTCAGGGGCTCACGGGCGAGGGGCAGATGATCGTTGATCGGGCGCGGGGCATTCTGGATGATGCCAAGGCGCTGGATCAGGAAATCGCCGCCGCGCGTGGCGAGGTGACCGGAACGCTGGTCATCGGCGCGGTGCCGACCGCGACCTCCTATGTTGCGCAATTGATTGACCGCCTGCATCAGGCCCATCCGCGCATGCTGGTGCGGCTGGAGGTCACGACCTCGCTGTTGATCCAGCAACGGCTTTATGACGGGACGCTCGACGCCGGGGTCACCTATAGCGACAGCGTCGGGCGCGACAGCATGAGTCTGCAACCGCTCTATGACGAAACCTATGTGTTGCTGGCCTCGGACGAAATGCTTGCCCCCTTTGGCGAGAGCGTTTCCTGGCGCGACGCGGCCACCCTGCCGCTGAGCCTGCTGGAGCCGCAGATGCAGAACCGGCGCATCCTGGACCGCGTGTTTGCGGATCTGGACCTGCGTCCCGAGGTCATGTCGGAGTCCAGCGGTTTCATGGCGGCGATGGTCATGGCGCGGGCGGGGTCGGTGGCCACGATCCTGCCCAAGGCGCTGGTGCAGGCGCTTGGTCCGCTGGATGGCACCCGCGCGCTGCCGCTGGTGGACCCGGAGCCGGCGCGCCCTATCTGTCTGGCAAGTGTCGAGCGACAGCCCGAGCTCACAACGATCCGCGCGCTGAGACAGGTCATCGCGGCAAGTGCATCATAAGGGATGCTTATCGCGCCATCGGTCATTCGAATTTGACCGCCGGAATAAGGGGTGGGATTGCGGTCTGAAGGCACCTGAATTGGGAGACACCCATGGCACCTCTGGACAATACATCTGGCGTTTGGAAATCCGGGCGCGGCAAGGGCCGCAAGACGCCCAAGGGCCGCCAGCTCGACGATCAAGCGCATTCCGAAATCCTTGACCTGCTGGGCGAGCGCCCGCGCAACCGCGATCTGCTGATCGAGTTCCTGCACCTGGTGCAGGATCGCTTTGGCCATATCTCTGCCGCCCATATCCGGGCGCTGTCGGAAGAAATGCGCGTCGGCCAGGCGGAAATCTACGAGGTGGCCAGCTTCTATGCGCATTTCGACGTGGTCAAAGAGGGCGAGACCCCGCCACCGGCGCTGACCATCCGGGTCTGCGACTCGCTGTCGTGCGAGCTGGCCGGGGCCGAGCAGTTGAAACAGGCGCTGGAGGACGGCATGGACCCCACTCAGGTCCGCGTCCTGCGGGCCCCCTGCATGGGCCGTTGCGACACCGCCCCGGTGCTGGAGATCGGTCACAACCACATCGACCACGCCACCGTCGAAAAGGTCGAGGCCGCGATTGCCGCGGATGACACGCACGCGCATGTCCCGCAGTATGAGACCTACCGCGAGTATGCCATCGCGGGCGGCTATGAGGTGCTGAAGGACCTGCGCCAAAACGGCGACTGGGAAGCGGTTCAGGACAAGGTGCTCTCTGCCGGTCTGCGCGGTCTGGGCGGGGCCGGTTTCCCGTCGGGCAAGAAATGGGGCTTCGTGCGGATGAACGAAGGTCCGCGCTATCTCGCCGTCAATGGCGATGAGGGCGAGCCGGGCACCTTCAAGGACCGCTATTACCTCGAACGCACGCCGCATGTGTTCCTTGAGGGCATGCTGATCGCCGCATGGGCGGTGGAGGCGGAAAAGGCCTTTATCTACATGCGCGACGAATATCCGGCGGTGCTGGAGATCCTGCGCCGCGAGATTGCCGCGCTGGAAGAGGCGGGCATCGTCGAGCCAGGTTACATCGACCTGCGCCGCGGGGCAGGGGCCTATATCTGCGGTGAAGAGAGCGCCATGATCGAGTCGATCGAAGGCAAACGCGGCGAGCCGCGCCACCGTCCGCCTTTTGTGGCGCAGGTGGGCGTCTTTGGCCAGCCGACCCTCGTGCATAATGTCGAGACATTGTATTGGGTCACCAAGATCAACCGCGAAGGGCCGGAGTGCCTGAACGCGGTGGAAAAGAACGGTCGCAAGGGGCTGCGCTCCTACTCGGTGTCCGGTCGCGTGAAAAATCCGGGCGTGCATCTGCTGCCGGCAGGCTCCACCATTCTGGATGTGATCGAGGCCGCTGGCGGCATGCTGGACGGCCAGACGTTCAAGGCCTACCAGCCGGGCGGCCCGTCCTCCGGCCTGTTGCCGGCGCATATGGATGACATCCCGCTCGATTTCGACACGCTGCAACCCCACGGCACCTTTATCGGTTCGGCGGCGGTTGTTGTCCTGTCGGATCAGGACTCGGCGCGAGATGCGGCGCTCAACATGCTGCGTTTCTTCGAGGACGAGAGCTGCGGCCAGTGCACCCCCTGCCGGGTCGGCTGCGAAAAGGCCGTGAAGCTGATGCAGGCAGACAAATGGGATCAGTCGCTCCTGGAAGAGCTGAGCCAGACCATGGTGGATGCCTCCATCTGCGGTCTTGGCCAGGCCGCGCCGAACCCGATCCGCCTGACCATGAAACACTTCCCCGAGGAGGTGTGAGCATGGCCTCCGCAATGATGTCTCGCCCGGTGGGAACCACCGGGCCGCGCCTGACCTTCCCCCCGGGAAGGCGCGATTGCGCCTCCCCAAGGTCAGTCGCAGCCCTCATCTCATCTTCGCAAGCCAAGGAGATCTGAGCCATGTCGAAGCAAATCACCTTTACCCTCGACGGCGAACAGGTCACGGCCGAGGCTGGCCTGACCATCTGGGAAGTCGCCAATGGTCGTGGTCTCAAGATCCCGCACCTGTGCCACAAGCCCCAGCCGGGCTATCGCCCCGACGGCAACTGCCGCGCCTGCATGGTGGAAATCGAGGGCGAACGGACCCTCGCGGCCTCCTGCATCCGCGAACCCAGCGAAGGCATGGTTGTCACCACCAACAACGCCCGCGCCGAAAACGCGCGCAAGATGGTGATGGAGCTGCTGGTCGCCGATCAGCCCGCGCAGGACGTCGCGCATGATAAATCCTCGCATATGTGGGACATGGCCGAGCTGAACGGGGTTTCGGAGTCGCGCTTCCCCAAGATGGAAGAGGGTCATATCCCGCTTCTGGATGACAGCCACGTCGCGATGAGCGTGAACCTGGATGCCTGCATCTCCTGCGGTCTTTGCGTGCGCGCCTGCCGCGAAGTGCAGGTGAACGACGTGATCGGCATGGCCGGTCGCGGTCACAACGCCTATCCGACCTTCGATATTGCCGACCCGATGGGCGCGTCCTCTTGTGTGGCCTGCGGCGAATGCGTGCAGGCCTGCCCGACCGGCGCCCTGATGCCCGCCACCGTGGTGGACGAAAACCAGGTTGGCGACCGCGCGGATTTTGACTCTGAGACCGAAAGCGTCTGCCCCTTCTGCGGGGTGGGGTGCAAAGTGTCGCTCAAGGTCAAGGACAACAAGGTCAAATATGTCGAGGGCATCAACGGCCCTGCCAACGAAGGCCGTTTGTGTGTGAAGGGTCGCTTTGGCTTTGACTACATCCACCACCCGCACCGGCTGACCAAGCCGCTGATCCGCCGCGACGACGCCCCCGCCAAGGGGCTGAACGTCGATCCCGGCGAGTTGGCGACCCACTTTCGGGAGGCGACCTGGGACGAGGCGATGGATCTGGCCGCCAAGGGGCTGGTAAAGCTGCGCGACGAGAACCCGAAATCGGTTGCGGGCTTTGGCTCTGCCAAATGCACCAACGAGGAAGCCTATCTGTTCCAGAAGTTCATCCGGCAGGGCTTCGGTCACAACAACGTCGATCACTGCACCCGGCTGTGCCACGCGTCCTCGGTGGCCGCCTTGATCGAAAACGTCGGCTCTGGTGCGGTGACCGCGACCTTCAACGAGATCGAGAATGCCGATGTGGCGATCATCATCGGCGCCAACCCGATCGAAAACCACCCCGTTGCGGCGACCTACTTCAAGCAGTTCACCAAACGCGGCGGCAAGCTGATCGTGATGGACCCGCGTGGCGTCGGCATGCGTCGCTACGCGGATGAAATGTTGCAGTTCCGCCCCGGCGCGGATGTGTCGATGCTGAACGCGATCATGAATGTGATCGTCGAAGAAGAGCTTTACGACAGCCAGTACATCCACCGCTGGACCGAGAACTGGGAGGCGGAGAAAGAACACCTGCGCCAGTTCACCCCCGAAAAGATGTCCGAAATCTGCGGCATCGACCCGGAGCAACTGCGCCGCGTTGCCCGCACCTTTGCGGGCGCCAAGGCGGGGATGATCTTCTGGGGCATGGGTGTCAGCCAGCACATCCACGGCACTGACAATTCGCGCTGCCTGATCTCGCTGGCACTGATGACCGGCAATGTCGGCAAGCCGGGGGCGGGTCTGCACCCGTTGCGCGGACAGAACAACGTGCAGGGGGCCTCGGATGCGGGCCTCATCCCGATGTTCCTGCCGGATTACCAGAGCGTGATGTCCGACGACGTACGCAAACGCTTCACCGATGTCTGGGGCGGCGGCGATTTCTCGAACGAGAAGGGCCTGACCGTGACCGAGATCGTCGATGAGGTCTACGCGGGCAACATCAAGGGCATGTATATCCAGGGCGAAAACCCGGCCATGTCCGACCCGGATGTGGACCACGCCCGGGCGGCCTTTGCCAAGCTGGACCTGATGATCGTACAGGATATCTTCCTGACCGAGACTGCGAACTTTGCCGACATCATCCTGCCGGCCTCGGCGCTTTATGAAAAGAACGGTACGGTGTCGAACACCAACCGTCAGGTGCAGCGGGTGCGCCCCGCCGTGACCCCGCCGGGCGAGGCCCGCGAGGACTGGAAGATCACCGTCGAGCTGGCGCAGCGTATCGGCCTGCCCTGGAACTACGGCGATGTCTCGGAAGTATTTGCCGAGATGAAGCTCAACATGAAGTCGCTGGACAACATCACCTGGGCGCGTCTGGAGACCGAGACCATCACCTACCCATCGTTGCACGAAACCGACCCAGGTCAGGCGATCGTGTTCGGCGATGGCTTCCCGCGTCCCGAGGGGCGGGCGAAGTTCACACCTGCGAGCGTGATCCCGCCGGATGAGGCGCCGGATGCGGACTACCCGATGATCATGACCACCGGGCGCCAACTGGAACATTGGCATACCGGTTCGATGACCCGCCGGTCGCAGGTGCTGGACGCGGTGGAGCCGGAGGCCAACTGTTCGCTGCATCCCAAAACGCTGCGGGCGCTTGGCGTGGAGCCGGGCGAGATGATCCGCCTGACCACCCGGCGTGGCTCGATCGAGATCATGGCGCGGGCGGACAGGGCGATTGCCGAGGACATGGTCTTTGTGCCCTTCGCCTATGTGGAGGCGGCGGCCAATATCCTGACGAACCCCGCGATCGACCCCTATGGCAAGATCCCGGAGTTCAAGTTCTCCGCCGTGCGCGTAGAAAAGGTCAGCAGCAAGATCGCTGCCGAGTAACGCGCATTTAATGTGTGACGCTGTTTTTTGGCGCGGAGGGTTTGGTCCTCCGCGCCTTTTTTGTTTTTGCGCTTGGCTTGTCGGAGCGAGTCGGGTGGGGCGTGCTGGGGTTTGGGCGATTCATCTGCGCGTTTCGGGCGATTCCGGGTTGATTCCGAGGACTGAGTCTGTGGGTAACTGTGGGCGTCTTGTGGATAAGGCGGTTTGGGGCGGGATTTGGGGCTGTCGGGGCGTTGGACGTGGGCGGGGAGCGGGTCAGTGGCGCGATGGTCTTTCGGTGGGTTAGGTGTTTAAGTCATTGTTTTATTGTGGTTTTGCTAGAAACTTCATCTTTTCTGATGGTTTTCTTGATTTTGGGGTTGCGGGTTTTGTCGGCTCACCATAGAACCCCCTTCACCGGCGGCGCTGAGGCGCTACGGGGCGCGGTGGCGACGCTGCTGACGGATCGGAAAGACGGTTGTGACGCTCAGGAGAGACTGGGGCATTCTTGGTTGGATGTAGGCGGTGGCGCTGCAAGATTTGCGCGACGGTCTGCTTTTGGGTCTTGGATGTTTGCTCTTTGACATTGTTGGATGACTGAAGAGATATGTGGGCGGTTTGGTTCATTTCGATGGATCAACGTCTGTATATCAACGCTCTTAGAACGCAAGTTCGATGATGGAGTGTCAGCTTCACTGTCTTGTTCGGCTTCGGTTTCTTTTGAAACCAAGCACAACAGACAGAGAATAATTGGTTGCATTTCTGGTTCCTAGCCGGGTCAGATCGCAGGTTCAGTTCCGCCCTTGGGATTGGATTTTGTTAAAGCAACCAGTGATGTGCAGAGGTTCGAACGTCAAGGATAGCAACGTAAGTTGCTTTCAACTTGAGAGTTTGATCCTGGCTCAGAACGAACGCTGGCGGCAGGCCTAACACATGCAAGTCGAGCGAGATCTTCGGATCTAGCGGCGGACGGGTTAGTAACGCGTGGGAACGTACCCAAAGGTAGGGAATAGCCACTGGAAACGGTGAGTAATACCCTATGTGCCCTTCGGGGGAAAGATTTATCGCC